>JAZKDC010000001.1:0-161998 GCA_040387795.1 Verrucomicrobiota bacterium
CCCCTTTCATTCAAGGTCCCGTGTTCCTGCCCCAACGGCAGCCATAAAGTCTCAGTTGTCATGCTGGCGGGCCTTGGGCTGCACGCGGGCGGCCAGCGGCTGGTCCGGCACCAGGCCGGCGCGGTAGTCCCTGACGTCCAGCAGCAAATACGTCAGGAAGGACTGCGCCATCAGGTGATGACTGGCCATGCCCTCCTTGATGAGCATTTCGGAGAGGGCCATCTGCTGCGACTCGGCCGCGTAGGCTTCCAGCGGCTTGATGAGGCCGCGCACGGCGGGAGGATTCGGATCCGCCTGCAGTGCGCCCTCCCCGCCCATGCTGCCCAGCGTGAGAATGCCGGGGCGGAGGGACTGCTTCTTTTCAGGTGGTGTGCTGGTTGACATGATAGGGTTTGGGCTTCAGTTGCCGGGGAAACCGCCCCGGCGCCGGGATTGGTTCTCAGTTCTTCCCGCCCATGACCGGCTGCTGCATGGTGCGGCCGATGATGGCGTTCAGGCGCTGCTGCAGCTGGTTCTGGAAATATTTGACGCGGGCCTCAAAGACGGCGCGGATCTGGTCGTTTTCCCCCATCTTCTTGTGGACTTACCTGCTATTTGCCAGGGCGCGTTGCAGCACCTGGAGACGGAGAATTCAAAATGCCACGCAAACCACGAGATGTAAGGCCATTCCCGGCCATTCCCACCACCAGCTCAACCCAACCCGCCCCGCCGCTCCACATCCCGGTATGAACCCTATTTCAGATGGCACCGCCCATCCGCCATGAATCCTTGCCCCGTTCGAGGTTGATCTCCCGGTAGCGGGGGGCAGGCTCGCACGGTAACCGCGGAATTTATGGCCCAGCTATCCTACGAACGAAATTGTCCGGCTTGTAGCGGGCAGCGCCTGAGGGAGGGCAAGCTGGGGGTCCACAGACACACCTTCAACCCCCAGCAACGGTTCATGTGGATGGGCTTACCCATTGGTTGTCCCGAAGGCAGCTTGCTGCCGTTTCCGGACGGGCTCGGGCGGCGGGTGGAGCTTAACTGAAATCGACGAGGGCGGGCCGCTGCTGAAAGCGGTGGCAAGCCACCCGCACTCCAAAATGCCTGCGCCATGAGTGCCTGGGGCGTCAGGACCCGGAGGCAAAACCTCCCGGCCAGGCGGTGCTGACCGGGAGGTGGTTGTTGGGAAGCAGGGTAAGTGCCAGGGGCTGCAGTGAACGGACCACTCAACGGCGCCCGATGGGGAACAGGTGCATCTCGTCATTCGGATATAGGCTGGCCGCGCCATTGCCGGCATTGGCATTGGCCGGAGTGTCGAGTCCGGGTTTGCCCCAGACCAGCCGGCCAGTGGTGCCTGCCTCAACCGCAGGATCGAAGGCCGCGCTCAGGGGGCCTTCTCCGCGCAGATTCAACATGAAGCCGTACCAGTCACCGCGTCTAAAGACATCGCCCAAGGCGAGCGAATCATCAGCATCATCCTGGAAAAACTCGAGGGTGAATTTGCCTGTGACCAGCGCGGGGGTGGCGCCATTATTCAAAACGGCGCTGGTTGCATTGCCCAGGACCTGGGGGCCGAATACCTGGTTCTCGAACGACCAAACCCGCAGCAATATGTTCTGGAACTCAATATTCACGGTAACATCCTCCCGGCCATCGGCGGTTTTGCGGGTAGTCATCGTGCCCCTGACGGTGCCGATGCCCGGCGCCGACAGGTGGGCGTAGTCAAACGCGACGAAATAGCGCGGACCATCGTCCACCCCGTCCCCGTTGATGTCCGGATCGTTGACAAATCCGAATTGGCCTGTCTGGGCGGCCAGCCAATCCTGGAAGTTTCCTTCCACGCGGCGGCCTATGGTCTGGGCCTGAGCCGAAGGCATGAGAGCGGTGATCAAACCGAGCAGGAGCAGCGCGATGGCAGATGCTTTGATGAGTGCTTTTGGGTTCATGTTATGCTTTTCTTTCTGATCTTGCCTGGGGAGCGATCCGGCAGGCGGTTGAGTTTGTTTTGTTTTTCCGGAGCTTCCGGTTCCCGGTCTCCGCAACCCAGTGCGCCGTGCTGTTTCCAAAACCTTCACCAAAGTGGAAAAAGTTACCGGAGAAGAAAACTGATAGAGAAATGCCGTATACCATGATGCCCCGCGGGGCACGGGCCGCGGCGGATTCCGGGGGCCCGGAGCAGGCCAGCCACGTGGTGCTTTACCCCGGCGCGGCTATTCCGCCTTCCACACGGTCACGTTGCCGTCGCCCCCTGCGGCAGCGATCATGGTGCCGTCAGGACTCCACGAGACATGCCAGGCATCGCTGCCGCCGGGCAGCTGAAGCGACAGGAGTTCGGCTTCCCTTTTCCAGTCCCACACTTTCACCTGGCCGTCGACGCTGCAGGAGACGAGCCGGCTCCCGTCGGGATGAAAGCTCACTCCCCTGACGGATGTGGCATGTCCGCGCAACTCCAGCTGCACCCGGCCTTTGCTGGCGGTTTCCCACAGCCTGACCGTGCCGTCCCTTTCCCCGGCAGCGATCCATTTGCTGTCCGGGCTGAAGGCGGCACACCTTAGGGTCATAGCGGGCACCTGCCACAATGTACTCAAATCATCCGCGCTCAGCACCATCACTTTTTCCGCTCCGACCTTCTGACAGAGGGCGAGCAGCCGGCCATCCGGAGAAACGGCAAGGCCATCGAGGGTAGCTCCCAGATTATCCTTGAAGCGGAGCGTGTCGCCGGTGGCGGTATCCAGCACGGTCAGCCTGTCCTCCTGACTGGCCACATAAATCCGGCTGCCATCCGGGCTGAAGGCGAGCCAGTATGCCGACGGGGCCGGCGCGAGTGGCTTCATCCATTTCGTTTTCAGGGAAGCTGGATCCCACAGTCCCACCGTTGCTTTGCCGGTGCTGGCCACCATGCCGCCGGGATGGAAGGCAACGCTATGGACCAGGGCCGGACTGTCAGTGTAGTTCCTCGTGGGGGAGCCATCCCTGACATCCCTGACAGACACCACCGCATCGGTGCCGGCGAACGCCACCTGGCGGCTGTCGGCACTGAAAGCCACGCAGCGCAGGCCCCCTTGATCACCTTTGAACTGTTGGGCAACAGGACGCAGGCGCCGCCAGACTTTGGCCCCATCCGCGCCGGACGAAAGGATCCGTTCGTCCGGCAGCCATTGGACCGAAAAGGCAGGAGCCACGTGGGCAGGCAAACGCTCGATCTCCGCACGGCTCTCCAGATCCCAAAGCCGGATCATTCCGGTGCTGTCGGCGACGAGAATCTGCCGGCTGTCAGGACTGAAATCATACGACGTGGCGCCGGCAACCCCGATCAAATCCAACGAGCCTTCCTCTTCGGCGGCAAGGTTCCAGACGCGGTTGTCCTGTTTGGAGCCTTCCAAGTCCGAATTCGATGTGGCCAGTTTCCGGCTGTCGGGACTGAACTTCATCCCCTTGAATTTCCCCACCGGAGTCCGCAGTCTTCGCTTCACCGTGCGGGTCGAAGTGTCGAACAACAGCACGGAACTGCCTCCTGATACCGCCGCCAGCGTCTTGCCGTCCGGTGCAAGGGCCGCGAATGAAATGTCCCCGGGGCACGGGAACTTATCCAGCACCTTGCCGCTGGCCGCGTCCCAGAGCCGGATATTGCCGTCGCTGCAGCCGCAGACCACGCGCTGGCCGTCAGCCGGCCAACTGAACCCTCCTGACGGCCCGCCTTCCGTGATTTCCGTGACGGGTTCCCCGCTACGCATGTTCCAGACGGTGATGGTCCCGTCAAAACGGGTGGTGGCCAATTGTTCGCCGCGCGGGGAAACCACGAAGGAGGAATCATATCCGATGGCGTGTGGGATGTCGCGAAGCCGCCGCCCGCCAGGGTATTCTTGAATCCGGATCACATCGCCCTCATTCACCGCCACCAGATTGCTGTCCCCGGATAGTCCGGCCCAAATGGTACCGGCGGCCTTCAGCACCACGGTCGACTCCCAACGATCCGCATGCTGATACAGAAAATTCCATTCCCAGTTGCGCAATTCGGCCGGGCAGCGTTCCAGCGACTCCCGCAGCCCAGCCGACTGACCGGCCTGCCATGCGGTTTTGGCACGCTCGAACTCGGACACGTAGAGTTGCTGGCGATAGCCCTGGTTGGCCCGGAATTGCACAAAGATCACGCCGCCGACACCGAACAGCAGTGAGGGAAACACGACGGCGGCGGCCGCGAACGCCAGCCGGTTCCGCCGGATCATTTTCCGGATGCGATAGGCCATCCCGGGCGGCCGGGCGGTGATCGGTTCGTTGGCCAGATGCCGCTTGATGTCCATCGCGAGGCCGTTGGCGGTTTCGTAACGGCGCGCCCGGTCCTTCTCGAGGCACTTGAGCACAATCCAGTCGAGATCGCCCTCAAGTTGATGCACGAGCTTGCCCGCGTCCGTCTGCCGGCATTTGCCCGCCGTGGTAAGGTCATCCCCTGGCAAGGTGTTCAGCCGGGTCGAGGGGCGTTGCGGTTCCCGCTCGCGGATGATTTGCCGCAGCGCATCAATGCCGCCTTTCATCATCTCTTCGGCATCAAACGGCGTCTGGCCGACGAGCAGTTCATAGAGCAGCACGCCCAGGCTGTAGATGTCCGCGCGGGTGTCGACGTCGACGCTGCTCATTTCCGCCTGCTCGGGACTGATGTAGGCCGGGGTTCCGATGAATTGTTGGAACTGGGTGAACACCGTCTTGTCGGTCAACTCGCCCTGGGTGGCTTTGGCGATGCCGAAATCGATCACCTTGGGTAAGGGCACGCCGTCGTTCACCGTGACGAGGATATTCGAAGGCTTGATGTCACGGTGGATGATGCCCTTTTGATGCGCGTGCTGGATGGCCTGACAGACCTTGATGAACAAGTCGAGCCGCTCGCGGGTCGGGAGTTGGTTCTGGTCGCAGTAATCTGTGATCCTGATGCCGCGCACCAATTCCATGACAAAAAAGATCCGGCCGCTGTCGGTCACATCCGCGTCGTAGATCCGGGCGATGCAGGGATGGTCCATCATGGCCAGCGCCTGACGTTCCGCTTCGAAACGCGCCACCACCTGGTGACTGTCCATGCCGGGCTTGATGAGCTTGAGCGCCACGCGCCGTTTCACCGGTTCGCGCTGCTCTGCCATCCACACTTCGCCGAATCCACCTTCGCCGATTTTCTCCAGCAGCTTGTAGCGCCCCAGCATCTGCGCCGGGGCTTCGGCAGGCGGAGGAAAGTAAGCGGTTGCCGGAAGGGGGCTGTCCAGGTGGGATGCGGGGAGGAATCCCGCCGCTCCGAAATGGGATTCGAGCAATTCGTCCAGGGCCGCCCGCAGGGCCGGGTTGTCCCGGCAGGCATGGCTGAGAAAGGCGGTGAGTTCTTCCGCCGACGGCTTTTGCACCGCGAGGTCGAAGAGGATCTCCTCGAGGCTTTGATGGGTTTCGTTCATCAGTTTGCAGCCGCCATCCGGGGCTTTGTTCTTCAGTGCGTCGTTTTCCCAACCGGGCCTTCAGCCAGTGGAGAAATTCTTTTTCAACTCCCGGTGCAGCCAGGAGCGGGCGTAGGCCCATGACCGCTCCACCGTGGAGAGGGAAATGCCCAGAGACCTGGCTATTTCCTGGTGCTCCATGCCGGCGAAGTAGCGCAATTTGACGATTTCGGCCTTTTGTGGCGATGAGAGCGCCAGCTTTTCCAGTGCTTCGTGGATGGCCAGCACCGTATCATCACTGTCTTCCGTCGCGAGGGTGACATGGTCGAGGTCCACGCGTTGAAGGGCGCCGCCGTGCCGGATGCGCCCCTTCCTGCGCGCCCGGTCCACCAGGATCCGCCGCATGGCTTCCGCCGCCGCGCCGAAGAAATGCCCGCGGCCGTTCCATGCCTGCGCCGATTCCATTCCGCCGAGCCGCAGCCACGCCTCATGCACCAGCGCGGTGGCCTGCAGCGTCTGCCCGGCTTGCTCCTGCGCCATCTTCGCCGCGGCCAGCTTGCGCAGTTCTTCATAGACCAGTGGCAGCAGTTCCCCGCCAGCCCGGGGATCGCCCGCTTCTATGGCGCTGAGCAGTTGGGTGACATCAGGCATGTTGGGATGATGACAAGTCTGCCCGCGGAAAGCAAGGCCGGGGAAAAGCGGTGGCGGACTGCCGCAGCCTCTGTCCCTGCGTGGGTGCCGGGAGCTGCTGGCAAGTCGATCACCTTCAGCGCCATCCGGCCAGCCCCCGCTCCCTTCCGGAGCCCTGACCCCAGGCCGGTCCTCCCATCCGTGGGAGGGCGGGTTTTGTGTTGGGGCCAGGCGCCCGCCGTGTGAGGGAAAAAGGAGCGCGGCCTTCCAGTCCGCCCCGGCAACCCCGGCCCCTTGTCTGGTCCTATCCAGTGCCCCCTGCCGATGCTCTGCCGATGCTCCGGGGCGGACTGCATGTCCGCGCTCCATCCCCTCCCGATCATCCTACCCCGCCGTCCGGACCGCCCGCGAGGATCCGGCCACCCGGAAAAGATACTTGCCAATGCCCTGGGCAATGAGGCATGGGAGAGGGAGAGCGCACTGGTGTTCAGTGCTGATCGCATGGCGATGCCAGTCCCATCCATCCCTGTCTCTCTCCGGGCCTCCGTGAACGCACAGGCCCCACGTTGCTTTCTGGCGCTCCACCGTCCGCCTTCTGCAGGCCTGGCGACTGAAAAACCCCGCACCCTTGCCGGTGCGGCACCACCCAAAACACCATGACCTACCATATGTATAAAGACGCCAAAGGAGAATGGCGTTGGTATCTCCAGTCCGCCAACGGTAAAAAGATCGCCAACGGCGGAGAAGGCTATATCAATGAGGCCGATTGCCTCGCGGGGATCAATCTGGTCAAGAGTGCCGGTTCCGCTCCGGTTACCAAAGACTGAGGGCCCCACGACTGGTCAAACCCCACCCGTATACCCCGCCGTCCGGTTCCCCTGGCCGGCGGGGTTTTCGTTTAGAGGCTGAGGCATCCGCCCCACCACTTCCTCAAGGTCTCCGCAGTGGTTGCTTCCGGACCGCTAAACTTTCCTCTCATCCAGCCCTCTTTCCCGGCATTCCCCTTCCAAGCCCCATCTGCCCCTTCCAGACGAATCATCATGACATTCAGGGCCCGTTGAAATTTCCTGATTTTCTTGCAAATCCTGTTGGGGTTGAATATGGTCGGAGGATCAAGCAGTATCCATTGAGGCTCAATATTTTGAAAACCAGCAGCCCTCCCAATGTGCCGCATCTTGAAATGGATATCCCACCAGATCTGGTGGCATAATAGACTGTTCTCCAGAAAATTCCATGGCAGTCGATCTACACGCGCTAGCAGACCAAGTCACAGATGAGTCGTCACTGATCGATTTCATGTCTGCGTTGGCTGGTGATCGAGAAGACGAACTTGCGAAGGAGGCCATCAATCCGACATCCCCATTTTGCCCCGGTGCCAATGGTTGGGAGAACGGCACCATTGAGGCATTTTTGGGGGCGGCTTCAGCATGGGCAGAGGGATCGAAGAATGGCATGCCTCTCTACACGCCACCACAGAACCCTTGGACTCGGATAGCGCACATTTTGCATATGGGTAAGCTTTATGAGTGATTGCTCGCCCCAATGAAAAAGACCGGAGAACAAGCCGGCACATCGAACCGCGGGCAACGTCCTTCTTTGAATTCTGGCTTCCATCCCCGCCGTGGATGGCCTATACGTTCTGCCCAGACGTGACGAAATGGATATATTCGGAAGCACCGATCCCAAGAAGATGCCGGAGCATCTCTTCTTTTGCGCATTCGCGGTTCATCACGAGACGGCTGTGCGTGCGAACATTGAGAAGCAAAACTATGGCGTTTGTCCTCGCCACTGGTACATCGACGCGGAGTTCAAGTGCCCCCGGTGTGGGAAAGAATTCACATGGACAGCGGGAGAGCAAAAGACGTGGTTTGAGGAATACCTCTTATCTGTGGATGCGCAGCCTCGTCATTGCAGGGACTGTCGGGCAGCGCTCAGACGCCTGGTTGCCCTACGGAAGGAATACGATGCCACGGTTGCCGCCGCGCGCGACCACGGGACGCCGGACCAGAAGAATCGGATTATCGAAATTGTGTCCGAACTGCGGCAGGTCTACGGGGAGTTGCCCGAGAGAATGACGGGGACACTGGAGTTGTTTGATCGTCAGAACAAACGGGCAGAACCAGGCGGTGCAGCGAATGCGGCTCCGCCGCATCGCTGACCTTTGCGTTCGGCCAAGAAAACGAGTCCATCCCCATGAGCCCGGAACTTCAGCGCACCCTGGCTCGTCTCACCATTGGGATGATTGAATATATGAACGACGGAGATTCGGGTGATACCGAGGACGACGTTGATCGTTGTCGCTCGATACTTGTTACTCATGCTGGGACGATTGAGAAGGCTGCCGACCAGACTTCTGCACTCGCAGCGGTCGAGGCTACGGTTTTGAGCTTGAATCACCTCAACGAGCAAGCGGGCGGCAGCTTGATCGAGACTGATCAGCGAGAAGACATTTGCGAGTTTATCATCACAGCGGGCGTGCAACGTGGGTTCAATGCCCCTGGCGATGATATTACTGAACCATGGCGAGAGTGGTGAACCCTCAAGATCCTCGCCAACAATGCACCACGAAAACGAGGCCGAACAAGTAAGGTCGCAGCGAAGGTGAGGAACGAACCTTCGACTGCACCTCTTGAACAAAACGGATGCAGGCCACGGCTCGGAGTGTCCCCGGTGCTTCCCCTCGACGTCGCCTGATCCGTGACCTTCACCAGCAATTCATGTGGACGAATTCGAGCAGGTTTTCCTGGCCCGTGCGACCAGGCGTGGAGGATTGACACTCCTCCAAGCTGCCGGCGGGCTTTGGCCGAAACCCGGCGTGGACAATATTTCCGATGGTCCGCCATCCGCCATGGATTCTTGCCACCGTTCATGGGCGATCCCCCATTGACGGCGGGCCGGTAAAGGCAATTTTGTATACTCCAATCTTATGATAGCTCCCGCACCCCGTAACTCCCTCCGGACCTGCCTCGTGGTCCTTTGCAGCCTGGGCATGGCCGCCGGTTTGAATTCCTGCGCCCATAACGAAGAACACGAAAAGCTGGAGGAAGCCCGGGAACGGGAGGAAGCAGTCGCGGAAACCTATGAATTGAAAGAGAAGCTGGCCGTCCGGAACGAGGTCTACTCGAACCTGCAGGAACGCCGGAGAATGCGCAAGCAGGCCCGCGAAGACCGGTATCAGGCATGGTGGGACCGGGTGATGCATTGACCGGGTCCTAAGGATTCAGCCAATAGAGGCGGGGTCTATCCTGGCAAATCCGTGATCATCTGTTCAGTGCCTCCGGCGCTCCCCGCGGTTGATTCGCCCGCCCCACTTGGCTCCCTCACCCTCCGGGACCAAGGTGACGCCAGCGGGCCACAGAGGGCACGAATAGCACTGATTTACACGGATTTATGAAGAAAGACCGATTCACCTTTTGGGTGAGTCCAATATCCTGCCTCTATCTGGATGAACAGAAGGAACTTGAAAGGACGCCAGCGGGCTACGGACGGCACGAATAGGACTGATTTACACGGATTTATGAAGAAAATCCGATTCACCTTTTTGGGTGAGTCCAATATGTTGTCCATGTATCATCCGTGCCATTTGCCTTCGGCTGTCTCCGCTGCTCTCCGGCTTTGGCCCGTCATTTTTCCAATCAATGAACCGAAGGACACCCAGAACACGGAGCGGGACATTTGAGCAAAAGGGAGACCGGCCGGATGGCCTGATCCAGGCAGGGAAGGTGACTGCAGTGGGAAGTTCCTGGGTTGGGGTAATTGCTGCCCTGCGGTCCAAATTCAGGGCGTCTGGAGAGTTCACTGCAGAACGGGACGGGACCACCGGGGGATCGGCGCCACGCCCGCCCTCGGTCCGCGGGGCGCTCGCCAGCCTTTCGCTGGCCATGCTGCTGTTCTCGCTGGGCACCAGCATTGCCAATGTGGGCTTGCCGACCTTGGCGGAGGCATTCCACGCTTCCTTCCAGGAGGTGCAGTGGATCGTCCTCGCCTATCTGTTGGCAATCACCACGCTGATCGTCAGCGTGGGACGGCTGGGGGATCTCGCGGGCCGCCGCCGGCTGCTGCTGGCGGGGGTCTTCCTGTTTACGGTGGCCTCGGTGCTGTGCGGGGTGGCACCCACGCTCTGGTGGCTGATCGCCGCGCGGGCGGTGCAGGGGCTGGGCGCGGCCATCATGATGGCGCTGACCATGGCCCTGGTGGGGGAGACGGTGCCGAAGGCCCGGACCGGCCGCGCCATGGGGCTGCTGGGAACGATGTCTGCGATCGGCACGGCGCTGGGGCCATCGCTGGGCGGGGGGCTGATCGCCGGACCCGGGTGGCGGGCCCTCTTCCTCATCAACGTGCCGCTGGGCCTGCTGACCTTCCTGCTGGCCTACCGCTACCTGCCGGTGGACCGACAAGGGCCGCAGCCGCAACCGGAGCGGGTGGGACTCGATCAGCCAGGCACCCTGCTGCTGGCCCTGACGCTGGCGGCCTACGCGCTGGCCATGACGCTGGGGCGCGGCCACTATGGGATGATCAACCTGGTGCTGTTGGGAGCGGCAGCGGGCGGGCTGGGGCTTTTTGTGCTGGCTGAGACGAAGGCGGCCGCGCCCTTGGTCCGCCTGGCGATGTTCCGCGAGCCGGTGCTGAGGGCGGGCCTGGCCATGAGCGCGCTGGTCTCGACGGTGATGATGGCGACGCTGGTGGTGGGGCCGTTCTATCTGGCCCGGGCGCTGGGGCTGGATGCGGCGAGAGTAGGGCTGGTCCTTTCGGCAGGCCCGGTGGTGGCCGCCCTGACAGGGGTGCCGGCGGGCCGGATGGCGGATCGTTTTGGGGCTCCGCGGCTGACCCTCGCAGGGCTCATCGGCATCGCGGCCGGTTGTTTTCTGCTGTCGCTGCTGCCGGAGGCGACCGGTCTTCCCGGCTACCTCGTGCCCATGGTAATCATGACGATGGGTTATGGCTTGTTCCAGACGGCCAATAACACGGCGGTGATGAGCGGGATTCAGCCGGACCAGCGGGGTGTTATTTCCGGCATGCTGAACCTGGCGCGCAATCTGGGGCTCATCACCGGCGCCTCTGTGATGGGCGCGGTGTTCGCGCTGGCCTCAGCGACTAGCGATATCACCACGGCGCCACCCGGAGCCGTGGCCGCCGGCATGAGGGTTACGTTCGCCGTGGCGGGGGTGCTGATGGTGGTGGCGCTGGCCTTCGCGGTGGGTGGCCGGGAGCCCGCCCCAGTTGCTCCGCCTGCCGGGGAGGGTCCTGACGCCGGGTCCTGACGCAGACTTGGTGCCCCGGGCCTGGCATGGCTGCCCCCCCCCGTCCGGTTTCTTACAAGCGGCAGCGATGGGGTTCATGGCAAAAGGCCCCGCGCCGACACGTATACTTCAGAGAAGAACGGGGGCCCCCAAAGGCCTGCCCGGTGGACTACCTGCATGCAACACGATGCCAAAAAGCCCAGGGAGCGGCCGCCCGCCAGCGAAGCCGCGGGGGCGCTGTCCCCGCGCCAGGGGAAACGTGAGGGACTTTCCCTGACAGGGCAGCCAGCCCAGGCAGCGCCGGCCGGATCGGACGAGCCAGAACGGGCCAGTCCGGTTTGTTTTCTGGAGGAATTCAAGGATTGGTGAGGGCCACCCTGTCAACATCGGTGGGAAACCGCGGGCCCCCGGATCTGAACAGAAGGGCACCAAGGACACAGCATAAGGGACTCCCGCAATCGGCTGGCTACCTCATGATCTCACCCGGCAAGTGACCCGGCGCGGAGTCACCAGTTCCTGTTCTGGTGATCTTTGTGAGATTCTGTTCCAATTTATCCCAGTTTTCAGGATGATCACTTGCTCCGTGGATTTCAGCCTTCACTCCTCCGGCTTGGGCTCCGGCTTTTTTTGGAGCTGCTCAAGGAGGCGGTCCTTCTTTTCGCCGGCGGGCAGGGTATCGAGCCAGCGTTGGGCGGCTTCGGGTTCGTGGGGGAGGAGGGTTTCGGCGAAGCTGAGGGTGGCGGCGTCCTTGGCGGGGCCGGCGGGCTGGGTGTTGAGCCAGGTGCCGACGGCGTTGTAGTCGCGCTGGGTCCATTGGCGGATGATGCCATTGGTGTGCTCTTCGAGTTGATCGGCAGGGAGGTTCTTCTGCATCCAGCCGAGCCATGGGGTGGGGTCGGTGTCGTAGAGGCCGCCGTTGACGCCCGCCAGCACCTTGGATTTTTCTTCGGGGGAGAGGGTGGAGGATTCCAGCCAGGAGGTGGCAGTATCGAAGCCGCCGCGCACCAGTTGCGAGCCGATGCCGGTGAGGACGGAGTGGCGGAGGGAGTTCAACTTCTTTTCCATGTCGGGAGCGGGCGTGTCGACCGTGATCTTGCGCAGGGCGGCGAGGAGGGAATCGCGGTCCGCCCCCTGGGCGATGGAGCCGGCGAAACGGATAGAGCCGAAGCGGTTATTTTCATCATCCGGACTGTCTTTTTGGTCGAGGATATTGCGGAGGGCGCGTTCGGGATCGGCCTTGGCGAGACCGGCGAGGGCCTGCTGGCGGGCCATGTCATTCACGAAGCCGCTGTCCTTGTGCTCCTCCATCCACGCGAAAGCGGCGGCGGGATCGGTCTCGGCGAGCCGGCCGATGGCCATGCCGGCCATAAAGCTCATGCCGGGATTGTCCTTCAGCATGTCCTTGCTATCGAGCACGAGCTGGAGGGCGCTGCGCGGGTTTTGCTGGGCGAGCATCATGACGGACATGCCGATGAGTTCGCCCTTGGCCTGCGCGGGCAGGGAAGGGTCGCTGCGCACCTCGTCCAGCAGAATAGCAAAGTCTAATTCCTTGAGATCCATCAGTTTTTCGAAGACGGCCATGGCGCGCCTCTTGGCCGCGGCATCCATCTGCTGGCCTGATTTCTCCTGTGCCTTCTGTTCCTTGGCGAAGGCGATGATCTCTTTGGCGATGGCGCGGACATTGGCCTCGCGGGCGGCGAGGGCGGCGGTGGCATCGGCCTTGGCGATCACCGCGGCGCTTTTCCATGGGGTGAGGGTGCCGGGGGTGGCCTGGGCGGTAAGCCAATCCGGATCGATGCCCAGCCGGACGACTTCGGCGCGGAGTTGGTCGCGCTCGGCGAGCCCGGTGGCAGCGGCGCGGTGCTGGAGCCAGCCGGCGAGGGCGGCGGTGCCGAGGATTCCGGCGGTGAGGAGGAGGGAAGTTTTCATGGGGAAGAGTTGAGTGTTGAAAGTTGAGTGTTGAAAGCAGCCGGTTAATTGATGTTATCAAATGCTGGGAGAAGGGGGCGGGATTTCATCACCGGTGGCGGGTCAAGGTCTCTCAACCCTCAACTTTCAACTCCGGCTCCACTGAAAACAGCTAGGGGGCGGTCAATTTTGCCAGGGCGGCCTCGCGGGCGGCGGGGTCGGAGATCTTGCCGGCGAGGGCTTGGAGGGCTTCCTTGTTGGATTTGGGTTGGGCATGATCCAGAAAGGAGACGAGCAGGTCATCCGAAGGCTGGGCGGTGTGGAGTTCCGTGACGAGGGCGAGGCCGTCGGCCGGGCTGTAGCTGCCAAATCCGTTGGCAGACGTGGCGAGGCTTTTGCCGAGGGTGGTCTCGGCAGCAGCGGCATCCTCCTGGGCCAGCCAGGTGCGCAGTTTGGTGGTATTTTCGAGGTTGGGTTTTTCGGTGCCATTGCCCCACATCCGCTGCTGGAAGCTGGACTCCGCCACCCCGCCGACGAGGGCGGTGCGCTCCTCCGGGGTCGCTTCGATGGTGCTGAGAAGTTTGGTCACGCCGTCCAGACTATCCTTGCTGTAAACCCGCTGGGCGAGCTGCTTGAGGGCACCGGCCTGTTCCTTGGAAGGCAGGACCCCGCGCACCAGATCGCTGAACTCCTTCTGTGAAGCGGCGTTGTCTTCGAATCCATCGGTGCTGGCGAGGACCACGGTCCGTTCCTTTTCCGGCAGGGCGAGGAGCCGCTCGCGGGCGGCGGCGGGATCCTTTTCCCACAACGGCTTCAGCACACTGCTGATCATTTGCGCCTGTTCCCGGTTCACGTCGCTCAGGGCGGTGCTTTCAAATTGCCCGGCGGCGACGGCGCCATCGAACCATGTCAGGGCCCCGGTGAGGTCCTTTTTGGCCCAGGAGGAAAAGGCATTGCGCATGGTGAAGCCGATCATGTTGGATGGCTTCCCGGACCCGGACTTCAGGAGCGATGCCGCCGCCATCACTGCGGCCTTGGGGTCGCTTTCGCCGAGGCCCTGGATCAGCATCATGACGAGGTTATCCCGTTGCCCGGGAGGGAGATCCAATTGCCCGGCATCGGTGATGAGGGCGGAGAGCTCGTCCGACGAGAGCTCGAGGATGGTCTTCTGCAGTTTGAGCATCGCCTTCATGTCCGGCATGGTGCCGTTCTGCATGCCTGCCATCAGCGTGGCCATTTCCTTGAGATCGATGGGGGGGCGGGCGCCGCTGGCGGCAGGATCGGTGGAGGACTTGCCATCGGCCCCGCCACGTGACGCGGCTTCCGTCTTGGCCTGGGTCGAGGTGCGGTGGGTCGTCACCGCCTGGATGGTCTCGCGGAAGAGGGTGGCCTGCTGCCGGACAGGATCCTGCGCGAAGTGCTGCCACGTGAGAAAAGCGGCGGATCCGATGAGGGCGGCCAGCGGCAGCAGCAGGGATTTGGAGAACATGCGCGGCTTATAACGAATCCAACGGCATTTGTCGCCTAAAAAATGGCGGCCGATCCCGCCAAAGCCGGCAGCAGAAGCGGGGTGAATTTCCAACCGCAGATGACACAGTTGGGCACAGATGGTTTTGGGTTCGGGAGGCTCATCCTTCCTCCTTTCCTATCTGTGAAAATCTGTGAACTCTGTGGTTTCCCGGCGGCTGCAGCAGGGCCACGGGGAATTTCCAACCACAGATGACACAGATGGGCACAGATGGCTTTGAGTTCGGGAGGCTCATCCTTCCTCCTTTCCTATCTGTGAACTCTGTGAACTCTGTGGTTCCCAACTTCGCAAACCAGAATGAGCGCCAAAAATGTTGACTTAACTCAAATCGTGATTGCTGCGGCCATGAAGGTCCTGAACGCGCTCCGGCCCGGCCTTGATGAGAAACTGTATGAACGCGCCCTCGTCATCGAGCTGCGCAAGCAGGGCGTGCGCTGCCACCAGCAGAAGCCGCATGAGGTTTATTATGACGGGCAGCTCATCGGCACCCTGATTCCTGATTTGATCGTGGAGGAACGGCTGATCGTGGATCCGAAAGTCGTAACCGCATTCAACGAAAGCCACCTCGCCCAGATGCTTGGCTACCTCAACATCACCGGCCTGAAGACCGCTCTCCTTCTCAACTTCAAAGACGCCAAGCTCGGCATCAAACGCGTTTCAAGGTGAGTGCAACCACAGATGACACAGATGGACACAGATGACTTTGGGGGCGGGGGCCGCAACGTTCCTCCTTTCCCTATCTGTGATAATCTGTGAAATCTGTGGTTTCCCGGCAGATGCAGCAGGGCCACGGGGAATTTTCAACCACAGATGACACAGATGGGCAAAGATGGCTTTGGGTTCCTGCGTTCGGGTGCGCGATACTTCCTCCTTCCCCTATCTGTGAAAATCTGTGAAGTTTGCCTGCGGCCGACTCCACTGCGCTCCGGCTGTGGTTTCCAACTTCTCCGTTCCGCCGAAGCCATCTTTTCCCGGGTCCGGGGTGGGTGGCCCTTGGTGTGAGCCAACCTCACTGAACCCCATGAATCCTGACGCCCCTCCCCGAGGACTCTCCACCCTGTGCATCCACGCGGGCACGCATCTGGACCCGGAAACCGGCGGGGCGTGCAGCCCGATCTATACGTCCACCGCCTTCGCGTTTCCGAATGCGGCCAACGAGACCTTTTACCCGCGCTACTTCAACACGCCCAACCAGGAGGTGATCTGCCGCAAGCTGGCGGCGCTGGAACAGGGAGGGGCGGCACTGGTGTTTGGCTCGGGCATGGCGGCCATCTCCACGGTGATGCTCGCCTGGCTGAAACCCGGCGACCATGCGATTTTCCAAAACGATCTCTACGGGGGCACGATGCAATGGATCACCAAGGAACTGCAGCGGCTGCAGGTGCAGGTGTCGTGGGGGGCGGAGGTGGCGGACTTCGCGGCGGCGGTGCGGCCGGAAACCCGTCTGATCTATGTGGAGTCGCCCTCCAATCCGCTGCTGCATTGTGTGGATCTGAAAGCGGTCGCGGAGCTGGGGCGGCGGCATGGGATCCTGACGGTGATCGACAATACTTTCGCCACGCCCATCAACCAGAACCCGCTGGCATGGGGCATGGACGTGGTGATCCACAGCGCCACCAAATATCTCAACGGGCACAGCGATGTGAATGCGGGGGTGGTGGTGGCCTCGGAGGAAATCATCCACCGCGTCACGGCGACGGCGGTGAGCCTGGGCGGGATGCTGGATGCGCGGGCCTGTGCGCAATTGGAGCGCGGCCTGAAAACCCTCGCGTTGCGGGTGCACCGGCACAATGAAAATGCCGCCAGCCTCGCCCGTTTCCTGGCCTCCCATCCGGCGGTGGCCCGGGTCAACTACCCTGGTCTGCCCACCCATCCTGACCACGCTATCGCCTCGCGGCAGATGCGTGGATTCGGGGGGATGCTCTCCTTTGAGCTGCAGGACCCGGCCCAGGTGGACCGGTTATTGAGCCGGCTGCGCCTGGTCATGCCGGCCTTGAGTCTGGGCGGGGTGGAAAGCCTGGTCTGTATTCCCAGCCGCACCACCCACCGCTCCATGACCCCAGCCGAGCGCCAGCGCGCCGGCATCAGCGACGGGTTGGTGAGGGTCTCGGTGGGCATTGAGGATATCGAAGATCTTCAGGAGGACTTTGCCCAGGCGCTGGGCGTGGAATAACCGTGATCCTGGAAACTGCGCACGCTGACTCCCGGAGTGAGGAGGGAAGGGGCGCGGGGAGCCTGGGGATTTGTTTTTTTGGGGGTTTACCGCAGAGACGCTGCGGGCGCAGAGGGGAGGCAGGGCGTTGGAATCCATGGAGATCCGCTTGCGGTGGGGCTTCGTGAGGCTGGTTGGTGTGCTGTCCTGACCTGCTTGGATCCCCTCAGGACGTGGGATGTGGCTGGTTTTGGATGACGAATGTGAAATGTTGTGAAAATTATGTTGCTTCCGGCTAAAAATGCTCCAACTATCGGTGAGGGAAAAAACTAATGGCCCCTCTGGCCCCCGGGTCCAGCCGGCGATACCAATCGGCTGGACCACCCGGGCATCTTGCGCCAAGGGGAAGGCGGCCATGACAGGCCACGGATCACACGGATGATCACAGATGCAGCTGAGTTTTGCAGGTGCCCGTGGAAAGAACGGAGCATTTTTCCCCATCCGTGTTGATCCGTCCTATCCGTGGCATCCGTGGGCTCCCCTCCTGCTTTTCAGGTTTGTGCCCCCCATCCCGGTCGCGGGCTTCGCGGCCCATGTCTGGTGCTGTTATTTGCCGATGCACCACAGGTGGGCATGGGTTCGGATGAAGATCTGGCCATCACTGACGGCGTGGGAAGCATTGGTCAGGCCGTCCACCAGCGGATTGAGGGCAAGCTGTTCAAATTTCGGGGAGGCCCGGAGGACGAAGGTATCGCCAGTCTGGTTCAGCATATAGAGCCGGTCGCCGGAGAGGACCACGGAGGACCACGACTCGGAGCGGGCGGTGCTTCCTTTGAGCCGCTCCTTCCAGACGCTTTGGCCGGTCTTGAGTTCGACACACTGGGCGATGCCGTTGGAATTCATGATGTAGATGTGGCCGTCCTTGATGACCCCGGAGCCGATGTGCCCGCTGTCGCGCAGTTCCTGCCAGAGCCCGTGGGTGCCGGTGACATCGCCGGTGCCACCGGGACGGACCGCGACGGTGCTGCCGCTGTAGCCGCCCATGGCGACGACCACGCCTTCCCCAAAGATGGTGGTGCTGTAGACCAGAGGATTCAGTCCGTCGCAATGCCAGAGGGCCTGACCGGTTTTGGGATCATAACTGCGGACCTGTTGGGGCCAGGACATGATGAGTTCCTCACGGCTGCCGGTATTGATGAGCAGGGGCAGACTCCAGGAACCGACCACGCCATCCTTGGCGCCGAAGCCGTCATTGCGGGGGAGGGTGACCTCCACTTTGCCAGGCTCCTGCCGCCAGGCCTCGCGGCCGGTGCGCTTGTCCACCGCGAGCAGAAAGGTGCGGGGGCCGGGGCCGAAGTTGAGATAACACAGATCGCCATGCAGGACCGGTCCGGCGGAATAACCCCACTCGTGGCGGTGCTCGCCGAGATCGCGGTGCCAGAGTTGCTGTCCGGCGTGGTCAAAACAATACAGTCCGGCGGAGCCGAACCAGGCATAGACCCGCTCGCCGTCGGTCACCGGGGAGGCCGAACAATAGGGATTGGTGTCGTGGCTGGGCTCCGGCGCGACGCCGGTGGCCCCGGCGCGCCAGAGTTCCTTCCCGTCCTGACGCGAGTAACAGATGATGAAGCGTCCGCTGCCGACGGCCTGGGTGATGAAGATGCGGTCGCCGTGGACGACCGGGGTGGAATTCCCCCGCTCGGGCAGCGGGGTTTTCCACTTCACGTTTGTGGTGGCATTCCAGGTGAGGGGGAGATCGGTTTCGCTGGAAATGCCGGAGCCATCGGCCCCCCGCCAGCCGGGCCACGGGGCACCGGGGACGGAGGAGGAGAGGAGGAAGAGCAGGCCGGAGGAGCAGAGGAGGGAGCACAGGGCAGGGGACATGGGAAGAGTCAGGGTGAGGGTTGGATCATGGGGAGCGTGAGGACCCGGGCGGCGGGCCTGGGAGGGAGGGATTCACGGGAGATTGATACGGGCCAAAGGGGCCGATGAATCTTTCCTTTTGCAGGAAAAATGCAGGGGACTGATCCCGCCGGCAAGGCTCCTGGCGGTAAAGGTGGGGGGGGGGCTGGCGTCCCCAGGGCCATCCGGACCGCCGGAACCGGAAAGCGGTTGCGGCGCAGGCCGACTTTATTCCAAGCGGTAGAGGTGCACCGCGTAGGGGGCGAAGGAATCCTGGAAGGTCCGGTCGGCTATCTCCAACTGGCGGGATTCCTCCAGGACCTGGGCCTTGGTGGCGGTGGCGTTTTTCAGGGTGAAGACGGCGGTGGCGGGTTCCGGCGTCAGATTCACCGCGAAGACACAGGTGGTGCCCCGGGATTCCTTGAGCACGGCGATGACCGGGGAGCCGGCTGCACTGCTCACGGTGGTGAGGGCGTCGGGCAGGGAGGGGCGGTTGAGGAAGGGGGCCAGTTCCTTGATTTGCCGGTTGATCGCGGTGACGGCGGTCAGCATTTCCGGATCACTGAGCAGGGCGAATTCCTTGAAGACGGGCTTGAACTGATGAACAAAATAAATGAGGCCCCGCGACCCGCGGATCAGGGCCATCCAGATTTCGGAACGCACCTGGGCGGGGGTGGCCTTGCGCCCGATGCCGTCCATGTCGGTGCACTCGATGCAGTTCCACACGGGCTTTTTTCCCTCCGTCCATTGGGTGAGCCGCTCCACCCCGCGGGCCACGAACTCCAGCTTGCCTGACACTTCCGGGGACTGATGCACCACGGGATATATGTCGAAGGACGCGATGTCGCAGCCTTGGAGGTAACTGGCATAATCCTCCGGATGATTGCGCCGCACGCCCCGGCCGATGTAATTGTCGAAGGCGACGCCCTGACCGAGATTGAGCAGCACGGGCCGGCTGGGATCGGCCTCCCGGAGGCGGGTGTAATCCTTGACAATCACTTCCGGCAGGATGGGCGGGCCATAACCTTTGCCACCGGGAAGGGCCTGGGCATTGTCAGGCTCATCGCCATGCATCCAGGCGGCAATGATGGGATTGCTGCGGTGGGCGAGGCCGGTGGCACTCTGGTCGCAGATGACGGGCATGCCCGCTTTGGTGAGGGTCTCCAGCTGAAGTTCCGTGGGTCCCTTCCAGAGCCCGACATAAAGATTGATCCCTGCGGCCTGATAACGCGGCGCATTCCGGGGATCCTGCAGCCACACCGCGATGGGGAAAAAGGCCTCGTCGGCCGGCTGGCCGGAGGCAGTGAAGATCCGGCCCGGCCGGACTGCTGGAACTTCGGCCGCCTGCAAGGGGACGGCCATGGAACCAAAAATGAGCAGGGGCAGCAGGAGTGAAGGGGCGGTCATGGGCCGCAGGATGCGGTAAAATGCCGCGCAAAGTCAACTCCTTGCCTTGCGGCGAGTGGCCCGCCGGAGCAGGAGAAGCCGTTGAGAGCCGGGGTTGAGGGAAAGTTCGCGGCAGGAAGATGGCCCGGGAACCTCCTGCCCATGGCTCCGGAGCGGAGCAGGACCCCAGTCATCCGTCAGGAAACAGTGGGCTGATTGAGGGTAGTGATCGTGGAATTCCGTCCCGCTGGACTGATTGGGAAAACAATTTTTGGTAGTAACATCCGGCAGGCGCCGTAATAAGCGTGGCCGCGCGGACGCAGGCTGGGGCCATCTCCCTGGCCCCTCCCCGTCAGAGCCTTTTATCCAATTCTCCGGTGCGTCCCCGCGGCTCAGTTTTTCCCCTATGCTATTGCCTCCCCTCCCTGCTTCCACACTCCCTGTCCTGCTTCTGCTGTCGATCCTGACAGTCCCTTCCCAGGCAGAGGATCCCAACTATGTGGTGACCGGGAGCTTCCACACCGACAGTCCGGAACTGACCTACACCCCTACCGATTTCAACAACCAGGGCATGGTCTGCGGCCACTGGATCCGGAGGCCGGAGGGTGGTCCGGAGTCGGACCGCGGCGTCTTTCTCTGGCGCAATGGCGTGATGAGGCACCTCTCACCGGCCTCGGCGGGTCTGCCATTCATCAGGCCGGCTGCCACCGGCTTCGGCGTGCGCATGACCAATGTGCGTCCTGACGGCACGCTTCTCCTCGTGGCTGGTGCGGTTCAGGCCACCTCCCAGACGGGTAGCTATGCCGAAATCGCAAGACCCATCCGCTATACGATAAAGGCCGATCTCAACCAATTCGCCCAGCCCGTGGTCTCCGCCGACGCCCTGGGCGGCTACCTTGATCCCAATATCAGTGCCCTGGATCTGACGGAACTCCCCGTCGACTACATTTTCGATATTACAGCGGAAGGTTATGTATTGGGCGAGTCTGTCAGCCCATTTGTCGCGGTTCCCCGGCTGCTCTGGGGACCCGGCGGCGGCAATTCCCCACGATGGTTCGATTATACCCTGTACAACGAATGGGGCGTTCCGTGGGGATTGGATCACCAGGGTTCGGTCTTTGGGGAAGGGATCGATCACAGATCGTACGAGACGCCTCTCGCAGGACTTTCTCCCCTTGGTGGCACCAGCCGGACCTTTTGGCCCCAACCGGAATGGGCCGACCTGGAACCGGGTGTCTCCAGCGCTTCCGGTCTGTTTCCGGTTGCCGTGCATGGTCCCTGGCGCGCGGCCATTCCTGCGTCAAACAGCAACCAAACCGCGGTCTGGACGAGCGGTTTCAACGCCCCCACGCTGGTGCCGTGGTTCGCTATCGCGGGAGGGGGTGGCAATGCCAGAAACTCGCTGACCACCACTGGCCATATGTTGGGTTCGCAGCTTTCCACTTCGGTCCGGGTGGGAGGGCCTCCGTCCATCGCCATCCGCGCCGGGGACGGCACTTATACGGTGCGGACGCAGCGAGAGCAGCTGGCAGAAGGCTACAAGCTTTTCCCCCCATTCGCGAATCCTGAGCAGTCCAGTCCCAACTACGCGCCAGTTGTCAGCGCCATCAACGACAACCTGGAATGGCTTGCCGAAATGACGAGTTCCAATGTTCCCAATGGCAAAGGGTTCTACATCCTGGCCAATCAGCCTGGCCCCGGCCGGATCATGCCCTTGGCCTCCAACTGGAGCGGTTGGGAAGACAGCCCCTTGTCACTCTCCTTCCAGCGGGTGCTTGGCAAGTCAGGGCCGGCCGAACTGCGGGTGACCCTGACTTCCGGCGGCACCGCCACGGCGGGGCAGGACTTTATGGCAGGCACCACCGCGGTGATCCGCTGGGAAGCCGGGGAGGCGGGTGTCAAAACCCTGGAGCTGCCCCTCCTGAATGACTACGCCGAGGAAGCGGACGAAACCCTGCGCGTGATCCTGACCGAAGTCCGGGGTGCCACTCTGGAAGGGGCGGCGGATCATTTGGTGAAGCTCCGCAGCGAGGACGATCCTGCTCCCGGAGCGCCGGTAATCAGCGGTGCGGCCACCGTCTCCGGCACCGTGGGTGAGCCCCTGGCCTACGAGCCCACGGCCACGGAGGACGGGTCGAACTGGTCCGCCACGGGTCTGCCAGGCGGCGTTCTGTTGGATCAGGAGTATGGCTCGCTTTCCGGATTCCCCTGGGAAGCGGGCACTTTCAATGTGACGCTGGTCAGCCGGAACAAAACCTTCGGCAGCGCCCCGTTTCTCCTGACGATCACGGTCGCCCCGCGTGCCCTGACAGATTCTCTGGTCATCACCAGCCCGCGCCGGGCCACCGCCCGCGCCGGCCAGCCCTTCAGTTATCAATTCACCGTCAGCCGACCCGCCGGCTACACGCTGGCGGTCTGGAACAATGCCCCGGACGGCGTCTTCGACCTGCTGCCGCCAGGTTTTTTCTACAACTCCACCACGGGGTTGCTGACAGGCACCCCCACGGCGGCGCAGGCCGGACTCCTCACCTTCAGCCTCAATGCCAGTACCA
The DNA here is from genome assembly GCA_040387795.1 of Verrucomicrobiota bacterium. Lineage (GTDB taxonomy): Bacteria > Verrucomicrobiota > Verrucomicrobiia > Verrucomicrobiales > V1-33 > CAIZWU01. Next base: position 22,692 of record JAZKDC010000001.1, read on the forward strand.
GCTTTGGCGAACCCGTCACGGTGGCGGGATTGCAGATCGATGTCGCGCCTGCCAGCGGTCCCCTCACGGCGGTCCAGCACTGGCTGCGCGAGGCCGGGCAGACCGATCTCCCCGCGCTGGCTGATCCTGACGGAAATGGCCTGCCCAGCCTGCTGGAATATGCGTTCGGTTTGGCTCCCCGAGCCCGCCCCCTCAGCCCGGTCAACCCCGGCGCATCGGAGCCCGCGCCCGGCATTCCGTCCTTTGCCATGGATTCCCTCCAGGCCTTCAGCCCACCCCTGCTGGCCGTCTCCTACTACCGCTCCCGCGACGCCTTGGAACGTGGCCTGACCTACACCGTCGAATTCACCACGGACTTCATCCACTGGACCCCTTCCACCGGCGGTCAGCGCATGAGTTATGACGATAGCGGGGAAATCATCCGGGTAGTCGACCCTGCTCCCGGCCCCCTCACTACTTCGCCCCGCTCTGCCCGGGTGCGCGTGACGCAGCCGGTACTTTAAGCGGCAGGAACAGGGGCAGCCGCGGGAACGCGGGAGTTTTTATTTCCAGGAGGGAGGTGCAAATCCGGCCGCCGGGTGAACTCCCATGCCGTGCGCACGACGGGTGGCGGATACCCGGCAGGCTGTGCCGGCGTATTTTCACGGGCCAGCTCCGTGATTCTTGACCCCGTCAGCCCAGGCTGCTAAGTTCCGGCTTCAGCTTGGAATTGGGAAACTTTTTCCTGAACTGGAAAAGGCGTATCAGCCGGATGCCAAACCTCCCCATCTTCTCCTCCATGCACTACCCAGCTTTTTCCGCGGCCATCGCAGTCCGTCAGGCCGATCAGGCCATCTCCTTCTATAATACGGCGTTTGGCGCCGAGGAACGTTATCGGCTGATTGATCCCGACAGCGGGGTGATCGGGCATGCTGAACTGATGATCAGGGGTGGCCTCCTGATGCTGTCGGAAGAGTACCCGGCCTTTAATAAATCTCCGGAAACCCTCGGGGGCACGGCGGTCAAACTTTGCCTCATGGTGGACGACGTCGATGCGGAATACGCCAAGGCCATCGCGGCGGGAGCCACCGAAATCCGTGCTCCCTCCGATCAGTTTTACGGCCACCGGTCGGCCTGCCTCCGCGATCCCTTCGGCCACGAATGGACTCTCTCCCGGGAATTCGAATCCGTCGCCCCTGAGGAAATGCAACGCCGTTGGAACGCCATGGCCGCCCCCAAGCCGTCCGATTCCGGGGCCGGATGATGGTGGGTCCGGGTCCGGAGTCTCACGGAACCTGACAAAACCAAAGGCGGTATTGACAACAATGAGAAAACTGCGGCGGGAGGTGGCCGGAGGAGTGCCGGGTGGCCGGGTTTCAGTTATTTGGTTGCGCCCAAACGCCGTGTCTGCCAGCTTCCGCACATGAACGCCTCCACCACCGATCGTTTCGAGAAGGAGATACTCCTGAAGGCCCCCCGTCCGCAGGTGTGGCAGGCCATTTCCCAGGCGGAATCCTTCGGAAAATGGTTCGGGGTGAACTTGAAGGGGCAGGTCTTTACGGCCGGGGCATCGGTTCAGGGTCCGATCACCATTCCGGATTACGAACACGTTGTTTTCGATGTGTTGATCGTCACCTTGGAACCGGAGCGTTATCTGGCGTTCCGGTGGCATCCGTATGCGGTGGAGCCGGGAGTGGATTATGCGAGCGAGCCCACCACGCTGGTGGAATTCACGCTGGAGGAGGTGCCGGGCGGGACGCTGCTCAAGGTGGCGGAATCCGGGTTCGATCAATTGCCGCCCCATCGCCGCGAGGAGGCTTTCCACATGAACGGGCAGGGATGGGCGGCCCAGCTGATCCATATTCATGAATATGTCCAAACTCCCGGGTAGTCCCAAAAAACTGAAGAGTCGGGCTTTGGTTTTTGCGGCATTGGGGGGATGAGACCCGGTTGCATCTGCTGGCGGTCCTCTGCCTGGGGGGCGCGCTCTCGATCACCCAACTCAAGGCCGGCACGGAGATCACACGCCAGGCAGTGACAAAACATCTGGGGGTGCTGGCGGACGCCGGATTGGTGCAAGATGTGAAAGGGGGACGGGAGCGGCGGTGGGAATTCCGGCCTGGCCAGCTTGAAGCGGCACGCGAGTCCCTCGACCTCATCTAACGCAATTGGGATGCAGCGCTGGAGCGGCTGCGGCTGGTGGTGGAGGATGGATCTGCTCGGGTTTGACACGGCTCCCAGTGCCTCAGGGAATGGGTCGATTGTCAAAACGGAACCAACGGCCATTGGCGATATCCTCGTTTGGAAACCCCGTGGGAGGTGGGGCGATGGAAGTGGCGGCACTTATTTCAGATAAATTAGCCTAAATTATGCTAAAAATAAGATTCTATCAATTGTATTGACTCGATCCCAATTTAAGACTAAATATATAATTTATTGAAATTATTTATTTTATGATCCCCCCTCATCCCCCCCTTCAGTCTGTGATTCGTCAAACCCGCCCCGGGCATTCCCAGACTGCCAGAAGGCAAATGGCACGCATGGGTTGGAACGGGGGGAGTCCGGGCCGGACCCTGCTGCTGGCTGCCGGATTGCTGGCTCCCTGCCGCCCCGTGTGCGCTGGGGACCTGCAACCTATTAATCTGCGCTCCGCAGCCCATTTCACCATTCTGGCAGGGGCCGGCATCACCACTACCGGCGGAGGCATCATCGAAGGCGACGTGGGAGCCAGTCCCATCGCGGGGTCGGCGATACATCTGACCCAGGCTCAAGTGCATGGAGCCATCTACGCGGTCGATGCCAGTGGTCCGGCGGGTTCCCGCATCGATCCGGCGTTGCTCCTGACAGCCAAGGGGGATTTGACGACTGCCTACAATGACGCCGCCGGACGGACGCCTATTCCGTCCGGTCCGTTCCTGAATCCGGGGGCCGGCAACATCGGCGGGATGAATCTCATGCCCGGGCTGTATAAATTCACGGCGACCGCGATGATCACGGGGGCGGACCTGACGCTGACCGGGACGGCCGATGATGTCTGGATCTTCCAAATTGCCTCGGACCTGCAGGTCGGCAGCGGCATCAAGGTGATCCTTGCGGGAGGAGCCCAACCGCGGAATATCTTTTGGCAGGTGGGCACTTCCGCCGTGATCGAGACCTTTGCCGTCTTCAAGGGGACTATCCTGGCTGATCAGAGCGTGATCATGAAAACCAGCAGCACCATGGATGGGCGGGCGCTGGCCTTTACTGCGGAAGTCACATACAACGGCACGGGGGGAAGCCTGCCGGTGCCGGAAGCGCCGGTGTTTACCGGCATCTCCCGCACGCCCGCGGGGGCGGTCAGCTTGGTTCTGGAAACCTCGCCGTATTTCCTGTTAACGCTGCAAACGTCCACCGATATGGCACCGGGCCAGTGGAGCACGATCGCGACGGCCACTCCGGAGATCAATTCGTGGGCCTACACCCACCCCGCCAGCAACGCTACGGGCGCACGGCGCTTTTACCGCGCTTTTTTGAGCAATCCCGAATAAGGGGCTTCGTCGCTGCGGGCCTTTCAGGCTGCCATGGGAATGAGCGCCCGGGTCTCAAGGGTCTGGAATGAGGTGGCGCTGGTGATTGGCGGCCGGCGTGTGGGATACATCCATCCGCCCGGAAGGCGCGTGGCGCGCCAGAGGGGTATCTTCATAGGCTAACGGTCCGTCATCCTTCAACCAGCCCGTCGGGTGATGGACCGGTCATGCCTTGAGGGCCTCGCGGGTGCGGGCGACAAGGGGATTGTCCGGAGCGCCCGAACCCTTCAGCCAGAAGACGCTGGCGGCGAGGAACCGGTCGCGCACGTCTGGGGAGAGATGGCGGTAGTCCTCGAAGACGGCGGAGCTGAACTTGTAATCGTGGGAATCCGTGCCTTTCAGATAGATGAGGCGCTGGGCGGCGGCGATGAAAGACTTCGCATCGCCTCCTGACTGCAACCAGGCGAGGGACTGCTGGGCGGCCTTCATTTTGTCCTGACCGATTTCCGCCAGGAGCGGGTCCAGCGGGGCGCCGGCGGCGGCGGGCTCGAAGGCGTCCACAAGGACGCCCTCGTTGGCTCCGGAAGCCTTGCGGAACAGAGTCAGGAAAGAAGCATTCTGCAGCAGGAGAAAGCGGCGGGTGCGGTCGTTGTGACAGTTTTGCCAGGCGTAGTGCAGCGCATTGGTGGTGGTACCGGCGTGGAGCGAAACAATGCCGGGCTTGCGCATCAGCATTTCAGCGGCCGCCTGGAAATACGCATCCCAGAGGGATTGCGGATGGGTGCCCCGGTTCAACAACTCCACCACCATGTCCGCGGCCTGCTCCTGGCTGCCCGTGCGGAGCGCTGCCAGCATTTCGCCGCGGGCCTGGGGACTGAGCACTCCGGAAGTCCAGCCGGCCCGGATCTTGTCAGCGAGCGGCCCATTGCGCCGTCCCGGCTGGTCGGCCTCGGCATCGCGTCCGGCGGGGCTGCCGTCCTCATGTTCGAGCAGGGCGTAGGCGAGGGAACGCAGCACGGGTTCGGCATGGTGCCAGCCCATGGTTTGCAAGGCTCGCCAGCTATTGGCGACATAAATGGCTTTGTGCCCGATATCGCGGAAGTCGCGGGCTCCATAAAGACAGAACCAATCGAACACCTCCTGGGCGCCGGCGGACCGCGCGAGGCCGGTCACGGCCACATCGACCCTGGCGGCATCCCACTGGTCCATGGCGTCGGTGAAGGCCTCGCGGGCTTTGCTGGCTTCCGGCACAGCTTTTTCGTCCACCGCACTCATGGTCCAGTCGCCTTCCTGGACATCCCGGGCCTGCGAGGATTTGAATTGATCCAGCGCCCAGAACAGAGGCAGCCAGCGGTCGGAGTCCGGGGAGTTCAGGCTGGCCAGATGGGCGGAATGCACCACGAGGACGGCATGGAACTTGAAACCCACGGGACGCGGCTGGATATTGCGGATGCCCGCCAATAACAAGGCCGTGAGCACATCGCGGTAGGGCAGGTCACCCCGCTTGATGCCGGCGCCGACCTTCTCCAGCACCTGGTCCCGGGGAGTCTCCTCGAGGAGCTTTACGAGGGGTTCGATCTCCGGAGAGAAGCGAACGGAGGCTGGATTCACCTGCGCTTCCTGGGCGGAAACAACCGGCATGCTTCCCAAAAAGGGAGTTCCAAATTGATCCATCAGGGCACCGGATCCAACGAGCGTTTGCAAAAAACGGCGGCGGGGCAGGGAGGGCAACATGGGGTAGTTTTACCTCCAATGGCGTGGAGAAGGAAGGCAAAACGTCCAGGGTCGCGTGCGGCTTCTTTATTGGCACATAAGGAGAATTTCCTGCGGGGTTGGATTTTGCTGCCTGCAGGCGGGAGATGCCCTTTATTGCAGGCCGTGGATTGATGGCGCTGTTACGAGCCTCACGGCATGGCCGTGGGTTCCTGCCCCTTAAATCCATGAATTCTTTCCAGGCTTTGCCCTTCCCTGTTTCGCCCGGGTGCCTTCCCTCAGTGCCCCCGGCGGCCCGTAAATGGCAAGGGTGGCTGGCTGGTCTGGTGGGCTGGCTGGGGCTCCTGCTGCCACTGCCTGCGCAGGTGGCCAGTGACAACTTCGATGATGGCTTCCGGGATCCGCTGCTGTGGGGTCCCCGGGATCTCGTGACCGGCAGCGGGGTCCTGGCAGAACAGCCCGGCCGGGTGCAGTATTCCGTGGTCAGTGCCACTTTGATGGATCGCTCGATCCGTCCGTGGATCAAGGGGCTGGGAAGTGTCAGCCGCGCCTGGTCCCTCGAAGCCGATGTCCACAATTCCCTGGTGGTGGGGCAACGGAATAGTTATGCGGCCGTGGGCATCGGGGTGAAGCATTCCCGGAGACCGGAGCACTTGGCGCAGCTGGAATTCTTTGCGTATTGGCCACCCGCCCTGGGTTTTCCCGTGCGGGGATGGACGGCGGCGGTGGGCCGGAATGAGGAACTGCCCGACGTGGTCGTGGCGGATGCTTTCCCGACCGCCGTCGAAGTGATCTCGGTCCGGCTGGAATATCTTCCGGCGGGACGTCTGCTGAAGGCTTCGATCGATCCCGACGGGCCTGGGGGCGTGGCCTCCTGGGTGGGAGTGGCGACTTTTTCCTTGGGCACCGGGATGGGGGTATCAGGGGACTCCAATTGGGAACTCACGGTGGACGATACCCTGGGCGCAGGCATCTACGGCATTTCCTACGAAGGTGGTGGAACCGTGGTGCCCGCGGGCAAACTGTGGATCGATGCGTTCCGCGTCAGCGGGGAGTGGGCTCCCTTTGTGCATCCTCCTTTTGCGATCCAACTCAGTTCACTGAATGGAGGCCTGCATCTTGAGTGGCCCAGCTTGCCGCTTTTTGAATATCAGATTCAGCGGACGGCTGATTTGAAGCTTTGGCTGCCTGAAGGAGCGGCCCGGCCCGGAAACGGCCAGCCGATGTCGGCCGATCTGCCTATTCAACCGGGGCGGCAATCGTTCCGGGTGCAGGCTTCCCTCATGCAATGAAGCCGGTATGACGGCGGCTCCCTGCCAACTCCGCGCCGAACCTGCCGATCCTTCCTGCTGCATCTTTCCGGAACCGGCCGCTTTACAAAGCTAACTGATATTTGAGCATGCGCCCCGAAATCCCCGCCTGGACCGTAATGCCCGCTGTGGCTGCGTTCATGATAATGGTGCGGCCCGTCCCCGCCGCCACGCCACAAAGTCCGTATTATGAATTCACGGCGGTGGCCCGGCCCGGCTCGGTGCCCGATTCGAGCGGTGCCATCCAAGCCATCGAACCGTCGGTCTCCCTCAATGAGAAGGCGGAATGTGCCTTCATTGCCCGGCTCGCCGACGGCAGCGAGCAGGTGCTGACGCTGCGTCAGCCGGCGCAGCTGATCAACCTCAGCAGGTCTCCGGCCGGCCGGAACTTCGATTTCCCGCAATGATCCGACCTTCAATGACTGGGCTTACGTCAAATACGATTTTTCAATTGTTTCCTATCTTCCGGGAAATTCCTTCGGACTCAACCCCAAGGTGGGAAGCCTGTTCCGGGACTATCAAGGACCGACTTGTGAGGATTATCTGCAGGCCAATGGAAAGCCCCAAAAACCTCCGGCCGCCGGTAGTTGCGCTGCTGGCTCCGGTCCAGGGGGCCGCCGTGCCGTCAGGCCCGCTCGTGAAGGAGGAGCAAGGGGCATTGTTCCTGACTTATCGGCAGGCGCGGGATGCTGGCGGCCTCGCGGGGTGGGTCGAATGGTCGGCCGACCTGTCGGTCTGGGAGGCGTCCGGAATTGCGGAAGTGGTCATCCGAGATATGCCAGGGGAGGCTTACGGGGTGGTCGCTGCCGTGATTCCGGCCGGAGGGACCGGAACGCGTTTCGCACGGCTCAACATGCAGCGTTAGGGTGATGGGGGCTCCGCGCCGGGCACGGGCCAGTTGACATTCCGTGACGGGGGTTCCGACGGCACCCTGGCCTGTGTCAGGATGCCATGGTGCCGGGGGAGGATAATGCTGGTGTTTGATGCTGGCCGTGAAGGCGGGCGCCATGGGGCCGGCTAACTCCCTGGGAAGCGTTAACCCGGGAGCGGAGGATCAGTCGACGACCAAAGTCACGGAAGTATCGCCCCGCAGCGCTTTTGAATAAGGGCAGGTGACATGGGCTTCCTCCATGAGACGCTGGATTTGGGCAGGCTCCATTCCGGGAATCGCGGTGTGGATTTCCACCGCGAGGCGGTAACCCTCCTGATCATCTTCAATCAGGCTCGCGAGCACCCGCACGGTTGGATCGGTGATGACGATGCCAAGCCGGGTGGCCGCATTGGCGATCGCGCCGTTGTAACAGGCCGAATAAGCTGCCGCAAACAGGAGTTCGGGATTGGGGCCACGTTTTTCCAAGCCTGCTTCCAGAGGGTTCCCCAGGGCCACATCCAGCAGGCCATCAGGAGATTTGATGGTGCCGGAGCGTCCACCTTTCGATACCGCTTCCGAGGTAAAAAGTGTTTTCATAGAGGACAACCGATACACGGAAGGGCTGATCCCTGGTATGGGGTATAACCCTGCCTGCCCCATAAGTGGCTGCACGGTGCCCCGTAATCATCTGCCTGCCGGAATTTGCTGGAACTCCAGCCGCACGCGGTAAAAGGCGCGCGTGCCGGGGGCGATGGGGGCCGACCAGGAAAGTTGCGGACCCGTGGCGTTGAGGAGTGGGAGTTGCGTGACCCAGGGGCCGGCCGGGGAATCGGCGGATTCGATGCGGTAGCGGGCTCCGGCGGCGCTGCGCCAGCTGAGAGCGAATCTGCCGCCGGCGGCCAGGGTCGACAGGATCTCCGGTGGCGGGGCGGCGATCAGTTGGATGGTCCGGGTGGCGGTGAGGGGGGGGGTGCCGGCGTCCGTGGATTGGATGGTGATGGCGATGGGCTGCCCTCCGCTTCCGGCGGCTGGTTGCCAGGTGACGGCTCCGGTGACCGGATCGATTGCGACGCCGGGCACGGGGGCGGCGAGGGACCAGGTCAGGTAGTTGGGATCGGTGATCACAAAATTGTCCACCATCACCAGTTGGGGCCCGGGAGGGCCATCCGGGACCAGAGCGAGCTGCTCGAGGACGCCTTTACCGGAGGTGCTGGTGAGGATGCCATTCCCCGTGAAGGGCTGCACCGGCTCGCGGGGGATATCAAAATCGACAGTATGCCAGACGGAGGGACTCAGGAGACGTGAGGGTTCCGGCCGGGTCGTAAGGGTGGGCACGCCGATGAATTCAGTGGTGCCGGTGGTGCCGCCATTGCTGCCGATGGCGCCGGTGCTGTTGGTTTCCCGCAGGCCGAGGCCAAGGCGCATGGGCTGGGCCGTCCAGATGTCAAAACGCAGGCCTTTCCGGAAATCGATCACGGGGTTGCCGAGGTTGGGGGCGTTGGAGGTGCTGAAGCGGAGCCAGGGATTGACGGCATCGGCCTTGAAGGTCCATTCGGCGCGGAGGGCACGGGTGCTGGGGTTGCCTTCCGGAAGAATGCTGGTGACCGTGGTGGTCTCAGTTTGCGTGGTATCCAGAAAGCCGAGCGTGCCTCCGGCGAGGGCGGGGCGGCGGAACATGACAAGGTCGGACGAGCCGGGAGTGAAGGTTTCAAAATCCGCCAGGGTCTGTGACGCCAGCAGGGGATCGAAACTGGTGACGGAGGCGGAAAATACCGCGGTGCCGCCTTCGGCCATCCTGACTTCTTCCGGTCCGCCGAGCACGGGAGGAGGGCGGTGGAGCTGGCTGGCAGGAATGATTTCCTTCAACTGGCTGGCGGAGGACCAGCTCAGCTCTGCCACGGCATCACCCGCGCCATCATAGTATTCCATGCGCAGATCCACTTTATGCCCGGCTGTCAGGGGGGTGGTAGCGGAGACTTCCATGGGGGTTTGATCCTGCCAGCGGTCGATCAGCACGGCGCCATTGAGCCAAAGCCGCACGCCATCGCTGGTGCGGGCGTGGAAGGTGTAAGGCTGGGTGAAGCGCGGTTCCACCTGGCCGGTCCAGCGCACGCTGAAGGTGTCCGGCTGCATGGGGGAAGCCGGCGCGGCTGCCTGCCAGTCGAAGCCGATGGTGGAGTCCACCCTGACGAATTGCAGGGCGCTGAAGTCCGGGTTGTTGTAATACCAGGCGCGCAGACCATTTCCCTGGCCGGGAGCGGTGGGCGGGGAGCTGATGACCAACTGCGCTTCCCGGGAAACCACCGGAAGACCGCCGCCGGTGAGCCGGACGGAGTAGAATCCGGCATCGGCCAAACTCACATTGGCAAGGGTGAGGCTGGGACTGGCGGAGCCGGAAATCCGCGGCCCGTCGCTGAGATCGACGCCCTGCCGCTGCCACTGCCAGGAGAGCCCTGGGTCCGGGGATCCTGCGGTGAAGCTGGCGGTTTGTCCAGGGGAGCGCGTGGTGGAGACCGGTTGGAGGCTGAACGACGGGGCGGTCAGACCGATGCCCAGGAAATCCGCGCAGGCCTTGTAAAGCCCGAGCGATTCCGCCTCCCGGTTGGCCCCCACGCTCATCAGATTGAACTCGGCCTGATTGGAGATGAACATCATTTCTGCGAGGGCCGAGGGGGGATTGGCGGTGAGAACGGTGAAGTTCGCCTGCTTTATCCCGCGGTCCCGCAGGGGGAAGGACTCGAGCAGGCGGCTCTGCACGAGGGTGGCGAGCGATTGATCGGCCCCCTCGCCGCCGGTCCACCAGTAGGTTTCGGTGCCACCCGTTGCGGTATCAGTAAACGAGTTGCAGTGGATACTGAGAAAAATGTCAGGATCTTCGAGGTTGGCCAGATCGCGCCGGGTGGTCAGGCTGGTGGTGGCATCGCTGGTGCGGGTGAGGATGACCTCCGCCCCGGCCGCTTTGAGCCGGGCCTGCAGACGCCAGGCCACATCCAGCACAAAATCCTCCTCGTTGGGGTAGGCGGCGCCGTCAATGCCAAGAGAACCCGGATCGGTGCCGCCATGCCCCGCATCAATCATGATTCTGGTCCCGGTGAACTGGGCGGCTGCCGGAGCCGCCAGGCCCAGCCAGATGGCGGGGAGGAGGCGGCCGCTCACGGGGAAACCTCCTTGAGCCGAAGAATTGTCAGGCTCTCCGCTCCCTCAAGGCGGCAGAGGAGGCTGCGTCCGTCCGGGGACCAGGCTGGTTCGACTTCCAGGATGCCGGGGGTGGCGGTCAGTTGGCCGGCCCCGGTGCCATCGGGGCGGATGACCCAGAGATCGGCTTCAGTGATCTGGTGGTTGGTGCGGTCATCATGCAGGTGCGGCAGGGTGGAGGCGGTATGGACTGCAGGGTCTTCCGGAGCATGGGTGTGATCCTGGGTGACTTGATAGGCAATCCAATGACCGTCAGGCGAAAAGGCGGGTTGTTGGCCCGGGCAAAGCACCATGGCCTGCGGACTGGAGCCGTCCCAGCAGGCGATGCGGTCGGCGGCGTCGAACACCACGCGGTCACCCGCGGCGTTCCAGTGAGGGTCCTGGGAGCGGCCTGGCACGAGGGGTTGGAAATCATTCCCCAGGGCAGGGAAGCCCAGTTGCTGATTCCGCCAGGGCAGGAGGGGCGGCCGGATTTCCTCCGGGGAGGGCAGGGCCGGACAAGGCAGCCAGGGCCCGGCGGGGGTTCCACTGCTGTTCTGACTGATCCAACGGATGCCCTCAGGGCCGTGTTGCCAGAACGGGGGCAACGCGCTGCGGTCCACTTCCACGCGGCTTTCCACGTGGCCGTCAGGAAGTGAAAGAGTGAGGATGGCATAACGCCGCGGGCCCGTCGTGACCGTCCGGGCGCGGCAGACGACCCGGGTGCTGTCAGGAGCCCAGGCGTGGCGTAAGCCGCTGCCGGGCTCCCGGGTGAGCCAGCGCAGGGCGGTGCCATCCGGTTTCACGAGGCCGATGCCGTTGCCTTTGGGGCCGGAAAAACTGAGCCATTGCCCGTCCGGTGACCACTGGGGGGTGGAAGGTTGGATTCCGGGCAGTGAAATCTGCTTCACGGATGCCACTGTGGGAGCGGCCGGCGTCGCGGTGGAGGTCTGCTGGGCGGGAACCAGCCCGGGCACCCAGGGGAAACAACAAATCAGAAGTCGCAGCAGCATAACCATAACCTTCCGGTTTTTATGGAACTTGCCAAGTTATAAATATCCGCGCGCCCTGATGGCGGCAGTTCCCCCCCTGGCGGACCTTGCCATGGAAGGCTTGCAGCAATGGGATGTCAGGTAATCGGTTTTCCTGCGTGAACGGGTCCGGTCGGTGCCGTTGCGGGTTTTGGGCCGGGCAGAGGCAAATCCCACTGGCCGTCAAGGAGGTCCGGCGCCAGGCTGGCCGCATGAAGCGTCCTGAATTCCCCTGCTGGCTGTTTGTGGTCCTGGCGGCTGCTTTCCTGAACCAGACGGCAGGAGCGGTGATCCTGACGATTAATCAGACAGCGCAATACGCCTTCGCGGCCGGATTCCGGGGCGGCTCCCTGGTGTCCGCCATCGCCGCGGCGGAAGCGGAGTCCGGGTTTGACACCGAGGCGGTCAATAACAACGTGCATCTCACCACGGCGGGCGGCACGCTGCTGCCGGGCCCGGATGGGCGGCCGGTGTTGCTTTCGTTGCCGCGCCCCGGCCGGGAGATGCTGCCGCTGGATTCCATTCAACCCTTGGGAGACGGACGTTATGGGAAGGTGGTGAGCCACTGCCGCGGACTGTGGCAGTTTAACAACCGGGTGCACCCCGTCACCCCCACGGATGGGCAGGCCTTTGATCCCACGGCTGCGGCGGCGTGCGCCTGGAAAGTTTCGCGTCACGGACGGGACTGGGGCAAATGGGTAGCCATGCAAAATGGCACCGCGTGGCAGTCCGCCCGCCTGGCGCGGGCCCGGACGGCAGCCATCGCCTTGGACTTTTCGGTGCTGCGCGGGACGGTGAATGAACGGGTTCAGGCCCGCGTGACGGCCGGGTCCATCCGGATGACCCCAGCCGGGGCCCGGATCCGGGCACTGCATTTCGCCGATACTGGAAGGGCGCTGGCCGGACCGGTGCTGGCAGCGATCACCCAGGGCAAGCAGACGAGCACGAAACTCTGGTGGCAGGTGCAGTGGGACAGCGGCCCCACCGGATGGGTGTCCGAAGATCTGCTGATCCGTTCCGCCGGGCTGGACCTGCAACCGGCGCTGCCGGTCTACGACGGATGGCCTCACAATATCACCGGGGTGATGTCCGATACCACCCTGACATGGTGCACGGGGGCGAACACAACCACCCAGAAAGTCTATCTGGGCACCAGCCCCACGCTGGGGCCGGCCGATCTGAAATTCACGGGCCTGATCAATGAGTGGCGTCCGGCGGCGCCCCTCACGTCATTCACGACCTACTACTGGCGGGTCGATACCATCTCTGCCCAGGGGGCGGTTCTCCCCGGGCCGGTCTGGTATTTCCTGACGCGTCCACCCGCGCCGGCGGCGGTGACGCTGGAAAGCGTGGTCACTTCGCCGCCGGTCCCGCAGCCTGGTTTCAACTTTGTCATTACCTGCCATACCCGCAGTCCCTCCGGTCAGGCGGTGCTGGTGAGAGCGAGCCTGCACCGCATCAATACCATTCCGCTGGAAGACCCGCCCAATGATGTGCCGCGTTTTGCCCCGGCAGGCACGGGAAGTTTTACCCGGAATTTCAACCTTCCCCTGACTACTCCCCAGGGCAGCTACACCCTGCTGGTGCGTCTGGTCCAGGATTATAACGGAAACGGCACGATCGAAGCCTTCGAGACCGTGATCACCGAAAAACGGATTCCATTGCTCATTCCTCCTCCGGGCCCGCTGGTGGAGGGGCTGGCCGTATCGCCGGCGACCATGGCCCCGGGACAGCAAGCCATCATCTCGGCCAGTATCAGCGCCTTGCCCGGGAGTTCGCTGGAGCAGTTGAAGCTCTTCCGTGCGGAAGGGGAATCGGCTCCCGGCCCGTGGGCTCTGGTGCAAACCTCGAACATGAACAATGCCGGGCAATATGGGGCATCCTTCACCGACCGGCCGCCCTCCATCCGGCGGTACTGGTATGCGCTCCAGGCCTTCGACAATACGGGCCGGGGGGCTCCCGACGGGCCGTATTTCCACCCGGTCAGCGTGCGGGTCACAATCAATGATCACCAGCCTCCCGTGCTCACCTGGGCCGCTCCTGTGGATGGGGCGGCCATCGCCCTCAACGCGATGATTCAAGGAGCCATGGCTGACAATGATCGCATCGAAACCGCCTCCTATAACGTGGATGATGGCGGATGGGAACCGCTGGGAACCAATGGGTGGCTCCTCTGGCCGGCTGCCGGGGCCGGACCGCATAACATCACGATCCGCGCCACCGACCGCTCGGGAAATGCTGTGCAGGAAAAGCGGTTTTATTATGTGATTCCGCAGCCGGGAGGCACTGACTTTGATGAGGATCAGGCCTTCACCAGCGCGCCGGATCACAATCCTTATTGGAGCCTGGGGGTGGAAGGCGCCGCCGGTATCATGAATGGCCGGATGGAAGCCCCCGGAGCAGGGGATTCCGCGGCGTTGAACCGGTTCAAGCGTGCCCCGGCCTGGGCGCACTCCCTCGAAGTCAGTTATCAGTGCGGCCCGGCCGGGGCTTCGATGACATGGAACCAGGATTTTTTTCCCCGGCTGCTGGTGCGCGTCGTCCGCACCGGGGCCGGGCAATGGCAGCTCCACGCCGGTCAGTTGAGCGTCTACCAAACCATTCCGCTGAACTTTACCAGCATGGCCCCCGAGGCGCGGCTGAGCGTGCTGGCCCGGATCAGCGAGGGGACTCTCTATTGCCGGGTGGTCACCGCGGACGCCAACGCCACCACCGTGGCGGATTCGCTGCAGTCCTTGCCGAATCTCAGCCTGCCTGCCCTCGGCGGCTGCACCCTCCAGACCGAAGGAAGTGATAGCGGGACCGGCTGGTTGGATGCTCTTTCGTTCCGGGCCCTGCGGGCGGAAAATGCGCTGCGGTGCCGTGATGTCCTGGCCTTTCAACCCGTCGGCGGCCAGCGAAACTTCAGGGTGGATTGGAGTTCCGTGCCGGGCAGTACCTATCAACTGGAAGTGACGGATCCCATCACGGGCCAGTGGGGAAGGACTGGTCCGCCCGTTTTCGCGAATGGACTCGCCACCAGCCAAACCCTGGTATTCCCCACGACCCGCAGGGCCGCTCTGATGCGGGTGAGGCACTTGCTGCCGTGACCGGTCCGCAGCCGGGTGAACTGGCAGAGGGCACCCGCCGCTGATCGGCAGGCTCCCTTTTCCCATGTCCTGGATTTGACCGGGGGTTGCAAGGCTGCCCGCACTTGAAGCGTTCTTGTGGGCCATGAAACGTCGTTCCTTCCTCCACCAGTCGTCGGCCATCGGGACTGCCGCCGCATTGTTCCCGTTCACGAACCTGCGGGCGGCGGATGCCGCTGCTAAAAAGGTCAGGGTCGCGGTGGTCGCCCTCGGACGGGGCCTGGCGCATGTGCAGGCCCTCCTCAAGATTCCTTCGGTGGAAATTGCCTATCTCGCGGAAGTGGACCCGCAACGTCTTGAAAGCGGACTGAAGCTCGTCCACGGGGCACAGCAGCCGGCCTGCAAGGGGGTGAAGGACTTCCGTTCGTTCCTTGATGACAAGTCGTTGGATGCGGTTTTCATCGCCACTCCCAACTTCTGGCACACTCCCGCCGCGCTGCTCTGCATGCAGGCCGGGAAGCATGTTTACGTCGAGAAACCAGGAAGCCAGAATGCCCGCGAGGCGGAAATGATCGTGGAAGCTTCCGTCAAATACGCGCGCCTCGTCCAGATGGGGAATCAGCGCCGCACCTGGATGAAGGATGCCATCGAAGCGCTCCACGGCGGGGCCATCGGCAAGGTGAATTTCGGGCGGGCGTTCTATTACAACAACCGCAAGGCCATCGGATTGGGGGACCAGCAGGCCGCCGGCGATCTGGATTTCAATCTTTGGCAGGGTCCGGTGCCGGACGATGCGGCCCATGACTTGAAGCGCTACACCCACTATGACTGGCATTGGCTGTGGCACTGGGGCAACGGCGAGCTGGGGAACAATGGAGTCCACACCCTGGATATCTTGCGTTGGGGACTGAGGGCCGGCTATCCTCTGCGCGTGACCTACAACGGGGGCCGCTACTGCCATAACGATACCCAGGAGTCGCCCGACACCGGCACGGCGGTATATGACTTCGGCCATGCCGGCTGTGAATGGGTGCAGAGCAGTTGCCAACCCCGTGCGGCGGAGAAACCCTTGGCTGAATGCGTGTTCTACGGCGACCAGGGCACCATGGGCATCGACCGGGATTCCTGGACCATCTACGATCCCAAAGGGGTGGAAATCAGCCAAGGCAAGGCTGGCACCGCCGGGACCGGCGATGTTTCACACATCGGCAATTTCATCGACGCCATCCGGGGCGATGCCAAACTCAACAGTCCCATCGGGGAAGGTCAGAAGAGCACCATGATGTGCCACTTGGGAAATATGGCCTACCGCACCAATACTGTAATCCAATGTGATCCTGACACTGGCCGGATCACCGGCAATGACGCCGCCCAGAAACTGTGGGGCCGCGATTCCTGGCGTCCGGGGTGGGAGGTCAAGGTCTAGCAGTTTGCCCGGAGGGAGTAGACCGGTCCCCTGTTAAACCCGGAATTCATTTCCGCTTGGGATCAAGGTCCGCCAAAGGCAGGTCCGCGAAGACTTTCCATTGGGCCTCGCTCTGGGCCTGGGTGGTGATGCCGTCGTGAACCCACAGGCCATAACGCACCCGCAGCTTTTGAGTGTCGGTCACGATAATGGATTTTTCGGGGGTCAGGCACGCGCCCATCCAGCCGTCACCGCGCACGTGGAAGGCGGTGGGATGCGACGGATTGCCGGGATGATTCATCAGGGTGATTCCGGCAAAACCATCGGCCTTGTTGGTGATTCTGCCGCTGTAGTCGCACCACTTTGCGGGCTGCCGGAAAACCTGCGCTTCGTTGAGCTGGCCGGCGCTGTTGAGGATGCGTCCACCCCCGTCATGAACCCCGATCGTCTTCGCCACCCGCACCGCCACGAGGCCGAAAAAGGAGGAACCGAACGTGGAGGTCATCCCCTTGGGCGCGGCGAATTCCACATCGATGATCAGGAGCC
The DNA here is from genome assembly GCA_040387795.1 of Verrucomicrobiota bacterium. GTDB lineage: Bacteria > Verrucomicrobiota > Verrucomicrobiia > Verrucomicrobiales > V1-33 > CAIZWU01. Next base: position 39,295 of record JAZKDC010000001.1, read on the forward strand.
AGCTCCCCGCTCCGTCAAGGGGCCGCACTTCACTGCGCCGCGTCTCGATGAGCTGCACCGCCTGGTCGGAGGCGCGCACCCAATGATTGGTCATCAGCATGGCCGCCTCGTCGTCCCCGTCGTCATACCGATCCACCCGCTGGGGCACGATCCGGCCCTGGACTTTGGCGTGATCGCTCCAGAAATCGATCCCATTCACATCGGTATGCGCCATCCAGACGCTGTTATGGTGACTGTGGGACACGGGATCATGAGGATGCCCCATGCGGGTGAGACTCACCCCTTGGGAAGTCAGGATCGGGTACCAATACGGCCTTGGATCCGCAGGATCGGAATGGACCGCGGTCAACTCCTTGCCTTCCAGGTGGAAGGATGAAACCTCGTGTGGCAAGGGCAGCACCTGCACCTTCGGCACCGGCAGGGTTGGCAGGACAGGCAAGTCCCCGGCATAAAGCGGAACCATCGCCATCAGAATGAACAAGGAGCAGCGCATGATGGCCTGACTACGCCTTTCTGCCCGAGGATCTTACGGCGTCCAAAAAAGATGATCATCCATGCAAGGGCCAACTGGAGCGGTGGGGTTATTGTAAAACTGCCGACGATGCAGCTACAGGCTCAATCTGAAATAGCGGAGTTCTCCGGTGGCAGGCAACGTCCAGTGCTCCAGCCGGATCTGGCCATCCGGCGTTTCGGTGGTTTCTGTCAATACGGCATCGGTCACGACGGCCCAGGCGGTCAGGTCCGGGGAGGATTGGATCCGGATAGGAACACCCGCGGCAAGCCGGCTGCGGCGGATGGTCAGGATGAGCTGGGAACCCTCTTTTACGACAGTCAATGGCGGGTCGCCGGTGCCGGAGAGGGGAGGGCTGCCGGTGATGGATTCGATATGGTTGTCCAAGCCATCCTGATCCGGATCGGCGGTGGGGCTGGAGACGAGGGGCTCGGCGTTTTGAGCCGGGGAAAACGCGGCGGAGCGCCACGTGTCATAGCGGTTATCCAGCAGCGTGACCGTGGCGCTGGAGGCGGGACTGAGGGTGTATCCGCTGCCGGGCGACAACGCCACGACAAGGGATTCCGGACCTTCCGGCTGCGTGTCGGCCATGGCATTGATGGTGAGACTGGTCAGGGCAGAGCCGGCGGCGAAGGTGATGCTGGAGGGCAGGGCCGCGCAGTCGGTGCCCGGGGTGGCGGTGCCGGCGCTGGTCAGGGAAATGGTGAGCGGGCTGGTGAGCAGCCCCTCCCGCCGGAAGATGATGCGGGCGGGATCGCCGCCGCCCTCGGTGGTGATGGCATCGTGGGCCGCGACGCTGACGGGGGAAGGCAGCACGAGGGTTCCAGTGGGTTCAAACCGGACGGCATCGGCGATGACGAGGCCATCGGTTCCGGTGACATCCAACCGGACGAGGGGAGCGGTGCCGGCGGCGAAACTCCAGGTGCCGAGGTCCTTCCAGCCGCCATCCGGGCTGGTGCCATCGGGATCCAGCTTCTGGTTGACGGTCAGGTTGGCGATGCCTCCGCTGTGGGTGACCGCGACTTTGGTATTGGTGGCGCGGTTGCTGGATTGGACCCAGGACAAGAGGACCCGGTAAGTGCCGGTGGCGGGCAGGGTGGGGCTGAAAGTGCAGTAGCGGGCAATGGTGTTCGAACTGCTGGCGTATAAATAACCGGTGCCGCTGAATCCAACATTGCTGCTGCTGGTGGTCCAGGAGCCGGAAGCGGGCTGGGGATTGCCGCCTGGCCCTTCCGCCTCTACCACCAGGCCGTTGCCGGTGGCAGTGGTGGCCCAGTCAAGGATCTGTCCGTCGGACAGGAGCAGCGCGGAGAGTTCCGGATAGGAAATTTCCTGGACCGGCAGGGATTGGCGGAGGGCCAGCGCGGCAGCGGTGGCCGCGCTGTGGCTGGTCATCATGAACACCGGCTCCATGCGGGCGGAGGAAAAGGCCACGTGGGAAGCGCTGAGGGCGAAGGTGGCGAGAAGGTTGGTGCCTTCGGCCGCCCGGGGGGTGATGGACCCGAGCCCGATCGGCCACGGGCGGGGCGGCAGTTCGAAGAATCCGCCTTCCGCGTGGGTTTTGCCGGCCACCACCACGCGCTGGCAGTAGTGGGAATCCATGGCGTAGGACGCGAGGGCGATGGATTTGGGAGCGACGGCGGTGCCCCGTCCGTTGGCTTCGGTGAGGATGTAATCACCGATCATGCGCCGGGCTTCCCTGACATAAAGTTGGGGCGACCAGTGGCCATGGCCGGGATACTCGTCAGCCGGCAGCCCCCAGGTGGCCACTTCGGTTTTGATATGGGCAGGAACCCGGGGATCGGTGCGCAGGAATTCGAAGAGGCCCCGGGTGTAGTTCTCGTGCGCTTTGGCAATCTCCGCACGCCGGGCCTGGCTGGCCGTGGCCCACTCGTGACTGTGGCCGATCCAGTCGCTGGACATGCCCTTGTTGGAATTCCAGTCGGACTTCCCGTTGGGCATGCCGTCGGCGGTGCCGATGTTGTGGAAGATTCCGTTGGTGAAGGAGGCCAGATCCACCGTGCCACCGGCCGCCGTTTTGACCGCGAGGAACCGGCCGAGCAGTTCGTAGTCCGCGGCGTGGTAGTCCGGCGGGGCGGCGATGGGTATCCGGTTGCTGGCTTGGGTCAGGCAGAGGCGGTAGTTGTAGGCTTGAACGAGGGAATCGGCAGTGCCGGGAGGGCCAGGTGGTCCGGGACTGATCCCCGGGATGAGTCCGCTGGCGGCATTTCCCGGATCGAGGTAGGGATCGATCGCCAGATTGACGAAGATGGAGGTGGAGGGAGTCAGGACGCCGTTTTTGGTTTCACCGTGGGTGGCATTGGATTCCCGGCCGACCCGGAAGCTGACCCCTGCGGCAGCCAGCAGATCACCCTCATAGGTAGTGTCGAGATACATCCCGGCGCGGACCACCAGGCCGGTGCTGGTTTCGATTTCGCGGATGGCAGGACCGGTTTTCCTGACATGGCTGAGGGGTTCATTCAGCAGCGGGGTGACCGCAGCTTCCGTGAGGAGGTCCGAGAAGACGGCGGAAGCGATTTTGGGTTCGAAGAGATACTTCCGGGTGGTGGCGGTGGGGATGTATTTGCGGGCGATCCGGAGATAAAATTCGGAGGAGAGTCCGCCGATCGAATCCACATTGCCCTTATCGGTGGCTCCAAGCCCCCCGCTGCTCATGCCTCCAATGTGGTTCGCGGGATCAAGGAGGACGATCTTCAATCCGTGGCGGGCAGCCTGCGCCGCGGCGACGACGCCACCCGAAGTCGCCCCGTAGATGCAGAGATCGCACTCCAGAATCTGCCGGGCCGCGGAGGCGGGGGAGATGCTGAGAAAAAGAGAAGCTGCCAATCCGGCGGGGAAGCTGCGGCAGGGAGATCGCATGCGTGATGCTAAAACAACCTTGCCGGGGATGCCAAGGGGGCAGCGTGTCCGGAGCGGTATCTTAAATTTCGAAATGCATACTTCCACCCGATTCCCGCGCCAGCACGTCCGCGAGGGAGAGACCGTCGAGGTGGTGATTCACCAGCACGGTGAGGTCGGAGAAGCAGGCCCGCAGTCCAGGGCCCAGCTCAGCGGGGTTTTCCCCGATCGGCAAAAACGGTCCATCCACTGCCCGGAGGATATCTCCGAGGCTGATGCTGCCGGGAGGACGCGTCAGATGGTATCCACCGCCCACTCCGCGTTTGCTGTGGAGCAGGTCGGCTTTTTTCAGGACGAGAAGGATTTGTTCGAGCACTTTGGGGGGCAGGCCCTCGGAGGCAGAAAGCTCCTCGATCTGGGAAACGGTCTGGGCCGGCCGGCGGGCCATGGCAGCAAGGGCACGGAGCGCATACTCCGCGCGTTTGGAAAGTCGCATCACGAGCGGGCGATACCACAGTCCCGCAGGGCGGAAAGCGAAAAACCAGATGGGCCCGGACTTCTCCCGGTAGTGAATTCACCACGCGTGTCCGATTAAGGCCAACGCGGCGGGATCTTCTCCACGCACGGGCCGGGCTTATTCCGGAACAGAAGAGGGCTTGCATCCTGCCGGGGATGTGGGATGATGAGGGTGCTGGGGGCGCACCGGTTTCGACTAGTGACTGGAGGCGTTGGCAGCATGCCGGGGATGATTCGTTGGCCCCGTTAACAATTCGGATCAAAACAAACAAACGCTAACTCTAACGAGCTCGCACTCGCCGCTTAATTGACGGTGACATCCTCTGCCGAATGTCTGATACGGTGGAGGGTGCAACTTATCAGGCTGGCCAAAAGCCCGGGCCACCGGGGCCAAGGCGAGATTCACAGGGGGATCGGGACAGGTCATTCCGCCGGCGGAAGGTCAGGTCCTTAACTTAAATCTCCGGCTAAGCATGTAGAAACCTTCGTTAAAAGGCATTAGGACACGGGTTCAATTCCCGTCGCCTCCACCATCTTTCCTGCTCTTTCCCGGCGTGACCATCGCCGGGGAGGGTGGCTGGAGAAAGGCCCACCGCAAGATGGCGGGTCAATCCGGGGTTTCCCCTTCGGAAGCGGGCTCCGCTCCGGCCGCCTGAACCGCCCATTTCGGCAAGGCCACTCCGGCAATGAGCAGGCAAATTTCCCCTTTGGCGGGATGGGCCAGATAATGAGCGGCCACCTCCTCCGAGGTCCCCCTCCGGTATTCCTCGAATTTTTTGGTCAGCTCCCGGGCGACACAGATGAGCCGGCCGGGCGCGATCCGGGCGAGCAGGGCGAGGGTGCTCTCCAAGCGGTGCGGGCTTTCGAAAAAGACACTGGTTTCATCGGCATCAAGGGCGGCGGCCAGGACGCGCTCCCGCTGGCCACTTTTCACCGGGAGGAAGCCGCCAAAATAAAACGCATCGGCCGGGAACCCGCTGCCGATCAGGGCGGTCAGCACCGCGCTGGGGCCGGGGAGGACCTCCACGGGCAAACCGGCCTGACGGCAGGCGGCGACGAGGCGTTGGCCGGGATCGGAAACCCCGGGCATGCCGGCATCCGAAATATAGGCAATGCTTTTTCCCCCGCTCAATTCCCTGAGAAATTGGGCGGTGCGCATGGCTTCGTTGTGCTGATGCAGGCTGACCAGCGGTTTGCGGATTTCCAGGTGCGCGAGGAGCACGCCGGAGTGGCGGGTGTCCTCGCAGGCAATCAGATCCACCTCCGCCAAGGTATCGCGGGCCCGCAGGGTGATGTCGCGGAGATTTCCGATGGGAGTGGCGACAATATATAGATGACCGGGCTGCACAGAAGACATGTCCCGTCCGTGCGCGGGGAAGGGCAGGGAAGCAAGATGGATTTGGCTGTGGAGACCATGGGTGGGGCTTGGTCCTGCTGCTCCAAGAAGATCTTAATTTGCAAAATAGTACAAAATCCGGCGTAGAGTATGCTGGACTTGCGTAGCGCCTGCTGGTATGAGGCATTGGAAAAATATTACTCAAGCGCCGCCTATTTCCCCGAATTTATGAAACCCGCTTACGAAAAACTCGCCGCCAGTGTGGAAGATGGAGTGAACTGCAATCTCGTCCAAGGCAAGACCTTCGGCTGCGTGTGGCATTTTCATCCGGAATATGAAATCACGCTGACCCGCAAAGCCCGCGGCCACCGCATGGTCGGGGACAATCTGACCAGTCTGAAGTCGGGGGATATCGTGCTGGTGGGGTCCAATCTCCCGCACGACTGGCAAAATGATGCCGGAGCTCCGGGCGGTCCCCAGCCGGTGGACCACATGTGCATCCATTTTGCACCGGACTGGCTGGGCCGCGGCTGGCAGGAACTGCCGGCGATGCAGCATGTCCGCAAGCTGCTGGCGCGGGCCGCCCTCGGCATCCATGTGACGGGCAAAACCCGCGATGAAGTGGAAGAGTTGATGCTGCGGATCCCGGAAGAGCACGGCCTGCCCCGGGTGGTCACGGTGCTGAGCATCCTCCACAAGATTTCGGTCTCGACCACCTGCAATACCATCGCCAGCCGCGGGTTTGCCCCGGAACTCGATCCGCAGGATGAACAACGCGTCAACAAGGTCGCCCAATACATCCAGGGGCACCTCGACGAGACCATCTATCTGGAAAACCTGGCAGAACTGGTGCATCTCAGCCCGGGAGCTTTCAGCCGCTTTTTCAAGGCCCGCACCGGGAAGACCGTGCCGGGGTTCATCAACGAACTCCGCATTGGCCGCGCCTGCCGCCTCCTTGCTGAAACCGACTATCCCATCACCGAAATCGCCTTCAGTTGCGGGTTCCCCAATCTGGCCAACTTCAACCGCCAGTTCCTCCGCCTGAAAAACATGCCGCCCCGCGAATGGCGCCGGCAGTTTGCCGGTTGAGTTCAGGCCAGGATGGCCTTGATGACCTCGCCGTGGACATCGGTGAGGCGGAAGTCGCGGCCCTGGGAACGGAAGGTCAGTCTTTCGTGGTCGAAACCGAGGCAGTGCATCACGGTGGCCTGGAGGTCGTGGACGTGCACGGGGTCCTGGACGATGTTATAACCAAGATCATCGGTGGCTCCATGGACCATGCCGGGCTTGATGCCGCCGCCCGCCATCCACATGGAATACGCCTTGGGGTGATGATCGCGCCCCCTTGCGCGGCCGAGGGCGGCATTGCTTTCCACCATGGGCGTCCGGCCAAATTCCCCGCCCCAGATGACGAGGGTCTCATCCAGAAGGCCACGTTGCTTGAGATCGGACACCAGCGCGGCGCTGGCCTGATCGGTGGCCTGACAAAGGTTGCGGTGATTTCCCACCACATCGCTATGGGCATCCCAGCCCTCGTGGAAAAGATTCACGAAACGCACGCCCCGCTCAATCATGCGGCGGGCGAGCAGGCAGGCCCGGGCGAAGGACGGTTTGTCCGGTTCGCAGCCATAGAGGTCGAGGGTGGCCTGGGATTCCTGGCGCAGGTCCATCAATTCCGGAGCGGAGGACTGGAGGCGGAAGGCGAGTTCGTAGTTGGCCAGGCGGGTGGTGATTTCCGGATCACCGGTGGCGGCGAGCCGGTGGCGGTTCATGGTGCCTACCAGATCAATGGTATCACGCTGCAGACCGGGCCGGATGCCGGGCGGATTGGAAACATTGAGGATCGGGTCACCCTGATTCCGGAAACGCACCCCGTTATAGCTAGTCGGCAGAAACCCGCTGGACCACAGGGCGGAGCCGCCGCTGATGCCGGAGCCGGTGCTGAGCACCACAAAGGCGGGCAGATCCGTGGCGGCGCTGCCCAGTCCGTAAGTGACCCACGAGCCGATGCTGGGCCGGCCCGGGACGGCAAAGCCGGTTTGGAAAAAAGTCTGGGCCGGGGCGTGGTTGAATTGGTCGGTGTGGACCGAGCGGATCAGGCAGATGTCGTCGGTGATTTTGGAAAGCCAGGGCAGGGCTTCCGAAATCTCCATGCCGGACTGGCCGTGGCGGGCGAATTTGAATTGCGGGCCCATCACCGCGGCATCGGCACGGATGAAAGCGAGGCGCTGACCGCTGGTGACGGAGGGGGGCAGGGGCTTGCCATCCATGCGGGTCAGTTCCGGCTTGGGATCGAACAAATCAAGATGGCTGGGCGCTCCGGCCATGAAAAGATGGATCACGGCTTTGGCCTTGCCGGGAAAATGCCCTGGCTTGGTCAGCATGGGATTCACCGCGGCCGCCTGGCTGGCGGTGCCTTCGGCGAGCAGGCTGGCCAAGGCCACTTTGCCCAGACCAATGCCGCAGTCCTTCAGGAAGTGGCGGCGGGTGATATCGAGACAGTCGGTTTGGAATCGGTGCATGGCCATTCAGCTTTTGGTGACAAATTCGTCCATATTGAGCAGCGCGCGGCAGAGCAGGGTCCAGGCCGCAGCGAGGGGAGTCGCCTCCGCTCCGCACAGTTCGCGGGCCGATTCCGGGTTGCTGTTGAATGCCGCCAACTGCTTTTCATGGAAGGCCAGCAGGGGAGCGGTTTCATCGGCACCCGGGGAGCGGGAGAAGCAGGCGGTGAAGGCGTAGTCGAGGTTGTCAGCGGTGGACCCGGGGCGCGCCGCCAGCTTTTTCCCGAAAGCGATGGCGGCTTCCATGATGGTGACATCATTCAGGAGGGTCAGGGCCTGGAGCGGGGTGTTCGACCGGTCGCGGCGGACGATGCAGGCATCGCCGGCCGGGGCGTCGAAGGTGGTGGCGAAGGCAAACGGGGCGGTGCGCTTGGCAAAGGTGTAAATGGAGCGGCGGTAGCGGTCCTCCCCGCTGCTGGTGGGCCACGTCAGGGCGCCATAGGTACCTTCCGTGGTCACGCTGGCAGGCTGGGGCGGATAGACTCCGGGGCCAAACATTTTTCCGGAGAGCAGACCTGCGGCCTGGAGGGCGGCATCCCTGACTTCCTCGGCGTCGAGCCGCAACCGGGGGCCGCGCCAGAGCCATTTGTTTTCCGGGTCGGCGGCGGCGCCGGCGGGCTGATCGGCGCTGGATTGCCGGTAGGTATGGCTCAGGACAATACGGCGGTGGAGTTTTTTCATGGACCAGCCGTCTTCCATGAACCGCACGGCGAGCCAGTCGAGCAGTTGGGGATGGGAGGGAAGCTGGCTTTGATAGCCAAAGTCCTCCTGGGATTTCACGAGACCCCGGCCAAAGAAGGCGGCCCAGGTGCGGTTCACCACCACCCGGGCGGTGAGTGGCTGATCCCGGCTGACCAGCCAGCGGGCGAAGCTTAACCGGTTCGCCGGGGCGCCGGGAGGCAGGGGGTTCAGCACGCTGAGCACGCCGGGTTCCACCCGGTCCGCGGGCTGGGTGAACTCCCCGCGGTTATGGAGGAAAGTGGGGCGGGGATTCTCCGCGGGCCGCTCCTGCATGACCAGCGTGGTGAGGGTGGCCGCGGGTTGGCGGAGTTGGTCGATTTCCTTGCGGGTCCCGGCCAATTCGGGGGTTTGGAGCAGGAATTCCTGCTGCAGGGAGGCCCGTTGGGCCGGCAGAAGAGGGGTGACGGTCAGGAGCGGTTGCAGATCCGCGGGCAGGGTGCTGGCGCGGATCTCTCCTGCCTTGGTGGTGAAGGAGATCCGGAATTTCCCCAACGAACAGGCGTAATGCCGGCCGAACATCATGGTTAGGGAGGCGGTGCCCTGGACCGGCTGAAGTGGTTTTTCGAGAACGAAGACTGCCTCGTGGGCCCGCCCTTGGCCGTCGGCACAGCTCCAGCCGGTTTCCGGATTGCCGTCGATGGCCAGTTGGGCGCTGACAGGTTGCCCGAACTGGTTCTTCGCATAACTCTCGGTGGCCTTGGCCAGCTTCACCGGTTGGCCACCGCTGGAGAGTTGGAATTCACCGAGGAAAAAATCGCCTTTGGGGCCTTCGTAATAGGCCATCCCGGGGCCCCTGCCGGGCAGGCGGGAGTCGGGCAGGGCTTCGAGCCGGATGGCGGTGATCCCCGCAGGCACTTTGGTGAATTGGAGTTGATAGGTGTCGGCTTTGCTGGTGTCGCCGCTGACAAAAACGGAGGCATCGGGCTGAATGGTGAGCAGGGGCAGGTTGGAGGTGGCGGCAGCAGGGGCCCGCGGCTGCCAAGCCGCCGTCTGTTGGCGCTGGGTGGCCAGCCAGGCATCGGTGGCCTGTTCCAGGGAGCTGGCCGGAGCGGGGGCAGCAGTGGTTCCCAGACTTAATTTGACCCTTCCGAGGGTGTGGTGGTTGCCGTGGGTTTGCTTGAGGGTGACTGAGATCGTGTCCTGTCCTTTGGGCAAGGCCTCCTGGAACGCGAAAGTGGCTGTTTTTGTCTGATGGAGTTCTCCTTTTCCATCATCCACGGCCCAGCCGGAGTTCTCTTGGCCGTCCACCGCTGCTGCCAAGGGGAAACCGCCCTGTTCGGCGCTGGCGGAACTGGCGATGAGGGCCAAGGTCCGGCTGGCGGCATGGACTTCGATTTCGTTGAGCACAAAATTCCCATGCGGGGTTCGGCCCGGACCCTTGCCGGGGAGCGTGTCGTCCGTGAGGGCCTCAAGGCGCAGGTGGGTGGCCTGGGCCGGGATGCCCTGAAGATGGAGGGTGACCGTGGTTTTGTCAGGGCCCGGTGCCGTGAACAACACCGATTGGTCCGGCAGCACCCGGGCGGGGTCTGCGGCGTTTGGCTCCACCGTGACCGAGGTGGGATCATGCCATGCGATGGCCTCCGGTTTGGCCTGTTTGGCCAGCCAAAGTGATGGCAAGCCTGACAACAAGGTTCCGAGTTTTTCAGCCCGGGCCATTTCCTGCTGCTGATGGTCCGGACCCGGCAGTTCCAGCTCGGGCTCATCGGCGTTGTTGAGCAGGGCCATGATCGAGAAATACTCGTGGTGGGTCACCGGATCGAATTTGTGGGTGTGGCACTGGGCGCATTGCAGGGTGAGGCCCAGCCAGGTGGCGCTGGTGGTGGCCACGCGGTCCACCATGGCATGATAGCGGAATTCCAGCGGATCGATGCCGCCTTCCTCGTTCAGCATCGTATTCCGGTGGAATCCGGTGGCGATGAGTTGGTCGGTGGTGGGATCGGGGAGGAGGTCGCCCGCAATCTGTTCGATCGTGAACTGATCGAAGGGCAGGTCGACGTTGAGCGCGCGGATGACCCAGTCTCGCCAAGGCCAGATGGTGCGGCTGCGGTCCTTTTCATAACCATTGGTGTCGGCATAGCGGGCCAGGTCGAGCCACTTCCGGCCCCATCGCTCGCCATAGTGCGGGGAAGCCAGCAGGTGGTCCACGGCGTGTTCATAGGCCTGAGGGGAAGGGTCGGAGAGCGCGGTGGCCAGTTCGGCGGCAGTGGGGGCGAGGCCGGTCAGGTCGAAGCTGACGCGCCGGAGCAGGGCGGCCCGGCCGGCTTCCGGTGAGGGGGCGAGGCCAGCCCCGGCGAGCACCGGTTGCACCAGGGCATCCACTTCATTGCGTTGGGGCCACGCCGCCTGAACCGGGGCGGGCACCGCCGGCAGGACGGGGGCTTCGAAGGCCCAATGTTTTTCATAGGTGGCACCGGCGGCGACCCACTGTTCAAAGAGACGGATTTCCTCCGGAGTCAGCGCCTTTTTCATGGCGGGCGGTGGCATCACTTCATCCGGATCCGTGGAGCGCATCCGCCTTAGAATTTCGCTGTCGGAAATGTTGCCGGGCACGATGCCTGCCGCTCCCGATTTCCCCCCTGTCAGGGCGGCCTCACGCAGATCAAGACGCAGTTTCCCTTTGCGTCCCTTGTCGTCGGGCCCATGGCATTTCAGACAGCGGTCGGAGAGCAGGGGACGGACATCCTGACTGAAGGACGGAGGCTCCGCACGGGCTGGAGAGAGGCCTATGGCGGTCCAGGCCAGAGCCAGGCAAAGATATTTCGGGGGGAGCATGGAGCAGCGGAAGATCAGTTGGTGCAGTGGGGGTCAATGGTCAGGCGCTTTTGGTAAACGCGGTGCCTTGGGGGCTTGTATCATGTGCTCCCCCCCAAGGCGGGGGTATCCGGTCCGGAAGCATGAAGCCCGCATGAAACCCTGCCGGCAAAGCTGGGGGATGGAGCAAGCAAGTCACTTTTCCGCGCCGGTCCCAGGCGTAACCCGGGACAGAATCGGTTCCACGCCGGCGAAGTAGCGCCGGGCGACGGCGTTGACTTCTTCCAGCGGCAGGGTGCGCACCCGGTCGAGGATGCGTTGGTCGTGGTCGAAGCCGAGGCCGTAAAGTTCATTGAGAGCGCACTGCTGGGCGAGGCCGGCATTGGATTGGTGCTGCATGGCCTGTTTGCCCGTCCAGGTGCGGCGGGCACGGTCGAGCTCCTCGGCGGTGAGTCCATCCTGGGCGAGATTGTGGATTTCGGACAGCAATTCCTTCTGGGCAAACTCCAACTGTTCGGGAGAGGTGCTGAGATAGAAGGTGAAGAGGCCGGGGGCCATGCCGATGACCTGGGTGGTGCCCACGCTGTAGGCAAGGCCGTGCTGCTCACGGATGCGCTCGAAGAAGCGGCTCGCCATGTCGCTGCAGGCTTCATCAATCAGATCAAGGGCGAGGCGGTCGGGGTGGCGCAGGTCCACGGTGGGGTAGGCGACGACGAGGAAAGCCTGACGTTTGGTGCTGGGAATATCCAGCGTCTGAGGCTGCCACGGGGGCACGGTCAATCCGGTGCCATGTTCCAGGAGGGGGCCGGCGGGCAAGCCGGCGAAGGCCTGCTCCACCGCCTTGCAGACCGTATCGAACTTCACGTCGCCAAAAACGGAAATAACCAGATTCCCGGAGCGGAGCAGGGATTGGTGAAGATCTGTCAGGGTGGTACGGGTGAGAGTGGGCAGGCTGGTGGTGGTGCCATTGCGGTTCAGGGAGAGCGGATGATGGCCGTAGGCGGCCCGCTTCAGTTCCCGGAAGGCAACAAAAGACGGATGGTCCTCCTCCTGGCGCAGGCCGGCGAGTTGACGGGTGCGTTCGCGGGTAACTTCAATTTCCGGAAAGGCAGGGTGCTGCAGCACATCCGCGAGAAGTTGGAACGCATCCAGCCACTCTGGCGAAAGCACCTGGGCGGAGATGCCGAAGCTGGAGCCGCCGGAATCAGCTCCGAGCGAGCCTCCCCCGTTTTCGATGGTGTCGGCAATTTCCTCAGCGGTGCGTCCGGGAGTGCCCTTGGTGAGGGTGCGGGCCATCAGACGGCCGGCTCCATTGGTGGCGGCGGATTCCGCGAGAAGTCCACCGCGCAGGGTGGCGTGGAGGGAGACGGCAGGCAGGCGGGGGTCTTCCCGCACCAGCAGGGTCAGGCCGTTGGGGAAAACATGCCGCCGAATCACGGGCACGCCGTCGGTGGCCAATCCGGAGACGGCGGCCAGACTGGATTCAACCGGAGGGTCCAGCGAGACGATGGTCAGGGTGTCTCCCAGGAGATAGGTATTGGCGACCCTGGTGATATCCGCTGCCGTAACGCGGTCAATCGCCGCGAGGTAAGTGCGGGTGAAATCGGGGTGGTGGGCAGCGTGCCAGTTGCCGCCGAGATCAGTGGCCTGGCCGCGCATGGTGGTCAGGCTTCCCAGCTGTTCTGCCAGGAAAAGACGGCGGGCGCGCATCACTTCGGCAGCGCTGACGGGTTCAGCGCGCAGGCGGGCAATCTCGGTCAGGATCGCAGCTTCGGCGGCATCGCGTTGGTCCGGATCACACTCCGCACCCACATAAAACAACCCTCCCTGCGGCGGGGTATAAGCTCCGGCGCTGATGCTGTGGACGAGCGACTGCCGTTCCCTCACTTCACGGAACAACCGGGAGGAACGGCCGGTGCCGGCCAGCACCCCCAGCACTTCGAGGGCCGGGGTGTCAGGGTGAAGCAGGCCCGGGATGCGCCAGGCGAGTTCCATGCGGGTGATCCCGGTAGGAAAGGAGACGGCTGCCCGGCGGGGGCCTGCCTGGGGTGGCTCCGGCAACACCGTCACTGGGGGGGCAAAGCAGGGCAGGGCATGGCCGAAGTGTTTTTCCACCAGCGCCTGGGCGGCTCCGGCGGTGGTGTCGCCCACGATGACGACGAACATGTTCCCGGGTTGGTAGCGTTCGCGGTAGTATTGGAAGGCGGTGTCCCGGTCCACCGCATTGAAGCGGTCGAGATGGCCGATCACCGGTTCACGGAAAGGGTGTTCCCGGTAAACCGTGCTGAACATCAATTGGCTCAGGGTGCGGCCCGGATCATCCTTCCCCATGTCGATTTCCCGGCGGATCACGTCCTTTTCCTTGTCGAACTCGGCATGGGGAAAGGTGGCCCGGGTAGTCAGGTCTGCGAGCACGTGCAGGGCGGTGTCGAGTCCTTCACTGAGGGTATCGATCCAATACACCGTGCGGTCGAAGGAGGTGTAGGCATTCAGGTATCCGCCGCTGTTCTGGACGGCTTTGGCCAGTTCACCGGGGCCGCGGTCGCCGGCCCCTTGAAACACCATGTGCTCCACAAGATGGGAGACGCCCGTGCCCCGCAGGTGGCCTTCGTGGATGCTTCCGGTGCGCACCCATGCCTGGACGCTGACCAAGGGGGCGTTGCGGTCCTCCTTGACGAAGATTTCCAATCCATTCGGCAAGGTCGCGAAGGCCGCTCCGGTGGGAGGGAATTCCAGCCGTGATGGATCGTGGGCCGTCCCGCTGAAAGGGGCAGGAGCCGGGGAATGGGGGGCGGTAGTCATTCCCTTGTCTACGCCCCGCGCTTCCGCCTGGCCAAGGGGAAATGCAGGGGAGATGGCGTCCGGGTCCCCGGAGCCAACCTTTGGCTATTTAGCGGCGAGGGCTTCATCCACCGCTTTCAGCAGTGCGGCATCGTCCGGAGTGGTGCCAGGTTCGAACCGGGCCAGGGGCTTGCCATCGCGGCCAATCAGAAATTTGCCGAAATTCCACTTCACATCGCCGGGGAAGGCTCCGTCCTTGCCGCTCAGTTTCTGGTAGAGGGGGTGCTGGTCGGCGCCTTTGACGTGGATTTTATCAAACAGCGGGAAGGACACCTTGTATTTGGTGGAGCAGAACTGTTTGATCTCATCATTGGAGCCGGGTTCCTGGGAGCCAAAATCGTTGCAGGGGAAAGCGAGGATGGTAAATCCCTTTCCGGCATACTTCTCCTGCAGGGCCTGGAGGGCTTGATACTGCGGGGTCAGCCCGCACTGGGAGGCCACATTCACCACCAACAACACTTTCCCCTCGTAAGCTTTGAGCGTGACTTCCTTGCCGTCGATATCCTTCAACGGAATCTCATACAGGTTCGCCATGGCGAACGTGGAGAAGCAGGCGAAAAGGAGCAGCGCGAGGCGTTTCATGGGGGGAGGTTGGTCCGGGGTTAGCAGGTTTTATATTTCAAACATCGGGAACTACGTCAATCCAAGGGGGCTTTCTTCAAATTTTTCTGTTCCCGGGAGTTGACCTTCCAGTGGGCGGAAAAGGCCACCTGGGCGGCATGGTCGGGGATGGCCTGATGTTCGGCCTGATCGAGCAGGCGTGCGGGGTAGCCGGGCTCCAGGCCGGTCACCAGCACGGTATCGCCAACCACGGTAAAACCAGCCAGCCAGCCGCCGCAGCCGATCTGAAAGGTGTTATCCGGACGGCGCCGGATGCGCCGGGTGCGGTGCGGGGTGGGATCGCGGCCCAGGAGCTCCTCAAGGCGGGGGCGGAAGTCGATCTGCCATTCCCGGGCCAGCCATTCCGCCTGGGCCAGGGCGGGGGCGGACCACTTGATGGTATAGCGCGGTGGCGCGGTGAGCGCGGCGTCCACTTCGCCCGTCCACCCGGATCGTTCATCAGGGAAGGCATCGTAAGCGGGAATATAGGGTTTGATATCAAACACCGGGGTGCCATCCACCAGGTCACACGGTCCGAGGATCAGCCGGCCTTTTTCCACGGCGAGGAGCTGGACTGGCGTGATGCCGAGGGGATTGGGACGATGGGGCGAACGTGTGGCAAAGACGCCGCGCCGCACGGCAGGGCCGCGGGGCGGGAGCACCATGGGACGCCAGGTGGTATTGCGGTGAAACCACCAGATCAACCAGATCCGGGAAAATCCGGCAAGGTCGCGGAGCCCATCCTCATACCCGCAGCCCGGCACCATTTCCAGGACATGCTGTTCCCGGGCCGATTCCTCGGGTTGATGGAGCGCGTCAAACTTGACGCGTTTTCCTGTCCTGACATATCCGATGGGCTGAAGGGGGAGCATGGTGAGGAGGATTTCAGGCTGGCCGCAGCTGGTGCCGGACCGGGGTTTCCGGCGACGTTTTCAGGGGTCCGGCAAGCGGTTGCGGAGATCCTGCAGGGCCTCTGTGAGCCGGGTGGTCAGAGGACCCGGGGCGGGGAGGGTGCGGTCATCACAGTCTTCGACCGGGAGGATGCCCTGGAGGGAATTGGTCAGGAAAACTTCGCTGGCGGCCGCGAGGTCGGCTGGGGTGAGGGCCTTTTCGAGGCAGGGAATGCCCAGTTGGGGACAGAGGTCGAGGATCAGGCTGCGGGTGATCCCGGGCAGGCAGCCGGAACTGAGGGAAGGGGTCAGCAGGGTGCCTTGGCGGACCAGAAAAAGGTTGGATACTGCTCCTTCGCAGAGGTCACCTCCTGTATTGAGGAAAAGGGCTTCGGTGGCGCTGCGGTCCTGTGCCCACGCGAGAGCGACCGCATTTTCGGCATACGAGGTGGCTTTGACGCCGCTGAGCGGGCTGAATTCATTTCGTCTCCACGGCACCGTCAGCAGAGTCGCGGCGCCTGGGGAAGGCGGGGCGGGGAGCAGCCGGATCAGCAGGTGTCCGGGCTCCGGCGCGAGTGAGAGACCGGCCTTTTCCTGACCGGTGAGGGTGATTCTGAGCCGGTGCAGTTCCGGCGGGCAGTCCGCACAAACCGCGGCGATGGCTTCGCGCAGGCCAGTCCCGGCCGGAGGCTGGAGACCGAGGCGGGCCGCGCCGGCGTCCAGGCGGGCAAGGTGGCGCGTCAGAGCGAAAGGCTGCCCCTGACTGACGGCGATGGTTTCAAAAATCCCCCGTCCCCAGAGCACTCCCTGGGAAATGGCAGGCACCAGGGCGGCAGACTCCTCCACCAGCTGGCCATCCCACCAGACCAGAGGTTGGCCCATCATGGCGGCGTGGGAGCAGGCTCGAGATAGAGGCTGGGATTCAAGGTGAAGTCGCTGCTGTCGAGGTCGTCATTGTGTCCCTCGATGGCGAGCACGTTGGCGCCCATTTTCAGGACTCCGGCCGGAATTTCCAGGACAAACGTCTCAAAGGTGTTTTTGGCTTCGTGGGGACTCACCCCCCGGATGGTGTCGAGGGATCCACTTTCGGCATTCACCCGCAGGACTTCCCTGCCGTTCAGATAGGCGATGAAACCGTCATCGTAGGAAACCTTGAGGCGGAACAGGCGGGGGTTTTCATTGCCGGTCAGGGTGAACTCATGGCGGATGCAGAGATATTTGAAGCGTCCCCTCATGTCAGGAACCTGGGTGGCGTCGTCCTTGTCGTTGTATCCGAACCCGGCCGGACCGGTGAGCCAGCCGGGGCCGGTGAAGCCGGTTTCCTGCCAGCCATAACCGGGTTTGGTTCCCGCCAGATATTGCCATGGCGCTCCGGATGGGATCAGGGGTATGGCTTGTTTGGACAAGGTCACCGGCTTGAATTCCTTTTCATCGCCGCTGTCCTTGCCGCGCAGGGGCACGGTCCGGGGGCCGGCCACCAGAGGCGGTTGCCATGGTTTGGCAATACGTTGCACGGTGACGCGTCCTTCCTTGATGATCTGGAAAGTGTCCCGGATCTGGCCTTGGGAGTTCAGCATTTGGGCGGTCAGGGTATTGCCCTTGAGGTCCAGCAGGACCGACCCGAATTCCAGAATGGTGCTGCGCATCACGGGACTGGGCTTGTCCTTGCGGGAAAGGGTGGTGCCCCCGTGACCGGTCACGATTTGTACGTTTCCTTCGTTAGGGAAGAGGCCGGGGCTTTTATGATAGGCCCCCCCGCCGGCCGGATTGCCGTCGCCATCATTGAGGATCACGTTTTCGGATACGGTGGGCGTGGCATACGCCCCGTCCATAAGCATGGAGCGCTCGTAGATATGCGAGTGGCCCGTGAGGACGAGATCCACTCCGCCTGATTCCAGGATGGGCATGATCATGGACCGCATCTCGATCAGTTGCTGCTCCTTGTCACTGTCATGGGAGCCCTTGGTGTAGGGCGGATGATGCCAGAAGGCGACCAACCAGTCGGCTTTGGTTTTTTCAAGGTCCGCTTTGAGCCATTGGGCCATGGCCCCGCCGGGATCGCGTGGGAGATCGTGGGAGTTGAGGCAGATGAAGTGGGTCTTCCCGAAGTCGAAGGAATAGTAGGCCTCGGTGCCGCTGGCAACGCCTCCGGACTGGGCGGTGGCCGGGCAGACATAAGCGTCGTAATAGGGGCCAGTGGCGGTGGCTCCGCTGGAATGGCGGCCCTCGTGATTGCCCATGGCGGGCCAGCAGACCGTGTCCCGCAGGGTCTCGGCATAGGATTCGAAGAAGTAACCCTGGAATTCACTATCCAAACCT
Organism: Verrucomicrobiota bacterium; assembly: GCA_040387795.1. GTDB lineage: Bacteria > Verrucomicrobiota > Verrucomicrobiia > Verrucomicrobiales > V1-33 > CAIZWU01. The sequence goes on from JAZKDC010000001.1 coordinate 57,220, forward strand.
GAGCCGTAAGCCATGTCGCCGACATGGAGGTAACCATCGAGGGTGCGTTTTTCCTTTTTCAGCCAGTCCCGCATGGCAGTGTGGACTTCCGCCTGCACCCGGTTGCCGGTGCCGCTGTCGCCGACCACCCAGAAGAGGCCATCGCGTGCCGTGCCTGGAACCGGGAGGGTTCGGAAGCTGCCGGTTTCTCCCGGTGGGGAGAGGGCTTCACCGTTTTGACTGACGGAATAATAATAAAGCGTGTCAGGTTTCAAGCCACTGATGGCGGCCTCGAATTGGCGGGTGCCTTCCGGGCCGGAGGAGATGGAGGGCTCCTTCGAGTCCTCGGGCAGATCATCCACGGGACGGCGGATCAGGATATTGGCCGGGGAGATAGATTGATCGAGGGCATCGGCCTTGAGGCCAAAGCGGATGCCGGGCGGGCCATCGGCCCGGGTGCGCCAGACCACGGTGATGCCTTGGGGGGTGGCGCATTGAATATAGGGTCCGCGGGTCAGGGACGGAGGAGCACCGGAACTGTGCGAAAGGGTCGCAAGGAGGAGCAGGGCGGGGAAAGACAGGCGCATGAGGGGGGGGAGGATGGATCTCTGATTCCATCAATGGGAACGCGGATTAGCGGCCGATGATTTCGTTGAATTCCTTTTCCAGTTCGGCCTCACTGCGGGGGCGGGCGGGTCGGGGCGGGGAAGGAACCGGCACCGCGGGTGCAGCGCGTGGGGCGGTGGCCGGAGGAGCAGGCACCCCGTCCGGCAGGCTCAGGCGGGGCACGGCAGGGACGGGGGTGGGGGCGGTTGGGGCCGCCGCGGGTGGCGGGGGAGCGATGTTGTCAGCCAAGGGGGATTGCCCGCCTCCGAAACTGACGATCAGGGTGCGCCAGCCCTCTGCGGAAGGGGAAAACAGCTGCGGTTCCTGAGCAGGGAGCCCGGCAAAATAGGCATCATTCGCTTCGAATACCAACTGGCCGCCGAGCTTGCCTTCCTGGGATACGGTCAGATCTCCTTTCAGGCGGAGCAGCCCGTCGGTGGTGGTGGCGGAGATTGCGGAGAGGCGGGTGGCTTGCGGAGTCCAGGTGAACTGTCCGGAGAAGGTGGGAAACTCCATCAGGGCCAACTCCGGCTTGCGCAGGAGGGTGGCGATTTTTTCGACAAACGGCAGGCCGCGCAGGACCGCGCCCCGGACCAGAAAGGGGCCGCTCAGGGTGGGAGGGGGGCCGGATTGGAAGTGGCTGAGCCATTGGCTGCCGGTGCTTTCAAAGGAACCGAGGACATTGGTGGACCAGCTTTCGGGGAGCAGGTGCTTGAGGAGGATGGGGGCGATGTCCCCGCTCAGCTGCAGCCGGCCCGCTGGGACGAGTTCCGCCGAACCGGTCACCCGGATTTCATGTCCGGCGGTGAAGCCCAGACGGGCGCTGATGATTTCCAAGGTGGAGCCCTCCAGTTTGGCGTTGATCTGGTGCACGGGAAAAGGAGGCCAGGAGGCCGTATCCAGCAAGCCCCCTGACATTTCCAGCCGCAGGGCGGGGCCGGTCAGGTGAAAATTGCCCTCCAATTGGGTCAATGATCCGGGTTTTCCTTCCGGACCGGGCCAAGTCAGGTTCAATTCGTCAAAATTCCCGGATTCAAGGACGATGGCGGCCGGTTCCGAGGTCAAGCCAAGGCGGAATCCGCTGCCTTGTCCAGCAACCCCGCGATCCACCGGCGCCGGGCCGGTCTGGAACATGGTGGTGGCATCCATCTTCTTGGCCGGATCGAAGGCCAGATCAGCCTTTTGAAAGCGGAGGGAGCGCAAAGTCCAATCTTCGGACATCAGGGAACCTGCCGCGAGCTGGGCCGTCAGGTTGGTGAAGGTGGCGGAGGAGAGCAGATCCTGAAAGGTGGGTGACACCGTGAGGGAAGCATTTCCCAATTGGTCGGGAGCGGTCTGCTGGAAGCGGGAAAACGAGACCCGGCGGTCGGCCAATTCCGAGACCCGGCGGGCGGCGTTGACCCGGAATCCTTCCCCCTCGATGCGCCACCGGTTGAGGAGGCGGATTCCAAACCAGGTGGCTGCCGCGAGAAAGACGAGGGCCAGCAGGGCATACAGTCCCCAGCGGCGCCGGCGCTGGGATACCTGTCGCGGGACTCTTTTTTTGGAGGTGGCCCGGTCTCCTTCCGCGGCGCGGGGGGGAGGCAGGACGGCCTTGGGCAGCAGGCATGGCTCTTGCCGGTCCGCAGGAGCGCGCCCCGCCTCCTGACTGGAGGAGGACGTGGAGGAAGCAGAGGAAGACCGGCGGCGACGGCCGGACCGACTCTCTCCGGAGCGCTGCAGCCGTTCCATCATTTCCTCGAGGGAAAGTTTTTCGCCGATGTCCTCGGCCTGACGGCGGGGAGCATCGCCAGCGGCCCGCCTTGACGGCAGACCGGGGCTGCGGGGGGAATCCGCGTCCGGGGAAGGAGGGGAAGGGAAATCACTCACAATCGGTAGCGCCCTGGGGGCAGGCAGGACCGCAGGTTGTGCGGCGGGAGGTTAGGGGCCGGAAGGCCGGGCCAGGACGGCTTGCTCGGCGGCCGCGGCCGCCTCCTTGAGACCCATGCCACTCGGGTCCACCACTTTCACCGTCACAAAATAAATCGCGGCTTTGCGTGAGACCTTGGTGACATTGCTGCGGAACAAATGACCGATGAAGGGGATATCCCCGAACAGGGGCACTTTGTCATTGATGGTTTCGTACTTGGCATCACTGAGACCACCAATCGTGACCGTTTCGCCATCGTAAATCTGAACGGAGGCCGTTTCATTGATCGCGGAAAAGACGGGTTGGAAGATTTTATTGTCGGTCAGGATCTGCCCATTGGCGGTAATCGGCGTGCCGTAATTGATGAATCCTTCGAACTCGCGGAAGATTACGGAAAGGTTCAGATCCACCGTGTTGCCGTCATCACTGACGGTAGCCTCAACCTCAATGCTGGAGCCGGTATCCTTGTCCTCAAAAGACTGTGGGGTGGTCGGCGTGACCGGGGGGACGGAATCACTCGGCAGCTGAATGATAATTCCGGTATCGAGGTCAATGAGTTGGGGGCCGCCAGTCACGGTCTGAGGGATCTGCGGGGGGTCAAACTCGGTGGGGTAGCGGATGGTCCTGACTGATGCCGCAGTGGCACGTTGGCCGGCTTTCAGGATGATGGATTGGGCCACCGAAAGGTCGATGCCGGTCTTTTGGTCGAGACCACGGAGGATTCCTTGAAACTGAGGGGAAGTGAAGACCCCGGCGGTGGAGAGGATGGCGGGACTGCGGCTGTTGGTCACACCACTGCCGGCCGCCCCGGAGTTGATCAGACCATCAATCGTAGGATTGGACTCGAGATCGAAGGCCCCGCGCAGACCCGAGGTAACGGGATTGCTGCCAATGGGGGTGGTGCCGCCGGGAGCCCGCAAGGGGTAGTCGGCGATCTGTCCTGCGGAGGTCGCATTTCCAACGGTGCCGCCGGCCGCATAAACCCCGCCGCCGACATTGACTGCTCCCAGCAGCCAATCCATCGAGATTTCCTGCAGGCGCTGCTCTTCGGCTTTGAGCAACACCACCGTAACCTGCACCTGACGCTGGGTCTTGTCGGTGGTGCTTTCCACGGCCGTCTGAACGAGGTCGAGGTTTTCCTCGGTATTCCGGACGATCAGTTGGTTGGCTCCAGCCGAGTAGTCTGCGGAAGTGCCTTCGGGGAAGGGGACGCCATTTTGGATCAGCCATTCCTTGGCGGAGAGCCGGGTAATTTTGAGATTGGATTCGATTTTGTCGCCTCCGGAGTCAAAAGGATCGGCTCCGGCGCCTGCATCCACCGTGGCACTGCCCGCACGGCTGAGAAAGCCGGGCGGCACGCGGTAGGTGCGGCTGACAATCCGGGAGCCGGCCCCAATGGGGGAAATCGTGATGGTATTGCCTTCCACGCTAAGGCGGGTCTGGGTCAAATCGGCAATCAGCCGCAGCGCCTCTCCCAGGGGGGCATTGCGCAGTTCCAGCGTGACCAGTTTGAAGTCCGACGGCGCCTTGCCTCCCGGATTGAAAACAATATTGACCCCTTTCAGGTTGGGGTCGGATTCTGCCGTATCCAGTTCGATGCTTTTCTGGGCGAGGTAGGTAAGCGCTTCCTGCAAGGGCGTCTCTGACATGGCCACCCGGTCCAGGATCAGGGTTTGCATTTTCAGGCGGGCCGTGGAGATCGCTTCTCCCCCCGTCAGGGCGGCTCCGGCCTGCAGGGTGCCTCCCGGTGGGTTGGGACCGGCCGGGGCGTTGCTTTCCCACTGCTTGTCCACTTCGTTGAGCATTTTGGCTCTGGTGTAGTCCCGTTCGGACCGCAGGTGATTGTTGATTTGTTGTTCCACCCGTTCCAAACCCCGGCGGGCGGCGGTGTTGGTGTCGTCGACCGCGAGAATCTGGTTGTATGCCTGCTGCGCGGCCTTGTAGTCCGCGATATCCACCATGCCTTGCGCGATCACGAAAAGATCACTGACCTTTTTGGTGTCGGTGGAGTGCCGGGGGCTCTGGGCTGGATTGAAGCGGTCCGGATCGTCCAATTGCCCGAGCAGGGTTTTGGCGGGCGGATAGCCGGGCGCCACCGTGTCTTCCAGCACGGCCTGCAGAGCGAGGCGGGCTTTTTCGAGTTCTCCTTTGCTGGCGAGTTCGCGGGCGTAAGTTACGGAGGTGTCGGCCAATTTCCCGACCACGGAACGACGGGCCGGGGAAAGGGTGGCGGCAGACTCAGGCAGGCGCTCCAAGGCGGCGCGGTAGCGGTTGACCGCTTCTGCGGTATGGCCGGCGGCAAGGGCGGCGTCCCCTTCGGCAGCGAGACTTTCGGCCTCCTGGGCCAAGCCCTGGCGGCGCTGGGTTTCCCGTTGGACGGTTTCCTGTTGGGCAGGGGCCACGGCAGGTTGAGCCAGCACGGCAGCCAAAGGTAAAAGGCGCGTCGCCAGACGGGGCACGGAAAGCAATCTCAGGCGTTGAAGCATGGGAAATTGAGAGGAACGGGAAAAATCAATACGACGCTCCCGGAGCATTCCGGGTGGCGCAGCGTGATCTGTAGCTGGAGCGTTGGGGTTTTGTAACGGGAAAAATTCACTTTTTTGCGTCATCGATTTTTCATCTCTCCGCGCCAGACGGGTCAAATCTGCACGATTGGCCGGGGGTGGGGTCACTCAAGGGTCGGATCGGACCTGCCCGGGCGGCCGGAGGGAGCCCGTCACAGAGCCGCTTGGCGGCTAGATCCATTGGGTCAGCCCGGCCACTGTCGCCGCGTCGAGGCGGCGGACCACGGCCGCAGTCAGGCGCACCGCGCTCAGGTAATCCTCCAAATGGAGCAGGCTGTTGTGGCTGTGGATGTAACGGGCCGGCGTGCCCAGCACGATGCAGGGCACCCCGTTTTCGTAGAACTGGAATGATTTGGCATCCGTGCCGCCACTGCGGCGGACCGCCAGTTGATGGGGGATGCCTTCGGTTTTGGCGGTATCGAGCACCAGATCCACCAGATGGCGGTTCATCAGGGCGGTGGGATCGAGGACGCGGATTTGCACGCCGCTGCCGAGCGCCCCCTGGCTTTCCTCGGACGGCATGCCCGGGGTGTCATCGGCGGGAGTGCCCTCCATGACCAGGGCCACGTCCGGCCGGGTCAGGTGGCCGAGCGTCACCGCGCCGCGGCAGCCGACTTCCTCCTGCACGCTGCCGGCGGCAATCAGTTGGCAGGGCAGGGACTCGTTTTTCAAAAGCTGCATCGTCTGCACCGCCGCCGCCACGCCGCAGCGGTTGTCGAAGGCTTTGGCCACAAATCGCTCCCCGCCCGCCAGGGCGGTAAACGCGCTGTCTGGGACCACGGCATTCCCGAGGGCAATCCCGAGCGCTTCCACCTCCGTCCGGCTGCTGGCCCCGATGTCCACGTAAAGTTGCTCCAAGGGCAGCACCTTGTCCTTGGCGCTCTCTCCCAGAAAATGCGGTGGGGTGGAACCGATCACTCCGATGAACTCCTGCCCGGATTTCGTCAGGATGCGGACCCGTTGCGCGACCAGGGTATGCGTCCACCAACCGCCCAGCGCGACCAGTTTGAGAAATCCCTTGGACGTGATGTGCTGCACCGCAAAACCCACCTCATCAAAATGCCCGGCCACCAGCACCCGGGGGCCACTGCCATCACGTTCCACCGCGGCACTGCCGAGGCGGTCGGTGTGCACCGTGCCATACCCGGCCAGTTCCCGCAAAAAAATCCGCCGCACCGCATCCTCGGTCCCGGAAACGCCATGGGCTTCGGTCAGTTCACGGAGCAGACGGACGGCGGCAGTTTTCGGATCGGGCTGGGACATGGGCGTTGGTTCGTTGGAAGGAGCGGGCGATTCAACAAAGTGGGCCGCAAAGTCTTCCCTGCGGCAACCGAAGCCAAGGCGATTTTCCGGGGCTATGAAAGCCGCACGGTCTCATTGAAAAAGAATTCGCAACCACCTGAATGCCGATCCGATTTGTTCGCTGCCAATGGCAGGCCGCGGATGGTATTGACATGCACCCGTAGACCCATATAATCACCCATATATGAAAACCACGCTGGAATTGGACGATGCGCTCCTGATTGAGGCCAAGTCGGTTGCCGCGAAACGCCGCATCACCCTCAAGGCGATGGTGGAACACGCTCTGCGTCGCGAATTGGCCCCACCTGAAATCACGAACCCAGACCCGGAAAGGTTTGAGACCGGCCCGCTGGGCTTTTTGGTCCTCAAACGAAAACTTGGCGAAACGATCTCCGTGGAGCAAATCAACGCGATCCAGGAGGAACTCGACCAGGAAGAACTTCAGCGCGCCATCCACCCCCGGCGCAAATGATCCATCTGCTCGACATTAACGTTCTGATCGCGCTCTGCGATCCCGCCCATCCGCACGCCGCCGCCTCCCGGAGATTTTTTGGGGCCGGCCTTGCGCGTCATGGTTGGGCCACCTGTCCACTGATCGAAAACGGCTTTCTGCGCATCTTCGGCAGCCCCAGGTATCCCGGTGGCCCGGGATCGCCTCAGTCCGCCCGCGTTCTCCTCGCGGGCCTCCTCGCCACTCCAGGGCACCAGTTTTGGCAGGATGATCTCACCCTGCTGGCTGCCGGAGTTTTCCCCCATCTGCCTGCCTCCGAGGACCTGACCGATAGTTACCTTCTGGGTCTGGCCGTGAAACATGGTGGCCGTTTCGCCACCTTCGACGCCCGCATCGACGCCTCCGTCGTTCCCGGAGGCCCCGCCGCGTACGGCATTATCCCTTCCTTCTAAAACGGGCCGGTTTCCACCCGTGTTTTCACAATCATCTATTGATGAGGATTTTCAGTGGTTTGGTTCGCCGGGGGGGGGCTGGCAGCCCAAAAACCTGAGCCGGCCAATCGCCCTCATGTCAGCAGGAAAAAGCTGCAAAAAATGAGCGCTACACCCACAACGTGTCGGAGGTGCTACTTCCTTGCGGTAATCAATTCGTCAGCAGTCCAACAGAATCTAGCGATTATTTTGTCTGACATAGCTCTGTGTTTCGCCGGAAGGTATCGAGGTTTATAACCTTCTCGGCACGGAACTACGCCCCCAGCAGCAAGCGGCTGGGCTGCTCGATGCAGTCCTTGATGCGCAGGAGGAAAGTCACGGCTTCCTTGCCGTCGATCTGGCGGTGGTCGTAGCTGAGGGCGAGATACATCATGGGACGGATCTCGACTTTGCCATTCAGGGCGACGGGGCGCTGCTGGATGGTGTGCATGCCGAGGATGGCGCTCTGCGGGGGATTGAGGATCGGGGTGCTGAGCAGGCTGCCGTAAACGCCGCCGTTGGAGAGGGTGAAACAGCCGCCCTGAAGGTCTTCCATGCTGATCTTGCCTTCCTTGCCGCGGGTGGCGTAGGCGATGATTTCCTTTTCGAGGTCGGCGAAGGATTTTTGATCGGCATCGCGGATCACGGGGACGATCAGGCCGCGCTCGGTGCCGATGGCGACGCCGATGTCGTAGAAGTGGTTGGTGATAACGTCATCGCCATCGATCCGGCCGTTGACCGCCGGCACCGTTTTGAGGGCTTCGACGACGGCTTTGATGAAGAAGGACATGAAGCCGAGTTTTACGCCATGCCGGGCGACGAACCCGTCCTGGAGGAGCTTGCGGAGGTTCATGACTTCGGTCATGTCCACTTCGTTGAAAGTGGTCAGGATGGCCGCGGTCTGCTGGGCGTTGACGAGGTGGGTGGCGATTTTTTTGCGCAGCGGGGACATGCGCTGGCGGGTGGTGCGGCCGGATTGGTCACGCACCGCAGGGGCGGCGGCCGCGGGCTTGGCAGGGGCGACGGAGAGGTCGATTTTCGGAGCCGGGGCCGCCACGGGGGCGGGAGCCGGGGCGACGGCGGCGGGTTTGGCTTCCACCACCGGAGCGGGAGCGGCTGCTGCCTTGGTTTCTTTTTTGCCGGCCGGGGCTGGAGCTGGGGCCGGGGCGGCGGCGGACGGCGCGGCAGCGTTCTCGCCGATGCTGCCGATGGTGGCCCCGATTTTCACTTCGTCCCCGGGCTGGGCGCTGATGGTGACGACGCCGGAGGCTTCGGCGGTGATTTCGGTGGAGACCTTGTCCGTGTCGACCGTGACGAGGAGATCACCGGTTTTGACGGTGGCTCCATTGGCGACGTGCCAGGTGGAGATCACGGCGGAAGTGATGGATTCGCCAACGGAAGGGACGGTGATAGGGGACATGGGCAGGGAAATTTACGATTTAAGATGGATGATGGATGAATTGGGTGGAACCCGCATCAGACTTCGAAGGCGGCATCCACGATTTGTTTTTGCTCGGCCTTGTGGAGGGTAAGGGAACCGACGGCAGGGCTGGCGGCGCGTTTGCGGCCGGCGTAGCGGACGGTGGTGCCGGACATTTTTTCCAGGCGCCAGTTGATGTGGCCCCAGGCCCCCATGTTTTTGGGTTCCTCCTGGCACCAGACCCACTTTTTGTTGGCCTTCGGATAACGGGCGGTGATGGCTTTCAGCATGTCCTCGTGGAAAGGGTAGAGCTGTTCGATGCGGATGATGGCCGTGGTCTTGTCCTCCTTGTCGCTGCGGCGCTCCAGAATGTCATAATACACCTTGCCGGAGCAGAAAATGAGCCGGGTGACGCGGGAGGGGTCGCTGATGGTGGTGTCGTCGAGGACTTCCTGGAAGCTGGTGTTGCCGGTGAAATCCGCTTCGACCGAGACGGCTTCCGGCAGGCGCAGCATGCTCTTGGGCGTCATGATGACGAGCGGCTTGCGGAACGGCCGGTTCATCTGACGGCGCAGCAGGTGGAAATACTGGGCGGGCGTGGTGAGATTGCAGACTTGGATGTTCTGCTCTGCGCAGAGCTGGAGGAAGCGCTCCAGACGGGCGCTGGAGTGCTCCGGACCCTGGCCTTCATAACCGTGAGGAAGGAGCAGCACGATGCCGGAGGGTTTTTGCCATTTGGACTCGGCGGGGACCATGAACTGGTCGATCATCACCTGGGCTCCATTGCCGAAATCGCCGAACTGCGCTTCCCAGAGGATCAGCATGTCCGGGGACATCAGGCTGTAGCCGTAGTCGAAACCGAGCACGGCGGCCTCGCTCAGAAGCGAATTGTAAACGCGGAAGGTGGCGGCGCCTTCCCCGAGGTGTTGCAGGGGGAAGAAGCGGTCGCGGTTTTCCGTGTCATACAGACAGGCGTGGCGTTGGCTGAAGGTGCCGCGGCGGACATCCTGACCGGAAAGGCGGACGGGTTTGCCTTCCCAGAGGATGGAGGCAAAAGCGAGGTGTTCGGCGTGGGCCCAATCGAAAGGCCCCCCGTTTTCCGTGGCGGCCCGGCGTTTGTCCACCACGGTGCGTTTCACCGTGGGATGCAGGCGGAAGCCGGACGGCACCTCGGAAATCTTCATGCCGAGCGAGCGGAACTTTTCCACCGGCAGTCCGGTGATGACGGGCGCGTGGGAGTAAGGCGGCTGAAAGACCGCGGTAGAGCCGGCAAAGACTTCCTTTTTGAGATCGGTGGTGCTGAGAGTGGTTTCGAGGGCGCGGAGTTCCTCGTATTCTTTTTCCAGACGGCCTTCGATTTCGGCGCGAATCGCTTTGCTGCGGTCCGCGGTGATGAGACCGCTTTGCACCAGTTTTTCGCTGAAGAGATCACCCACGGTCGATTTGCCCGCGATGAGTTTGGCGATCTTCGGCTGGGTGAAGCTGGGCTCGTCGCCTTCGTTGTGGCCGTGTTTCCGGTAACAATACATGTCGATCACGACATCGCGGTGGAACTTCTGGCGGAACTCCATGGCCAGCCGGGCCACAAACTGCACCTCCAGCGGATGGTCGCCATTCACATGGAAAACCGGGGCTTCAATCATCTTGGCCACATCGGTCGCGTAGGCACTGGAGCGGGCATCCGCCGGGGAGGTGGTGAAGCCGATCTGGTTATTGATGATCAGGTGGATGGTGCCGCCGGTGCGGTAGCCGGGGAGCTGGGAAAGATTCAGCACTTCCGCCACCATCCCCTGGCCGGCGAAGGCGGCATCGCCATGGATCAGGAGCGGCAGCACCTTGCTGCGGTCTTCGGTGTCGCCGATGTCCCGTTGTTTGGCGCGGGCGCAGCCTTCCACCACGGGATCCACCGCTTCCAGGTGGGAGGGGTTGGGGGCGAGATAGATCCCCACCTTGGCGCCGGGCAACTCACGCACCACCTGATAACCGAGGTGGTATTTTACGTCGCCGTCTCCGGCCACCAGGTCGGGAATATAGTTGGCGCTGAATTCATGCAGCAGGACCTTGAGCGGCTTCTGCAGATAGGTGGCGAGGACAGAAAGGCGTCCGCGGTGGGCCATGCCCATGACGATGTCCTGCACCCCATGTTTCGGGGCGTCGTTGAGGATGGTATTGAGCACCACCATGGCGCTTTCGCCGCCTTCGATGGAGAAGCGCTTTTGCCCCTTGTATTTGGTGTGCAAAAATTGTTCGAAGGCCTCTGGTTCCCAGACCCAGCGCAGGATGCGCTCCTGCTCCGTGGCGGAGGGCGGGGCGAGGTCGATCCGGTTTTCGATCCGTTCCCGCAGCCACTCACGCACTTCGTAGTTCAGGATGTGCATGAACTCGAAGCCAGTGAGGTCGCAGTAGGTGCGGCGCAGCCGGTCCACCATTTCCCGCAGTTTGGTGCGTTGGCCGTTGTTGAAGAAGAGGGTTTCAACTTCGGAATTCAGGTCCGCTTCGGACAGGCCGAATTCCTTCAGGGACAAGCGGGGCTGCTCCGTGGCAGTGGGGCTGAGGGGATCCAGGTGGGCGCCAATATGGCCGATGGACCGGTAGGTTTCGATCATCCGGGTGACGCTGGCGCGGAAGGCCATTTCCTGTTGGCTCATGCCGCTGCGGGCGGGCTCGGAGGAGGGGGCGGCGGCAGCGGCGGCTGCCTTGGGCTGGGCGGTGCCCAATTCGAAGCCCTCAAAAAACGCAGACCAGGTGCCATCCACGGATTGGGCATCCTTGAGCCAAAGTTGATACTTCTCCTCTAAAAGGTCCACATTGAGGCGGGCGGAAATCGTCGAACTCATGACAATAAAAAACTTACAGGGGGTAATCGGGAAAAAAACGGGCTGCCGACCCGTCTCAGGGAAGGCAGCCGGGTTGGACTATGAACAAAGCCACTGCCGTGCGCCAGTGGGAAAATGCGGAAGGAAAGTATTTCATTTCCGACAATTCCACCCGCTGGCTACGGGCAGAATCAAACAGCTGTGGGGAGCGGCTGATCGACGGCGGCGGCCTCCCTCAACAGGGTCGTCAGGGCCCCTCCAGCTTCACCCAGGCGGGTGAAGACCGCCGTGGCCCCGGCGTCAAGAAGCGGACTGGCGGAGGCCACGTCATCCGGCACTCCCCAGCGTCCGACATAAATGCGCAGACGGGGGAAAAGGGTGCGCAGACGGCGGAGTTGCAGACGCACCGTGTCGTGGCTCCCGGGCGGGGTGGCACTGATGAGGATGGCGGCGGGTTGGCGGGCTTCGATTTCCGCGTGGAACTCGCTGGTCAGGCGTTGTCCCGGCACCACTTCAAACTGTAGCCCGGCCGGCAGGAGCAGCCCGAAGCAGCGCAGGGCGGCCTCGTCGGCGGCCCCATCCAAGGGCCAGCCGAGCAGGAGCGGGCCGCTGGGATCCGGGGTCGGAGTTTCCGGGGAAGGCAGCGCGCCGGTCGTAATCCGCAGCATGGATTCGTGCAGCAGTTGCTCCTCGGCATCGGTGAGGCGATCGTGACTGGACTCCCGCCGGGCGAGCGCGATGGCCGGGAGGACGGTTTCGTCCACGACTTCGGTGGGGGATTTCCGTTTCAATTCCGCAGTAAGGAATTCCTCGGCTTCGCCCTCATCACCCGCGACGAGCCGTTGGTAGAGCACCATGTAGGGTTTTAATTTGGGATTGTCCCCCATGAGAATCTCCACCCACTCCAGTGACGGAATATGCCGGGCCATCACCACAAAACAAACCGTCAGGGGGGTGGCCATGATGAGGCCGATGGCACCCCAGAGCCAGGTCCAGAAAACGATGGAGACGAGCAGGGCAAATTCAGAAACGCCCACGCTCTGCCCGTAGAGCAAAGGTTCCAGAATCATGTTGGTGATCAGTTCAAGGACCACGATGAGGCCGATCACCATCAGGGGATGCTGCCAGTCAGGGAAGACGGCGAGACTGAGGGCGGAGGGCAGGACCGCCACCGCGATCGGACCGATGTAGGGAATAAAACGGAAGAGCGCGGCCAGCACGCCCCAAAGTACGACGTAAGGCAGGCCGATGAAATACAGGCCGGTGGCGAGCACAATGCCGTAGAGCCCGTTGATCAGGGCCTGCATGAGGAGATACCGGCCTACCCGGTCACCGGTTTCATCCAGCGCCTGGGTGACGACCGTGAGGTGGCGGAAGCCCGCGAGGCGCATCACCCGGTTGCGCAATTCCTGCTGGCGCAGCAGCATGAAAATAACAAAAACCACCACCGTGGCGGCATTTCCCAGCACCTCCCCCACCGTACCCAGGGCTCCTCCGAGCAGGCCGGAAGTTTGCGGGGATTCAACCGGAGGGATGGGTTGGGCCAAGGTCGGCTCGGGGGAAGGGGGCGGGGAGGCGGGGGTAGCCGGGGCCGGTTCCGCCAGGGCTGGCGGGTCGCCCTCTTTGGGGGGCACGGCTTTGGAGGCCTCCTCGTTGGTTTTCTCAATGGTGGTGCGGATATCCTGCAGATTTTCCATCACCCCGCCGCGCCCGCTTTGATGGAAGGAGACAATGCGGTGACGGATGTTGTCCTTGTAGTTGGGGAGACTGGTGGCCAGCAAACTGAACTGCTGTCCGATCACCCAGCCGATGGCCCCCAGCAGGGAAAACACCGACAAGGTCACCAGCACCACCGCGAGTGCGCGCGGCAGGCGTAGACGGTGCAGGGCATTGACGATGGGATTGAGGAGAAAAGCAAAGAGCGCAGCCAGCGCCAGCGGCATCAGCACCGCTTTGCCAAAGTACAGGATCACCACCAGCAGCACGCCAGTGACGAGGCCGGAGAGGGGAACCATGCGGCCTTTTTTAGTGGGGGAGGTCATGTGGGATAAAAGTCAGGTGGCAGACAAGGGGGAGGGCTCAGCGCCCGAAGGAAAAGAGGCCGTCATAGGGACTGGGGCGCCCTTGGAGTGCGTCCCGGATGATTCCGGCGGCGAGCATGCTGTAGGTGATCCCGTTTCCCCCGAATCCAAGAGTGAAAAAGGCGCGGGGATACTCCGGAACCTGGCCGATGTAGGCCAGACCGTCCTTGGTTTCACCAAAAGTTCCCGCCCACGCGAAGGCGGTTTCCAAGGGCAGGCCGGGGAAATACCTGGCGAATTTCTTCAGCAGGGTTTTGGTTTTGGCCGGCAGCATTTCATCCCGTTTCCGGGGATCGACGAAAGGTTCGTCCTCGCCGCCGAGGATGATGCGGTGGTCCGCGGTGGTGCGGAAATAAAGATAGGGATCGGCGTGTTCCCAGATGAGGCATTCTTCATGCCAGACCGGGGCCGGCAGTGGTTCGCTGACGAGGGCAAAGCTGCTGTTCAGATCCACGATCCTGCGGTCGAGAAATTCCGTGGCCTCATAGCCGGTGGCGAACACGACATGCCGGGCCTTCACCACCGCTCCCCGGTCCGTGCGGGCGGTGACGCCGCGTTTGGTCAGATCGTAATCGGTCACTGTGGTGCGGTCATGCACCCGCAGCCCCATGGTTTGCCCGGCAGAGAGGAGCTGATAGGTCAGCCGGTAGGGATCGACCTGCCCGCCTTCGCTGGAGTGGATACCCCCGGGCCGGCTGAAAGGGAAATACCTGCTGAAGGTGTCAGGGTCCCACCAGGTCACCGCAAACCCATGCTCCCGGCGCAGCTCGAATTCCTCCTCCAATTCACGGGCGGCCTTGAGCGTGGGGGCGACGTAAAGCGAAGGGCGCAGGGCAAAATCGCAGGAATCGGGCAGACGGCTGGTGAGCTGGCGCAGCTGGTCGATGGCATCGCGGCAGGCCTGATAGGCGCGGACGGCGTGATCCTTGCCGAGTCGCGGGATCAGCTCGCGCAGGGGGGTGTCGATTTCATATTGGAGCAGGGCCGTGCTGGCAGAGGTGCTGCCCCAGGCCACATCCCGGCGGTCCAGCACCATGGTGGAGAATCCGGCCTCCGCCAGATGAAATCCGACAAGGGATCCGGTGATGCCGGCACCCACCACCAGGACGTCGCATTCCGCATCCTTCGTCAGGGGAGGATAGGTCTGGAGCAGGCCGTTGCGCATGAGCCAGTAGGGGTATCCGGAGCGGAGGTCCATGAGGGTTCAATTTCCAGCGGGTGGGGAACAGGGCAGGACGCCCCGGTCAGGGGGTGGCAGGGGACGGTTCGTGACGGATGGTGAGTTCCACGGTCATGCCCAGACTGCTGCCGGAGCGGGCCTCGAAGCTGCCGCTGATCGGCATGACGCCGCGGGGATGGCTGCTGACGCCGGTGGCGATATGGCGGGGGCTGGTGCCCCGGCCGGTGGTAGGATCGAAGCCACGCCAGCCCCCGTCCGGAAAATAGATTTCCAGCCAGGCATGGGTGGATCCCCGTCCAGCCGCGGAGACCGCACTATCCAGATAACCGCTGACAAACCGGGCGGGCAGGCCAAGCGAGCGGGCCGCCTCCATGGCGAGGGTGGCCAGATCCCGGCAGGATCCGCTGCCCAGCCGCAGGGTGGCGGCGGGGCTTTGCACGCCCGGTTCCTCGCGCCGGCGGTAGGAGAGATGGTCATGGACCGCCTGATTCAGCCACTGCGCGGTTTCCAGCGCGGTGCGGGGGATGGAGGCGGCAGGCAGGGTGGTGACCCATGCGGCGATGGTGGCCATTTCGTCCTCCCAGACCGGATGGCTGTAGGCCTCGGCGAGCCGGTGTTCCGTCTGCAGAAATGTCAGCGGCAGGGAAACCTCCGACGGATGCGGGGGGGGCATGGCATCAATTCCCTCATCCAGCTGGTCGAGGATGATTTCGTTCAGAATGGTCAATCGATCGGCAGGTTCCGGGAGCTCTGCGTAAGCGACGTGATTGCCGTGCACATCCGTCAGCCATGTCAGGTTGGCCGGGGGCGTGATGGACAGGGTGTGCGCGATCACCCTAGTGTAATGGCCTTCGCGGGGCCGCAGCACGATACGATGCATCCCGAACTTCACCGGCGCGGTGTAGCGGTAGATGGTGCGGTGATGGATGTGCAGACGGCTCATCGCAGGGCAGGGGGATGGATCAGGCGGGCTCCAGACTGGTAGCCGTGGCCTGCAATTGCGCAGGACTCATTTTTTGGTAGGAGGAATCCAGGGCGTGGCAGGACACCTCCTGACGGGTCAGCAGCAAGGGTCCGAAAGCCGTGCAGACCGAACAGTCCGACGCATCCCGTCCCGTCCCGATCCGCACCACGCCGTCCGGCGAGGAGAGGCCGGTGGCGTCCCAGAAGAGCCAGCGTCCGCCGATCCAGGTTTCGAAGCAGGCGTGGAAATCCTGGGGCTCCAGGGCATGGGCATAACCGGTGAAGTAACGCGCCGGCACATTCATGGCACGGCACAGGGCGATGCCGAGATGGGCGAAATCCCGGCAGACTCCGGCGCGCTCCACGAGGGAATCGACTGCGGAGGTGCCGGCATTGGTGGAACCGCTGACATACGTCAGCCGGCTGGAAATCCAGTCCACCACGGCGCGGACCTTGGCCTCCGGGGACATCAGATGGCCGAACATATCATACGTCAGCCGGCCCAGCCGGTCTGACTGGCAATACCGGCTCGGATAAAGGTAGGGCAGGATGGCGGCTTCAAAGGAACCCGGCCCTTCGTCCACCAGGGTTCCCGCGGGGATGGCCTCAGCCTGCACGTCCACGGTCGCTTCATAGCGGATCGCGTAGAGGCCGGGTTGGGAAACCTGCAGACGGTCAAACGGAGTTCCGGTCGCGGTACAGAGTTGGATCTGGTGTTCGATTCCGGGGGGGATCTGCAGGTTTTCATGGGCCAGGCTCTGGCCGGAACCCTGACGGGCCCGGATGCTCAGGAGAAAGGTCACCGGGACGGTGACTTCATACTCCAAAAGGGCAGTGACGGCGAAGGTCATAAAGAAGAGGAATGGGGGTGATGGAAGGAATAAAGAAGTCAGGGAAAAATCAGCGCCGGCCCGGTCGTGTCCTGAGCCAGGCGATGCCCACCATGGCCACGGCAGTCAGCAAGGCAGGCAGCAGATCCGGGTGGCCCGGATGAGGCCGGCCCGAAGCATCCGGGGGTGCCGTGGCCGGCACCAAGTCTCCCGTGGGGGAGTTGGGGGAGGCGGCCGTGGCGGCATTATCCGTGGCGAGATGGCGCGGGGCGGGGTGGAGACAGCGTGAGCCACAGCGGCGCGCATACACTTCGGTAAATTCCGCGCCGAAGAGGAAAATCTGAGCGGAGTAATATACCCACACCAGCAGGAGGGCGAGGGAGCTGGCCGCCCCGAACGAGGAGACCGGCGCCGCGCGGGCGACGTATTGCTCCATTGCCAGCTTTCCGAGGGAGAAGAAGACCGCGGTCACGGCCCCTCCGACCCAGACATCCCGCCACTGGATCGGCGTGGCTGGCAGGTATTTGAACATGGCGGAAAACAAAGTGGTGATGACGGCCAGCGAGAGGACTTGGTGAAGGGCCTGCAGCAGCAGCGGAAGGCCTGGCAGGTGCTGCAGGCCGTAGTTCCCCAGTTGAGTCAGGACCGCACTGGTAATCATGGAGACCATCAGCAGGAAGCATACCCCCATCACCATGCCGATGGAAAGAAAACGGCCCCGGATCCATGCCATGAGGCCACCCCCGGTTTTGGCCTCGGCCCCCCAGATTTGGTTGAGGGAACCCATAAGCTCCCCGAACACCCCGGAAGCTCCGAACAAAGCCAGCGCAAACGCAAGGATCGTGCTGATCAGCCCGGTCGCCGGTTTGCTGGCGGCGGTGACCATTTCCTGCACGGCGGTGGCGACCGAAGATCCGACGGCGGTGCTGAGTTGGGCATGGATTCTGCCGGAGGCGGCTTCTACCCCCCAGACCAGGCCCGCGATGGAGATGGCTGCCAGCAGCAGCGGCGCGAGGGAAAATACGGTGTAGTAGGCCAACGCGGCGGCCAGACGCATCGCGTTGTCCGATTGCCATTCGGCGGCGGTTTCCTTGAGCAGCGAGGGAAGCGATTTGAAAAATTGCTTCATACCGGAACAGGTTGGGGGTTGGGGCCGGCCCGCGACGGCACTGGAAGGGCCTCGAGGCTCCAGGTGGCGTCCTTTTGCAGGGTAAGCAGTTGATCGTGATAGTCCTTGAGGGTGGAACGATGGCCGACACTGACATAAGTCACCCGGTTTTTCTGAAGGAGTTGATAAAGCCTGGTTTCGTTGGCCTCATCCAGCGCACTGGTGGCTTCATCAAGGAAGGCGATGGATGGTTTGCGCAGCAGCAGACGGGCGAATGAGATGCGCTGCTGTTCACCAATCGACAGGACATTGGTCCAGTCCACCGTGCGGTCGAAGTCGCCATCCACCCGGTCGACGACTTCAGAGAGGTTGACCGCTTCGAGCACTGCGGTGATTTGGGCAGTATCGAGGTCCTCATTCTGTCCCGGGTAGAGGAGTTGGTCGCGCAGGCTGCCCTGCACCATGTAGGGCCGCTGTGGCAGGAACATCATCCGGGCGAGGGGAGGGCGGGTGATGGAGCCCGATCCGGTATTCCAAAGACCTGCAATGGTGCGCAGCAGGGAGCTTTTTCCGGAACCACTGGGTCCCATTAAAAGGATGCTGGTGCCGGTTTTCAGGTTGAGATCGAGCTCCTTCAGCAACGTCTTGGATCCGTCGGGGGTCTGCACGTCGAGATTGGCCAACTGCAGGCGGTTTCCGGTCTCCTTGACGTCGATCTGACCGGGTTCCTCTTCGCTGGTGGATGTGACGTCATTATCGCGCTCTTCCTCCGGATCCTGTTCCGTGAGTCCGGTCCAGAGCGCATCAAGCCGGGTGACGCCCGCGGCAAAACCGCTCAACCGCTCGAACTGGGTGATGATCAGGGAAGTCGCTGCCAACACTCCGGCGAAGGCCCCCCCGGCCTGCATCACCGTGCCCATCTGGATTTTCCCGGCGAAATACAACGGCGCCACCACCAGGGTGGGCAGAATCAGGGCGAAATAGTTATAACTGGTGGTGAAAAAGGCCAGATTCCGGTTCCATCCGATCAGCCGGGTGGTGTTTTCAAAAATGTCGGCAAACTTGGAGATCAGGTCACGGTGTTCCCGTTTTTCGCCGCGGTAGAAAGCGATGGATTCCGCGTTGTCCCTCACGCGGACCATGGCATAACGGAAATTCCCCTCCTTTTCATATTGATGGTAATAAATGCCAACCAGCCTCCGTCCGATCAGGATGCTGATCATCGTGCCGGTCGCGGCATAACCCACCAAAGTGAGCACGAGGCTCCGCGAGATGCTCCAGAGGACTCCGGTGAAGGCCAGCAGGGTGACGCAGGAATTCAGGGTGATGAGCAGGAAGCTGAGGGTGGTGGCCGTAAAGTTTCTGACATCTTCCGCAATACGCTGGTCGGGATTGTCGATGGTGTCCGATTCGCGGAGATGGTAGTAGGACCGGTTGGCAAAGTAGCGCTTCAGCAGGTGCCAGGTCATCCACTGCCGCCAGAGCAGGGCCAGTTTTTCCTCGGTGAAGCGGTAGAAAACCCCGATCGGAATGGCGAGGGCGAAGGTGCCCAGGTAGAGCCAGAGGTTTTTCCGGAACCCTCCGCGGTCCCGTTGCGTCAGGGCATCGATGAAGTCCCGGGCCACATAACTCATGAGAACCTGCACAAGGGCCACTGCGATGGCAAACCCAAGCAAAAGGCCCAGCAAAAGCCGGGCCTGCTTTTTCTTCTCTGAACGGAAAAACGGAGCGATGATCCCCTTGATCCGGGGAATGGTGTGACGGTCGAAGGTGGGTTCAGGACCGGGAGTCATGCGCTGTCAGGCGGGCGGAGGTGAAGCTCAAAAAATAGGTTGGCCCGGCTCCATGTCGGTTGGGGGGAATGCCGACAAAGGAACCGGGCCGCCCGCAGCAGGGGTTATCTGCGGGAACTCTTGACGAGAAGCAGGGCTCCGATGGCGAGGGCGACGCCCCCGGCAATGGCCAAAGCTGGTTCTTCCTTTGCAAAATCCTTCGCCTTGTGGTAGCCCGCCTCAGCGTCCTTGCGGAGCTGGCGGGTTGTGGCTGCGAGGTGATCGACTCCTTCACTAACGGATTCTCGGGCATCCTCATAGGCCTCGCGCACGCGCTCGGCGGTTTGCGTAGCGGCGGCCCCGAATTGACTGGCGGCGTTCCGGCCGGTTTCGGTGAGACGTTCAGTCGTGTCATAAAGAGAACCACGAAGATCCCGGCCGGCAGCGGCTGTAGCTTTGTAGCCTTTCTGAGCGGTGCGTCGCACCTCGTCTGCGTAGTCTGCGGCTCCGCCCAGGTAGCTTTCAACAGTCTTGCGGGCGGAAGTATCGCGGGATTTCTGCCAGGCAAGATATACGCCGCCAAGACCGATGAGCGCGGCGAGCGTTGGATGTCTGCGGGGCAGGAGGGCAGCGGCGGCAAATGCTTTGCCAGCCAGAGCGCGGTTTTGGGGAGTCAATACCGCATCCACCCACGAAAGGGCTTCCGCGAAAAAAGCGCCAGGATCCAGTTTTTGACTAAGAGACTGCGCGGTGTCCTGCACGGCGCGGCTGGCGCGTTTGGCCTGATACTCGACAGTATCGGCGGTTTCATTCAGGGCATTGGAGAATTCTTTCCGGGAGTTCATGGGAGTAGTGGGTGGGGTTGGGATGACAGGTTGATTGTTGAGGGCGTAAGCCGCACTTTTCAGGGATTTGATTGTCTGGCTCGGTTTCAGTCCTTCGGTTTTCAGCTTTTGGCCGCTTCTGCGGAAGACCAGCCATCCAGTCAAAGCAAAAACGGCGGCAATGATGAGGGCGGAAACCCCTCCGGATACAAGAGGCTCCCACCCCGCTTGGCTGACAAAGACCTGGCTGAGCAGCAGGGTCAATCCGGCCAGAATCAGAAGGATGGCGGTGAGAGCCGTAATGAGGCCCGCCGCCATGAGGATGGTCTGCTGCCGGGTCAGGGCTACTTTCCCTGCCATTTCCTGACGAAACAGCATCCAGTGGCCGGTGGCGAGAGCTTTAAACTCTTCACTGATCACACCAAGTCGGGAAAGGAGGGAAGTAGCCATGATAGTGCGGAAAAGATAAGGGCGGCGGATCAGATATTAGGAGCAGAGAAGGCTTTTTTGGCATCCTCGGCGGCATCCTCGGCGGATTCCTTCACTTTCTCGGCTCCGTTGCTGAGGCCATCCTTCATTTTTTCGGCACCATCCCGAAGATGGCTGCCCGCACGTTCAACGCTGTCGGCCACACGGTCTTTGAGGTTCACGGCTTTTTCCTTCAATGTTTCAACACCGTCTTCGAGACGCTCTTTGAGGGAGTGAGCGTCAGCCCGGATGTTCCGGCCCATTTCCTGGGTTTTGCGGCTGATACGATCATAGGCATGGTCGGTTGCGTCATCCATGTCGTCGGCAGGATTGGCGTTGCGGCAGGCCTGATAGCGCTTTTCAAAGGCGAGGGCGGTGAGAGCGGCCACACCGGTAGCAATAATACCGAGAAGGACTTTGGTGCTGGGGTCTGATTTGAGCGGATTCATAATAGAGTTAGATTAGGTTTGATACGGTTGCCAGTTCACTCAGTTTTTGATGTCCCGGACGGTGTCCTTGACGCTGTCGCCGACTTTTTCGGCGGGGGAGCGGGGATCGACGGCATCTTTGATGTCGCGGCCGGCTTCGCGGATGGAATCCCCGGCTTTTTCGACCGGGCTGCGGCGGTCATAGGCCACGAAGGCGAGCACAGCGACAGCGATGACCAGGATCGCGATGATAAGGTTGGTGTTGGATTTCATGGAATTCGTTGGGGTGGGACGTTCCGCTGGGGAGGAATACATCCCTTGGCCGCAGGACCGCCGCGGCTGATCAGCTTCAGATCGACTTTTTGCCCCGGATCAGGGAGAGCACAAAGAGGATGAGGAAGATCACGAAGCAGACTTTGGCGACGGTGGCCGCCGCGCCAGCGAGGGCACCGAATCCGAGCACCCCAGCGATGAGGGCTACGACGATGAAGGTAAGAGTCCAGGAGAGCATAGGATAGGAGGAGTTGGAGTGTTCGCGGAGGGAGCCGGAAGAGGAAGTTCGGCCGGTCTGCCGCTGACTCCTGTTTTGCAGGAGTGGTGCCACCTGGGTGCTGCTCCACGAATTCCTCTGATTTTCAACGACATACAGGAGATGCCAAAGGGAGTGACATTCCTGCCCTGATAGAAGGAATCTTGCATTCTGCGATGCCCCGGGAGATTGGATTTGCATTCTGCGAGGAAAGGGGAAAGCATGGCCTTCGCGCGCTTTTCCGGCGTGCCCACGGCTCCACCCCCCCCCGTCCCAAAGCCTGTGTCCCGCGTTCTGGCAATTTTCAATTTCAAGCTGCTGGGCCTGGCCATCATCTCCATGGTGATGGTGCTGGGAGTGGCGGTGAGCCAGTTGTTCAAAACCCGGCAATTCATCCAGATGCTGTCGCAGTCCCATCAGCGCACCATAGATTTCCGCATGGTCCGCACCTATCTGCTGGATGCGGAAACGTCGCAGCGGGGTTTTCTCCTGACTGGCAGCGAGGAATACCTGGTTCCGTGGGAGCGCACCAGCCGGGAATTCAACCCCCACATGCAGAAGCTCGGTCAGATCGTTCCGGAAAATCCCGCCCAAGGCGCGCGTGTTACCGAGCTCCAGTCCGTGGCTGCCGCCAAAATGAAGGAGCTGGAGGCCACCATTCAACTGCGCCGGAAGCAGGACATGCAGGCAACCCTGCCCGCGGTGGACTTTGCGGCCGGGCTGGCCCTGATGGACCGGGCGCGGGCCATCGTGGATGAAGCCCTCGCGGAGGAATCCGGGCTGCAGCAGGTGATGCAGCAACGCCAGATGCGCGGGGTGTGGGTCACGACCTTTCTGATCATCGCCAGCGCCCTGCTTTGTCTGGCGGCCGGGGCGAATGCTTTTTTGCTGTTCCAGAAAGCGATCAAGGCCACCAGGCTCCAGCGCCGCGCCCTGATCCAGCGCCGCCGCGCCATGAATGCCGACCGCGAAAAAAATCTCTTCATGGCCAACATGAGCCATGAAATCCGCACGCCCATGAATGCCATCATCGGGTTTTCCCAACTGCTGCGGGACGAAGTGGAAAGCCCCCGCGCCAGCCATTACGTCAACGCCATCGCCACCGCCGGGGACAATCTGCTCAGCCTGATCAACGACGTGCTCGACCTCTCCAAAATCGAGGCCGGACGGGTGGAATTGAAGCCGGAAGTGATCGATCTCCGCGAGGTGGTGCAGAATCTCCAGCTGATGCTCTCTCAACGGGCCTCCGCCAAGGGTCTGCAGCTCCTGACAGAAGTCGACGAAACTCTGCCCTCATGGTTGGTGCTGGACCCGCTGCGGCTGAGGCAGATGCTGCTGAACCTGATAGGGAATGCGATCAAATTCACCAACGCGGGCCATGTCTCCCTGAAAGTGCGGCCCGAAACGCAACCCGGGGTGACGGATTCCCTTACCCTCATCATGGAGGTGTCAGATACCGGCCGCGGCATCGCCCCGGCTGATCTGGAATTGATTTTCAAGCCTTTCCGGCAAGGCCGCCAACAAAGCACCGAGGTGGTGGAAGGCACTGGTCTGGGCCTCAGCATCACCCGGCGGCTGGTCCACCTGATGGGAGGGAAAGTCACCGCAGTCAGCGAACTGGGAACCGGGAGCACCTTCACCCTGACCCTGCCCGACGTGAAGTTGGCGGTCATCGGTCCCCGGGCCACGACCGTGGATGCCGATGCCATCAGTCTCGACACCCTGCCTCGCATGAAAGTTCTCATCGTGGATGACAATGCGCATAACCGCGAGGTGATGGGCGCATTTTTCCTGAACACCCACCACGAAATAGCCTTCGCCACCAACGGCCTGGAGGCGGTGGAGCAAGCGGTAAGGACCACTCCGGATCTCATCCTGATGGACATCCGGATGCCTCGGCTTGATGGGCGTGGAGCCACCGAGCTGCTGCGTCGTCACGAGGCCTTGGCCCATACCCCGGTCATCGCGGTCACCGCCTCCAGCCTCACGGACTCCCGGAACAATGCCCGGGCCGTCTTCAATGGTTATCTGAGGAAGCCATTCCTGCGTCCGGAACTGGTGAACGCGATCCGTCTGGCCGTGGCCTCTTCCGCCGACCCAGGGGAGGTTAGCCCCGATGGCCTCCCGGCCTGCCCGGCCCAGCCGCTGCCCGGGGATGCGGCCGCGCAACTCCGCCATCTGTACGCCGAACGCTGGCCCCTCCTGACCCGCACCATGGCGGTGCGCGCCATCCGTGCCTTTGCCGATGAGTTGGAGACCCTTGCCAAAGCCCATTCCTGCCCGAGCCTGCGCGATTACGCCGACACGCTGAAGCACGAAGCCGCCACCTTTCAGATTTCCCGCATGGAAAAATCCCTCGCTGGTTTTCCCAACCTCGTGGAAACTCTCTCTCCCCCCCTCCCCTCCGCGCCATGAGCTCCTGCCCTTCCGCCAACCTTGTCACTCCCACCATCCTGGTCGTCGACGACCAGGAACCCAACGTTCAACTGGTCTGCGGGTTTCTCCTCGATGAAGGATATGAAGTCGTTCCCGCCTCCAGCGGTCCACAGGCCTTGGAACGCATCGCTTCCCAGCTGCCGGACCTCATCCTGATGGACGTGCTGATGCCCGGCATGGACGGCTTTGCCCTCTGCGAGCGGGTGCGTCTCCTCCCCGAATGCGCGGCCATCCCGGTCATCTTCCTGTCGGCTGCGGATGAGTCGGAATTTATTGTCAGGGCACTGGAAAGCGGTGGAGTGGATTATATCACCAAACCCTTCCGCAAAGCCGAACTGATTGCCCGTGTGCGCACCCACCTGGCGTTGAAAACCTCCCGCGACAAGCTCGCCCGGCTTCTCTGTGAAAAGGATGAACTGATGGCTGTGCTCGCCCACGATTTGAAGAATCCCCTGACGGCCATCAGCCTCGGGGTGCAGACCCTGCAATGCAAAACCGACCCTGATCCCCCCTTCCTCGCCAAGGTGACCGGCAACATAGAATCCACCGTGAACCAAATGCGGACCACCATCGAGACCCTCCTGTCCGAAAAGGCCGCCGAACGGGCGGAATTCCCGCTGACCTATCAACCGATCAATCTGCAGGCCGCCATCAAGGATGCCGCGGCCGCCTTGCGCAGTGCCGCCGCAGCCAAGCAGATCAAACTGGAAGTGGAGGTCCCCCAGGTCTCGATCATCGTCCTGGCCGATGCCCACGCCCTGAGGCATATCCTGGACAATCTTTTTTCCAACGCGATCAAGTTTTCCCCCCATGGCAGCACGGTCATCCTGACCGCGCAGCAGCATGCGGATGAAATGCCTGCGGTCACCGTGGCGGATCAGGGTCCGGGTTTGACGCCTGCCGACATGGAGGGCCTCTTCCAGAAATACAGCCGCCTCAGCGCCCGGCCTACCGGCGGGGAAAGCTCCACCGGCCTGGGTCTCGCCATCGTCAAAATGCTCGCCGAACGGATGAGTGGCACCATCAAGGGCGAAAACCGGCCGGATGGTCCGGGCGCGCTGTTCACCCTCTGCCTGCCTCCTGCCTGACCGGCACCACCTTCATCACTTTCCCATTTATGGACATTCTCATCATCGACGACGATCGATCCATCCGCGAAGCCACGCTGATGGCGGTCGAGAATTTGGAACACTACGGCGAGGCCGTGGAGAATAGCGAGTTAGCCTTGCGACGGCTGAGGGAGGAGAAGTTTGATCTGGTGATTCTTGACCTGATGCTGGGCGATGAGGACGGTCTGGAAGTGCTGACTGCCATCAAAAAGCAGAACCCCGCGCAGGCGGTGGTGATGTTTACGGCGCAGGCTTCGATTGCCACAGCGGTGGAGGCCACCCGGCGCGGGGCGATTGATTTCATCGAGAAGCCCTTCCATCTGGCACGGCTCCGTCAGGTGCTGGCCTTGGCTCAGAAAACCCGCCATCTCGAAACCCGCGTCGCGGAACTGGAGACGGAGATCCAAGCCCACCACATCGAACCCCGGTTCCAGTCCCAGGACTCATCCGTGCAGGCCCTCCTGGAGCTTTTGTTCCGCGCTGCGGAGTCCACCGCCAGCATCCTCATCCTGGGTCCCAGCGGGACCGGGAAAAGTGTTGCCGCCCGGGCCGTTCATGCGGCCAGCCATCTGCGGGACAAACCATTCGTGACCGTGAGTTGTCCCAGCCTCTCCAAGGAATTGTTGGAAAGTGATCTCTTCGGCCACGTCAAAGGAGCCTTTACCGGTGCCATCAAGGATCACTGGGGCAAAGTGAAGGCGGCGGAAGGCGGCACCCTGTTTCTGGATGAAATCGGGGAGCTGCCCCTTGAACTTCAACCCAAACTGCTGCGCCTGCTCCAGGAGCGCGAGTACGAACGTCTCGGCGAAAACAAAACCCGCCCGGCGGATGTGCGCATCATCGCGGCCACCAACCGTGACATTGAAAAGGAGGTCACCGCCGGCCGGTTCCGGGAAGATTTGTTCTACCGTCTGAATGTGATCAGCGTTTCCATGCCCTCGCTGCGGGACCGCCCCGCCGACGTCCTCGCTTTTGCCGAGAACAATCTCAAGTTTTTCGCCGGCCAGTTGAAACGGAAAGTGACCGGCTTTTCCGGGGAAGCCCGGCGCTGCCTCCTGGCCTATCCCTGGCCGGGCAACCTCCGTGAATTGCGCAACTGCATTGAACGGGCCGTAATTCTGTCCAAAGGCCCCGAAATTGTCCCATCCGACCTGCCCATCCATGTGCAGGGCGGGGTTCAGGCCGGCAGCGTCCCGGGTGCTCCACTGGTGGGTTCCATGATGACTTTGGAAGCGTTGGAGCGCGAACACATCAGGCGTGTGGTTGAAGCCACCCCCACAATACAGGAGGCCGCCCGGGTCCTCGGTATCGATGCGGCCACCATTTACCGCAAGCGTCGTAAAACCGAAGGCTGATTCCTGCTGCGTTGTGATCCCATGATTGAACTCGATCTCCTCACCACCCACGCCGACCGCGCCTACCCGATTCTTGCCGGTCTCGTCACGCCCCGGCCCATCGCCTGGGTCACCACCCTGAATGAAGATGGGACGGTAAATGCCGCGCCCTTTTCCTTCTTCAACGTCTTCGGAGCGGAGCCTCCGCTGGTCATCTTTGCACCCGGGGACCGCGACGATGGCTCGCCCAAGGATACTGCCCGGAACTGCCGCCGCACCGGCGAGTTTGTCGTCAATCTGGTGGACGAGGCCCTCGCCGAAGCCATGGTCCGCACTGCCGCTTCGGTCCCTTATGGTGAAAGCGAAACCAAACGGGAAAAGCTGGCCACGTCGCCCTCCACCACGGTGGGCCCGCCGCGCATCAAAGCGGCCCCTGCTGCCCTGGAATGCAATGTTCACTCCATCCAGCAGATCGGCGAGAACCGCCTGATCCTCGGCATCGTCCACCGCGTCCATGTCAGGAAGACCTTCTACGATGCCAAAACCCAGCGCATCCGCGGAGAAAAATTCCACCCCGTCGGCCGCATGTCCGTTCCTGACTGGTATTGCCGTACCGGAGATTTGTTCGAGTTGAAGCGGCCGGAGTGAATTTTGGAATGAGCCAGCTTGGTTTTATTCGGTGGGCTTGAATTGACAGGAGGCATTGGCCAGTGCCGCCATTGGCAGGAGGATTTTCGGATGATGCATGGGAGGGAAACGGGGGGCGGTAAAGTTTGGCCGAGGCACGGGATAACGTCGCCAGCGGTGGCATCAGGTGGGCCGTTTGCTTTTCCGGCGCGCACGGTCCTTGTTGATGAGGGCCTGAATCCACTCGGGGTCCAGGGCCGCGGCCAGACCTTTGTAGGCCCAGTGCCGCTTGATGCCAAAGGGGTAAACAAAACGATAGTGGATAGAGGTGGTGATTCCCAGCAGTTGCCCTTCCGGTCCGATGATAGCGCCTCCACTGTCACCTCCGTTGACTGGTGCACTGTGTCTGATCTGCTGCCAGACCGCTCCACTGGCATCGGTGGCCGGTTCGCTCAAACTCAGAATTTTACCTCCGGCCGGAGTGGGGTTGTTTCCGGAATAGCCGCAGATCAAAACAGGCATGCCGGTCAGCAGGGTATCCGGGGCGGCCATGGTTAAAGGGGCGAAAGGAAGCAATGGAGCGTGTAGGAGGGCGATGTCGGCCCCTTTGCCGGCGGGGGCGCTCCGCCAGACGACTCTGGCCCGGGCGACGCCGAATGTTTTGCTTTTGAGAGGAACGGCCAACAGCACATGGGAAAAGTCATCAGTGTTATGGGCGGCGGTGAGGAAATATCCATCCCCGGTGATAGGAACCGCCGATCCGGCGGACAAATCCTTTCCCTTGGCTTTGAGCACCAGCTTTGTGGTGTTTCCGTCAACTTTGGTTTGCTGCAATTTCACTTTCGCATCCGGAGGCAGCACCATTGCGGTGGCCAACGGGGCATAGGCGGAAGGCGTGAATCCTTTGATCGTTTTGTCCTTCCAGACATCCATGCTGGCGGCACGGCGGGACCGCAGAATCGCGTCATCGCGCAGGGTTTCCGATTCGCTCCCGCTAAATTTGTGTTGGCACGACACTCCGGAAAGCGTCAGGAACAGGAGAAACAGCCGGGGCCATATCATGCGGGGAAAGAAAAAAGCTGGCTTCCCGTGCAGCAGGTGTCTTGGCAGGGGATGCGGTCCATGGAGGCGGCTTTCAGTATCACGGAGATCATGGAGGAAGGATGTCAGGTAACTTCATAAGCTGTGGTTTTATCAACGCCTGTTCCGGGTCTTCCGGGTCTCCCGGTCCTTTTGGATAAGCTTCGAAATCCAGTCAGGATCTGCCGCGATGGCCGTCCCTTGGTAACGCCAGATCTGATTCAGTCCCAAAGGAAAAATCGCGGCACCGCCCACGGTGACGTTGATGCCCAGCAGTTCACCGGCTTCGCCGATCAGGGGGCCGCCGCTATCACCCGGAGCCATGGGGGCGGTATGTCCAATTTCGCGCCAACGGGCTCCATCTGCTGTTTGGTGGACGGGTCCGAGATAGTTGATTTTGCCTCCGCTGGCCCCATAGACCAATCGGGGAAGGCCGTGGGAGCCGAAGCCAAGCGTTAGAATGTGGCCGCCTTGGATGGCTGCCATTGTTGGTGTCAGGGTGTTCTCGGGCCGCACCGGCGCCTGGATGAGGGCGAGGTCAGGACCGTCTTTGAGATAATCGCCCCGCCAAACGACGCGGGCTTTGGCTGCCGTGGCTCCCTCGGAATTGTTGAAGGAAATCAGGGTGAACCGGGGGCCAACTTCGAAGCAATGGGCCGCCGTCAGGAAATAGCCATCCGTGGTAACAGCCACCGCCGATCCTGCGGTCAGCGTTTTCCTGGTGGTAAAGTCAATACTGACGCGGACGGTGTCCTGCATAACGGTGTGCTTGATTTTGGGTTCAATATCCGGCGGCAGCAGAATCGCCATCCGGTTGACCCCAAAATCGGGAGGCGATTGGCCCATGATGGACTTGTCCTTCCAAAAGCCGAGGCTGCCCGGACGCCGCGCATTCAGGAGTGAAGCGATCCTTGTCCGTTGTTGGTCTGTGTCCGGGACTCCCTGACAGGAAACGCTCTGGAGCGCGACAATAACAAGAAGCAGGGAGGGAAAGTGCATCTTGGGAGGACGGGGAGGGGACTTCAGCGTTCAGTTTTCCCAAGCGCCGGAGTGACGGCGGCGAGGGCGCAGGGACAGGCCTGGATGAAGTGGCCGGGAGAGACTTCGTGGGGGGAGGGATCGCAACTCGGGGAAGCCTGGTAGTTGGCGCATTGGACCCGGTGGCCGAAGGTGCAGCCGGGAGGCGGGTGGATGGGGCTGGGGATATCGCCTGACAGCAGGGGCCGCGGGGTGCTGCGGTTGTAATCGCCTTCGGGAATGGCGGCAATCAGGGCCTTGGTGTAGGGATGGCGCGGGTTTTGATAAACTTCGTCCGCCGGGCCGGTCTCGACGATCCTGCCAAGATACATGATGGCGATGCGGTCGCTGATGTGTTTTACGACGGCAAGGTTGTGCGCGATGAAAAGATAGCTGAGGCCGAGTTCCTTCTGGAGGTCGAGGAGGAGGTTGATGACCTGGCTTTGGACGGAGACATCGAGAGCGGAAACCGGCTCGTCGCAGACGATGAGTTTGGGTTTCAGGGCTATGGCGCGGGCAATACCGATGCGCTGGCGCTGGCCGCCGGAGAATTCGAAGGGGAATTTGTTGGCGGCCCCGGCGGGGAGGCCGACTTTTTCCAACAATTCAGAGACCCAGGTGCGGCGTTCTGCCGGCGTTCCCATGCGGTGGATGATGAAGGGTTCCTCCAAAATGGTGCCGACGGTGTGGCGGGAGTTCAGAGACTCGGCGGGGTCCTGGAAGATCATCTGAAGATCCCGCCGGTGCGGCTTGAGGACGCGGGGACCGGCGTTGGTGAGGTCGATGCCCTGGAAGGTGAGGGTGCCGCCGGTGGGCTGGTGGAGGCGGACGATGGCTTTGCCAAGGGTGGTTTTGCCACAGCCGGATTCGCCGATCAGGCCGAGGGTTTCGCCGGGTTGGAGAGTCAGGGAAACGTCATCGACAGCCTTCACACTGGCGCTGGTGCGTTGAAACACCCCGGTTTTGACCGGGAAGAAAACGCGCAGGTCTTTGACTTCCAGCAGCGGCTTTTGCTGATGGGCAGGCTTGGGAGCAATCGCTGCCAAAGTTCCCATTTCACCCGGAGTTCCGGTCTCTCCCCTCACCGGACCGCTGCAGCGGGGGCATGCTTCGATGAAGTGGTGCGGAGCGGCTTCGATAAAGGGCGGGCGGACCGTCAGGGTAGGGGAATCGGCTGCAGCCCCATTGCGGGGGCAGAACCGGCAGCCGGTGGGCATGAGGTGCAATGGCGGCACGGTGCCGGGAATGGTGCGCAGGCGGCTGCGGCGCGGAGTGCTGAGACGGGGAATGGAGGCGAGCAGGCCACGGGTGTAGGCGTGGCGGGGATGGGAGAAAAGTTCGCGTACCGGTGCCTGTTCCACCACGCGGCCCGCATACATGACCACGACTTCGTCGCAGGTCTCGGCGATGACCCCGAGGTCGTGGGTGATGAGGAGCAGGCCCATGCACATCTCTTTTTGCAGGTCCTTCATCAAGGCCAGGATCTGGGCCTGCACGGTGACGTCGAGGGCGGTGGTGGGCTCGTCCGCGATGACCAGTTTGGGTTTCAGCGCAATGGCCATGGCAATGACGACGCGCTGCTTCATCCCGCCGCTGAGCTGGTGCGGGTAATCCATGGCGCGCTGTTCCGGCTCGGGGATACCGACTTTGCGCAGCAGGGCGATGGATTGGTACCAGGCTTGTTTTTTGGAGCAGCGGGTGTGGAGAAGGAAGACTTCGCTGAGCTGGCGGCCGATGCGGTGCACCGGATTCAGTGCGGCCATGGGCTCCTGGAAAATCATGCCGATATCGCGGCCCCGGATGGCGCGGAGTTCGTCGTCCGGAATTTGGGTGATATCCTTGCCGTCGAAGAGGATGGCGCCTGACAGGATGCGGCCGGAGGGCTGGGGCAGCAGGCGGTTGATGGAGAAGGCAGTGACGCTTTTGCCACAGCCCGATTCGCCGACGAGGCCAACCGTCTGGCCGGGTTCGATGGAGAAGGAGACGCCGTCGACAGCCGTGAGCAGGCCTTCGTCCGTTTGGAAGGCCGTGGTCAGGTTTTGGACGGAGAGCAGGGGCATGAGGGGACGGTTTTCAGTTTTCGGTTTTCGCTGGGGCGGCCGGGGTTTTGGCCCGGTACTGGTCGAAGTTCAGATCCTGGACGGGGAAGGTTTTGCCGGTGGCCATGGCCTCGCGGGTTTCCCGCCGCATATCCTCGTTGACCCAATGGACATGGGCCTGCGCGGGGTTTTCGGAGGCGCGGACGTTGAAATCAGCCGGCCAGCGGACCCAGCGCCAGTAGACGGTGCGGTGCCAGGGAGTGGCCCAGGCAGGAACGAAGCTGGCCTCCGCGGCAATCATTTCCTCAATGCGGTGTCCCAGCTTTTCCAGTTCATCCAGCGTCTGCGCCTTCTCATGCTGGTCGATCAGGACATCAAGTTCCGGATTGGAGGTTTCCGAGATATTGTTGGTGTTGGTTTTGACTTTGCGCGAACCGTCAGGATTCTTCTCCTTCTCGTAGGCGTTGTCGGTGTGGAATCCTTCCCAGTATTTCGGATAAGGAGGGATGTGGACCCAGCCGGCCAAGGCGATCTCGTGCTGTTTCTGCAGGACTTTTTTGAATTGGGCGGATGGGTCGAGGGATTCAATCCGCAGTTCCACCCCGCACTTGAGTGCCTCCTCCTTGAGGCGCAGCGCATAACGCTGCTCCTGGGGACGGCTGCGGATGCCCAGTTCAAAACTCAGGCGCTGGCCGGTGGCGGGATTCTTGAGAATGCCGTCCGGACCGCGCTCTGTGAAACCTGCCCCGGCAAAGGCGGCAGTGGCGAGTTCGCGGGAGAAGACCGGAGGCTGCAGCGTGGGATGGGTGAACCGCCCATAGCCATCGTTGTTGGTCCTCATGCGGTCCATTTCCCCTTTCAATTCCACGTCGATGACGCGCTGCATGTTCATGGAGTGCTGCAGGCCGCGGCGCACCCGGACATCGCTGAGAAGCGGCTTGGAGCAGTTCAGATACAGCCCCTGGCTGGGGCGCGGGTAGTCATTGTAGAATTGAGCGCGTTCGATCCAGCCGTTTTGGTAGGCTTCGCCGTCGAGTTTCTCATTCCAGTTCCAGGGCTGGCGGTCCAGATAGGTGTGATAGAAATCCAGGCGTCCCGCGAGGAAGGCCTCGAACGCTTTCTCGGGATTCTGGATCACTTCGTACTGGATGGAATCGACGTTGAAACGGTTTTTGTAATACTTCCGGTCCCTGGCCCACCAGTCCTTGACTCTGGTCAGGGTGATGCTGCGGCCGATTTTGACATTCTCCGGCAGGATGGTATAAGCCCCGGCCGAGGGATCCTTGCGCCACTGGTAGCGCTGGATGTAGTCCGGGCCGAATTCCTTGTAAAACACGTGATCCATCGGAGGAATCTGGCTGAAGTAGACCGAGTCGGGCCGGGGTTCGGGCAAGCGGACCGCGAAGGTCAGGTCGTCGTATTTGTCGATGCCGGCAAACTTGGTGCTGAAGTAATTCTGGCCGTAGGGGTCCTGGGTGTAAGGCGAGAGCTGGATGTAAAACGTCATGAAGAAATCCGCCGTGGTAATCGGATTGCCTGTGGTGAAGCGCGCGGTGGGATCGATGTGAAAGTAAACCGTTTTGCGGTCCGGACCGAGCGCCCAGCGGTCGCACACGCCGGG
Organism: Verrucomicrobiota bacterium; assembly: GCA_040387795.1. GTDB lineage: Bacteria > Verrucomicrobiota > Verrucomicrobiia > Verrucomicrobiales > V1-33 > CAIZWU01. Next base: position 90,183 of record JAZKDC010000001.1, read on the forward strand.
AATGTGCTGGCCCGGAAAGTTGGGGTGGAGGTTGGTTTGCGTGAGGTAGATATCGTCGTGGTGCCCGCTGCGGAAGGAACTGTTGGAGTCAGGCCCGTAGGGACGGAGGCACGGCGGAAAGGAGGCCATGAACCAGCGGATCGAGCCGCCTTTGATCGCCTCATCGGAACCGATCTCCGGAAGGTCCATGCCGGTTTCCCACTTCAGGCCTGCCGGCAGGTCTGTTATGGGCAGGGTGCGGAAGAACTCGGGCTTGGACTCATAGAAGGCGGCGGCTTCGGCCGCGTTGTCGTAAGGAGGGAAGCGATCATCCGTCGCAGGAGAGCAGCCGCTCTGCAGGAGCGCCAGCATCAGTAAAAATAGGACCGGCAGGGACTTCATGTCAGCGGTAAACGGTGAAGCGTTTGGGATCGAAAGCCTCGCGGATGGCCTCGCCGACGAAGGTGATGAGGATGAGCGTGACCACAATGGCGGCAAAGGCGCTGTAGAGAATCCACGGCGCATTCATGTTATCGGTGCCGTCCTTGAGGAGGCTGCCCCAGGAGGGTTCGCCAGGCGGCAGGCCGAAACCGAGGAAATCAAGGGCGGTGAGGGACGCGATGAGGGCCTCCACGGTGAAGGGAAGCTTGGTGATCAGAATGGACAGAATGTTGGGCAGAATGTGGCGGAAAATGATGCGGGTATTGCCGGCTCCCAGCAGGCGGGCGGCGGAAACATAATCACGGGAGCGCTCGCCGTAGGTGGCTCCGCGTAAATTATAACTGAGGCTCATCCAGGAAAAGGCAGCGAGGACGAGGACAAGCACCACGATGCCGGGGGACACCGTGCTGCGGATCAGGATCACGATGAAAAGAAATGGCAGGGCGGACCAGATTTCGACAAAGCGTTGGCCGAAAAGGTCGAATTTGCCGCCGAGGTAGCCCATGGCGCAGCCCACCGAAATGCCGAGGGCGAAGACAAAAATGGTGTAAAACCCGGCGGCGGCCCATTGCAGTTGGAACCCGGCGTAGAGCAGGGCCACGATGTCCGTGCCGCTGGAATCGGTGCCGAGGAAGTGCCTTTCCTCAAAATTGGGAGCGACCGGAGGATAAAGCACCTGACGGATCTCCATGGATTCACGGGCCTGCAGCGCGGGCAGGTCGATGTCCTGTCCCAGCTTGTCCTCGCGGATGATTTTACCTTCGGCGTACTCGATGCGTTCTACGAGAGTGCCACTTTCATCAAAACCGGAGGCAATGCCGTGCAGGATTCCCTGACGCACGCGGTATTCGCGCCGGTGTTGGCCCGGCTTGTCCTTGAAGACAGTATAGGCCGTGCCGGAGAAGGGTTTGCCCTTCTTGTCATCATGCAGCGTGCCGTCGGCCAACCGGCTGATGGCACGGGATTGGGGCGGGGTATCAATCCGGGCGGAATAGGGCACGAGGGGAAGGATGACGCGGCCTCCTCCCGTGGCGGTGAAGACCCGTTTGAGTTCCCGGTAGTCTGTTTCTGCTTCATACCCGAGGCCAAAGTGGGTGCCCGGAATGGGGTTGGCCCGGAGGAAAGGGAAGGACCATTGGCCCTGATAGGAAACGGCGAGGGCCTGTTTGCCGATGATCACATTGTCCAACAGGGCGAAGCCGCTTAGCCCAATCAGAATCAAAAGGGAGACGTATCCGCGCCGGATGGATTTGAAGCGTTTCCAGCGTTTTTGCGACAGGGGATTGGGCGGCCCGGCGGGGCGCAGGAGAAACCAGATTCCCAGAGCGACCGCTCCCACCCGGAGGAGGGTGCCCCATTGCCAAAAGGCGATCGGTCCGTCGTCCAGCACGCTGTAGGCTTTAAAAACGGGCACGCGCCAGCCGAGGTGCTGGAAGACCCAGGAAAGTACCGCGGTGATGATAAGAGTGAGGCCGGCGGAGCGCATGGCGAGGAGTCGGCTAGTCGAAACGGATGCGTGGGTTGAGCGCGGCGATCAGGAGGTCAGACAGGAGATTGCCGACCATCAGCAGGGCGGATGAGAGCGTGATCAAAGCCATCATGGTGGTGTAGTCGCGGTGCAGGGCGGACTCGAATCCGAGTTGGCCGATGCCGGGGATGTCGAAGACATTTTCAATCAACACCGAACCCGTGAGGATCAGGCTGACATTCTGGCCGAAGGTGGAGGCGATGGGGATGATGGCGTTGCGCAGGGCGTGGCCAGTGATGGCTTTGGAGAAGGACACTCCCTTGGCGACCGCGGTGCGCACATAATCGGTGGCCAGCACGTCCATCAGGCTGTTTTTCATCAGAAAGGAATACATGGTCCAACTGCCGATCATGTAGCACACGAGGGGCAGGGCGGCGTGGTGGAGCAGGTCTTTGAGTTTGCCGGCCGGGGAGAGGCTGGCGTATTCCGTGCTGGTGAATCCGCTCATGGGAAACCAGTCGAAGCGGAAGGAAAACCAGAGCAGGAGGAGTGTTCCCAAGGCAAAACCAGGGATGGCGTAACCGACAAAAAGAGCAACGGAAGTGGCGTTGTCCAGGAAGGTGCGGTGCCGGATGGCCTTCACGATCCCGAGCGGGATCGCAATCAGGTAAGTCAGGATGGTGGTCAGGATTCCGTAAAACAGGGAAACCGGCAGGCGCCGGCTGATCAGGGTGGCCACAGGCTCGCCGGAGGACAAGGATTCCTGGAAATCGCCTTGAAGCAGCCCGGAACGTTTTTCGCGGTAGGCGACGATGCGGCTGGCGTCCGGCTCAAAGGTCGTGCGGCCTTGCGCGTCGGTTTTTTCATCCAGACCGAACCGGACGGACCAGCCTTCCGGCGCCCCGGTTTCCGGCGGAGGAAATTGGAGACGGGGCGGCTTGGACGGGTCCTTGAAATCGAGGATCAGCGCCTTCCTGGAATAGGCTTTGCCTTGCGGATCTAGATACCCCAGCAGCACCATAGGCTCGGTATTATCCTCGCCCAAGGGCACAAAGCGGGCGTTGACTTCGCGGGGCAGGATTCCCAGCCACTTCAGATAACCTGCCACAAAACCATCGTTCATGGAAAACTGCATGCGCAGTTGTTCCTTTTGATCCGGAGTCAGGGAGGAGCCGCCGGAACCGCCGGTGCGGCTGCGGGCACCCTCCCCGGAGGCGGCCCGTTGCAGGGCCTGCTCATACGGTCCCCCGGGCAAAATCCGGGTCAGGCCGAACACGATCAAGGTCACCCCGAGCAGGGTCACCGGAATCAGCAGCAGGCGGCGGATGAGGTAGGCGCGCATTCCGTGGGGGGCAGGAGCGCTGGGGAAACAGCTTGAGTCGGGGGTGAATCAGCGGGCTCCGGCCTGTGGGTCGAAATCGACAGGGATGCGGACGGAAGGGAAATCCTTGAGGGTCAGGGAAAAGAGCAGGCCGTAATCGGTTTCACCACGGTTATCCCGGATGGTGGCTCCGACAGCCGCGACCCAACTGGTCAAGTCACGATGGACGCTGTATTGCTGGGTTTCGAGGGTGCTGTCGTCCAATTCATACCGTTCGTAGGCGCTGACTCCCCAGTTTTCGTTGATCCGGGCGTAGACGCGGAAGTCGATCAGACTGCTGTCCTCGAAGAAGGGATGATCCTGAAGCAACCGATGCCCGACGCTGAAGTCCAGGTAATCCGTGGGCATGAAGGTCATGCGGGTGTTGACCTCCGAGAACTCGAAATCATCCCCGAAAATAGGCAGTTGGGCTCCGATCTCGGCGCGCATCCAGGGAAGAGGATTCCATTCGATGTCCTGGTAGAGGTTGGAAATGTCGCGATTGTATTCCGGGTCCTCCACAAAGGCGTCGAAGTAGGTGTTCGAGGACAACCAGTTCATGGTGGTGCCGTTGCGTTTGGTCTGAAGACGGTTGAAGACGCCGAGACGCACGATGTTCCAGTCCTGCAGATCGTCGATGGCCGTGTAATTATTGACATCCAACGGGCGGGGACGGGTGGAAAGGGCGAGACGGTCAATTCCTCTGAACTGGGGGCCCTGGGGGTCCGCGCTCACAAAGGAGTAATTCATGTAAGGCTGGACCACATGCCGCAGCCCGTCGACTCCGAGGGAGGGGATGCTGACGTCATCATAGACCCGGGAAAATTTGGCGCTGGTATCGACCCCGAGGGCGGCAAGGACGCGGCCACTGTCCTCAGGCGGGGCGGTGCCGCTGACCGAGGAATAGTTTGTATAGCCGACGCCGGCGCGGGGGGTGACGCTCAGCACTCCTCCGATGGTTTTGGGAAAGAGCACTTCATGATAGGTATGGAAGCGGTTGAATTCGGATTCCACGAGGCGGGCCCGCAGATCATCCAGCGTGGCATTGGTCAGGGTAGGATCAAGCGAGGCGGCAAGAAGGGGGTCGGAAAGCCTGTCGTCGAGATTCTTCACCCGTTCGCGCAGGCGGATTTCATCGTCGGTGCCCAGTTGTTCCTGAAGAATGCCGAAACTGGTGTTTCCGGAGTAGAAGAGCCCACTGTCGAAGATAGGCTGGCGGACCATGTCGAGGGCGACTTCGGGCAGGCGGGTATCGCTGGTGTAAAAATCATTGGCCCGGAAGCGGGCCGCGACACTGAGTTCACCCCGGTCGTGGTGCTTGATCAGACTGACGATGTTATCCGGTTGGGGATCGTCGCGGAATTCCCACGGATAAAAATCCTCCAGAAAATACTCATCGCTCAGTTTGTTGATGTCGAGATCGAGGTAGACCGAGCTTTCTTCCGGCCCGGGGAGGTAGACCCGGTGCTGCAGGTTGACGCGGTAGCGGTTGGAGTCGATACCGACCCGCTCCGCGGTGGAGAAGGTATTATTCTCATCGGGACTGCTGTCGTTGACCCAGTAGAATTTGAATTTTCCGAAATTGGGTGTGCCGGCGGCTTTGGCACGGCGGGAGTCGATATCAAACCCGGCACCGATGCCGCGGGCGGCATAGCCGTCGAGTTTGTATTTGATGATGCTGTGATCACCGATGGTGGTGCCGTATTGGTTGAGCAGAAAGGCCCCCAGATTGCTGCGGTAGCCGGGGGTGAAGGTGTAGCCCATTTCCTCCTGAAGCGGCTGGGAAAGGTAGGGCAGATAAAAGACCGGGAGATCTCCGGCGTAGGCTTTGACGTTGCGGAAGACAATGCGCTCTTCCGGATAAATGGTCACTTTTTCGGAATCCAGGTAGAAACCGGGATCCGCGGCGTCTTCGGTGGTGAAGGTGGCCTCTTCTGCTTCAATCAGATTGATCTCCTTGGATTTGGTGCGGAGGTGCTGGGCATTGAAGAAAAGGGGCTCCACACTGGAACGCATGTCCGAGGCGTCCAGTTCGCCGCTCTCGGTGTTGTAGATGGCGCGTTCCCCCCGATAGAGCAGGCCATCCTTGTAGATGGAGACATCTCCGGAGAATTTAAGGGTATTGGTTTCAGAGATGAATTCAGCCTTGTTGGCGTAAGCCTCCATGGTGTCGGATTTCAGCCTGAAATTGCCTTCCAGGGATACTCCAGTGCCTCCGGGAAGGATATCCATGCGGGAAGAGTCGATCTGCAGTCCGCCCAGGCCTTCCAGTTTGTCCCGCAGCACATCGAACTGGGCGATGGAGCCAGAAGTGGTGAGAGCCAGCGAGAAAAGGGCGAGAGGAAGAATCTTCATGAGTGATCAGAAAAAGGAACAGGCCGGAACGCACCCTCCACAATGCCTTGATTAAACCAAGCGGCAGCAAAAATTCAATCCCAGGAAGATAATAAATTTCCGGCTGGAATGGGGACGCGGGCCGGACGGCGGGGCGTTGAAAAGTCCATGACTCACAAAAAACGGCGGCCTCCCTTGGGGGGAGGCCGCCGAATGATTGATCAGGGGGTGTTCCAGATCCTGGAAAAGCAGGATCAGGGGACGGCAGTTCCCTGGGTGATCCGGAGCCGGATGAATTGGGGATTTCCAGGAACGATCGGCAAGGTAACCTGCCGGGTATCGATGGCGCCATCACTTGACACCAGCGTGGAGGTGGTCGCCGTCCAGGACGCGAGCGGGACCAGGGTATTGGATACCTGAGGGGTAATGGTATACCCACTGGTGCTGGTATCGACCTGGTAAGTATAGATCAGATTGCTGCCGACCACCTGCTGACTGGGAGCCAATGAAGGCTCGAAAACGCGGGGATCGCCTCCCATGCCGTATTCCATCAGGTTGGGCACTCCATCATAGTCAGGATCCGCCTGGTCGCCCGAAATGAGGGGATCGAGAAGTTCTTCTGCCGTGAAATACAAGGTTTTGAACTCATCGTAAGTTAGGGTATCCCTGATGGTCAAGGGGATCTGCACCCGGGTGGTGCCGAAGACACTGGTGGCCTTGATTTCCACCAACCAGGATCCTCTGGGAAGCGGGGTGAAGGGAAGCCACAACGGTCCGTCCGGAGTGGGATCGAAAAGCCAGTCACTGGAACCAATCAGAATTGGATCTGTGACAGGGTAAGGCGCCGAAGTGAGCACTCCAGTCGTCCGGTCAAAGCGCAGATGAACAGGCGACCGCTCGGGAACCGGGGTGGGCTCGTTCTGATACAAGTCCACGTACTGCTGGGCAGTGGTGGGGCCGATGAGCAAATTGTTGCTTCCAGACAGGGTGCTGAGGACGCGGATTTGATAGTCGTAGATCGGCGCCCGGGCAAAGCCTGCGGGACTGGCAGTGAGGTCGGTCGATGCCTTTACCTTGGCCTGGAAGGGCTTTCCGGTCTTGCCGATCATCTTCGAAGTTACGATGACAGGTGGTTCATTGGCGGATGGCGTCTTGGTGCCGTGATACATGACCTCGATGTATTTGACCCGCGCGGCACCCTCGCCAGCGGAGCTGGGATTCGGCACGGGGCAGAAGACCCGCTCTTCGGGAAGGGCGGCCGCAGCATTGTTGGCACCGGTGGTTCCTTTGTTGGTGTTGTCCCACACAGTGAGGGTCCAGTTACCGCCCGTGGTGGACGATCCGGGGACCAAGGGTTGGTTCTGTGTGGAAGTACCCCAATGCCGGACGGTTGTGAAATCATAATATTCCCCGTCTCTCACATCGTTGTCACTGTCGGTATGCGCGAGCCCGGTGCGGGGATCGATCAACTGGCCGACGTCGGCATTGTAGTCATCGCGGTGCGGCACCATCAGATAGCTCTCCACATCGGTGTCCGACTGACCCGATTTCGGGGAAGTGAGGATCACTCCAAGGTCGCCGCGGCGGCCGTGGGCGATCCGCAACCGGACCACCACCTGTTCGATCCGCAGATCCGGGTCGGGGGCATCAATGGTGAAATTCCGGACGTTTTTCGCCCCGTTGGGAACGGTCGCCGTAGCGGCGGTATTGTCCGGAATCAACTGGTTGGACGCGGACTTCTTGGACAGGCCCTTGATTTCGTTATAGTCGTAGGTGTTTTTGTTGGAAACCAAGGTCCCGAAGCGGGGCCCCAGATTCACCCAGACCTTGGCCAGACGGACCGCATGGTCGGCGTCGATCACCCCAGCCCCGTAGTTGTGGCTCATGGGCATGCCCATATGGTTGTATTGCCATTCTCCCATCATCGGATCCACCACCTTGGCACTGCGCATCATGATTTCCTGCACGTCACGCCACCCGAGATTGGGATTGGCTTCCAGCATCAGCGCCACCACGCCGGTGGCGAGGGCGCAGGAGGCAGAAGTGCCGGTGAAGTTGTTGTTGTAGCCGGCGGTTCCGGTGGTGGAGTTGGGCGTGTTCAGCGTGACGATCTGCTGGGTATTGCGGTAGCGGGCCCGGGGATCGTCCCATTCGTCAGGGGTCAGAGCATAGCCATAAGCGTTGGCGCGCTGGGGGGCGGTGTCCGGGCGGACCGGAGGAATCTCCAAGGGAAGAAGTTTCCCGGCGGCATCTTGGATGCGGCCGGGCATTTCTACACCGCCGGAAGGCGCCACCACGTGCAGGGAGGCTCCGGGCGGGGAATAGGCGACCCTGCGGCCCATATCGGAAACGGCTCCTACGGTGAGGGCGTAGACGGAATTGGAACTGCCGGTATAGTTAGTGTTCCCGTGGTTTTGCCCATCGTTGCCTGCGGGGAAGATGAAAATCACGCCGCGGCCTGCCCGGCCTTCGTCCACCCCGAAGGCCATGGCTTTGCGGGCATACAAATCCAGCGGGATCAGGTCCCGGCCATTGTTCGAAAAGCCCCAGGGATTGCAGGAAATGTCGAATTTCACCGCTCCCCGACGCGAAGCCAGGCTGAGCAGGAACGGATCGGTGGTGGTGGGTTGGGGCGCCACCCGGGTGCCGCCCCAGACCATCGCATCCGAGACGATGGCATCGTCGGCGAAAAGGCCAATCACCCGGTAGGCCGCCAACTTGGCATCCGGCGCCACTCCGGTAATCCCGCCCGCGGCGTTATTCCGGGCGGCGAGGATCAGCCCCGCCACCGCGGTGCCGTGGTTCTGACCGATCGGCGGGGTGGGATCAAACCGCTTCTGGTCTACAGAAGTGGGGGACTGATCGCCGTCCAAAAAGTTGCGGTCGTCATTGGTGAGAATGTTGAGGCTTTCGAGATCACGATGGTTGAGTTGGACACCATCATCGATAATCCCCACCTTGACGCCGGTGCCATCGATCAGCGAAGGGGTGTCGCCACCCGTGGTGATGTCCCAAGCCGGGATGACATTGATGTCCACGGGATTCTCGAAGTAGGTGGGAAAACGACGTTCTCCGTTGGGCGGAGGGTCCGTGCGTGGTCCTGAGGGGCGGGAGAACTCAAGAGTTCCGAAACGGGCGGGATAAATGTTGTAGTCAGGATCAACAAAAGAAGGGATGTCCTTTTCCTTGTAGTTGGACCAATAGACCACATCAACTTGATTGAGGATGGCAGTGGCTCCCGGAGGCGCGTCGGAAAGCCGGTTCAGATACCACTGGAACGCCCGCGTTGCTGGTATATCATAAATGAACAAGACCGGATTCCGGATGGTTTTCATCTCGGCAAAATCAGCCTCGATGCGTACGTTGTAACCGTAATAGGCCCCGATGTTCGGGTTGTTCGCGGCGGTGGTATTGTTGTAGAAAAAGGGATCGGTGGGTATAAAGGCCTGAACCCTTTTTTGGCCGAGCAGCAGGTTGGCCCTGAGCACGCCGGGCACCTTGTCGAGCGCTTCGGAGGCAGTGATAGCCTCGGCGGCGTCGGCAAACTCCAGAATGTAATCCCCCGGGAGATAGTCCACGGCTTTCATGGCCTTCGCCTGGATGGCGAGCCCGATGGTGGTGGGATCAATCCCGTCCTCCAAGGTGACACCGACCCGGTTTGTCACGATCCGCCGGTTCCGCTCCGTGGGCGGCTCGCCTTCCCGGTAGGCGACCAAGTCATATTTCCGGTGGCCCTCGCCTAAATCTTTGGCTGCCTGCTGTAGATTCCGGACATGGTCCTTGGCTGAAATATTGATGCGTTTATCGACACCAGTACCTGATTCCTGCAACTCATCAGTCGCGATACGGTATTTCACGGGACGACCATGCTCCCTGAATTCGTAGCGCCCGTCGGCGCGCAATTCAGGTTTGGTCAGTGGACGTGCCGCCAAGGCATGAACCGGAAAGAGGAGAGGGAGGAACAGCAGGAGGGGGGCCGGCTTCATAATGTCTTTGTAAATACAGAACATGCAGCGTAATGGAAATAGAAAATTGCGGAGGAAATAAAGAAATTTTATGAAAAATCGATGAGGGGTTCACCTCGCGAAAGGCGATCATTCATCGGGGAGCGATGCTGACGGAAATGGCGGCTTCGGGAGGATGTGAAAACGCTGCTTTGATGATCTCCAAAAAGCGCCCGGTGCTTGAGGTGGACCCGTGCAGGACGATGTCGTCGCGGAGCAGGAGTTTGGGCAATTTGCTGTTCCCGGAGGAAAGTTGATGCCAAGCCGCGATATTGGCGTCAATTTGGGAGGTGACCCAAGGGTCGTCTCCCTTCAGCACGGCGGCAGGGGCGAGGCGCTCAGCTTCGGCCTGGGCCGTGGGGGCATCCAAGGGAAGCGCGGCGGTCATCAGAAAATCATGAAACGCCGGGAAATGCTGTGGGGCCGCCTTCCAAAGGGCAAGGGAGAGCCGGGCAAGGGCACAGGCTCCGGGATGATCCAGGACATTGACCGGTAAATGGGGATTGCAACTCCGGTCCAGCGGGGTGGGCAGCACAATCAGCGCGTAAGATTCCGGTTCATCCCGGAGCAGGGTTTTGAGATCGGTATATTGCGCCCGGCAGGAAGGGCAGGTGTAATCGGAAAAACTGGCCATCACGTGTTTGGCGTCCTGCGCTCCGAGGGAGGGCAGGTCCTGCCGGGCAAAAACCAAGGTTCCATTTAAAAAGGACACGGTCCCGGCCGCGGTCCCCTCTTTAGCCTGCGGAGTGGCCGCGGATTCCCCGGTGATGAGGTGGGTATCCGGAGCTTTCCCGAAGATTTGGCCCAGCACCAGCAGCGCCAAGCCAGCCACCCCGGCCTGGGCAGCGGCGGAAAAGAGACCCATTTCCCCCTGCCGGGAGGCCCGCCAGGTGGAATGGAGGAGAAGGCCGCCCACGACGAATGCGGCCAGATGCAGGGCGGCACACCAAGGGCACCACACTTTCACCACGGCCGCCATCAGCAGGCTGAACCAGACGGCTCCGGCCACCAGCAATACAGCACAGGCTGCCAGCAGTTGGTCTGCGGTGCGCCCCAGCCATCGGCCCGCTGAGGGCAAGGTCAGCAGCAGCACGGCCAGCCAGATCGTCCCCGCCAGCAGGGTGACCGGAATGAAGAACCAATTCGACCACCGGCTGTCGAGCAGGGCGGCGCAGCCTTCCGAGCCCCCGCAGCCGGCCAGGCTGATCCGGGGACCCAGCCATTTTTGCAGCGTCAGCCAAAACGAGGTGGCCATGGCCAAAAAGGCCAGCACACGAACCAGCCAGAGCATTGGCAGTGCCATCGAAAAGACAGGCGGCATGGAGGTTGGTTGGGAATGGGGCCGCTTCCGTCGGCGCTGGAATCGGCTGAGCCCATGCTGAGGCCTCGCGCTGGCGGCGTCAATGGCAAGCGATCCCCTCCGGGCCTGATACCAAAAACCGGCCCGGGACAAATCCCGGACCGGTTCCAGAGGGAAACCCTGATTCATGCCCGGCTCAGGCCAGCACGTCGCGGTGGAAAGCCTTCCAGTCGTCCAGATTATTCAGGTTCACGGCATCCTTGATGGCGCCGGTGTCCTCGATGTTGTTTTCGGCGAGGATCGCCTTGCGGGTGGCATCGTCATGGATGTAGCCGGCAATGGCCCCATTCAGCTTGCGCACTGCTTCGGCATCCAGTGCGCCGCCCTTCTGGCTGAGCACCCAGGCTTCGCACTCCGGATACGTCGGCTTTTTGTCCTTGATGAAGGTCAGGAAGGCTTCCCGGTCGAGCCCGAGGCCCTCAAGAACCATGTTATCATAACCCTTGCCGCAGCCGGGATAGTCGTCATGGAGCCGGCCCACCGCTGCCAGGGAGGCTTTTTGCCAAAGACGGGGCAGGTGGAGCACACCGAGAGGACCGGCGATGCCGGAACTGATCATGGGGATGAGTTTCATGTTAAGAAGTGAGGTTGGGTTGGGTCACAGTCCAGTCCCGGAGGGCTGGAGGACCGCGGAATCTGTCGCAGTCCGCGCCGGGTGCAAGTTGTCGCATCGGAAGATTTTCCGGCAGAACCTCCAGTTGGCGGGTTGCCTGCTCCACGTGCTTTTACTTGCGTCTCCCCGCGTTGGGGGCATGAGTCCGCCCGTTCCTGCCATGTCCGACCGAGTCGATATCCCTCGCAAAACCGTCTACCGGTTGTCCATTTACCAACGATGCCTCCAGCGTCTGCGGGAAAATGGCATTGAGACGGTTTCCTCCGATGCCCTCTCCCGGGCCGCTGGCGTCAAGTCCCCGCAGCTCCGCAAAGACCTCGCGTATTTCGGGAATTTCGGCACCCGCGGCCTAGGCTACAACGTGGAAATGCTCTCCGGGCGGATCAATCAGGTGCTCGGCACTACCCGCCTCCAGCCGGTGATCCTGATCGGGGTGGGGAATCTCGGAGCCGCCTTGCTGCATTATGGTGGATTTAACAAGGAGGGGTTCGAAATCACCGCCGCTTTCGACCAGGATTCGCAGCGCGCCCGCAGTGTGCAGACCAAGGTGCCTATTTATCCCATGACCGACATGGATGCCTTCATCGCTGCCCAGAACGTGAAAATGGCCATACTCGCCGTCCCCGCCGTCGGTGCCCAGCAGGTGGTCAATCAACTCACCGCCGCCGGCATCCAGGCCATTCTCAATTTTGCCCCCGTGGTCCTCGAAGTCCCGGAAGCCGTGGTGGTCAACAACGTGGACCTCGCGGTGGAGTTGGAGAATCTGAGCTATTTCATCCGGTAGCCTTGAAGAGAGCACGGCCATCCTGGCCGTGTGTTTCAAAAAGCAGACCAGCCTGCTCAAACAAGGCCAGATAAGTTCTACAGGCCATATAGGACTTATCTCCTCCTCCTCCGGGAAGCACGCCCCCTTTTCCCGATAGACACCCCCACGCCCACCCGTCATACAATTCCCCCGTCCCCGGCACGCTCACTCGCCGCACCGCCGCCAGGCCACTTTCATAATTCATCATTGATCATTTATCCTTTCCATGAAAGCCCTCACCCTCACCGCCTACAAGGAATTCACCTTCGGCGAAGCTCCCGCCCCCACCCTGGGCCCTGACGAAGTCCTCATCAAAGTCGCCGCCTGCGGCATCTGTGGCAGCGACGTCCACGGCATGGACGGCAGCACCGGCCGCCGCCTCCCGCCCATCATCATGGGCCACGAAGCCGCTGGCACCATCCACTCTGCCGGACCCGAAGCCGGCTCATGGACGCCCGGCCAGCGCGTCACCTTCGACAGCACCCTTTACTGCGGGAAATGCCACTATTGTGCCGACGGCCTTGTCAATCTCTGCGAGGACCGCCGCGTCCTCGGCGTCTCCTGCCCCGACTACCGCCAGCACGGCGCGTTTGCCGAATACGTCGCCGTCCCCGCCCGCGTTGTCATCCCCATTCCGGACAACGTCACCTTCCAGCAGGCCTGCTTCGTCGAGCCTGCCGCCGTCGCCCTCCACGCCGTGAACCGCGCCCAGGCCGGCCCCGGCCAAACCGGTCTCGTCATTGGAGCCGGCATTATCGGCCTCCTCACCATCCAGGCCCTCAAAGCCGCCGGCTGCACCAAAGTTTACGCCTCCGACCTCAGCGAGGCCCGCCTCGCCCTCGCCAAAGAACTCGGTGCCGACGAAGTCTTCCCCGCCAAAACCACCTCCAGCCTCAAGGACGAAATGCTGAAGCGCACCAACGGCCAGGGTGTCGATATCGCCATGGAAGCCGTCGGCATCACCGCCACTGTCACCGCCGCCATCGAAAGCGTCAGGAAAGGCGGCCACGTCGGCCTGATCGGCAACCTCGCCCAGAAAATCGAGTTCCCCCTGCAACTCGTCGTCACCCGCGAGATCACCCTCTTCGGCTCCTGCGCCTCCGCCGGCGAATACCCCCAGGCCCTCCAGGAAATCGCCGCCGGCCGCATCCGCGTCGAACCCCTCACCAGCGCCATCCGCCCCCTCGCCGAAGGAGCCGACTGGTTCAAACGCCTCTACGACGCCAAGGAGGATCTGATTAAAGTCATCCTCCAGCCGTGAATGGGGAAGGGCAGCTGACGGGCCACGGATGGCACGGATTTAACGGATAACACAGATGATTTTTAAAAATTGGAGTGCTGATTTCCGATGATTCTTCCCGATAATCAAAAAACGCACCCGCTTTTCGAACTTCTGGGTCAACTTGATGCGGCAGGGCATCACTATGCTTTATCCAGACACCGCTCCGATACCATTTTGGTTACAGTGACATTTGTGGGCGAAAGAATGGAAATCGACGTTTTCGACGATGGTCATATGGAGGTCTCCCGCTTCAAAGGAAATGAAGATGTAGAAGGCGGAGCGGAGTTGGTGAAACAAATTCTAACCGAATACGCGGAATTGGATGCTTCCTGAAATATCCGTCCCCATCCGTTAAATCCGTGCCAGCCGTGGCCCGCTCCAGCTATCCAGCCCTTCCTGTCCTTCGCGCCCTTCTGTTCAAACTTTCCATCCCCCATGCCAAATCCCACCTTCGACCTCACCGGAAAAACCGCCTTCCTCACCGGAGCCAGCCGCGGCCTTGGCAAAGGCTTTGCGCTGACCCTCGCCCGCGCCGGTTGTGACCTCGCCATCACCGCGCGTTCCGTGGAGGATCTCGCGGAAACCGTTGCCGCCATCGAAGCCCTCGGCGTGGGCAACAAGGTGCTCCCGCTCGCCCTCGACGTGCGTGATTACGACAGCATCCGCACTGCCACGTCGCAGGCTGCCGCGCATTTCGGGAAAATCGACATCCTCGTCAACAATGCCGGCTGCAACCGCCGCAAGCCCGCGCTCGACGTCACCTGGGACGATTGGAACACCGTCCTCGACACCAACCTGCGCGGCACGTTTTTTGTCGCCCAGGCCATCGCCCCTCACATGATTTCCGCCGGCCGGGGCCGCATCATCAACATCGGCTCCGTCACCTGCGTCGCAGGCTACGCTGGACTCGCGCCTTACGGAGCCAGCCGCGGCGGCGTGAAACAACTCACCATGTCCCTCGCCTCCGATTGGGGTCCACACGGCATCACCGTCAACTGCCTCGCCCCCGGCTGGTTCAAAACCGCGCAAAACGCCGTCCTCTATGATAACGAGGAGTGGGTCGAATACCTCTGCGAACGCATCCCCCTCGGCCGCCCCGGCCAGCCCGGCGACCTCGACGGCACCCTCCTCTTCCTTGCCTCCGACGCCTCCGCCTACGTCACCGGCCAAACCATACTCGTTGACGGCGGCATCTCCGTCGGCCAAGTCACCGCCTTGCCTGCGCCCAAACCATAATTTGCTCCAATGCCCTCGTACCTCATCCACGACCTCTTCGACCTGACCGGCCAGGTCGCCGTCATCATCGGCGGCACCGGCGAACTCTGCGGGGCCATGGCCGAAGGCCTTGCTGGAGCCGGAGCCACCGTCGTGCTGGCCGGACGCAGCGAGGAGAAAGCCGCCGCCCGCCTCGCTAAAATCACCGCTGCTGGAGGGCAGGGGTGTTTCCTTCCGGTCGAAGCCTCCAGCCGGACCAGTCTCGAAACCCTGAAGCAGGAAACCTTGGACAAATACGGCCGGATCGACATTCTCGTGAACGGAGCCGGAGCCAACTCCCCCACCCCTTTCCTCGAAATCACCGACGAGGAATTCGAGCGCCTTTTCAATATCAACACCACGGCCGTCTTCATGGCCTGCCAGATTTTCGGCGAGTATTTTGTGAAGGAAAACATTCCGGCCGCCATCATCAACGTCGGCAGCATGAGCGGCCTGATCCCCCTCAGCCGCGTCTTCACTTATAGCATGACAAAGGCCGCCGTGCACAACCTCAGCCGCAACCTCGCCCGCGAATGGGCGCCGCTGGGCATCCGGGTCAACACCCTCGTCCCCGGCTTCTTCCCCGCCGAGCAAAACCGCAAAGTCCTCAACCCCGAGCGCGTCGAAAACATCCTGCGCCATACCGCGGCCAAGCGTTTCGGCGAAGCCCACGAACTCATTGGGGCCACCCTACTCCTCGCCTCCCGCAAGGCCGGCAGCTTCCTCAACGGCATCGAAATGGTGGTTGATGGCGGCTACTCTGCCATGACCATCTAGCCAAAATGGAACCATTCATGCGTATTCCATCCCTTGCCTTTCTTCTGGCGCTTTGCATGGCTGCTCCGGCTTGCCGCTCCAACAACCCCCAGTCTGCTCCGGCTTCTTCACCAGGCGGCCTGTCCTTCACCGGCCGGCGCCCGGATGGCCGGGAGATTGCCCTGAGCAACCGAACCAAGTGGTCCATCCAACCTGCCGGAGCCAGCGCCACCCTCCGTTGGCAGCCGGGTGAACCCGTCCAGTTGGGTGCGTCCGGTCAGCCGGTCTGGCCCGCTGCCATTACCAGCCGGGTCAGCGGAGCCACTGCTTTCGCCCGCCCCGCCGGCCGGTTTTGATTACCGTTGGGAGATTGCGCTTCGTGTAGCCTGACTGTGCCGCAGTCCAGTCGGTTCAGTTCCGGGCAGGGAATCGCGCAGGCATCGGCCGCCGGATTACTTCTTTGTCCCGATGCTCGGCACCCGACTGGTCTGCGACACAGTCAGGCTACGATCCGAGCGGCCAGTCCACCTCCCCACTTTCCTTCTCCCCAACCATCCCCGAAAGTCCGCTGAAGCCGCGCCACCTGCGGCCCGTTTTCGAAGCCATGCATCCCGTCACCAACATCGCTGCATATCAATTCGCCAACCTCACCGGTTTGAAGGAGTGGCGGCCCGAACTTCTTGACCTCTGCCGGACCGCCGGCCTCAAGGGGACCATCCTGCTCAGCCCCGAAGGCATCAATCTGTTCATGGCCGGCTCGCCTGAAGGTGTCGAGACGCTGCTGACCGCCCTGCGCCAACGCCCCGGCCTCGAAACCCTCACCGCCAAATACAGCGAAAGCGCCCACCAGCCCTTCACCCGGCTGCTCGTCCGGCTCAAAAAGGAAATCATCGCCTTCGGGGTCCCGGGCATCGACCCCGCCCGGCGCACCTCTCCCAAACTCGCGCCGCACGAACTTAAACAGTGGCTCGACGAAGGCCGGCCGGTCACTCTGCTGGACACCCGCAATGACTACGAATTCAAGCTGGGCACCTTCCGGGGAGCCCTCACCATGGACCTGGACCATTTCCGGAATTTCCCCGCCGCGGTCGATGCCCTGCCGCCCGAGCTCAAGGAACAGCCCATCGTGATGTTTTGCACCGGTGGCATCCGTTGTGAGAAGGCCGGTCCCTACATGGAACGCGAGGGCTTCAAATCCATCTATCAACTCGAAGGCGGCATTCTGAAGTATTTTGAAGAGTGCGGCAGTGCCCATTACGATGGCGAATGTTTTGTTTTCGATCACCGGGTCGGGGTCGATCCCGCCCTCAGTGAAACCTCCAGCGCCATCTGTTACGTTTGCCAGGAACCGCTCACGGAGGAGGACCAGGTTTCGCCCAAATACGTGCAGGGCCAGTCCTGCCCGGCCTGCTGGCGGGCGCCGGAGGAACAGCGCGTTGCTGCTCTCGCGGCCCGTCAGGAAGCCCTCCATCGAGTCACGTCGCCGCTGCCCGGCAGTGTCCCTTACGACAATAACCGCCCGCTGAAAGTTCCCGCCTCCTGTGAAGGCCTGATGGTCATGGAAACGCTGGCCGTCGTCCTGCCGCACCATCCGGCGGAATCGTGGGAGCCGGTCTTCGCGGCCGGCCGCATGCGGGACGATGACCACCGCCCGGTCCAGCCTGGCGACCGTGTCCGGGGAGGTCAACGCCTCGTGCAGCTGGTCCCCGGCACCCTCGAGCCTGACGTGAATGCCGGTATCCGCCTGCTCCACGAAGACGAAGCCATTATCGTCCTGCACAAACCCGCCCCGTTGCCCATGCATCCCGGAGGGCGCTTCAACCGCAATACGCTCGCGTGGTTCCTGGCTGCCGCGTGGCATCCTCAAAAACCGCGCCCGGCGCACCGGCTGGATGCCAACACCACCGGGGTGGTGGTGGTCAGCCGCACCCGGCACTTTGCCTCCCTGCTCCAGCCACAGTTTGAGCGCGGCGAAGTCGAAAAACACTATCTGGTCAGGGTCCAGGGGCATCCTATTGCCGACGGATTTGTTTGTGAAGCGGCCATCAGTGCGGAATGCGGCACCCTGGGCACCCGTGCGGTGGATGAATCGCATGGGCTGCCGGCGGTGACCGGATTCACGGTGCTCCGCCGCGATTCCGACGGCACCGCCCTCCTCGAAGCCCGCCCCAAAACTGGCCGGACCAATCAGATCCGCATCCACCTGCAACATCTCGGCTGGCCGGTCTGTGGCGATCCGTTGTATCTGGCCGATGGCCAGACCGGACGCACGCCCACGGTCTCCATGGATGATCCCCCGCTTTGCCTCCATGCCTGGAAGATTGGCTTCCGGCATCCGCTGGGCGGGGCGTGGACCAGCTTCGAAGCAGAGCCGCCTGAGTGGGTGGGAGCTTGGATTTGATTTGTCTCCTTGAGCCCAGGAAGAGGCCGAGCATGGTCAGGCGTGACTGTTCCACGACGCATCCTGATTTTATTCGCTCATCCGGCGTTGGGGAAGTCGCGTATTAACCGCCGGATGTTGGCCGCAGCCTCGACGGTGGAGGGCGTGACCATCCACGATCTGTACGAGGAATATCCTGACTTTATGATTGATGTGAAGCGGGAACAGGACCTGCTGGAAAGGCACGATGTGATCCTGTTCCAGCATCCGTTTTATTGGTATTCCTGCCCGGCGATTTTGAAGGAGTGGCTGGATCTGGTGCTGCAGCACGGGTTCGCCTATGGGGAGAAGGGGCGGGCTTTGGAGGGAAAGTGGCAGGCCTCGGTGCTGAGCACCGGCGGGCCGGCCGAGGCCTACCAGGCGGATGGGTATAACTATTTTACGGTCCGGCAGTTGTTGGCGCCTTTCGAGCAGACCGCCCGGTTGTGCAGGATGGCATGGCTGCCGCCCTTCCTGGTGCAGGGCAGCTTTGCTCTCGAGGAAGCGGCTCTGGACCGGCAGGCGGCGGATTATATCAGGGTGCTGGAATTGTTGCGGGATGGGACGGTGCCGCTGGAGACCCTGACAGGACTCGGGAAGCTGAATGATGTGCTGGAAGGAGGCGCCGTATGATAGCCGCGCTGCATCTGGAGGGTTTTCTGGCCCAGGCGTTTGTCTATCTCCTGGCGGCGGTGGTGAGTGTGCCGCTGGCCAAACGGCTCGGCCTGGGGAGTGTGCTGGGATATTTGCTGGCGGGGGCGTGCCTCGGACCGGCCGTGCTGGGGATGGTGGGAGGGGAGGGCAAGGATGTGATGCACTTCGCCGAGTTTGGCGTGGTGATGATGCTGTTTCTGGTAGGCCTGGAGTTGAAACCCAGCCTGCTCTGGCGGTTGCGGGGGCCGATTTTTGGACTCGGTGGAGCCCAGGTGGTGGTGACGGGTCTGGTCTTCACGGGGATCGGGCTGGGGATGGGTTGGCCGTGGCAACAGGCGATGGCTGCCGGATTTATCCTGACGATGTCATCCACCGCCATCGTGCTGCAAAGCCTCGCCGAAAAAGGCCAACTCAAGACGCAGGGTGGGCAGGCGACGTTTGCGGTGCTGCTGTTTCAGGATCTGGCCGTCATCCCTTTGTTGGCCTTGCTGCCATTGCTGGCGGTGGGGGCTCCCGTTGAAAATGTGGCCGGATTTGCCGCCTATCCCCTGTGGGTGCAGGCGTTGCTGCGGCTTGGCGCGGTGGCCGCGGTAGTGGTCGCCGGGCGGTATTTATTGCGGCCGGTCTTCCGGTTTATCGCCCACAGCGGGCTGCGGGAATTGTTCACGGCAAGTGCGCTGCTGCTGGTGATCGCCACCGCTTTGCTCATGCAGGCAGTGGGACTCAGTGCGGCGCTGGGGACGTTTTTGGCGGGAGTCATGCTGGCGGACAGCGAGTTCCGGCACGAATTGGAGTCGAATATCGAGCCCTTCAAAGGATTGCTGCTGGGTATTTTTTTCATCTCGGTAGGGGCCGGGATTGATTTCAGATTGATTGCCTCCCAGCCCGGGCTTATCGCGCTGATGACGCTTGGGGCGGTGGGGGTGAAGCTGGGGGTGCTGTTGGCGTTGGGCCGGGTCTTCTCCCAGCCACGGGCGGCCCGGAATCTGGTGGCTTTTGCCCTGGCCCAAGTGGGCGAATTTGCCTTCGTGCTTTTCAGTGTGGCCGAGCAGGGAAGGATTCTGCCGACGGACAAGGTCGGTCCGTTGGTGGCAGTGACCGCGCTCAGCATGGGGCTGACTCCACTGGTGCTGCTGCTGCATGACCGCCTGGCGGCAAGGTGCAATCTGGTGACGCCGGACCGCCGCGATGCCGACGAAATCGATGAGAGGGAAAATCCGGTGCTGATCGCAGGATTTGGCCGGGTGGGGCATGTTGTCGGGCGGATGCTCACCACTCAAAAAGTGCGCTGCACGGTGATCGATCTGGATGCCGATCAGGTGGAGCTCTTCCGCAAACTGGGGCTGAAGGTTTTTTATGGCGATGCTTCCCGGGAGGACCTGCTGCATGCCGCAGGGGCGGCGGAAGCCAGGCTTTTCATCCTGGCCATTGATGATGAGGCGAAGTCGCTGGAGATCGCGGAAACCGTGCAGCGTCATTATCCTGACCTGCACATCATGGCACGGGCGAATGGGCGGGTTCATGCCTATGAGTTTTTGAAGCGGGGGATTACCGATGTCTGGCGGGAGACTCTGGACAGTTCCCTCGAAATGAGCATCGCGGCCCTGCGGCATCTGGGGCATCGGGCCTATGAAGCGCGGCGGGCGGCGCGCCTGTTCCGGGCGCATGATGAGGCCACAGTGCATGAACTGGTCGATCTCTGGGGAGATGAACCGAAATATATAGCGGCCGTCCGGCAACGCATGGAAATCCTGAACGAAGCCATGCAGGCCGATGCTGAAAACCTGATTCCACAATTCGATGAAGCATGGGACACCCAATCCGTGGCAAGGGAGGTGCGCGGTGAAAAGGCCTGACCGTTTTTTGCAGCGCTGGGGCCACCGGTTTGCCTGTGCGGGGCGGGGGCTTTTTCAGGTATTGCGGGACGAACCCAGTGGCCGCGTCCATGTGGTGGCCGTGCTGCTGGTGGGAGTCCTCGGGATCTGGCTGCACCTTCCCGCGCTGGAATGGGCGGTGCTGGGGTTGGCGGCAGCAGGAGTAGTGGCGGCGGAAGCCTTGAATACGGCTATCGAGCGGCTTTCAGACCGGGTCAGCAAGGAAGAGGAGGAGGTGATCCGGGTCGTCAAGGACATGGCTGCCGGAGGAGTGCTGGCGGCGACGGCTGGAGCCGTGCTGGCCGGCTTGATGGTGTTGGGGCCCCGTCTGTGGGAGTTGTTCGCTGGCTGAATCGGTGGAGTCCCAGACCAAGCCGCAGAGATCGTAAGCGAAGCGGCATCCTCCGGGCCATTCACAGGGTCCACCACGCTGAAGGGGCTTCGGATAGGGAAGGCGTTCCCGGTTTGCTTTCTGCGGGGGAACGTCCCAGAATAGGCCATGCCTGATCCTGAGGACCCTTTATCGGCCGATGCGGAAAACAATACGCCGGAGGCACCACCGCCGCGGCCGGGGCCACTCCAGGACCGGGAGCGGATGGACGTGGGTTGCCTGTTCCTGATGGTAGGCGGCTTTGTGGGGATCTTCGCCCTCCCCGCCATTTTTCTGCTGGGAGGAGCTCCCGCGATCCTTCCCCTGCTGACGCTGCTGCTGGTGGCTCTGGTGACGCCTTTTATCAATCCCACGGACCGGATGTCCGGCAAGGCGCGATGGATTGGCCGGGCGGTGACTTTTCTGGTGCTCAGCCTGCTGGTGGTGATCGCGTGGTATATGATCTTCATGCGCGAACTGCCGATTTTGCGGGAATAGGGGAATTCCGGCCGTCCCGGTGATTTGGAAGCGGATGCCATTCCCGGTCGGGAACCCCAAGCCGGCAAAGAGAAAGAGCCTCCTCCCGGAAACGGCCGGGAGGAGGCTCTTCTGCGTTCCTCAGGCGACCAAACCTTTGGAACAATTACCAACTAAACGGGGTCAGCGGACTGACCGACGAAGTAGTGCTGAAAATTATCACAGACTGCGATAATGTCCAGTAAATTATTTAAATTTGAGTTCGTTTTTTCGGAATTATCTCAAAAGTGAGATTCCCAAGGAGTGATTGGAACTGAAAACCGCATTGAAACCGGGCCGGACGACTGATTTTGCGGCAATTCAGCTTTACCGGTCCGGAGCCGGCCGCTATTCCAAGCGGATGGAAACACGACAATTTCTGAAATACGGCATCGCGGGGTTGGCTCTGGCACTGCTGGGACCGGTGGGCTGCCGGAAATCGGATTCCCGGGCGGCTGCTCCGGAGGGGATCAAGGCCGGGAAATTTGTCATCCTGGGCACGCGCACCGACAATGCGGACTTCACCGTTGCCAAACAGAACGCGGAAAACACCCTGCAACTCTACCCGGATCTGGCCGGCATGGTGGGCATCTATGGTTATAACGGGCCCAAATCCGTGGAGGCCCTGCGGGAGGCGCAGAAAAATGGCCGCGACGTGCTCGGCAAGGTCAAGGTTTTTGGTTTCGATGGATTGGAGGAGTCACTCCAGGCCATCGAAGCCGGGCACATTGAAGGCACCGTGGTCCAGCAACCGTTTGAGTTTGGTTATCAATCCATGAAGGTGCTGAAAGCGCTGTCCGAAGGTCAGCCAGCCCCGGGCAAGGATGGACTGTTTGATATCCCGGTGCAGGTGGTGACCAAGGAGAATGTGGCCGCCTACCGGACGGAAGTGCAGGCCCGGCTGGAATCCGCCAAGGCCGTCCCGGTGCGGGCCGGCGGACCGGTCGTCAAGTTTGCCTTTATTTCAAATAACCAAAGCTCCTTCTGGGAGGAAGCCCGGGCGGGTTGCCTCAAAGCCGAGGCTGAACTCGGGATCGCGGTCGATTTCCAGATGCCCGCCCTCCAGGAAGCGGCCGAACAAAACCGGCTCATTGAAAGCCTGCTGCAGAAAGGCGACATCAAGGGGATGGCCATCTCGGTCATCTCGCCGGAAAGCCAGGGTGATCTCCTCGCCAAGGTCGCGGAAAAGATGCCGCTGGTGACCCACGACAGCGACGCCCCGGCCAGCGCCCGCAAAGTTTACCTCGGCACCAACAACTATGAGGCCGGCCGCGCGCTGGGCAAACTGATCAAAGCCAAGCTGCCCGGAGGCGGCAAGCTGATGGTCTTTGTCGGCAGCGTGGATGCCCGGAATGCGGTTGACCGCCAACGCGGCCTGATCGATGAGTTGGGCGCCCCATGAGGGTTGGGAAAGCGGGCCATGGATAACAGGTTTCAGAAGGATCAACCCAATCAGAAGCTCGGGAAACATGCCGTCCCTCACTGCCCCGGAGCCAATCCTGGAGGCCATCAGCCTATCCAAACGCTTTCCCGGTGTGCAGGCGCTCGACGGAGTGAGTGCCCGGTTTCATGCGGGCGAAGTGGTGGCCGTGATGGGGGAAAACGGAGCCGGCAAAAGCACTTTGATGAAAGCGCTGGCCGGGGTGCATCCGCCCGATGCGGGGGAAATCCGCTGGGAGGGAAAACCAGTCAGGATTTCCAGGGTGGCGCAGGCCGAGGCCCTCGGGATTGCCTTTATCCATCAGGAATTGAATCTCTGCGAAAACCTGACCGTGGCGGAGAATGTCTTTCTGGGCCGGGAACCCTGCCGGGCAGGGTGGTGGCTCGACCGGCGGACCATGCGGAAACGCGCCGCAGAGTTGTTGGCCCGCGTGGGATTGAAGGTGAGTCCCGATGAAGTGGTGGAATCCTTGTCCATCGGCCAGCGGCAGATGGTGGAGATCGCACGGGCGCTGGCCCGCGAAGCCAGACTGGTCATCATGGACGAGCCCACCAGCAGCCTCACGGCTTCGGAAACGGCGCGTCTGTTCGAAGTGGTGCGGGATTTGAAATCGCGGGGCCTCGGGGTGGTTTTCATCTCCCACCGTCTGGTGGAAGTCATGAGCGTGGCCGACCGCGTGGTGGTGCTGAAAGACGGCCGGAACAGCGGCGACCTGACCAAAAGCGAAATGTCACCGGAGCGCATGGTGCAGTTGATGGTGGGCCGTGATCTGGACCCGTCGCGCCGCCGCCCGGAGGGAATACAGACCGGGGCGGTGCGGCTGGAAGCAGAGAACCTCCGGACGCGGGCGTGGCCGGGGGAAACGGTTTCCTTTTCTGTCAGGGCAGGGGAAATCGTGGGCATGGCAGGCCTCGTGGGGGCGGGCCGCACGGAGCTTGCCCGGGTGGTGGCGGGCGTGGACCGGGCATTGTCAGGAACGGTCCGGGTGGATGGGGTGGTCTTGCCGCCGGGATGCGTTGCGGCAGCGGTGCGGGCCGGGGTGGCGCTGGCTCCGGAGGACCGGAAGGAGCAGGGCATTTTCCTCGAAATGCCGATCCGGGAAAACATCGCCCTGCCTGGACTCGGTGGGATGCAGCGCCTGGGATTTGTGAGGTCAGGGGCCGTGACCGCCCTGGCTGAACGCATGCGTGGCCTCCTCGGCATCCGGACCTCCGATGTCGAAAAAATGGCCGGCCTGCTCTCCGGCGGCAACCAGCAGAAGGTCGTGCTCGCCAAATGGCTTGCTTTGGACCCGCGGGTCTTTGTCCTCGACGAACCTACCCGCGGGGTGGATGTGGGCGCGAAGGCCGAGATTTACCGGGTCATCGAAGACCTCGCCGCGGCCGGGGCCGCTGTGCTCATGATCTCCAGCGACTTGGAAGAAGTGTTGCGGCTTTCCGATCGCGTCCTCGTGATGCATGAAGGCCGCCTCGCCGGGGAAGTGGGCCGCGCGGAATTGAGTGAGGAGGCGGTGATGCAACTCGCCACAGGAACTTTGCACGTATGAAGACTTTGCTGATCCGACATTCCAAGACCCTGCTGATTTTTGCCCTGCTGGTGGTCCTGACCCTGGTCTGCGGGTGGCTGGAACCCCGGTTCCTGTCGCGGGACAGTCTGGGAGCGGTGCTGAAGTATGCGGGATTGTTCGGGGTGATCGCCCTCGGGGTGAGTTTTGTGATTCTGACCGGAGGGATTGATCTGTCGATTGGCTCGTGGGTGGGGCTGTGCGCGGTGCTGTATCCGGTGTTATTGAAGCAGGGGCTGGGCGTGGGGGAGGCGGCTTTGGTAATTGCCGGCTTGTCCGTGCTGGCCGGATTGCTGCACGGATTTCTGGTGACGAAGCTGAATCTGCAGGCGTTTCTCGTAACGTTATGCGGTTTGTTCATCTACCGGGGGCTGGCGCGGGTGGCGGGGGGCGGGCGCGAACAGATTCTGCCGGCGGACCAGGAGTGGCTGCGCGATGCGTTGGTGCTGGGCCGGCCGCTGGCGGGCCTGCCGGTGCCGGCGGTGTTTTTACTGATGATCGGACTGGCGGTGGTGGCGGCGGTTTTCCTGAACCTGACGGTGACTGGCCGGCGCCTGCTGGCGACCGGGCGGAATGAACAGGCGGCCCGGTTTTGCGGCATCGGGACGGTCCGGCTGCGGGTGCTGTCCTATGTGATCTGCTCGCTGCTGGCGGGATTGGCCGGGGTGCTGTTTCTGTTGGACGGCCGGTCAGCGCTGGGATCTTCGTTCGGGAACTCCTATGAATTGTGGGCGATTGCAGGCGCCGTGCTGGGCGGCTGCAGCCTGCGGGGCGGGCAATGCGCGGTCGCGGGTGTGGTATTGGGCAGCGTGATGGTGGCGGAGGTGCGGCAGGCCGTGTTTTTTGTCGCGGGCGACGAATGGAAGGAGTTTGTCATTGGCGTTTTCATTCTCGCGGGCGTGATCGCGGACGAGGCCTTCACCCGCTGGATGGCATCGCGCCGGGTGAAATCGTGAGACCGGATACCGCCTCCGGGGACGCTGTATTTCTGGCTGAAATGCAGCCTGGCCCGCCGTATGAGAGCAGGTCCCGTCTTTAATTTTCCAGCCCATTTTTTCCTGTGTCTCCGGTCCGCCTCCTTGTTTTCAGCCTCGCCTTGTCCCCCTGGGTTCCCGCGGAGGCCGCCATGGAGTTCAACCGTGACATCCGGCCTATCCTCACCACCCACTGCACGGCTTGTCATGGCGGAGTGAAAGCCGCGGGCAAGGTTTCCTTCATCTACCGCGAGAAAGCCACGGCCAAGGGCAAGTCCGGGGAACTGACGATTGTGCCCGGAAATCCTGACGCCTCGGAACTGATGCGGCGCATCACTTCCACCGATCCTGACGAAGTGATGCCACAGCCGGAACATGGTCCTCCCCTGAAACCGGCGGACGTGGCCAAACTCCGCCAGTGGATCGCGGAAGGCGCCACGTGGAGCGAACATTGGTCGCTGGTGCCGCCGGTGGAGCCACCGGTTCCGGTCTTGCAGGAGCCTGCCTGGTCCCGGCAACCCCTTGATGGCTTTGTCAAAGCCCGGTTGGAAGCCGATTCCCTCACGCCCGCTCCGGATGCAGGAGCTGCCGAATGGTTGCGCCGGGTCTCCCTGGACCTGACAGGCCTGCCGCCGTCCTTGGAGGATTATCACGGCTTCAGTGCCGCCCGGGTGGCGGATGAGGCCTCGGCCCGGGCGGCGGTGGTGGATGGTCTGCTGGCCTCGCCTGCCTTCGGCGAACGCTGGGCCAGCGTGTGGCAGGACCTTGCGCGGTATGCGGACACCTATGGATTCGAGAAAGACCCGCCCCGCGACATCTGGCCTTGGCGTGATTGGCTGATCCGGGCCTTGAACGATGATTTGCCGTTTGATCAATTCACCATCAAACAGCTGGCCGGCGACCAACTCCCCCAGCCCAGTGCCGACGACCTGCTGGCCACCAGTTTTCACCGCAATACCCAGAATAACACCGAGGGCGGGACTAACGACGAGGAGTTCCGCGCCGCGGCGGTGGTGGACCGGGTGAATACAACATGGACCGCATGGCAGGCGACCACCTTCGGCTGCGTGCAATGCCACTCGCACCCCTACGATCCCTATCCCCACGAGGACTACTACCGGTTCATGGCCTTCTTCGACAACACCGAGGACGCCGATCTTGATAACGATTTCCCACGTCTGCCCATCGCTGATGACCCCGGAGCGCGCGATGCGCTCGCGGCCCAATGGAGGGAGATGCAACAAGTGCGGCGATCCCTGAATGACCAAGGAGTGGAACTGGCCAAAGGGGAGAACGTCTGGCAACCACTGATCCCGGCTTCCGCGGTTACCTCGGGGGGGGAGTTGACGATCCGGCCTGATGGCCGGGTCGCCGCCGGGGGCACGCTCCCAGTGGGGGTGGTCTACACCTTGACTACACCAGCACCTGCCGGCATCACGGCATTGAAGCTGGAGATTTTCCCGGACCAGGCTGATCCCAAATCGTGGCCGGCGCGCGCCAGTGTGCTGTCACATCTGACCCTGACGCTAGCGGGGAAAGACGGGAAGAAAACCGAAATCAAACTCAAGGAAGTGATAGGGGATTACCTCGCCGGCCCGTTTGATCCGCAGGAATCGCTTGAGGGAGGACCCGGAGGATTTGGCAGCTATCCGGCGCAGGCGGGGGGTCGCTGGTGTGTGGTGATTCTGGAGCAGCCTCTGGTGGCCAGCGTGGAGGACCGGCTGGAAATCAGTCTGAAGCAGGAGGCGGTTTCCAATGCCAATCAGCAGGCCTGTACCCTGCGGGATTTTTCCCTGACCACCACCACCGCAGCGCATTGGACGGCGTTGGCCGGGTCCCCGGAACGCCGCACTGCATGGAACCGGTATAACGGGTTGAGGGAGGAGGTCCGGAAAGCGCCGGCCACAAACGTGCCCGTCCTGCTGGAGCGTCCCACCCCGGCGGAACGCGAGACCCGCATCTGGTTGCGGGGGAATCGCCTGACCAAAGACGCGGCGGTCCAGCCAGGAGTCCCGGAGCGGTTGAATCCGCCGGAAGCGACTGGGCGGGTTTCCCGGCTGGATATGGCACGGTGGCTGGTGAGCGAACGCAATCCCTTGGCGGGCCGGGTGCTGGCGAACCGCCTGTGGGCGGGCATGTTCGGGAGGGGGATCGTGGAAACGCTGGAGGACTTTGGTTCCAGCGGCGCCCGTCCCACCCATCCGGAATTGCTGGATCATCTGGCCCTGCGGCTCACCCGGCAGCATGGCTGGTCGGTTAAGAAATTCCTCCGTGAGGTCGCCCTGAGTGCTACCTATGCACAAACCAGCCGCGCTCCGGCGGTCCTCGTTTCCCGCGATCCCTCCAATGCCTTGCTCGCCAGAGGGCCCCGGCAGCGGCTCACCGCCGAGATGGTGCGCGACCATGCCTTGAAAGTCTCGGGTTTGCTTTCTTCAAAGATGTCAGGACCGCCGGTCTATCCGCCCCAGCCGGAGGGTGTGTGGAATACCGTCTACAGCGGGCAAACCTGGAAAACCTCGGAAGGTGAGGATCGCTACCGTCGTGCCATCTATACTTACGTGAAACGGACCAGCGGATATCCCGGCTTTCTGGCGTTCGATGCGCCCGCGCGCGATTTGTGCAGTGCCAGGCGGTTGCCGACCAATACGCCACTCCAGGCGCTGGTGACCTTGAACGACCCGGCTTATCTGGAAATGGCCATGGCCCTGGCGCAACGGGTGTCGTGTGATGGCGGCACGGTGGAGGAGCAGATCACCCGGGCCTGCCAGCTGATCACCCTGGATCCTCCGCCCGCCGGACTGTTGACGGCCCTGACGAAACTCCACGCCGGCGCTCTGGCGGATTATCAGGTAAAACCGGACACGGCGGCGGCCCTTGGGGGCACACCCGAAGCGGCGGCGCTGACTTTGGTCGCCAATACCCTCCTCAACACCGACCTCGCCTTGAACCGATGATCGATCATCCTCTTTTAAATCCCACGCGCCGCCATTTTCTCAGGAATGGTTCGCTCAGTCTCGCGGGCCTGTGGCTGGCCAGCCAACCGCAGGCCACCGCAGCCGGTGCCGTTCTGGCGAAGGACCCGGCGTATCCATGGAAGCCGGCCGAGCCCCACTTTCCGGCCAAGGCCAAACGCGTGATCTACCTGCACATGGCCGGCAGCCCCAGCCAGTTGGAACTGTTCGATTACAAGCCGGAGCTTCTCAAGCTTGATGGCAAAGACTGCCCGCAGTCCTTCCTTGCCGGCAAGCAGTTCGCTTTTATCCAGGGGGTGCCGAAGATGCTGGCCAGCCAGTATCCTTTTCAGCAGCACGGCCGGAGCGGGCAGTGGATTTCCGACCGCCTGCCATTTCTCGCAGGGCATGCCGATGATCTGTGCATCGTGAAATCGATGTATACTGACCAGTTCAACCATGGCCCGGCGCAGCTCCTCATGCACACCGGGTCACAGTCGCCGGGAAACGCCAGTTTTGGGTCCTGGGCGACTTATGGCCTAGGTTCGGAAAACGACAACCTTCCGGGATTTGTGGTCCTCACCAGTGGGGGGAAGAATCCGGATGCGGGCAAGAGTGTCTGGGGAGCCGGTTATCTGCCCAGCGTCTATCAAGGCGTGCAATGCCGCTCTGCGGGGGAACCGGTGCTCTTCCTCCAGGATCCTCCCGGGATCGACCGCAGCCAGCGACGCCGCAGTCTTGATGCCCTTGCGGAGATCAATGCCCTGACAGCTGCCCAGGTTGGCGATCCGGAAACGGTCACCCGCATCGCCCAGTATGAAATGGCTTTCCGCATGCAGTTGCACGCGTCCGAAGCCTTTGACCTGAGCAAGGAACCGGCCGCAGTGCATGAGCTCTACGGCACCCAGCCGGGCAGGGAATCCTTCGCCAACAATTGTCTGCTGGCCCGCCGCCTCGTGGAACGCGGCGTGCGCTTCATTCAGCTTTTTGACTGGGGCTGGGACAGCCATGGGGCGAGCCAATCCGAAGCGTTGAATCATGGATTCAAGGACAAGTGCAAAAGCGTGGACCAGGCCTGCGCGGCACTCCTGACGGATCTGCAGCGGCAGGGGCTGTTGGAGGATACCCTCGTGATCTGGGGGGGCGAGTTCGGGCGCACGCCCATGCGGGAAAACCGTCAGGGCCAGGAGATGGCTTCCATTGGCCGCGACCACAACCCGGGGGCCTTCACCCTCTGGATGGCCGGAGGCGGCGTGAAACCCGGCCTGTCCTACGGGTCGACCGATGAAATGGGCTACCAGGCTGTGGTGGACAAGGTCAGTGTCCACGATTTCCACGCCACGGTGCTGGCGTTATTGGGATTTGACCACCTGCGCTTCAACTACCCCATCAACGGCGTTCCAATGCGGCTCACCAATGTGACCAAGCCGGGAAGCAAGCCGGTGCCGGGTCTGATGGCTTGATGGCCGGGTTCTGCGGTGCCGCACCAGCGGTGCGCTTGCCGGATGGTGGACCCATGGCAGGGTAGCCTCATGAAAGCAGGATTCCTTGATAAGCTGATCGCCCGCCTCGACCGGGTCGGGCCGGGTGAAGTGCAGGGTTTGCTCCAGAAACTAATCAGGGAAAAGGGATTCTTTGAGCAGGTGTTCGAAGTCCTGGAAGAAGGAGTGATTATCTGTGATCCGCAGGGGGTGGTCACCTTTGTAAATAGGGCGGCATGCGGGTTTTACGGGATGGAACATGAGACCTCGGCGGGGCGGCCCTTGGCCGAACTGGTGCGGGGCGTGTCCTGGGAGGTGTTGACGCGGCGGCGGGAGGTGATGTCGCGGGACATGGAGGTGTTTTATCCAGAGCATCGGTATTTGAATTTTTACTTCCGGCCGATCGACGACGGCGAACCGGGCGCGGCGCCGCTGGGATATGTCATGCTGGTGCGGGACATCACGCAGACGCGCCGGGTCGCGGAGGAACAGATCGAGAGCGAGCGGCTCAATGCCCTGACGGTGCTGGCGGCGGGGGTGGCCCATGAGATTGGCAATCCCCTGAACTCGCTGAATATCCATCTCCAGTTGTTGGAGAAAAAACTGAAGAAGGTGGATGTGGCGGTGTATGAGAGTGTGAAGGGCCAAGTGGAGGTGGCGCGGGGAGAGATCAAGCGGCTGGACTTCATTATAGAGCAATTCCTTGGCGCGATGCGACCGGTGGCCCCGCGTTTTGAACTGACCGATCTGAACCGGGTGGTGGAGGAAGCGGCGACCTTCCTGGCTCCAGAACTGAAGGACCGGCGTATCACCACGCGGCTGCTGCTCCATGATGGTCTGCCCTTGGTGCGCCTGGATGCGGCGCAGATGAAGCAGGCGCTCTACAACTTGATCAAGAATGCCTCGCAGGCCATGGGCACGGGCGGTTCTCTGCGGATCGAAACGGAACTGACGGACTACGACGTGGTGATCCGGATCGAGGATTCAGGAAAAGGAATGAGCCCGGAGACGGTGGCCCAGATGCATCAGGCCTGGTTTACCACCAAGAAGACGGGAAATGGGCTCGGGATGCTGATTGTGCGCCGGATTGTCAGGGATCATGGGGGCGAGCTGTCCGTACAGAGCGGGGAAGGGCAGGGCACCACGGTGAGCATTGCCCTGCCTCGGCAGGCGAGAGCAGCGCGCTTCCTGGAGTCCGGTGAAGGTGAGCCTCCGCGCCGGAAGCCGGATGAAGTGATTGATGTGTGACTGGCGGGCGTAATTGGAATTTTCCCTGACTGATGCGACTCCTTTTCAAATGGCTCTTCCGGCTCCTGCTGCTGCTGCTCCTGTGGGTGGCTGGCGTGGCCTGGTATATCAATGATTTCGCGGGTCGGGATGAGACACGCAAAGCCGATGCCGCGGTGGTGTTGGGTGCGGCGGCCTGGGACCGGAAACCCTCCCCCGTGCTCGAGGAACGGTTGAATCACGCGTTGGATCTGTACAAAACAGGGCAGGTCAGGAAGCTCATCTTCACCGGCGGCTTCGGCGACAAGGCCGCCATGGCTGAGAGCGAGGTCGCAAGGGACTACGCTGTCGCCCACGGCATTCCCAGGAAGGACATCCTGATCGAGACTGCCTCCCACTCCACCCGTGGCAACGTCTCCGAAGCCGCCCGCCTCATGCAGGAGAAAAAGCTGCAGTCCTGCCTGCTCGTCAGCGACCCCATGCACATGCGTCGCGCTGTCCGCATGTTCCGCGATGCCGGCGTGCCCTGCTTCTCCTCCCCGACGCGGACCAGTGCTTATGTGTCCTGGTCCGCGAAGGCCGGCTTCCTTGCCCGGGAGGTGGTCTTTTTCACCGGGTATCTGGTGGCCGGACGGTGAGGGCTGATGAGGGAAGATGCTGTCTTTCCCTGACGGAAAATTCCTTAGAGGGCTGAGGCAGCCGGAAGCTTGGCGCCGCCGGGAATGGCTCCAAGGATGTGGCGGGCCTGAGCGGCGTCGAGGGCGATTTGTGCTTTGAGGGCTTCGAGGGAGTTCATCTTCATTTCGTCGCGCAGACGTTGGATGAAGCGGACTTCCATGCCTTGGCCGTAGAGGTCGCCGGTGTGATCGAAAAGGTGGACTTCGAGTTGGCGTTGCGGGACACCGTCATGCTCAACCGTCGGGCGGAGACCGAGGTTGGCGACGCCGGTAAAACGCTGGCCGTTGACGGCGGCTTTGACCGCATAGACCCCGATGGGGGGAAGTTGCTCGGCTTCCAAAGCCAGGTTGGCGGTGGGGAAGCCCAACTTACGGGCCAGTTGGCGGCCTTGGATGATAGTGCCGTGAACGGAGTAGTCGCGGCCGAGGAGGCGGGCGGCGGCGGGGAAGTCGCCACGCTCGACGGCAAGACGGACCCGGGTGCTGCTGACAGGTTCTTCGGCGACGACCACGGCGGCGATGCCGTGAACTTGGAAACCCATGGTCTGGCCAAGGGCAGTCAGGGTATGCAGATTGCCGCTGCGGCCTTTGCCGAAGGCCCAATTGTAGCCGACAGTGATGCTGCCCAGTGGACGGGATGCCCCGGCAAGAGACCGGATGAAGGCATCCGGCGTGAGGGCGGCGAGGGCGCTATCAAAGGGGATGACAAGCAGGTGGGTGACCCCGAGTTGCGACAGGATCAGGCTTTTGTGCAGGGTGGAGGTCAGGAGGCGCGGGGCGGTGTCCGGGCGCAGGAACTTCATGGGGTGCGGATCGAATGTGGCGATAACCGCAGTGCCGCCATCCGCTTCGGCGGCAGCCTGGGCGCGCCTGATAACCTCCTGGTGGCCGACATGCACGCCATCGAAGAACCCGATCGCAAGATGCACCGGGCCGGGCAGGGCGGTGAGGTCGGCGATGGACTTTAGGGTTTTCATGTGTTGATGGTTAGAACAAAAAGCCCAGAACTCCGATACCAAAACAGACTAAAAGTGCCCCGCAAACAATGCCAAGATACCAAAGCCAGCGGGGTTTTTGAGGATAGTTCAGTGAAATGATGAGATAAACGAAGGTGATGAGTGCCATCCCAACTACGACAATCTGCATGGGGTTGTAGTGATAGGAGCCGCAAAATTCAGCGAAAAGGAAGGCCGTGATGATGGAGAATACGATGAGGGTGCCGGAAAAGTGAGGATCTTCTTTATCGAAAAACCTTTTCCTTCGAGGCTTGTTCTCTAGTCCCATGGCGTTCGTTTTTAGGACCCGGAAGGAGAATTCTTATCTACACACCCCGCAGCCGGCTGACGTCGCGGAGGGAGAGGAGCCGGCCAAGCAGTTCCTCACGGGGAAGAGTCTTGAGTTCCTCGAAGGTGGTGGATTTGGTGAGGTCGAACTTGCCGCTGCGGGTGCGGCGGAGGGCGGCCATGTGGGCGTGGCAGCCGAGGGTTTCGCCGAGATCGTGACAGTAGGTGCGGACGTAGAAACCTTTGCTGCAGACGACGCGGAATTCGATGTCAGGAAGGTTGATGCCTTTGATCTGGTGGTGGAAAACGGTGACGAGGCGTTTTTCGCGTTCGATCTCGATGCCTTGGCGCGCCAGTTTGTAGAGGGCGACGCCGTCCTTTTTGATGGCGCTGACCATGGGGGGGAGTTGATAGAAGTCGCCGCGGAATTGGCTGAAGGCGGCCTCGATCTGCTCCGGGGTGAAGGCGGGGACTTCGGCGGTGGCGATGGCTTCGCCCCAGGCGTCCTGAGTGGTGGTGGAGGAGCCAAGACGGCAGATGCCTTCGTATTCCTTTTCCTCCGCCATGAGGAGGTCCTGGATCTTGGTGGCGCGGCCGACCACGAGGATCAGGAGGCCGGTGGCGTTGGGATCGAGGGTGCCGCAGTGGCCGATTTTTTTGGTGCCAAGGGCGCGCCGGGCGACGGCGACGACATCGTGGGAGGTCATTTCCGGGCCTTTGTCGACCAGCAGGACGCCGTCGATTTCAGGATCAGGAGAACGTTTCATGGAGGGCTTGGAATACACGGGATTGAGCATCGGAAAGGGGGCCGGCCAGACGGGCGCCGGCGGCAAGGCGGTGTCCGCCGCCGCCGAAGCTGGCGCAGACCGCACCAACGTCGATGGCGGGGTCCTTGGAGCGGAGGCTGAGGCGGATTTTTCCCTCATGCCCGGGGAGTTCCTCGAAGGCGGCGGCGACGACCACGCCCTGGATGGAGCGGAGGTTGTCCATCAGGCCTTCGTTGTCGTCAGGCTGCATGTTGATGGAATCGGCAAAGGCGCGGGTGAGGGCCCAGGAGGCGACTTTGCCCCCGTGGGTGATCTGCATGGCGTTGAGCAGATGGCGGAGGAGTTCGACGCGGCGGAGCGGATAGGACTCGTAGGTATCCTGACAGAGTTTGCTGACATTGATCCCGGCCCGGATCAGGGCGGCGGCGATCTCGTAGGTGTGGGCAGTAGTGCTCTGGTATTGGAAGGAACCGGTGTCGGTGGAGATGGCGACGTAGAGATTGCTGGCGATTTCCGGAGTGATGGGAAGCGCGGCGGCGGTGAGGAGATCATAGATGATCTCGCCGGCGGCGGGGGCTCCGGAATTGATATAGTGAAGGTCGCCGTAACCCTCGTTGGAGACGTGGTGGTCGATGTTGACCCAGGTTTTGGCACCGGCGAGGGCAGCGAGGGCGATGGGGCCCAGTCGCTCGCGGTTGGCGCAATCGACGGCGATGGCGACTTCCGCCTCGACGGTCTGGCCGTGGACGGGTTGCTCAATGAAATTCGAGCCGGGGAGGAAGGCAAGATTGGCGGGGAGGCCGTCGTCGTTGAGGAAGCGGACGGGCTTGCCGAGGTTTTTCAACGCCAGGCCGAGCGCGAGGGTGGAGCCGATGGCATCTCCGTCAGGACGCTGGTGGGCGAGCACGGCGAAGGACGACGCGCTGCGGAAAAGGGCGGCCAGTTCGGTAAAGGAGGTATTGGTGCGGAGGCTCACGGGAAATGGGGGAGGGATGGAACCACGGGTTTCACGGATGAAAACAGCGGGGCAAAACCCAAACGACCGGACGGTCTCTAGCGGTTACGGCGGCGGAGGGGGCGGTCGTTGCCGGAAGCGCCGTCCTCATCCTCATCGCCGGTTTCCTTGGCAGGGATGGCCGCCGCTGGTGCTGGGGCGGGATTGGCCAGCGCCGGGCCGGTTGGGGTGGGGGCTGCTTCAGCAGGGTCGGGATTGAGCAGAGCGGACTCGTTGAGCTGTTGGTCAATCTGCTCCATCAGGGCGGTGACCCGGACGCCGCGCTCGACGCTGTGGTCAAGCTTGAAAAAGAAGTGCGGGCTGTTCTTGAGCACGACCCGCTTGGCCACCCGGGAGGAAAGCAACCCTCGTTGGGTATTCAGTTTGTCCACCACCGCCTGCTGTTTGGCGGCGGGCCCGATCACACCGATGAAGATGTGGGCGTTCTTGAAGTCGGGCGTGAGGTCCACGTCGGTGACGGTGACGAGAACGTCCGGGAAGGCATGGTCGCGCGCCAGGATGCTGGACAGCTCGCGCTGGATCAGCTCGGTGACTCGGGCTTTTCGGTTGGTCATGAGCGGGGCAGTTGATAGGCCGCGGAACGGGCCACGGATAACACGGATTGGACGGATAACACGGATGCTATGAAAGATTTGAACAGAAGGTCAGGAAGGACGGGAAACAGGTGGTGCGGGGCGGAAGTAGTAGGGGCGGCAAAACCTTGTTATAAAATATCTGTGCCATCCGTCTTATCCGTGCCATCCGTGGCCCGTCAGCTTTCCGGTTAAAGCGTTTGGGCGATCTTCTCCAGTTCGTAACACTCGATGATGTCGTTGATTTCGTATTCGTTGAAATCGCCGAGACGGACGCCGCACTCCATGCCGTTGCGGACTTCCGCCACGTCGTCGGTGAAGCGGCGGAGCGTCTGGAAGCCGCCGTCGTAGATGGCCTGTTTGCCGCGGAGGACCCGGGCCCGGGCGTTGCGGACGAGTTTGCCGTCTGTGACAACACACCC
This sequence comes from Verrucomicrobiota bacterium, assembly GCA_040387795.1. Taxonomy (GTDB): domain Bacteria; phylum Verrucomicrobiota; class Verrucomicrobiia; order Verrucomicrobiales; family V1-33; genus CAIZWU01. The sequence continues at coordinate 126,046 of JAZKDC010000001.1, forward strand.
CCCGGCGCGGCCGCGCTGGATTTTGAAGACTTGTTTGACCTGGGCGTGACCGATGACCTTTTCGCGGGTTAGCGGATCGAGCAGGCCGAGCATGGCTTCCTCCATCTGATCAAGGAGTTCGTAGATGATGGAATAAAGCTTCACCTGAACGCCTTCCGCCTTGATGGCTTTCACCGCCTTGGCCTCGACCTTGGTGTTGAAACCAACGATGACGGCGTTGGACGCGGAAGAGAGGAGGACGTCGCTTTCGGTGATCGGACCGACGCCGCTGAGAACGAAATCGATGCCGACTTTATCGGACTTGATGAGTTTGAGCTGGGCGATGATGGCTTCCAGTGAACCTTGGGCATCGGTCTTGAGAATAAGCCGGAGGGATTTCCTTTCAGAGCCCTTCATATCGGCGAAGAGGCTTTCGAGGGAGGCCCGTTTGGGGGCTGCCAATTTGCCGGCGCGTTGTTCGCTGGTGCGTTCCTCGCTGAGCTTCTTGGCGTCGCGTTCGCTGTCCATTTCGACGAGTTCGTCGCCGACATTTGGAATCGTGGAAAATCCGGTGACCTCGACGGGCATGGCGGGACCGGCTTCCTTGACGGTGCGGCCATGGTCATCCAGCATGCTTTTCACTTTGCCGTAGTGGGGTCCGCAAATGAAGGCGGTGCCAACACGGAGGGTGCCGCTCTGGGGGATGATGGTGGCGGTGGGACCCTTGCCGGGTTCGACCCGGGATTCAATCACCATGGCCCGGCAGGCAGCTTTGGGATTGGCGCGCAGTTCGAGGAATTCAGCTTCGAGGAGAATTCTCTTCAACAATTCCTCGATCCCGATATTTTTAGTGGCGGAAACCGGCAGACAGGCAATTTCTCCGCCCCAATCTTCAGGGGTCAGTTCATTTTCCTGAAGCTGGCGTTTTACCTTGTCGAAATCAGCGGTGGCAAGGTCGCACTTGTTCATGGCGACCACGATTTTCACATTGGCGGCCTTGGCATGGGCAATGGCCTCCTTGGTCTGGGGCATGATCCCATCGTTGGCGGCAATGACGAGCACGACAATGTCAGTGACCATGGCACCGCGGGCCCGCATGGCAGTGAAGGCGGCGTGGCCTGGTGTGTCGAGAATGGTCAGTTTTTCACCATGGTGGTCCACGCTGTAAGCGGCGACGCCCTGGGTGATCCCGCCAGCTTCCCCGGCCGTGACCTTGGAAGAGCGGATGGCATCAATCAGGCTGGTTTTGCCGTGGTCAACATGGCCCATGAAGGTGATGATGGGAGGGCGGGCCTTGAGGGCTTCCTCGGGTTCTTCAACCGGAGCGACCGGAGCCTGGATCACTTCCTCAACCTTGTGGAAACCACTGCCTTTCTCGCGCTTTTCGCGTTCGAAGGTAAAGCCATGTTTTTCGCAGACTTTGGCTGCGATGTCCGGTTCAATGGAAACTCCAGGATTGGCGAAAATATCAAGCAGCATCAAGTCCTTGATCAGGACAAAAACTTTAAGACCCATTTTGTCAGCGAGGTCGCGGACAATGATAGGGGGCTTGATGCAAATCACTTTGGGATCATCCGGTTCTTCCCCGTCATCAGATCCTTCCATCTCGGGAGGCGCGGACGGGGTCTCGGTGACGACAGGGGCGACCTCGGCGACCGGGGCAGGGGCGACCAGTCCGGTGAGGGGCGTGATTGGGCTGATCCCCGCACGGCGGACGCGCGGCTTGGCCTCATCAATGAGGGAAAGGACTTCCTTCTTGGGGACCGGGGCCGCTATAGGCGCGGGTTCAGGAGTGACCGGGCCGGACAAGGGGGTCTGGGTGGAGCCGGGCTTGACGCGGTTGCGTTTGGGCCGCTCTCCGATCAGGTCCAAAGTATCACCTGTGGCGACAGAGGGAACTTTTCTGACGGGCGTGGCCGCAGCGGATTCGGATTCGGAGGAAGAAAGAGGGCGCGCGGCAGATTTACGCGCCGGGGTGGCGGCGGTATCAGAACCTGGGGTGCTCGTGGATTTGGATTTGCCGGGCATGAAATAGAAGGGTTGCCTTCATGGCGTCAGACGGTGGGGATTGCAACCCCGGTTATTGAACAGATGAGGGGGCGACCTGGGCTTGAGCCTTGGCTACGATGGCCGCCGCTTCTTCGGCAGGAATGCCGAGAACGTCGACAATGTCGGAGGCATCCAAAGTAGCGATGACTTCAATGCTGTTCATGCCGGTGGTCACGAGGGCTTCGGCGAGTTCCACTTCGATGCCGAGGTGGCTGGCCAGTTCGGAGGCGGCGCTGTGCACGCGTCCAACAAATTTCTCATGGGCGCTTTCGTCGCGCTCCACCTGAACGTCCCACCCCATCAGGCGATTGGTCAGGCGGACATTTTGCCCGTGGCGGCCGATGGCTTTGGACAGCTCATCCTCACGGACTTTGGCGAAGATACGTTTATTGACCGGATCGACGATGATCTTGTCATCGGCAATGGTGGCGGGCTTGAGGGCATCCTTGAGGAATTCCTTGGGATTATCGCTCCACTTGATGATATCGACCTTTTCGTTGTTGAGTTCCCGGACGATATTCTTGACTCGGGCTCCCCTCATGCCGACACAGGCCCCAACCGGATCCACTTTATTGTCAGCGCTCCAGACGGCGATTTTGGTGCGGTAGCCAGCTTCCCGGGCGATGGCCCGGATTTCGACGGTGCGGTCCGCGATTTCGCTGACTTCGCTTTCGAAAAGACGTTTGACAAAATTGGGATGGCTGCGGCTGAGGATGATCTCGGGACCCCTCACTCCATTTTCCACGGCCACCACGTAGACCCGGATGCGGTCGCCGATGTTATAATCTTCCGTCGCGACCCGTTCCTTTTTGGGCATGATGCCTTCAAATTTTCCGAGGTCCATGATGACATCGGACTTTTCGAAACGGCGGACGGTGCCATTGACGATTTCGCCGGCCCGGTCCTTGAATTCCTCATAGATCAGGAGTTTTTCCTCCTGACGGATGCGTTGCATCATGGCCTGCCGGGCGGTCTGGGCGGCGATGCGCCCCATGTCCTTGGGGGTCACATCGACTTCGATTTCATCACCGATCTCTGCGGACTTTTTGATTTTGCGGGCAGTGGCGAGGGCCAGTTCATCAAACGGCGCGGTGACGGTTTCCACCACCATGAGTTTGGCCTTGGCCTTGATGCCGCCTTTGATGGGGTCGATGTCAATGCGCAGTTCCCGGGCAGGTCCGATGCTCTTGCGGGAAGCCGTGAGGATGGCCGAGGAGAGAGCCTCGATCATCTTATCGCGGCTGATTCCTTTTTCTTTTTCGTAATATTCAAAGACGGCGAGAAGTTCGCTGGTCATAACGGCAGTTCGCTTAAAATAAAAAGAAACGGGAGGACTTCCCGTTTCTCAAGGTTCTTGGTGCTAATATATGCAAAAGATATCGGCGTCAAGCCGTGGGGACGCAAAAATTTTCCAATCACGCTGGGATGGCGTGGAGGACGAACTATGTCGCACTGGAAAACCGGAAGCCTGCAGAAAGAGCGGCGGCGGGATTTGGTGGAGCCTAGCGGATTCGAACCGCTGACCCCTTGCATGCCATGCAAGTGCTCTACCAACTGAGCTAAGACCCCAAATCCCGGACGTCGCGCGACCGGACGGATTCCATACCCTGTTCCAGCGCACTGCCAAGTGGTTTTTTCAACTTTTGTGAAGTTCCTTCAAATGACCGGAGAAGAGCGGGGGCGGCGCGGCTGGTTCAATCTGCAGCTGCGGGGAATAGGTTTCCGGCATGGAGGAAGTCCGGGCTGGGATCGGTTGAAGGGGAAAACGAGTGAAAGGCCCGGGACGGCGATCAGGACAGCGATGGCTTTCATTCCGGCGCAGCCTATCCATTTCCGCGGGTGGAAGCTCAGCCAAACCGGCGCGTCCGGGACGGGGGGAAGGGTGTCACCGCGTGTCATTGTTAATTTCTGCGCGCCAATTCCCAAGCTGCCGGGATCCGCTGACGATGCCCGGGCCTGATGTTTGGCTATTTCTTCCACCAGGGATTTCTTCAGGGAGGCCTTTTTTCTGCAGTGGGTTCCGGTTCCAAGTGGGCCACCTTCCGGAAACAGGGTCCCCATGCGGGTACAGCCCAGCGGGCAGGGTCAGGGAGGCGCTTTGAAGAAGCCGGATAGCCTCAGGAATACCTCTTGGAGGCAGCTCAGGGTGCCCTGCGTAAACAGGATCCGCCAAGTGGGCCGGGGTGTTTCCTTGATCACCTCCCTTGAAATCCAGAGGATAGATGGTGCGCGATACAAGGTTCGAACTTGTGACCCCCTCCGTGTCAGGGAGGTGCTCTACCACTGAGCTAACCGCGCTTGGTAAACCGCATTTGCTGCGGGACGGGACTATGGAATGAACCGGGCGACGTGCAACCGGTTTTCGGAATATTCCTCAAATTTTCAACGCAGGGCGGCGGGCAGGATGCTGCGCCCGGCTGCTGGGTTCTGCAGGCTGGCGGAGGGTTTGGTGGCCGTTTCCGGAAACGCCGAGGCGCCCCAGCCTTCGGCCAGTCGGCTGACCAGTTCCTCGGACATCTTCCGGGAGGCGTCATCAATGGCCTGGCGTTCGCTGAGTTGGAAGTTGGGGTCGAGGAATACGGAGGTGGAACCAGTCACGGTGCCTTTGGAGAGGAGGTTGCCGGTGACGGCTTCCTCAACCACGAAATCCACCGTCATGAGCAGTTCCAGTTCGCGTGTCCGGAGATTGTTATTGCGGGCGCTGCGGAGCTGGCGCCGCGTAAGGTCCCGGATCGTGCCGCGCAGGACCGCATCGGCATTCTGGGCATCCTTGATTTGATACGTGCCGTCCAGTTGAAATTGCCGTACCACGTTGTTGGTGACAAGGACCGATGAACGCGGTTCGAGGGTCAGGTTGCGGAAGGTGGGGACCGCAATGGTTTTGATGTTTTCCATGCGGCCAGGTTTGTCGGACCCGGCATGGTAACCGGCACAACCAGGGAGGAAGAGCGCGGCCGCAGCGGCGAGGAGGGTGGGACGGGGCAGCAGGGAAGACAGTTGCATGGGGAAGGAAAAATCCGGGAGCAGTAAATTGGGAATGGGGAAGCGGTCAGTTCGCTGGTTTGACAGGGTCGCTGGGAAGGACGGGTTCCGACGGAGGGGGCAGGGCGGGGATTCCTTCGGCGGAGGGCAGCGAGGGTGGCTCAGCGGAGGGTGTTCCGGCCGGAGGAAGTGGATCACCGGGAACCAGATCACCGGGGGCTGGCGGGATGGGGGTGCCGGGATTGAGCAGTGAGTCGTCAGGCTTCAGCATGCGGTCGCTGCCGGTAGGGAGATCAGGTTCTTCCAAAGGTGTGATTGGAATCTGATCGCCACCCGTGCGCATCTTGGGTTTGCTGAGCAGGCTGGCCACCCGGGCCGGGGGAGGGGGGGGGCCGAAGTAACCGGGCTTGCTCTTGAGATCAATCGAGGCCGGTACGGCTAGGTCGGTGGATGTGACGGCGACTGCAGGGACGGAATCAATCAGGGTGGGATCCTTGCTGGTCATCTCGTTGATGCGCTCACGGGCTTCCGCGAAGTGGGCGCTTCCCGGAGAGCGCAGCACGTCACTGTAATAAACGAGGGCGGCGCGGTAATTGCCCTTCTTTTCGTAGAAGCGGCCCGTGTTCCAAGAGTTCTCAGCCGAGATTTCGTCAACCTGCACGCGGGTGGCACTCAGGTCGGGTATGGAAGTGTCCGGGAAAAGTCCGGCGGCCTGATCCGCCGCCAAACGGGCTTTATCAATGTTGGAGGCATCGCGGCTGCCTTCCTCGACTTTGCCAAGGTAGCCTTGGCTGACTTTGGATTGGGCTTCTGCGGCCAAGGGGCTGGCGGGGTAATCATCCACCACCTTCCGGTAGGCCGCGATGGCGAGATCGGTGGCGTCATCCTCCTCATGGATTTTGGCAATCTCGAATTGGGCTTCAGCGGCGTGACGGCCCCGCGGGGCATTGGCGATCACCTTCTGGAACATTTCGATCTGCTCCGACTTGTCCAGTTTCTTGGGAATGCCGAGGAAGGAAGACAGTTTTTCAGTCCTCGATTGGTTGGCGATAGCGAGCTGCCGGGCGATGGCTTCGCTGAACTGCGCGCTTTGTTTATAGGTATCGATGAGTTCCTGATAGGTTTCAAAGGCCTTGCTGAATTTGCCGTCCCGCTCATAGGCGGAGGCGAGGCGGAACTGGGCCATCGGGGCAAAACTTGTCAGGGGGTAGCGGTCGACGATCCGTTTGTAGGAGGAGGCGGCGGCTCCGCTTTTTCCGGCCGCTTCCAGGTCCTGGGCCTTCCGGAGGAGATCGCCAGCCTCCATCTCGGCCACGCGCAATTCGGTGGGGGCCGGGGCGGCGGTGGGTTCCTTGCGCTTGAAAGGATTCGGAATGGCCAGCGCGTCCCCGGAGGCCGCGATCAGGGCTGCGGAGGTGAAGGTGCAGAGCAGGAAACGGGAGGAAGCGCGATTCATGGGGCGGGTAAAAATGGAAAGGGTGCGGGTGCGGAGAGCACCGCAGTCCCTCCCGGCAATGTGATTCCGTGCCAGATGACAGCGAGGAATGCAACTTGGAAACGGGTGGTTTTTCAAGAGCGCCCCGGTGCAGGACTGGGCCCGCTTTTCCCGGGTCACGCGGAAGTTCTGGCAGGCGAACCCGAAAGATATCTTAAATTGTTTCGGGAATTATGAAAACTGCTCTAAAGCGGCTTATTTTCTGCTCAAACCTTGAAAATTAATTGACCTTAGATAAGGCCTGTGATTAATCGTTGGAAATCTTTAACAATCGCTGGAATTTTCACACTCGTTACCATGGATAAACTCCTTTCTTCCAGCTGGTTTCAGGCCGCTTCCGGCGGGGGAAGCCGCCGGAAAAAGCCCATGGTTCAGCCCTGTTTTCCGGGCGGAAAGATTTATGCTTGCCGGTTATGATGACTTTTTTCCCACGCATGATTTCCCCGCGACCCTCCCGATGGGGCGCGCGTAGCTTTTCCCGTGCCGGGATGGCGTCGTTTTGGCAGCCATTTTCGGGAGGCCTCAGACTCGCTCATTTGGCCCATCTGCCGGCGGTCCCTGGTTGGGGTGGTGCCGGCCTGTGCAGTCCGGTGGGCAACTTGCGCCTTGCTTCTTTTGGTAGATTGGATGCTCCGGAGGACGATGCTGAAAGCTATCACATTCCAGTACTTGAGCAGGAGGTCGTCAATGCCCTGGTGCCGATGCCCGGCAAGCTGATGCTTGATGGCACGCTGGGCGGCGGTGGCCATACCCGGCGGTTGCTGGAGCATGGGACCGACGTGTTGGCCTTGGATCAGGACCCGGAGGCCTTGGCGTGGGCCACCCAGCGGTTGGCCGGGGACGCGGATCATTTGGTGACCCTGCGGGCCAACTTTGCCTCCTTTCCCGGGATTCTGGAAGAAGTTGGTCTCGGCGCAGTACTGGATGGGATTTTGTTGGATCTCGGCGTGAGCAGCCATCAGTTGGATGCCCCCGAGCGCGGGTTCTCTTTCATGCGGGACGGCCCGCTGGACATGCGGATGGACCCTGCCGGTCCGGTCTGCGCGGCCGATCTGGTGAATACCTGGCCCGAGGAGGAATTGGCCAGGATCTTTTACGAATATGGAGACGAAAAGGCCTCCCGGCGGGTGGCCAAGGCCATCGTGCGCCGCCGGGCCGAACGTCCCTTTGAAACTACCAGCGACCTCGCGGCGCTAGTGGCTACAGTGATTCCGAAACGAGGGCCGGCTTCGCCAGCGACCCGCGTCTTTCAGGCGCTCCGGATTGCGGTGAACAATGAGATGGGGGCCTTGGAGTCGGCCCTTGATGCGGCACACCATTGGCTCAAACCAGGTGGCCGGCTGGCCGTCATCACCTTTCATTCCCTGGAGGACCGGATGGTGAAACAATTCTTCCGCCGCCACAGCGATGTGGAAATCGATCGCCCGGAATGGCCCGCGCCCCGGCCCAATCCAGACTGCCACTACCGTCTGATCACCCGCAAAGGCATCACCGCCAGTCCTGAAGAGATCGGCCGCAACCCACGCTCCCGCAGTGCCAAACTCCGGGTCGTGGAGCGTCTGGGCTAATCCTCCCCTCCCTGATTTTCCATTTCCTGAAATTCCCCAGATTGTGTCTGCTTCCTCCAAACGCCGTTCCCACCGCTCCAAGCAGGACTCCCTGCGCCCGGGCTGGATGCTGAATTGCATCCTCTTCTGTGTGCTCCTGGGGGGTATTGGAGGCTGTTATGTCTGGCTGGGCGCCAAGAAAAAGGACCGGGCGGACCAGATACTGAGCGTGCACCGGGAGATTGGTATGATTGAAAAACAAATCATGGAAAGGGATATGCAGATCAACCACCTGCTGGCCCCCGAGTCCCTGCGTGCCAGTGCCGTGCGTTCCGGACTGGACTTGAAACCCATTGATATCGGCCCCAAGGGCCGCCTTGTCCGCCTCCCGGAGCCGTCCGCCGCCCCGCAAACCCCGCAGGATAACCCTGTCATCGCTGGAAACCGTTAGCCATGAGTGCCCCCCGCATGCATTCCCGCGCTGAACCTGGTGACCGCTGTCTGCGGTTCCGGGCTGGACTGTTGTGTTGTGGGGTGGTTTCGCTGTTCAGTCTGCTGTCGTGGCGGCTGCTCCATCTGCAATTCAATCAACACGAACACTTCCAGGCGCTTCTCGATAAAGGTCATCACGAGACCCAGGACATCAGCGCTTCCCGGGGCGATATTCTGGATGCCCGGGGCCGGGTCCTTGCCTGCGATGAGCCGGTCCAGCAGGTGTCATTTGATCTTAAATATTTGAAAACGGCCACGAGGCTGGCCAAGGCGCTGTCCTTGTCTGAAGGGATGAAGGCGACTGACTTGCGGCATGCCTTCAGCTTGGAGGAACTGCAGAACCGCTACATGGACCGGGTGGGACGGATCGCCGCGCCGGTGCTGGAAATGACGGAAGCGCAGTTCTCGGAAAAAATCCGCGCCCGGCTTAAAAGCAAGCCTGACGGTGCGGTGGCCCTGAGTAAAAAAGTGAGTGTCACCGCAGCTCTGAAACTGCGTTTGGATCTCGAGGCGGCGGGACTGGATACATACAAGGAGAGTCAGGGAAAATTAGGGGCCTTGGAATTCCAAAATGCCTTTGCCCGTCGTTACCCGGTGGACCTGCCCTTGAAACACATCGTGGGCTTTTTCGGGGAAACCATGCCCGCCCCGGGCAAGGAAGCCCAGCCGGCCCGGGGAGTCGCCGGGGTCGAGCGGTTTTTGGATGCCGATCTCACCGGCCAGCCCGGGGTCCGTGAATACGAAATGGATGGATGGGGCCGGGAGATTCCCGCCTACCGTGGCAGTGTCACACCGCCCCGGAATGGCAGGAACGTCCGCCTCAGCCTCGACCTTGGCCTGCAGGGGGTGGTTGAGCAGGCTCTGGATGAAACCGGTGATTCAGATAACGAAGTATATCTGAACGATTTGAACGCCGAACGGGTGGTCGTGGTGCTCTTCGACCCTGCCACCATGGGAGTCAGGGCCATTGGCTGCCGCGACAAAAAACACGGGCCGGAGAATCCCCTGTTGAGCAACCCTGCCACGGAGATGCTTTACGAGCCCGGTTCGACCATGAAAATTGTTACCGTGGCCGGGGCGATTTCCTCCGGCAAGGTGAATGGCCAAAGCCGCATCGACCTTGGGTCCGGCGGGGTGTGGGATGACAGCGATATCACGCAGATCACCGACGAACACATTGCGTCCTCGCTGACCGTTGAAGACATCCTGATTCAGTCCTCCAACATTGGAGCCTACAAACTGGCCCGTCTGCTGGGCACGCGCCGGTTCGAGGAAATGATTCTTGACTTCGGTTTCTGCCGCCGCACGGGCTTCGAATCGCCATCTGAAAGCCGCGGTTATTTTGCCGGCAATGAAAAAATGACCATCCAGACGCTCTCCCGGGTGTCCTTCGGGATGGCCATCCAGGTCACTCCTGCCCAGATGTGCGGGGCGTTGGGAGCCATCATCAATGATGGCAACCATCAACCATTGCACCTGGCAGAATCCTGGGTGGATGACCAGGGGCAGCCGATTGAGGGTCTGACCCGGCAGCCCGCACGCCGGGTGGTGAGTGCCGCTGCCGCGAAATCGGTCCGCCGTGCCATGGTGGAGGTGGTGGAGAAGGGAACCGGCAAGGCCGGACGCAGTGAACTTTTTGAAATCGCCGGCAAAACCGGCACGGCCCGCAAGGCCGTCACCCAGCTGAAGGACGGCAAACTCCGCACCTCCTATCAGGGTGATGTGATCTGCTCCTTCATTGGATTCCTGCCCGCAGGCAACCCCAAGCTGGGTGGATTGGTGATCATCGACACCCCTAAAGGCGCCAAACACGCCCACTACGGCGGCAAGATGGCGGCTCCGCTCTTCCGCCGCATCGCCGAGCGCGCCATGGCCTACTACGAGGTGCCTGCCCAATTTTCCCCGGAGGTCCGCCTCCTGCCGCAGGCCGCCAGCACCACTCCGGTGCGGGCCACCCCGCGCACCTTTACCCGTTAGGTTATTCCGCTGATGAAACTTTCTGCCCTGCTCGATCAACTCTACCGCGTCCGCACGTTCGGTCCCCTTGACGTGGAAATCACGGGCCTCACCGCCGACTCCCGGGAGGCGGCTCCCGGACTGATGTTTGCCGCCCTCCGGGGCGAATCCTCGGACGGCCATAACTTCATCCCGCAGGCAGTGGCCAACGGGGCTGCAGCCATCCTCGCGGAGAGCGATGTGCCGGAGGATTTCCGTGGCACCTGGATCACCGTCAAGGATAGCAAAGCAGCCCTCGCTGAAGCGGCCGACGCCTTCTTCCGCAAACCTTCCGACCGTCTGCTGGTCGCCGGGGTGACCGGCACCAACGGCAAGACCACCACCGGGTTTCTGCTGCAGCATCTGATCGCCTCCGCCAAGGGCACCTGTGGTCTGATCGGGACCGTGAAATACGTCACCGGCGAAGGCATGGAGGAGCCCGCCTCGCATACCACGCCCGACAGCATCACCCTGCAGCGGCTGCTCCGCACCATGACGGAAAACCTGTGTGTCGGGGTGGCCATGGAAGTCAGTTCCCATGCCCTGATGCAGCAGCGCACCCATGGCATCCGGTTTGATGCCGCCATCTTCACAAACCTGACCCAGGACCACCTCGACTATCATGGGACCATGGAGGCCTACTATGACGCCAAGGCCCGTTTTGCGGCCCATCTGGTGGAGCAGGGCGGCAGCAAGAAACCGGCGTTGATTCTCAATACCGACGATGCGGCCGGCCGCCGCATGGCCCGCGAATATGAAGGCAAACTGCGGATTGTGACCTACGGGATGAATGTCCACGCCGACTTCCGTGCCACCCAGATGTCAGCCACCATGAAGGGCACCACCTTCACCCTCGAAGCACGGGGCCGCAGCTTCCTTGTGCGGATGCCCCAGATCGGCCGCTTCAACGTTTACAATGCCCTTGGCGCGCTCGGCGCCGTGTGGGCCATGGACCTGAATCTGCGTCAGGCGGTCAAAGCCCTCGAGGATTCCCCCCAGGTGCCCGGCCGGATGGAGGCCGTTTCCGATAACAAACCGTTCAAGGTGTTTGTCGACTACGCCCATACCCCCGATGCCCTGGAAAATGCCCTGCGCACGCTGCGTGATCTCAGCCCCCGCCGCATCATCACAGTCTTTGGCTGCGGGGGAGACCGCGACCGCACCAAGCGTCCCCGCATGGGAGCCGTGGCCGAGGCGGGCGGCCATTACACGATTCTGACCAACGACAATCCCCGCAGTGAGGAACCGGAGGCCATCATTGCCGAGATCCGTTCCGGGATGAGTGGCGAAAACCATGAAGTCATCACGGACCGCAGGCTCGCGATTGAGCGGGCAATCGCGATCGCGGGGGGGGGCGATATTATTCTGATCGCCGGCAAAGGCCACGAGACCGGCCAGACCGTGAAAGGCGTGGTTACTCCTTTTGATGACGTGCAAATCACCCGTCACCTGCTGCGCAACTGGGTGCTTCCTGAACGGTTATGATCCCCCAATCCTTCACTACCCTGACCGAATGGACGGGCGGCCGCCTCCTCGCGGGCGACCCGCACGCCGTGGTGGGGAGTGTCTGCACGGATACCCGGAACATTCTGCCCGGCTGCCTGTTTGTGGCTTTGGCTGGGGAGCGGTTTGATGCCCATGATTTTGCGGCCCAGGCTATTGCAGCCGGGGCCGCCGCCGTCATGGTCAGCCGCGCGGTGGTGGTGCCGGATGGCGCCGGGGTGGTGCTGGTGGACGATACTCTGGCCGGCCTGCAGGCGCTCGCTGCCGCCTACCGCCGCGTCTGGGGCGGTCAGGTGATAGGACTGACGGGCAGCAACGGCAAGACTTCCACCAAGGACATGATCCGCGCGGTCCTCGCCCGCCGCTTCAAGGTCTGTGCCACCCGGGGAAATCTGAACAACCATATCGGCCTTCCGCTGACTGTGCTCAGCGCGGAAGCGGGGGAAACCCATGGGGTCTTTGAGATGGGCATGAACCATCCCGGCGAAATTGCGCCCCTCGCGGCCATTGCGGGACCGGATGTGGCGGTCATTACCAATATCGGAACGGCCCACATTGAATACATGGGCAGCCGCGAGGCGATCGCGCTCGAAAAGGGCATGCTGGCCGAAGCGGTGCATCCGGATGGGGTGGTGATTCTGAACGCCAACGATTCTTTCACGCCAGATCTCGGCGCACGTTGTCAGGCCCAGGTCCTCACTGCCGGCACCGATGCCGGGGCCATCCAGGTGACCGATGTCCATAGTTCCGGAACCGGCTGCACGTTTTTCCTTCATCTGCCTGACCACTCCAGTGCCCAGGTCCAACTCAGTGTTCCGGGCCGTCATATGGCGGGGAATGCCGCGCTGGCCGCAGCCGTGGGCTTTTATTATGGCCTCCGCCTGGAGGAGATCGTGGAAGGACTCGAATCCGCTGTCCTGACGCACGGCCGTCTCCAACTGCGCACCGCCGACGGTCTGTTGTTTCTGGACGATTCCTACAATGCCAATCCCGACTCCATGCGTGCGGCCCTGGAAACGCTGCTCGGATTTGGCTGCCACGGCCGCCGCATCGCGGTGCTGGGGCGCATGGGCGAACTGGGCGATACCGCCGCTGCCGAACACCGGGCTCTGGGGGCCGCCGTCCACCAGGCCGGGGTGGATGAGTTGTGTGTGGTGGGACTGGGCGATGCGGAGCTCATCACCGCCGGTTTTCTGGAAGCCGGAGGCAACCCTGCGAAACACCACGCTTTTGCCGGTCATGCCGCGTGTGCGGCGCACCTCCGTGCCACCGCTCGTGCCACCGACATCATTCTCGTAAAAGGCAGCCGGTCCGCTGCCATGGAACGGGTTATTGAACCACCTGCTGCCTGACCCATGTTATACTGGATTTATGAACAGTTCGACGGCGGCACTGGCCTGATGGCCAAGCTGACGAACGTGCTCCAATACCAGACCTTCCGGTCCATTGCGGCGCTGGTGATCGCGTTCACGTTCAGCGTAGTCTTCGGGGACTGGGTGATCCGCAAGCTGATCTCCCTGAAAATGGGGCAGCCCATCCGCACCAAGGAGGAGGTCAATCAGCTCTTTGAACTGCACGGCAAAAAAGCCGGAACCCCCACCATGGGCGGCATTCTGATCATCGGGGCCCTCATTGTCGCCACCCTGCTGGGCAGCCGCCTGGATAATCCCTTCCTCTGGGTTTGCCTTTTCGTCACCCTGGGACTCGGGGCCCTCGGGTTTGTGGATGACTGGCTGAAGGTCAGCAAAAAAAACTCCAAGGGAGTCAGCAGCCGGGGCAAGCTGGCGGTGCAATGGGTGGTCGGTCTGGCCGCAGGGTATGTGCTCTACAAGCTGCCTGGGCAGGAAAGTTATTTTGCCCACCTCCAGCTGCCTTTCATCAAGAAGGAAATCTTTGAAGTCCATGACATGGGCTGGTTCACCGTCCTGTTTTTTGCGGTCATTATCGTCGGTTGTTCCAATGCCGTGAACCTGACGGATGGTCTCGATGGCCTCGCGGCGGGCTGCACGGTCAGTGCCGCCCTGGCCTATGGGGTTTTCTGCTATGTCACCGGCAATTACCGGATTGCCTCCTATCTGAACATTGAACACAATCCGCTGGTGGGGGAACTCACCGCGCTTTGTTTTGCCCTGATCGGGGCCGCGGCCGGGTTCCTCTGGTTCAACTGTTTTCCGGCCCGCGTATTCATGGGGGATACGGGGAGCATGGCGATTGGCGGCTGCCTCGCGGCGGTGGCGATTTGCTGCAAGCAGGAGGTCGTGCTCATCATCGCCGGCGGGGTCTTTGTGCTCGAAGCCATGTCCGTCATGCTGCAGGTCGGCTGGTTCAAGATCAGCCGCCGGCTCTACGGCGCACCCCGCCGCCTCTTCCAGATGACCCCCATCCACCACCATTTCGAGCTGAAGGGCTGGAAGGAAAGTCAGGTGATCGTCCGGTTTTGGATTCTCGGCCTGCTCTGCGCCATGATCGCCCTTGGCACCCTTAAACTACGTTAGTCCCATGTTGTCCGTCTCCACCAGATATGCCGGTAAGCACCATGCCATTCTTGGCATGGGCGCCAGTGGCATGGCGGCGGCACGTTTGGCGCGCCGGTTGGGCGCGGACATCACCCTGCTGGATGACGGGGCTCCGGACAAGGTAGCCGCCGCGGCCGCCCAGGCCCGGGCCGAGGGGTTTGCTGTCCGGACGGGCCCGGAATCGCTCACCTGCGGGACCGCTTTTGACCTCGCGATTCTCAGTCCGGGCATTGATCCTTCATGGCCCCTGGCCCAAAGCGTTTCGCGCCGCGGCGTGCCCTGCATCAGCGAAATCGAATTTGCCTTCCAACAGACCTCCGTGCCCGTCATCGCCGTCACCGGCACCAACGGGAAGACCACCACCACCGGTCTGATCGCACACCTGCTCACGGCCTGCGGAAAGCGCACCGTGCCCTGTGGCAACTATGGCACTGCCTTGTCTGAAGTGGTGCTGGCGGATCAGCCGCTGGATGTGCTTACCCTCGAAGTCAGTTCCTTCCAGCTGGAACTGATCGCCCAATTCCACCCCCGGGTGGCAGTGTGGATGAACTTCGCTCCTGACCACCTGGACCGGCATCCCTCGCTGGAAGCCTACCGGCTGGCGAAGCTGCGGATTTTTGAGCGGCAGACGGCAGCGGATACCGCGGTGATCAATGCGGCGGAAACCTACCCGCCCCTCGCCGGCCGGCCAGTGACCTTCAGTGCCTGGCTGGATGATGCCATGTGGAGTTTCCACGACGGCGCCATCACTTATCTGGGCCGTCCGGTGCTGGCCTTGGCCGACACCCAGCTGCGCGGCCGCCACAATGCCGAGAACATCATGGCTGCACTCGCGGCAGTGACGGCATGGGGCCTGCCTTTGGACGAGGCCGCCGCCCACGTGGCCAGCTTCACTCCGCCGCGGCACCGCTGTGAGGTGGTTGCCAGGGTGCAGGGCAGGGAATTCCTCAATGATTCCAAGGCCACCAACATCCATGCCATGGAAAGTGCCTTGCGCGGACAGGACCATGCGGTGGTGCTGATCGCCGGCGGCAAGGACAAGGGGCTGGACTATTTGCCGCTGCTTCCCCTGATCCGCGAAAAAACCACCCATGTCTTCACCATCGGCGAAATCGGACCGGCCCTGGCGTTGACCTGGCCGGGCGCGGTTCCTTGTCAGGATCTGGAGGAAGCCGTGCACCGTGCCTTCGCCGCCTCGGCTCCTGGTCAATCCATTCTCTTCGCTCCGGGAACCTCCTCTTTCGATATGTTCACCGGTTATGCCCACCGGGGAGATGTCTTTTGTCAAATCGTCCACCAACTGCTGCCAACGTCATGAAACCATCCACACCCCATTCCGGAAAATCCGGCCGCGACTTCGTGAAACGCCTTCAGGCCTGCCTGCCGCAGGCAAAACGGAAAACCCATCGGCTCTCCGCCAATGTCACCGGGGAAGAAGACTGGGAAGTGGATGAACCCCAAATCCGCATGTCCCGTGCTTTTGCCGTCATGTTGATCCTGCATCTGGTCGCGGTAGGCGGGCTTTTTGCGTTTCACGTATTCGGAAAGGACGATCGTGAGGCGGAAGGCCTCGCCACCCGCAAAGCGCACGAAAAGAGCACCGCTCCCCCGGACACCGTCCAGTCCGCGCCGGTCCCGGCAGCTCCGGTGATTCCCCGGGCGGAGATTGTGCTGGACGAACCGCCCGCCCCCCCCGGCGAACAACAACATATTCTCAAAGCAGGCGAAAGCAAAAGCCTGATCGCGGCCAAGTATGGCATCACCGTCAGCGAGCTGGAGGAAGCCAACATCCATAACGGCTTCAATGCGGGCGACAAGCTGGTGATTCCTCCCCCGGCGCGGATCATTGGGGTAGCGGCCGAAGCCGCGCCTCCCGTCAATCCGCCTGTGGCACTGATCGTGGCCACCCCTTCCGAGGAAGTCGGCCATCAGGACTTCGCCCTCAAGAAAGGCTCGGAGAATCCGTATGCTCCGGTCGAACCTGCTGAATTGGAAGCCGCTGCTCCGGCCCCGGCCCCGCCCCGGGCCAAATTGGTGAAGGCGGAGCCGGCCCCCGCTGTCAGGGCTGTGCCGCAGGCTGAGGAACCGGAGGATGCGGCCACCCCGCCCGCCCGGAAGAAAGCGACTCCGGCGCCCGCCCCCGTCGCTGCCGCCAAACCCAAGCCTGCCACCGGCAGCCGTTCCCACGTGATCGGAAAAGGAGACACCATCTACAATGTGGCAAAACGTTATGGCATTTCCCCCAATGAGGTGATGCGTGCCAACGGGATCAGCGACCCCTCCCGCCTCCAGATGGGGCAGGTGCTCAAAATCACCGTCAAGCGCTGATCCTTCACGCGGACCCCTTTCCAGCATCCCCATCCTCCCATCCTTCTCCTGACATGAGCCGCGGCAGTGCCTATGTTCTGGTCATCAGCTTTCTCCTGCTGACGGCCTTGGGATTTGTGACGCTGCTCAGCACGGGCCCTTATAGTCTGGAAGCACAGGACGATGCGATGTTCGGGGTACGCCGCCAGGCCATCTGGCTGGTCCTTGGACTGACCGCCGCCGGTTTCCTCTCGGTGACTGACTATCACCGGCTCCAACGGTGGGCGGGCCCGATTTTTTGGATTTCCCTGCTGCTGCTGGCCTGCTGTTTTATTCCTCCTTTTGGCGTCCGGGTCAGCGGAGCCAGCCGCTGGATCAGGATGCCTATTCCGGGACTCGGTGGTTTCACGGGCCAGCCCTCGGAGCTGGCCAAGATCACCACCGTGATCGCCCTCGCGGCCTGGTGCACCCGGTTCCGCGACCGCCGGAAGGATTTCCTGCGCGGTTTTGTTTACCCGCTCGCCATGGTGGCGCTGCCCGTGGGACTGATCGCGGCGGAAGTCGATCTTGGGTGTGCTTCCCTGATTTTCATGACCTGCACCGGCATGTTGTTTGTTGCCGGCAGCCGCACCATCTATGTCCTGGGGCTGATTGTGATGGGCGTCCTGCTGCTGGGTACCGCCATCACCATGATTGCCAACCGGAATGCCCGTATCGCCGCCTTTGTCCAGCTTCATGATCCTGATGCTTCCAAACCAACCGATCAAATCAGGGATTTGAATCACCAGCAAAATCAGGCCATGATCGCTCTCGGCAGTGGCGGACTGACGGGCCAGGGATTGGGGGAAAGCCGGCAAAAACTTTACTTTTTGCCGTTGCCCCATACTGACTCTGTCTTTGCCATTATTGGTGAGGAAGGCGGGCTGGTGGCCACCTGGGGGGTGATTTTTCTTTTTCTGGCCGGGGGACTTTCCGGGGTGATTATCGCGCTTCATGCCCCCGACCGGTTCGGCAAGCTGCTGGGGTTTGGCCTGATGTCCCTGATCCTCGGTCAAGCCATCATCAACATCGCGGTCACCACCGGCTGTCTTCCCAACAAAGGCATGCCGCTTCCCTTCATCAGCTACGGGGGCTCCAATCTCTTTTCCTGTCTCATGGCCACGGGAATTGTCCTGAATATTTATCTGCAGGCGCGGGAAGCCGCCGGGGCTTCGGTGCCGCTGCTCGGACGCGAAAAGCTCACCCCAGCGGTGTAAATCCGCCCGGACCGGACCGGCTCAGGCCGTGCTGTCCTGCCGGTAGGCGGCCGGTGAGGTGTTCCGGCGCTGGCGCATCATCCGGCTAAGATAATGCCGGTTCACCAGACCACATTGTTCCGCGATGGATTCGATGCTGTCCCCGCTGTGCCGCAGCAGGCGGCAGGCCTCATCCAGCCGGTAATCCAGCAGGACGCGCATGGGAGGCTGGCGGAGTTCCTCCTGAAACAGGTGGTTCAGATTGCGCACGCTGAGCCCGGCATGGCGGGCCACCTGCTCGGCATTGAGCTTGATGCCGAGGTGCTGGTTCATGAATTCCATGGCCTTCATGACCCGGGCATCCAGCCGCTGCTGCTCCCAGACCCCGTCCGGCAGACGCCGCACGACTTCGGTGATGAGGAGAATGGATTCCCAGGGAAACCGCCCCCCGGAGGGCCGCTCCGCCAGCTCCACCAGGTCCTGCCAGAGGGCCTGCTCGCGCGGTGTGGTGACAAATGGGTAGATCCCCGGAGCCGCCCGGTCGGCTGCCAATCCGAGGTGAAAGTGTGCATACCACTTGCTGAAGGGTCGCGCCATGGTGGTGCTGAAAGTGGTGTGGGGCGGAATCAGATACACCTGGCCGGGTTGCAGGGGCGTGTGCCGGCCCTGGGTTTCCACGATACCACCCTCGCTCACCGGCAAGTAGAGCCGCCAGTAGGGATCGTTCAGCCGGTGCAGTTCCCACTGTTCCAGCACGATTTTCCGGGTCGTTAAAATATCGACGGTGACCCCGGGCAGGGCCACGGTGCGCTGTCCGGTGACGCGGTGCCTTGTTCCGGTGGGGACCAAACTGAGAATGCCGGGGGATTGCTTCATGGTGCCTTGCCAAATCAGACACAACTGTGGCGGATGCGGGCATGGAATGTCAACGCCCGATCTGCCAAGGTGACAATCCTGCAAAATCAGACACCATGGCAGGGGTCCAGCCTCCGCTGGATTCATCGGGAGGGAAACTCCGCGTCCCCGCGACGGTTTCCTTTCCCGCTCCAACCACTCCCACAGCAACCGTAACCCAACGCAACCACCACCCACCCATCTTATGGCCGATATCCAAACCAGCAGTGCCGACAAAAAAGACAAGGAATACTTCACCGGCACCCCGCAGGAAGCCCCCGGCTTCTTTCTGAAAGGCGCCCACCAGTATGACTGGGGCCTGAAAAACCGCCTCAGCCGCGTCTTCAATCCCAAGACCGGCCGCACCGTGATGCTTGCCTTTGACCACGGTTATTTCCAGGGACCCACCACCGGCCTCGAGCGCGTCGACCAGACCATCCTCCCCCTCGAGCCCTACGCCGACTGCCTCATGCTCACCCGCGGCATCCAGCGCAGTGTGGTTCCTGCCAGCACCACCAAGGCCATCGCCCTCCGCGCCAGCGGCGGCACCTCCATGGTCAGCCCCATGGAAGAATGGGAAGGCGAGATCGATGGCAAGAAAGCCAAACTCGGCCGCCCCGGTTTTGAACCCCTCTCCAATGAAAGCACCGCCCTCAGCATCGAGGAAGCCATCCGCCTCAATGCCAGCGTGCTGGCTGTCCAGGTCTTCATCGGCAGCGCCTACGAGCGCCAGACCCTGAAAAACCTGACCGATCTCGTGGATGGTGCCAGCCGTTACGGCATCGGCGTCATGGGCGTCACTGCGGTCGGCCGCGCCATGGCCCGTACCCCGCAGTATTTCCGCCTCGCCACCCGCATCATGGCGGAACTCGGCGCCAATGTCGTGAAATGTTATTACACCGACACTGAATTCGATACCGTCACCAGCTGCTGCCCGGTGCCGATCGTGATCGCCGGTGGCAAGAAACTGCCGGAACTGGAAGCCCTCGAAATGTGTTCCAACGCCATCCAGCAGGGAGCCAGCGGTGTCGATATGGGCCGCAACATCTTCCAGAGCGATGCCCCCATCGCCATGATGCAGGCCGTGCGCGCCGTGGTTCATGAAAACCTCAGTGCCGCTGCCGGTTACCAGATGTATCAGGACCTCAAAGCCTCCCTCAAAGCCTAACCGCCATGGCCACCGCCCTCGAAGCACCCCAGGTGCGCCTCATGGTGCTGCGCACCGCAGATAACATCATCGCCGCCGAGCAGATGCTCTCCCAGGCCGACCGTGACCTCGGCGACGGGGATCACGGTCTGGGCATGAAACGCGGCATGGAAGCCGTCAAAGCCAAACTGGAGGGCATGGAGCCGGCCAGTGTGGAGGAGGTCTTTGTGACCACCGGCACTGCCATGATGAGCAGCATGGGAGGCGCTTCCGGCGCGCTCTTCGGCACCATCTTCCGGGGTGGTGGGAAGGCCCTCGCCGGCCGGCCGGTCTTCGATGCGGAGGGCCTCGCCCTATTCCTCGAAGCCGCCCTCGAAGGCGTCATGAAACGCGGCGGGGCCAAACCAGGCGACAAGACCATGATTGATGCCATCGCGCCCGCCGCCACCACGGCCCGCGCCAGCATCGCCCTGCCGCTGGACGCCGCCCTCACCGCGGTGGCTGCCGCAGCAGAAGCCGGCAAGGACGCCAGCAAAGCCATGATCGCCCAGTTCGGCCGGGCCAAAACCCTCGGTGCGGCCTGCATCGGCTTCCCGGATGCCGGAGCCCTCTCCATCACCATCATTCTGGACACCATGCGCGATTACGCAAATGAGGTAGCCTGAAAGCCTCGACTCCCCGGGATCGGCTGTCGTAGTATCCATGCTCCGCCATGGCTGCCGCGCCAGCCGGTCCCTTTTTTGCCCTGACAAATTATACGTTATGAAATTCCCTGGAATCCTTTTCCTCTCCGTTTTTGCCTGCCTCCCGCTTTCTGCGGCGGAGGATGGCTTCCGCCCGCTCTTCAATGGCAAGGACCTTGCCGGTTGGGATGGTAATCCCGAGCTCTGGTCCGTCCAGGATGGGGCCATCACCGGAAAAACCACCGGCCCGGCCCAGTTGAAGTATAACCAATTCCTCATCTGGCGCGGTGGGAAGGTGAAAAACTTCGAGCTGCGCCTCAAAGTCAAACATCAGGGCAACAACACCGGCGTCCAGTACCGCAGCCGCGAACTCCCGGAAAATGGCACCTGGTCCATCGGGGGCTATCAGTGCGACATGCACCCCAATCCGCCCTACAATGCCATGGTGTATGACGAACGGGGCCGCGGCATCATCACCCAGAACGGCCAGCGCGTCGTCATCGATCCCCAGGGGCAAAAATGGGTCACCGACGAACATGAGCCCGTGAAAGTGGACCCGTCCGAATGGCACGACTACACCATCATCGCCAACGGAAATCACCTCATCCACCAGATCGACGGCAAGGTCACCATCGACCTCACCGACCACGAGGAAAAAGCCCGCTCCCTTGAAGGCCTGCTTGCCTTTCAGATCCACCAGGGCCCGGCCATGACCGTCCAGATCAAGGACGTCATGCTCAAGGACCTCCCCGATGGCGGCCTCATCGCCTTCAATCAGATTTCCATTCCGAGCGATGCCCAGCTCATCCAGCCGCCCGGGGCCAAGCCCAAAGCCGCTCCAGTTCCTGCGGCCGCGGCTCCCGCACCGGCCAAGCCTCAGCCCAAACCCAAAAAACAATCCACCGTCGGCGCCGCCATCGGCGAAAACACCGCCACCCCCGTCGCCCGTATCAAGGCGCCCAAGGACTTCAAAGTGGAACTCCTCTACTCCGTCCCCGGTGGCGACCAGGGATCATGGGTGAACCTCTGCCACGATGACAAAGGCCGCATCTATGCCAGCGATCAATACGGCGGCCTCTATCGCTTCACCCCTCCAGCCCCCGGCGAGCCCCTCGATCCTGCCAACGTCCAGGAAGTGGCCGTCGATATCCGTGCGGTGAACGGCATGCTCTTCGCCTTCGGTTCCCTCTACGTCGGCGTCAATGACTACGAATCCAAGATCCCCAGCGGCCTCTACCGCATCAGCGACAGCAATGCGGACGACCAGCTCGACAAGGTAGAACTGCTCCGCGGCATCGACTCCAAAGGCGACCACGGCGTGCACGCCATCGTCCTCACTCCTGACGGCAAAGGCCTCTACCTCGTCTGCGGCAACAATGCCATCCTGACGGAAACCGCGCCCACCTCCCCCGTGCCTCCTCTCTGGGGCGATGACCACCTGCTGGCTCGCATGCCGGATGGCCGAGGCCACAACCGCCACGTCATGGCCCCCGGCGGCATCATCTACCGCGTCTCTCCTGACGGAAAACAGTTTGAGACCTTCGCCTCCGGATTCCGCAATATCTATGACGCTTCCCTGAACTCCGACGGCGAACTCTTCACCTACGACGCGGACATGGAGTATGACTTCAACACCCCGTGGTACCGCCCCACCCGCATCAATCATGTCGTCAGCGGCGCCGAATACGGCTGGCGCAACGGGGCAGGGAAATACCCGGAATTCTACGCCGACAACCTCCCCGCCTCCCTCAACATCGGCCCCGGTTCCCCCACCGGCACCACCTTTGGTTACGGCGCCAAATTCCCTGCCAAATACCAGAAAGCCCTCTACGCCCTCGATTGGAGCTGGGGCAAGCTTTACGCCGTCCACCTCAAGGAAAACGGTTCCAGCTACACTGCCACCAAGGAGGAATTCATCACCGGCTCGCCCCTGCCACTGACCGATGCCATCATCCTGCCGCAGGATGGCGCCATGTATTTCTCCATCGGCGGCCGCCGCGTCCAGTCCGGTCTCTACCGGGTCAGTTATGCCGGCAGCGAAAGCACCGCCGCAATGGACCTCACTCCCCGGACCACTCCGGAGCGCACCCTCCGCCACCAACTCGAAGCCTTCCATGGCAAGCAGGACCCCAAAGCCGTGGACGCTGCCTGGGCGCATCTGGACAGCAGCGACCGCTACATCCGCTGGGCCGCCCGCACCATCCTGGAGCACCAGCCGCTCTCGCAGTGGCAGGCCCGCGCCTTCGAAGAGTCCAGCCCTGCCAAACAACTGGAAGCCCTGCTCGCCGTGGCCCGCGTGGCCGGAGTCTGCCCCACCCACCGCAAGCCCGATACCGTGGTCTATGCCTCCATGCGTGACCAATTGCTGGCGGCCCTGCTGAAATTCGACTTCGCCAAACTCACCCCCGAACAACGACTTGCCCATGTCCGTATCACCGAAATCGTCCTGCACCGGTTTGGCAATCCTGACGACGCCACCGTCGCCGCCCTCATTGCGAAACTCGATCCCGCCTACCCCGCCGACAGCTTCGAGCTGAACTGGCTCCTCACGGAAACGCTGGCCTACCTGCAGGCGCCCCATACCGCTGCCAAAGGCATGGCCCTCATCGCCGCCGCTCCCAGCCAGGAGCCGCAGCTGGAGTATGCCCGCAGCCTGCGCTTCCTCAAGACCGGCTGGACCCCGGCCCTGCGCAAGGCCCAGCTCGAGTGGTTCCTCAAGGCCGCCAACTACAAGGGTGGGGCCAGCTTCGACAAGTTCGTCGAATTCATCCGAAACGATAGTCTCGCTACCTTCACCGATGCCGAGAAAACGGAATTCGCCGCCCTCATCAACCAGAAGCCCGAACGCAAATCCGCCATCGAAAATGTGGGCGACGTCTTTGTGGGCCGCACTCCCACCCAGTGGACCCTGGAGGAACTCAGCGAAGCCACCAAGGGGGGGCTGAAAGGCCGCAACTTCGCCACCGGCCAGAAAATGTTTGCCGCGGCGGCTTGTTATGCCTGCCACCGTTTCGGCAATGCCGGCGGCATGACCGGCCCCGATCTCACCGGCGCCGGCGGCCGTTACAGCCCGCACGACCTGCTGGATCAGATCATCAACCCCAGCAAGGAAATCAACGAGCAGTTCGCCCCTATCATTGTCACCAAAAACAACGGCGATGTCATCTCCGGGGTGGTGGTGAACCTCAATGGCGACGGGGTCATGCTGAACACCGACAGCTCGGACCCCAACCAGCAGGTCAGCATCGACCGCAAGGAAGTGAAAAGTATCGAAGCCAGCAAGGTCTCCCCCATGCCGCCGATGCTGCTGATGATGCTGAAGAAGGAGGAAATCCTCGATCTGACCGCCTACATCCTCAGCGGCGGTGACAAGGAAAACGCGGCCTTCAAACCCTAAACCTCCTGCCGGCGTTCCTCCCCGGGACGCTTCATCCACCACCACACTCCATCAAGGCCCTCCATGCAAATGGGGGGCCTTTCTGCTGTGGGGCTCCGGAGCCCGGTCCGGCTTCGGAACCATAGCCGTCCGCCCGGCCCGGCGTGCGGTGGGTTCTTTGCGTTTGTGGTTCGCCACTCTGTCCGCCACTGATGCGGCAGACGGACATTGGCCCGCCAGACAATCAAACCCTGAAACCGGGGATTCCCCGGCTTCGGAGCAGGATTCAAGGTGGGCGTGGCTCGTTGCCAGACCCTTTTTCCATGAAACCCCACGTCCTCTCCTGCTCTGTTGTTCTGCTCGCCATGGTTCCTGCTCTTTCCGCTCCCCTTTCCTATCCTACTCCCCGCCGTGCCGATACCTCGGACGTGCTCCACGGCGTCACCGTGGCCGACCCCTATCGCTGGATGGAGGACCTCGACAGCCCGGAGACCGTGGCGTGGGTGGATGCGCAGGCGAAGCTCACCGAGGATTTTCTCAGCAAGCTGCCCCGGCGGACCGCCCTGCTGGACCGGTTGAAGCAACTCCAGGACTACGACAAAAATGGCGTGCCTCACAAGGTCGCGGGACGTCTCTTTTATGCCCGGAAGTCCGGCCTCCAAGGGCAGGCGATTTCCTACTGGAGGGAAGATAAGCCGGGGGCCAAGGAGCAGGTCCTGCTGGACCCCAATACCCTCTCCAAGGACGGCACGATCGCCCTGACCGGTTATGATATCACCGAAGACGGCAAGCTAATGGCCTATGGCCTGTCCGAGGCGGGCAGCGACTGGGAACATTGGAAGGTGCGCGACGTCGCCACCGGCAAGGATCTGGCGGACGATATCCAGTGGGTGAAGTTCAGCGGAGCCTCGTGGTCGGTGAAGGGAGATGGCTTTTATTATTCCCGTTATGCCGCTCCGGTAAAAGGCCAGGAGCTCAAGGAACAGAATCTCAATCAGAAGCTCTACTTCCACCGCCTCGGCGAGCCGCAGGAAAAGGACACCCTCGTGTATGAGCGGCCCGATCAGCCGAAGTGGGGGCTACATGGCGGCGAGACCGAGGATGGGAAATACCTTATCATCCACATCACCCTGGGCACCAAGGATGAGAATGCCTTATTCTATCGCGACCTCAGCGCCGGACCGGCCGCACCCGTGGTGGAACTGCTGCCGAAGTTCGATGCGGACTATTCCTTCGCCGGCAATGATGGCAGCCTCTTCTACTTCCTCACGACCCATGGCGCGCCCAACAAACGCGTCATCGCTTTGGATCTCGCCAATCCAGCCCCCGATCAATGGCGCACCATCATCCCGGAGTCGCCCCGCGTCATCACCGGGGCGCATTTGGTGGGCGGCCAATGGATCATCGAACGCATGACCGATGCCCATGACGAGGTCACCGTCTATGATGCCGCCGGCAAGGAGCAGTCCAAGGTCCCCCTGCCTAACTTCGGGTCTGCGGGCGGTTTCGGCGGCAAGCAGAAGGACCAGGAAACCTTCTACACCGTCACCGGATTCGACACCCCCGGCACCATCTACCGTTACGATACCCGCACCGGCCAGAGCACGGTGCACCAGCGCACGGAGATCGACTTCGATGCCGCCGGAGTGGAGGTCAGCCAGGTCTTCTTCAACAGCAAGGACGGCACCCGGGTCCCCCTCTTCCTCTTCCACAAAAAAGGCCTCGTAAAGGACGGGAACAATCCCGTGCTGCTTTACGGGTATGGCGGGTTCAATATCTCCCTCACCCCCGCCTTCTCGCCCAGCCGCCTCGCGTGGCTGGAAATGGGCGGCATCTATGCCCAGGTGAATCTCCGGGGCGGCGGCGAATACGGCCAGGCCTGGCATGAGGCCGGCATGAAAGACCGGAAACAAAACGTCTTCGACGACTGCATCGGTGCCGCGGAGTTTCTGGTGAGGGAAAAGTGGACCCAGCCCTCGCGCCTCGCCCTGATGGGTGGCAGCAATGGCGGGCTGCTGGTCGGCGCCGTGATCAATCAGCGCCCCGACCTCTTCGCCTGCGCCATCCCGCAGGTCGGCGTCATGGACATGCTGCGCTTCCACAAGTTCACCATCGGCTGGGCCTGGCAGGAGGAATACGGCAGCCCCGATGAAGCCTCCGACTTCCCCGTGCTCCGCGCCTACAGCCCTCTGCACACTCTGAAACCCGGCGTCGCCTATCCTGCCACCATGGTCATGACCGGCGACCACGACGACCGCGTCTTCCCCGCCCACAGCTTCAAATACACCGCCGAACTGCAACGTCTCCAGGCAGGCCCCGCCCCCATCCTCCTCCGCGTCGACCGCCGCGCCGGCCACGGCGCCGGCAAGCCCACCCTCAAAGCCCTCGAAGAAACCGCCGACGCCTACGCCTTCATGGCCCAGGCCTTGGGGATGGGAAAAAAGCCATGACGATGAAGTTGGGCGCCCCGCGCTTGCGTGAGATCGATCCACCGGATGGTTCAGTGCTCACTGAGTGGGATCTTTTCCCGTGGAACACCCAGCCTCTCGATCGCGGATAGGAAATCAGCTCTCGGCAGATCAAACTTCTTTGACTCATACCGTATCTCGTAGAAGTCGGGGTCGTGGCCGGGCAAAAACGCAATCGTTGCTTGGGTCCCTGTGGGGGAGGAGAGCACCAGATACCCCACCTCCATACTCTTGTGGTCGGGTGAGCTCCGGGCAGTATTCAAGGTTTTGACGAGCCTTTGAACGGCATCTTTGTCAGCACACTTAATGTCTAAAACGGACTGCCCGGACTCCACGTCCATGATCGAGACCTCCGCGGAAATAAACTGATCGGGAGAAATGCCGGGCTGAGCGGGGAACATCGGCACCCCGCGAATGATGAGTGCGAGAATGACCGCCAGGCCTATGGCCAAAAGGATTACCTGCTTTTTCTTCAAGGTGACTGGACGGAGGGGATTTGCGGCGATTTGTTCTTTATTGCCGCGATTGTATCGGAAATCACTTGCTGAATCCATGCCCGTTTTTCGGCATCGGCGACAGATGAAAGCACGTGCTCCATCGCATCTACGGATGCCTGTAATTCTACCATTGCCAATCCGTCTAAAGCACTCTTCCAGATATGAACTTCATCACGGCGAAGGGCGTGACGAAGAAAATAAAGCGCGGGCTCCTTCCTGAATTCTGAAATGACCTTAATCACGAACACCTTGAGTTCTGGAACGTCGCTTGAATCGTAGGCCTCGATCAGCTCCGGGATGAGCTCTGGATTTAGATCGATCAGCCCATGGAACGCATTGTCGCATCGGCCTTCACGAAACTCGCCAATGTAGTGATCAACGATTTCTTTTGCCGTCGTCATTTGCTTGAGGTTACGCCTGCGCCGCCTTCCACAGCGCATCAAGGTATTCCTGCGTCTGGAGCGTGGCCTTGGCGGGCGCGGCCAGGTCGGCGGGGGTGCCGGAGGTGGCGAGGCGGGCGAAGTTTTCGATCATGCTGACTTCCTGCGGGGTTTCGGCGGGGGTGGGGATGAAGGTCATGTCCTTGCGGGTGCCCATGGCGGTGCGGTGATAGTAGCCTGCCAGGTTTTCCGGGTCCCGGAAGGACCAGCTGTTGGCCCAGTCGAGCACAAAGTCGTCGAGGCGGATCACGCCGGTGGTGCCCAGCAGGTCCAGATCCATCAGCACCGTGCCGGCGGTATAGCCGATATCGAAGGTGGAGACTTCCCCGCTGGCAAAGGCGATCAGGCCGGAGGCCTGGATGATGGCTCCGGATGCCGGGTCGCGCTGGGGAACGGCGACGGCCTGGGTGACTGGTCCCGACGGGCGGAGATATTCCACGATGGCCCGCATGGAATACCACCCCATGTCGCCCAGGGCGGTCATCGGTTCCTGACCCGGGTTGAAGCGGATGTTGTCGCGGTCCGAGAAGGGGAAATAAAATGTGGTGTGGAGCGAGTGCGGGGTGCCGATCTTCGCCGGGAGGGCAGCCCGGATCAGGGCGGTGCGCGGGTGGTGGGAAAAGTGGGTGGCATCCATGAACAACACCCCCCGGGCCGCGGCGGCATCGGTCATGCGGCGCAGGGAGGCCAGATTGAGGAAGGGTTTGTCCACCAGCACCTGTTTTCCGGCCGCGATGGCGGCGAGGGCGATGGCTTCCTTGGCCACGGTGGGGGTGGCGATATACACCGCGCCGACATCCGTCCGGCGGAACAACTCCTCCGTGCCCTGCACGCCCGTCGCCTCCGGGTGGTTGGCGGCAAAACGATCCGCATTTTCCTGACTCCGGCTCGACACCGCGGTCAGGGTGGCGTTGCCGGTTTTACGGATCGCTTCGGCGACCACTCCGGCGATCATGCCCGTGCCAACAATGCCGAAACCAAGAGGGGGTGTTTTCATCAGAAGAGGGGGTGAAACCGGCCGGAAAAGCCTGCTGACAGGGATAGCCGGTCCCGGTCAGGGCTGCAAGAATTCAAATTCCCCTGCCATGGGAACCGCCGCGCCCTCATACCAGCCGTCTCCTACCCTCCCACCACAGTTTTGCCCCGCGACCGTGACGACGGAACCCGCCGCCGGGCAGGTTCATCTCATGGCGTTGGGGGCTTCAGACTGGGGGAAAAGCCGGTGCCCTTCCAGAAGTCGGCGGGCATCTTCAGGTCCGGTTTGCCCATCCATCCGCGCTGCACCTCCACGTAATAGGACAACCCGTCCCCTGCCGGAATGTACTGCACACTGGTCAGCGCGATCTGGTCCCATGCCCCCATGAATTTCAGGTCACCCAGCGTGGCGGGATACTTGCCATACCGCACCTTGTGCAGCTCAATCAGGGCCACGGACGTTTTGAGGTGCTGATCCCCGAACAGATGATCCGGCCCCCGCGTGATTCCGGAAGCCACCAGCAACCGGATCACCAAATAGCCGCAAACCCCCACCAAAACCACCGCACCGAGGATGACGGTGAGCCGTTTCCGTTTCGAGGCGGCGCGTTTCGGCGCCGGGAGGGGAGGTGGGAGTGCCATGCGGGCCAAGCTACCTAACCGGGATACGGATTGCCATCCCAATTATGGGTCGATCATCGGGGCTGGTCCCAACGATAACCATGGTCATTCGCCTTTGGTGGTCCAGTGATTCTCATCTGGCATGAATAAGGTTCCATGCTACCTCGGTCAAGATCCGGCATGTGCTCTCACTCTCGACCCAAACAACACAAGCAGCCTCCTCTGTGTCGCCAAACTGAAGCTCAGGTGCAAGCTCCGACTGATACTTCTGGAACACTGAGTTGATCAGGGTGGCCCAACCGTAGCCGTCTGCGTCCAAGCTCATCCCCGCCAAGCGAGCGTTGCCGAACTCGAACTCGTCCCCAGATGGCTCAAACTCAATCTGCCATGACAGGTCAATGGGGCGACCTGCATAAACGACACCCTTCATGACGGAGAGCTTAATGGGTGAAAACGTAGCCTCGTCTTCCCATATGCCGTATGAATCCTGATCTATCAGCTCGGAAAGATTGGAAGGCATCGACCAAACTGGAAGCTGAGGGGGCACGTCGTGTTAGATTTGGGTGAACGATCAGCTCACCGATGTCGGCCCCTCCGTGGCGCCCGGGATGCAAGACGGCGTCGCGGGGCCGTCATTCGGTGAAGCGTCTGGTGCGGTGATCTGAGCCGCGACACGTCTCAGGAGGTCATCTCGTGACCCGTCCTTAATATGCAGAGAAATGCCCGCGAACACGTCGGAGTGAAGCACTACCCTTGTGCCATCCACGTCATAATCCCAGTAGCTCTGGTCGAGGCCGTCCAAGCGCCGCCCTCGCCTGCCCCCACACCGAC
Organism: Verrucomicrobiota bacterium; assembly: GCA_040387795.1. Classification (GTDB taxonomy): domain Bacteria; phylum Verrucomicrobiota; class Verrucomicrobiia; order Verrucomicrobiales; family V1-33; genus CAIZWU01. Next base: position 156,078 of record JAZKDC010000001.1, read on the forward strand.
TCTCCAGTCGGGACGCGTAAACTTGGAACATCGCCCCATCGTCTGCAAGGCCGATGCTCAAGCGAGCGGAGGCATCGCGGTAGTCTTTCATGGTTTCATCATCTAACGTCCCGGATTAGGCGACGGCGAGCAGTGAACGTTGCTGATACGACAGATAGTCTTCGAGCCGTTGCCTGCATCCGTTTTCTTAGCCCTTGTTCGTCGCTGCTTTTCTCACTCGGGTACTGTTGTGTTGTCAGGTTGTGGGGTCGTCCAAGTAATAACTGGCGTCGTTCCGTCCTCAAGCTCCTTGAGATGACGCTCGAAGTGGTTCCTGTAATATCGAGGTGCCTCGGGTTCATAGCGCTTCAGGCTCTCGAACCACTTCCAAAACTCTTCTTCGTTGAAACCATCGAAATCGTGGGCCGAAAACATCGCTAGGTTGTGAAGCGCATCGGCCAGCGCGCCGCAATACTGAACTCGTCGAAGCTCGCTGATCCAAAATCCAGGCCAAAACCAGCGGAGCCTCCACTTTCCAAAGCAGATCCACTGGATGCCTCGAATCTGCAACATCGCACAGTAAAGAAGATGGTTGTATGCGAGCTTCCGATTATGACTCATATCGTGAATGTCTCTATTTCGAGGTTTCGCGAAGCACTTGACAGTTGGGCGGACTACCGATTCACCGACAGGATTGCAGGGGAGTGCTCAACTTTATCTCCGGCAGGAATGTCGGGGAAATACGGAATCATCAGATTGGGGCAGGAATTTGGTAAGGGATTTCCAGCATGGTGCCGGGAATTCCACCAGGATGCCAGAAAAACCTCTGTGGAACTGTCCTAGCCTTCCGTAGTCCGTCCCGCCGGGACTGTCCAGTTGAAAGGGGGCGTCCGCTGACGGTCTGCGCTGTTGTGTTGCCGATCCCTGCCGTCTGGCGAAGCGCCGCCCAGGGTGGACGAGTCTCCTGCCGGGTTCCGGTTGGATGGATTTCCGTAGGTTTTGGAAACCAATGCTCTGCCACTCGGCAGGAGCCTCGTCCCCCCTGCGGCCCAGCGGCACTTTGGACCCGGCACCCGAAGCCAAACGTGATCCATGGAAGCTGCGCCCAATGATAACCATGGCCATCAGGCCGCGACGTTTTCATTGTTTTTCTCCATTTCTCCTCCCGTTCGGGCAGTGCCACGCTCACGGTAGCATCCAGTCTGCCCGGCGGGCGAAATCCGCCTGCACTTCGACGCGCCATCGCGAGACAGACTTTCCGCCTGCTGGATCATCAATCCAGTGGTTTTTGGATGAATCCTTAAGGACGAACTGTCCTCCCCAACCCGGTTGGTCCGGTTTCCCGGGGTCATTCAGGCCACGCACGGCGCTTACCAGATGCAGGAAGGATGGGGTGTCGCCCTCCCAAATACCCGGCACACTCGGATCCCATCCGCTCTGCGGATACGCAGCGCCTAAGGGGCCGTGCCCCTCGCGAAGGTGGGCGTTTACCCAGGCCAGGTCCACGACTTCTTTGTCCGCGCCGGAACTGACCCAAAACATCCCCATGTAATTCTTTTCCGACAGGATGATGAAAAGATTCGGGAAGTTCTCCATCAGCCAGTCCGCCGTCGTGTCCTGCTTGGCGATCAAATAAAGGCGAAGCTTGCCAAGAAAGCGTTCCAACTCCGCAGGGCTGCGGGTGGCCCGGACCTTCCAGATGGCCTGCGCCACCTCGCACGGGCCGCCCCAGACGCAAATCCACACCGGTCGCGGGTCCGGGCGGTCTACTATCCGGATAATTGCGTCCGACGCTTCGCTGTCCTTGCCCTCCCCAAGGATTTGGTCAATCGGCTTGGTCTTCGTGCCTACCGCAGGCGCGCCCCATGTGCCATCGCGGCCCTGCCAAGTGATGGATCGCAGCTTCTCCGCCGTGGGATACCGCGAATCATGCCGCCGCAGATTCTCGTCCACCTGATCGTAGCGGCTCACCATATCCAGTATGTGCTGTTTCCTGGCGACGTTCGCAAACGTGCCCGCCGTAGCCAGCAGCCCTTCGACCTCAAATTCATTCGCATACAAAAGAAAGCGGACCATCGACTGGAGATCATCCGGGTCGCTGCACTTCTCCGGCGGGTCGCCCTTCTTCACGCCTTTCACCGGGATGACATCCAGCGGCGGAAAATCCGTTGAGACGATCACGCGCAGCGCCGGGGATTTCACCACAGCAACCGCCGCGTCCGGCGTCGCATCCTCCGCCCAGGCAACGGTGGCCAGCAGGGAGGAAAGTAACAGGGGTAGGTAATGTTTCATTCGTGCGTTTTAGAACGTCTGTCGCGATGGGGTGTTCAGCGGACTAACTGCAGATTCACCGACAGGATTGCAGGAAAGTGCGCAACCTTGTCTCCAGCAGGTCTGGGGAATGCGGAATCATGGGATAGGGGCAGGGATATGGTGTGCGTTTCGTGCATGGTACCGGGAATTCCACATGATGCCGCCCCGATGATAACGGTGGTTGAACGATTCGCGGACCGCCTCCCCCGGGGTGAAGGGTCAGACCCGGCAAGGGTCCGGGGTGGTGGAACGGTCTCCTGACGGATTTTCCACCGCCCGGCTACGCTCCGGCGGAAATCTTCGGGATCGCGGGTGGATCGCACGGGGGGGGCTTGGGGGGGGCTTGGGGGGGGCTTGGGGGGCCGCCGTGGGAAAAGCGGCGGGGCATGACTAACCAGGGCCAGGTGGGCCGCTGGCGTGAGAGGGACGGCGCACGGATGTCACGGCAGGTGGCGATGCCTCGCAAAATGCACGGAACGCCTTGGCTGTGTTCGCGCAGAACGCCATGCCTTTCCCCGGGGATGAGGCGGGCAGGGGGCGATTTTCCCGCTGCGGGGGCACCGCCCGCCTCCCGGGCAGGCTGGAATGGAATATGCAAAAGAAGGTGGCCCTGGGATAAGCCAGCCATCGCATCACTAAACCTCCATCCGGCCCGCGCTGGTTGCAGGAGGACACCCGCCCGCGGGAAATCCTGTAAAACGACCACAACCATTCAAACAGGATGAAATCTCTGGAAAAATACCTCAATGAGCATTTGGCAGGATCGGGTTCTGCCCTTGGGTTGCTGGAGACCCTGGCGGCACATCAGCACGACGATGCGGAGATTTACCTGAAACTGCACCGGGGCAACTCTCAAAATCGACTGACTTTGGAAAGTCTGATCCACCGGTTGGGATTCAAACGCAGCCCCCCCTTGGAATGGGCGGCGAAAGCGCTGTCCCAGCTGGCTCTCTTCAGGTTTAAACACCATGGACTGGTGAAAGGGCAGCTGGGGCTGGTTGAGGCCCTTGAAGCCCTGGAACTAGGCGTTCATGGGCAGACGCTGCTGTGGCGCAGTATGTCTGAGCAGAGCCCTTCCGGCCTGTCTGCCTGGGGGTTCGATTTCCCCGCGCTGTTCCAGAGCGCCCAGGCCCAAAAAGCCCAGCTCGAACGCCTCAGCCGGGCCGCGGTGCGGGCTACGTTTTTTGCTCCCCCCGCGGCCCCTCCTGCAAGCCCCCCACCAGTCCCGGCCGGGACCTGACGTTTTGCCGGCCTGACTTTTCCCCCCTGTTGCCATAACCAACCTCCCTCTTCTACCGATCCCATGTCAAAAAAGCAAAACACCAAAGCCTCCTCCCCCAGGGAAGCCGCTGACGATGCCCCCCGGGCCGAGACTCACCAGACTACCGCTGACCCGCCCCAAAGCCTTACGACCAATCATGGGTTGCCCATCTCCGATAATCAGAACTCGCTCAAGGCCGGCGCCAGGGGCCCGACCCTGATCGAGGATTTTGTCCTGCGGGAAAAGATCACCCATTTCGACCACGAGCGCATCCCGGAGCGCATTGTGCATGCCCGGGGATCCGGCGCGCATGGTTACTTCCAGGTTTATGAATCCCAGAGCGACATCACCAAAGCCGCATTCCTGCAGGATCCCGCGGTGAAGACGGAGGTGTTTGCGCGGTTCTCCACCGTGGCGGGCGGGGCCGGTTCTGCGGACCTCCCCCGCGATGTGAGGGGCTTTGCGGTGAAGTTCTACACGTCGGAGGGCAACTATGATCTGGTCGGCAACAACATCCCGGTCTTCTTCATCCAGGATGCCATGAAGTTCCCCGACCTCGTCCACGCGGTGAAGATGGAACCGGACCGGGGTTTCCCGCAGGCCGCTTCCGCCCACGACAACTTCTGGGACTTCGTCTCGCTCAGTCCGGAGACCATGCACATGTTGATGTGGGTGATGTCCGACCGAGCCATCCCGCGTTCGCTGCGGATGATCGAGGGCTTTGGGGTGCACACCTTCCGCCTCATCAATGCCGCCGGGACCTCGCGGTTTGTGAAATTCCACTGGCGCCCCAAACCAGGTGCCCAGTCGGTGCTCTGGGATGAAGCCGTCAAAATCAACGGGGCCGATTCCGATTTTCACCGGCGTGATCTGTGGGAAGCCATCGACCGGGGGGACTTCCCCGAGTGGGAACTGTTGTTCCAGGTCTTTGATCAAAAAACCGCCGACAGCCTCGACTTCGATATTCTGGACCCGACCAAACTGATTCCCGAGGAGATCATTCCGCTGCGCCCCGTGGGGAAACTGGTGCTCAACCGCAATCCCGACAACTTCTTCGCCGAGACAGAGCAGGTGGCCTTCCTCCCCACCAATATTGTGCCAGGGATTGACTTCTCCAACGACCCGTTGCTGCAGGGCCGGCTGCATTCCTATCAGGACACCCAGCTCAGCCGGCTGGGCGGTCCCAACTTCCATCAGATCCCCATCAATGCGCCCCGGGGCTGCCCCATGCAGAACTTCCAGCGCGATGGCCTGCGCCAGATGCAGGTGCCGAAAGGCCGCGTCAACTATGAGCCGAACTCCGTTCAGGGCACCCCCCGGGAAAACCCCACCCGCGGTTTCACCAGTTACGCGGAACCGATGGACGGCCTCAAAGAGCGCAAACGTTCCCTGACCTTCTCGGACCACTATTCCCAGGCGCGTCTCTTCTTCCGGTCGATGCTGCCGCCGGAGCAGGCCCACATTGTCAGTGCCTTTGCGTTTGAGCTGGCGCATGTCGAGGGCAAGGCGATCCGCCTGCGCATGCTGGGGCACCTCGCCAACATCGATCCGGGGTTGCACGACCAGGTCGCCGCCGCCCTTGGCATGCAGGAGAAAGCCGGAACCATCACGCCCGCCGTGCCGCCCCGGGACCTCCCTCCTTCCCCCGCGCTCAGCCTGCTGGCCAAGGCCCAGCCCACCCTGCAGGGCCGCAAGATAGGGGTGCTGCTCGCCGACGGTTTCCCGGCCGGTCTGCTGGCGGATCTCCGCAAGAGCGCGAAAGCAGAGAAGGCCGTGCTGGTCGTGGTCGCTCCTAAAGTGGGCGGGGCTACCGATAGTGAGGGGAATCTGTTGGAGGCGGACTTCCCCCTCTCCTCGGCCCCTTCCATCTTCTTCGATGCCGTGGTCGTGCTCCTGGCGGAAGCCGGAGCCACGGATCTGGCCACCCAGGCGGCGGCGGTGGACTGGGTCAGCGATGCTTTCGCGCACTTGAAGGTGATCGGTCACACCCCCGGAAGCCAACCGCTGCTGGACCAAGCCGGCGTGAAAAAGGACGAGGGCCTCATTTCCCTGGCAGAAGGAAAACCGGTCCGCACCTTCATCACCGCCGCTAAATCCGGCAGGATCTGGAAGCGCGAACCCACCTTGCGCCGTCCCGGATAAGTCCCGTGCCGGGGCCGGCTTCTCAGCCGATCCGGCAGCGCCAACAGTGGGAGCACCGGACCAAAACCGCCATCCCCCGCTCCAGCGCGGAGCCCTGACCCCAGGTCCGTCCGCCCTTCAGGGAGGGCCGGTGCGGCGTTGGGGAGCTTCGTGTCTGCCGTGGCGGGAAAAAAGGAGCGCGGACTTGCAGTCCGCCCCGGCAACCCCGGCCGCTAACCCCGCCGGT
>JAZKDC010000001.1:162098-304200 GCA_040387795.1 Verrucomicrobiota bacterium
GCTCTTGCCGATGCTCTTGCCGATGCTCTTGCCGATGCTCTTGCCGATGCTCTTGCCGATGCTCTTGACGATGCCCCGCCGGTGCTCTGCCGATGCTCAGGGTCGGACTGCAAGTCCGCTTCACGTCCCGATTCCGTTCCAACTCTGCAACCGCCGCATCAATCGCCTTCCAGAGTGGCGTCTGCTCAAACTCGATGTAGGGATGACTCATGGCTAAACGTGTGCCGCAGACTAACGTCTAAGCTGTGCCGACCGGCGGGGCGGGGGTGAGCGTCGAAACGGGGTGGCGGGTTATAGTTACGCAAAGCATGGCCGACAGCGAATGGTTCCGATAGCTCGGATGTTACGATGCCGAAGTGGAGCTTGGTCCGGCCCTTTTCGAATATGACTCGGATCGGTCCATTCGTTGGTCGTGAATGCTGTTTGTCATGGCTTGGGTGGAAGTGTCTACGTCATAGAACCGCACTGTATCCAGCGGCGGAAATGTGTGCAATCATCGCGTCGAAGAGGTCACTGCTCCTGTCAAAGCTCACAGAGTAACCACCACGGCTGGGCCTGCTGATGTCTGTGACCGCAACGACTCCGGGCGCTCCGGAAACACAATCACGCAACTGCTGCACCACGCTGTCCGAGTAGTCCTCCGGGTGTGCCGTATGGATAAGGCGAAGGTTAGTGTGCATCACGAGTGGCGCGTGGGGTTGGGCGAACGGCCCATCCTCAGGGACACTGGCCACGAAGCCCGCCGCTTGCAACCGTCATGCGCTGCCGCCGTTCGCTGCAGCGCTTGGCCACGATGTCGTCATGATCAAGTCCTACCAAAAAAGTGCCAGAACCCAACGCAGATGACAACCGCGATGGCAACGACTGCCTCATTCGCAATCAAATAACCTGCGGCTGGACGCTTGAATCGGGGGTAGTCATGCAACGTGCGTGTAAAAATCCTCCCTTGCGGAATGACTGCCAAAACAATCAGCACCCAAGGCAGATGAGGAGGAAGACTGCGCCCACCAAAAGCAAGAGCAGCATCGTGACGACATGCAAATCAATCTTTTGGAAAATGGTTGTCATGCTCGAAAGTGGCCTAACTACTGATTCACCGACAGGATTGTAGGAGCTTGCTCAACCTTGTCTCCAGCGGGAATGTCGGGGGAATACGGAATCATGGGATAGGGGCAGGGATTTGGTGCGGGATTTGGTGCGGGATTACCGGTATGGTGAATGGAATGCCGCAGAGATGCCAGAGAAACCTCCCGATAGGGAAAAAACGGGGGTGTCGATTATCCCCAGGGGAAGGGACCGGTCGCCGGGCACGGGGGGTCTTAGGGGCAGTATCGGCCAGCCAAGCCCCCCTAATCCACTTTTCTGGGCCGTGTTGGCGTAAATGGCGGGACCTGCGCTCGTTCTCCAGAGCCCCCGCCCAGGGCGTTATCAAGCTGGCGTTCCCCATGACCCCGGCTGCCCTCGCCACCCTCATCCGCACTGTCGGAGGAGGCCTGAAGGGAAACCTGAACTACCCTGACTTCGAAAACGGGGAAGCCGTCCTGCTCGCCACCGAAGGCGCCCTCGTGGGTTCCATCGATGACGTCACTACCGCCGAGCAGGTCGCCAAGGCCGCCCGCTCCGCCCGGGATCTTGAAGTCCTGAACGCCGAAAACATCATGCGGAATATCGCCATCGCCTGTGAAGCGGTGGAGCGCCGTGAGGAAGCCCTCCTCAGCGCCGGCTGGGAGCTGCGCCGCACCCCCGGAGGACCGAAGCTCCTGCCGGCCCCCACCCGCCTGGCCATGAAGAACCTGCCGTATGAAGGCAAGGTCGAAGTCCGGTGGAGTGCCGTCGCCAACAAACATTACTACGAAGTCCAGGCCATGGTTGGCGGCGAGAACCCCGACCCCAACCTTTGGGACACACTCGTCCTCGTCCCGGAAGCCCGCGTCACCAAGATCTTCAGCGATCTCGCCGTCGGCCGCTACTTCAGCGTGCGCGTCCGCGCCATCGGTTCCCGCGGCCCCAGTCCCTGGACCGAAATCGCCACCATCCGCGTGAACTGACCCCGGCCAGCCCCCTCCCCCGCTCCCTTGCGGAGCCCTCACCCCAGGCCCGTCCTCCCCTCCGTGGGAGGGCGGGTTTTGTGTTGGGGCCATGCACCCGCCGTGGGATGGAAAAAGGAGCGCGAATTTGCAGACCCGCGCCCTCCCCGCCTGCGACCCTGCCGGAAACTCAACCGCCTTCATCGAATTCCTCCTCTTCGCCTTCGCCTTCCTCGGCGGGAATTTCGGATTCGGCGGCGGCTCCGGCGTCGTGGTCATCTGCGTTTTCGTCTTCCTCCTGATTGTCAGGATCATCCGCCTCCGCATCCTCGGCGATGGCGGCAGCGGCTGCCGTGGCAGCGGGTTTGTTCCCGGTCTGGTCGCCTGACTTCCACGATGCCAGTAACCCGGCGTGTTCCGGGCTAAGCTCATCAAAGGGCAGGGCGGCGTCTTCCGCCGGGATCGGGTTGGTAGGGTCGGTTTCCATGGGTTTCAGGCTATGCGGCCAGTGCGTCAGACCCATGACGGGCCAGTGCGGCAAGCTGGAACGCAAAACGGTCTTCCTGTCACGGAAGGCCGTCCCCGGTTCGCCCGGCATCGTCCGGGATCATCCGGTTTGAACTGGATTTAACCAACGTTAAGTCGCGCCCGGGGCTGGCATATCTCGCAGGCCGAGGCACGGCTGCGGGGGGCATATTTCCATAGCGGATGGATAAAATATCGCATATCTTACGACAACCAGTGCACAAGTCCCCATGAGCAAAAAATCCGGACTACTCGTCCTTTTCTCTCTTCTCATTGCTATTATCCTCTTAGTCCTGTGGTTTCGTCAGGACGCGGTGACTGGTTCAAGTGCAGGCGTTAGCCGCAGCCTTATTGTTGTGGCCCCTGCTCTTTCTGAAGATCCGGGAAGTGCCAAAATCGACGTGGGCACGCAGGAAACGACGGCAACTAAAAATGATAATGTTGACGATGCCGCAGAATTGGCTGCCTCTCTGGTCCCAAAAAATATGCTGTTTTGGCAGAACTCGTTTTCCTTGTCTATCGCGGTGCAAAAAGCTCTGAAATTAAGTCCGAATGATGCGCTCTTGATCGAAGGAATAGTAAAGGAAGCATCGTATGCCTTAGCTGCCGACCTTGCCAAAAATGCAAAACTAGTTAAGAGGCCGGAAGGAGACGTCTATTTCGCTATTAGCAAATTAGATCCATCGAATAATCTCAAGGAAGATCTCGCGGGCAAAATCGAGTCTGCAGTTGGTGGATCGAGGGGCAAAATGATTGCCGCCCTAGCCGCCGATACTTCCATCTTTTCTCAATTTGGAGAAAAAGATTTGGAGATTTATGTTTCTGATGAGACAAATCCCGACGGGATAAAGCAGACGTATGTGAAAACGGAAATTGGAGGTGCTGCGAGCGATCGAGTTACTTTTTACACACTGATCTCTGAGCAGATGAAACATCCAATTTACGAATTATTAACTCAAAAATTCAAAAACGAAATAAATTGATCCTTCCAGCAACCCACTGAAATGTTAACTGTTGCTGAGTCAGTCATGCCTGCCGCTGTCGGCGCGGGTTCAATCTTGTTGATTCGTCATCTTGTCAGGGCGCTGTCCGGGCCTGCTCCCACTGAAATACTTGGTGCTACAGTCACGCCGGATAAACTGATCGCTACTGCATTGATTCGTCGGCGCTACTACAGGTCGATTACGTCGTTCATACCGACACTCCTACTGATTTCAGGTTTTATCCTCGGAGCGGCGATTCCGTCATTGCTCTGGCTCGACAATCCAATTCCCACGGCTGAGGCACCAATGCTGACCGGTCTTGTGTGCGGCCTGGTTACTTGGACAGGAGGATGGCTTGATCAAAAGCTCTGGGAGAGATATTTCGCTTTCGCCACCGCAGGAACACCTGTGGCAAATTGAATCAGCCCCCCCACGAAAGCCGTTGCGAAGACTCGATTTCCAAATGACAAAGTTCTCCCGAACTCGCAGCATCTTATGTCACTCCGCATTTGCAGATCCATACGGGGCTCCTTTGGGGACCTGGGGTGATGGAAGTTGCAAGTTCATGTCTCAAGACGGAACTATCCACAAACTCTTCAGAAACCAAAGCAACAGCAAAGCCGGACAAGGCGGTGGAGACAACTCCGCTGCGCTCCGTGCCTCACCTTAATCGTCGTTCTTCAAGTAATGACCGAGGCCGAAACATATTCTTGGATCTTCTACGCAGCCTCAGCGGCTACGATGAGCGACGAAGTATGCCTTCGGGACATCGAAGCCGTTGCCGACGGAATAAATCATGCAGTTCCAACCCAAAAGGAATTGTCGTCATCCTTGAACTGGACTGAGTCCAAGGGATTGATTGAGAGAGTCGGAAAGAAAATATTTTTGACGGATCGTGGACGAGCGTTCGCGGTTCGACTCACTGAGAAGCCCGGCAGCGTGATGAAGACGTGGGATCGTATCACTGCAGCATTCACTGAGATGGGAGCTGACAATACGACGAAGCTTGATTGCCGCACAATGAAGGCAGAAAAATCCGCGCCGTGACAACCCCTATCAGCCCTTCTTTTCCGATGTTTTCCCATAACTACAAACCAAACCCCGAGATCGCCGTTGGCCCCCGCTGGCAAGGGGGCACGCGCTCATCGTTCAGTTGTCATGCTGGCGGGCCTTGAATTCAAATTCCCACTCAAATTACGAGGCATGGACTTCGAGACCATTTCTGACATTTCCTTGTGGGCGATAGCCGCGCTAGGGATAGGCGTTCCGGCATGGCTCGCGTTCTATCCTCCTCGCATGGTCCGTTCATGGCCATGGTTTCTCCTGCTGCTGCTCGCGGTGCTCGGCACCTACTCTGTCATCTACGCTTTATTTCTATTTGGCATCTATCCCGTGGCGCGGGCTTATACCGAGGCCCATCCTACTTATGCTCTGGACGGTATTCTCCTCGTTCCTGCGGACCAGGGATGGAGGATCGGCGCGGTCTTCGCGCCGGTATTTTTCGCGATCCGCTTTTGCTTCCTTCGGTATCGCCGCCGCTCCAACCATGAAGCTGCTCTCCCAATCCCCGGAAACGCCGATGGACCAGGGTTATCATCGGGCGCAGTCCCGGGGAAAACCGTGATGGAAGGGACTCGGCCCGGCCTTCCCCGTGCAAGGCCTGGCGCTGGCTTCAATCCTCCAGCAGCTGGCGGAGGCGGACCCATTCGGTGATGGACCAGGCCTGGGAGCCGCAGCCGCGCGGGGTGTGGGGGTAGCCGCCGTCGATGACTTCCTCGAGGGAGCCGAGGGAGAAGTGTTGGAAGAGGGGCAGGGAGGAGGCCAGCATGCCGGCGGCGCGGGCTTTGGCGGCGGGGCCGTAGAGCATGAGCATGGCCTCGGCGAGCATGGGCATGGGCCAGGGCCAGGCGGTGCCATTGTGATAGGCGGGTTTGCGGCGGGTGTCCTCGTCGCCTTCATAATGCGGCCAGAAGGGATGCTGGGGATCGTTGAGCAGCTGCCCGAGGCGCTCTACCGGGAGGGGGAAGGCGACGGGGCGGTCGGCGAGGGTGCGGATGGCTCCGGGAATGAGGAGTTCCGTGCAGGCCTCGATGATGCCGGCACTGAGCACGGGATCGGTGACGGCGCCGAGGGTGACGGCCATGAGCTGGTTGGGCCGCAGATGGTCATCGGCAATGCATTGCCGGGCGTTTTGCCCGGGGCTGCCATGCAGGCAGTCGCTCAGCCAGGGTTGGCCGGGGCGGGTGAAATAGGTGAGGATCGATTCCTGGACCTGGGCGGCGAGGAGGGGCCACTGCGGATCCCCGTCAATGCGGGAGAGCAGCTGGAGGGCGGCAAACCAGAGGGCTTGGATGGAGACCGGATACCCTTGGCGGGGGGTGCCGGCGGGGTAGTTGGTGTCCATCCAGGTGAAGTGGGAGGGACTGTAGATGAGCCCGCTCTCCGCATCCATGGCGATGCCGTTGGGGGTGCCCCTGACATACCCATGGCCCAGCGAAATCAGGACCTGACGCACGGTGCGGTCGCCGGCGGTTTCATCGAGGAAGCCGTCGTGGCCTTCCCGTTGCAGCAGATCGGCCACGCTGGTGAAGAACCAGAGCGGGGCGTCCGAGGTGTCGCGGTTGGAGTCGTCATGGCCCCGGATCATGTTGGGCAGGGTGCCGTCCTTCTCATAGCGGGCGAAGGTCTTGAGGATGTCCCGGACAGCGGCCAATTCCCCGGCGGCAGCGATGCCCCGCAGGCAGATCAGGGTATCGCGGCCCCAATCGAGGAACCACGGGTAGCCGGCGATCACGGTGAGGGAGTCATCGCGTTTCACGATGAACTGGCGCACGGCATCCAGCAGGGTGAAGTGGCGGGAAGCGACATCCGCCGGGGCCGGGGCCACGAGGGCAGGGAGACTGCCCGGGCGGTCAAATCCGGCGGCCAGGACCACAGGGGTGGCGGCGTTGAGGGGCAGGGTGAAATAGCCGGGACTGAACAGATCCGAGTATTTGCCAAGGCCCCGCGAGGCATCGACGGGGTGCTCCACGGTGAGGCGTTCCGGTTCCCTGACGAAAGTGGAGCTGGGGACGGAAACCTGGAGCTGGCCTTGCTGGCAGGGCATGGAGAAGCGGTCCGGCCGGATAGTCAGGGTTGCGTCGAGGGCGCTCACCTGGTCCACCGGCAGGTGCCATTTTTCATGGAATCCCCGGTCTTCCACGTCGGGACGGAGGATCAGGGTGACGGGGCCGGCATCATCGCCGGGGGCGCGTTCGAAGGTGACGCTCACGGCATCCTGTCCAGCGGTCAGGTGCACGGTGGCGGTGAGGTGGATCCAGTGGCCGTCCCCGCAGGGCAGGCGGAAGGTCCAGAGGGCGGTCTGGCCGGAAACGAGGCGCACCTGTTCCGTCCAGAGGGCGCTGACTTCCGTGGAGAATCCGCGACGCACCAGCCAGGCCCGGCAGCGGGTCAGGACCATGCGGCGGTCCACCGGGAAGTCCGGATGGGGATTGGCCGCGAGCAGGGCGTCATACTGGGTGCGCACGGTGCCCCACGCCGCCCGCAGGTGGGCCATGGCGCCGGTGCCATTGGTGAGGACGAGGTGCAGGTCCGGTTCGTCCCGGATCTGCGGGCCGTGGGCGGTGGCGGAGGGATCGGTCAGGGCCGCGGGCAGCAGGAGCGGGACGGTGCCGCGTTGGCCGGGCAGGCGCAGCAGCACCGAGGCGGGGCCGGTGCGGTCGTCCGGCCGTGGCACGAGGCTGAAATGCCCTGCCGCGCCGGGCAGGCTGTGGCCTTCCGCCCAAGGCTGGCCTCCGGCTTGCACCGAATAACGGAACGGCTCCGGAGCGGTCAGGAGCAGCAGATCGCCAGGGAGCCAGACCACTTCCCGCCGTTGGTCGCGGGGCCAGGTGACCACGGTGACCGGGGCAAAGGGCAGGCCGGAGAGGGTCTTGCAAAAAGCCGCCGGATGGTCGGGCAAGGCGGCGGCGGCGGGCACCGGCCGGTCGGCGGGGACCTTCAGCCAGACGGCGACCTGCTGGGCGAGCGCGGCGGTCTGTTGCACGATGATGGCGGGAACCGGGGGATCGGTCAGGGGAGCCGCAGCCAGCACGGCCACGGTGCCGGGCGCGAGCTCGGCATAACCGGTGCCATCCCCCCAGCCCAGGGCAGCCGGCGGCGTGCCGCAGGCCACGGCCACGAGGGAGCCCGAGGGGAAATCCGCCGCCGGCCAGGTGACCTCGGCGGGCGTGGTGGTTTCCAGATTCATCAGGATGAGGAGGGACTGCGCTCCATCCAGGGAAACGCGCCGCAGGGCCACGCCGGACCCGCTGCTGCTGGTGACCAGTTGCAGGGTGGCCCCGGCGGCAAAGGCCGGTTGTTTGAGGAGCCGTTGGAGGGCGGCGATGGCAGCGGTTTGATTTTCCGCCGCGCCTTCCGCGAGGGAGGTCGCGCCGTGCACCCGGATTTGTTCGGTGGCGAACCACTCGGCCCCGCAGGTGAGGCCCCAGCCGCCCGCGGGGCTGCACAAGGCGGCCACGGCGGTGCGCAGCCGGGCCCAGGCAGGGGAAGTGGCGGCGAGCCGCGCATTGTCGTGGGTTTCCGCGAAGTTGACCTGGTAGCCCTGACATTTCGACTGGGCGATGGCCTGGGGCAGATACCAATCCATGGCGCCGCGGCTTTCATTCTGGAACAGCTCGCTGTAGGCCCAGTTCAGGCCGCCTTCGGTGAGGAGCTCCAGCATGACGGGGATCGGTCCGCCGAGGCCTTCGAGGAGGAAAATGGTGTCGGGGAATTCGTGGCGCACCTTGGCGGTGATGTAACGCCAGACCGGCTGGGGGATGAAATAACCGGCATCGCAGCGGAAGCCGTCCACGCCCTGACGGCACCAGTAGAGGAACACCTCCGCCATTTCCCGCCACAGGCCGCGGTGATGATAGTCCAGCTTCACCAGGTCCGCCCAGACCACGCCCCAGGCTCCCGGCGAGTGGAAGGTGCCGTCCTCGTTCCTGACAAACCATTCGGGATGGTGCCCCTGCAATTGCGAAGCCCAGCCGGTGTGGTTGATGGGGATATCGATGAAGAGCCGGGCGCCCCGGGCATGGATGCCATCCGCCAGTTCGCGGAACTGCTGGAGCGGGGTGGTCCGGGCATCGAACTCGGCGAGGGACGGGTCCACATTGTAAAAATCCAGCGCGGCAAAAGGACTGCCATACCGCCCCATGCGCGCATGGGTGGAGGGCACCGGGAAGGGCGGGAGGAGCAGGACAATGCCGAAGCCCATGTCGCGGATGATGTGATCCAGCCGCGCGGTCACGGAGCGGAAGGTGCCGGTGGGCGGGATCACGGTGTAACCGGCGTCATCCAGCGTTTTCAGCGAGGCCTCCGGCACGTCTCCGGCGTTGTCCCGGAAGAGCCGCGGAAAGGCGGCATAGATGGAGTTTTCCGCCACCGTCCAAGCGGGTTCCACTTTGATCATGACATTGCCCTCGGCCCCCGGCCACACCGGCGGGGAGAATTCGTCCGGGAGCAGGTAGGCCTTGGCTTCAAAGGATCCCACGTCCGGCAAGGGCAGGGTGAGCGACCAGCCTCCGGTGCCATCCGGCGCCATGGACAAATCCTCCCAGTCGAGGCCTGGGGGAGGGCAGCCTTCCTCCACCGCGGCAATCAGTTCCGCCCGGTGCCGGGCCACCTGCCGGAGATTGGTGCGGAGAAAGGCCCCGCCCGCGGTGGCGGTGCCGGGGTGCAGGGAAAATGTCACCTGATCGCCGGCATGGCGGATCAGCAGCGAACCTGGAATGGGGAACTGAGTCAGGGAAACGGGCATGGGCGCAAGCCGTCGCAGAATTCGTGCCTTGGCAACCGGACGTCTCCATGGCTGCCGGGCGGGGCCGAAGGGGAAAATCCGGGGCGGCGCGGGGTCCGGAGGGATGGAAATTTGAACAGAAGGGCACAAAGGGCTCCGCATCAGGCACTTCCCTGGAAAAAGTTGCCTCGGATGGCCTCACCCTGCAGGTGAATCGGCGTTGAGTCACAAGTGGTTCTTTCTGTGCCCTTTGTGGCCTTCTGTACAGATGCATCGCGGTTTTCAGGATAAACGGCGGTTCCGCAAATACGCCCGGGATTCAAGCCTTTTTTAATGTGGCCCCCTCTAGCGTCCGCCCGGGTGTCACGGGTTACGGTCTGGTTCCGGAGGCGAAATACCCGCGGGAGGCCTCTCGTTTTCTGCTGAATTCACATATTGAACCTGCCGCCACGCCCGCTACACTGCTTTCCCCGGTGCGGCTGATTTACCCATCTTTAACCTTCCTTTTTACTTTTATGGCTCAGGCAATCATGGATCCCGAAGAGGTGCGGCGCTTCGCCAAGGAGCTGAAGCGCTTCAATGACGATGTGCAGGTACGGGCGGCGGCGCTGCATGCCCGGTTCAACGCCCTGACCGCCTCGTGGCAGGATCAGGAGCAGGAGAAGTTTTCCGAGGATTTCGTGGTCACCATGAAGGCGCTGAAGAAATTCATGGAAGTTTCCGAGAAGCACACCCCCTTCCTGCTGCGCAAGGCAGCCCGGATCGAGGAATACCTTGACCAGCGGTAGCAGTTATGGCGGAACAAGCCCAGGTCAAATCGGTGGAGGCGCTCGAGACGCTGCGGGCCGCCTTTATCGTGTATCAGTCCAAGTCCCGGCGAGCCGTGGACATGGCGCTGGAGGAGGCGGTGCGGCTGCGCCAATGGGTGCAGGGGGACTGCCGGTTGCACTGGGAAGGCCAGATCCGGCAATGGACCCGGGTGCTGGAGCGCGCCCGGGCGGAACTGATGACGGTGCGGCTGTCCGCCCTGGTGGACCGCAGCACCCGCCATGAGGAGGCGGTGCGCAAAGCAGAACGGGCCCTCGCCCATGCCCAGGAGAAGCTGAAAATGGCCAAACGCTGGTCCCGGGAGATTGAAACCGCGCTGGGGCCGCACATGCGCCGGCTGGAAAGTGTCCGGGATCATTTGATGCACAATTTGCCCAAAGCCTCCGCCTGGCTGCACCAGGCCGAGATGACCCTGGAAGCCTATGCCGAAAGCCGGGCCGGCAGCCTGTCGGCCCCGACCGGCACCGAAGCCTCACCCCCTCCCTCCGAACCATGAGTGCCGCCGCCACCAATCTTGAAAGTTGCACCCGCGATCTCCTGGTCGCCTGGGAACGGGCGCGCGAACAATGGCGCGATGCCAAAAGCCAGCAATTTGGCCATACCTTTGTCGAACCTCTGCCGGAACTGGTCTCCCAGGCCCGTGATGCCATGGGCCACATGGAAATACTGCTCCGAAAAATCAAAAATGACTGCGAATAACTCTTCACCGGTGGACCTGACCGTCGCCCACACCACCAGCCTCCTTGAGCGTCTCGGCGGCACCCTGTCCGAACTTGCCGCCGGGGAGGAAGTCCTCCTGAAGGAAGCCCGCACCCGCCGGCTCACCCTGGAGCGGCGTCAGGGGGAAGCGGTCGCCGCTTTTGACCAACAGTTTGCCAAGGAAGCCGGGGCCATCGATGCCACTTGGCTGGGCCGTTGGGATCAAACGCGCCGCCACCACGAGCAGCGCATGTTCCGGATTGAGAAAGCGGAACGCAACAGCCAGCGGGACATGCCACGCCGGATCGAGGCTGCCCGGGCGCAATGGCTGGGCGGACTCCAGCGGCAGAAACTTTCCAAGGAGCGCGCCCTGACCGGTCAGGCCGGTCAGGTGCTGGAGCAATACACCGCCCGCCAGGCCCGTCTGGGGGCGGCGGAGTTGATGCTGGAACGCCTGCGCCGCCGGGCGTATCAGGCATTCAATGGCAGCGCGGGTTTCCGCCAGATGCTGGCCGCCCCGGGGCCGGTCGACGCTGCCAGCCCCGTCCTGGATTCCGATGCCGCCCTTGCCGGAGTGGAACAGCAATTGCCGCTCCTGACCGAACAACTCACGGCTTACCGGCAGCGTCCGGTGCCCCGTTTCTTCAGTATCCTGACCCCGGCAGTGCTGGTGATTCTGATCGTGATCGGAGCAGTGCTTTTTGCGGGATCCCTCGGTTTTGCCGGGGAGAATGCCCGCCTCGCCGGAGCGGTGGCGCTCGCGGCGTTGGTGGCGGTCGCGGCCGTTTATCTTCCGGCCATGAATGGTGCCCGGCCTGCCGCCAAGGAAATTGCGGACGGGATTCAGCAAGCCGCGGCGACTTGTGCGCGGCTCCAGAAGGAGGCGAAGGAAGCGGTGGAGTCCGAGCACGCCCGGCTCAAAGTCGAGCAGGAACGCGTCGCCGGGGAAATCCAGTCCCAGTGGGGTGGAGTGGCTGCGGTGGATACCGATTTTGCCGCCGCCGCGCAGCAGAAAATCAAGGCTCAGGTCCCCCGTCTGGCGGCGCGCAATGAAGCGACGGTGGATGCCAAACGGCGCGTCCTCGAAACTGCCCACAGCGCCGAAAGCGCGGAATGTGAGGCGAAATTCAATGCCCGCCGTGAGGCCCTGAATGCGAAACACGCTGCCGAAAACGCAGAACTCACCGCGGCTGACGCCGTCCGTTGGGAAGCCCTCGAATCGACCTGGCGGAAGACCGTGCCGCCGGTGCTTAAGGAACTGGCCACCATCCGTGCGGCTGCCGAACCGCTGGCTCCGGCGTGGCCGGAGTTGACCGCCGACACGTGGACGCCGCCCGTCGCGGCTCCAGTCGCCTTGCCTTTCGCGCACATGACCGTGGACCTCGCGGCCCATGCCGGATCCCGTCCTCACACTGCCCGTTTCGTAATTCCCGGGCCCGCCACCTTCGACCTACCACTGACCCTTTCCTTTCCGGCGCAGGGATCGCTGCTTCTGCAATCGGAAGGGGCCGCCCAGGGTCCGGTCGCCGAAGTTCTCAACAACATCATCCTCCGCCTGCTGGCCGCGAGCCGGCCCGGGAAGGCTTCCTTCAACATCATTGATCCGGTCGGTCTGGGGCAAAACTTTGGCGGATTGATGCACCTCTCGGACTACGAGGACAGCCTGATCAACCACCGCATCTGGACCCAGCGGGAACAGATCGAGGAACGCCTCGGCATCCTTAGTGGCCACATTGAGAAGGTCATCCAGATGTATCTGCGCAATGAGTTCGAAAGCATTACGGAGTATAACAACCAGGCCGGAGTGGTCGCTGAAAAATACCACTTCCTTGTCATCGCCGACTTCCCGGCCAACTTCAGTGAGTCTGCGGTGAAGCGTTTGGAAAGCATCGTGTCCAGTGGTCCGCGTTGCGGGGTGTTCACCCTGATGCACACCGACCTCCGGGCGCCCCAGCCGGATGGGTTTACCAGCAACGATACCGGCCCCAACCGGGTGGCGCTGCGTTATGTGAACAAGGCCTGGGAACTGCGGGGTCTCAGAATGTCCGGGCTGACCCTCACCCCGGAATCGCCGCCGCCCGCCGAGCAGGCTTTGGCCCTGCTGCACCGCATTGGCAAAGCCAGCATCGATTCCGGCCGCGTGGAAGTGCCCTTCTCCCAGATTTCGCCGGTGCCGGAGGACTACTGGAAGGGAGACACCACCAACGAACTCCGCATCGCGATCGGCCGGACCGGCGCGGTCAAACACCAGATGCTGGCCATCGGCAAGGGCACCCGCCAGCACGCGCTGTTCGCCGGGAAAACCGGGTCGGGGAAATCCACCCTCTTCCATGTGATCATCACCAATCTGGCGCTGACCTGCAGCCCGGATCAGGTCGAGTTCTATCTGATCGACTTCAAGAAGGGCGTGGAGTTTAAATGCTACGCCAACAAAAAACTGCCGCATGCCCGGGTGGTCGCGATTGAGAGTGACCGCGAGTTTGCCCTCAGTGTGCTGCACCGGCTGGATGAGGAATTGAAACGCCGCGGCGACCGCTTCCGTCAGCTCAATGTGCAGGACCTCGCCGGCTACCAACGCAGTGGCGCCACCGAACCGATGCCGCGGACCCTGCTGATCATTGATGAATTCCAGGAGTTCTTTGTCGATGACGATCCCATCGCCCAGACGGCCTCGCTGCTGCTCGACCGGATCGTCCGTCAGGGCCGGGCCTTCGGAATCCACGTCCTGCTGGGTTCGCAAACCCTCGGCGGGGCCTACTCGCTGGCCCGGGCCACTCTCGGCCAGATGAGCATCCGCGTCGCCCTGCAGTGCAACGAGGCCGATGCCTATCTGATCATGGACGACAACAATGCCGCCCCGCGCCTCCTCTCCCGTCCCGGGGAAGGGATCTACAACGACGCCGCCGGATCGGTGGAAGGGAACAGTCCCTTCCAGGTGGTGTGGTTGCCGGATGACGAGCGCGACCGCCTGTTGGATCAAATCCACGACCTCGCGGTGAAGTCCGACAAGGCCCAGATGGCGCCAATCGTTTTCGAGGGCAACGCCCCGGCGGACCTGCTAGGCAATGCCTTGCTGCGCAAGGTGCTGGATGCCGCCCCTCCCACTGCTCCGGCGGCGGGCCGCTGCTGGCTGGGCGCTCCCAATGCCATCAAGGGGCCGACCGAAGCTGTCTTCCACCGCCAGAGTGGCCAACACCTGTTGGTGGTGGGCCAGAGGGAGGAGGCGTCCCTCACCATGCTGGGCCTTTCCCTGCTGGCACTCTCCGCGCAGTATCCCGCCGGCAGCGCCCGGTTTGTCTTCTTCCACAGTGCCACGCCCGGCACGCCCGAGGCGGAGTTCATCGATCAACTTGCGGTGGCGGTGCCAGGGCTGTCCCTGGTCCGGCCCAACGAGGCCGCGGCGGCCATCGGCACGCTCAGTGAGGACCTCAAGGCCCGGGCGGTGGATGGCAGTCAGGCCGCGCCCACAACCTACGTCTTCATTCACGGATTGCACCGCTTCAAGAAGCTCCGCCAGGAGGATGACTTCAGCTTCTCCATGGACAGCGAAAGCACCGCCAGTCCCGGGGCGCAGTTCAATGAACTGATCACCGAAGGCAGCAGCCATGGCATCCATCTGCTGGTCTCCCTCGATACCTTCAACAACGTCAACCGCAGCATCAGCCGCAAGGCCCTGACGGAATTCGAAATGCGGGTTGTTTTCCAGATGAGCGCCAACGATTCCGCCAGCCTGATCGACTCGCCGGCCGCCGGAAATCTCGGGCTGCACCGGGCGCTCTTCTACAACGAGCACGACGGCACTCTCGAAACGTTCCGCCCATATGCTGCCCCGGATCAAGCCTGGCTGGAGAAAACGGCCGGGATCCTGGCGGCGCGCCATCCTGCGGTGGCCGCTCTCTGAGCTTGGGCGGGTCCGGTTTCACGATCCCGGCAGGCAGGGCTGAAAATGCTCTGCCAGCCTGTGATCCGTGGACGGCCCCATGCGATGGAATGATCGTTGAACCACGTTTTTGCCTCTGGCCTTGCCGATGAATGGGAACCCCGCGAAGAAGGAGGACAAAATGACTCCCCGCGCCACGCTCAGCCGAATTTTAGCCGTGAACTGGTATGGATACCGGCAGTTCATCGATGTGCGGGGATTGACCCTGATCACGGGGGCGAATGGGTCCGGAAAGAGTGCCTTGTTGGATTTGATCCAGTTTGTGATGCTGGGGGAACAGACCAGCCGGTTCAACAAAGCGGCGGCGGGAGCGGGCAGTGGCCGGACGCTGCGGGGGTATTGTTTGTGCGATACCAACACGGTGGGACGGGATGGGCAGGAACGTTATTTGAGGCCGTCCGGGGTGACGCTGGCCGGGCTGGAATTTGCTTGGCCGGAGGCGGCGGATGGATCGGTGAGGCGGGAGACCTGGGGGGCGCGGATCGAGTATGACAGCCCGACCGCCAAGCCGAAGACCGCTTGGTTTTGTGTGCCGCGGCGGGTGGAGGAAGAGGACTTCCTGACCAGTGGCGGCGGGGACGGGGGAACCGTGGCTTTTTTGCCGGAGGATGAATTCCGGGTGAGGTGGCGGCGGGATATCGGGGCGGAGATCTGGGACCGTCAGGCGACTTATCTGGATGAGATGGCGCTGCGGGCGCATCTCGGGTTTGGGCGGACGGAGATGAACAAGACGCTGCCGAGCGCGATGGCGTTCCAGCCGGTGGAGAACTTTGAGAAGTTCATCCGGGACTTTTTGCTGGAGCCTTCGCTGCCGGATGTGAAGGCGGTGAAGGCCAGCGTGGATGCGCACCGGCGGGCCCAGGAACGGCTCGAGAAAATGAGCGGGCAATTGGAACGCCTGACAAAGATCGCGGGACATCATGGGATGGAGCAGCAGGCCCGCAAGGACTCCGGGCTGTGGTCGTATCTGCGGGAGGCGCTGGCCCACGCGGAGGTGGCCGATGGCGTGCGGGTGCGGGAGGAAAAGCTGGAGAAACTGCAATCCGATCATGCTGCCAACCTGGAGGCGAAAGAGGCTGCCATTGTGGAGCGGAATGCGCTGCAGGGCTTGCTGGAAGAGGTGCAGCGGGAGGTTTTCAAGGACGATGCGGCTTCCCGGCTTGATGAGACCAAACAGAAACTGGCCGCCGCGCGGACGGATCTGAAACAACTGCGGACGCTGCACCAGAACGCCCGGGATTTCCTGCATGGCCGCACCCAATACTGGCAGCAGTGGCTGCGGCATGGGGAGAACCTTGGGGTGGCCTATCCGGCGGAAGCGGAACCGGATTTGACGGTTTTGCGGGGAACCGATACCGGGGCCGCGCTGGACGCTTCCTCCCGGCTGGCGCGGACGGCCGATGGGCTGCTGGCGCAAGGAGCGGAGGAAGTCAGGGTATTGACCGGATCCATCAGGACCCTGGAGGCCCGGGAAAAACAATTGAGTGAGGATCTGGCCCACTACCGGGAAGGCCGGGCGGCGGCCTCGCCGCTGCTGGACGCTCTGCGGGCCAAGGGACAGCGGGCGGTGGCGTTGGGGCGGGTGGTCGAGGTGACGGGTGCGGGTGAAAAGTGGTGGCCGTTGCTGGAATCACTGCTGGCCCAGGACCGGCAGGCGATTCTGCCCGAGGATTTTGCGGCGGCTTGGGAGACGGCGCAGCGGGTGGCCAGTCCGGAGGAACCGCTGCTGCATCCTGACGAATTGGCGGGCCTCACCACGGCGGCCGGGCCGGGTTCCCTGCGGCAGTTTTTGGAAACGGCGCATCCGGGTGCCTCGGCTTGGCTGGATGTGCGCCTGGGGGATGTGATGCCGGTAAAACATGTCAGGGATCTGGACCGGTTTCCGCGGGCCTTGTCGGCGGACGGATGGTTGAAGGATCCGCCGCGCCGGGAGCGCTTGGTTCCGGCAAAGGAACTGACCTTGGGCGAGAATGGCCTGCGGCGCCTGCGCGAGACCCGGGAGGTGGAACTGGAGGAACTGGTCACGGATTTGACCACCCAGCGGCGGCGGCGGGAGGACTGGAATGCCTGGCTGCACAAGGGCCGGGATTGGCAGCTGAATGATTTTGCGGTGCCCCCGGGCAGCAATGACCTGCGCCGGCTGGCCGAAGCCGAGCGCGAGGTGGATATGTTGGAGGAAACCCTCAAGCTGTTGGCGACCCCGGAACGGGAAGCGGCGGTGAGCCGGATGCGGCAGCTGCAAAACGAAGGGAACGGACTGGTGGAACGGGCGGCCCGGCTGGATGAGCGGGTGACGCGGGCGGAGCAGGAAATGCGGGGGCTGGCCGATGCCCTGGGCACGCTGCGGGAGCAGGAGAAAACTCTCATGATTACTTGTCAGGAATCCCGCGTCCGGGTGACCGGGGTCGCCGAGTCCGAGGTGACCGCCCGCCTGGAGGCCGCGCTGGCGCAGCCAGGCACGTGGCGGCAACGGATGGACCAGGCCGCAGAGCTGGCCCGGCAGCGGCTGGCGGAGGCGGAGGGACATCAGCGGCGGCGGGATGAGGAGCGGCGGGCCATGCTGGAGGCGCATCCGGAACTGGGGGATGCTTTTGATATCGGGGATGCTTCCAACGATCGTTATGACCAGCGCCGCCGGGAGTTGGAGGAGCAGGAGCTGCCCCGGTTCCGGGAGGAGGCGGAGAAGGCCCGGCGGGAATGGGAGGAACGGCTGCAGCATCAGGTGCTGGACGTGATCCGCGAGAAATTGTCAGAAGCGGAGCGGACCAAACGGGAATTGAACCGGGCGATGGATTGTGAGATCGGTGGATGGCGCTATCAAATCCGCAGCACCACCGACCGGTCGCATACCGCGATCTGGGCGCTGGTGGACAAGGGGCTTCCTTCCGGCGAGGACATGGGGCTTTTCAATGCCGCGGCCAGTGAGGAAATCGAACGCGCCAAGGCGGAGCTGATGGCGGCGATCGAGGCGGCGGAACAGGGCGGGGATACGAGGGCACAACGGGCGCTGGATTACCGCTACTATCATCACTGGCGGATGATGGCGCACCATGCCGGCCGGGGGGACGAAGCTGCGGCGGATCTGGACAAGATCGCGAAGAAACAAAGCGGCGGGGAAAATCAGGCGCCATTTTTTGTGGCGACCCTCGCGGCCTTCCGCCGGGTCTATGACCAGGGGCAGCGCTCGCCGCAGGTCAATCTGGGACTGGTGGTGATGGATGAGGCGTTTTCGAAATTGTCGGGGGATCGGATTGATGACTGCCTGGCCCTGGCGCGGAACTTTGGGCTGCAGCTGATCATGGCTTTTCCGGAGGACCGCCTGCCGACCATGGCGGCGCATGCCGATACCATCGTGCAGTGCCGGGTGGAGCGGACGTGGGAGCGGGATACCATCACGGGCATTGAGAACTGGGTGATCCGGGTGGACCGGGACCGCCTGCAGGAAATCCTGACATGAAACCGCCGGTTTGGCTGGAGGCATTCCATCGGGACTGGCAACGGCTGCGGGGGCGGCGGGTGGAGCCGGGGCGGGTTCCCCTGGCGCGGAATTGGGAGGATCTGCTGGATGCCGCTGGTTTGTCAGGATCCGCGGAACGGGTGCAGGCGGGGCGGGAGGCCGAGGCGTTGGAAAAGGAAGGACGGCTGGTGCTGGTGCGGCACCGCTACCGGAAGTTCATTGAACGGGTGCGGCTGCCGGCGGCCGGGGAAGCGTGGTTGCAGGCCCTGTTCCAGAGGACGCCGCCGGCAGAGTGCCGGGCGCGGTCGGTGGCCGTGGTGGAGGCGCAGCGGGCGGCGGGGCATGTGCTGATTTCCGATGGCTGGGAGGAAGGGTGTGTCAGGGTGCTGGAGGCTTTCCGGCAAGGCCGGAGACTGCGGCCCTTCCGCTGGCAGGAGCCGGAAGCGGCCGGGAAGCTGCTGGAACTGCTCCGGGCCCTGACGGCCCGGGAGTGGGGCCCGTTTACGTTGGTGAGGGATGCCAGTGTGGCCCTGGGCTTGGATTCCAAGGCACTGGAACGGAACCGCCGGGTGGTGGAGGCGGGGCTGACCCTGTTTTTCCAACGGCCGGCCACCCTCGAAACGCTGGGCATCATGGGGTCGAACAGCCGCCTGTTATTTGATGGGCCCCTGACGCTGCATTTTGCCGATGGGACGCGTCATGAGTCCGGAGGGCTGCGGCATGGGGATCAGGTCACGGCGGCCGATCTGGAACGGGCGGTGCGGGTCACGACCACGGCGGTGGAATTGGTGAGCGTGGAGAACAGCAAGACCACTTTCCGCCAGTTGGCGGCGGCGAATGAGTCGCGTAATGTCCTCGTCTTTGCGACCTCTTTTCCCACGCTGGCGGTGCGCCTCCTGCTGGAGAAGTTGCCGGCCCATCTACCCTGCTGGCATTTTGGGGATACCGATGCGGCGGGATATCTGATTCTGCTGAAGCTGCGGCAAATCGCCGGACGCCCGGTGCAGCGGCTGGGGATGGATTGGCAGGACAAGGCGGGCAGCCCGGCTCTGACCCTCTACGATCAGCGGATCCTGGCAAACCTGAGGCTGGCCCCGGAGATGGCGGATTGCCGTGCGGATCTGGACGCGATGCTCGCGGCCGGGCGTAAAGGAAACTTCGAGCAGGAGACCCGGGCATTGCCGGACCTGATCCTTCCTCGGGATTGAAGCACGGGGCTATTCCCGGGCGATTTTGCCGCCGAGGGAGAGGATGCGGGCGTTGGCTTTGGCCGTCTCTGCTTCGGCGATCTGGCCCATCCGGACATGAAGCTGGGACAGAGCGGTCCAAGCAAGGAGGTCGTTGGGCCGGAGGTCGGTGGCCATGAGGGCCGGGCCGAGAGCGGCCTGGAGTTGCCCGTCACGCATCAAGGCCATGCCGAGGGAATGCCACGCGTCAAAGTTGGCAGGGTCCAGTTCCGTGGCCTGACGGTAGAGGACGGCGGCGGCGGCGAGTTCCCCCAGCGCCACACAGCCACTGGCTTCGTCGAGGAGGTCTTGAACGGAAGGCATGGGAACTTGTTTTTAACCGGTGGCGGGCCATCGGGTGTTAGGCCGGTCCGCAGGGCAGGGGGCCGCCCGGCGGTTCCGGAGATGCCTTGGCTGATAGACCTGCTCAGGCCTCGGGAGTCAGCCGGGAGGAGGATTCGTTGCGGTGGGCCTTGAACCAGGCCTCGAAAAGCGGGCTGTAGGTCGGCAGGAATCCGCCTTCCCCGCCTTCGGTCATTTCCTTCGCCATGGCCTTTTTGTCTTCGTCCATCTTGGGGTCTTTAGGCAGTTCCCGCTTGAGGGTGGCGACGAGGAGGAGGCCTTCCGGCACTTCGCGGGGAGTGGAGATTTCTCCGGGATTCAGTTCGGCTGCAGCCTCGGTGATGACTCCCTGGTTGGGGATATCGGCAGGGGGCTTGTCCTTGGTGTAGGCCGGAACTTCGGTGGCGGTGAGGCCGGCCGCGGTGGCTGCTTCGATGAAGGATTTGCCGGCTTTGACAGCTTCGGCGATGCTGGTGCGGGCAGTATTCGCGGCCGCTTTCAAGGCCTCGGCCAGGGCGTCGGCTGCCAGTTTTTCACTGATTTTGGTTTTGACCTGATCCAAGGGGAGCAGGGCCGGGGGTTCCACTTTGGCCAGTTCGAAGATGCCGTAACCTTTGGAGGTTTGCAGGGTGTGGGGCAAGGTCGGGT
Source organism: Verrucomicrobiota bacterium (assembly GCA_040387795.1). GTDB lineage: Bacteria > Verrucomicrobiota > Verrucomicrobiia > Verrucomicrobiales > V1-33 > CAIZWU01. Next base: position 182,559 of record JAZKDC010000001.1, read on the forward strand.
CGTTGGGAGACTGGAAGATTTCGGTGACCAGTTTGGGCTCCGCTTTCAGGTCTTCGGGAGGGGCGGCGGCGGTGAAGGAATCGCTAAGGAGCGCTTCCAGTCCCGAGGCTTTCACGATTTCATCAAACGTGCGGGCGCCGCGCTCTTCAGCGGCGAGATCGGAACTGATGGCATCAGCCTTGGTGAGGAGCGCTTTGCGGTCGGTCTCGTAGGTTTTCATGGCCTCGGCACGGGCGACCATGGCGGCGGTATGCTCTTCGACTTTCTTTTTGAATTCCTCTTCTTTGGCTTTCTTCTGGTCTTCAGGGAGGGTGGCGGTGTCTTCCGGCTGGGGAGAGGGAAGGGCAGGAGGAGGGGTCGGCAGATTGATCAGGACGTAGCGGACGGCGCGTTTTTCCTCCGAGAGAATCAGCGGGTCGGGAGCCGGTTTGGTGGCATCGGCGGTGTAGGCTTCGAACTTGGCCTTGGCCTCGTCATAGAATTTTTGAATCGCTTCGTCGGCAGGAACGGTGGCCGGTTGTTTGGCCTTCTCGACCAGCGCGTAGGCGGCGGTGGTTTTCTGTTTGGCTTCGGCGTAGCTGGCATTGATGGCCGCCGGTGAGGGGGCGAGGGTTCCGCCGATGAGTTTGTTCATGCGCTGGAAGAGCATGACGTCCCGCAGGGTGATATAGAGGCGGCGTTCGGTATTGACCCGGTCTCCCAGGGCGCCGCTGGAAAGGAAGGCTTCGTATTTGGCAGGATCAAATTGCCCATTGGTCTGGAACCCGCCTACTGTCTGGACAAATTTTTCGAGGTCGGCCCGGTCGACTTCGACGCCGAGTTTTTTCGCCTCGGCGCGGAGGGTGGCGACGTTCATGCAGAAGTCGAGATCGATGTCATCGCGGCCTCCGGGGCCATAACGTTGCACGATGGCGGGCCGGCGCATCATGGGGTTGCCGCCCAGAGTATTGACGTAAAAAGCGAGCGGGTCGGTGAACTGGGCCAGTTGATTGGAAGGGTCGAGCAGCCGGTAAACGATGCCCCGTTGGCTGTCGATCTGGGCCAGATCATTGCGGTAATAATCCTGGCCATCCACCGTGGCGAGGGGTTTGGCATCAGGATTGTTTCCATTCATGCTGCCAGAATCGCCGAAGAACACAAAGGCCACACACACCAGAATGGCGATGAACAGCATGAGAATGTAGTGGTGCTTGCGGAGGGTCTCGAGCATGGCGGCGGGCAGGGTAGGGGCGTATCGTGAAAAATGCCCGGCGGGACGGATCCAGCCGGGCGGCGTAAGAGTCGGCAGAATAGGAGGGCGGTCTGGAAGCGGCAAGCCCTTTTTGGCCGGGTTGGCAGAGTCAGGGGAAGGAAAATTGCGCTGGCTTCGTATGGGGAGAGGGTCGTGATGCTCAGGAGTGCGAAAATAGGTGCGAAAACGATTGGAATTTTGGAAACGTTGACTATTTAATGCTTCATCATAATTTTGAATAATTAAAGGAACCTGCCAAATGGACTTGACTGGACGCCGCATCGCATTGCTCAAAGGAGGTCCCGGCTCGGAGCGGGCGGTTTCGCTGGAGACAGCGAAAGGGGTGGCAGCGGCCTTGCGCAGCCTGGGGGCAGAGGTGCTGGAGGTTGACGTGACCGGGCGGGATTTTGAACTGCCGGAAGGGGTCGAAGCGGCCTTCAACGTGATCCACGGTACGTTTGGCGAGGACGGGGGCTTGCAGGCGGTGCTGGAATCGCGCGGGGTCTCCTACACGGGCGCCGGCTCGGCCAGCAGTGCGCTGGCCTTTGACAAGGCCCGCAGCAAGGCGGCCTTTGTGGAGCAGGCGGTCCCCACCACGGCCTATCAGATATTGACACTGGCCGGAGCCGGTCCGGCCGACGTGACCATACCGCTGCCGATGGTGATGAAGCCACTCTGTGAAGGGTCGAGTGTGGGTGTGCACATCATCCGGGAAGAAGCCGGCATCCGGGTGGCCATCGCGGATTTGGCGAAATTCGGGGAGACGGCGTTGGTGGAGCCATTCATTTCAGGCAAGGAACTGACGGTGGGGATTCTGGGGAACGAGGTGCTGCCGGTGATCCATATCCAACCCCGTTCGGGCTTTTACGATATTTCCAACAAGTATCCCTGGATGGGCGGGACGGGTGGTTCCGATTACTTTTGCCCGGCGGATCTGAGTGCGGAGACGACGGCTCAAGTGCAGGCGGCGGCGCTGGCCGCGCATCAGGCGTTGGGGGTGGAGGTTTACAGCCGGGTGGATGTCTTGCTGGATGCGGATGATGTGCCATATGTGCTGGAGGTGAATACCATCCCGGGAATGACTTCCACCAGTCTGCTGCCGAAAGCGGCGGCGGCCGTGGGGATCGATTACCCCGCGCTTTGTGCGAGGATTCTGGAACTGTCGCTCCAAGTTCAACGCTGACCGTTATGTTTTTCCGTAAACTCCGCCGCCGCCTGATGGGGAACCACCGGTTCCGCCATCGGGACGGGGAGCACCATCTGGCCTTGAATGTCCCGCCTTCGCGCAAGGAGGTGGTGATGCGCCGCCGCCGGGTGATGATGCGGACGCTGAAGTGGTCGGCGGGAGCCGGATTGGGCCTGTGGGCTGTCATCGCGGCCGGCGACCTGTGGGACCGGGCTTTTCTCACCAGCACCACCTATGCGGTGGGACAATTTGAATTGGTGACCAATGGAGCCATCACGGCCCCTCAGGTGGCGGCCGTGACGGGCTTGCGTCCTGACCAGAATATCACCGCCCTGGATCTGGGTGTCCTGCGCCGCCAATTGCTCACCCTCCCGCAGGTCCGGGAAGCCGTGGTGGAGCGCCGGCTGCCCAATCATCTCTCGGTCCGGTTGGAAGAGCGCCGTCCGGCCGCCTGGTTGGCGTGTGCCGCTCAGGGACTGCGGGCGTTTGACTCGCGGGGACTGTTGCTGGATGCCGAAGGCGTGGTGTTTCCGGCGGGGGTGATGTTGAATGAATATACCGCCCTGCCGGTGATTCATTGTGCCGATCTCTCCGCGGTCACGCCCGGCCGCCAGGTGGAATACCCCCTCATCAGGCAGGCCTTGCAATTGGTTCAATTGATCGGCCTCCAGACCTGGCCCCAGCCGATGGCGGTGGAGCAGATCCACCTGACCAACCGCTTCACCATGGTGGCCCAGATGGACACCGATGCCCTGTTCACCTTCCAGCCGGAAAAGCTGGAACGCCAGTTGACCAGGCTCCATGCCATCCTGACTAAAGTTGGTCCTTCCCGGAACCGGGTGGCGAGTGTAAATCTTCAGTTGGAACGGAACGTGCCCGTGACTTTCTTCGATCCCCCGCCGACTGCGCTGAAGGCTCCGTCCAAACCGGCACCCGGGGCCGCCCCTTCCCGTCGCGCCGCCTTGCCGTCGCGCCGGACCCATTGATTTTCCGTTCCACCACCCATGGCCAAATCCAACATCTTCGTCGGTCTCGAAATCGGCACCCACAAAATCTGTGTGGTCGTGGGCGATGCCAAGGCGGATGGCTCGATCAAAATCCTTGGGGTCGGGCAGGCTCCTTCCCGTGGCGTGCGGAAGGGGGAAATTGTCGATTTTGAAACCGCCCAGACCTGCCTGCAGGAGGCGCTGGTGCGGGCCGAGGACCGCAGCGATGTCATGGTGCGGAAGGTCTGGCTGGCGATCACCGGTCCCCATCTGGAAAGCGTCAATAACCGCGGGGTGCTGCGCATTCCCGATGATCAAAGCGAGATCACGGAAGACGACATCGAGGAAGTGAAGGAGCAGGCCAGCAATGTGGCGATTCCTCCTGACAATATTTTCCTGCACCGCATCATCCGCCACTACTGGGTGGATGGCCAGGAAAAGGTGCAGAATCCCGTCGGCATGCTGGGCCGCAAGCTGGAGGCGGACTATCATATTGTCCACGGGATCCGGAACCGGGTGCAAAACACCATCCGCTGCCTGCGCGAGTTTCCCCTCGAGGTGGAGGATGTGGTGTTTGGTCCCATCGCGGCAGCGCAGGTGGTGCTCAACCGCGAGGCCCGCAGCCAGGGCGCGCTCCTGATGGATATCGGCGGCGGCACCACTGATTATGTATTGTATGAGGACGGGGCCATTGCGGCCAGTGGTTCCATCGGTGTCGGCGGGGATCATATCACCAATGACCTGGCGGTCGTCCTGAAAATCCCGCATTCCCGGGCGGAACGGCTCAAGGTGGAACATGGCAGCGTGCTTCCGGCGGCGGGTGGCAGCGAGGATTACATCCGGTTGGAAGGCGATGCGACCTTCGATGGGGTGAACGTGGACCGGGAAGTCCTGAATGGCGTGATTGCGGCGCGGATGGAGGAAGTCTTCAATCTGGTCAGGAAGCGGATTCTCGCCTCCGGGGCCAGTCTTGACCGGGTCGCGGCTGGCATCTTCCTCTGTGGGGGCACCAGCCTGCTGCGCGGATTGGACCAGTTGGCGGAGGAAGTCTTCGCGGTGCCGGTGCGGCGTTCCAGTTTCACGCCCATGACCGGCCTCACCAGCAATTTTGAAAGCCCGCAATATGCCACTCCCATTGGTTTGATTCGTTATGCCCAGCGGGTGGAAAGCGAGCGCCCGGCGCGCACCCTGTTCGGCCGCATGAAGGCGGTGATGGACAACGTGCTCAGCGGCACCCGGTTGTTTTCGTAGTAACTTTCGTGACTTTCCCTCCTCCTACCTCAACCCATCCGTTCCCATGATCCAATTCAACCTTGACCCGGCGGATACCAATGCCGCCACAGCCCCGTTTTCCGTCAGCGTCATCGGCATCGGCGGTTCCGGCACCAATGTCATCGACAAAATCGCCCTCGAAGGCATGTCCGGGGCCGACCTCGTCAGTCTGAATTGTGATGCCCGGGCCCTGAACACCTCCATGGCCGGGACCAAAGTACAGTTGGGGAAATCCCTCACCCAGGGCCTTGGCTGCGGAGGCGATCCGGAACTCGGCGCCGAAGCCGCCATGGCTTCGCAGGAGGAAATCCGCCAGCTGCTGGCAGGTCGGAACATGGTTTTCCTCTGCGTCGGTCTGGGAGGCGGCACCGGTTCGGGAGCCGCGCCGGTGATTGCCCGGATGGCGCGCGAAGCCGGGGCTTTTGTGATCGTTTTTGCCACCCTGCCGTTTGTCTTTGAAGGCCGCCGCCGCAGCAACCAGGCCAGTCTGGCCCTGCAGGACCTGCGCAAATACGCCAATGCCCTGATCACCTTTGAAAACGACCGCATGGGCGAGCTGGTGGTTCCCAAGAAAGGGGTTCAGGAAGCTTTTGAACTCGCGGATAAAATCATCGGCCAAAGCGTGCGTGCGGTCACCAGCCTGGTCTCGCAGCCCGGCCTGATCCACATCGGGATGGATGATCTGGTCACGGCCCTGCGGAACAACGACAGCCGCTGTCTTTTTGGATATGGTCAGGCCAAGGGCGAAAACCGTGCCGTGGAAGCCCTCGGCCTGGCCCTCAAGAGTCCGCTGCTGGACCGCGGCCAGATGCAGACCGGCGCCCGCAATGTGCTGGTGCATATCTGCGGTGGCAACACCCTGACTCTTTTTGAGATCGAGACTCTGATGCGGGAACTGGGCAAACAAGTGAACGAGGATGCCCAGATTCTGTTCGGGGCCGCGGTCGATCCGCGTTTGCAGGAAAACCTCAGTGTCACGATCCTGACATCGCTGGGCAAAGTGGCCCCGGTGGTGGAAGTGGCGGCGGCTCCCGAAGCCCTCGCACCGCCGGTCGTGGAAGTCATCCCCGCCGTGAACAGTCCCGCGCAGGCGGAAATTCCTGTCCAGGCCACTGCGGTAGCCGAGGCGGTGCCCCGGCCCGCCGAACCGGCTCCAGTGGCCCCGGCCCAAACCGCCCCAGCTCCGGTGGAGCCAACTCCGGAGGCACCAGCCGCGCCTGAACTTCAACCGCCGGCCGTGGTCGCCGCGGTGGCTCCGCCCGTCACCAAACTGGTAGTCCCTGTGGTTGCCGTGGATGCCGATTTGTTCCCGGAAACGGTCCTGCTGTCCCCTCCGGAACCCGAGCCAACACCCCAGCTGATCGACATCCCACCCGCAGTAACGGTCCCGGCGCCGGTGTCAGTGTCGATGGTGCTGGAGGAATTTTTCGAGCAGAAAGTGACCGTTGAAGTATCCGCGCCGTCCGCCGTCCCCGTGTCCCATGCCCTGCCCGAAGCCCTGACAGAGCCTGAAGCAATCGAAGAGGAACTTGAAGAAGCTTTCGAAGAATCCATTGTGGAAATCCACACAGAAGCCCCTGCCACGGAGCCTATCCCGGAACGGGTGATCCGCTTGGAGCGGCCAGCCGTCCCGGCCGCCGTCGTTCCCGGACCGGTGGCTCCCGCCCCCAGCCGTAACGAAACGGCCGCCGCGGCCCGGCGGTTTGTCCTGAGCGATATCATCAAACGCGAAACCAAGCCCGCTCCCGCCCCGGTCCAGCCGGCCATGGAGTATGAAGCCGAGGAAGAAGTCGAAATGGCCCCGCCGCCGCCGGTGCGTCCGGCCCCGGTTCCTGTGAACCGCCGCGCTCCGGATTACGACCATGTGGCTCCTATCCGCCCCATTCCGGCAGGCCGAAACACCCCGCCGCCCGCGACCCCGTTCACTACCGCAAAACCTGCTGCTGCTGGCGCCGCGGCTGCCCCGGCCCCGGTGCGCCCAGTACCCACGCAACAGCAGACCTTTGACGAGCGATTGCAACCCGCCACCAACGGAGGCCGCTTCGACCGGGTCAAGCCGACCGTCGAAGAGGGGGAAGATCTGGATGTCCCGACGTTCCTGCGCCGCAAGCGCTGAGCGTAGCGGGCCACGGTTCACTGGCTGGTTCATCAGCGACGGGTATTTGAGTCACTCTCGTTTTTTGTAGAGAAAACCAAAGCCGGTCATGGAGGTGAGCAGATTACCCTTGATGCTCATTTCGGGTGCATAATAGCCAATCCGTCCGATTTCCTTCCCCAATCGCAGATCCTTGGCTGCATCCAAAGACTCCTTCCAGGCCGAGGCCAGGGCCTCCTGCGCCTCCAACGGCCGTTTGATGATGAAGACCGCCTGATCCGACTTGATCTGGATCGTGGAGACGGGACGGCCGTGCCACGTATCGCCCTGGTGGCCGGGATTTGGGTCCCCACTGATGAGACGGACAGTTGTTCGTGCCTCTGCGGTAATGGTAATCACATTGTCGCCGATGATGACGGAGCTGGCTTTGATGATCGTCACATCCGCATCGGAAGCAGCCTTGGCTGCCGTGGGAAGGCCACTCGCCAAGGCGACGATCAGGGAGATTCGGGTCAGCGCAAGGAGCATGGTTCCGGAAGTCATGATTTCAGACGATAGGACGTCAATGCGGCAAGTGATGTAAAGACTCCGTAAAAATTATTTCCACGGAGAGTGGGGCATGGTGGGGCCGGGGGAGGTGCCCCGGCAATCCCACCGTAGGGGAGCAACTTTATCCGCAGGGGATTGACCGGGGAATCGCCCTGGCCTATTCTGCCGGCGGTGGAGAGGCGACGATGTTATCTGATGAACCGGCTGCTGGGCGGGCTGGGAGTCCTGTGGCTGGCCGGCGCGGGGACCGGGCAGGCCGTGGAGCCGCGGATTACCGAGTTTATGGCGGACAACCAGACCGGGCTTTCAGATGAGGATGGAGACGAGGTGGATTGGGTGGAGATCCACAATCCCAACCCGGTGGCGCTGGATTTGACCGGGTGGTATTTGTCGGACACCGCGGCGGTGCCGGCGCGCTGGGTCTTTCCGGCGGTGAGTGTGAATGCGGATGGTTATCTGGTGGTTTTTGCCAGTGGGAAGGACCGGCGGGTTTCCGGGCAGAATCTGCACACTGATTTCAGCCTGCGGGCGGAGGGGGAGCAGTTGCTGCTGACCAAACCGGACGGGATCACGGTGGTGAGTCAATTCACCTTCGGTCCGCAGTCGCAGGATGTGTCCTTCGGGACCACGGCGATCACCGCCAGCACGGAGAGCCTGATCGGCCCGCAGGCCACCGGACGGGCCCTCGTGCCGGCTAGCGATAGTTTGCACACGACCTGGACGCAGCCTGGATTCGATGATTCCGCCTGGCTGGCAGGCCCGATGGATCTGGGGTATGAGAATTCGTCGGGCTACCAGAACCTCATCGGACTCGATGTGCGGGCGCCCATGAGTGGCATCCGCGCCAGTTGTTATCTGCGCCTCGGTTTTCCGGCGGTGGATCCGGCGGAGGTCCTCTCCCTGACGCTGCGGATGCGTTATGATGACGGGTTTGCGGTCTATCTCAATGGAACCGCGCTGCCCACCGCTTCACGCAACGCGCCCGGCAGCCTGGCTTGGAACAGTGCCGCCACGGCCGAACATGAGGATGGAGAGGCGGTCCAGTATGAGGATATCAATTTGTCGCAACATCTGGGCCTGCTCCATCCGGCGGGACCCAATGTGCTGGCGGTGCATGGTCTGAACGGCAGCCTGACCGGTTCCGATTTCCTGCTCGGGCCGCAGTTGGTGCTGACCCGCGGCAGCCTCGCGGAAGGATTCATGAGTCAGCCGACCCCGGGGGCCTCCAATGCTGTTGGAGTCGCCGGGTTTGTAGCGGAGACGCAGTTTTCAGTGGACCGGGGATTTTACGGCGCACCTGTGAATGTGGTCATCACCTGTGCCACCCCCGGCGCCGTGATCCGGTATACGAGAAATGGGGATACGCCGACCGCCACCACGGGTTTTGTCTACGGCGGGCCGGTGCTGGTGGACCGCACCACCGTGTTGCGGGCGGCGGCCTTCCGGACGGGCTGGCAATCGTCCAAAGTGGACACCCATACGTATATTTTCCCCGATGATGTGCTCACCCAATCTGCGGATGGAAGTGCCCCGTCCGGTTGGCCGCCCAATTCCGTCAACAGTCAGCGGTTTGATTATGGAATGGATCCCCAGGTTGCGGCGCTGGCCACTCCGGCCACGCTGAAGCAAAGCCTGCTGGCCATTCCGACGGTGTCCCTCGTGACGGACTTGGCGAATCTGGTGGACCCGGGCACGGGCATCTATGTCAGTCCGCAGGATCGCGGGGAAGAGGCGGAGCGGCCGGTTTCGCTGGAGATTTTGAATGATCCGCTGAATTCGGGCGCGGATGGATTCCAACAGAACGGCGGATTGCGGCTGCGCGGTGGGTTCAGCCGCGACCCCAACAATCCCAAACACTCATTCCGTCTCTTTTTCCGTCAGCAGTATGGCAAAGGGAAGATGGACTATCCCCTTTTTGGAGAAGCTTCGCCTTCGTCATTTGATGGCTTCGATCTGCGGACGTCACAGGATGCGTCGTGGGCCTATCTCGGAAGCGCGGAGAACACGTTCCTGCGTGATGAGGTATCGCGCGCCACCCAGGTGGAGATTGCGCCAGGATCGAGAATCCGATATGTCCATGTGTATCTGAACGGACAATACTGGGGGCTCTACAATACAGACGAGCGGCCCAATAAAGGCTATGGTGAGCAATACTTCGGAGGGAAGGAGGAAGACTATGATGTGGTCAAAACATCGGGTTATCCTGGCGGGCATGCCACCGAGGCCAGTGATGGCACCATGGCGGTGGGCAGCGGCTGGCATCAGCTCTGGAGCGGAGCGCGGGCGGTGCGGACCAGTCCGGTGAATGCCAATTACTTCAAGCTGATGGGGAGGGCGGCTGATGGGGTGACGCCGACGGCGAATCCGGTGGTGCTGGATGCGGTGAACCTGGCGGACTATTTACTGGTGCTGTTCTACATGGGGGGCAATGACGGTCCGGTATCGGATTACGTGGGTGCTTCCAATAACTGGTTTGGAGTTCGCAACCGCACCGGGGTGCAGGGGTTCCGCTTCTTCATCCACGACTTTGAACAATCACTCGGCCTGGAAGGGGGTAACAATCAGCGGGTTGGCAGTGGTTCCCTGATCCGTCCGTGGTCCAATTCCGTGGCGGGCGTCAACGACTACACCCGAAGCAATCCGGAATTCATCCACGAGGATCTGGCCTGGAATGCCGAATACCGCGTGTTGTTCGGCGACCGGGCGCACCGGCATTTTTTCAATAACGGAGCCATGACCGACAGCCGGGTGCTGGCCCGGATGCAGGGCCTCGCGGCGCAGATCGATACCGCGATCTGGGCAGAGTCGGCCCGGTGGGGCGATTCGGTACGGGCCCAACCTTTTGTCAGGCAGGATTGGCTGGGAGCGAACCAGCGGCTCTTCCGGTTCATCACCAGTGGCACCAACCAGAGTGGAGGCACCGGCCGGGTGAACGAACTGCTGCGGCAGCTTCGGGGTTACGATGGCGGCACCAAACCACTCTATCCCCTGGTGAATGCCCCCGTCTTCAATCAGCACGGCGGGGCTATTCCGGCTGCCGGAACCACGGTGACGGTCTCGCAAAACAATACCGGAAGTCCGGAACTATATTATACGACCGATGGCAGCGACCCGCGGGCGGTGGGCGGGGCGGTGGCAGCTCCGGCTCTGACGTATTCTGGTCCGGTGGGAATCAACGGGTGGACGGTGACGCTGAAAGCCCGGGTCAAACGTGGCACGGAATGGAGTGCGTTGAACGAGGCGGTTTTCACGCGCGGCCCCGGTTTGCCGCCGTTGGCGGTTACGGAAATTCAGCCGGTGCCGGGGGCTCCCACGGCAGCGGAACGGGCCGCCGGATTTACCGACAAGGATGATTTTGAATTCATTGAACTCCTGAACCATGGCAGCGAACCGCTCAATCTGAGGGACGTCCGCGGCACCCGCGGATTCGACTTTTCCCTGACGGATGGCGTGCTGCTCCCGGGAGCCCGGGGCGTGGTGGTGCACCGGTTGGCGGCCTTCCGGCAACGTTATGGCCCGGGACCGCTGGTGGTCGGGACCTTCACCGGCAGTCTGGACGATGCCGGGGAACGCATCGCCCTGGCCGCGTCCTCCGGCGGAAACCTGACGGATTTCAGCTATGACACCAAAGCCCCCTGGCCGGACGGGCTGACAGGATACAGTCTGGTCCGGCGGGATCATGGCATGACTCCTGGCGCGGCGGGGAACTGGCGTCTCAGTGTCCTGCCGGGCGGGAGTCCTGGCGCGGCGGACTCGGAGCATTATGCGGACTGGAAAGCGGGACAGGGGAATCCGGGAGATGACAGTGATTCGGATGGTGATGGACTGCCGGCCTTGGTGGAATACGCCATCGGGGGATCGCTCTCGGGTCAGGACGCCCCACGTCTTCCGGTGGCGTCTGCGGTGCCCCCGGCCGGGCCGGGAGAGCCGGTGGGGCTGGAGCTGAGTTATGTGCGGCAGCGGGGCCGCGATGATGTGCAGGCGGTGATCCACCGCAGTGCCGATCTCAAAACGTGGTCGCCGGCTCCGCTGGAAATGATTTCCAATGTGGCCCTCCCGGATGGGAGCGAACGGATCACGGTGCGGACCCAGCCCGGATCCGTCGCAGACTCCCGGACTTTTCTGCAGATCCGTTGGGAATTGCGGCCATAAATCAAAAACCGTCCCCGGGGCTTGATTTTCCAGCATGAGGCGGGAGGTTTCCGTCCAAATTCCGATTGCAAGCCCCCGACTCCGGTCCCTCTTTTTTCCCCCATGTTCCCCCGACTCCTTTTCCCCGGTTTGGTTACCACTTTGGCAGCCGTGATGCCCCTGTCCGCAGCGGATCCGGCTCCCGATTCCGAAGCGTATTTTTCCCGGTTTGTGCAGCCGGTGCTGGAAAGTACCTGTGTGCATTGCCACAACGCCGACCAGCAGAAGGGCGACGGACGGCTCGATACTTTGGAGAATGCCCTCAAGGGCGGCGAAAACGGCTCTTGGCTGGTGCCGGGCAAACCGGAGGAAAGCAAACTCTACACCTCGACCCGCTTGCCCGCGGATGATGACATGGTGATGCCACCGAGCAAGGAACCGGCCCTGACGGCTGTCCAGAGTGATCACTTGAAGGAATGGATCACCGCCGGAGCCAAATGGCCGGCCGGATTGGCCCTCGCCACCCAGCCCCGGATGCAGTTTGTCCGGGACATCCAGCCCATCCTTGAGCAGAACTGCGTTTCCTGCCACCGGCCTGACAAGTTGAAGGGCGACCTCGACATGACCACGCTCGCTGCCACCATCAAAGGCGGGGAAAATGGCACCTCCCTGGTGGCCTTCGATCCCGCGGCCAGCCCGCTCTACACGCACACTACCCTCAAAGAGGATGACGATGAATTGATGCCGCCCGTGAAGAGTGGGGGCCCGCTCAAGGCCGAGCAGCAGGAGAAACTGAAGCGCTGGGTCCAACAGGGCGCGCCTTGGCCTGAAGGAGTCGTGCTGGTGCCCAAGACCAAAACGGAGGATCGTCCGCCGTCTCCTGACACCATTGAGTTGACCGGAAAAATCCGGGAACTGATTGTCGCCGGCAGCAAGGAAGCCAGCGCCGATCAACTCAAAGGCTACCAGGAAACTGTCAAAAAGACCGGCAAGGAATTTACCATGGTGCCGATTCCTGGAGGGGAGTTTCTGATGGGCAGCCCGGAGACGGAAAAGGACCGGAAACCGGACGAAGGCCCGCAGGTGAAAGTGAAAATCGAACCTTTCTGGATGGGGGCCACCGAGGTCACGTGGGACCTGTACATGCCCTTTATGGTCACGCCGGATGCCCGGTGGAAAGACGGCAGCAAAAAGACCCTGAATCCCAAGGATGAGCCGGTGGATGCCATCAGCAGCCCCACCGCGCCTTACACCGACATGACTTTCGGGATGGGCCAGGACGGTTATCCGGCCATCTCCATGACCGAACACGCCGCCAATAAGTTCTGTCAGTGGCTCAGCGCCCAGACCGGTCACTTCTACCGCCTGCCCACCGAGGCGGAATGGGAATACGCCGCCCGCGCCGGCACCACCACAGCGTGGTCCTTCGGCGATGATCCCTCGAAAATTGGCGACTACGCCTGGTATTTTGAAAACAGTGACGGCAAGACCCAGCAGGTCGCCCAGAAGAAACCAAATCCATGGGGGCTCTACGACATCCATGGCAATGCGGCCGAGTGGACCCTGGATCAATACGATCCCGCCTATTACGGTACTTTGGCCGCGCTGGTGCAGACTGGCGCCGCGCCTCCGCCATGGAACAAACCGGTAACGCTTTATCCTCGTTCGGTGCGCGGGGGTACTTGGGATGATGATCCAAAGGATCTGCGCAGCGCCGCCCGCCGCGGCTCCAAGGATACCTGGAAAGTGATGGATCCCCAGCTTCCCAAGAGCATCTGGTATCACACCAGCGCCCAGTTCCTCGGCATGCGCCTCGTGCGTCCGCTCCGGGTGCCCAGCGTCGAGGAAATGCACGATGCCTGGAACCTCGGGACGAAGAATGTGGTGAAGTAATCCCTGCCAACTCGAAAATGCCGCCCCGTGAAGAGCGGCGGCTTCTTCGTAGTTAACGTAATCCAGGCAGGTTTATAGGGGAAACGGAGCGCGGACTTGCAGTCCGCCCCGGAGCATCGTGCCCCGGAGTGCCATTTTTCATATCCAAAAACATCTCAGGGCAGTCCATTATGCGTGCCCGGCATTGCTCAGGGAATGTTGGTTGGTGCCTTGGGGGAAACCGGGGCTCCGGGGCGGACTGCAAGTCCGTGCTCTGTTCAGTGGGCCGCGCCTTGGTGCTCCTGGATGTATTCCTGTTTGAGTCCCAGTTTTTCCGGAGCGTGCAGGACCAGCATCTTCATGCGGATGTCGGCGGGGATGGTTTTGTGGGTGGCTTTGGAAACCACGATCATGAGGCCGATGGAAAGAGGCACTGACCAGATGGCGGGTTGTTCGCAGAGGATGCGGAGCAGGGGGTGCTCTTTCCAGAAGTCATTCAGTCCGCTGAATCCTGAGAAGAGTTTGCCCATGGGCCCCTTGTCGGAAGCGAGGGTGCTGGCATTGACCATGGCGGCGGAGAAGAGGGCGCAGAGGCCGCCCGTCAACATGCCGGTGGCGGCGCCTTTCATGGTCATGCCGCGCCACCAGACACTCATGAACAACAGGGGGAAGTAGCTGGCGGCGGCGATGGCGAAGGCTTGGCCGACCATGAAATTGATCTCGAGGGGTTCCACCATAGCACCGAGCAGCACAGAGACGCTTCCGACCAGCACGGCGCACCATTTGAACATGCGCATCCGTTCTTCGGCGGTGGATTTGGGACGCAGCATGCGGCCATAAACATCATGGGCGAGGGCGCCGGTCATGGAAACCAGCAGCCCCGAGAAGGTACTCATGAAGGCGGCGAAGGCCCCGGCGCAGGTGATGCCGCTGAGGATGGAGCCGAGGATGCCGTATTTCTGGCGGATCAGCACGGGAAGTTCCAGCACCACTTTGTCAGGACCTTTGGAGCCGGTGGCGGCGTAGAGTTCCGGGAGGAAGTTGCGGCCTAGGACCCCGAAGACGGGAGGGAAGACGTAAAAGACCCCGATCAGAATCATGACCCACATGGTGGTTTTTTTAGCTGCGACACCGTCGGGATTGGTATAGAACCGGACCAGAATGTGCGGCAGTCCGGCGGTGCCGCAGACCAAGGCTACAATCAGGGAAAAAGTATAAAGCAGGGAGTAGGGCTTGGCCTCCTCCGCGGAGAGTCCGGCGGCTTTGGCGGCCTTGGTGGTCAGGGGGCCGAAAGGGGCGATCCAGGCTTCATCTTTCGGGGCCTTCTCGGGCAGGACGAGGCGTGGGGTTTGAGCGGCATCCACCGTTTGCACAATGGCGGGAGGGGAGGCGGCATCGGCGGCGGACTTGTTGATCGAGAGGTTCTGGCCGTATCCGCCATACACGGAGAGCAGGACAAACACGGGCACCGAGATGGCGAACATCTTGATCCAATATTGGACGGCCTGCACGAGAGTGATGCCCTTCATGCCGCCCAGCGCGACATTCAGTGTGATCACCGCGCCGACCACCGCAACGCCGACCCAGTAGGGCAGGCCAGGGAAGATGTAAGCGAGGGTGGTGCCCGCGCCTTTCATCTGCGGCATGGTGTAGAAAAAGCCGATGAAGAGGACGAAGCAGACGGCTATTTTGCGGAAGACCGGGGAATCGTAGCGGCCTTCGGCGAAGTCCGGGATGGTGTAGGCGCCAAAGCGGCGCAGCGGTCCTGCGATGAACAGCAGCAGGAAAAGATAACCGCAGGCATAACACACGGGATACCAGAGGGCATCATAACCGGAAAGCATCACCATGCCCGCCACACCCATGAAACTGGCAGCACTGAGGTATTCGCCGGAGATGGCCGAGGCATTCCAACCGACCGAGACCGAGCGCCCGGCGACGAAGAAGTCGCCGGCGGTCTTGGAGCTCTTGGCAGAGCGGAAGCCCATCCAGATCGTCACGATGACAGTGACGGCGGAGAAAGCGAGGATCCAGGGATCGAAAGAAGCAGCGGAAGCAGGCATGGTATCGGAAAAGTGGGGAAATGGGATCAGCCTTTACGCTTCTGGTTGCCCTCGGCGGCGAGGTGCACTTCGGCTTCCTCAAGAGCCATGGAGCGGGTGATGAAGATGCGGGCGATGATCCAGACAAAGGGGAAAAAGAGCACGCCCAGCACCAGCCAGGTCAGGGTGAAACCGCCGACCCGTTGTCCCATGAAATCCGGGGCGAAGTAATTCGCCAGCGGCAGGCCGACGAGGACTACGAGGAAGGCGGCGGCGCAGGCGATGGAGAGACGGAGCTGGCGCTTCATCAGGCCATGGAGGAATTCCTCGCTGTGGATGAAATCGTCGTGTTCGGGCGGCATATCGGACATAAGCGCGAAGGTGTAGCAGAGTCCAGGCGCAGCGGGCAACGGTTTTCCGGTGGGGGACAGAAAAGGATTGCGGAGGGGCTTTGCGGAAATTGGCACTTCCTTTTGAGGGCGCCTGTGGAGATGCTCCGGTCCCCATGACCATGAACGTTGTCTCCTTTGCTGTCCTCTGCTGGTGTCTTTTGCCCGGGGACCTCCTGGCTGCGGAAACCAAACCGGCCGCTGCGGCTCCGGGAAACACCCGGCCGCTTCCTGACGGGGTGCGGGTGGAGCGGGATCTTGCTTATCTCGGGCCGGAGCGGGAGGAAAAGCTGGATCTCTACCAGGCCGTGGCGCGGTCCCCTTACGAACGCTCCCCGGCGGTGGTGATCATCCACGGTGGGGGCTGGGTGGGCGGGGACAAAGGCGCTGAGCGCGAAGTCATCACTGCGGTCACGCTGGTGCAGGCAGGTTACGTCTGCGTGAGCGTCGAATACTGGAAAGGCGAAAAGGACCGCTGGCCGCGCAATCTCGCGGATTGCAAAAACGCGGTCCGCTGGCTGCGGTTCAATGCAGACCGATACCGGATCGATCCTGACAACATCGGCGTGATCGGAGGATCCGCCGGTGGTCATCTGGCAATGATGGTGGCCTATACGGCGGGGAACAAGGAATTGAATCCTCCCTCACTTTATCCAGACTGTTCCGACCGGGTCTCCGCCTGCGTCAATATGTATGGTATCTCCAATCTCCTGACGCGCCAGGGCACGGATGCCTCGGGCACGCCCAATGGCCAACCGGCCCCCAGCCGCCTGTTTCCAGAGGATCGCGGGGAAGCTCCGGAAAAGTGGAAGCTGGCCTCGCCCGTCACTCATATCCGGCCGGATTCCCCACCCACCCTGACGCTGCATGGCGGGCGTGATACCACCGTGGACCGGGAGCAATCCAGGGAACTGGACCGCACCCTGACCGCTGCCGGAGTGGAGTCAAAACTGATCATGGTGCCGGGGGCCAACCACGCGTGGCCGCTGAAGACGGCGAAGTTTGATTACACCCGCGAAGTGGTGGCCTTTTTTGACCGTCACCTCAAACCAAAACCCTGACCCCTAGACCATCCGTTCGCGCAGGGCCCGGGCCACGGCGGCAGCGCGGGAGCGGACTTCGAGCTTTTTGAAGAGATGCCGCGTATGGGTGTCGATGGTGTGGATACTCACGCTGAGGCGGTCGGCGATTTCCTTGGCGGTCAGGCCTTCCACGATCAGGGCCAGCATTTCCCGTTCGCGGGGCGAGAGGGAAACCGGGGTCATCGGTTTGGTCAGGTTGGCGAGCAGTTTCACCACGCTGGCGGCGGTTTTGGGTGACATCGGTGAGCCTCCCCGGGCCGCTTCGTGAATGGCTTCCACGATTTCCTCCGGGCGGGCAGTCTTGACGAGGTAGCCGCAGGCCCCGGCACTGATGGCGGCCGAGATTTTCCGGTCGTCCTCAAAAACAGTCAGGATAACCACCCGGCATTCCGGTGCCAGTTTGATCACATCCGGCAGGGCTTCCAGCCCGCTGCGGCCGGGCAGCCCTACGTCCATCAGCAGCACCTGCGGCAGATCCCTGGAAGCTGTCTGCCGGAGTGCGAGCAGCATGGCTTCCGCATTGGCAAAGGCTTCGGCCCCATTCAGATTGCGGGAGGGCGAGCAGAGCCGTTTGAGGTTTTTCCGCAACAGATCGTGGTCTTCGACAATCCAGACGATGGGATGGATCGTGTGCAGGGATTCAGGGAGGCTGTTCATAAAAGGATGGGCTAACGTTTCGTCCAGCGGCGCTGGCGCGGGACTTCCAGCAGGACGGTGGTTCCGGTCCCGGGAGCGGTGGTCAATGTCAAAACGGCCCGCAGCATGGTGGCCCGTTCGCGCAGATTGCCCAGGCCATGGCCACTGACCACGTGGCCGGGATCAAACCCGCGGCCGTCATCGGCAATCAGAATGCGCAATCCTCCGGGCGTGGGGCTGAGCTGGAACTGCACCCGGCTGGCATGGGCGTGTTTCGCGGCATTGTGCAGCACCTCCTTGCAGAAGAGATAGAGCTCCCGGCGGGTTTCCAGATTGGGTTCCCATGTCAGGGGGGCGGTGGGCAGACGGCATTCCACGTTCACGCCACGGAGGAGGCGCTCGGCCAGGTCTGCCATGACCTTCAGCCAATCCGCGGCGGCCCCTCCCCGCTTCCCGCCCAGCAGGGAAACCATGTCGCGCATGGAGTCGGCACTCTCCCGCGCCACCCGCTCGATCTCGGCGAGGTCCAGCCGCATCTGGGCTTCCTCCTCCTGCGCGGCGAACGAGGAAATCAGGGCGATGCTGCCCAGATTGGAGCCCAGTTCATCGTGCAGATCGCGGGCGAGGCGCTCGCGATGGCGCTCCCGGTCCAGCGCTTGCTGCCGGTGGCCGCGCCATGAAAACAGGCCCGCGAGGAGGGCGATTCCCCCAGCCCCGCCGATGCTGGTTCCTACCAGGGTGTGTTCCGCGCTGACAAAAAGCTGGCGGCGGCGCTGGACCCGGCTTTCCCGCTGTTGTTCCAGAACCCGGCGCTGTTCCAGTTGGCGGATCCATTCCGGCAGTTCCAAAAGGGTGCCCCCGCCGGAAGAGCCATCGGTCAGGCCTGCGGGGTTCCATTCTGCGTTTTCCAGGGAAGCCTCTGCCATCACGGGGGCTCCTCTGGCCACATTTTTGTCCGCGGCGTAGGCCTGCAGTTCGCCCAGGGCGAAGACAAAATTCCCGGAGTGGTCCCGCAGGCGGGTGGCGGTGACCCTGACGTAACGCGCCGGGCTGGCCCCGCCGCTGTAACATTGCAGGTTTTGCCCCGGCGACATCAGTGAGCTGCCGGTCCGGTCGTGGATCATCACCGCATCCCGGAAATCCATTTCCAGCGCCGTTTCCACCTTGAAGCGGATAGGAAATCCATAATACGAATCCCATACCATGCTGCTGCGCCAGGCAGGCACCAATCGGATTTCATCCAGCTGCACGGCCCGGCCCAGATCGACCGTGACCGCCTGCGGCTGATCCATGCTGGTGGTCACCGGACCATGCCAGCCGATGACGGGCGTCTCGCCCGGGGCCAGCGGCAGTCCCAGGGGCATCGTCATGTCCACCAAATTGGTCCGCGCCCAGGTTGGCGGGATTTCCCGTGAGCTGGAGGACCTGACCTTCGCCTTCGCGGTCAGGTTGCGGTTCCCGTGCAGCACCAGCAGTTCCGCCAAAGCCAGCACCGGTGGGCTTTCGTTTTCCCAGGGTTCGGTGGCCGTCAGCCGGATGCGCTGCAGCACGGTGCCCGTCCTGCAGACTGCCGAGACCGGATAGGGTCCTGGATTGGGGAAATCCTGGGCGGTCTCATCCATCAGAATCACCGTCTCGCCGTCCGCATCAATGCCTTCGAGAAGGAAGCGCCGGGGAAATCCGAATCCCGGGACCTGGCCACCTGCTCCCCGGGCCAACAGAGGGACCAGCACCACGGAATCCACCGGAAAGGCGGCCGCCAATTCGACCTCGACCTGGAGATCCTGACCTTCGGTTTTGCCGGCGGTTTGGAAGCCGCTGCGGTTGCCGCTGTTCACGCTGACGATGGGGGAAAGCCGCGCCAGCTCCAGATCCATCCGGTCGATCTCATCCTTCAAAGCCCGCAATTCCGGGGCCGCCCAAAAAGCCAAACGTTCGACCCACGGCGGAGGGTCCGCCGCGTGCGCCATACTGCCTGTCGCCAGCAGCCAAACCAAAAGATGATATTTCATGAAAACCCTGCGGTGCCCATTAAAATCGATTGCCCCGGATGGAGTCAATCCCCGCGGTATCAAACCCTGATTGGCGCCGCCTCCCAAATTCTCGTGAGGTGACGCGGCGGAGTCAATTTTGCATCCTGCCGGGAATGAACCCAAATCCCATTCCGTCCCGTGCCTTTTCCGTTTCGCAAGCCTTGACGGTTTGTCTGGTTTTGCTCCCCCTTCCGGCCGCTTTTGCTGCTTCGGACACATGGTTGGGAGCGACCGATGGCATCTGGACAACAGGCACCAACTGGGTCGGTGGAGCGAATCCTGGAGTGTCCGGCGCGGCTTCCAATGTATCCACGAATACCGACATCGCTACCTTCAACAATGCCGTAAATACTGCGGTGAGTTATGGGGGAAGTGATAAAAACCTGGGCGGGGTCAATTTCACGGGCGCGGGGGTGGGCGCCTTCAGCATCACCAGCAGCGGCACCAACCGGATCTACTTCACCCTCGGTGGTGCAGTGTCGATGGATTCCAGCGTCGCCAATCCCCAGACCTTTGCCAGAGTCGGGCTTTCCGGCAGCACCGGCAGCTACACCTTCGAAAACAACGCTGTGCCCACGACGGCCATCCTCACCATGGGCAGCACATTTTCCAACAACACCACCGGTCCCGCCAACCTGATCCTCACCGGATCGAATACCGGGTTGAATATCATCACCGGTGCCATCAGTCAGGCGACGGGTGCAGGAGTGCTCAGTATCACCAAAAATGGCAGCGGAACCTGGCTCATCAGCAACAACACCCACACTGGTGGGGTGGTGGTGAATGATGGAATCCTGGGATTTGCCAGTTCCAATGCTGTGGGCACCGGCGGCACCCTCACCCTGAATGGCGGAGGGGTCGCGACTGCCGGCCTGTCGATCCGAACCGTAACCAACAATGTGGTGGTTGGTGGCAATTTCCAATTGGGCGGCGTGACCAGCTTCGGGATCAATCTGAATGGCACCATGGATCTCGGCGGGGCTGCCCGCACCATTGCCCTCGCCAATCCTGCCTCCATCGGTGGAGTCATTTCCAATGGCGGACTGACCCTTGCCTCCGGCAGTGGCAGCCGGGCCCTGACCTTGGGCGCGGCCAACACGTATGCGGGAGCCACGGTGGTTTCCTCCGGGACCTTGCTGATCAATGGTTCCCTTGCCAACTCCAGTTCTGTCAGTGTTTCCAGCGCCGCGACGCTGGGCGGAGATGGGGCCATTGCCAATGGGGTGACGGTGGATTCCGGGGCTTTTCTGGAACCCGGTGTCACCCCGGGAGTGGTGGGGTCCCTGGCCACGGGGATGTTGACTTTGAGTGGAACCTACCGCGCCACCATTACCGGAAACGGGGTAAATGATCTGCTCACGATCAATGGGGCGGCCGATTTCAATGGCAGCATGATCGTTCCCCTGTTGTCGGGTTATGTCCCGGCCTTGAATGATGCCTTCAACCTGGCGGATTGGTCGGGCAGCTTTTCCGGGACGCCCGCGTTTGATTTCAGTGGGGCCGTGCTGGCTCCCGGCCTGGAATGGGATGCAACGTCCTTCTCCACGGACGGAACCCTCCGGGTGGTCGCTGTTCCAGAGCCGACTGTGGCTTTGCTGGGAAGCCTTGGACTGCTTGCCTCGTTGCGTCGGCGCCGTGCCTGATGGCAAGGCTTTTCCCGAAATGTCCACGGCCGCGTGGCCGTAGGACCCGCAGTCCGGCAGCGCATTTTGAGTTGAGTGTTCCAGCCCCTCCAGTTCCCCCCTCCCATCCCACCATGATCAAACCTTCCATGCTCCGTAGCGCTGCATCCTCCAGCCGCCGGCAACCGGGTATCCTGTGTTGCTGGTCGTGCAGTGTCGCCATTTTCGTTTTCGGCCGGGGCGTCACTCCGGCGGCTGATTTGTTGCGTTGGGACGTCACGGGCGCCACCGGAGCCTCGGGAAGCGCGGCCGCCTCGACCCTTTCTGCCGGAGTCAGCGGCAGTGCGCTGACCGGCGGAGGGACGACCGGAAATTCCGGTTCTCCTGCCAATACCTGGAATCGGACTTTTACGGTGACAGCCGATTTTGCCGAAGCGCAAACTGTGGGGAACTTCTTTTCCTTCAGCACTTCCGCCGAGCCGGGCTATACCGTCAGCATTTCCGGGATGACCGGACTGAATCTTTCCAGGACCAGCATCGGCCCCACTACTGCCGGCCTGTTCTACAGCACCGACGATGGACTCACGTTCACCCAGACCGGTTCAACTTATGAGGCAACTACCAATTCCCTGGTTTCAGCCGCCCCTTCGTTTGATGATGCCATCTCGACCGCGCCGATTGTTATAGCCGGAGGGCAGACCGTTCACTGGCGACTCGTGGTTTTCGGTGGCATCTCCACCAACCGGATCGGGATTGGAAAGGCCGCCACGGATGATTTCTCCCTGACCGGCACCTCGGTCCCTGACGTGGCGGTGCATAATCTGCTTTGGACCGGCACAGGCGGCAGTAATTGGAACACCCTGCCTGGCAACACCAATTGGGCCAACACCGATCTGGCGAACGTGGCAGCACCCTTCATCACCAATGACAATGTGGCCATCAATCTCCCGGGAACGATCAACGTGGATGCCAACGGAGTGACTGCAGGCCAGCTTACGATTGGCAATGCCTCGGGGACGGTGGCCCTCACCGGCGGATCGATCACCGGACTGGCCCTTTTGAAATCTGCCGCAGGAACGGCGAGCCTGAATGGCTTCAACTCTTTTCCTGGAGGGGTTTCCGTGACGGGAGGTGTCTTGAAAATTGAAAATGACTCCGCCCTCGGGGTCAATCCCGTCAGTATCAATGGAGCCATCCTTCGGACCACCGCCGATGTCTTTTCCGTGAGCAATCCGGTCAGCGTGGGTACGGCAGGAGTCACCCTTGATACAGATGGTGATGTGAGTTTCAGCGGGCTCTTCAATGCGACCAATCCTGCAGTCAATACTCCCAACTCGCTGATCAAATCGGGCCCGGGGGTTCTTACGCTGTCTACGGCCCTTGGCAGCCAGATGACCTTTGATTCGACCGGCGGAGCCGTCGAGCTCGATATCATGGGCGGAGGTGTTATTTTTACCGGCAGTGGTCAACGGAATTTTGGCGACACCAGCACCTGGGATGGCCCGGTGACACTCCGTGGTGGAATCCTGATGATGCATGGTGGGCAGATTGATGGCTCCGGTTCCATCACTGTGGCCGCCAACACTTCCATCCGTTCGCGCCTGAATTTCAATACCGCCACCCTGCTCAATGCCGTAGCGGTGGAAGAGGCCGTAGTGCTTGGTTTGGACAGTGCCAATGGGAACAATGCCCTTGCCATCAGCGGGGTTATCTCCGGGAACGGTGCGGTCACTAAAACAGGCAACGGTACCGTGCGGATGGAGGGGGCCAATACCTACACCGGTATAACCACAATTGAGGCCGGCACGCTCCGCGTAGGCACTGGCGCCAATGGCAACCTGGGAACCGGGAACGTCGTGATCAATGCCGGCACGCTTTTCCTGAACCGCAATGACGCTACGACTATCCCCAATGAGATTTCGGGTGCTGGCAATGTCACCGTCTCTGCCGGCAGCAATATTGCGGCGCTGACTGGAACCAATATCTACAGCGGCGCAACGACTGTCACCGGAGGCACCCTGCGGATTAACGGCGACAGTTCCGCCGCCACGGGCGTGATCACGGTCAATACCGGCGCCGCTCTTGGTGGAAATGGGGTATCCGGCGGTGCGGTGGTGCTCCAGGCCGGAGGCGGAATCGCGGCCAAAATCAACAACTGGACGGGTGGCGTGGCGGGGATGGATTTCGATGATCTCACGGTGGCCTCCCTCGATGCTGCTGCGGTGCCCATGACTGTCGTCATCGACACCGCGACCCTCATGAATTTTGCCGAAACCGCGAAGTCCTTCCCCATTCTCAACGCCACAGGGGGAATTGCCAATTTCAGTTCTGCCAATGTCACGGTATCGGCTCCTGGTTTTGCGGGCACCGGAGGCTGGGCGCTCGGCCAGTCGGGGAATTCCCTGGTGCTGTCCTACACCCCTGGTTCCGCGCTGACTTACCAGTCCTGGGCCACCGGACCTCCTTGGAATCTCACGGGAAGCGATGCCCTGGCTGGGGCCGATCCGGATAAAGATGGAATCAGCAATGCCATCGAATTTGTGATCGGAGGCATTCCTGCCACCTTCTCCGACACAGGTAGGTTGCCGGTGGTCACCATAACAGGGGAGAACCTGGTCTTCACCTTCCGCCGGAGTGATCTGTCGGCCTATCTGAATCCAGCCGCACAATATGGATCGGATCTGACGGGCTGGATCACCGCCCAGCATAACGTGGCGGGGGTTTCCATTATGGAGAGCAACGACATTGAGCCGGGGATTGACTCTGTAGTGGTGACGATCCCACAATCACTGGCTGGCGGTTCCAAATTTTTTGCCCGCCTCAGGGTGGTGGTGCCTTGACGTCCGGCCTGATGGTTCATTGGTCGAGCAGTTCGATCCGCAGCCTGAAAAAGCGCCGTGATCCGGAGTCAGGGGTTGTTTCAGTCAATCTCACCGTGTGCATCGGGTCCCCGGCGGTTTCAGAAACCATAAATCCTTCCAACAAGGAAACAAAAGGAGCCGCTCTGACGGAGACGGCGGCATCCATCCAATGCCCGTTCAAGTCACCGGTGACCTGAATGGTCCGGCGCAGGTCCTGAAGCAGCGGATTTTCCGCAAAGCGGAATTCCAGCCTGCCCTCCACTTGTTGCAGGGCAGGGAGGCAATCGGTTTGAGCCGCCAGAGGTTCACCTCCCAAGGCATATTCCAACAGATTCCCGATGCCATCACGATCAGGATCCGCCGCCGCTCCGTTGATCAATTCATCCTCCCCTGCGCTGGGAAATTTCGACCGCCGCCAGACATTCCATGGCGGTTCCGGTGTCAGGGCCACCAGACGCGGCCCCTTGCCGTTTTGTTCCCTTGCGGTGATCCGCAGCCCGGCGGGCTGGATATCACCTGCCGTCAGGCCGGGTTGCGCGATGTCCCAGCGGTGCTCCTGCACGACGAGGAAGGAAGCCACCCCATCATGACGTGATTTCACGAAGTCGGTCACCTCCAGGGAATGCGTGGAAGGGATGGTCGAGTTCACCACCAGTTGGCCCAGGATTTGAGAGGCGGTGCCTTGGGCGGCCACGATGTTGTGCTGGATGGCATTGCCGTCGGGGATGCCCTGTTTGAGAAAGGAAGCCGCGGTTCCCCAGGTCAGGGTGTCTTCCGTCCACGTGTTATCCTCCACGCCATAGACATGAGCCTGAACCGGCTGGGATCCGGAGGAGGTTGCGGCCTCCAGTTGCAGGAGGATGGAAGGAGTTTCCGCCGGGTTCCCCGGAGGGACCGGGATTTTGATCAGACAGACGCGGCGTCCTCCGGCGGTTCCATCGGCCCGGACCGTCATCACTGAGGGGGTGCCGCCAGACAGGGTCTTGGCGCTCCCATCGCCCAGTTGGGTGTCCGCGGTGGCCAAACGGGTGGCCAGCACCAACGGCTGGCTGGGGAGTGTGATCAGCCAGACCGATTGCGCCGGGATATCGGCCGTCGCGAGTTTGCCCTGGTCGAGCCGGGTCAGGCGCACAGTGCCGCCGCTGGAGGTGCTGCTCACTTCCTCCACAAAAATCGGATTGTCCGCCGGGAGCGGCAGTGCGGAAAAGTCCAACTCCAGTGGAATCGCGGCAGTTTCCTTGTTGGCCATTAAAACACGGTAGGTCCCGGCGGTGGCGTCGTGGGTGACCAGGCTCCAGAGTCCTCCCGTAGTGGTGGCGGTGGCTCCCGCCGTGGTGGTGAAATTCAAGCGGGATCGTGCTCCCGGGGCGGCTTTGCAGAAGAGCCGGTAGACTTCCGCACATTTGGTGGCTCCCCCGTAATTGTTGCCATTGGTGGAGCCATTCTGCACATAATGGGTTCCATTTTTCGCCACTCCGTAAGTCGAAGCGCTGGCAGTCTGGCCGAATTTGAAGAGATACAGTTGCTGGATGCCCCTTTCGGTCAGGGCGATGCAGTTGGCTCCGAGGGCAGTGAAATCCAAAGGTGAATCCTGGGTGGCCGTCGTGAGGTCATAGTTGGCCCCGGTCCGCACATTGAATTCGGTCAACGCCATGGGCAGTGGCGGCTCTCCCGGCATATCGGCGTTGAGGTAACCCCGCAGGGAGTTGTAGTCCGTGACGTAACCGGAGAGGCTGCCGTTGGGGTGGGTGCGAGTGGTATATTTTTGATAGTTGTAGATATGCAGATTCATCCACGAAGGGGAAGAACTGCCGTCCAGCCGCAGATGCCGGTTGATTACGGCATCATGGCCCCAGGTATCGGTGGTGGCCTCATCCGCTCCGATCGTGTTATATTTCTCTGCGCCATTGGCGGTATTGGCCGCAAAGATCTGCGGGACCAGTGAGGTGCCGTAACGCGTATTCACATCCGCGAGGGCGCTCTGGATGGCGTCGGAGCATATCCGGTGGCGCCTCAGCCAGTCCGTTTCCGTCATGCCGGTCCAGCCGTTGGGCTCATTGAACATCGAGTAGTTCTGCACCGCATGGTCGCGGCCCAGCAAAAAAGCCTGCGCATAATAATGCTGCCACAGTTCCCACTGGCCGGTCCAATCCTCCTGGCCTGCGATGGGAAACCGGGAAGGGCTGGCCGTGATATTGGCAAGAATGGCCACGTGGCGGTTCTTTAGCTCCGCCAACGCATAACTGAGCTGCAGGCGGTTGTTGCCGGAAGTGGTCCGGTTAAGGCCACCGGTGAAGGCGGCCCAGTTCACATAGGCAGGATCCAGTGCCGCGCTGGTGGAGGCACCATTGGCCCGGAGCAGCGCCCGGCGGTTGAAAAAGGACGCTTCACTATCCACCCCGTCACCGGCCGGGGCCAGGTCATCCACCGGTTCAATCTCCGAAACGTTGATGAAAATCCTCGCCGCATTGGCCCCCGAATAACGGAACCAGTCGGCGGCATTCGAGCCCGGCATAAAGTGGGCAAGATTGTAGCCGAGGCTGGTTGGAGTGGTCCCTGCCTGAGTGTTTAAAACGGTCAGGGTTTCCCCCTGGATTGCTCCTGCGGCCAGTCCTGAAAGCAAAGCCACTCCGCCGGCCCATCGTGCTCTCCAAGTGGAGCCGTGGAGGAACCTTCCTTCCATGGAATTCGAAATTGCGGAGTGCGGTCGGTATTTGCAGGATAGAATCACTTCCTCCATTCTGTTCCCGGACTTCCCGGAGCAAAGTCACGAAATTTAGTGAAAATGATGAATCCCGAGACTTTCAATGAGCCCCGGGTTTCAGCCGATTATTTGGGCCAGATGGACTCTATCCGTTTGAATCAATCCCTGGTGGTCCTTACCGCTCTTCATGCCAATTCCGTCCCGTCTGATTAGCCGTATGCCCGGTCTTTTGATCAAGGGGGTGACGTGGGGAACCCTGGGTCTGGCGTTTCTGGGGATCGCGGCTGCTCCGTGGGGGCTGCATTGCAGTTTTATCGAGCGCCTGACCCATGTCAGGTTTTATTGGATAGGTGCACTGCTGGGTCTGCTGATCTGGTGCACCTTCAGGAGGAGGTGGCTCCCGGCTTTGGTGGCGGTGGCGCTGTTGGTGGCCGCGCTGCCAGCGGTTTTACGCTACTTCCGGTCCGGCGGGGTTTCGACGGTTGCCGGGACTCCGCTGGTGGTTGGTTCATGGAATGTGCATTCCTCCAAACCGGAGCGGGGGCGGGGTTTGTCCTGGCTGAAGGATTGTCCGGCAGATGTGTTGTTGCTTACCGAGGTCAATCCGGGTTGGGCGAAGTATTTGAAGGAAGCCAGCGCCCGGTGGCCTCACCAGATTTGTGAGCCGCGCAATGGGGCTGCGGGCATTTGGCTGTTGAGCCGATGGCCTTTGACCCGGGTGGAGACCGCCGGTATTTCGCGCGGAGAGGAAAGGCCATGGATCGGCTGTACGGTGGAGACGCCCGCTGGAAATGTCAGGGTGATGGGAATGCATCCGCGCACGCCGCGGGGAGGTTATCGTTTCCATGAACGCAATGCCCAGCTGGACCGGGCGGCTGATTTTGCTGCCGCTGCGGCGGGGCCGGTCGTGGTGCTGGGAGACTTCAATTGCACACCGTTTTCGCCATGGTTCGACCGGTTGGTGGAGCGCGGCCGGTTGCGTGATGCCGCGTTGGGGCATGGACTGAAGCCGACCTGGCAGAGCGGCATCTGGGTGCTGCCAATCGATCACATCCTGACCGGTGGGCCCTTGGGGGCGCTGGACTGGCAGGTGCATGGGGACAACCTCGGTTCCGATCATTCGCCGGTGATGGCGACCTTGACCTGGATCCGTTGAGACGAAGAGAAGACGTGGCTCTCCTCAAGGAAAAACCAGTCCCTGCTCCAGCGCTCAGACCTTGAAGAGCGAGGTCACGCTTTCGCCGCCGTGGATGCGGCGGATGGCTTCGCCGAGGAGGTCCGCGATGCCGAGGGTGGTGACCTTTTCGCCTTTGGCCATGGGGACGGAGTCGGTGCAGATGAGGCTCTCGATGGGGCTTTCGGCGAGACGTTTGACGGCGAGTTCGTTGAGAATGGCGTGGGAAACGGCGGCGTAGATGTGGCGGGCCCCGCGTTCCTTGAGGAGTCGCGCGGCTGCGGTGAGGGTGCCGGCGGTTTCGGTCATGTCGTCAATCAGCAGGACGTCGCGGCCATCGACTTCCCCGATGATGCTGATAGCTTCGACCTCGGTGGCGCTGGTGCGGTGTTTGGCGACGATGGCAAAGCTGGAGCCGAGGGCCTTGGCGAAGGAGTGGGTCATTTTGATGCCGCCGACATCGGGGGAGACGACCACAACCTGGTCATCCCCGAGGCCGATTTCACGGACGTGTTTCAGGATGACAGGGGCCGCGTAGAGGTGGTCCACCGGGATGTCAAAGAAACCCTGAATCTGGCCGGCGTGGAGATCCACGGTGAGGACGCGTTGGACACCGGCGGCAGTCAGCAGATTGGCCACCAGCTTGGCGGTGATGGGCACGCGGGACTGCTCCTTCCGGTCCTGGCGGGCGTAGCCAAAGAAGGGGATCACGGCCGTGATGCGCTCCGCACTGGCGCGCCGCACGGCGTCCACCATGATCAGCAGTTCCATGATGTTGTGGTTCGACGGAGGGCAGGTGGGCTGTACGATGAAGACATCGCCGCCGCGGATATTCTCGTTGATTTTGACGAAAGTTTCCCCGTCCGGGAACGCGGTGACGGTCGCGTCGGTCCGTTTCACGCCGAGGTATTCGCTGATGCGGTCGGCCAGTGCCGGGTGGGCGGTACCGCTGAGAATATGCAGGCTGGGGAAATGGTTCATCCGTTGCGGTTACGGCGGGGCTGCTGGAATGGAAAGTGGAATTTACCCGAATGCAGCCCGGGTGGATTCCAGCGTGCCGGCTTGAAAAAAATTCACGATCCCGGACAAGTGGGTTTCCTTAGCCGCCCATGAGAATTCCGAAATTCCTGCCCCTCCTGCTGGTTCTGCTGCTGGGGCTGGTGAGGGCGGCCCAGGCCGTGGAGGTGACGCAGGGGCCGGTGGTGGTGGTTTCGGAAACTTCAGCCACTTTCGAGTGGAGCACCGATGTGGAGTGCGGGACACAACTGAAGTTCGGGGTAAATCAGAATAATTATAACCACAAAGTGCAGGGTGGAGTGGGATTGAAGCATGCGGTGCAGGCTGCGGGGCTGCTGCCGGGCACCCAGTATTTTTACAGCATCGGCACTGCGAAGAGATCCCTCAAGGAAGGGGCGTTTACCACCAAGGGAGTGGCACCCGCCGGGGCGGCGGTCCAGAAGGTGCCCCCGCCCGGAGCGACGCCCGTGCCGTCTGCCAAGCCTGCTGCGGAACCGTCCACGCCACCGTCACCAGCGGCCGGAAAACCGGTTTATGCGGTGCCTCCCACAGCCAAAATCTGGGGCGACCGGTATTCCTTGCTGGATCATTTCAACCGGCACGGGGCTGATTTCGGGGCGGCCAATGCCGAGGACTATGCGGCCAAGGCATGGCTTTTCCTGCAGCAGGCCAAGGATGAGGGCTTGCCCGCCAAACAGGACGAAAGTGACGGTACGATCCGGGTGTGGGACGGGAAAACCCACACCTTCGCGGCCTATAACCGCAACTTCACCACCAAGACCTTCTTCAAGCCCCGCAGTGCCGACTATTTCAATCGTCAGCCGGGAAAACCGGTGCGGCTGCGCCATCCCACCGCCACACCATAACTCTTATTTGTTTCATCATGTCCTACACCTGTCTTGTCTGTAACTGGCCCAAGTTGAAGGAACCGCCGCGCTCCCCCAGCGGCGGCGGATCCTATGAAATCTGTCCGGCCTGCGGGTACCAGTATGGGGTCGATGATGACGACCGGGGGATCACTCCGGCACAATGGCGCCGCACCTGGGTGCAGCAGGGTGCCCGCTGGAGCAGTGCGGGCATCAAGGCCCCGAAAGGCTGGAAATACCCGGCCGGGACGGCGGGGCAGGCGCGCCAAGCCTTCGCCGAGGCGAAGAAAACGATCGTGCTGAAGCCGTTGCCGCCGAAACCCAGGGCTGCGAAAAAGCCTGCGGCGAAGCGGGCTCCGGCCCGGAAGAATCCCGGCTGAATTACAGCCCGCGGATCACGTGTTCGAGGGCCAGCACCGCGTAGGCGGTGGAGAGGTCAGGGTCCTTTTCCATCCAGCGGCCATTGGGGTTGGACCACGAACCGTCGATGTTCTGGAGGTTGAAGAGCTGCTTCGCGAGGTCGAGCCGCCAGTTGGCTTTGGTGCCGTCGGGCCTGGTGATTTCCTGGATGCCGGCGAGATTGAGCGCCTTGGCCATGGTGTGATAGTAATAATAAAGACCTTCCGCGCCCATGCCGGGGTTTTCGGTGACGGAATAGTGGGCGGCGAGCCACTCCTTCACGGCGGTGATGCGGGGATCGGACGGTTTGAGTTCGGCGTAGATGAACGACAGCAGGCCGGCGTATCCCATGCTGGCGTAGGAACGGACCGCGGTCTTGCCGTTGCCGAGATCCTCGGTGCCCGCCTTGCTGTCGCCGGGCCGGTAGACAAAGCCGCCTTTGTTATTCTTGTCATCGCTGGCCCACGACTGGTCGTTGGTGGCGGTGAGGTTCTGGCAGCGGCTCACAAACTGGATGGCGGCGGCGTAGTTGAGTTTGGGTTCCTGTTTCTCCCGGTCAGGGTCGTCCGCGAGGAGCTTCTGGGAAAGATAGAGGGCCTCGAGCGCGAGGTGGGTGTTCGACATGTCGGTGGGCGGCTTGCTGCCGTATCCGATGCCGCCGTCCTGGGGATGGTTCATCTGGCCGTCCTTGTTGTCATCGTATTGCCCGGCGATCACGAGGCGGCGGGCCTTGATGGCGGCCTCGCGCCAGGGTTCTCCTTCGACCATGGTCAGGGCGGTCAGGGCGAGGGAGGTGTTATAGTTGGGGAGCGATTTGGTGTAGATGCCGCCGTCCTCCTTCTGGTTCGCGAGCAGCCAGGTGTAGGCTTTTTTGGCCTCGGGGGTGAGGGCGTCCCGGTCGGTCTCGGGATTGCCGCGCATGGCCATGATGGCGAGGGCGGTCATGGCGGGGTGGTCGGGATCGCCGATGGAGCCGGTCTCCTTGTTCTGCCGGGAAATCAGATAGCGGACGCCTTTATTGATGGCGGCCTGGACTTCGTTTTTCAGGGAGATATCCCCCTGGGCAGGCGCGGCCTGCGGCAGGAGGGTGCAGAGGGCGAGGACGGCGGTGGAGAAGAGGCGGCGTTTCATGGATGATGATCGATGGATGGTTCAGGATAAGGCGGCGGAGCGGCCGTCACTTCGGTGGGGAAGTCAGGGTGACGGTGACGGCGGTGCCTTTGGGCGGGACTTTGGATTTATCGGCGAGCCAATTGTCGTCATTTTCGTTGCCTTGACGGGGATTGTTCAGCAGGGCGGCCGCGTCGGCATAGAGGGCGAGGATGGAGCCGGTTTCCTTGGCCATGAAGACCCCATCGTCCATCAGCATGGAACCGGTATAGATGAAGGGGCCGTCCTTGGCGGGGGCTTTTTGATCGAGGTTGAGAAGCAGGGATTCGAGGCGGGCGGTTTGCGCTTTCCCCGCCGCATCCTTCCATTCCAGCGTCACCAGCAGCTTGGCCTGGGTTTCGATTTTGGGGTTTTTGACCAGCACGGCCCCGGCTGCCTTGTCGGAAGTGTCAAAAAAGGTGGCGCTCGGCTGGTAATTGAGCAGGAGGAGGACCACGTTCAGGTCGTAGGGGGAAATGGGGGTGCTGAGGAGGGACTCGTGGACTTTGCCGGATTCGTGGACGAGGGCGTATTCGAGGAGGCCTTCGGTCATATTCACCGTGGCGGGCAGGGTGATGGCGCGGGTGTCTTCGTTGAAGCCGATGCCGTTCAGTTCGTAGCGCGGACCACCGAGGGATTTGATGGCGGGCGCAGGCGGGGCTTCCGGTTTGGGGGAGTCCGCAGGTTTTGACGATGGAGTGGCCGGCGCGGACGGCGCGGGTGCGGTCGCCGGCGGATTTTCGGCTGGAGCGGGCAGGGTGCCGAGGAGGAGCGCGGCGGCTGTGAACAGGGATTTCACCATGGGAGAGCGTAGGGGCGGGAAATGGGAATGCAATTGCACGTGGCGCAGGGACGCGTAACCTCCACAACGCACCAGACCCGGACCGGCCTGGAAAGAATTCCGTGAATAATCCGCCTCTCCCGCCGTCCAAGGAACCAATGGAAGCCGTTCTGTCAGGTCCAATGTTTATGGATGCCGTCCCCCTCGCGCCACCCGTGGCCACCCCGTCCCTGCGTAGTGATGGCGAGCCGGATGATGCCGAGCTGGTGATCCGCTGCCAGGCCGGCCGGCACGAGGCCTATGAATCGCTGGTGGTCCGCTACCGGGGCCGCATCTATGCGATGATCGTCAACATGACCGGCAATGATGCGGATGCCTGGGACTTGTCGCAGGACGTTTTTTTAAAGGCGTGGAAAGCCTTGCCCCGGTTCGAAGCGCGTTCCCAGTTTTACACCTGGTTGTACCGCATCGCCCACAACGTCACCTACGATTGGCTGCGGAAACGGAAGATCGGCCCCGGCACGGAATTCGATGACGCCCTGGGCCAGACCCCGGCCGCCGGAGCCGTCACCGTGCCTCAAGGCACCGACCCACCCGACGCCCGGCTGGGCAACAAGGAAGTGGGTGCCCGCATCGCGGCGGCGCTGGAGGAACTGTCCCCCGAGCACCGGGCCGTGGTGTTGCTCAAGGAAGTCGATGGATTGTCCTACCAGGAGATCGCGGACAGCGTCGGCTGCACCCTCGGCACCGTGATGAGCCGCCTCTTTTATGCCCGGAAACGACTCCAAACCCTGCTGCGTGATGTCTATGAAACCACCGCCTGATTTTGGCCTGACTGAATTATTTCCCACTTTGCCCCGTCTCTTCTTTTCAACTTCCCTTTGCTCCCTGCCATGAACCCGACGCCCCCCCCTGATGATCTCAACGAAGAGTTGATGACCCGCTGGATTGATGGCCACCTCACGCCCGAGGAGCTGGTGGCCGTGGAGCGCGCTCTGGCCGTGAAACCCTTGATGATGCGCGAAAAGGAATCGGCCCAACACCTCGGGGGTTTGCTCCGTCAGCACCTCCCTTCCGTCATGGAGCCGCCTTCGCCGGAGTTTTTCACCAGCCGTATCATGGAGGAGATCAAAGGAGCCCCTGTCGTGACACTTCCGGCGGCCCCGGTGGCCCGGCCGGCGGGCTTCCGCTCCTGGCTGCGTCAGCCGTGGTTTGCCCCGCTGGCTTCCGCCGCCGCAGTGGCCCTGTTGTTTTTGGCGATGAATGGAGCGCGCCCCGGCATCGTTGCCACCAGCGTGGCGCGGGCCTATGCTCCGGACCCCAAGGTGGTGGCCAATGCCTTTTACTCCGAGGAAGCCGGAGCCGTGGTGATTGATCTCCAGGGATTGGAGGCCGTGCCGGATGACCGTGAAATCCGCGCCTATGATGTCGCCGATGCCGCCCCGGCCGCTCCCGGCAAGCCGCTGGTGCTCCATGCTGCCAACGATCCGGACCGGGCCATTCTGGTGCTCTCTCCTGACGCCTCCGCCGGTCCCCGCTTCCGGGACTTGAACTGATCCCATGATGCTCCCTGGAAGAACTTCTGATCGGACCCGGCACTGGTTGGCCGCGCTCCTGCTTGGCCTGCTGGTGGTTCCGGTGATGGCGGCACCGGCCCAGGAGCAGGCTCCGCCTCCCAAGGCTGCGGCGGCCTCCGATGGCTCCGTGGAAGGGTATCTTTTCTTCGCGGTGAATGATGCGGCGGCTCCGGCCCAGGAGGAGAAAGTCACGGCGGACGCGGCGGTGGTGGCCTCCATGGAGGCGCGGCTGAAGAAAGTATTTCCCTACACCCACTACCATCTTATCGGCAAACACAGCCAGCAGGTGTTCAAGGAATACGAATCGTGGGTGGTGCCCTCCAAAGACCTCTGCCTCAAGATCGACTCGCGGGGTCCGGCGGAAAGCGGCGGCGTCAACGTGCACCTCCAACTGTGGCAGGACACCAAGGTGCTGGTGAAATCCGACGCCGTGCTCCTCAAGGACAAACCGATCTTCCTCGGGGGACCCAATTGGCGGAAGGGACGTTTGATCTTTGTCGTCCGGCTGAAGTAGGTCCTCCCAGGAAAAGCTGCCGGGTTTGAGCAGCGGATGGCCCATCCCAGGTGCACCGCTTCCGCCGCCGTTCCTTTTTCCTTCAAAGAACATGGTCACTCCCACGTCCAATCAACAGGCGCTGCGCGACGCCTTTGAACCCCTGTCGGATCCGCATGAGCGGCTCTCCCTGATCATTGCCGCCTGTGCGGGTCCCGGCTTGCCGGAGGACGACCGGCTGGAGGGGGATCTGGTGCCGGGTTGTGTTTCCCGGGTGTGGCTGCACCGCACCGGTCCGGCGGAGGTGCTGCATCTGGAGTGGGATGCCGAGTCGCCCCTTGTGCGTGGCCTCGCCGGGCTCATCTGTCAGGTCTATCAGGATACCGCTCCGGCCGACGCCCTCGCCTTCCGCAGCCGCATCCTCCCGGCCCTCGGGCTGGACCGGCTGCTTTCGCCCACCCGCCTGCGCGGACTTGCCGCCGTGGAGTTCCGCATCCAGCAGTTGGCATCCGCATGAAGCTCTGCGACGCCCACACCCACTATCACTTCCCGGCTCTGGCGCCGCGGTGGGCGGAAATATGGCCCGTGGCCCGTCAGGCGGGCGTTTCCGCGGCGGTGGTGAATGGCACCTGTGAATCCGATTGGCCCGCCGTCGCCGCCTTTGTCAGGCAGCATCCCTGGGCACGGCCTGCTTATGGCATCCATCCCTGGCAGGCTCCCCGGCGCGGGGCAGGGTGGGAGCAGGATCTGTCGGACCGCCTCGCCGCCGATCCCCGGGCCTCGGTGGGGGAGATAGGTCTGGATGCCTGGGTGGAAGTCCACGATCTCGCCGATCAGACGACCCTGTTCCTCCGTCAGTGGGAAGTGGCCCGGGCACACCGGCGCCCCGTTACCGTCCACTGTGTCAGGGCCTGGGAACCCTTGCGGCAGGCGCTGCGGCGGATGCCTCCCTATCCGCCCGGTTTCCTGATCCACGCCTACAACGGACCGCCGGAGTGGATCCCCTGGTTCGCGGAAAAAGGCGCGTATTTCTCCTTCTCCCCTTACTTCCTGCTGGAGCGGAAACGCCCCCAGCGCGAAGCCTTCCGTCTCATGCCTGCGGAGCGTATCCTCATCGAAACCGACGCCCCGGAACTCAGCCCGCCCCCGGAGCACAATCCCCATCCCCTGACCGATCCCCGGGACGGCCGCTCCCTCAATCACCCTGCCAATCTGCTGGTGGCGCTGCACTCCCTCGCCGGAACTCTCGGCCGTGAAGCCGGCGATGTGGCCACCCTGACGACCCACAATTGGGAGCGCCTGTTCGGTCCCGCCGGGGAGGATTGACGGCAGGAGCGGAGGGGTATGCCGCAGATCCCTCTGGCCGGTGACCCGATGGTCCCCCGCTGTGGACCGGATGCGGTTAGCCCGGCGGATCGGAGGGAGCATGCGGTTGTCCCAGGAGATGGGCCTCCATGCCAGCATAGTCCGGATGAATCCGGAACTCTCCATAACAAAGTCGCCGCAGGACCGCGGCCGGACGCAGATGCCAACTGGCCCAGCTGAGCGGGGAATCGCCATTCATGTCTTTGGCATCGGGGCGTGCTCCGGCCTCCAGCAGGAGTTGGATTGTCGCTTCGCTGCCGAAGGCGGCGGCCCGGTGGAGCGGGGTTTCCGCTTTGGTCCGGCAGTCCCTCATGAAGCCGCCGGTTTCCACGCCCGCCCGGCACGCTGCCCGGGGATCCGCGCCTGAGGCCAGCAGCACCCTGACCACGTGATGATGAGCCAGGCTGCCCGCCTTGCACAAGGCAGCGTGCAGCGGGGTTTCCCCGGTCTCCGGCAGCGCCAGATTCACCCCGGCCCCGTTTTCGATCAGGAATTGACAGAGCTGCCAGTGCCCATGAAAAGCCGCGCCATTCAGGTCGAAGTTCCTGCCGAGACTCTGGAGTGATTCCCCTTTGCGGAGCAGATACCGGATCGCACTGACATCCCCGTAGTAGGCGCACCATTGGATGAGCGGGACGCCCTCGGAGTCCGTTGCCCGGGCGTCATGCCCTGCGGAAAGATAGTCGAAGACGAGATCGGTGCGCCCGTCCGCGATCCGTTCGAAGAGGGTGGTGCTCATGTTCAAAGAGGGGCCCGCGCGGGTCGCTTCAGGTCGGGAAACACAGCAGCAGGCTGACGGCGAGGTCAAGCCCCGCCCGCCAGCCCGGACCTGCCGGTTCCTTATTTCCTTTTAAAGAGGACCGTGGCCCCGATCACGCCCGCCGCCAATATCGTGCAGCCCAGAACGAAATCCGTGCCCAGCGACCGCAAGGTCCCATGAGCCCGGTCGCCTAAATCATAGACCACCATGTCCGCGGCCCGCGTGACGGAAGCAGAGGCCAGCACCAGGGCTGTGGCCAGCAAGGATCGTTTGGATGGATAGTTCATGAGAGTGTTTGGGTGGTAGTGGAATGGTCAGCGGCATCAGTGGGGCTGGTATGGGCTGGGCAGGATCGGGCATGTCTGGAGTGAGTATCATTCCAAGCGGACGATCACTGTCGCTGACGGAATCATAGCCAAATCATTCAAGGGAGACAACCCGCAAATCCCCCCATTGATTTGTTTCCGGGCCTCGGAATTACGGTTGGGTGTGACCATGATGAGTAGTGGTAGGAGGCGTAAACCGTCTGAGTGGGTGGCTCGATGTGGACTGGCAGAACATTTTCACCAAACTCGCGTTGCAGGCACTCTTCCTTCGATTCGAGGATTGCCGGCCAGGATTCGGGACGATCGCCCCTCCGGAAGAACCGCCGGCCCCCGGGCAACTGGACGGAGAACGCCGGGATGATCAATTTCTGAAAATCAGCCGGGGAAAGATGGAATGAAATGAGGTGCCCATCCATTTCTGGGGGCTGCAGGCTACGGATGTCCGTTGCGGCATTGCGGACGGTTGATCCGAAGAGCCTTTCACACTCCGGACCAGCCTCTGGTGGGGTGACTGGAAGCAGGAAACACGCAAGGATCAGCAGCAACAAGGCAGGGTCCACAAGGCGCAGTCACGCTTGCCGCGGATGATGGCGATGACACACCCAAAAGCCCCGAGCATAATACCGAGGAAGATGATGGCCATGAAAGGTGACATGAGGAATGCGGCGGAATTGAATTTACCGGGCAATATGGCTTATTCTGTGTCTTTGCCCAACAGTCTATTGAACGAGTTCGCTGCGCGGGTGGTTGGGGTGGGGCGTCAGGGCGTGGAGGACCTGCTTTGAAACCTTTGTTTCTCACAAGCTCACAGAAAAAGGCGGGGCCGGGGCAACGGCGGTGTCACTCTTTGCCGGTCCGGAATATTTGGCGGCAGCGGCTTTGCATTCCAGTCCAAAACTGAACTTGGCACGGGGCATCCCATGGGTAGGTACCTTTTCTTCGCTAGGTGCGTGCCCGTCGCCGTCCTCTCGCGTCGTCACCTTTCCCGTCAAATTTGCAGCCGTAACCATTCCTGATCCTCAGGCCCCGTTGAAATCCGCTGGATTTCTTGCAAATCCTGCTGGGCTCGGATATGGTCAGGAATATCGAGCCGGATCAATTGAGGTCCAACCTTTTACAAACCACCAGCCCCTCCAGAGATGCCGCATCTTGAAATGGAAATCCCACCAGATCAGGTGGCATAAGTGACTGTTTTGCAAAGAAATGAAGACCTGCTTGATAACGATGCTCGGCGTGATCCTGCTTGCGCCCAATTCGTCGGCGCAACATGCCAAAGACCTTTCTGGAGTAGCGATTACACCTCCGAGTTCGTCGTGGTTTGTGCGGGTCTTTCCTGATGGTAGCGTGCGTGCAACCTTTGGGAGCCTTGCGCAGCACCAGATCCTAATGGGTCCTGGAAGCCTTGACTTCGGGAAGCTCGTGGACAACACGAAGAACCACCTCGCAGATTTAAAGATCACAGAGGGAACCCAGGTTTCACTGTTGCGACTGGGGGAGTCATCGCATTCATCCTCGTATCTGAAGGATGATCTTTTTCTCCGGGCATTGCTATCGAGTGACCCAAATGCATGGCGTAGCGATACACCGAAGCTCACCAACGATGTGAAGCCTGACGGATTGACCGTTCAGCCGATCTCCGAGGAGATGAGGAGGATATTGGAGAAAAATCCCATCTTCCCCAAAAAGACTGCAGAACAAGCTGGTACTGGGAAACCGGCCACCCGCCCCGAATCGAAGTCGGAGGATGGTCAGAAACCACATCCTGAATCGGAGTGCCGCTCCCGGTAGCCGGTGCCACACCTCGAAGTTATCCCAAAATGAAGAAGCTTATCTGCATATTCACCGTGCTCCTGAGTGCGGCGATTTCACCCGCAGCCGACATCAAGGTGGAGTTGGTTCCCATTCCGGAATGGCAGAAGCCTGACATGGACAAGGTGACCTTCCGAGTGAAGGTGCGCTCCTTGAGCGAGATTCTGGATAGGCCAGCCGACAAGTCCGCCCCCTTGTTCCTTGTCTTTACTGCTGAGGCTGCAGAGAATCTGGGCAAACGCCTTCTCTGGGTGGATGTTGAGGTGGAATTCTCAAATGGCGCAGTTCGCAAGTTCGAGCACGTAAAGTTCTCTCTCCTCGGTAAAGGAATTGGAGCCGATGTCAGGAAGCTCGATGAGGAGCCAAAGCAAATCAAGGATCCAAAGACGATCGAGATCACGAAGCTGAAAATCATCAATGCAGTATGGAAGTAACGGCCAACAAGTCGGGCGGGGTGACGGCGATAAGCCGTCAAATTGAATCCGAGTTCTGCTCGTCACACGTCACCTATTACCTTCGATAACCTCGAAATGAACTTTGAAAAGCTAGGTTTGTTTCTGTTGTCGCAGGGGTTCAATTTGATGGCGCTCTTGTCGATGCTGCTCGCGACGGCTTTCCTTTTTTCACGGTTCTTCCTGACGTTCTGGGCGGTTGTAGCAATTGCGTTTACCCTCATGCAGCGTGGGTGCAACCAGGGCTTCATGACATTGGACGGGCTACGGGTGGTGGAGGGGGCGATGCCCCGCCGCTTATTGGGATCGAGTTCTGCGTGATTGTTTTCTGGACATCTGCGCTCTTCATCGTGAATCTGAGGTTCCGTAGAAACCCTTCAAACTCTTTGCGCTGAACCCTCCCCATTCCCATCGGAATGCCGGGCAAGGCAGTGGAGGCAACTCCGCTGGGTGATGAAAGCAACAGCCGGGCCTGTGACCTCGGCGACACCATTCGTGCAGTGGCTGGCAACGGAAGCCGGCCAGGGGGGACGGCGGTGTCGCCCTTGCCGGTCCGGAGTTCGCGGTGGCAGCGGCACTGCATTCCCGCCTCAAACTGAACTTGGCACGGGGCATCCCATGGGTTACGCACCTTCATCCATGGCGGCCAAAAAGCACCCTATCAGCAGTGAACCCTGCCTTCCGAAGCTCCGTGCCCTGGGGGACGCTACCCGGATGCGGCTGGTCAAGTCGCTCGCGGCCGGGGAAAGTGCCGTGACCGCTCTGGCGGAACGGCTGGGGCTGACCGTTTACAATGCCTCGCGGCACCTGAAGGTGCTGCGTGATGCCGGACTGGTGGAGATGGAGGTGTGTGCCCAGCAGCGCATCTACCGGCTCTGCCCGGCCATCCGGGAGGAATTGGAGCGGAACCATCAGGTGCTCAACCTTGGCTGCTGCTCCTTCCGGCTGGATGAAATAGAGGGTTAGACCGGGAGGTTGTATTTGCAGGTTGGTGCAAATATCGTTTGCGGATTGATGCAAATAAGGTGAGATGGCGTGCCATGATGATGGTTGTTTTGCTCTTTGCGG
Source organism: Verrucomicrobiota bacterium (assembly GCA_040387795.1). Taxonomy (GTDB): domain Bacteria; phylum Verrucomicrobiota; class Verrucomicrobiia; order Verrucomicrobiales; family V1-33; genus CAIZWU01. The sequence goes on from JAZKDC010000001.1 coordinate 222,486, forward strand.
CCGTGGCTTTCCTTGCGTGGAGCAACGGGGCCAATGACAACTTCAAGGGGGTGGCGGCCCTGTACGGCAGCGGCATTGCCAGCTACTGGAAGGCTCTCGCCTGGGCCACCATCACCACCGGGGCGGGATCAGTGGCGGCGCTGTTTCTGGCAGTGGAACTCCTCCATAAGTTCTCCGGCAAGGGACTGGTGCCGGAAGCGCTGACGGTAGCGCCGGCCTTCCTGCTGGCGGTGGCTCTGGGAGCGGGCAGCACGGTGCTGCTGGCCACGCGTCTGGGCTTTCCCGTAAGCACCACCCACGCCATCACCGGGGCCTTGGTGGGGGCGGGCCTCACGGCGGCTCCGGATGCGGTGGATTTCGCCAGGTTATGGGAGGGATTTGCCAAACCACTGCTGCTCAGTCCTCTGATCGCGGTGGGCACGGGGGCCTTGCTTTTTGTGATCCTGAGGGCGGTGCGGTTGGCTCCGGTGCACCGCACCAAATCTCTGGATGGGCTGCATTTTATCAGTTCCGGGGCGGTGAGCTTCGCCCGCGGCCTCAATGATACGCCGAAGATCGCCGCGCTGCTGCTGGTGGCGTCGGCGGTGGATATCCGGTGGGGTCTGATACTGGTGGGGGTGGCCATGGCGGTGGGGGGCCTGATGAAGGCCCACCGCGTGGCGATGACCATGTCCAGGAAAATCACGGGGATGAATCCGGGAGAGGGATTGGCGGCGAATCTGGCCACGGCGGTGCTGGTGACCAGTGCCAGCTTCCACGGTCTGCCGGTATCGACCACGCATGTCAGTGTGGGGGCCTTGGTGGGGATCGGTACGGTGACGCGGCAGGCCCATTGGAAGGCGGTGGGGCAGATCGTGCTGTCGTGGATTGTCACGTTGCCCTGCGGGGCTGCGCTGGCGGCCGGGGCTTATCTGTTGGCCAGTCGGATCGCCTGAGCTGGCCGGGGCGCCGCCTTTATACATTCTTAACGCCTCCCGGGGCGGCGTTTACTGGCAGAGGGGCGTGCGGCGGCGAGGGTGGTGCTCTCATGACAGATCATAATGCCCCAGACACGCCGGACCCGGACGATCGAAGTAGCACCCTCCCGCCGGTGGCGGGGGCAACAGCGGCCCCCCCGGGTGGCAGCAACGGGAACCACGGTCTGCACAAACTCTCCACGGCGACCCTCGTCATCGCGGCACTGGGGGTGGTCTTCGGCGACATCGGGACGAGCCCGATTTATACGCTGAAGGAATGTTTCAGTCCGGCCAGCCCCCATCACATTGCCGCCACCCAGGGCAATATTCTGGGGGTGGTGTCGCTGGTACTGTGGGCGCTCATCCTGCTGATCTGTGTGAAATACCTGGTCTATGTGCTGCGGGCTGATAACAAGGGTGAGGGCGGGGTGCTCTCGCTGATGGTGCTGGCGGCGCACGGGATGGCGGAGCAGGTGCGCCGCCGCCAGGTGATCATCATCCTGGGACTTTTCGGGGCGGCCCTGTTGTTTGGCGATGGCATCATCACGCCGGCCATTTCGGTGCTGAGTGCCGTGGAGGGGCTGAAAGATGGGGGCCTGCTGGGGGAAGCCCCGGCGGAGGCCGGGGCGGCCTTGATCTGGGAGCAGCACCGGCAGTGGCTTACCGTGGGCATCACCTCTGTGATCCTGATCGGGTTGTTCTCGGTGCAGTTCCTCGGCACCGCCAGGGTGGGGCGATTTTTCGGACCTGTGACGGGTCTGTGGTTTCTCTGTCTCGGGGTGCTGGGGGTTTCGCAGTTGGGGCGCGGGCCGGAGATTCTGGCCGCCTTCAATCCGGTGCATGGCTGGAACTTCCTGACACAGGGCGGGCATGCGGCCTTTGTGATTCTGGGCAGTGTGTTTCTCGCGGTGACAGGCGGCGAGGCCTTGTATGCGGACATGGGACATTTCGGCCGCGGGCCGATCCGGCGGGGGTGGTTTATGCTGGTGTTTCCCGCCCTGGCGCTGAATTACCTTGGGCAGGGCGCGCTCTTGCTGCATGAACCGGATTCGGCGCGCGCGCCGTTTTTCCAGATGGCACCGGAGTGGGCCACCCTGCCATTGGTGGTGCTGGCCACCGCGGCCACGGTGATTGCCTCGCAGGCGCTCATCACGGGGACGTATTCCCTCACCTTGAGCGCGGTGCAGCTGGGGTATCTGCCCCGGCTGAGCATCCGGCACACCTCGGAACATGCGCGCGGGCAGATCTACATTCCGCTGGTGAATTGGCTGCTGATGCTGGCCTGCCTCGCCCTCGTGCTGGCGTTCCGCACCTCGTCCAACCTGGCCGCGGCCTATGGCGTGGCGGTCACCATGACCATGTTCATCACCACGGTGTTATTCTACTTTGTGGCGCGTCATCTCTGGCACTGGCCGGTGCTGAAGGCCGGGTTGCTGTGCACGGTCTTTGGCCTGATTGAGCTGGGTTTCCTCAGCGCGAACCTGACCAAGTTCTTCCATGGCGGTTGGTTCCCGATCGTGGTAGGAGCGGTGATCTTCCTGCTGATGACCACCTGGGCGACGGGCCGCCGCCTCGTGCGCGCCCGGCTGGAGGCGTCGGCCGTTTCCCAGGAACTGCTGGTCGAAAGCCTGCGCCGCCGTCCTCCGGTGAGTGTGCCCGGCACCGCGATCTTCCTGACCAGTACCCGCGGGCGGTCCCCGGTGGCCCTGCTCCATAGCCTCAAACACTATGGAGCCATCCATCAACGGGTTATTTTCCTCACCCTGGAAGTGCAGGATGATCCCTGGGTGCCGCCGGGCAAACGGGTGGAAGTGGAGGCGCTGGGCGACGGTTTCTGGCGGGTGACGGGCCGCTTTGGTTTCATGCAGAAGCCGCATGTGCCGCGCTTCCTGCGGCAGTGTGCGTCCTGCGGGCTGGAGGTCGATCCTGACATGGCCACGTTCTTCATGGGCCGCGAAATCATCCTGCCCAGCGCCCAACCCGGCATGGCCCGCTGGCGTGAGCACCTCTTTGCCCTCGCCAGCCGGCTCGCCCAGCAGCCCGCGACTTATTTCCAGATTCCGGTGGGACGGGTGATCGAACTGGGCCAACAGGTGGAAATCTGATCACCAGGGGTGGGCAGCGCCATCAGGCCTTTGATGCTTTTTTGACGCATTTGGCCATGGCCTTAACTTTTCCTGGGAGGGGTTTTATCCAATGATAAGGTATCATGAATGATATCCTTATTCTCTTCCTGTTGGTAGCCTTCTTTGTCCTGTGCGGCGCCTATGCGAACGCCTGCGAAACCCTCTAACCCACCCACCCCATGGAAACCATTTTTGTCGGGCTGATTGCCCTTGCCCTACTCGTCTACCTCACGGTCGCGATGCTCCGTCCTGAAAAATTCTAATTCACGAATATGCACTCCACGGACTGGCTTCAATTCGCCCTCTATCTGGGTGTTCTCGCGCTCATCACGAAGCCGATGGGCCTTTACCTCATGCAGGTGCTCGATGCCAATGGGCGCACCTGGCTCGATCCGGTCATCCGGCCGTTCGAAAAACTCACCTACAAGCTGCTCGGCGTCGATCCCCAGCGCGAGCAGGGCTGGAAGCAGTATACCTTTGCCATGCTGGCCTTCAGTTTGGCCGGTGTCGTGTTCACCTATGCGATCCTGCGATTGCAGGATGTGCTGCCGTGGAATCCTCAGGGGCTGCCGGCTTTGAGCCATCACCTTGCCTTCAACACCGCCGTCAGCTTCACGACGAACACGAACTGGCAGAGCTACGGTGGTGAGGCCACGATGTCCTACTTCTCACAGATGGTGGGGCTGACGTTCCATAACTTCGTCTCCGCCGCCACCGGCATCGCCATCGCGGCGGCGCTGGTGCGTGGCATCGCCCGCAGCTCGGTGAAAACGCTGGGCAATTTCTGGGTCGATCTCACCCGCACCACCTATTACCTGCTCCTGCCGCTTTGTGCGGTGTTCGCGATCTTACTCGTCTCGCAGGGCATGATTCAAAACTTCGATGCCTACACGAAAGCGACGACGCTGGAAGGTGCGGAGCAAGTGATTGCTCAAGGCCCGATGGCCTCGCAGGTCGCGATCAAGATGCTCGGCACGAATGGCGGTGGATTTGTGAATACGAACGCGTCCCATCCCTTCGAGAATCCGACCCCGCTGTCGAATTTCATTCAGATGCTATCGATCTTCGCCATCGGCAGCGGTTTGACTTACTACTTGGGACGCATGGTTAAGAACCAGGCGCACGGCTGGACGGTGTGGGCGGCGATGATGGTGCTCTTTACCGGCGGTGTGCTCGTTTGTGCTCACTTTGAAGCGGCGGGCAACCCCATTCATCAGCAGCTCGGCATCGCCGCCGCCGATGGCAACATGGAGGGCAAAGAAGTGCGCTTTGGCATCTTCAACTCCTCTCTCTTTGCCACCATCACCACGGCCGCGTCCTGTGGGGCGGTGAACTCAATGCACGACTCCTTCACGGCCATCGGCGGACTCGTGCCGCTGTTCATGATAGAGTTGGGAGAAGTCGTCATCGGCGGTGTTGGCGCGGGATTGTATGGCATGCTTGTCTTTGTCATCCTCGCAGTGTTCATCGCCGGACTAATGGTGGGCCGTACGCCGGAGTATCTGGGCAAGAAGATCCAGGCCAAGGAAGTGAAGCTGGCCATGCTCACGCTGCTCGTGCTCACCTTGAGCATCCTCGGCTTCACCGCCTGGGCCTGTGTGAGCGAGTGGGGCGTCGCGGGCCTCAACAACGCCGGTCCGCACGGATTCAGCGAGATGCTGTATGCCTACAGCTCCGCCACCGGCAACAACGGCAGCGCCTTCGCAGGCCTCACCGCCAACACACCCTGGTATAACACCACGCTCGGCTTCGCCATGCTGATTGGCCGCTTTCTCATGATCGTGCCCATCATGGCGCTCGCCGGATCTCTCGGAAGCAAACAGGCCTCACCACCGAGCGCGGGCACCTTTCCTGTGAATGGCGCGACCTTCACCTTCCTGCTCATCGGCACCGTGCTGCTCATCGGCGCACTCAATTTCCTTCCGGCTCTCGCCCTCGGCCCCATCGTGGAGCACTTCCTCACAGCCCAGGGCAAGCTGTTCTAATCCTTCACCACCACGTCCATGTCCCACAAACCTACATCTCTCTTTGATGCTTCGATTCTCGTCCCCGCCATTGGCGACGCGTTCAAGAAGCTCGACCCGCGCCTCATGGTGAAGAACCCCGTCATGTTCGTCACCCTCGTCGGCGCGGTGCTCACCACCGTGAGCATCTTCACCGCGAAGGCCGATCATGGCTTCATCATCCAGCTCAGCATCTGGCTCTGGTTCACCGTGCTCTTCGCCAACTTCGCCGAAGCCGTCGCCGAAGGCCGTGGCAAAGCCCAGGCCGCCAGCCTGCGGGCTGCGCGCAAAGACACCATGGCCCGCCGTCTCAAAAACGGTCTTGAGACCTGTGTCCCGGCCCCCACGCTGGAAAAAGGGGATCTCGTGGTCTGTGAAACCGGCGATGTGATCCCTGCCGATGGCGAAGTTATTGAAGGTATCGCCAGCGTTGATGAAGCCGCCATCACCGGCGAATCCGCCCCTGTCATCCGCGAGAGCGGCGGTGACCGCAGCGCTGTCACCGGTGGCACCAAGGTCATCAGTGACCGCATCGTCATCCGTATCACGTCGGAGAAAGGCAACACCTTCATCGACCGCATGATCGCGATGGTGGAAGGCGCGAAACGTCAGAAAACACCGAACGAAATCGCGCTGACCATCCTGCTGTCCGCGATGACGCTCATTTTCCTGCTCGTGTGTATCACCTTGAAGCCCTTCGGCATCTACTCGGCCACCGACTTCTCCATTCCCGTGCTGATCGCGTTGCTGGTGTGCCTTATTCCGACCACCATCGGCGGCCTGCTCAGCGCCATCGGCATCAGCGGCATCGACCGCCTCATCCGCCGCAACGTCATGGCCACCAGCGGCCGCGCGGTGGAAGCGGCGGGCGACATTGACGTGCTCCTGCTCGACAAAACCGGCACCATCACCATTGGCAACCGCATGGCCTCGGACTTCCGTCCCGCGCCTGGCATCATGGAACATGACCTCGCCGATGCCGCCCAGCTCGCATCATTGGCAGACGAAACTCCCGAAGGCCGCAGTATTGTGGTATTGGCAAAGGAAAAGTTTAACATCCGTGGCCGCGAGGTCGCCGCACCACACGCTGCGTTCATTCCATTTACAGCACAGACCCGCATGAGCGGCGTCGACATGGGTGGCCGCAGCATCCGCAAAGGAGCGGCTGATTCAATCAAGGCCCACATTGAAGGCCAAGGTGGCGTTTTCCCTGCCGAAGTAGCCAGGATCGTCGAAGAAGCCTCCCGGGCCGGACGCACGCCGCTGGTTGTTTGCGAAGGCGGCAAAGTCCTCGGCGTCGTCGAGCTCAAGGATGTGGTCAAAGGGGGCATCAAGGAGCGCTTTGCGCAGCTTCGCAAGATGGGGATCCGCACCGTCATGATCACCGGCGACAATCCAATGACCGCCGCCGCCATCGCCGCCGAGGCCGGTGTCGATGATTTCATGGCCCAGGCCACTCCCGAGGACAAGCTGCGCCGCATCCGCGCCGAGCAAGCCGAGGGCCACCTCGTTGCCATGACCGGCGACGGTACCAATGATGCGCCCGCGTTGGCTCAGGCCGATGTCGGCGTGGCCATGAACACTGGCACCCAGGCCGCCCGCGAAGCCGGCAACATGGTCGATCTCGACAGCAATCCCACCAAGCTCATTGAGATCGTGGAGATCGGGAAGCAGCTCCTCATGACGCGTGGTTCATTGACCACGTTCAGCATCGCGAATGACATCGCGAAATATTTCGCGATCATTCCCGCGATGCTGATGGTGACCTTCCCTGCCATCAGCCCGCTGAACGTCATGGGCCTCGCCAGTCCGCAGAGTGCCATCCTGAGCGCTGTCATCTTCAATGCGCTCATTATCATCGCCTTGATCCCGCTCGCGCTCAAAGGCGTACCGTATCGTGCCCTCGGCGCCGCCGCCGTGCTGCAGCGCAACCTGCTGATCTATGGCCTCGGCGGCATCCTTGCTCCCTTCATCGGCATCAAGGCCATAGATTTCATCATCACTACTCTCCGCCTGGCATAACGTTATGAAAGCTCTCATCTCCGAACTCCGTCCCGCCATCATGGGCACGCTTGTCCTCGCGGCCGTCACCTGCGGTGCTTATCCGCTCCTTGTTACCGGAATCGCCCAGGCTGGCTTCAAAAAGCAGGCCACAGGTAGCCTCATCACGGACAAGGACGGCAAGGTCATTGGCTCGGTCCTGCTCGGCCAGAACTTTGCCGCCGATCATTACTTCCACCCACGTCCCAGCGCCGCCGGGGCCGGTTATGACGCCGCCAGCTCGAGCGGCAGCAATCTCGGCCCCACATCGCAAAAGCTGAAGGATGCCATCCAGGAGCGCCTCGCCACCTACCGCGCCAAAAATGGTCTCGCCGCCGATGCCAAGGTGCCTGCCGATGCCGTCACCGCCTCCGGCAGCGGCCTCGATCCACACATCAGCGTGAAAAACGCCGAACTGCAAACCGCCCGCGTCGCCAAGGCCCGCAACCTCAGCGTCGGGAAGGTGAGCGAACTCATCGCTGCGAACACCTCCAAGCCCGGCTTTGGCCTGCTCGGCGATGCCGGTGTGAATGTGCTGAAATTGAACCTGGCGCTAGACAACCTGAAGTAAGGCCATTGCAGGCAATGAACGACGACAACCGCCCTGATCCCGACGCTCTGCTCGCGCAGATGCGTCTGGAGGATTTGAAGTCGAAGTCGGGCAAGCTCCACATCTTTCTCGGCATGTGCCCGGGCGTCGGCAAGACCTACGCCATGCTGCAAACGGCCCGGCAGCGGGTCAAGGAAGGCGTGGAGGTGCTCGCAGGCATCGTGGAGACCCACGGACGCTCCGAAACGGCTGCGATGCTGGAAGGCATGCGCGTGCTGCCGCGCAGGAAACTCGAACATCGCGGTTTCACCCTGGAGGAGTTTGACATCGACGCTGTGCTTGCGCAAAAACCGCAGCTGGTGCTGGTCGATGAACTCGCACATACGAACGCACCCGGCTCGCGGCATGCGAAACGCTACCAGGATGTTCTGGAACTGCTGGATGCAGGCATTGATGTCTATACGACTCTCAACGTCCAGCACATCGACAGCCAGGTGGACATCGTGCAGCAGATCAGTGGCATCGCGATCCTGGAAACGGTGCCGGACTCGATCCTCGATGTTGCCCACGAGATCCAGCTCATCGACCTCAGTGTTGAGAAGCTGCTGGAGCGTATGGCCGAGGGCAAGGTGTATCTTGGCGAGCGTGCCGCGAACGCAGTTTCAAATTTCTTCAAAGAAGGCAACCTCACGGCGCTGCGCGAACTGGCACTGCGCTTCACCGCCGAGCAGGTGGATCGGGATTTGGAGGACATCCGCCGCCTCAAACGCGTCAGCAGCCCGTGGAAAACCAACGCACGGCTGATGGTCGGCGTTGGCCCGAGTCCATATGCCGAAAGCCTCATCCGATGGACGCGCCGGGCCGCCACCCGCTTGAATTGCCCGTGGATCGTCGTGTGGGTGGAAAGTTCAGGCACCCTCAGCGCCGTGGAGCAGGAACGTCTGACGCAATCGCTCGGCCTCGCGCGCAGGCTTGGCGGAGAAGTCGTGTCCGTGACCGGTGACAATGTGCCGGAGGCACTGCTGCAGGTCGCCCGTGAGCGCAACGTGACGCAGATCGTGGTTGGCAAGCCTCACAAATCCACATGGTGGCGGACCTCGCCCGCCGACCAACTCATCCTCGGCAGCGGGGACATTGACGTTTGTGTGGTGCGACCGTTGGCCTCGCAGGAAAAGACCCGGCCCGCCATCCTGCCGGAACCTGTTTCCGCCGGAGTCATCGGCGAATACAGCTGGGCGCTCGTGTCTGTGTTCGCCATCGCCAGCGTATGTTGGGGCCTGGTGTCCATTACCGGCTATATGTTCGTCGCCCTCGTGTTCCTGCTCGCCGTGGTGCTCGCGGCGCTGCGTTTCAGCCGTGGGCCGGTGCTGACGATGGCCACGCTCAGCGCCTTGTGCTGGAACTATTTCTTCATCCCGCCGTTGTTCACCTTTCATATCAGCAGGCCGGAGGACTGGATCATGTTCGGCCTGTTCTTCATCGTGGCTCTGAGCATGGGCAGTCTCACCTCCCGGCTGCGCATGCGCGAGATCGCCGAGCGCCGCCGCCGGCGCCAGACCGATGCCCTCCTGCGCGTGACGCAAAGTGCGGCTCTCGCCGCCGAGCCGGAAAAAGGCCTCGCCGAGGCGCTGCGCACGATCAACGAACTCCTCCATGTCAGCACGGCCCTTGTGGTGCGTGAGCAGGACCACTCGCTGGCGCGAAGCACCCACAAAGCCAGCACCTTCCAGCCCAGCGTGAAGGAATGGGGCGTGGTGGCGTGGACTTACGCGAACAAAAAATGTGCCGGACACCATACTGACACGTTACCAGATTCCAGCGCCACCTGGTTTCCTCTCCAAACCGCCACGGCCACGCTGGGGGTGCTCGGTGTGCAGTGGGACCGCGACCAGCGGCACGATTTCTCCACCAGGCAGATGATTGAGGCCCTCGCCCTGCAGCTCGCGCTCGTGTTGGAAAAGGAGCACTTCATCCAGGCCATGAGCCAGGCTGAAGTGCTCCTTCAATCCGAGAAACTCCATCGAACTTTGCTCGACAGCGTCTCGCACGAACTCAAAACGCCCCTCGCCGTCATCCAGGCGTCGCTTGAAGGCATGAGCGGCCTCCAAAGCCCTTACCTTGCAGAGATCGCCACCGCCTCGCAGCGCCTCCAGCGTGTCGTCGACAGTCTTCTGCACATGAGCCGCCTTGAATCCGAGCTGCTCCAACCGCGGGCCGACTGGTGTGACCTGCGTGATATCATTGCCGCTGCGAGGCAGGCCGTCGGCACCACGCTGGGCACGCATCCCCTGACGGTGCATATCGCCGACGATTTCCCCTTGGTGAAGCTCGATCACACCCTGCTTGCGCAGGCCATGGCGAACATTCTGCACAACGCCGCCATCTACACGCCCGACGGCAGCGCCCTCGAAATCCGCGCCGGGCTGGATCAAAATACGCTGTACCTCACCCTCCGGGATTACGGCCCCGGTTTGCCCGCCGGAGCAGAGCAGCTTGTCTTCGGGAAATTCTACCGCGCCCAAGGGGCTCCCGCTGGAGGCACCGGCCTCGGTCTCGCCATCGCACGCGGCTTTGTGCAGGCTATGGGGGGTGATATCACAGCCCGGAATCACGCCGAAGGCGGCGCGGAGTTTGAGATTAAAATAGAGCGGATTTCCACGTTCGTTCCCCCTTCTGAAAGTGCCCCGTGATATGACCGCCCTGATCATTGATGACGAAACCCAGATCCGCCGCCTGCTGCACATGGCATTGGAAGCAAAGGGATATACCATTGGTGAAGCTGAAACCGGCCTCCTCGGGCTTCAGGCCGCCGTTCTCCAAAAGCCGGATGTCGTCCTCCTCGATCTTGGCCTGCCTGACATGGATGGGGTGGAGGTCCTCAAGCGTCTGCGTGAATGGAGTACGGTGCCGGTGCTGGTCCTCAGCGTGCGCGATCAGGAATCGGCCAAGCTGGCAGCTTTCGATGCCGGGGCGGACGACTACGTCACCAAGCCGTTCAGCACCGCCGAGTTGCTGGCCCGGCTGGCCGCCATCCAGCGCCGTCAGGCTGCCGATGGCACTGCCAATCTTAAATTCGGAGGACTCATCCTGAACCCTGTCCACCACGAAGCCACACTTGATGGCCAGCAGCTCAAACTCACCCCCACCGAGTATTCACTGCTTGCCCAATTGGTCAGACATGCCGGGAAAGTCGTCACCTTGAAGCAACTGCTACGGGAGGTCTGGGGACCGCAGGCAGAGGAGCAAAGCAGCTACCTGCGTGTCTACGCCAGTTGCCTGCGCAGAAAGATTGCCGGCTCAGGCCTGGAAATCCGTAATGAGCCTGGGATAGGCTATCGGCTGACAGAAACTGAGCCGCCCCACCCGGGCTTCACACTTTATTAACGGCTGAAGCCGAAGTGGTAACTTGTGGGCCGATGGATTTCCCTTAGCCTGATACCCGAACCAGCACCCCTTCCCGTCTTTCACCAGCAGTGCCGCCACCGATGAACCCTGACGTAAAATCAAAAAAGGAAGCCGCCTCCGCGGCGCTGGTGGCCCAGTACAGCGGGGCCTGCATGATTGTGTTGCTGCTGGCGACCATCTGCTGGGGCCTGCTGCCGCACACCGGTTATCTTTTTTCCGCGCTGGTGTTTCTCATGGCGATCGTGCTCGCCGGGACCCGCTGGAACCGGGGGCCGGTGATCCTCATGGCGGTGCTGTGCGCCCTGGTATGGAATTTCATCTACATCCCGCCGCGGTTCACCCTGCATATCGCCAAACTGGAGGATGCGGTGATGTTTGTCCTGTTCTTTGTGGTGGCGCTCAGCATGGGGCACCTCATTGCGCGGCTGCGCGAGCGGGAGGAAGCGCTGGAGCTTCACCATCAGGAGCGGGAGGCCCTCCTGGCCGAAAAGCACCGCGCCGACCTGCTGGCCGAGTCCGAGCGGCTGCACCGCACTCTGCTGGATAGTGTTTCCCATGAACTGAAAACCCCCATCGCCATCATCCGCACCGCGCTGGACGGACTGGGGGAGGGCGATCCTTATGCCGCGGAAATCGCAACCGCCACGCGCCGGCTGCAGCGGATTGTGGACAGCTTCCTGGAAATGACGCGGGTGGAATCCGAGGCCCTGACTCCGCGTCCGGACTGGTGCGAGATGGGCGATATCATGCACGCCGCCATCACGCCCCTGGAGCCGGAATTGCGCGGTCATCCCGTTGTCCTGACCGGCATGGAGGAGATGCCGCTGCTGCGGGTGGACAGCCGGCTGCTCGCCCAGGCGGTGGGAAATGTGCTGCACAATGCCACCGTACATGCCCCTCCCGGCAGTCCCATCGCAGTCCAGGCCGCTCTGCAGCAAAGTCAGGCAGGGCAGGGGGAATTGGAACTCACCGTGCACGACCACGGACCGGGCCTGACGCCGGAAGCAGCCCTGCATGTCTTCGATAAATTTTACCGTGCCCCGGATGCCCCGGCGGGCGGAACGGGACTCGGGCTTGCCATCGCCCGCGGACTGGTGCGCGCCCTGAAGGGCGACATGACCGCGGGCAATCATCCGGAAGGCGGCGCGCTTTTCACCGTGCGGCTGCCCGTCCAGATTCACCAGACTCCGCCATGAGCAAAGCTGTTATCATCGACGACGAAGTGCAGATCCGCCGCCTGCTGCGCATGGTGCTGGAGGCCCGCGGTTATGAAGTCAGTGAGGCTGCTGATGGCGCCACCGGGCTCCAGGAGATCGCCTTCCACCGGCCGGATGTGGTGCTGCTCGATCTCGGCCTGCCGGGGCTGAGTGGCATCGAGGTGCTGCAGCGCCTGCGGGAATGGAGTGAAGTGCCGGTGCTCATCCTGAGCGTGCGCGATCAGGAATCGGTGAAAGTGGAGGCCTTGGAAAATGGGGCCGACGACTACGTGACCAAGCCTTTTGGCACCGCGGAACTGTTGGCGCGTCTCACCGTGATCCAGCGCCGCCGCTTCACCCGCCAGAGCCCTCACGTCTCCGCCGGTCCCCTGACGCTGGATCTGCTCCATCACGAAGCCACCCTCCATGGCGAACCGCTGAAACTCACCCCCATCGAGTTCGCCCTGTTGAAAGTCCTCACTGAACACGCTGGCCGCATCATCACCCAAAGGCAGATCATCGACCAAATCTGGCCCACCCAGGTCTCCGATGCCAGCGAGGGGCTGCGGGTCCACATCAGCCACCTGCGCCGCAAGCTGGGATCCACCGGCCCACGCCTCATCAACGAACCGGGCATCGGCTACCGGTTGGTGGAGGAGTGAGGGCTCCGCAGGCAACCCGGGCCCAAGGGGATTGCGGGAAATTGTTGCGGCAAGTGGTGGACTCTGCGCACAACAGAAAGTAAATACCTGGAGAGAATCCCACCGGCCTTCCCGCCGGGGGGATGTTGTCTTTATCCTAATAGCCTATAACAGCATGAAAACCACCCTCATCCTCTTCGCGGCCCTACTGTTTCCCTCGTTTGCCGCCGCCGAGCCCTTGCCAGTCCATGCGCTCAATTTCGCCCGCGCCGAGACCGATATGTACATGAAGAAAGGGGAAGCCGACGGCAGCTTCGGCAAACTCCAGCACCGCCGCGAGCCCGCCACCCTCGACAAACAGGACGTGATCCGCATGAATCGTGACACCCTCTACTCGAACGGCGTCTTCGACCTCGACGCCGCGCCGGTCACTATCACCTTGCCGGATCCCGGCAAGCGCTTCATGTCGCTGCAGGTCATTTCCCAGGATCACTTCACCACCGGGGTCTATTACGCGCCCGGCAGCCATACCTTCACCCGCGCACAGGTGGGCACCCGCTACGTGTATTTCATCATCCGCACCCTCGCTGATCCCGGCAAGCCGGAGGACGTGAAAGCCGCCAACGCCCTGCAGGACCAGATCAGGATCGAACAAGGCTCCACCGGCCGCCTGGAACTGCCTGACTGGGATGCTGCCGCCCGCGACAAGGCCCGTGCGGCCCTGCTTTCGCTCGCCTCACTCGGCGGGACGAAAACGATGTTCGGCAGCAAGGACGAGGTGGACTCCATCAGCCACCTGATTGGCAGCGCTGCCGGCTGGGGTGGCAATCCGCCCCAGGCCGCCATCTACCAGGGTGCCTTCCCCAAGGCCAACGACGGAAAAACCGTGCACCGCCTCACGGTGAAGGACGTGCCCGTCGACGGCTTCTGGTCGATCAGCGTCTACAACGCGCAGGGTTTCTTCGAGAAGAACGACCTCGGCGCCTACTCGGTCAATAACCTCACCGCGAAACCCGATCCGGACGGTTCCGTCACCGTGCAGTTCGGAGGCGACCCCAAGGGCGTGTCCAACTACCTGCCTATCACCTCCGGCTGGAACTACACCGTCCGCCTCTATCGCCCGCGGAAGGAGATCCTGGATGGCGGCTGGACCTTCCCCGAAGCGCAGCCGGTGAAATGATTTTGACCGCCTGACCAACGGTGGGGCCGGATACGCCCTGTTGGAAAAGCCCTTCCCTGGAGACGGCCTGGATGGTCTCGCGTCCAGCCTTCCTTCACCCGCACCGCGGCAAAACCCATCAGCATCGATCCATCTTGGCAATTGCTCTGCCGCGCAAGGCGCATCAAGCTCGCGGAATCATGAAACGACGCATTCCTCTCGTTATCGCGGGCGCCGCCCTGCTCCTGCTGGCCCTCACCAATCCGGACAAAGCGGATTTCCGGGAGCATGTCCGCAACCGGCAGGGAATTGTCGGCACCCTCGGTCTGGCGGCCGCTGATCTGCTGTCGGGGGGCGGCAGCGGGGGGATCAAGCGTGATAACTATTTCCTGGCCAGCCGGTTTTATATTGGAGGCGATGGCATCCTGCCCCGGGAGGATCTGGCCTGGGGCTTCGCCGGCCGATTCCATGAAGTCTCCTCCCGGCTGAAGGATGGCATCTTTGAGTCCGGCCGGCCGCAGCATTGAGGGCGGCGTGAGGGCTCCCGTTTACTGCGCTACCAGGACACCCCTGCTTTGGCCTGGGCGGGTATTCAGGCGTTCGCTGGTAATGACCATGGTGGTGCCGGGACGCATCACGGTGCCCAGCTGCCGGGCAAAGCCGGACGGGACGACGAGTTCCTCATGCAGCTTTTCCATCGAGCCCGTTCCCGAGGCCCGGTGCCATTGTTGATCCCCGGCCATCACAAAAACCGATTCCCCCTGAAACCCGCGGAAGGGGCCTCTGACGTCCACGGGTGACTCGCCGACGAGACGGCCGTTCTGATAGACCATCATGCGCTGGCCGGAGGTGCTGATGGTGATGGCAGCCGGGTGGCCGCCACTCACGCCCTTCCAGACCGGTGCCACCCTGCCATCCGGTCCCGTGGTGCCGAAGCCCTGGCTGAGGGCCATGGTGGGGAGCTTGGCCTCATCGGAAATAATCACCGTGCCGCCCTTCTGCGTCACGCCATAGAGTTCCCTGGCAAATGCCGCGGGGAGCCGCACGCAGCCATGGGAATCCGGATGCCCGGGATTGAACCCCGCATGCAGCGCCACCCCATCCCACGTCAGTCGCTCCATGTAGGGCATGGGGGCATCATTGTAGGTTTTGGAGTGGTGGTTGATGTCCTTCTCCAAAATTTGAAAAACCCCGGTGGGCGTGCGGTGGCCTTCGCGGCCGGTGCTCACCGCCGCCCGTCCGATGCGGACCCCATTGCGGTAGACCACTGCTTCCTGACGCGGAAGGCTTACAAATACGATGACCGGTCCGGTGAGGGAGCGCCCGGGATACCACGTATAGCGTTGCGGAGTCAGCCGCAGAAAAATGGAGGGCACTTGCCATTCCGCAGAGGCAGAGGGAACCGCGACGGCCAGCACCAGCAGGCTGAGGGTAAGGAAAAACCGGGTGAAATGCATGGTGGATGATGCCGGGAACGCCGCAAAAGTCAATCATCCGGAGGCCGGCAAATCAATGCAAGCAGTCGATTTTTTCTCCGGTGTCTGCTCGGAATGTCTTTTGATCCTGGCTGGAAGGATCCGACTTAAGGCGGAGACTGGCCTATCAAAAAAGGTGTGCCTATCAGACCATGGTCTGATTTTCAAACGGGCGGATCCATGGGAAGGAGTCTGACCGGTGCGGCCTCTGCCTGCTGCTGGCCAACTTCCCTGAACCATGAAATCATCGCTTCTCCCGAAACTTCCCGGCTGCCGGATCGTCCTCGCTCTCGGCCTGCTGTGGGCACCGCTGGCCCACGCCGGCTGGAAAAACAATCCGGAGGCCGTCACCATCCTCGGCCGTGCCAAGCTGCCTTCGGCCACCACGTTGTTTGCGCCCTCCGGCATCGCAGTCAATCCTGCCAGCGGCAAGGTGTTTGTGGTGGATGGCGGGAATCACCGGGTCCTGCGGTTCAGTTCCGCCGCTGCCCTGGGCAATGGCCAGGCCGCGGAAGCGGTGCTGGGGCAGGTGGATTTCAAAAGTGACGCCTTCGGCCTCAGTGACTCCCTGCTGCGCGACCCGGGCAAGGCGGTGGTTGATGCCGCCGGCAATCTCTGGCTGTCCGACACTGGCAACTACCGCATCCTGCGCTGGGCCAATGCCGACACCATTCCCAGCGGCAGTCCTGCCGTGCAGGTGCTGGGCAGCAGCACTTTCACCACCCGGGACACGCCCCCCGGGGCCTCCAGCCTCTACCGGCCGGGCGGTCTCGCGTTCGATGCTTCCGGCAGTCTGTGGGTGGCCGATGCCTGGAATAACCGGGTCTTGCGTTATGACAATCCTGCCGCCAAGGGCAACGGAGGGGCCGCGGATCATGTGATCGGCCAGCCGGACTTTGTCACCACCACTCCCGGATTGTCCGCCACGCAATTTGATGAACCCTACGATCTCGCCATCGATTCCCAGGGCCGGCTCTGGGTCTCGGATTTTGACAACGTGAGGGTCCTGCGGTTCGACACCCCCTCCGCGCAGATCCTGCCCGCCGCCAACGGCGTGCTCGGTCAGCCCGATTTTGTCAGCAAGGCTTCGGGATCGGGTCCGGCCCAGGCCAACCGGTTTATCAATCTGGTGGTATCGCCGGCCGGCAGTCTTTTTGTCAGTGATTCCCAAAACTACCGCATCATGCGCTGGGACAATGCCGCGCTCAAAGCCAATGGTGCCCCCGCCGATGGCGTGCTCGGCCGCAGTTCCCTGTTACCGGATGCGGATTACTCCGGCATTGGCGGGACGGTCAGTGAACCCAGCGATCTGGCCCTGGATCCTGATGGACGCCTGTGGATGGTGCTCAGCCGCACGGAACGCGTCTTGCATTGGGATGCTGTCCTGACGAAATCCGGCATGGCCGATGCCGATGGCGTGATCGGGGAGCCCTCCATCCTTTCCACCATCGACACCAACTTCATCCCCCCGGCCATGCCTCGGGCTCCCCACGCCGGTCTGGAGGATGCCGTCTCCGGCAAGTTCTTCCTCGCCGATGAGGGCCGGGTGCTCCGTTATTCCAGCCGCGCTGCCGCGGAGGCCGGCACCGCGCCGGAAGCCGTGCTGGGCAAATCCGCGGCCAGCCAATACGGGGGCGGCAGCGCCACCGGCACCAACCTCCGCTCCGCCTGGGGCCTCGCCCTCGATGGGACCGGCCAGCTCTGGGTGAGCGATCCCCGCGGGAACCGCATCGTGGCCTTTGCTGCTGCCGCCACCTCCCCCACCGGAGCGCCCATGTCCGTGGTGCTGGGGCAGGCGGACTTCCTCACCTCGACGGCCGGTCTGGCGGCGGACCGTTTGAATACTCCCCGCACCCTCGCCATTGACGGAAATGGCCATCTGTATGTGGCGGATTATGGCAATCACCGGGTGCTCCGCTTCAATCAGATCGCGACCAAGGCCAGCGGAGCCGCCGCCGATGCCGTGATCGGGCAGGGGGATCTGCTAACCGCCAGCACCGCCAGCAATGCCGCCCTGCTGCGGAACCCCAGCGGCTTGTGTTTTGATGCCGGGGGCCGGCTCTGGGTCGCGGATACCGGGAAGAACCGCATCGCCCGGTATGATACGCCGCTGGCCATGGCCGCCGCGGATCTCCCTTCCGGCACGCTTGGCGGGGTCGCCTCGCTGAGCGCGTCCGGCATGTCCTCCCCGCACAGCGTTGCCATCACCACGTCCGGCCGCCTGTGGGTGCTTGATACCGGATTCCAGCGTGTCCTGCGTTATGAAAATGCCGCCGCCAAGGCCAATGGAGCAAATGCCGATGGCGTGATCGGGGCCGCCACTCCCGCTTCATCCATCTCCTATGGCCGTGCCCTGAACCGCTTCTATTCCCCTGAGTGCCTCTTCCTGGATTCCGCGCAGCACCTTTGGGTCGCCGATCCCAACAACGCCCGTGCCTTGAAGTTCGAACCCGTCAGCTCCGTCCAGATCCTGCAAAGCGGGTTCAATCCTGCCAACCGTTTCGAGCTCACCTTCCAGGTCCTTGATCCCGGAACCTACCTCCTCCGCTCTTCCCCCAACCTCGTGGACTGGGAACTGGAAACCACCTGGCAACTCTCCGCCCAGGACACCCGCACCTTCGAGGATGCCAAAGGCGGCGCCCGGCGTTTCTTCCGCATTGAGGAACCCTGACCTTCCGGAGGCCTGGGGAGCGCTGGTAACACACCCTCCTTCCTGAAGGCAGGAACGCGCCATTTGAACGCAAGGTTCCGACCCGTGAGGGAACTCTTGATTGCTGCTGATAACCGGAATAATTCCTGCGCATGTTGAATCGCCTGACCGGTTGGCTGCTTTGTTCCCAGGTGGCGTATGTCACCTTGTTTGCGCTGATGGTGGTGGTGGACAAGGTCAGTGGGGGGAGCGTCTTCCGGGCGACGGCCGGGCTGCGGAAGGTGCTGCACCTGGAGAACAACCTGGTGAAGCTGTCGGACTATCTCTACTATCCGATGACCTTCACGGTGCCCCTGAATCTGATCCTGATGCTGGTCTTTTGCGCGACCCTGCTGCGGAAGAAACGGAGCCCCTCCCTGGGTGCCGATTTTTTCAGTATTCTCAATGCGCTCTTCCTCTCGCCCTGTCTCATTGTCCTGCTGATCGTGTTCATTCACTGGGCGGGGAGGTGATAGTTTTCCGGGGCATCCGGGACTCAGTTCAGGTGGCTTCTGCCCATGAGCTGCAGTGCCGGATGTTTTTTTGGGCAACAAAGGCTGGTCGGGAATCCATAATGATGCAATAAAGCCAAGGTGCTACCCTATCCGGCCGCTGGTTTGTGGGGCGGGATAGACGCTCCGATTGCGGGTTCTGGCCCGGGCAGTTTTTTCAGTCATGGCTTCCTCCGTTCTCCTGAATCCCTTGATGATCCTCGGAACTGGCATCGTGTTGCTGGCATGGGGAACTGGCCGCGCACCGGCGGCGGAGCTATTGCCACCAGTGCTGAGTCCGGCCGGTGGGTGGGTGCACGCACCCGCGCTGGCGGAGGTCAGTCACAACAATGCCGCAGGGACGGTCTTTTACACGATCAATGGACCGGACCCCCGCGATCCATTCGGGGAGGTGGCGCGGGAAGCCCGGCGGGCGCCGGAGAACCTTTCGGTGAACCGCCCGATGGTGGTGCGGGCGAGGGTGCGGGCCGGCGCGGAGTGGAGTCAGTTGGTGGTCGCGGCCTTCACGGTGGATCAGGATTTTTCGAAGCTTCTCTTCACGGAGATGATGTATCACCCGCGGGATAACGATGACTGGGAGGAATTCATCGAACTGAAGAATGCGGGCAGCGTCCCGCTGGACCTGACGGGCTTGCAAATCAATTTTGGGTACGAGGACTACCGCCCTTTTCTTTCCTACACCTTTCCGGCAAAAACCATCGTGGCGCCGGGTGGGTTCCAGGTCCTCATCGCGCAGCTCCAGGCGTACCGGGCCCTGCATCCGTCCGCCCGGGCCGACGGCATTCTCCAGGGGGGGATGAGCAATGACCGGGGAAGCCTCGCAGTACAGACGGCAGCGGGAGCCGTGGCCGCGACCGCCTCTTATGACACCGCGGCTCCCTGGCAGGTGGTGCCGGACAATCACGGGTATTTCGCGGAAGACGGGGTGGGTTTCTCGCTGGTGCGCCGCAGTGCCGACCCGCAATTGAATCCGGAAGATTACCGCAACTGGCGGGCCAGCGCGCAGCGTTATGGCTCGCCCGGGGCGGACGATCCGCCCCCGACGGTGCCTCCGGTCTATATCAATGAACTGATGTCGCGGAGCAATGCCGGTGAACTTGACTATGTGGAGTTTTACAATCCCAACGCGCAGCCGGTGGATCTGGGTGGCTGGTGGTTGAGCGATGAACGCAACGACCCCTTCCGTTATGCGATCCCGGCGGGGACGGTGGTACCGGCCGGGGGCTATCTGGTGCTGGACGAATCCCAGTATGGGGCGGGAGTGTCATTCAACACGGAAGGGGAACGCTGTTATCTGTTCTCGGGAGACCAGAATGGAGTCCTGACCGGTTATAGCCATGGCTTTCAATTCAGGGGCGCGGAACGGGGGATGAGTTTTGGGCGCCATCCAGCCAGCGATGGGAGGGAAGATTTCCCTTTGCAAATGGCGCCCACGCCCGGCGCCCCCAACGCGGGCCCGCGCGTCCCGCCGGTGGTTATCAGCAGGAGCCTTTATCGTCCCGCCATGGTGGGGGAGACGTATGTTGAACTTTATAACACCACGGATGCCGCAATCAATCTATGGGATCCGGGGAATCCTGGATCAACCTGGGCGCTCGGCGATCTCTGGAATTCTCCGGTGCCATTTCCGGGCAATACCGTCATTCCAGCTAAAGGCCATGTCCTCGTGGTGGGCAGTGATCCGGCAACATTCCGGGTGCGAAACCAAGTGCCGGAGGCAGTAACTATCGTCCGGCTGCAAGGACTGTCATTCGATTCATTTATCCGCTATGGGGTTTCCCTGTTTCAGCCCTCGGGGCTGGCGGCAGGTGTGATCCGTTATGTGGAGTTGGAGCGGGTGGGTTATGGCACGGCGGCGCCCTGGCCCTCGGGGGCGGATGCCCCAGGGCATTCCCTGGAGCGGATTCATCCGGAGCGGTATGCCAACGATCCGCAAAACTGGCGGGAGGCACCGGTGGGACTTTTTCCCGGCCGGCCGATTCGTGGAAACCTGCCCCCGCGGGTATGGGCGGGGGGACCGCAGACGCACTTCGCCCGCCGGGAGGCAACGCTGACAGGAGTGGTGGCCGACGATCAATATGGGGGGATGGCACCCACCCTGACATGGTCCCAGACCAGCGGTCCGGCCGCGATCCAGTTCACCCATCCGGGGCAAGCCACGGTACAGGCCAGCTTTCCGGTGGCGGGCCAGTATGGGGTCCGGCTGCAGGTGTCCGATGGTTTGTCCGCGGTGGAGGATACCGCCACGATCAGTGTGCTGGACGGAGCGTTTGAAGGATGGCGCGCCCAGTATTTCCCGCCCGTGGCCCCCGGCGCCGAGGATCGGGGCAGTCCTGGGGCGGACCCTGACGGCGACGGACTGCGCAACGATGCGGAATACATGTTCAACTCCGTACCCACGGTCGCGGGATCGCCCAATCCTCTGCGGATCACCTATTCCGGGGGACGCTGGGAAGCCACCTGGGAACAACGGGCCGGGCCGGCGGACTACCTCGTGACTCTGGAAAGCGCGGCCGGTCTGGACGGCCCGTGGTTGAGCGACCCTGAATTCTTCGAACGCACCGAAACCAACCAGGGGACCCTGACGAAAGTGGTGGTCCGGGAGAAATACCCCACGCCAGGGCGGCCGGGCGGATTCATCCGGCTGCGTTACGGGCTAAAATGAGGGGGGCGCGGAGGCAGGGTTGCGGCCGCCTGCGGGCTGTGCGAAGCAAACGTTGGTTTGCTGCTGCCGCTTGGCAGTGGTTCGTTTACCCATCCAGACCCGTCTTGAAAGTGAACTTTATCCGATCGTTTCCGGCCTGTCCCGCCGCCGGACTGATGGCGCTGGCCCTGTTGGCCACGGCCGGTCCCCTGCAGGCGGACGAACTCAAAACCCCGGCCGGTGGGAGGCCGGTGGTATCGTCCCAGTCGGGCCTGCTGCTGGAACCGCCGCTGGATTTGTCCTGGTTCACCACCGGAGAATTTGAGAGGGTGAGTGCCACGGTGGGGCCGGAGAAGATCCGCAAGGCGTGGACCACGGCAGTGACGGCCCTGCCGCCCCATTCCCGCCCGGAGGTGAAGGGCCTGACGGAACCGGAGGTGGAGGATTACATGAGGCAGGTGCGCCGGCTGTTTGATGAAGGGGCGGCCAATCCGGTGTCGGATGTGGGGCTGATCAGCACCCAGGAGGATGTGATCCGCAAACCCATGTACAATCACATCGCCGCCTTTTCCAATGCGGTGGCCCATGTGTATCTCCTGGTGCAGAAAACGTCAGGAAACGGGGGATGGGGATACTTTTCCATCGTGCAGGACCGGACCACCGATCCGCCCACGGATTATTATGCCGAGATCAAAGGGACGGAGATCAAATTCGAGGGCACAAGTTGCTATAAATGCCATTCCTCGGGGCCATTGGCGATCCATCCGGTACGCGCTGATCTGGTGAGTGACCCCGCACTGGCGGCGGCGTTGAGCCGGCACATCGCGGACCAACCCGTCTCGCGGATGCATTTCCCCCAAGGCGATCCGCCGCCCGACTATGGGAAGCCGCTGGCGTTGGAAGCCTGCACGGAATGTCATGACCGCGGGGGCGACCGGGCTCCGCTGTTCAAAGTGCACGCGCACCCCATCCGGGTGTTGGTGGACTACGGCTACATGCCTGTCAAACACCGCCTGACTCCGGAGGAACTGGCGGAACTGAAGGCGTGGCTGGAGGCGAAACCCTGAACCGGGAACCTGGATGCGGCTTGTGCCGGGGCCAAGGCAGGGATAGATGGCGGGGTATCGGTTTCACCCTATGAATGCGACCTCCCATAACAGTATCGCCCTGCTGATCGACGCCGACAACGCGCCGGCCGCGAAGATTGACTTTATCATCTCGGAGCTGGCGGGGCACGGAGTGGTAAATATCCGCCGGGCGTATGGGAACTGGAAGAAACCGGGGCTGGCCGGATGGGAGAAGGTTCTGCATGAATATTCGATCCAGCCGATGCAGTCGTTTGATCAGGTGAAGGGGAAAAATGCCACCGACATGGCATTGGTGATCGATGCCATGGATATCCTTTACACGAAAAAGGTGAACACGTTTTGCCTGGTGACCTCGGACTGCGATTTCACGCCGCTGAGCCAGCGGCTGCGGGCGGATGGCAAGGAAGTGTATGGATTCGGGGGCCGGCAGACGCCGGTGCCCTTCACCGCGAGCTGCACCCGGTTTTTTTATCTGGATGCCGCGCCCAAACCGGTGGAGCGGGACAAGGAGCCGGGGAAGCCGGTGAAGGAACTGCAGAACGTGAATCTGCTGAAGCAGGACACCCGGCTGATGAATATGCTGCGCAGTGCGGTGAAGGCCTCGGAAGCAGAGGACAACGACGGCTGGGCAAATCTGGGCTCCGTGCGGCACCACCTCAACAACAGTGGGTCGCTGGATCACCGGTCCTATGGATTCAAGAAACTCAGTGACCTCTACAAGGCGATCAACCTGTTTGAAGTGAGGATGGAAAAGACAGGCAACGAGTTTGTGCGGATGAAGCGCCCGGCGGCGAAGAAAACCGTCGCGAAGCAGGTGCCGGGAAACGGATGAGTCCTCCGGCGTGGGGATGAGACCGGCCCGGAAAATGGGCCTTTTTTTAATTTCCCTTTCTGTATGAAAGGATTATGGAAAAAGCCCCCCCCAACCGTGCCCTTCTCGGACCACCCTCTCCCCGCCGCTCATTCAGGCACCGCTCTCCCCGAGACTCAGGGGGACCGGCGCCAGCGTCTGCTTGTGGCGCTGATGGAAAGTGTCTTTGACGGGGTCCTGATCGTCTCCCGGGCGGGGAAGATGATTTATCATAACCAGCTGTTCCTCGACATTTGGAACTTTCCCCGGGAAGTCCTCGAGTCGCGCTCGGATGAAACCGCGCTGGAATGGGCGGCCCACCAGACCACGGACCCCGCCGGCTTTTTGGCCCGCGTCGCGGCCGTCTATCAGAATACCGGCGACCGGGTGCGCGAAGAGATCACGATGAAAGACGGGCGGATCTATGAGCGGTGTGGTTCCGTGGTGCGCACCGGGGATGGGGATGAACCGTGGATGTGGACCTTCCGCGACATCACCCAGCGGAAGCAGAGCGAATCGGCGTTGCAGCGCAGCGAGTTCCGCTACCGCACCCTGTTCAATTCCCTCCATCAGGGATTTTGCATCATCCGGATGATTTTCGATGAGGCCGGACAACCCTGCGACTATCTCTTTTTGGAGGTCAATCCCACGTTCCACACCCAGAGCGGGATGGAGAATCCAGTGGGCCGCCGGATGCGTGAGTTTGCTCCCGATCATGAACAGTTCTGGTTCGACCGGTATGGGCAGGTCGCCCGGACTGGAGAATCCGTGAGTTTCGAACAGGAAGCCAAAGGTTTGAACCGGTGGTTCGACGTTTATGCGTTCCGTGTGGATGGGACGGATCTCCATAGCGTGGGCGTCCTGTTTACGGATGTGACCGAGCGCCGCCTCGCTGACGCAAGCCTGCGTGCCAGCGAGCAGTTCAACCGTGCGGTGATGGACAGCAGTCCCGACTGCATCAAAGTGCTGGATGTCGAGGGCCGGCTCCAGTTCATGAATACCGGCGGGCTTTGCCTGATGGAGATCGAAGACTTCGCTCCATTTGCCGGCCAAGCCTGGTGTGAGCTGTGGCAGGCGGTGGACCGTGACAGGGTCAGGGCGGCGATGGGGCAGGCCATGGACGGCCAGGCCGCCCGTTTTCAGGCCATGTGCCCCACCGCCAAAGGCAATACGAGATGGTGGGACGTCATGATCGCGCCCATCCACAAAGGGCCGGACGGGGCGGGGTTGGCCGGACTGATTTCCGTTTCGCGGGACATCACGGAAAACAAACGGGCCGAGCAGGAACTCCTCCTCGCCAAGGAAGCGGCGGAATCCGCCTCCTCCGCCAAGGACCGGTTTCTCGCCACCCTGTCACATGAATTGCGGACCCCGCTGAATCCGGTGCTCCTGACGGTTTCTTCGCTGAAGGAGGATCCCAGCCTGCCTGAGGTGCTGCGGGAACAACTGCAGATGATCGAGCGCAATATCACCTTGGAAGCGCGTCTGATCGATGACCTGCTGGATATCAGCCGGGTCTCCTCCGGCAAGCTGGAATTGCGCCCGGAACTCTGTGACGTTCACACTCTGATCGGGCTGGTGGTGGAGATGGTCCATGCCGATGCGAGGGAGAAGGAAATCACGGTGAAGCTCGAATTGGGAGCCCGTCACCATGGCATGATGGGCGACCCGGCCCGCCTGCAGCAGGTCTTTTGGAATCTGTTGCGCAATGCCGTCAAATTCACGCCTCACGGCGGAACGATTCACGTGCGCACCCGCGATGCCGGGGATTCCCCCGCCTTGCCCCGTCTCCAGATCGAAGTGCAGGACAGCGGCATTGGAATCGCCTTGGAGTCCCTGGGTTCCATTTTCGAGCCCTTCGAGCAGGAACAGCGTTCGCGCAATGCCTCGGTGCAGGGTCTGGGTCTCGGTCTGGCCATCGCCCGCGCCATCATGGATCTGCACCAGGGGTCGCTGGGGGTGGAGAGCGGCGGGCCGGGTCATGGCGCCACCTTCCTCGTTGAGGCGCCCGCAGTCCGTCCTCCGGAGGGACGGATGTTGCCTAACGATGAGCCCATGGCAATGGCGCCATCCGCCCCGGAACCCCGGCTGCGCCTCCTGTTGGTGGAGGATCACCAGGCGACCCTGGACGCCCTGACATTTCTCCTGACCAAGGACGGCCATGCGGTGACGGCCACGACCACCCTGGCGGAGGCCCGCACGGCCGCCGCCGCCCAGTCCTTTGATGGACTCATATCCGACGTGGGGCTGCCGGATGGGACCGGATTCGAGTTGATGGAGGAACTCTCCTCCAGGTATGGTCTGCGTGGCATCGTCCTGAGTGGATATGGCATGGAGGACGATCTGCGGCGCTCCCGGGAAGTGGGGTTTGTGGCCCACCTGGTCAAACCGGTCCGGTTTGCGGATCTCCGCCAAACGCTGGGGAAACTCCGGGCTCCGGCAACGCTGCCGGAATCATGACCGCTGCCTCGCACCGGTGCACCGGACGTGCTGGCAAGGCCGGTTGACTCAGGGGATCTGCGGGTCGGGCAGGGTGAAATGGAAGAGGGACCCTCCCCCTGGTTCCGCAGTGTATCCGCAGTGACCGCCCTGGAGTTCAGTCAGGCGCCGCACGATCGGGAGACCAAGGCCGTGGGAAGCATTGGGGTCGTGCAGGAGATGAAAGGGCCAGAAGATTTCGTGGGATGGTCTGGCGGGAACGCCGGGGCCGGAGTCGCGGATCCAGAAGCGGTGCCCATGGGATTCCTTTTCCCAGCCGAGGGTGATCACAGGAGAGGTGCCGCTGTGCTGCAGGGCATTGTGGATCAGGTTCCACCAGATGAGTTCGAGCCAAGGGGCGACTCCCTTCACGGTGGGCCAGACATCAGGCTGGTGGAGGACGGCCTGCTTTTGATATAGCGGGCGTTCGAGGCGGAGCAGGGCTTCCTTGACTGCGGTTCCCATGTCGAGGGATTTCCGGGGCAGGGGCTGGGCAATGGCCTTCAGCAGGAAACTGGTGCGGGTGATGATTTTGGTGATTTCATCAATGGAGGAAAAGACCGGCTTGGTGGAATCACTGGCGGAGGGCACAGTTTCGGCCAGCATGTCCACCGTGGCGATGATGCCGCCGAGGGGAGTGCGCAGATCGTGGCTGACGCGCCGCGCCATGGTCAGCAGGTCCCCGCGCAGGCGGGCGTGATCCCGGTTCAGGGCGTGGCGGGCCGCCGCTTCCTTGAGCAAGTGGGCGAGCGTCGCCTCGGTCCAGCCGTCCTGCGGGAGGGAGCCGGGCCCTCCGCCGAAGCGGAGCACCGCCCAACGGGGCAGGCTTTCCGCGTCCAACAGATCCTCCGGGAGCGTCCCGCCCGCCGGTTCCTCCGGGGGAGCGATCAGGAGAAACTCCAGCCCGGGGCAGGCAGGCTGCGCCATGGCGGCGCTCAGGTCAGGGATGGGGGTGGAAACCGCGAGGGGAAAGGCCCCGGCCAGCGCTCCGGCGAGGGCGGGAGGGAAGGCGGAGGCAGCCCCAAGGGTCAAGACGGATAGAACATTCATACAGGGGAGGAAGGCGAAGTGGTGGCAATGGGTGGCGAATGTCAGATGAACCGGGCCAGTCAGGAGAAATCAACGGATGTTATCAATGGCCCGGCGCAGATCGGCAAACCGGACTGGTTTGACCAGATGGGTGACAAAGCCGGCCTCACGGCAGCGGGCGAGATCATCTTCCATCCCATACCCACTGAGGGCAATGCCGCGCAGCTGGTAGGCCTCCCGGAGCTTTTCCATCAACTGGATGCCGGTGCCATCCGGCAGGCCGAGGTCGGAAACCACCAGATCCAAAGTGCCCTGGCCGGCGGCAGCGAGGCCATCTGCCACAGTGCTGGCGGTAATCACGGAGTGGCCGGCACGGCGCAGGAGGGTGCTCAGGGCTTCGAGGGTGGCGGCATGGTCTTCCACCAGCAGGATCCGCAGCGCTTTGGATTCCGGTCCGCCCGCGCTTCCTTCCGGGCCCGTGATCCCGGGGACTGGCTCCGCCACGCCGGAGGGGGGCTCCTTGGCGTCCGGGAATTCCACCACAAAGGTCGCTCCCAGCTTCCGTCCGTCACTGCGGGCCTCAATGCGGCCCCCGTGCAGTTTGACAATGGCGCGGGCAATGGCGAGACCCAAGCCGACCCCGCCAAACTGATGGTCCCCGGCGGCGATGGATTGTTCAAAAGGCAGGAAAATCTTTTCCAACGCCATGGGATCAATGCCAATGCCGGTATCGGTGACCGCGACCGAGAACCATGTCCTGCCATCGGCGTCGGTTTCGTCGCGTGTCTGAATGTGGATGCGTCCCCCGGACGGGGTGAATTTGACGGCATTACGCAAGAGGTTCCAGATCACCTGCTGGAAGCGGGCGGGGTCCACCATGAGTCCGCTCAGAGGGGCGGCGAACTCCTGCTCAATGGTGAGGCCCCGGATCTGGGCCTCGCTGCGCACAATCTCCACTGCCAGACTGATCAGGGAATGGGCGTCCGAGGGCTCGGGACGCAGTTTGAGTTTGCCCCGGGAGATCGCGGTGAGATCGAGGAGATCGTCGATCAGCCGGGCTTCGAGGGCGATGTTCCGCTCCATCATAGCCATCTGATCACGCACTTCGGCAGGCAGGCGCTCATCATCGCGCAACGCCGCCGCCGTCATCAGCACTGGAGTCAGCGGGGTGCGCAGTTCGTGGGAAAGCGCCGCGAGGAATTCATCCTTGGCGCGGCTGGCCCGCTCGGCTTCGCTTTGGGCGAGTTTGAGTTTGTGGATGTCGGTGTTGGTCCCGAACCATTTGCTGATCCTGCCATCTTTATCGTGCATCGCTTCCGCCCTGACGAGAAACCAGCGGAAATCCCCATGCTCGGCGCCCCGGAGCCGGAATTCCACGGTATAACGTTGACCGGTGGCGAGGGACCGCTGCCAGCTTTCCTTGGCCCCGGCGAGATCCTCCGGATGCACAAATTGCGTCCAGGAATGGCCTAACACCATGGACTCGTCGAGGGTTCCAAAATACTTCAGACACTGCGTGTTCACATAATCCAAAGATCCGTCGGGAGTCGCGGTCCAGACCTGCAGGGAGATCACATCCCCCAACAGTTGGAAGCGCTCCGCCGATTCCGCAGCCGCCTGGGCGGCCGTTTCGGCGTGTTTCATGGCCAGCACCAGTTCTGATTCGGCGCGTTTCCGTTCCACCACGGTCCAGCAGCGCTCCACCACCGACTCGACGAGCGAGACATCGGACTCCGTCCACTGCCTTGGGATGGTTTGATGGACAGCCATCATGGCGCGCAACTGGCCGTTTTTATGGAGGGGGCAGCAGATGATGGCCTTCACGCCAATGGAACGGAACGCCTGCAACGCGTTGGAATCAGATAGTTCCCCGTCAACGTCCCGGATGATCAACGTCCGGCCGGACTGCATTTTTTTCTCCACGCGCCCGCCAAAGTCGGACAGGGGATATTCCCCCACCGTGGTCGGGCAGTCATCCGTGTAGTCGTTGAGAATCGAAAAGAGGCCGGTGTCAGGATCGACCGAGGCATAAGCGCAGCGGGAAGCATTGAGGAAGCGGCCCAGCATCTGCTCCGAGCGCTCAATAATCGAACAAATATCCGGCAGGGGGCGGATTTCATCCGCCAGCTGATGGAGAAAAGTCAGGCGGCTTTCGCTCTCCTTCAGGTGCTGGGCGGCCTGATGTTTTTCCGTCACATCGTGGAATACCAGAATGACGCCCTTTACCGTGCCATCCTTGCCCCGGATCGGAGCCGCGGAGTGCTCGATAGGGATCTCCCGGCCGTGACGCGACCGGAGCACCGTGTGGTTGCTCATGCCGACCAACACATTTTCCCGGAGGACCCGGTCCACGGGGCTTTCGGCCGGGGCCCGGGTATGTTCATGGAATATTTCAAACACTTCGGGCAGCGGCTTGCCCTTGGCCTCCTCCTGCGTCCACCCGAGGATTGCCTCCGCCACCGGATTGAGGAAATCGACTCTTCCGGTCGCGTCGGTCGCCACCACTGCATCCCCGATGGAGCTGAGCGTCACCTGCAGTTCTTCCGCCTGCTGGGCGGTCTCCCGCAGGCTGTTTTCATAGGATTGGCTGACGGTCCGGAGCAGTTGGCCCAGCCACCGGGTCAAGGCGGGGATCCCGAGGAGGGCGGCGATGCCGAAACCAAATAACACCGAGACCACTACCCTGTTCAGGAAGGCGGCCTGTTCTTTGCGGAGAGCGGTCTCAACTTCGTTCAACGTCCCGAGCGAACTCATCATGGCATCAAAGAGGGGTACGCCCCGGGTCAGGAAACCGGGATTGCCCATCTGTGCGGGATCCTGACGGACCGCCAGCAGTTCCTCATCGACAAAATCAAACCACCTCCGGATCTTCTGGCGCAGATCCTGGATCAATGCGATTTGGCTGGGATCGTCCCTCACCAACTCTTCCAACGCATCCAGTTGGGTGGGGATGCCGCTGGAATCGATGCCGTCTTCATATCCTTGCAGATAATGCGTGTCCGCGCTGAGTCGGAAGCCGCGGAAACTGCTCTGCATGGAAAGCAGCTGTTTCTCAATGATCCGGGTTTGCATCATCACTCCATCGGTATGCGCGACCACCTCCGAAGCCCGCAGCAGATACAGCACCAGACCCAGTAAAACGGCGATGCACAGCCCGAGGGTCAAGGCCAGGACCTGACTGGAACGCCGGAGGAGTTGACTGAAAACCTGGCTGTCCAGCAACGGCAAGGGGGGGGAGTTTTCATCGGACATGAGGAGCGGGGGAGGACAGGATTGGAAAAGCGGCCGGGCGGAAAATTCTCCAAGGTGACTCAAACACAATTTCCCCGTCCCAGGCAAGCCGCGTCATTCCTATGGCTCATTTCGGGCGGGTGGAAAGAAGCGGGTGGGGCGGGTGAAGACGGGACGGGGCAGCCACAACAAACCCGCAGCACGCCGGGGCGTGCTGCGGGTTGCCGCAGAACGGGCTTTAACCCATTATTTGCCGTCCCCGTCTGAATCGCCGGGAACGGCCCGCTCTACCCGGTCCCACGCCGCACGGCTGGCGTCCTTGGCTTTCTCCCATGTCAGGCGGGACTTGCCTTTGGTGCGCTCCCAGGCATCGCGCAGGTCCGGTTCGGCTTCGTCAAACGAACGGCCCGGTTTTTCACCATAGGCACTGTATCCGGTGCGATAGGCGGGTCCATAGTCATCGTAGGTGGAGGCGGAATCGTAGTAATCCTCGTTACGGTAACTGTCACGCCAGTAGGCGTCCTCCGCAGTGGGGTCGATGGCTTCGGCGGCTCCTTTGCCAGCGAGACCACCAGCCACGGCGCCAATGGCTCCTCCGACCACGGTGCCGACCGGGCCGGCGACCGAACCAAGCGCGGCGCCCGCAGCCGCACCGCCGGCGGCGCCGAGTCCAGTGCCGACGGGGTGGGAGCCGGGTTCGCCAGTGAGAGGGTCACGATTCAAATCACGGTTTTGTGTTTGGTTTTGCATTGTTTTGGGGGGTTGGGTTGGTTGCTGCCCGGCGAAGGGCGACGTGGTTTCTCTACGCAGGCGGGATGCCATGGCCTTTTTCCCCGATGGGACCGGCCGCCGGACCGGTTGAGCAAGGCAAATTGCGCCGGACCAGCCTGACCTGGCGCGGCAATCTGCAAGGCCGGCCGGCATCATTGAGACCCAGGCGTGGCGGCCCGTTGGCGGTTTCTAGCAAATGGCAGGGGTGGGCGGGATGTCCAGAAAATGAGACCGGCGAGCACGCCCCTGCTGTCCTGATGTCGTCCCGGGCGGACGCAATTACCCACTGCAAAATGCAAGCTGCCGCATGAGGAACTCTCACAAATTGCCACGGATTTCCGAGGAAAGGAGGGTGCCTTACGGGAACCGGGGAAAGGCATCGATTCTGCAAAGCAGCGTATAGCCGCCAACAACCACGGCAACCCAACTCATGAAACTCAATACTCTCCAGGATCTCTATATTCACGAATTGAAAGACCTCTACAGCGCCGAAAAACAGATACTCAAAGCCTTGCCCCAGATGGCGAAGGCCGCGACTTCCCCCAAGTTGAAGGCGGCTTTCGAAGCCCATCTCGCGGAAACCAAGGAACATGTGACCCGGCTGGAGCAGGTTTTGGCTTTGTCAGGCGCAGGCACCCGCGGCCCCAGGTGCAAGGGCATGGAGGGACTGCTGGAGGAAGGGAAGGGCATGATCGAGGAGGAAGCGGATGAGGAGGTGCGTGACGCTGGATTGATCTCGGCAGCCCAGAGGGTGGAACATTACGAAATGGCGGGCTATGGCTGCGTGCGCACCTATGCCAATCTGATGGGTCTGAAGGACGCGGCAAAAATCCTGCAAACCACTCTCGATGAAGAGGGGGCGGCTGACAAGAAGCTGACGGAACTCGCCGAGTCCGTCATCAACATCAAAGCCAACCAGTGACTGTCTTTTCCGCCGTAATCCTGACGGTGGTGGTCATGGTGGTCCTCACCATCCTCGTCAATAACTTCATCCCGACCGAGCGGAAAATCAAACACCAGCTCCCGCATCATTACGGGATCTCGGATCCGCAGTTTGTCAGAGCCATCGGACAACTGCTGGGGCCTCCCGTGCTGGAAGGGAATACCGTGGACCTTTTGGAAAATGGGGTTCGTATCTTTCCGGCGATGCTGGAGGCGATCTCCCGCGCCACCAAAACGGTCACCT
Source organism: Verrucomicrobiota bacterium (assembly GCA_040387795.1). Lineage (GTDB taxonomy): Bacteria > Verrucomicrobiota > Verrucomicrobiia > Verrucomicrobiales > V1-33 > CAIZWU01. The sequence continues at coordinate 254,515 of JAZKDC010000001.1, forward strand.
TGGAAAGCTACATCTGGACCGAAGGGCAGGTGACGGAGCAGGTCTCCACCGCGTTGGCCGCCTGTGCGCAGCGGGGAGTCAAAGTCCATGTGCTGCTGGATGCGGCGGGCTGCGGACTGACCCATGGGCCGACCATGATCCGCATGCGGGATGCCGGGGTGGAGGTGGAAGTCTATCACCTGTCCAATGTGGCGCGCTTCAATTTCCGGACCCACCGGAAGCTGCTCGTCATTGATGGTACCGTGGGCTTTATCGGTGGAGCCGGGTTTGCCGATGAATGGCTGGGAGACGCGGATTCCCCCCGGAATTGGCGGGATACCCATTTCCGCGTCACCGGTCCGGTGGTGGCGCAACTGCAGGCCGCCTTCAACGACAACTGGATGAAGGCGCGGGCCCGGGTGCTGGACGGCAAAGATTATTTCCCCGCCCTCCAGCCCACCGGCAGTGTCCGGTGCCAGACCTTCAAAAGTTCCCCCCAGGAAGGCAGCGAGAGTGCCCGTCTCATGTTCCTGCTCTCTCTGGCCGCGGCCGAACATTCCATCCATATTGGCAATGCCTACTTCGTCCCGGACGATCTCACGGTGGAGACCCTGCTCCAGGCCCGCCAACGCGGGGTCACCATCGATGTCATCATCCCGGGCGACCACCAGGATTCCAAAATGGTCCGCCGGGCCTGCCGGGAACGCTCGGGCCGGCTGCTGGCGGCCGGGGCGAGGTTTTATGAATACCAGCCTACCATGTATCACTGCAAATGCCTCATCATTGATGACCTCTGGTGTTCGGTGGGATCCTCGAATTTTGACAACCGGTCTTTCCGGCTCAATGACGAGGCCAATCTGAATATGCTGGACCCGGAGGTCGCCTCCCAGCTCACGAAACAATTTATCAAAGACCGGTCCGCCGCCCGCGAGGTCACCTATGAACAGTGGCAAAACCGGCGGTGGGTCCGGAAGATGGCCGACAAATGCTGCGCTCTCCTGCGGTCCCAGATTTGAGCCGTCTTGCGAAATGCACTCCGGGCGGACCGGATTCCTCGATTTATGCGGGGGGGAAGGCAGGCTTCCAATGGGGATTCCCCGCAGAGTGGCCCTGGTACGGGGTGTGCAGGGAAAGACCGCACTATGAATATCATCGGATCCATCATCATCGGCCTGATCACCGGCGTTATTGCCAAACTGCTGCATCCCGGCAAGGATCCGGGGGGCTTTGTTATTGCCATCCTGTTGGGATTGGCTGGCTCCCTTTTGGCAGGCTGGCTGGGTAAACTGCTGGGGTGGTATTCCGAGGGCGAACCGGCCGGATTCATCTTCTCGGTCGTCGGGGCCATCATTTTGCTGGCGGGTTACCGGATGCTTTCCAAAAACAAATCCTGATGGGTTGGAGGGCGGCCGGGGAATCCGCAGGACGGCCGGCGCGGTTGGAAGGGAAATCCCTGGAAAGGCAGGCGAGGCTCCTTCCGTAATGTGGAAGAGAGAGTTTGACGGACCCCGCCAAAATCCTCAGCCTTGTCCCCCAGGAGGGCGGCAGGCGGGTCCTTTTGAGCGAAACCCATTGCAGTGCGTTCCCGCCCCGCCGGATAATCGGGCATTTTAACATTATCCACCACCTGCCTGCCGCCATGAATACCACACCGCGCACCCGTCGGGAATTTCTGGGCCAGGTCGGACAGGGGACGCTGATCGCCACCCTCGGCGGTGGCCTTGCCAGCGAACTGGGACTGACCCGGGCGGTGGCGGACGACGCCCCGGACAGGTTGGATTTTGGGGCGCTGGAGCCATTGGTGGGCCTGATGCAGGATACCCCGGTGGATCAGTTGCTGCCGAGACTGGTGGACCAACTCCATTCCGGCACCGCCCTGCGCGACCTCGTGGCGGCCGGGGCGCTGGCGAATGCACGCACCTTCGGCGGCGAAGATTATGTGGGTTTCCACACCATCATGGCGCACGCTCCCGCCTATCATATGGCCATGGAGATGCCCGCCGGGCTGGAAGCTCTGCCGGTATTCAAGGTGCTTTACCGCAACACCAACCGCATCCATGAGCACGGGGGACGGAAGTCCGAGGTGCTGCACCCGGTCCAGCCGCTGGCGGTGACCGAAGGCCGGGTGGGCGGGGAATTGCTGCAGGAGGCGATGCGCCGGAAGGATATGAACGCGGCAGAGCAGACCTTCGCGGCGCTCGCGGCCGGTCCGCCGGAGGATGCCTTCAATCATTTGTTGTATGCGGTGCAGGATCACACCGATGTGCATCGGGTGGTGCTGCCCTACCGGGCGTGGGATTTGCTTGGCCTGATCGGCAAGGAACAGGCCCATACCCTGCTGCGGCAGTCCGTGCGTTATTGTGTGAAAGCGGAATCGTGGAGTGGCGCCGCGTCCTACGGCGAGCCGCGCCAACTGCTGCCGAAGCTGCTGGAAGAACACCAATTGCTGGGCCGGGCGCCCGGCGGACGGAAAGCAGAGGACGTCTGGGTGGACCAGTTCAGCCAGACCCTTTTCAAATCCACTCCATCCCAGGCTGCCGCCGCGGCCGCTGCGGCCCTGGCGGAAGGAATGGCTCCGGCGGATATTGGGGAGGCGATCACGCTGGCCGCGAATCAGCTGATCCTGCGCGACATGGGCCGCCGTCCGCAGGAGGAAGTCGCGGGCAAGCCGCCCGGCAGTGTGCATGGCGATTCCATCGGGGTGCATGCCTGCGATTCCGCAAATGCCTGGCGCAACATGGCCCGCGCCGGCAACACACGGAACTGTTTTGCCAGCCTCATCCTCGGGGCCTATCAAGTGGCGCAGGACCGCATTGAACGTGGCGGGGACTTCCTGAACTGGGAGCCGCTGCCGGTGGCCTATCATGTCAAGGGGCTCCGCAGCACCGGCCCTGCCAGTCTGCTGAAAGAGGCGGAGGAAGCCATCCGGGGCAATCTGCAGGCACACGCCGCGGCGGTCATTCACCGTTATGGCGAACTCGGTCATGATCCGAAGGAGGCGTTTGCCCTGATGCGGCGTTATGCGGTCAGCGAGGACGGCGCCTTGCACGCGGAGAAGTTTTACCGGACGGTGACCGAGGAATTCAACTCCACCCGGGTGGCCTTCCGCTGGCGTCACCTGACGGCCTTGGCGCGGGTCACCGCCAGTGAGTTCGGGCGTCCGGCGGCCGGCATGGCGGAAGCTTGGGAACTGCTGAAAGCGTAACCGCCTGTCACGGCTGGGCTTCACCCTTCAGCCTGAAGAGGAAAGGGGGCGGGAGAATTGCCACAACGACGATTTGAGGTGGCAAAGACTTCAGCGACGCCGAAGATCGGCGACGCTTCAACCTCGTGCCAACCATCCGTTCACGGACTGGCATCCGTTCCTCCCCATGATCCGTGCCCTTCTTCTTTTGAAAACTGCCGCCCCGTTGTGGGCGGCGCTCCTCTCTGCCTCCTTCGCTGCTGATGGCACGATTCAAACCGGTCATTCCCCCGGGGACGTGGCTTTCAAACTGGATCCGGTGCCCCCTCCTGCCGTTGATGATGCCGCCACCGGGGCCTCTTTCAAAACCATCGGCGGCATGGTGGACCCAAATGCCCGGGGTGGCCTGGCGGTGCTGCACGACGGCAAGGTGCCGGCCAGTGAGGATGCCCCCGGGGATAACTTTTTCTTTGCCCCGCGCACGCAAAAGGGCCGCCTCCTGATTGATCTTGGACGGGTGGTCGATGTGAAAAGCGTCGCCACCTACTCCTGGCACCAGGGGGGGCGGGCCGCGCAGCATTACACGCTTTATGCCGCGGATGGCTCAGGCATCGGATTCCAGCCCGAGCCGGCAGCAGACACAGATCCCGCAAAGGCCGGTTGGACCCTGATCGGGAAAGTGGACACCGTGGGCAAGGGGCCGGGCCAGCATGGAGTGGAGATTTTTCCCGGCAAAAATGGCAGGCCCGGCAAAATCCATTATTTGCTATTGGAGGTCGAGCCCAATCAGGATCCCCCCATCTTCGGTCAGACCTTTTACAGCGAGATTGATGTGATCGATGCCGCCGCCCCTCCGGTCAAACGCGTGAACGTGGAGAAGATTCTCGACACGTACAAGACCGACGATGGCAAATACACCTTCATCGTGGATTCCACCCAGTCTCCCGATCTGCGGGAATGGTTCGGCAAAAAGGCTATCCCTGCGGTGAAGGAGTGGTATCCAAAAATCGTGGAGCTGATCGCGGTGCCCGGTTTTGCCTCCCCCGCGCAGATGACCCTGCGGCTGCAGGAAGGAGTGATCATGCCCGGAAACCGCGGCGTGCCGGCCTACGCTTCCGGCGGCAATATTGTGGTCAGCTCTGATTTTCTGCGTTCCCAGGAGAAAGGCGAAGCCATTGGCTGTGTCATCCATGAGATTGTGCACATCGCGCAAACGAGCGATTGGGGCCGGGGCCGCCGGGGCCGGGTTCCTGGCTGGGTGACGGAGGGCGTGGCCGACTACATCCGGTGGTTCCTGTTTGAGCCGGAGTCCCAAGGGGCGGTGATCCGCGATCCTGACAAGGCCCGTTACGATGCCAGCTACCGCACCACGGCCAACTTTTTCGACTGGGTGGTCCGCACCCAGGTCAAGGATTTGCCCCGCAAGCTCAACGCCACCTACAGCACCGGCTACAACCACGGACTGTGGCGGGAGTGGACCGGCAAAACCGTGGAGGAGCTGGAGGCTGAATGGAAAAAGTCGCTGGTGCCCTGAACGGGGATCCGGACTGGCCTGTGTTCAACGTCCGGGCGGCGGGCCACCGCGGGGGCCGCCGAATCCTCCAAATCCACCCCCATTGCGGAACAAGGTGGACCGTTCCTCCTCCTGCTTGCTGTAGAGTTCGTATTGCTCGGGAGTGAGAATGGCCTGCATGCCTTCGAGCATGGTCTTCTGCCGTTCCTCAAAGGCTTTTTGGACATCTCCGCCCTGGGCCGCGATCTGGCCGGGATCAAAACCGGTTTGTTCCTGCTGGGCGTAGAACTGGAATGCGGCGTCCTTCTGTTCGGCGGTCAGGGAGAGTTTATTCTGCAGGTCATTGAGCTGCTGATTGGCCCGGCTTTCGATCTGCGTCTGCTTTTGCTCAGCCTTGTAGGCATCATAAGCGGCCAGCTGGTCTTCCGACATGGCCGCCGTGATAGCCGTTTCCTGGGCGGCCTCGGCGGCGGCGAATTTGGCCATCGCTTCCTGGCGGGTTTTGTCAGTGTCTTCAGTGGCTCCTCCGGCCCGGCGGCGGGCATCCATGGCTTCCCGCAAAGCTTCACGGTCACTGCTGCCCTTTTCCATGGCCGCCCGGATGGCCAGCTCCTGTTCAGGGGTCAGGTTGAGTTTTGTCTTCAACGCCAGAATTTTGGCATCAATCCGCTGGGTCCGTTCCAGGCTGCGCATCTCCCTGAACCGGGCTTCCCGGGCGGCGCGTTCCGTCTCCGCCGCCGAGGTCTCCTCGGCCGGCGGGGCCTCCGTCCGGGAGGCAAATTCCGCGTCAGGTTTAACCTTTTGATTCCGGGTGCCGGGGACCGCGGCCGTGGCGGATGGAGCGAGGGAGATGAAGGTTTTGGCCTGGGCGGTCAACGCCTGATTGGTTTCCCTCAATTCGCTGAGCTGCAGCGCCTGCCAGGCGGCCAGACTGGACACGCCGGCCAGGGCTGCGATAAGGAGGTAGTGGGATTTTGTCATGGCTTCCAAGGGCAGGATGTCAGGAAAACCAAGGCTCATCCAAGGTCGTCCGGTACCTCAGGTTGGTTGCCACACCGGTGCCTCCAGGGCCATGAAAAAGTTGTAAAGCTGAGGTAAAGTTTTTCCGCATGGCTGGGCGGTGCGGAGGGCTGCGGGCTACTCCAGCCCAAAGGGTTTTGCCCGTCGCGGCACTGGCCCGGGGCGGCTGGCCGGTTCCATCCCCGGGTTGGCCTGCCGGAGCAGGCGCAACCAAGGGACCGCGGGGGCAGGGAAGCGTTGCCATCCTGCGGCGGAACCTTACTGCCCGGGGGTGGGGTCCTGAGTCCGTTTGGAGGGGGCGGGGACCTCCGTCGTGCCGGGCGCGGTGACGATCACGACTTCGTCGGCAAACAGGGTGTCGCCGCGCTGGGAATAACGCACTTTCACCGGCAGGCCCGCCTTGATGAGGTTGGGGGACACCGGTTCGCCGGCTTCATTCGTCCAGGTGGTGGTTTTTGAGTATTGATAACGAAGGGCCTTTTCCTGCTGGTCCGATTTCAGGGTGAGGACTCCCGGTTCGAATTTCAGGATGGTGCCGGTATTCATCACCACCGTTGTTTTAATGGTCTCCTCAACCATTTTGCCGCCGGGTTTCAGCGTTTCGCGGGTGGTCAGGGTGACGCCGCCGCCCGGCAGGGGGACCTGGATGCGTTGCACCACCACCCTGGCCGCAATCAGTTCATTGCCGTTTTCCGCAAAGTTGACTGCCACGGGGGTTTCAGGTTTCAGCAGGGCCACGTCCACGGGCTTGCCATCCAGATCGATAAATTTGGTGCTGGCATTGCAGGTCAGTCCGATCGGGGCCTTGCCCAGCTTCGTCCGCAGCAGGAGTTGTTTGGTCTCCGGGTCCATCAGGTGGATCTTCCCCTCCATTTTAGTGAGGCTGGGGTCGGGAAGGACGGACTTGCGGGTGGTTTCCGTGGTTTCGGTCACGGATGGGGCGGAGGGAGGAGCTGCCGGTGGTGTGCCGGGTTTTTCCTGGGCGTTTGCCAGGGAGGCGAGCGGCGCGAGGGAAAGAAAAGCGGCGGCAGGGATGAACAGATGTGTTTTCATAGGGTTAGGTTTGGTGGGGGGCAGACGGGACGGTCCGCTGACGGAGCGATCCAGGCTGGCCATGTCTTCATTGCAGGATACCGGCCGGGTCCGGATTCCCCGGTGGACGGGTCCGGAGGAGGCCTTCACTGCCCGCATTCTGCCTTGCTCCTGAGGCAAAGTTCCACACGGCCGGGAAGAGGGGCGGCGGGGGAATAGGCCTCGTTGCAAACTGCCCGCATCCTGCCCCGGCGGACAGGCAACCTGCCTCACCGGGATGACCCGGCCGCGGCTGTCTCTCCCGATGGTGGGGCAGTTACAGGCCCTTTTCAGACCTGGCCCGGCTTCTGCAAAAGAACTGCGTGTCCCGGAAGTCTGGTTCCCCCCCAACCCAACCCCCCACTGAAATGAAGCTGATTATAACAACCTTGAGTGCCCTGAGCCTCGGCTTGCTGCTCCCCGTGACCGCCCAGGTGACGGAAACGAAAACCGAAACCGAAATCAAAAAAAATCCGGACGGCAGCGTCACCGAAAGCACCACCACCACGGTTACGACCTTCAACCCCGATGCCCGGACCAAAGTGGTGCAATACTTTGATGCCTACAAGACCAGTCCCCACGGTCTCCCCCCGGGCTGGGCGCCCCGTTTCAAGGTCAAGGAGCTTCCCCCCGCCTGGACCACCACCCGGATCGCTCCGGGCGTGATCGTCGGGGAAAAGGAACGGCCCTTCCTCGTGGAAGCGCCGCCCGAGTTGATCAAAGTCCTGCCGGCCCCTGCCGGAGAGGTCCGTTATTATGTCGCGGGCAGCAACGTCGTGGCGGTGAACCAGACCTATCAGGTGGTCGATTCCATCCAGATTCCCACGGTCAAATTTGTCCAAGTTGATGACGACGACGACGATGACGATGATGACGACAAGGATGATTAAGCGGGACCCGCTTTTTGAGTCCGCTCCGCGGCGGACCGCTCCCAATCTGCCCCGGGTTTTCTCAACGGAATCCGGGGACTGAACAGCAGAGGGGCGGCGCATTACGGTTGCGCCGCCCTTCTCATGTCAGGAGGCAGCCGGAAGAAAGCGTCCCCAGCCTGAATTTACGGACGAGTCCGGACGTCCCACGATTGTCTGAAAATGCATTCCCCCCCAACCAACCAATATTCCATGAAAATTTCTCTCCCCTCCACCCCTCCGCGCCTCGCGATGGCGGCATTGCTGATGCTGGGCGCGCTGGCTCTCCCCGGGACTGCCTCCGCCAAGCCCGATAAAAAAGGAAACTCTTCCAGCCACGACCGCAAACCTGACAAAAAGCAGGACTACAGCCGCTCTTCCCGCGACAGCCGCAGCGGAGGAGGCTATGACCGGGACCAGGACCGTGGCCGGACCCATTACCACTCCCGCCCGCGGAGCAGCTTCACTCTGAATTTCGGCCTTGGTTATGCCGGCCGGGGTTATTATTATGGACCTCCCGGGGAGTCGTATTATTACCATCGGCCGGAGGTCCGTTATTACCGGACCCGGGAACTGGCGCCACGCGAATACCGGGGTTACGACTACCGCGTGATGTCGGTGGGAGCTTCCGTGCAGCAGGCGCTCGCGCGGCGGGGTTACTACCGCGGCGGGATTGATGGTCAGATTGGACCTTACTCCCGCCAGTCCATCGCCCGCTATCAGGCGGATCATGGCCTGCGGCCGACCGGCCTGATCACCTCCAGCCTGCTGAGATCCCTCGGCTTGGAATAAGTTTTGGCCGCCCGTCCCTCTGACCCTGCAGATCCGTGCCTGGTCAGGGGGAACCGGGTGATGTCCGCAGTTGACTGTTAGCTTGATGCCCGGGCGCCTTCCCGTTGGGCATGCGGATTCTGTGGCGATACGGGGCAAGGAGAAGGGTGTGATACGAGGCCAGGAAGGGAATGTTACGGAGGTTTTTTGCGTTTCTGGATCACACGATTTTTTTGGACCAGAGTTGCGTGATTCCTGGCCCCATTTTAATATGGGGTGAATGAAAAAAGCAGTCACCCGATCCAAGCGACCCCCGCCACCCACCCCGAAGGTGCGGCGCCAACCGTCCGAGGCCTTTCCGGTGGTGGGTATTGGAGCCTCGGCGGGCGGATTGGAAGCGGTGACCTTGCTGCTCAAGGATTTGCCGCAGGACACCGGCATGGCCTTTGTATTGGTGCAGCATTTGGACCCCCTGCACGAAAGTGCCCTTACTACTCTGCTGTCGCGGGCCACTGCGATGCTGGTCAGTGAGGCGCGTGACGGCATGATCGTGGAGCCGGATCACGTCTATGTCATTCCTCCCAACAAGACGATGACTATTGATAAGCGCGTGCTGCATCTGCTGCCGCGCAGCAGGGGCGGCGAGATCCATGCGCCGGTGGATTATTTTTTCCGCAGTCTGGCCGCGGACCGGGGTAACCAGGCGATCGGTATCGTGCTGTCCGGTACTGGAACGGATGGCACCCTGGGACTGGAGGAGATCAAGGCGGCAGGGGGAATCACCTTTGTGCAGAATGAGGCCACGGCCAAATATGGTGGAATGCCTTCCAGTGCGGGAGCCAGCGGCTGCGCCGACTATATTCTGCCGCCCCGGGAAATCGCCGGGGAGTTGATCAGGATCGGCCACCACCCGCATCTGATCCCGGCCCGTGCGGTAGAAACGGCCGCGGTGGTGCCCGCGGACGGGGAGGAATTCAAACTGATCTGCACCCTGTTGCGCAACCATAGCGGGGTCGACTTTTCCCATTACAAACCCGCGACGCTGCGCCGGCGCATCAGCCGCCGGATGGTCCTGCAGAAATTGGAAACTCTGAGGGAATACACCGTGTTTCTCCGCAGCAGTCCGGCGGAAGTGGAGGCCCTGTTCCAGGACATTCTGATATGCGTCACCGGCTTCTTCCGCGATGCCAAGATGTTCGACGTGTTGAAGAAAAAGATATTTCCGAAGATTCTGAAAAACCGGCTAGCGGACGCGCCGATCCGGTTGTGGTCGGCGGGTTGTTCGACCGGGGAGGAAGCCTACTCGCTGGTGATCGCCTTGGTGGAGTTCCTGGAGAAGGAAGGGGTGCGCTGCCCGATCCAATTATTCGGGACGGACATCAACGAATCGGTGCTCAACCGGGCCCGGACGGGGATTTATCCTGAACGCATCAAGGATGATGTGTCGCCGGAACGGCTCCGGCGGTTTTTCACCAAGGCCGACGACGGTTACCGGATCAACAAGAGCATCCGGGACTACTGCATGTTTGCCCGGCAGAACGTGATCGAGGATCCGCCCTTCTCCCATGTCGATCTGATCACCTGCCGCAATGTGCTGATTTATTTTGATGCCGCGCTGCAGAAGAAGGTGATGCCGGTTTTCCACTATGCTCTCAAGCCCAATGGTTTTCTGGTGCTGGGCACAGCGGAATCGGTCGGCGGTTTTGCGGAACTGTTTGGCATCGCGGATGCCAAGTTCCGGATCTACGAAAAAAAATTCGCCCATACCCGGCATGTGGGGGTTCCGGCCCGCTTCACCGCCAGCATGGAGCGGAAACCGGGGGAGCAGCCAGCCATCCCCCGGAGCCGGGTGGAGCCCATGCTGGGGGATATCCGCAAGCAGGCGGATGCCATCGTGCTCAGCCAGTTTGCGCCGACCGGAGTGGTCATCAATGCCAGTATGGAAATCCTGCAGTTCCGCGGGCGCACCGGACCCTATCTGGAAAATGCCCCCGGCGAGGCCAGCCTGAATCTCCTCAAAATGGCGCGTCAGGGATTGGCCGTGGAACTGCGGCCGTTGATTGCCAAGGCCGCCAAGCAGAAACGCACCACCGGCAAGGACGGCATTCAAATCCGGCACGAAGGGCGCCTGCTCTCGGTCAGCGTCAAGGTGATCCCGCTGCTGATGCCGAATTTCACGGAACCCTTCTATCTGGTTATTTTCGAGGAAAAAGCGTCCAGCGCCCTGCCGGTATCCCTGAAAAGCCAACCGCTCCGCTCCAGCGCCGTCCAGCGGGAACTGGAGCAGGTCCGGGAAGAGTTGGCCTCCACCAAACTTTCCCTGCAGCATATCATCGAGGAGCAGGATGCCTCCAATGAGGAACTGCGCGCGGCCAATGAGGAGATCCTCTCCAGCAATGAGGAACTGCAGAGCACCAACGAGGAGATGGAAACAGCCACGGAGGAACTGCAGTCCACCAATGAGGAACTGGTGACCCTCAATGACGAGCTGCAAACCCGGAATACTGAACTGCAGGAGCTCAGTGATGACCTCGTCAACCTGTTCGGCAGTGTCGATATTCCGATCATCATGCTGAGCGATGACCTCCGCATCCGCCGTTTCACCCCGCGGGCGGTGAAGGTATTGAACCTGATCGCCGGGGACATCGGACGCCCCATTTCGGATTTCAAACTCAAACTCAACCTGCCCAACCTGCAGGAACTGATCACTGAAGTCCTCGAAAGCCTGACCGTGAAGGAACAGGAAGTCCAGGACATGGAAGGCCGCTGGTACGTGCTGCGCATCCGGCCCTACAAGACCGCCGACAACCGCATCAACGGGGTGGTGATCACCCTCCAGGATATCGATGCCGTCAAACACACTCTCGAAGAGGTGGAGGGAGCCCGCAGCTTTGCCGAGGCCATCGTGGCCACCGTGCGGGAACCGCTGCTGATCCTGGACGCCGACCTGCGGGTGCGGACCGCCAACCAGAGTTTCTATACCTGTTTCCGCACCAAGCGGGAGGAGACCGAAGGGAAGCTGATCCATAAACTCGGGGCAGGAGGCTGGGCCGGGCCCGCCTTGCGGGAGTTGTTGGAGAAAGTCCTGCCGGAGAAGACCACCTTTCAGGATTTCAGGATAGAAATCAGCCTGCCGGGAGGTAAAAAGAAAGTGATGTTGCTGAACGCCCGCCGGCTGACTTCCTCGGCGGGACGTCCTCCCATGATCCTGTTGGCGATGGAGGAGGTGACCGGGAAACCCAATCCACCATGAAACCGGAACCCCGCAGGAACGGCAACCCCCGGGCCTCCGCCAAAAAGCGGCCGGCCAAGCCGCGGCCTCTCCTCGCCACGACTAGTCCCGGCAAGCCCTCCACGGCGGACCGGGCCTCGGCGGGGCGGTCCAGTGAACTGATGGAAAAGATGCTGGAGCAGCACAGCCAGCTGGAACTGCAGAACGAACAGCTTTCCGAGACCCGGGAGGAACTGGAATATTCCCACCACCGTTACGCCGATCTCTATGATCTCGCGCCGGTCGGGTATATGACTCTGGATGGAAAAGGCTGTATCCAGGAGATCAACCAGACTGCCTCCCAAATGCTGGGCTGGTCGGTGGCTCATCTGATGGGGCGCCCGCTCCTGCCCCATATTGCGGCAGGCGACCGACGGTTTTTCCTGAAACATCTCTGGGAAAGCCGCCGCAGCACCACGCAGGTGATCACCACCCTGCGCCTGCATGCCAGGGACGGGGAGGAGCGCTCCGTGCAGTTGGCGACCAGCTGCTCCCGCGATCTGGGGAACCGGCCCAATTGGTGCCGGACCGCCCTGATCGATATCACCCGGCAGCGCCTTGCGGAAGCCGCGCTCAGTGCCAGCGAAGCCAAGTTCCGCGTCCTCGCGGAAAACATCGGCGAATTGTTCTGGTTCATGGAACTCGACCCTCCGCGCATCACCTATGTCAGTCCCGCCTTCGAACGGATCATGGGGATTCCGGTGGAGGAACTCTACCGGGATTGCACCATTTGGGAAAAGTGTGTTCATCCTGACGATCTGCCCGCTTCCCGGGCTGCGTTTTACCGCTGGGTGGAAGGCGAGACCGATGAATTCAATATCGACTACCGGGTCATCAACCGGCAGGGTGAAGTCCGGTGGCTGTCCGACCGAGGCACGATTCTCAACCGCAAGGACGGCCGGCCCTATTTGGTGAGCGGCATCGCCCGCGATATCACCGACCGCAAAAATGCAGAGCAAAAGTTCCGCGGACTGTTGGAAGCGGCACCTGAGGCCATGATCATCGTGGATGATGCCTCGCTGATCCAGTTGGTGAATGCCAAGACCCTGCGGATTTTTGGCTACACACGGGATGAACTGATCGGCCAACCGCTGGAACTGCTCATTCCGGAACGCGTGCGCCACCAGCATGCCAGGCTTTGCGCTGACTATATCGCCGCCCCCATCTCCCGTAGCATGGCGGAGGATAAAGAGTTGTTCGCCCTGCGCAAGGATGGCTCTGAAATTCCGGTGCAAGTCAGCCTCAGCCCATTGGAAACGGCGGAAGGCCTGCTCATCATCACGGCGGTCCGGGACATCACCGAGCGCCGTCAGGCGGAGCAGGCCCTGCGGGCGGCCCAGCAGTTGGCCGAGTCCACGCTTGAAGCAGTTCCCGCCAGTCTGGCGGTCCTGGATGCCAATGGCACCATTGTCAGCACCAACCGGTCCTGGAACGAGTTCGCCGAAGCCAACGGGGCGTTGCCGGAAGCCACCGGCGTCGGCACCAATTATCTCGCCTTGTGCGCGGCGGCGGAGGCCGAGGGCATCGCCGAAGCGGCCCAGTTTGCCAAGGGAATCCGGGAAGTCATGAGCGGAGTCAGGAACCGGTTTTCCATGGAATACCCCTGCCACAGCCCGGAACAGCAGCGCTGGTTTGTCGGATATGTCACGGCCTGTCTGGGGATTGGACCCAATTCAGTGGTGGTCGCCCATGTGGACATCAGTGAGCGCAAGCATGCCGAACTGTGCATCCAGAAACTCAATGCCGAACTGGAGCATCGGGTGGATCAACGCACCAAGGCCCTGCGGTCGGCCAACAAGGAACTGCGGCACCAGATCATCCGCCGCCGCCGTCTGGAGGAGGAGATCCTGGAAATCAGTGAGCGCGAACAGCAGCGCATCGGCCGGGACCTGCATGACGATCTGGGACAACAGCTCGCCGCGGCCAGCATGATGAGCGCGGTGCATGTCCGCAAGCTGGTGAAACAGGGATCCCCGGAAGCGGAAGCCGCCCAGCGGATTACCGAATTGCTGAAGGAGTCGTTGACCCTGACGCGGGGCCTCGCCCGAGGCCTTCATCCCGTCCCCCCGGAGCCGGGCGGACTGCGGTCGGCCCTGCAGGGGCTGGCGGTGCGGGCTTCCGAAACGTTCCACATCAATTGCCAGTTCAAATGCCCGGTGGACCTGCAGGTCGATAACAATACCATGGCGACCCACCTCTACCGGATTGCCCAGGAGGCGGTGAGCAACGGCGTCCGCCACGGTCATGCCAGCAGGATCGAGATTGAGATCTCCGCCGATCCCCATGCCATTGTTTTGTCCATCAAGGACAATGGCAAAGGCTTCCCGGCGGTGGAAACTGAGCGGAAAGGCATGGGCTTGCGCATCATGAGTTACCGCAGCGATATGATCGGCGGGGAGCTGGGAATCCGGCGCAATCCCATTGGCCAAGGTACCATCGTGAGCTGCACAGTTCATCCCGCGACGGGCAGCGATCGCTCCGGCGAATGCCCGGACGCCATCCCTCCGGAAAACGGGCTGGCCCTCCCCCTGCCCGGAGAAGAGTCATAAAAGACGTGACAAAGGGGCTGGGGAAGTTCCAGGCTGCCTTGTCATGTTCTCCTGCCGCTCCTCCCTCTGCCTGACATCTTTCGCCGTGGCCGCCGCGTTCGGCCTCATGCCCTCCCGGTCCACCGCAGAACCGGTGCTGCCCGGGATCGGGCCCGACCTGCAGGCGCTGGTGGACCAGAACGAAATCGCCGGCGCGGTGACGGTGGTGGTTTCGAAGGATGGAATCCTTCACCTGGAGAATACCGGTCTGGCCGACATGGCCGCCCAAAAACCGATGACGCCGGAGACCCTTTTTTGGATCGCCTCGATGACCAAACCGATCACCGCCACCGCCGTGCTGATGTTGCAGGATGAGGGCAAGCTGAACGTGGCCGACCCGGTGGCCAAATACTTGCCGGAGTTTGCCGGATTGAAGACCCCCTCGGGCAAACCAGCCAATCTCACGATCACGCAGATCCTGACGCATACCTCCGGCCTCGGCGAGGCGGGCGGCCCGGCGGCGAAGGAAGCGAAGACCCTGGCGGATCTCGTCCCTATCTGGCTGGCGGCGCCGATGCAATATGAACCCGGCGCCAGGTGGGCCTACACCCAGAGCGGTATCAACGCGGCGGCGCGAATCGTGGAAGTGGTGAGTGGCCTGACCTTTGATGCCTTCCTCCAGCAGCGGCTTTTTGATCCGCTGGGGATGAAAAACACCACCTTCTATCCGACCGATGCCCAGCGCGACCGGCTGGTCACCGCCTATGCCAAAAACAAGGATACCGGCCTGCTGGAAGCCGTGCCGCCCCGCGAAGGTTACGGCACCCGCGGCCGGCCGCCGCAGGGGAATGGCGGGCTCTTTTCGACCCCCTCCGACTACGCCCGCTTCTGCCAGATGCTGCTCGGCGGCGGCATCCATGAGGGCCGGCGCTACCTGAGCGCGGAGGCCATGAAATTACTCACTACTCCCCAGACCGGCGACCTGCCGACCGGGTTTTTCCAGAGCGGCCCGCTGGGCAACCTGGGATTGAACTATGGCTGGGGCCTCGGCACCTGCATCCTGCGCCAGCCCCACGCCGGGGTCGCCGCGATGCTCCCGCCCGGCAGTTATGGCCATGGCGGTGCGTGGGGCACCCAGGCCTGGATCGATCCCGTGAAGGGTGTGGCTTATGTGCTGATGGTGCAGCGTTCGAACTTCCCGAACAGCGATGCGAGCGAAGTCCGGCGTGCCTTCCAGGAAGCCGCCAGCAAGGCGCTGGGGAAATAGGGCAGGGTGTGGCCGCGTCTCTGGCTCCGCGGGACTAGCGCAAACTCTTCAACCATGCGAAGAGGTCCGTCCATTGTTCCGGACTGAAGGACAGCTCCAGGCCTTCGGGCATGAGAGAACGTTTGGTGAAGCTGGAGCGGCGGATCTGGTCGCGGGGAATGCGTTGGTCTTCCGTGCCGGGGAGGCGCATCACGATGGCAGTTTCGTCCTGTGAGGCGAGGAATCCCTCGCGGATGCTGCCATCGGTGAGTTCCGCGCGGAAGACGCGGTAACCGGGTTCCATCGCGGCATTCGGCGTCAGGATGTTGCGCAGCAGGGATTCCGTGCCCATGGCTCCGGCGCTGCTGAGGTTGGGGCCGATCTGGCCGCCTTTACCTCCCACGAGGTGGCAGCCCATGCAGATGGCACCGATGATCTGGCCTTTGGCAGGATCGCCCGGCTTTTCGGCGAGGGTGCGGTAGTGGGCGAATTTTTCATCCACCGCCTTGGCCGCCGCCGGGGTGATGAGGTTCGGGAAATCCATGGTGCGGACCACACGCGCGCCTTCCTGCCGCTGGTCCCAGGCCGCGCCCATGGGCCGGTAGTAGGCCAGGGTGCCCGGAGTGGTGACGCCCGCGGCCGCAGCCTCCAGCCCGGTGCGGTCGAAGGCGGCGCGGATTTCGTCAGGGGTGCGGCAACTGCGCCAGATGCGGTATTCGGTGAACTGCGCGGCGGTGCCCTGGGGGACATTGCTGCGGGCGATCGCCAATCCCTGATAGGGCCGGGGATCGGATTTGGTGCCGGTGGCGTCGGGCTCCCCATTCAGATAGAGCCGGAATTGCCCGGAGGCATCACGGGTGACGGCCACATGCGTCCAGGCGTCCGGCGCCGTGGTCTTGGTGGCCACCGCGACATCATGCAGGCCGCCGCCGGCCCAGACCCGCAGGCGGGAGTCGTAGAAGTTGATATCCAATTGATCCGGTGCGCCCAGCAGGCTGTCCTGATTCCCGATGCCGGGGGCCAGCTTGATCCAGGTTTCCACGGTGAAGGGGCCTTCCAGGGTCAGTTTGCTATCCACCCACGCTTTTTCGGTGCCGTTGAGATCGAGGACTTCGGCGAAGAGGCTGCTCATGGAATCGAGCAGGGTTTTGAGGCCGGGATCGTCCTTCAGTACGGCCTGGAGCCGGTCCACCAGCGGGCCGTCGAGTTCATCCTTGGCAATGCGGCCATCCTGCACCGCGGCGACGAGCGCCTGGGCGGAAGCGGGTTGGGAGGCGAGGGCTTCCAGCGAACGGCGGCGCTGCCCGGCATTCAGTTCCGGCCAGAGTGGCAGCAGGCGGGCGGGGGTGGTGACCAGTGCGGCCAGGGCGGCATCCCGGAGCGCAGGGTCGGGGGATTTGGTCAGGGGCAGGAACAGGTCGGCCCGGGTGCTGCCCAATTGCCGGAGGGTGGTCAGGACGCTGGCGGTGGCGGGCAGGGCGGCCACGGAGGGTTCCAGATCCGTCAGGGTAAAGGCCGCGATCACCTTCAGGGCCACCGCGGGATCGCGGGCCAGCAGGTCCTTGGCCGTGCCGGTGAGGAGGGGTGCGAGCGCCCGGGCATCAAAGCGCGTCTTCTGGCGCAGCAGGGCCTGCAGGCCTTCCGGTTTGGCCACGAGGGCGGCGAGGGCCTGCTGCACCGCCGCGTCCTCCGGCGATTCCGCGAGGCGCAGGATTTCCTCGTCGTTGGGTGCCCGGTCGAGGCGGGCAAGGAGTTTGGCCACCCGGGGCGCGGAGGCCTTGGCCGGGAGCGACAGGCAGGCGACCATCAGATTTTCCGGCGGCAGGGTGGCCGCTTTGCCGCTGTCCAGAAAGGCGGACACCTTGTCAGGATGGGGTTCGAGGAACATCCGGACGAGATAACGTTCGTATTCGCGCTCATAGGCGGCCCCGGTTTTGATGGTTTTGCCGCTGTGGGTGGACGGGCGCACGGGCTCCGGCAGGGCGGCGCCGGCGTTGCCGATCATGGCGTGCAGCAGCTCGCCCGCTGCTTTGTTATCGGAAATCTGGGTCAGGCTGGAACCCACGGTGCCAAGGCTGGCAAAACGCACTTCGGGATCGGGGTCCTGCAACAGTCCGAGCGCCACCAGCAGGCCGGAGACCGCGGCTTCCCGCCGGGCGTTCCGGTTGGGGGATTTGATCAGGGCTTCCAAGGAAGCCGAGGGATCGATGGCGGTCGATTGCAGCGCCCACAGGGCCTGGATGCGGGCCGCCTCCGGATAGGGGGTGGTGGCGGATGGTTTGGCCTGGAGGGTGAGGGACTTCAAAGCCGCGAGGGTTTCCGGCGCGGGTTTCGTTTTGTCCCCGAGTGTCTGCCAGGCCAGATGCGATTGGGTCAGGGAAGCGCTGCCGAGTTTGGCGACGAGGTCCAGCTCCGGGAGTTTGGTGAAGTCCGGCACCGGGAAGCCTTTTTGCTCCTTGCCTTTGAGGCGCCAGATCCGGCCGCGTTTTTTGTCGCGGTCGGGGTGGTTGCGGGCGACTTCGTTGTGGCTGATGATCTTGTTATACCAGTCCACGATGTAGACCGCGCCATCCGGGCCGAGCGTCATGGCGACGGGGCGGAACCATTCGTCCCCGCTGGCCACCACATCAGGCAGCTTTTCCAGCCGCCAGCGCGGACCGTCGCGGTGCATCTTGATGGCCTGGATGCGGTTGGTGATGGGATTGGCCACCAGCATCACGTCCGACCAGTCGGGCGGGAAGGCGCCGCCGGCATCGGTCAGGGCCAGTCCGCTCAGGCCGGTGCCGCCCATGCGGAACTCGGCGGTGCCGGGGAATTCCGGGGCATAACTTTTCCACTGGGCATTCGAGCAGCCGGGGTAGTTGCCGTATTCATGAAAGGGCATCACGGGATAACCAAAGTCATTGGCCTCCTGGATGAAGGTCTCGCCTTCGCCGTTCATGACGAGGCCCCAAATATTGCAGGGGCCATTGCTGGTGATGGTGAACTCCGTGCCGTCCGGACGGAATTTCGCCATGCGGGTCTGGTCGAAGGGGGTGACCTTGCCTTCGGGACCGACCACTTTGCTGTAGTTGAAGGCTCCCTGCGCCATCCAGAGCCAGCCGCCCGGAGCCCGGGTGAACTGGTGGGGGAAGAGGTGGGAATCCTGCACCCCGAATCCTGTCAGGACGACCTCGCGTTTGTCTGCTTTGCCGTCGCCATCGGTGTCGCGCAGAAACACGATGTCGTGGCCGTGCTGGGTATAACAGCCGTCCTTGTAAGGGAGGATGCCGAGGGGAATGGCGAGGCCATCCGCGAAGACAGTGGGCTGTTTGGCATATTGCACCGGTTGGCCGTCGGTGCCGCGGGCGGTGACATCATAGACGAGGATTTTGTCCTGCGCCTTGCTGGCGTAGAGGGCATCGGCGGCGCCGGGATTTTCGTTGGCATCGACCGGGTACTCGCGGGCAGTCATGGTCCAGAGGCGGCCCTGCTGGTCGAATTGCACCGCCACGAACTTGCCATAACCTTTCTCCAGATCCTCCTCCACGACCAGCTCCAGCTCCAGCCCGGGCGCGAGGGAAATGGCTCCCCGTTCCGCCTCCGGGGACAGGGGCGAAGTCTGCGCGGATTTTTTCGGTTCCGGCGCCCCCTGACGTTGCGGGGTGGGCGGGAGTTCCTCAATCGTCAGGTCCTTCACTTGGACGAGGGCCTTGCCGCCGCCGTGGACCTGGATTCCCAGTTTGCCGGTCTGGACGATGGCCGGGTCGGCTTCGGTGTAGTCCACTCCCATCACCCCATTGATCCAAGTGGTGATGCGCGGCCCGTCGGCGCGGATTACATAGTCGTTCCATTCGTTGCGTTTGATGACCGGGTCGAGCAGCTTCATGTCGGACTGGGCCATCAGCTTGTTGCGGCGGCTCTCGTCGTAGATGCAGCCCCACCAGGAGGGATCGCCGAAGTCACATTGATACCCCGCCATTTCGGAATCGCCCGGCACGCGCTGGGAGCGGATCTGGAAGCCGGAATTGATGAAGCCCTCGCTGCCGGTCAGTTTGATTTTGAGCCGGATGATGAAGTTGCCAAAATCCTTGGTGGTGGCGAGGAATTCGTTGCGTTTCACCGTTTCTGTCAGGGAACCCCCGGTGATGAGTCCGTCCTCGATGCGCCAGATTTTGGGGTCGCCTTCCCAGCTGGTGAGGGATTTGCCGTCAAACAGGGACTGGGGGGCGCGGGGCGCCGGGGGGGCTTCGGCGGCATGCAGGACGGGCGCGGCGAAGCAGAAACAGACCAGGGCCGGCAGAAGGAAAAGAGGACGCGATTTCATGAAATGGAGGCACGGAAATGCCGTGCCGGAAGTTGAAACAGGTTTTGCGGGGCGAGTCTATCAGCAATGACGCCGCGGAGGGCGCCTGCTCCCTGCCACGACTCCTGCACCGATGCCCGGGCAGGGCAAGCCTGCGGCATGCTGAGGCCCGCTTTCCCTTCAGAAAGCGGGCCGTCAGAAGGGATTCATCCCGGCGGATTACGGGGTGCCGGACTTGTCATCCGGGGGCAGGGGAGCAGGCGGTTCGGACGTGCCGGAGTCGGCCTCGGCCTCAACCGCAGACTCAGGGGCTGTTTCGCAAGCGGACTCGGGGGCCGTTTCAGAAGCCGCTTCAAGGTCCCCTTCGGAGGACGTTACGGGGGCCGTGGTTTCCTCAGGAGAACCCGGCGCTGTTTCCGTCTCCAAGGCCGGGGTGTCCGGCTTTGTTTCGATCAGAGCCGGAGCTTTGTCCTCCACCTGGCTGGAATCCAGCAGCGGAGTTTCTTCCGGGTGCGTTTCCGAGCTTTCGTAAAGATGCGCATGCTCCCGGCGGTAGATTTCCGCTTCCTCATCTGCCGTGGGGAGGTCCGGATCGGAGTGGTGCGGATGGCCGTGCCAGTGATCATCGTGATGATAGGGATCCGCATGGTAATCCGGCGCGTCGGCGTGGTGGCCATGGTCCGGGTGATCCGGATGAGCGCTGCTGGAATGATCCGTGGTTTCCCGGCTGCCGGGGTGGGCGGTGGTCACGCTGGCCACTCCGAAAAGGGCGGCGCGGCGGGCCATGTCGCGGCTGGATTCCTCGGCTTCCTCGCGGGCCAGTTTTTTCTCATGGGCGACGGCCAGCCAGATGCAGATTTCGTACATCACGATCATCGGACCCGCCAGCAGGGACAGCGTCAGGATGTCCCCCGTCGGAGTGATGATGGCCGAGGCCACCACGATGATGATCATGGCCCAGGAGCGGGTGCGGCGCATGGTGGTGGAGCTGAGCAGCCCCAGCTTCACCAGCACCATGACCACGACCGGCAATTCGAAGCTGATGCCAAAGATCAGGCAGAACGAGGTGACAAACCCGATGTAGCTGCCAATCCGCCAGCCATCCCGGATGCCGAGATCGCGGGAGTATTCATGGAACCACTGCAAGGTGGTGGGGATGACATAAAAGTAGGCGGAGAGCACGCCCAGCAGGAACAGTCCAAACCCGATCGCGAGAGCCGGGATCAGCATCCGGCGCTCCCGGGGATTGAGCCCTGGCAGGATGAATTCCAGGATGAAATAAAACAGGATCGGGAAGGAGATGATGATGCCCGCAAAGGTGGAAAGCTTCATCGAAAGCATAAACGTTTCCGCCGGGGCAAAAGCCTCGGTTTCAATCACTGGCCGCAGGGCTTCCAGCGTGCTCTGAGGACGGACTTTCAGGATCGCCCTTCCGGCATCCCCCGCCGCCACCTGGAGGGGCTCCGGCAGCAGTTTGGTGGCTTCCTCCATGTAGACGGCCTGTTGATCCAATGGCAGGAGGTCCGCCGCATGATAGAGCAACATGGCTTCGGCATAGGCGCGCAATTTCGTATCAGGCACGGCCTTGCTGAGGAACAACTCCCGTCCTGGTCCGTCGAGGACCGAGGCCCCGCGGGCGGCGGTATGGATCTGCATCCATTGCTTCTGGTCGATGCCTTCCGGCAGATTCCGCTCCATCGCCGAGGCGAGCCCGGCCCGCTCCATGGGATATTGCACCACCTTGAAGAACCAGGCATTGAACACAAAACACAGGGTCACCGAGATCAACAGCGTCGTGATCAGACGCATCATCATCTTGCGCAGGTCATCAAGGTGCTCAAGGAACGGCTTCTCCTCGTCTTCCAACAACACATTCCGTTTCCGCGACAACTTATCGCGGAGTTTCATCATGGGAGCAAACCACATATCAATTAAAGGGGGAAAAGGGAAAGCCGGACGGCGGCGCGGGGAACCGGACAGACTACGCGGAAGCGCAGGGAATCAATCAACAATCAACGGGCTGCGGCTTTGGGACGTTTCGCCGCCGGACGCTTGGGCGAGAGGCGCGCCTGCCATCCGGCCAGCTCCCGGGCGACGTTCGCCGGCGAGGGGGCACCGGTGGCTTTCCGGGCGACCATGGCGTGATCCAGCGTGAGCACTTTATACACTTTTTTCTCAAACAGCGGGCACAGCGCCTGATAGGTCTCCAGAGGGATATCGGGGAAGGCCACGCCGGTGGACAGCGAATGCGCCGTCAGCTTGCCCACCACTTCGTGTGCGTCCCGGAAGGGCAGCCCGCGCAGCACCAGGTAGTCCGCCACATCCGTCGCCAGCAGGAAAGGATCCGCCACCGCCGCCGCCACATTCTTTTCATTCACCTTCAGGCCGTGCATCATCTCCGCGTACACTTCGAGGGCCAGCTTGATGGTGTCGAAGCTGTCAAAGAGCGGCTCCTTGTCCTCCTGCATGTCCCGGTTATAGGTCAGGGGCAGGCCCTTCAGGAGGGTCAGCAGGCTCATCAGGTTGCCATACAGCCGCCCGGTCTTGCCGCGGGTCAGCTCCGCCACGTCCGGGTTCTTTTTCTGCGGCATCAGGCTGCTGCCGGTGGTGTGGGCATCGCTCAGGGTCACAAACCCGAACTCCGCACTCACCCACAAAATCACATCTTCACTGAGCCGCGACAGATGGGTGCCGCACAGCGCCAGGGCCGCGCAGAGCTCCACCGCAAAGTCCCGGTCCGCCACCGCGTCCATGCTGTTCCGGGTCACCCCGGCAAAGCCCAGCTGCTCCGCCACAAATTCGCGGTCCAGCACGATGGTGGACCCCGCCAGCGCTCCGGAGCCCAGGGGCATCACATTGAGCCGCTTCACCGCATCCAGCACCCGGCCGGCATCGCGGTCCAGCATTTCCACATACGCCAGGAGGTGGTGGGAAAACATCACCGGCTGCCCGCGTTGCAGGTGCGTGTAGCCCGGCATCACCACGTGCTGCCAGCGCAGGGCCACTTCCGTCAGGGCGCGTTGCAGGCCGCGGATCAGGTCCACCACCATCCCGCCCTCCGCCCGGCAATACATCCGGATATCCAGAGCCACCTGGTCATTCCGGCTCCGCCCCGTGTGCAGTTTCGCCCCCGGCGCCCCGATCTTCGCCGTCAGGGCCTTCTCGATGTTCATGTGCACATCCTCCAAGGCCATCTGCCACTCGAATTTCCCCGCTTCGATCTCCCCCTCGATCTCCTTCAGTCCCCGGTGGATGGCCTGCATCTCCGTCCGGGTGATGATCTTCGCCCGCGCCAAGGCCTCAGCCTGCGCCATCGACCCCAGGATGTCGTACTTATAGAGCCGCCAGTCAAAGGAGATGGACTCCCCATACCGCTGCACCAGACCGGACGTCTCCTGCTGAAATCTGCCTTTCCACATAAAAATTGATAATTTGGTTCCGCCCATCACACTCCCGCCGCGCCTGCGGGGCAAGCGGGAAGCGGGAGACACGCTGGCAAGCGGATGCGGTCCCCGTCCGGCTCAGGGCTTCAGCAAATACTTCACCAAAAAGGCATTGAGCCGCCCCAGGGTCTGGGCCGGATCCTTTCCAAACCCACCGTGCCCCGCCCCTTCCATCTTCACCAGTTCCACCACCGTGCCCTGTTTCTCCAGAGCCGCCGCGAACACCTCCGCCTGCTTCACGGGCACCAGCGGATCATCGCTCCCATGCAGCAGCAGTGCCGGCGGACTGGTCTTGCTGACGTAATGCACCGGACTGGCCTCCACATAGACCGACTTCTGCTGGTCGGGCGTCACCCCCAGGAAATTCGTCAGGATCGACCGCACCTGGCCCGACTCCGGTTCCCGTTGCTGCGGCGATTCCAGATACCCCATCAGCAGATCCGACGGGATCCCGTGGCAGACCATCAGCCGCACCGCACTGGACTGCCCGGCGTGGCCGCCCTCGCCCTCCCACTTCCCGCTTCCGGAGGTCGTGCCCAGCAGCGCCACCAGATGGGCTCCGGCCGATCCCCCCAATGCGCCGATGCGGTCCCCATCCACCCGGTATTTCCCGGCATTGGCCCGCACCCAGCGCACCGCACATTTCACATCCTCGATCTGGCAGGGAAACTTGAATTGCGGGGCCAGCCGGTAATCCACCGACACACAGACGATCCCCAGCTTCGCCCATGCCAGCATCGGCCCATGGTAGGCCGACCGGTCACCCGCCGCCCAACCCCCGCCATGCACCAGCACCAGCGCCGGAAAAGGCCCCGCGCCCTCCTTCGGTTTCGCCAAGTCCAATAATAAATCCTGTCCCGCCCCCGTCCCGTAGGTGATCCCTTTTTCAAACACCACGCCCTCCGGCACCTTCAGGCCTGCCGGGGCGTCCTGCGCCACCGCCAGTCCCAGCCCAGACCATCCGAGCCAAAGCACCATCAGGCCCGGCAACACGCCGCGCCCCGTTTTGAGAAGTCGTTCCATCGTTTTCATAGCGGGTAAGGGAAGGGCAGGGTGGTGCATTCCCCGGAGCCCCCGCCGCAGCAAGGAACCGGCTTCCCCCTCCGGCCTGCAAGTCATTTTCACAAATGCCCCATCCCGCGCGGATCAGGATATCCCCCTTCAAAGGGAGCCCAAGTTATTCCGTCAGGAATAACTTGTCAGCCCTGATCATTGCCGCCAGGATGGGGGATCGGCACGTTCTGCCGTCCCTCCTCTATTCCTGCATTTCCGACTTGCCGCCAATGGCCACAAAACCCTGGCCGCCTGAAACTTCATCATGGGATTTTTCGACAAACTCTTTGGCAAAAAGAAAGCGCCAATACCGCCTTCCATGCCCAGCCCGGCCCCTGCTCCCGCGGGCGACCCCGTCCAAGACCCGGGTATGGTGAAGGTCTTTGATCAGGTCGGACGTGAATTTTACACCTCCAGGTCTGAATGGGTGCAGTCCGTCCTGCTTCCCAATATCGACCAGGCTTGGAATGACCCGGAAAAGCTCGCCGGATTCATCATCAATGGCCTCCACGATGAACTTTCGTCGGAACTGCTGAAAGCCTCGGCGCGGCTGGCAGCCATTGATTCCGATGCCCAACGGGGGGCCGTGCTGCATGCCATTACGCTTCTGAAGAGCGGCCGGGTGGATGACTCCGGGAGGGTGTTGGAGGAGCACATTGCCGGCCATGGCGAGTCGGGCGTCGTTCTCACCAATTTGGCCAAGGTTTATGCGGAGCGGGAAGACCAGACACTTGTGACCAGCACCCTGTGGCGCGCTCTGGAGCTGGAGCCAAACCAGGACAACGCCGTCCTCTGGTATGAAGCCATCCATCTGGAGAAGGACGGTGCCAGCGGCAGTCAGGATGCCTTGCGCCGGATGGCGGCGATTCCGGGAAGTTGGCGGGCCCAATTGTGGTTGGCCCGCCAGGCTTTGGAGCATCGCGATCTCGATCAGGCGCTCAGCCTGTATGACGAGTGCCTGTCCCGCGCTCCGCGTCCGGTGCCGGCCGATTTGCTCACGCAGATGAGCGGAGATCTGGGCAAACAGGGGCACCTCCCAGAGCTCGTGAACCGCACTGGGCCACACTTCATCCCGGAGGTTCACGGCCTGGCCGTGGGCAACAACCTTATGAAAGGTCATCTCGACCTTGGACAGTTCGACCAGGCCCGGAAAATCCTGGATCAACTTTATGCCCTCAAGCGCCCGGATTGGAGGGAGAACCTGAGCTATTGGGACACGGAACTCGCCAACAGCCTGCTGCAAACGGAGACCGTGCAGGCCCCTGCCGCCCCGTTGCAAATCACCCTGCTGAATATGACGGGCCCGGTGTGGCTCAACCCCGAATCTCCAGCCATTGAACTTTTCCCTGCCAAAGCCGGGGCCGGACCCATGATCTGCTTCCTCGTGGGTACCGTCGGGCAGGCGACCAATTCGAAAAAGATCCAACATCAGCTTGCCGATACCGCTGGGCGCCTGAGCCGGGCCCTGCCGCTGTTTCTCGCGGAGCAGATGCATTGGAGCACCGATGCCCGTGTCAGCACCTTGGTCCCATGGGTGGTTGGCCCTCCGGCGGGTTTCGTTGTCAGTGCCATCCCTTGGGAGGATGTGCAGGCGGCACAGTTCGCCCGGCAAGGGAATGAAGCCCACGACTACGCCGTGACTGTGCACTTCAGTGCCCAGACCGATCCTTGGATAGTCGAATTGCGGGTTATCCGCACGATCGACGCCACTTGCCTGGGCACTCTCTCCGCATCATTTGCGGTGGCTACGCCGGAGACCGCCCTGCCGGCACTCGCTCTTCAGCTTGCCGCGTTTCTGTGTCAGGAAGCCGATGCTACGGCGAATGCCCTGCCGGCAGCCTATTCCGTACCCCAGGCGCAGAGCTTTCCACATTACCTCCTGCGCTTGGAACAACTCCTGGCGGTCCGCTGTGGAGGCATGGATAGGGTTCAGAGCGGTTTCCTGAGCGGCGAACGCGAGATTTTGGAGGGTAATCTGCATCTCTGCCTTTCGCATCCCGATTCGGTTTCGGTGCGCCTCCTGTTCGCCCGGACCTTGCAGGCCATGAAAAAAGTCCGCCCGGATGTTGTCGCTGAATTTGTCGACAAGACTGAATTTCTGCAAAACAATCATCCTTTGCCCGGAGCGGCCCAGGGTGTCATCGACCGTATTACCCGGGAGGTCTTCGCCGCATGACCAGGACCACGAATGAAGTCACCGGCGCCGGCGCAACAGTAGCCCTCCACTCAGCATCAGGAGCGCGGGAATGAGAAGCCAGCCGGGATGATGCTGCAGCCGCTGGAACAAGGCATCAAGCTGTTGCCGCATTTCAGATCCGGAGAACGTTTGCTGCTGAGGCAACGAATCATAGGCTTTCGAAAAATTGGCCGAGTCCATCGCTTGGAACCAGATCACCATCACCAGGAGTGAGACGAACCCACGGTCAGCAGCAATGTTCCCACGTTACGCATATGGATGAGATTCAGTCGCTGGCAGCCATGGCTGGATAGGGCAGGGTATCCGGCCCGCCAGGGTTTGCAAGAAGTAGCGTGGCGCTGCAGATTTGCCTGAAAGTGATTTGGCCAAAAAGTCAGGGTCCTCGAACCCCTGGATGGCGGGCTGTTCGAGTGGGTCTGTGAAGTTCACGGTTTCGGTGGCTTGGGCCGCAGGCGGCAAGGTCCTGTGGGTGTGGCTCGTGCCGGAGTGTTATCGCCCGGCGCGTCGGCCCCTCCCATGGCGGCCTCGTCCACGATGGATTCATTTCGGGTCCTGTTTTCTCCTCTCGGTCCGGATGCGGTGCAGCCGTTCCGTGAAGCCGCCTTCCTGCGTAAAAGCTGCCGCCTGGGCTTCGATCTGGCGGTCCAGCAGCGCACAAGCCACTCCCAACAGCACCAGCGCGGCATTGGCCGCTATTTCCGCCGGGGTGGACGGGATGGACGGCCCGGAGTCAGGTCCATCCAGTCCATCAGGTCCATCCTGTCTATTCAGTCCATCCAGCCCAGCCCGGCGCACCTCCCGCACCCAGGCCGCCACTTCCTCCACCGCTTTGCAGCGCCGGGCCACCAGCGCCTGCCGGCGCGGATCATCGGCGCTCCAGAGCGGCAAGCTGCGGTGCCGCAGGTAGTCTTCGTAGTCCAGCCGCAGTTCCTCCAGGCTGGCGCGGGCCACGTTGGTCAGCTTCAGCTCGAACTTCTTCGAGGTGCCGCTCGCCTTGCTGCCTTCAGCGATATTCTGCACCCCGCTGCGCGCCGCCTGCACCATCTGATCGTGGGTCCGGCTTTTGATACTGATATACCGGTCACAAAACCGCACCGTCACATCGTAGCAAAGCTGAGCCACCTGAAAGCTCAGCAGCTTCCGGTAGCCGCCATGCCTGGGAATCAGCGGTTCAGGTTCCATCAGCTTCCTTAACATCATTCCCCGCATTGTCCATATAGTCTATCCAGTCCATTCAGGTCCACCCTCAGCGCCAGCGCCCGGACGCCCTGGGCCCTCGCCGCCTCACCGATCAATCGCATTGACGGGGCTTTGCCGCCGAAGCCATCCTGGCTGCCCTGCGCTTCATTGGCGATGACGACTTTATTCTGCAGGAGGCTTCTTACCACTGGTGGCATCGCTTGTCGTCGCACACTCGTGGACCCTGCGGGCGATGAAGTCCCGCTCAGCAGGAAGGGAGGCGAGGTGCCCGGCGTGCTGGAAGTGAGCGAGGGCAGCAGCCTGATGGCCCAGCCCGGCAGCAAAGGTGCCGCGGATGACATGGAAGAGATGATTGGCCTCCAGTTTGCTGCGATCGGTGATGGCATCGAGTGCGGCCATGCCTGCTTGCGGGCCATGCACGCGGGCGACGGCCACGGCGCGGTTCATGGCGGCGATCGGTGACGTGGTGAGAGTGATCAGATGATCGTAGAGCGCAAGAATTCGCGGCCAGTTGGTATTGGCATCATCGGACGCAGTGCTGTGACAGGCGGCGATGCCGGCTTCGAGGTGATACTCGCTGATGGTGTCGCCCTGCGCGGCGTGGGCGAGGCATTGGATGCCGCGTTGAATCATGGTCTGGTCCCACGTCTGGCGGTCTTGCTCATGCAGGCGCAGGAGATTGCCCGCATCATCGGCCCGTGCCGCGAGCCGGGCGGCATTGAAGAGCATGAGTGCCAGTAATGCATACGTGCGCGGCGCTTGTGTCGAGGGGTGCCCGGCGAGGAGGGTGACGAGGCGGATCGCTTCGTGGCAGAGGGTTTCGCGCACGAGACTCCCACCGCTACTGGCCTTGTAGCCTTCGTTGAAGAGCAGATAGAGCGCGGCGAGCACGCCGTCGAGCCGCTGCGGCAGTTCGCTGGCATCCGGCACCGCAAAAGGCAGCCGCAGATCGCGGATGAGTTGCCGGGCACGCACGAGTCGTTTCGCGATGGCAGCTTCGCTGGTGAGAACGGCCACCCCGATCTCCGCAGGACTCAATCCAGCCACGGTGCGCAAGGCGAGCGCGAGTTGCGCCTCGATGGAGAGCTGCGGATGAAAGCAGACGAAGAGCATGCGCAGCGTGTCATCGGTCAGGAGCTGATCATCTGGAGGCTCGTCCCGTGCGAGCCAGCGTTCCTGCTCTGCGGTGATCTGCGCTTCTTTGCGCTGCCAGGTCTGCTCGCGGCGCAAAGCATCCAGCGCAAGATTCTTCGCCGCCTGCGTGAGCCACGCGGCGGGATTGTCCGGGATGCCGCGATAAGGCCAGGTCTGCAAGGCCCGCACCAGCGCTTCCTGCACCACGTCCTCGGCGAGTTGCAGCCGGTGCGTGCCGAGATGCGCGGCGAGCGAGGCCACGAGCCGCGCTCCCTCGCGGCGGAAAAGATCATCCGCCACGCCACTGGGACTGCGCTTGCCAGAGATCATCATGAGGCTTGCTCTGAGCGTTTCCTGGAGATGGTGGCCCTGGGGTTGAATTCCAGCGCGAGGTCCACCCAATGCCGGAGCTGCGCTTCGGAGTCGAGGTGGGCTGCCTGGACAAAAACGAAGCCTTTCATGGAGCGCCCCGTGAACTCCATGGGAGAGCAGCCCGGCTGTTGGAGCGCCGCTTCATGGACCGCAGGGTCGAGCCTGACCATCAGCTCAGCCTTCATCACGCCGAGACACATCTTGTCATTCACCATGAAACAGAGCCCGCCGAACATGGCCTTGGGGTGGAATGCCACGCGCCTCACGGTGAGCAGATCTGTCACTCGATCGGCGATGGAGGGGTCGTAGGCCATGAGGTCAAAGCGGGAGTTTACTCCTCCGCAGGCGGCCCGCCTTCGACAAGGTTCGCCAGATGCAGCAGGGACTCCTGCCAGCCGAGGTAGCAGGCCTCTTCCGGGATTACCGCCGGCACTCCCGCCTGCGTCACGCTCAACTCCGTGCCGCAGGACACGGCTTTGAGCTTCACCGTGACCTCTATGGTGCCGGGCAGGCCCGGATCGTCGAAGACATCGGTGTAGCGTAGCAGCTCGTCCGGCACCAGTTCGAGATACTCGCCGCCGAAGGAATGGCTGTTACCGTTGCTGAACTGCGTGAAGGCCATCTTGAAGGTGCCGCCGACTCTCGCATCCAGTTGAAACACTTTGCACAGGTAGCCATTCGGCGGCAGCCAGCGGGCGAGCGCGTCAGGATCGAGAAAGGCTTTGTAGACCAACCCGGGCTTCGCCTTCAGCACGCGATGGAGGCGGATGGTGTGAGTGTTCATGGGATTACTTGGGGCTAGCCAGCCAAAAGCTAAGCCATCGAATGCAGGCCGATGGTGTTGCCTTCAGTGTCGCAAACGATGGCAATGAAGCCGTATTCACCGATGGCGAATTTCTCTTTGTAAATCGTGCCGCCGTTTGCCGTGACACGGGCCGCTTCGACAGCGCAGTCGTCACAGCTGAAATAGATCAGCGTGCCGCCGCCACCAGCCGCGCAGCCTTCCATTTTGCAGAGCGTGCCATTGCAGCCGTATTGCTCTGGGCCGCCTGGAAACATCCACATCTCCAGCCCGGCACCGTCGGCGGTGGGATTGCCCAACGGCTCAAGTTTGGTGGCGAAAACGGCTTCGTAGAAGGCTTTGGCCCGGGGCATGTCGTTGACGTAGATTTCGAACCAGCCGACAGGATTGCGTGTGTTGTTCATAATGAAGGGTTGGATTGGGTGAGTGGGTTGTTTTGAAGTGCAGATCGTCAAGAGATGGCAGGCGAGGTCTTGCCATCCTCGTCTTGTTCGGTGTTTGGTTCTATCGACGCCGACCATACGAAGCAGTTGCAGTCAGCCAGGACCCTCGATAGCTTCTCCTCTGAGGGGCATTGAATCGAGCCGTCTCGCCCTCCATTCCGTGCGCGGTAAAAGACAACTTGGTCGGAAAATAGATCGCGCAAGTAATCGACGGCATCTTCAATCGTCTCCGCTTCAGGAGAATACTTTCCGTCGCCCAGGTAATCTTGGCTGAAGTGGCAGTGGGTGATGTCGCCGAGGAAGAACGTAAGCTCATCACCATCGTCGTGAATCGACAGCTCACCGTGTCCGTTCGGCATCGGTAAAGATGCAATGCGATTCGCTTCATCGAAGAACTTAAAGTCCGCCAACGGAAACGATTCGACAAGGCTGTGAATGAAGGGTTCGCGGAGCATCTTTTTCTTAACCGATCAATGGTGTTTCGATTCGCAAAGCGCTTTCAGCAGCCCGAGCGAACGCGGCCACATTTCCTCGAACATGGTTTCCCATTTTTCGTCGATGTCCACTTCGACGAGCAGTTCTGTTCCAGTGCCGCTATCACGGAAGGTGTAGTTTTCATAGGCAGGTTCCGGGAGCAGATCTTCGCCCGCTTTCAGAATGCAGGCAAGGTGCTGGATCGACAGGTAATCCGGCTCGCGGTTCTCCGCGATCACGGCACGCATTCCTTCCCCGCTCGGACTTAAGAATTTGATCCCGGAGCCCTTCTCCCACGAACCTTCGTAGTAAGAGCCTTCGCAAAATCCGACCGTCCATTGGCGATAGGTATCGGGCGCCAGCATGGTGTCCCACACGACCTGGCGCGGGGCTTGGATGATGGTGGAGTAGTTTAGCTTCTTCATGGGTGGTTTTCCGGTGGGGGGTTATGATGCCTGGGCCTTCACATCCGCCATCGGGCGGCAGAGATCGGCGATGGGGCGCACTTCGATCTGGGCTCCGTGGGCGAGAATGGGGCAGGCCTGGGCGAGTCTTACGGCTTCATCGGTGGAGGCCACCGCCAGCAGGAAATAGCCTGCGATGGCTTCTTTCGACTCCGCAAAGACGCCGTCAGTGACGAGGGTTTGCCGACCCGTGACGAGTTTGCCTTCCTCCATCAGCGGCTGCGCGCCGCGCAGGAGGCCCTTGTTTTGCAGACCCTCCACCCAGCCGTAGAAATCGGTCATGATGCGCTGAAGCTCCGTGGGCGAGAGGCTGCTGTTCCAGTGCGTGCCGCGGATCAGGAGCAGGTGCTCGCCGGTGGTTTGTTGCGTGTTGGGGTTCATGTTACGGGCGTTTCGTTCGTGGTTCGATAGGCGGAGCCGCGCTCCGGTTCCAACGGTCGGATTTCATAGCGGATCCCATGCAGCAGGACTGGACTCTCTGCCGCGAGGGCTGCTGCTGCGGCCAGGCTCTCCGCCACCATGATCCAGTACCCGCCGATGACTTCTTTCCCTTCCGCGAATGGTCCATCAGTGCTGACGCCCTCACGGGTCACCAGTGCGGCATCCATGGTGAGACGCGAACCAGGCTTGAAGCGGCCCTTTTCGATCTGCGCCTCATACCAGGCGTAAAATTTGTCGATGGCAGCCTCAATGTCTGCTTTGGACGAAGCCTGGTCCCACTGGCCGCGGGAGAGCAGGAGGAAGTCGGAAGTCGTGCCGGTGCTCATGGCGTTACTCCTTTGAGGCAGGACACTCCATGCCACCGGCAAGCATGGCGGCCCAGCGGGTCTGCATCTCCTCCCCGGATACCTTTTCGATCTCGTGCTGGATCATCCACTGATGGCCAAAGGGATCACGAACCGAGGCGCAGCGGAAGCCATAAAACATGTCGGTCGGCGGCATCTCCACCACCGCTCCGGCGGCACTGGCGCGATCCACGGCGGCATCGGTATTGGGAACCATGAGGCAGAGCTTCACGGGCGTGCCGCCGAGGGTCTGCGGTGATTTGTTGCCCCAGGCCGGATTCTCATCGGAGAGCATAAGATGGCTGCCATTGAGCATGATCTCGGCGTGGCCGACAGCGCCCGTCGCGGGATCACTGAGCCGGTAAAGCTCGGTGGCGCCGAAGGCTGCGGTGTAAAACTGGATGGCCTTGCCCGCCCCTTTGACGGTGAGGTAGGGGCTCATGGGCGGGTAGGGTTCAGGGGTGCTCATAGGATTGGTGATTGCCGGGTTACTTGGCGGCTCCTGCAAGGTTCGGTGTGGTGGCAAGTTTGGCGAGATCGGCGAGCCCCTTTTCAAATTCAGGTCCGCACATTTTTTCGCAACTCAGGAACAGGCTGATCACTTTGGCCATCAGACCCTCATTCCTGCCATACATGGCCCAGACGACCTTCGTTTTGCCATCGCCCCCGGGGCTGAAGGTGAACTCGACCGTGCTGACGCCTTCCATGGGCTCCAGCCAGTCCATGCGCTCCACGATGCGCTCGGCCGGCTTGCTCTCCGTGATTGTGGAGGAGCCTTTGCCGACCTTTTTGCCTTCCCAGCCGGCCACCGCGCCCACGCCGGACTCCGGCCCGGTATAGGTATACCTGGCTTCAGGATCCATTTTGGCCCACGGGTTCCATTCATTGAACTTCCGGTGGTTGTCGAAGTAGGGGAAGAGCTGCTGCGCCGGCGCGTCGATGACGAGGCTGCGCTCCACCCGGAAGTCAGGCGATTGAAGCAGGGCGGCCGCGATGATGCCGACGACCAGCACGGCGAGGCCGATGAGGATTTTCCTGAGCATGCGGTTGGGATGGGTTGAAGGTGAAGTGGTCAAGTGGGACTGGCTTCCGGGCCCATGGCATCGGGGTCCATATAAAAGAGTTCCCAGCAGTGACCATCCGGATCGGCAAAGCTGTGCAGATACATGAAGCCCAGGTCTTTCGGCTCGGCATACATCGAGCCACCCGCCGCCACGGCCTTGCGCACGAGATCCTCCACCTGCCCGCGGCTCTCACAGCTCAGACAGTTGATCACCTCAATCGACTTCGCGGAGTCGCAAATGTCCTTTGAGGTGAACTCACGGAACTTCGGGAGCGTCAGCACCATGACATGGATGTGCTCGTTGATCACGATGCAGGCACCGCTCTCATCTGAAAACTGCGGGTTGTGCGCATAGCCCAGGGCCTTGAAAAAGGCGAGCGAGCGGGGCAGATCCGCGACCGGGAGATTGACAAAGATTTTGGTGTTCATGATCGGATGAGGCGCGGTGATTGCCGTTGATCAGCGGCGGGTAAAAATGACCGGCGGGCCGCAGGGGCAGGGCTTTCCGTTTTCCATGGCCACGCCATCGAGCTTGAAGTGATCGGCATCCATGAAGGTATAGGTGGCCGCGTGCATGTGTTTATCCTTCGCGGGATCCAGGCCCGGCGTCGGTGCCAGCGCGAAGGTGAGCGAGTCCGCGGTGCTCTTCGTCACCTTCATGCGGGGCTGGTTCCGCAGCATGCAGTAGTGCGTCATGGTGAGCTTGCCGCCCACATCGTGGTAGACGCTGAGCATTTCCATCGGAGTGCCCGCCGCGAAACGTTCCTCAATCACCGAATCACCCGCGATGAGGCGGAATTCCGTGCTCATTTTGCCCATCTCAGGCGACTCGCCAGACCACTTGCCGACCAGTGATTTCATGCGCTCAAAATCTGCGGAGCCCTGGTAAGGCGGCATCCCGGCACTGGCCGCGGGCTTGGTCTGGACCGACTGGCACGCGGAGAGAGCCCCGAGGGCGACGAGAGTCAGGAGGAAGGCTTGTTTCGTCATAGTGGTTGGTATTCGTTGGATTGGGAATGAGGGGCAGCGGAAGACTTGGCACCCGGGGGATTGAGCTTTAAGGTAAGGTTCAATGATCAGGCAGCCAAAGCCGTCCCTTCATTTAACCCGACGAGTGGGCCCAGGGTCAAAAGGACAATTGCCGGGGATTTTTCGAAAAAATAGGCAGCCCCACCCACTGGTGCTCCGTGCCAAACACGCGCTAATGGCCGCCAAGCCAGGTTTTGCCGAACTGCGAAAAACCACCCACCTGTATGACACCACCACCCACGATCCGTTCCGCAACGGGTAAGAGTCCGGTTATGACACCGCCCGCCGGAACGCCAAACGCAGCCCTCCGAAAACCTGCTTTCCAATGCCATCGCCTATGGAGCGGCCGGGCAACCCGTCACCCTCGCCGCTTCTGGACAGGACCGCGAAGTTGGTGTCGAAGTCAGAAACACCGGGACAACCATTTAGGCGAAAAGCGCCCAGCGTATTTTCGAACCCCTGCAACGCGCCACCGCCGACGGAAGCCGCGCCAACCTCAAAGGATTGGGGTTCGGCCTGTTTATCGTCCGCGAGATCACCCAGGCCCATGGCGGCAGGGTTGAGTTGCATTCCGCCGATTAGGAGACCCGGTTTTCAATCCACCTCCCCCGCATGCCCAGCGGCTAAAAGCGGTTTTGGGCAGCGCGCGGCCGACCGGTCTCAGGCCTTTTCTCATGGTCATGGCATAGCAGCCTCCATCTCTGACGCCCGGAATAAGAAAGGCAGTGGGGGCGACGCGTCGCCTCCTTTTCCTTGATCAGCAGCGCCGCCCGCGCCCGCTGCCACTCCTCCCGGGAAACGATCTTTGGCAGATGGGGCAGGGCAGGGGGGAAATGGTGTGGACTGGCTTCCATAAGCTTCTCCTCTCAGAACGGATTCTATTTTCGAAAAATCAACGAACGAACCTCGCCCCCAAGACTGCCAAAGCCGGCTGCACCGTCGTCTTCACCAATCTTCTGCGCGATGAATCCCCCCCAGATACTCGTTTCTCGCCTACCAAACCCCGCCGCAATTCGAAGCGGCAGGCCTGTTCCTGCATTAACCAATACAACAATTTTCATCCGACAAATAAAATTGGTGCAGAATTACGTTGCATCTCAGGTCCCCTCCATGCAGTAATCCTCTCGCAATCCAAAAATTTACAATTCTCATGAAGCGAAAACAGTTTGCCTCAATGCCTTGGATAGAAATTATAGCTTTTCTCCAGGCCACTCTCATTGGAGTTCAAGCGTTATCATTTTCTGATGGCTACCAACCATACAAACATTCCCGGCTTTATGGTGGAGGTAATCGGGCCTTCATTGCTCAGACGGCTGATCTTTCTGGGATTGGTAAAAAGTCCCAAGGGACTGGAGATCTCACAGCCTATTGTTGGGGAACTATGATTTCCTCGAGATGCTTTTTGACCGTGAAACATTTTGCCCCGAGGCAAGGCGAGACTCTTCGATTCTATCATTCGAATAGTCCTTACAGTAGTTACGAGGAAGCAGTAGTGGAAACACTTCACGATCTGACAATCGGAATCGACGGACTAACTCTCGGTAGGCTGGTGTCCGCGCCGTCTGCCAGCGTGAAGAGATATCCTGTTCCTGAATTTGAGGCTCCTAATGTCACTTTCAAATCGCCTACCCTTTCCCGAGGAGCGCGTGACTTCGTCGTAGGGCAGACTGGATTCGGAACGAATCCCACCGGCGAGGCCGCTGCCCGTGATGTCGCGGTTGGAACGACCACCTTTTTATACACGGAGAGTAACTCATACCTTGGAGGTCTTTCCCAGGATCCGAGACCGGATGTTGCCGGAACCATTACTGGAGATTCGGGCGGGCCAACCCTTGGCTTTTTTGCAGGTTCGCTGTGCCTTCTTGGTATTCACATTCAAGTCAATAATGACCTGAGCGTTTCGGGTCATCTTCCTTTGATCAAAACCCTTTTGGCGGGTTTTGGCGAAACAGTGCAAACAATTGCTGCGAATGATCGTCCGTATTGCGTCCGTGCTTCGCGCCAAACTACGTCGGGACGATTCATTGCTGAATGGGATGTAATCCCGCGATCGTTGGATCGTTCTTTCAAAATATACTCATCTTCTGACTTGAAAACTTGGAACGGCTCGGATTGGAGCGTTGGACTGGCTTCCACCGGCAAGATTACAACCGATGTTCCATACGATATGGTGCGCAAGTTCTGGAGGGTATCCCCTTCTCCTACAGGCGGAGTAACTACTTCCTTTAGTCCTGCCCTCCAGGAATTCAAAATGGCTTGGACACCGATACCTGGAATCAGCTACAAATTGGAATCCTCTCCGGACTTACTCACTTGGACTACTCAACAGTGGGACGTTTCACTGGCTACCACCACCCTCCGTCTTTCCTTTCCGGAGGCACCTTCAGTAAGTTCCCGATTTTTCTCCTTGGCCGAGGAAAACAGATTTTGCACATCTCCATTCGGTGAGTTCAAGCATACGATCATCGGAGGAATAGGATCGGATTCCTTCACAAGTCCAACCTTGGTCAATGAGCCAGTTGCTTATTGCACTGTGGTTGCAGTTGGAACCCCTTATGAATCAAGCGGTAATAAATACCAAGTGGTTGACTTTACCCGATCCGATGGATCAGGAGCAGCATTTGCTCAAGGGGCCCTTACGGCACTCGATCCGACTAATCCTCCTTTCTTTACGGATTCATCGCTAAATGCCGCAGACATAATTACGTCGGAGGTCCCACTGGACGCGCAGACGTCACGGATAGTGGTGCGGTTCAGGTCTGACGTGTCCTTCGGGACAGAACTGCACAAAGTTCAACGTTTTGCAATTCGGCGCTCCAGGACGATAAGTGATCTTTTCCATGAAATTGAATCGCCAGATCTGAATGGCGACGAGTTCCACATTTACAACAATGCCACGCAAGTCACTTCCGCTTATTGGTATGCCGATGTACCGGAATTTGTTGGTTGGTATGACGCAAACGGCAATCCATCTGGAGGTGTAAACATTACGCTGGGTATGGGCACCAATTTCCGAAGGACCAAGACGACATCCAAAACATTCTTCGAAGTTGGCCACGTTAAATCAACCGTCACGGGTGTTAAAGTCTACGGATTGTCTGCTTTTGCTCCGCCAGGGGCGACAAGGTATAATTGGTTCAGTGCGCCGATGCCATTTGGGATACCTTTCCAGGACTCCTTACTACCCGCATATCCGGCACAGGTGACTGTAACTTATTCTGGTGCTGGACTGGTTGCTGGCCCTACTTTAGGAGCGGCTGATGAAGTGCAAACATGGTACAATGGGGGGACCCTTTCGTTTTTCCACCACGATGCAGTCTTTCAATCCTACCCCCCGGTTGCTGACTGGCGGAAATCAGATGGCACGCCGGCAAATTCCACCCTGCTACCAGCTGGACGCTCCATAATGATCGTAAAGAAGATCAAAGGTCGGAATCCTCCAACCTGGGGAATACCAGCCGCGATATACGGGGGAATGTATTTGAATTCCTACTAATCGCAGAAAGAGTAAGACTGCTTGTTCGCGACCCCGTCTTCAAGATCGTTGTGCAGGTGAAACCGATGAACGAGGCATTCGGCAAAGCATCGCGCAGGTTGCTGCATTTCCTAAATTACGGGTGCAAATCGCGCCAGCACGCGGGCAATCTCTCGTTTAACCAACTCCGGCAGGTTGATGAGAACTGCTGGGTCAGAAGATTGGAGCCACGCTAAGGTGTCAGTTTTGTTCATGTCGTGGTTCACCATCAACTCAAACACTTCGATAGCTCCAGTGCGCGAAATCCCAAGCTCCATCAGCGACAGTTGCGTCCGCACAGACACACCCAATTCCAGCCACAATTCCAAGTTTGGAAGCTCCCGAATCAATTCGCTCATGCCCGCCTGCCGGGTATGAAAATATAGCACATCAAGGAACGCACGGAGGTATTTTGGAATTTTGAACCGGGCGTATTCTTCGACGTCGTTCATCACATCGACAATAAGCCGAGCGAGCTTCACTGGCTTCGCTCGCCGATCATTCACCCACTCCATGTTGCTTATCAGCACGGCCAAGGGTTTGCCTCGCATCCAATTGACGGCAGTAATTGCCAAGCCTCGAAGACGCTTCCCGTCAAAGTCTGCGGCATAGCGCCAATTCGCTCGGAGATGCGTGTCGATAAATCCGAAAATAGCT
The DNA here is from genome assembly GCA_040387795.1 of Verrucomicrobiota bacterium. Taxonomy (GTDB): domain Bacteria; phylum Verrucomicrobiota; class Verrucomicrobiia; order Verrucomicrobiales; family V1-33; genus CAIZWU01. Next base: position 292,921 of record JAZKDC010000001.1, read on the forward strand.
TCATACCGCGCGACCGCGTCATCGCTTTCTGGGAGCACGGGAGCCAGTTGGACCAATTCCTCGGGGGACATCTTTTGAAATTCGGCAAGCAGAGCTGCGAGTGCGTGCGGCAGAATTCCAGCGTGCCGGAAAATCAAATCCGAGGGTAAAGGTAACGTTTCCAGTTCCGCCTTCAGCACTGCTTGGAGTCGTTCGCGAGTCTCCAATGGAACCTCTTTTGCCGAGGGCAAATTAGAAAGATCATCACCTCGAAGAAGCGAGTGAAAGAGAAACGTCAAGGTGTAGTCATATTCAGCGTAGTCCAGCCCAGCTTCAATCCGATAGCCACTGGCAATGTAATCGAGCAAAGCGTCCGCACTGTTCAGCGTTTTCTCAGTGGCCGCCAAGATGCGCTGACGAACGCGTTTCCTCGGCGGCGGCTCCTTCCACACATCGTTGGAATTTGGGTCGATACAGACAATGGTTCCATGGAACTCTGTCCCCCACCTTCCTGCCCTGCCTGCGAGGTTCCAGAAATCCACAGGTTCCATTGGATTCCCTCTGCCTTTGGTGGGGCCTCGTAAGAAAATCACTTTGCATGGAAGATTTATACCCTCGATCAGGGTTGCAGTGCATACCAAGAAGTGAAGCACGTTTTCACGAAACAACGCTTCAATCTCGGTTCTGATCAGAAGAGGCATATTGCCGTAGTGGAAGGCAACGCCGTGCTTGAGCGTTTGAACGAGGAGATAGTTTTTATGAACTGTCTTCCGAACGAGTTTGATGAGCTCTGCGATACGCGGCTCATTCTCCAGAGACGCGATTCCCTGATCACGGAAGCCTTCGCTAAGGTGCTGGGCGAACTTTTCTGCGTCCATCGCACCGTTTGCGTAGACGAGATTCCCCCCGCTTGGACTTCGCAGGGCAAACGCCACGGTGCTTAGCCGTTTGGCTGGGCTTGTCGCCCGAAATGGCAATGTCACGCTACCCACGGCAATTTCCTTTTCACCCGCGACAAAAGACACATTCCAAATGTCCGGCGCACCCCGCTTCTGAGAGGTGAAAATCAGGTTTTGCGTGACCGTGGTCACCTCCCGCTCCACGGAATGAGCCCGTTGGCTCTCCGGTGCCCCACGGTTGAGGTAGGCTGGATTCTCAACAAATGGCGAAGCGAAGACGATCTGCGTCTCAATGGAACGGCGCATACATTCAGCAATCACTTGCTCCAGAAGAATCCCGCGGCACCCGTCCCCTACCTTTTGCGCTTCATCCACGACGAGCAAAGTGAAGGCGAGGTCCTTCCGACGGCTCAGGAGAATGTGTAGTCGTTCCTGCGTAAAGACGAACAAGTGCCCGACGCCGGCTGCAAATTCTTCCTCGATTGGAAGCGAGTGTAGGGTGACGTCCTTCAGAACACCTTCGGCAACGTCTTGGCTGAAACCATCTGCAAACTCTTGAATCAGAGCACGGGTGGGGACGATGAACGCAACCAAAGCCCCTTTGCGCTTTCGTAATACCTCCGCGACCCATAGCCGAAGAAGGAATGATTTCCCCGCTGAGGTTGGCGCGGACGCACTGATCCACTGGTTGGAATTCAGGGCGTTCCAGAAATCTACTTGAAACCGGTTTGCCGGATGTCGCTGGTCATCCGAGGCATGAATCCGATCCTGTGACGAGCGCTTCAGAAAGTCGGCACGCAGAGGAATTGGCAGTGACGCTTCAAATCCACGCGGTATCAACTCACGATTCTTCGCAAGCGCGACCGACCGCCTGTTTGCCATCGTATCGAGGATGATTGCCGCCGCCGCACGCTCCTCGTCGCTCGTAGATTTCAGTTTAAGACAAGTGTCTGCAATTCGGAGCGCAATCCGCTGCTCGTCCGCGATCTCTGATCTGGCAAGTGCGCTGCCGCAAAGGAGCAAGTTCGGCCAGTTATGTTCCTGGACGGCATTCGCCGGGACTATCGCTGGAAACTCATCGAGAACCCCCGTGCGGATCACCTCGTCCATTCGCTTCTCGAAGGACGGCTGCTCCAATAGCCAACGGCGGAGGGTGCTTAATGACATAGGTTCATCCGAGACGTTTTAAGAAGGCCGCTCTGAACGCTTCGACGGAAGGGAATGGAATGCAGAACACGTCTATCGTGATTCCGATCAGTTCATGCTTTTCCACTGATGCTTTGATCTTTGCAGTCCACTTCTGAAAACGTGCTGAAACAGCCGTGGCCTCCTTCTTAGCAAGTTCCTCGGACAGTGCGTTGTAGTCGGCCAAATCGAATCCGATGAGCGCTAGCCCGCAGAAACGGACCTTTTTCGACATTATATCGTCGGGATCAAGATACGCGCGGAGTGCCATCTCTAGGCCTGGTTCATTGAGGTCTATGTAGTCTCGTAGCAGCTCGACATCTCGGCGTTTGGTCTTTTTCGCCCCGGTCGGTTCGAGGATCAGTTCACTTAACGATGAAAAACAATCGTCCACGGCCGCGCCGAGTTTCTGGTAGAGCTTTGCTTCTCCCCAATGCAAGCGAAGGTGTCCGGTGCCCGGGTCCACCGATGCGTGGACCCCGTCGGCCCCATGAGCATGAACATTGGGATTAGTCTTGAGCGGAAACTTGCAAAGAATCTGGGGGTATTTGAGGAGGTGCTCTGCCAGGAAATAGAGCATCAGTTCTCCAACTTCCCCTGTCGTTGCGCTCGTGGTAAAAAGACGGCGGGCTTTCTCATGCAGAGCAGACACGGCTTGCATTGAGCCAGTGTTTGTGACCGCGAGAACGGCATCGTCTCGCTCCTGCCTCGTGCAGGCAAAATCAACCAGAAGGCAAATCAACTTATCGATCAGCTTCTCTGTGTCAGGTCTGTCCAATGTCGCATCGTGGCCAATGCGATGCCATCGGATCACCGTCTGGGTGTTCACAATAGAAGTCTCTACCTCAAGACTATCCAGATAAGCGTGTGGGTCCTTTCCGCCGTCCCGCACCAGATGAGCGAGCACAAGTGTGGCGGTATCTGGAGTTGTTGTCGTCGGTGGTGGCATGTTTCGTTGCTCCTGTTTGGACTAGATTCTTCGTTTCCGTCGCGATGGCTCGGATATCTGGCTCACCGCATTCATCGAATACGCCGTGGTGGGCGTGGGATTGTTCTCAGTTCTGCGGTCTTCTACCAAGCCGCCGCCAACGACGCACTCGGCAAGCACTCGGGCGGAGATGCGGATAGTGTCCAAGTTGTAGCTGATGTATGCGACGTTGATTGCGTGGTTGGCGTTAGTTTTGAAGACCTCAAGATGGCGATGCGACTTCCCGAGCCCAGGCCTGAGCTTGGCCTCGAATCTGAGGTTGGCGGCGGAGTCTTTGGGGGAGGCGGCTTTGGTTTTGACGGGCATTCGTGATGGGGACGAGGGAAACTGGGCCGAGATTAAGGAGGGGTTGAGAGGCTGACAAGTTATTCCTGACGGAAATATTTCAGGGCCGTGAAGGATTCCCTGAAAGAAAAAACCCCGCCGACCGGGGTGAACCGGAGGGCGGGGACGTGATTTGGGATTTTTCCTGGGAGCCGGGGGCGGTCAGTTGACGCGCACCGCGGAGGGATCGCTCCACGGGCTGGGGCCTTTGGAGCCGACGGCGCGGACGCGGGCGGTGATCCAGGCGCCGACCGCCTGGGCCGGGATGAGGAGGCTGGCCTGGCTGGACGCGATGAAGGGGAGGGAGTCCCATGGGATCAGGTCGGGGTTGTCGATGGTGGGACTGGTGAAGGCCCTGACCTCCTGGAAGTGGGCATTGGAGACGCGGGTCCAGCGGGTTTCGACCTCCCCTTCATAGCCGGTGTTCTTCACGGTGAAACGGGTCGGCGCGACGACGGGACGGGGACGGCCGGGAGGGCGGCGGAGCTCCCAGCCGACGCCGACGAGAATCGGGGCCGGACGGCCGGGCAGTGGATGACACACCCCTATCCGCCCAGGGGATGACTTTCCTGCTATCGGGTCCTGTTTTTTTCCACGATACCCGCGATGATCAGAGCGAAAGCTCCCAGCCGCACCAGATAAACAAAAGGCGCATATTCGTTCTGCGCTGGCACCAGGGCGAGGACCACCCGCTCTGCTGCCAAGGCGACGAATGCCGCCAGAAAATAGGCGAACAGACGGTCCCCGGTGCGGCGCCATAGCCGCAGAAAATGCAGGGCTACCGCGGCGCAAGCCATGAACGTCGCCCCTGAAAGAAATGACACTATCATAACGCTTGATTTCATTTGGCTTCCATGGCCAACCCATAAAGCAGGGTAGAGACGCCGACCAAAGCGAACAATGTCCGAAGGGGTTGCAAATCAATCCCCGGCATCACGATCAGGTCGACAAACAGCAGGATGTTGTTGACCGCCAGGGCACCAAAGCAGACCGTGCTCCAAAAAAGCAGGGGCACCCGCTTCAACCAGTAGGCGCGGCCGAGCAGGAAAGCGCAGGTCAGACTCGTGAGGGCACAGAGAATGTAAACGGCTTCAGGCATGGTCAGTGGGGCGGATACGGAAGGCATCGGCAAATTGCTGCGCCGCGTCCTCCTGTGGTTTGAAAATGGTTTCGATCACTTTTACAGGCCGGGTGACGTAGGCATCAACAGTTTCCCTCAGTGCCGCACCCAGCGGGGTTTCAAAGTTCTGGCATTGATATGCGGGGGGGGACTCCCCATTTCCGATGATGATTCCGGCCCGGGCGAATTCCACGAGGCGGCGGCTGATCTCGCCTTCGTCATGGCAGAGAACCTCATCAACCGCCCGCGCTGTCCAATAGCTCGCAGGGGCTCTGCACATTATCGTCAGAATATCAATCTGCGCGACACTGTGGATGTAGGCCCGGAGAAAATCCCTGACACGGGTTGAAAGTTCTTCGGTCGCCATGAGCTGTGAATGGGGGACGTCATTCCCTCAGGCGCGGGCCTTTTCAAGTCCAAACGGGAGAGTATGCTGGTTCAGGGTGCCAATGAGGGGGCGTTCCTTCCATTTGCCTCCCGCTTGTTCCCTTGGCGCCCCCAAAGGAGAGTTTGAAATTTCCAATGGGGTTCTCATATCGGATGGAGGTCCTGCGGGGGCGGAGACCGGTGCAACCAGCCGCGGGAAGCCCGGCGTGACTAAGCAAGGAGGAAGACGACCGGGAGGCAGAGCAGAAGGGAGCGCCTGGGCAGCCCAGAAGCCGGAGTGGCTGCCAAATCAGCAACATGGACTTTGACCGGGTGCTGGCCCACCTGATAAAGGGCTGGAAGCCCGACTGCGGGTGAAGCGGTGTAGTTTCGAGTGCTCAGCCGCCTCTAAACGGAGCAGCTCTTCGCGTGCCGTCTCATATCTGGACCGGTCCAGCTCCGTCACCTCCAAGGGTTCACTCCCAGCCAAATGAAAGGCTCCGTGCGCGCTTTTGGTGCAGACCACCAGTGCCGGCCAGGATAACGGAGCAAACCGGGCATGAATTGATGGCGGAAGTTCCTCAGGGCGGGAAAACAACTCCGCCAGGCGCGCCGGAAGAAACCAGGTTTCCTCCCCGTTAGCCGGCCCTGCCGAACCATTTTTCTGGATCACGATGGTTGCCCAGTTTTTTGCGTCGGCCCCATCAAGCCTGAACTGCCCGGAACCAACGGCAAAATGGAGGCCGTCATGCTCCAAAAACGGGATCAGGAAGGAGACGTTCCTGGTGTCCAACTCCTTCAGCTGGTTCAGGTCTGCCTGCTCAAGGAAATGTTGGCGACCAGGTTTGAGTAGTTCGCTCATATAGGTTTAGGGGGGGCTCACCCTCCCGCTGGAAGGGTCATCAAACGCTGAGGGCGCATTATTTCGCGTTTATTCCGCATCCTGAGGTTGCCGGGGGAAGACCCAGATGAACCGAATCAAAACCAAGGGAAATAATGGTTTCGTACGCCCTCTGGCTGATTTCCACCGCGACCCAATCACCCAGCCTAAGGAAGCCGCCTGCGGCGGCATTGGTTTGTGCTTCTTGTACGGTTCTGCCAATGCCGTAAGCAGGGCCAACGTTGCTGGGGTGTATGAGGGCGATGAAATGCATACAGGGGAGGGTTGTGAAGTCCTTGGACATCAAAGGCTTCCTGTGATTTCCGCTGCAAAAACCATTCCAGGCCCCGGAAGGAGCCAATCATCGGGGAGGGGCGATCCCCATCGCCGTTCTGATCTGGCATTTTGCCCTTCCGCCAGAACTTGACAGCAGCAAAATGCGTCGTCATTCCCATGAGCCTGGGATTTATGTCGAATGCTATTCGCCCGTCGTCGGATCATACGTTGTGGGCAGGGTCCATTTCCTGGACAGCAACCGGGTCTCAGTCAACAGACGGGCCTTTATGGCAAGTTCCTCCGTGGTTAAAGTCAGTTTCCCCTGGATGCCGGGAGAACTTCCGCTCTCAATCGCCCGGTGATCGCTCGGGCCGGACACAAGATAGTTGGGTAGGATCTGATACATGCGGGTGGTGGGGATGATGCTGGTCCGGCGGTCAGAGCGATCATTCGGGCTCGTCAGATCCAAAGCTGTGATCTGATTAAAATTGCAGAATTTTCCATTCTGGCCATGGGGTGAAACCCCACCATTATTCTTTTGAGCCGTGCGCGGGGTTCCCGGGGCGTGCGATTACTCGTCGGTGTCTGGAATACTACCCGTAAAGGCGGCTGCCTCCCCATTCTATTCGCTCTGCTTGGCTACCATGGGCTCCGGATGGTCTGGTTTCGCACACCCCCGGAGGCCCTCGTGATAGAAGCGCCGCATCGGGCGAAAGCGGCGACGGAGTTCCTCCTCTGATTCCCAAGCACTGCGCCGGGTATGATGGCGGGCGCGCCACAGCAGCAGGATGAGACCGGGCAAAAAAAGCAGTCCATACCATATTCCCCTCACCCAGGGCATGTATCGCGCCTGTGCCATCAGCGCCATTCCCGCAAACCAAAGGATCAACCCCACGCCTATCTTCAACCAGTTGCTCAGCTCAAGGGGGACCGGGTCGCCCCCCATTGGGAAGAGGGGGAAAACATTCATTCCAATCAGGACGACTGCGATGCTCAGGATGAAGGCAGCGGTCCCCGGATGCGGTTCGAATCCACTGCGGCCGTAAGCAGGACTATCGCCCACGGGCGGAACGAGCGGAACAAATTTCAGCGGAGGTTTATCCATGGCTTGCTGGGGTGTTCACACCTGTTCTGCAAAAGCCATACCGGACGTCTCAGTCGCGGGCCATCAGGGGAATGGAATCCCGAAAAATCCAAGTGGGCGGCATTACGCCACTCATGCCCCAATTATTTACCGCAAATCGCGATCAACGGATCCCTCAAAATAAGGCCACAGGAACCACCGCAGGGTCGATCAGGACTGAAAATCGTGTCCCGCCGGTTACTCCGATGGCTTTGCCAGATACCGCCGGCAGAAGTGCCTTTTTACCGGGACCCTGTCAGGTAAGGCCATTGCCGGAGTGAACCTGCTGATGCTGACAGGCACCAACCACGGTGGCGACGCCTTCACCCAAGCCGCGCATTAAAACGCGGGCGGCGTGAGAGAATGGCAACCCAAGGCCTGGGATGCACAGACGGGCTTCGTTGATCCGGAGAGCCTGGGCCGGCCGTGTCCGGTGTTTGGCTGCGTGGTATGCCGCACGCTCCTGCAGGGCAGGGGGGGACTGGATTTGATTCATGCTCCCTAACTTCCTGCCCAACCACCTTGGCTCTCGACGCCTTCTGCCATGGATTCGATAACCCCCAGCGGGTGAGGCTCAATTATGGGATCAACCACGTGTCTCCGCCGATACATCGGGCGAGCCTGCATGAGGGCGATGAAAGGAGCGGCCTTTTCAATTTGGAAAAAGACTGGCGCTCTTCCCGCTTTAATCGTCCGCTGGCCATACTGAACCGCGTCCTGAATGCCGGCGGTGTTCCACCATCGATGGTTTTGGAGCGTGGCGGGGGAAATGCCGCAGGCTGTCAGAAGCGCCTCCCGGGTCATGGTGCCCGGCGGCACTGGGGAGGCGGGTGCCTGCCGTGCTGACTGTTGAACTTCCTTGCGGCGGCCGAGGGCCCGCTCCGCGGTCCGGAGCGCTTCAATTTTGGCGGCGATCCGTCCGGGCGTGACAACTTCAGGGCCCAGCTCTCTGACCACAGCTTCCCGGGCGCTCTTCCATTGGGCCTTCCGGGGGTTGAGTGTCCGCCACTCGCGGGATACAAGACTGCGGCAGGTTCTGCATTGCTGATTCATCCCATCCCTTGCGTAGGCGCTACTGCTGAAGGCGGTCAGTGGAAAAAGCTGGCGACATTTAGTGCAATGCTTTGGTGTGGTCGGATCCATGGATTGCGGGGGGGGGTATCCAGGTAATCCCAGGTTTTTGCCCGGGGGAATGAGTGGTGTTTTCGGGGGGGAAGGGAATTGTAAGGGGGGTAGGAGGCAAGCCACCTGCCCCACGAAAGAGGCGAACACGGCGTTGCTCGACCTCGTCGGACTGCCGGGTTTCCTCCAGGATTGTGGAACGCGAGCCACGGATGAGGGGCAGGGACCAAAATCTGCCCCCCGTTTTCGCTCTGAACAGCAAAAAAAGAGCCCCCGACGGTGAGTCCGTCGGGGGCAAGGCGTTACAGAATTTTACTGGGCGGTCAAGGTCATGACACCGTTGCCATCGGTGGCAGACAAGGCAATGCCTGTCGAAGCCGCGGAGGATTCAGTGCTGCTCATTGGTGCAGAGAACTGGCTGCCAGTGAAGGCACCCGCACCAGCCAAGCCCGTCGTGGAGGTGACTGCAGTGATAGCGGCGCCCACGTTTGCGTAGCTGGCGGTGTTTCCGGCGGCACGGGCGGAATTGAAGGTGGACACGATGGCTTGGCCATTGCGGCGGGCCTTGGCGCTTTCGCTCTTGCCGAAGATCCCGGACATCGCCGGAATGGCGATGGCGGCAATCACGCCGATGACGGCGATGACGACGAGCAATTCAACGAGGGAGAATCCTTTTATCGCTTTGGTTTTAATCTTATTTTTCATTATGGGGGGTGGTTGGTATTGACCTTATGGCCATGGCGACTCTAGAGGATCAACCCCTTATATGCAATATAAATATAATGATTATCATAAAAAAGAGACCTCCTGTAGAGCTTTTTTGGCAAAAATTACAGAATATCATGTACGCTTGGTTTAAAAATATCATTCCAAATTCATTTCGCAGACGTGGTCCACACTCGTTGATTATCAGTGGGTTCCGACCGCGCTCATTGGGATCAATACTCAAACCTGTTTTCCATGCTTAACGCGTCATCTGCGTCCTCAGCACGAGCGCGTCGATCGAGACGAGTGTGCTGACACCCTTTTTCTCAGCCCTGCGTGACGGGCCCGCAGTCCACCAGCGAGTACTGCCCTGAGCTTACCTATTTGTGGCAATGCTGCCTGCCTTCCACTCCCATCCGGTCTACGATCGGGGAGTTCCCCGGCACGGGGGCAGAAGTATCCCGATGCTCGATACTCGACGCGCTGTCCGGCTTGGAGTCTGTTCCCGCACAGGCACTCAGAAAAGCTGAGGAACAGGCCAAGTTGAGGGGATGCGTGCTTACCATACCACGTTCAGGCCCTCGGAATCCACCCCAGGCGCCCCACCCTCAATGACGAAGACCCCAGCGCTGCAGGACAGTCGCGCGGCAGGGCAGACGCGGAGCAGCAAAGGCGTGCCCGGACACGAGGTAAAAGAGAATTTTGGATGGGCTGACTACAGCTGGGATGGGGGATTGCCAGGAAAAGAAGATCTTCCGCGAAGAAAAGAAATCATCTTCCGGGAAAAGAAGGTGGTGTTTCCGGCGAAAAGTAGGGCAGGGGTGGCCGGATGAAGGTGGACGAGGGTCCTCCCGGGTTAGGATCCGAAGTTTTTGGCGGGGGACCTGGGGACTTTGAGGGACGAATGGGGACACTTGTCAGACCTGTTGGCCGGGGCTTGGGACCGTGCGCCTCGTGGCTTTCAAAATGAGAGGAGCTGGTGGAATGGGTTGATAGGCTCCCCTGAACTGGCGGCATGGGAGGTCAACAGCGCCGCGCGGGCAGGCAGGACTCTTTTCCACCTGCCGTCCACGAAGCCATACTCATTGCCACCAGCGATCTGGTCCGCAACACCGCCCGCTCCGGTCCAGCTCCGGACGGAGAGGACCACCTTCCCGGCCGCATTTTTCAATGGTGATCATTCCTGACATTTCGCCAATCCGCACCTTCACGATCCGTGTAAATTCCCTGATTTTCTTGCAAATCCTGTTGGGACCGGATATGTTCGGGATATCCAGCAGTATCCATTGAGGCTCAATCTTTTACAAACCAGCAGCCCCCCCAATATGCCGCATCTTGAAATGGATATCCCACCAGATCTGGTGGCATAATAGACTGTTCGGCTCCACTAAATCCAGCTCATGACACGCGGCAAATCAACTCTCCTATTTGCAGGCTGCGTCCTCGCTGTTCTAATTTATTGCTATACTGGAATCGTCTGGTCGCTGGCTGATTTTCATCCGGGGGGCGACGTCGAACCAAATCCAGACCTAACTCGAACCGCCAACATCGGGGTTGCCATGGGCAAGCCTTTTCAGGTACCGCTTGAATGGATGACGTCCGCTGCCGTCAGTCTTACAGGGGGCTACGATTATGTTTCATCCCCTGCATACACTACCCTTCATCGTGTCGCCCATTGGGTTCTCCTTCCACTCATTTATGGCACGATACTATTCGTTTGCTTGAGGCTTTTCTTCAGTCGAATGTCGAAGAGCCATACGCACTCACGGCCATGCCCCTAATAACCCTAGCCGAACAAGATCACCGCGGCCAACCAGCTATGGCCGGGGAGTTTTTTCGTGAAATCTCAAGCGTCAACACGGCCATAGCTGGTGGCTGGGTTCAGACGTTGTGCCAAAATTCGATTAAACCTCTCCACATGCCAGCAGAGACCACAGTTGATTTTGCAAACTTGATCGAGTGGTATCGCAGCCAGTGTGACGACTGGTGGGAGCATCAACACGGCATCAAGCTCGACACACTCGACAACCCCGGATGGATGCTGACGGTGGATTTGATCGGCACCGACTTGCAGGGTAAGCCAATGATTGAGCTTAGAGAGGGCGTTTCTCCGACAGCTCACCCTGTGTCACCGCGCTGGATTCAATGCTCTGTCACTGATAACCAATTCAGAGGAGCTTGCGACCCTTCGCAGGTGGCACGACTATTTAATGTCTTCAACCACTTCCGATGCAGCCCCAATTCCCAGAAATAGGAACGGCGAATGACCATGGTTATCATCGGGCGCAGCCCCGATGATAACGGTTGTTGAAC
>JAZKDC010000002.1:0-313853 GCA_040387795.1 Verrucomicrobiota bacterium
CTTCGCTCCCTTTGCACAGGGCCCTCCGGTGTCATTCTTTTTGAGTCAATGCGTCGTTCCGTTGTTCTTCGTAATTTGGGTGGCAAATTGAATCAAAAACTTGGAAGAATCAGGGTTTATTCCCCCACATCCCGGCACGCATCCCAGAATAACCCCACATAGCGCTGCCGGACTGGCTGTAAGCACAAATCCAAATGCGCCGCCAGCCACTCGAAATCCAATGCTTCGTCCTTCAGCTTTTGACTAAACATTTCTACACATAATGGATTTTTTATCAAAATTATTGATCGCTGCATTGATTTTGTTGGTATCTTGCGGGAATCCTATGAATGTCCAAGATGCAGAAAAGAGGCTTCTATATTATGAAAAAGTCATAAGTGCCTTAGGATCTCCAACATCATTTTCGAATGAAAAACTCCAGTGCAGATGGTCCAAAGCATTGAACGGGGTTGAGTTCTATGTAAGCCAGTCGCTCACTGACGAAGAAAAAGTGTTGGTCAACAGAGTAATCGAAGAACAAGGGAAGATTCTAGGAATAAAGAGTGCTGTTATTTATATGAAATAGCCGAGTGCAAGTTGCCACGCAAATTACGAGAGAACAGCACCCAGGAGGAAGCTTGGAAGGACTTGTTGATGCATTGGCCTGAGGGAAACGCGCGTGGCCCCCTTACCGCTTTGGAAGTTTGAGGGGACCGCGGATAAATCAGCCGTATGGACAGGAGTTCAAATTACCACGCAAATTACGAAGGAAAAGGAAAAGGCAGATTGCTTCGCCGCGCTTGCCGGAGGCGGGGGGGCGGGTGATGGGAGCAGGCTATGAGTGCTGATGCTGATGTGATTGGAATTGATCTGGGGACGACGCAGTCGCTGGTGGGGGTGGTGGATGCGGGGTTTCCGATATTGCTGGCGGATGGGCGGGGGAGCCGGATGACGCGGTCGGTGGTGTATTATGCCAAGGACGGGACGGTGGTGGTGGGGGAGGAGGCGTGGCGGCGGCGGGTGACGGAGGGGGAGCGCACGGTGGGATCGATCAAACGGCTGATGGGGCGCAGGGCTTCCGATGGGGAGGGGATGCCGGAGGGAGGGCAGGGCATGGAAGGGATGGGACCAGAAGTGCGGGCCGGGGCGGAGGGCCTGCTGGGGGTGGTGGTGGATGGGGTGTGGAGATCGCCGGTGGAGGTGTCCGCGGCCATTTTACGGCGGTTGAAGGCGGTGGCGGAGGAGGCCTTGGAGCGGCCGGTGAGCCGGGCGGTGATTACGGTGCCGGCGTATTTCAATGATGCCCAGCGGCAGGCGACCCGGGAGGCGGGGCGGCTGGCGGGGTTGACGGTGGAACGGATTTTAAATGAACCGACCGCGGCAGCGCTGGCGTTTGGCCTGGATAAGCTGGGCGAGCGGTCGCGGGTGGCGGTCTATGATCTGGGAGGCGGCACCTTTGATGTCAGCATCCTGGAGTTGAATGAGGGGATTTTCCAGGTGCTGGCGACTCATGGGGATACGCGGCTGGGAGGGGATGATGCGGACCGGTTGCTGGCTCATTGGCTGGCCGAACAGATGGATGAGGGCGGCTGGGCGGGCCTGAATGCTCTGGAACGGGGCCGGGTGCTGGAGGGGGCCATCGACGCGAAACATGCGTTGTCGTCGGCAGACGAGGTGGAAGTCAGGTTGCCCTTCTGGCGGGGGGGGCGGAGTTTTGTCAGGATGGTGCGCCGGGAGGAGTTTGAGCGAATGATCCGGCCGCTGGTGGAACGGACCCGCGGTCTGTGCCGACGGGCAATGGCGGATGCAGGAGTGAAACCGGAAGACCTGCAGGCGGCGGTGCTGGTGGGAGGGAGCACGCGGATTCCCCTCGTGCGGCAGATCGCGGGGGAGATTTTTGGACGGGAGCCGGATACCAGCCAGCATCCGGATGAAACCGTGGCGTTGGGAGCGGTGATCCAGGCGGGGATTTTGTCAGGAGCGCTGCGGCAGGTGGTGCTGCTGGATGTGACGCCGCTGTCGCTGGGGATCGAGACTTTCGGCGGGCTGATGAATGTGATCCTGCCGCGCAATACCACCATTCCGGCGCGGGCGGGGGAGTTGTTCACCAATGCGGTGACGGATCAGCCGGGCATGCGCATCCGGGTGCTGCAGGGGGAGCGGGAGATGGCGCGGGATAACTGGACGCTGGGGGAGTTTGAGGTGGATTTTGAGAAAGGGCCCAAGGGAAGTGCACGGGTGGGGGTGCAGTTTGAGATTGATGCGGACGGGATTTTGAAGGTACTGGCACGGGATACCAAAACCGGTCAGGACAAGGTGGTGGAGATCCGCCATGCGGCGGTGGATGTGACCGAGGCCAAGGTGGAGGAGATGATCGCGCAGTCGGTGGATCATGCGTTTGCCGACATGACGGAACGGCAACTGGCAGAAGCCTCGCTGAAGAGCCGGGAACTGTTGGAAGCGGTCGCGGGAGCCTTGCCTCAGGCCGGGGATGCTCTGGACGCGGTGGCGCGGGAGCACATCGCTGCCGGAGTGGCAGAGGTGGAGGCGGCTCTGGCGGCGGGAGAATTGCGCCGGCTGAAGGCCGCCAATGCGGCGCTGGATGCGGCCACCGAAACACTGGCAGCGGTGCTGGTGGAACGGGCCATGGAGGAGGCGCTGGTGCGGCGGATGGGAGGTTAGGGCTGATTTCCCGCCGGGCTGGGGTGGCCGCCGGGCCGGTCATCCATCGTGTCCTGACAGAGCCTGCTGACTGCGAGGACCGGTCAATCTGTCGGTTCTGTCACGCAGTGCAACTTGCCGGAGTGACAAGAGGGCCGACAGGTTCACGGTTTAGCCCGTGAATATATCCACCGAATCCAGCCTCCCGTCGCAGGACCCAGCCGATCCGGAAACCATGGACCCGGACCTGGAGTCCCCGGTCAAGAACGTTTTGTTGGAGACCGTGCTGGAGGGATTGATGCATGCCTGCCTGCTGGTGGATGGGACGGACCGGATTCTGTTCAGCAACGAGGCCGCGAAATCACTATTCATGCCCAAAGGCCGGCTGCTGGGACGCAAGCTGGAAACGGTGCTGGCGGACCGGCAGTTGAGCCAACTGGTGTCCGATTGTTTTGCGGCTGGCCGGAGTGGCTCGCTGGCCTGCGCCCTGCGCCTGCCCGGCGAAGCGTGGCGGGATGACCGGCATTTTCTGGTGGAGGCGGTGCCCCTGCTGCTTTCCGCGGAGCGGCGTCTGGTGCGCCTCGCCCTGCGTCCGGATGAGCAGGCAGATGCGGACGCCAAGGCGGTGCCGAATCCGGCTGCGGATGTCCTGGTGCAACTGCGCGGCCCGCTGACGGTGGTGCAGGGATATTTGGAAAACCTGTTGGATGGCATGATCACCGACCCGGTGGCGCTGCGCCAATCCCTGCTGACAATGCGGCGGAGCACTATCCAGATTGAACGCATTCTGGAAAACCTGCGGCAGTAGGCGGTGGTGGGGTGCAGATGGTTTCTGTCGAAACTGTTGCATTGGCAAACTTTGCGGACCGGAAATCTGGCCGATGATCAGAGCGTCGGGGGACGATTTATCGGCCTGCTGCCACGCCGGATCAGTTCCGTAGGACGACGGGACCCTGGTGCCAAAAATAACCAAAAAGGGGTGATGGGCGGTGCTTCCGGGCACCGCCCATCAATGGTTGGAAGCAACGGGCGCCAGGACATGGGCTATGTGACGAATCTGTTCCAATAGATCAATTCCTCTCCCGCCAGGGCGGTGTAAGGATCGCACCATTCCCATCCACCGCATCCACGGTTTTTCCTACCCAATGTTCTCCCTCCTTCATTGCTCCTCCAGCCGGCGATCCGGCTGGTCATGCCTTCCGGTTTTGACCGGCGGTATGGCAGTGATCTGGATGGGGCTGGCGGGGGCCGGGGCGCAGGAAGTGCCTGCGGAGACGCCACTTGCAGCGCCGGAGAGCCCGGTGACGGCAGAGCCGGCGGAGCCGCCTTTTTACATCCGGCACTACAAGGTCAAAGGAGCCTCCAAGCTCAAACGGATCGATGTCGAAGGGGCCGTTTATCCCTTCATGGGACCAGCCTGCAACAGTGGCCATGTGGAGCAGGCACGTGCCAATTTGGAAAAAGCTTACCGGGAAGCCGGTTACAGCCTTGTCACGGTTTCGGTGCCGCCCCAGGACGTGAAATTCGGGGTCGTCACCCTGCAGGTCGCGGAGAACAAGATCGGGCGGTTAAGGGTCAAGGGCGCGAAATATTTCCTGCCGGAAGACATCAAACGCGGCACTCCTTCTCTGGCGGAAGGCGAAGTGCCGAACTTCGAAAAGATCAAACAGGACATCATCGCACTGAACCGTCATCCGGACCGCCAGGTGACCCCCGACATCAGACCCGGAGCCTTGCCCGGGACCTTTGATGTGGACCTGAACGTGAAGGACCAAAGCTCCCTGCATGGCAGTCTGGAGGTCAACAACCGCTACAGTCCTGACACCAGTGAACTGCGGATCAACGGAGGCCTGAATTATTCGAATCTCTGGCAGGAAGGCCACACCATTGGCTTCAATTTCCAAGTGGCGCCGGAGCGGCCGGAGGATGCCCTGGTGTATTCCGGTTATTACATGCTGCCCCTCACGCCCACCACCAGCTTCATGCTGACCGGCACCAAGCAGGACAGTGACATCAATACTCTGGGCGGCTCGTCGGTGGGCGGCAAAGGTTACGTGATCGGCGGCCGGTTGAATTTCACTCTGCCCTCGGGTCCTCCGTTTTCCGCCACGCCATCCTATTATCATTCCCTGAGCATGGGGGTGGATTTCAAGCACTTCGATGAGGACGTGACCTTTGCCGGGGAAACCCAGGCGACTCCCATCGAATACTACCCTTTCAGCATGAACTATGGCGGGACGTGGGTGGCGAAGACCCATTCCACCGATGTGAATGCCACCATGACCTACGGCATCCGGGGCCTCGGGAGCGATGCCTATGAATTTGATGCCAAACGTTTCCTGGCGAAGGGAGATTTCTTTCATGTGAGAGGCGATCTGGCGCACACCCACGACCTGCCTGGCGGGATGGAGATCTTCGCCAAAGTGCAGGGCCAACTGGCCAGCCAACCGCTCATCAACAGCGAACAGATCAGTGGCGGCGGGCTGGGCAATGCCCGGGGCTATCTGGAATCCACCGTGCTGGGGGACAATGCGGTCTTCGGCTCGGTGGAACTGCGCAGTCCCAGCCTGATCAATCGCCGCAAAGCCGTCCCTTCCGGCAAGGACCAACCTGCCGCGGACGTCCTGCCGGAGAGCAAGGACGAGTGGCGGTTCTATCTGTTCGCCGATGCGGGCCATCTCACCCTGAATGATCCCCTGCCGGAGCAGATCGATCAGGTCTCCCTCGTCAGCGTCGGACTGGGTTCCCGCTTTTCCATCAAGGACCACTTCCATGCCTCTCTCGATGCCGGGATGCCGCTGCGCGATGCCGGGATCGTGGAAGAGGGCGACTGGCTGATGACCTTCCGGCTCTGGACTGATTTCTAACTTTATCCCATGCGCTCTGTTTTCCATTGTCTCCCCCGCTTCCGCAAGCCCGCCGCCTGGCTGGCGGTCCTGTCCGTCATGGCCAGTATTGGCGCCGCCCTCGCGGAAACTCCGGGCAACTGGTGGAAACCGGAGTGGACCGCCCGCAAAAAAATCACGCTGAACACGGGAGCGGAGGGAGTTGTCATCGATACCCCGCCAGGCAGTCCGGCGATGCTGGTACGGCTGGCATCCGACTTTGCCTTCACCTCCGCCAAGGAAGACGGCTCGGACCTGCGATTTGTCAGTGCGGATGGCAAAACCATGCTGCCGCATCACATCGAACGCTGGGACGCGCTGCTGAACGAAGCCCTGGTCTGGGTGAAACTGCCCGATCTGAAAACCGGCGCGGTGACCGATGTCTGGCTCTATTATGGGAATCCGGCCGCCGAAGCCGCCCATGATCCCAAGGGCACCTACGATGCGGATACCCTCGGGGTCTTTCACTTCTCCGAAACCGGCGGGGCTCCGGCGGACTCCTCGCCCACCGCGGTCAATGCCGAAGGCCTCGGCGTGCCGGTGGCCACGGCCCTGATTGGCGGCGGCGTGCGGTTCACCGGCCAGAACTCCCTGACGATTCCGGCCAACCCGGCCCTCGGTTGGACCGCGGGTGGAGCCTTGACCCTATCCGTCTGGGTGAAGCCTGCAGTGCTGGGTCCCAACCAAGTGGTTTTCAGCCGCCGGGACGCGGCGGGTGCCTTCCTGCTGGGCCTTGATAACGGAGTGCCCTTTGTTTCGGTGGAAGGCAGTTCCGGCCCGCAGCGCAGCCCGGCGGCAGCCCCTGTCACTGCCGGCACCTGGCACCACCTCGCGGTGACGGCTCTCAATGGCACGGTCACGTTATTTCTCGATGGAGTTTCCTATGGCACCATCGCCACCCCGCTGCCGGCCCTCGCCGGCCTGGCCACCATTGGCAAGGACATGGCGCCTGGGCCTGTGGATACGGGTTATGCCGGGGAATTGGATGAACTGACGGTTTCCAAAATCGCCCGCTCTCCGGGAGCCATCAAGTTTGCCGCCGTCAATCAGGGCAGCAGCGCCGAGGCCGCCAAACTGCAGGTCACTGGGCCCGAGGAAGCCTCCGCGGCGGCGGAGCACAGCGAGATTAGCGAACACCTGAATCTCATCAAGGACATCTCCAAATCCCTGACCTTCGACGGCTGGGTGGTGATCTGGATGTGCGGCGCCCTCGCCGTGATCGGCTGGATCGTGGCCATCGGGAAACTCATCTACCTCATCAAGATCGACAAATCCTCCCGGGTCTTCCTCAAACAATGGGAAAACATCTCCACCGATATCACCGCCCTTGATCATGCGGATGAGGACAGTGTGAAAAGCATGGGCGGCAACACCAGCCGGAAGGAACAGAAGGCTATGCGGGAGTCTCCGCTCTTCCAGCTCTATCATCTTGGATCCCAGGAAATCCAGCACCGCATCACCAATGCCAAGGGGGCCTTCGATGGACTGTCGGAACGCTCCATCAGTTCCATCCGCGCGATGCTCGACGGCGGCGCCACCCGGGAGACGCAAAAGCTTCAGAGCAAACTGGTCTTCCTGACAATCGGCATCGCCGGCGGTCCCTACCTTGGACTGCTGGGCACGGTCATCGGGGTGATGATCACCTTCGCGGTCATCGCCAAGAGCGGTGAAGTGGACATCAATTCCATTGCCCCCGGGATCGCCGGAGCGCTGCTCGCCACCGTGGCCGGCCTGGCCGTCGCCATTCCCGCGCTGTTTGCCTACAGCTACCTCGCCTCGCGGATCAAGGACGCCGTCCTGTCCATGAACACCTTCATCGAGGAATTCATCGCCCGCATCGCCGAGGCCTACCCTTCCAAGGACTAACAATATGCAGGTTGGAGACGACAAATCATTCGACGACATCAACGTCACCCCCATGGTGGATCTCTACCTGGTGCTGCTGCTGATCTTCATCATCATGACCACCGCAGGGGTGCAGGGTGTGAAGGTGAAATTGCCCAAGGCCAGTGCCGCGGCGGTGAAAAAGCTGGATCAGCCGAAGATGCAGGCCATCACCGTCAACAGCGAGGGCAAATTCGCGCTGAACACCATCCCGGTGGGACTGGCCGAGCTCGAGACCAAGCTCGCAGCCTTGAAGAAGGAGACTCCTATCATCATCCGCGGCGACGGCGCCACCCAGTTTCAGAGCATCATGGAAGCCCTCGATGTGGTGAACCGCCTCAATTTCACCGAACCCGTGGGCATCGTCGCCGCTCCCCCCAAATAGTCCATAACCACCCGCTACTATGAGCACCGAACTCCTCGAAAAATCCGAGACGCAGTCCAAAGTGACGGCCGTGCCCGCTCCGATGCCGGCCGCACGCCCGGCCCCGGCCAAGCGTCCGCCACCGCCCCCCCGCGATGACGGTGACGAAGAGGACGAACCGGGATTCGTCCGTCGCTACCGGGTGGTGCTTGGTCTGGCCACCCTGGCCATCGCCGGGGCCATTTACGCTTTCTCGGGCCCATCCACGCCGTCGACATCCAGTCCGGTCCGGAAGGCTGCGGTGCCCATCAATGTCACGATAGCCCCGCCGCCGCTTCCACCGCCCCCGCCGCCTCCCAAGGTGGAACCACCCAAGCAGGAAGAAAAGATGGAGGAAGAAACCGCTCCGGTGGATGAACCCCCGCCCGAGGACGCGCCCTCCGACCCGGCGCCTGCCATCACCTCCAACGGCCCGGTGGGAAATGACAATTTCGGCCTCTCCAAAGGCAAAGGCGGTGGCGGTGACGGCACCGGCCGCCGGCTGGGCAGCGCTGGCAGCAAATTCGGTTATTACGCCGGCCAGGTGCAAAGCAGCGTCAGTGCCGCCATCCGGCGCCATGCCAAAACCAAGTCCGCCACCATGTCGGTGATGGCCCGCATCTGGGCCGACGACACCGGCCGGGTCATCCGCGCCACCCTCAGTGGCTCCAGCGGCGATCCCGCAGTGGATGCCGCGTTGAAAAACGAAGTCCTCACCGGCCTGCAGCTGCAGGCCCCGCCTCCTGCCGGCATGAAGATGCCGATCAATCTCCGTCTCACCGCCCGTCCGTCCCGGTGATTCCTTCCTTCTGCCCCTTGTTTTGAAAATGCGTTCCTTTCCCCCTGTCATGCCCACCTCCCGCCTTGCCGGCATGGCCCTGCTGCTGGCAGTGGCGCCCGCCGCTGCGCAGCCCGATATCACCGGCCCGGCTCCGGCCGTGCCCGCGGCGCCCTCCGTTCCGGCCCCATCCGCGGTCCCGGCCAGCGATGCCCCGGACCCGGCCGATTTGAAGGAAAATCCCGCCCCGGCCCCCGTCACGCCGGAACCAGCGGCGCCGTCGGGAGGCCCCGATGATATCAATGGTCCGACCGACCCGCCGCCCCTGTCCCAATTGTTCCCCAATGGAGCCGCGCGGGAGGAAGCCCCCCCGGACATGTCGCAGAATGTCACCATCAACCTGCTGAAAATCTTTGTTCAAAAAGGTTATCTCAGCCAGATGGAAGCAGTGGGACTGATCCGTCAGGCCGAGAACGAAGCCCTCGCGGCCCGCAGTGCGGCCAAGGCCAAAAAGGACGCGGAAGCCGCCGAGGAGGATGAAGCGCTGAAGGTCAGTTATGTGCCGGATGCGGTGCGGAACGAAATGCGTGAAGAAATCCGGCGGCAGGTGCTGGCCGATCTTGGAGCCGGTCAGCCCGACGGAAAAAACTCGGCCGTCGCCCTCGCGGTGCCGCGGCTTGATGATGAATTTGATATCTTCGGCGACATCCGGCTGCGCTACGACCTATACAGTCCGTCCGAAGGCAACGACAACACCGGCGCCTTCCCGAACTTCAATGCCATCAACACCGGCGCTCCCTTTGATACCGCCGGCAACGTGTTCTCGCCCCAACGCAATGTCGACCAGGAGCGCATGCGCTTCCGCTACCGGGTGAGGCTCGGTGGTGAGTGGCAATTGGAGGACGGTTTCAGCGCGGGCATCCGGATTGCCACCGGCGACAGCAACAGTCCCACCTCACCCAATCAGAGTGTCGGGTCGGCCGGCTCCGGACAGGGCGGGAATTTCTCCAAATATGCCCTCTGGCTCGATCGGGCCTTTGTGAAATATCAGATCGATTTCGGCACCACCGGAGCCCAGCTCGATGTGTTGGGAGGCCGCTTCGACAGCCCCTTCATGGCCACGCCGCTGATCTTCGATGAGGACCTCGGTTTCGACGGCCTTGCGCTCAAGTTCAAAGGAAAACTGGGCAGCCGGGTCAGTCCCTTCCTCACTGCCGGGGCCTTCCCTATCTTCAATACGGATCTGAACTTCTCCAGCAACCAGCCCGCCAAATTTGAAAGCACTGACAAATATCTCTTTGGAGTCCAGGCGGGTGCCGATTTGAAATTGTCGGATACCCTGAAATTGAAACTCGGCATCGCCTACTACGACTTCGACAAGGTGCAGGGCGAGCTCTCGGAACCGTTCATTCCCCTGAGTGCCAGCGATGCGGGGTCGACCGACAGCACGCGTCCATCGTTCGCGCAGTCCGGCAACACCTACAAACCGCTGCGTCAGATCATCCCGGATGCCAGCAATAATTTCGGCACCAGCAATCAATTCCAATACTTCGGACTCGCCAGCAAATTTGCCCCGGTCGTCGCCAGTGGAAAACTGGAATATAGCGGATGGGAGCCGGCCCAGATTGCCCTTTACGGGGAATATATCAAAAATACCGCCTTCAACAGCGAAGAGATCGAACCGGTGGCGGTCAACAACCGGGGGCCGCTGCCACCTGAGGAAACCAATGCGGATGGTACCGCGGCAGACCCCTCGGCGCCGGGCCGGATCGGGCTCTTTGATGGCGATGACACCGCTTGGATGGTTGGCATAAAATTCGGAAAACTGGCCATGATGAAGCGGGGGGATTGGACGGTCGGGGCGGACTACCGCTGGATCGGGTCCGATGCCGTGGTGGATGGCTTCACGGATTCTGATTTCGGAGGCGGGGGCACCAATATGAAAGGGTTTGTGTTCACTGGAAATTACGCGCTCTCCCGCAATGCCTCAATCGGGGTGCTCTGGAACAGCGTCGACCAGATCGCCGGTCCTCCGCTCAGCGGGGATGTCTTCATGCTGGACTTCAAACTCAAATTCTAACATGCAACTGATCCGCACCCCCCTCCTCGCCCTGGCTGCTTTTGCACTGCTCGGCGGCGCCCTCCCTTCCACCGCCCAGGCTCCGGCCGCCGCCGAGGAAAAACTCCGCGAAGCCCTCAAAGGCGTTACCCTGCAGCTCCGCACCGCCCAGAGCGAGGCCGCGACGGCCAATGCGGAGAAAGCCGCCGCCGACGCCAAAAACACGGAACTGACCGCTCAGGTGGAAAAGATGTCCAAACAGCTCGCCGCGCTCAGCCGCGAGAAAGCCGACGCCATGGAAGCCGCCGCCCGGATGCAGGCGAATCTGGAGGGTAAACTCACCGCCAAACAGGAGGAGTTGACCCAATTCCAGAAGTCGCTCGACAAGTGGAAAGCCGCCCATTCCCAGATCTCCGATCTGGCGAAAAAGAAGGAGGCCGCCCGGGCCGGTTTTGCCACGAAAAATGGCGCTCTTGAGCGCCGCGTGGCTGACCTCCGCACCCGCAACACCGCGCTCTTCACCACCGGTAATGAAATCCTCGACCGCTACCGGAAATTCAGCCTCGGCGAAGCCATCGCCGCCCGCGAACCCTTCACCGGCCTGACCCGCGTCAAGCTGCAGAACCAACTGCAGGAATACGGTGACAAACTCCTCGACCAAACCGCCCAACCATGAAACCCACGTTCCCCCTCCTCCCCCTCCTCGCCCTCCTCGCCCTCCTGGCACTTCCTGCCTTCCTCCAGGCCGCTCCTGACAAACCTTCCGCCGGCTCCATTGCCGCCCCTGATTCCAACGTGATCGCCCGCGTCGGCGGACTCGATGTGAAATTGGACGAAGTCAAAACCGCCCTCGCCAAACTTGATCCGCGTGAGCAGGAAGCCGTCGCCAAGGACCCCGCGCTGTTGAATCAGGTGGTCAGGCTGCTGCTCGTCCAGCGTCTGATGCTGAATGAAGCCATCTCCAAAAAATGGGATGAGAAAGCACCGGTGAAAGCCGCCATTGAGCGCGCCCGCGAAACCGCAATCACTGAAAGTTACCTGCAGTCGGTCTCCGAACCCGCACCTGGTTATCCCAGTGAAACCGAACTGGAAGTCGCCTATGATCTGGCCAAACCCTCGCTCGCCGTGGGCCGCCAGTGGAAGCTGGCCCAGATCTACATCGCGGCTCCGGAGGGTGCCTCCAAGGCTGATCTGGAAAAGGCGGAAGCCAAACTCGCGGAGGTGAAGAAGGCCGTGGCTGACAAAAATGCAGACTTTGCGGCTCTCGCCAAACTGCACAGCGAGGAAGCCAACTCCGCGGCCCAGGGCGGGGAAATCGGATGGATGATCGATGCGCAGATCCAGCCGGAAATCCGCGAAGCGGCGACGAAACTGGTAGTTGGGGCCAAATCGGAGGCTGTCCGCCTGAAGGACGGCTGGCACATCCTGAAGTGTCTCGACCTCAAAGAGCCTTCCACCCCGCCCCTCGAACAGGTCCGTGCCGTCCTCACCGAACGGATGCGCCAGGAAAGGGCCAAGGCCAACAGCCAGGCTTACATCGCCGCTTTGCTCCAGCAGAATCCGGTCTCCATCAACGAGGTGACCCTCGCCAAGGCTCTCGCGAAATAAACCGCTGACCGAACAGGACCAGGGGTGTTCAGCCCGTGTGTTATAAAATCCGATGCCAATCCCCCCGGCGCATTCCTCTGCCACGTTCCGCCTGCCCCGCCGGCGGAACCTCCATGCTCCTGCCGGGATCGTCCTCGCGGTGCTGCTGGCCGCCCGGCCGGCTCCCTCCGGCGACATCCTCCGCGGAGGTGCGGCCTCCACGAATGCCAACCGATCGGTGGGCCCCAGTCCCGCGGCGGCCCAGGCGGCGGCCCAGGCCCGCAGCAATGCCAGGGACGCCCTGGCGCGCACCAGCCGCGCTGTTGAAGCCGTCCAGCGGGCCCAGTTGAATGCCGCGCGGGCCGCCGCCCCGGCCAACAACGCCGGTCCGGATCCGACCAATCCCGGCTTCCAGCTCCCTGATGTTCCCAATGGGCTCGTCCCCGGTGGCCTCCAGGTGGCGCCTGGCGTGGGCACTGATCTCTCCCTGTGGACCGGCGCCTTCCTTCCTACCCAAACTGCGGCCGGAGGAAAAAGCCTCGTCACGGTCAAACAGACCAGCCAGCAGGCCCTGCTGAACTGGCAGACCTTCAATGTGGGCAGGAACACCCAGCTGCATTTCGACCAAAGCGCAGGGGGCGCCAGCGTGGGGCAATGGATTGCCTTCAACAAGGTCAACGATCCCACGGGCCGGCCTTCGCAGATTCTCGGAAGCATCACCGCGCCCGGCCAGGTTTATGTGATCAATCAAAACGGCATCATCTTCGGCGGTGCCAGCCAGATCAATGTCCATACCCTCGTGGCCTCAGCGCTGCCGATCAACGACAACCTGATCAGCCGCGGCCTGCTGAACCAGTCCAGCACCGCACAGTTCCTTTTTTCCGGTCTGCCACAGGCGGGCGATGTTCCCTTCACCCCGCCGGTCGCGCCTCCGGGCGGGCGGTATGGCGATGTGACGGTCCTGCCCGGGGCGCAACTGCTCTCGCCCACCACGGATGCCAACGTGGGCGGCCGCATTGCGCTGGTTGGCGCGAACGTGCGCAACCAGGGAACGATCTCCACGCCGGATGGTCAGGCCATTCTGGCGGCCGGACTTCAGGTAGGGTTGGCCGCCCACAGCGCCAGCGATCCCAGTTTGCGCGGTTTGGACGCCTTTGTGGGCGATGTCGGCACTTATGCGGGCACCGCGACGAACGAAGGCTTCATCCAGGCGCCGCGCGGGAGCGTGGCCATCACGGGCAGGAATGTGAATCAACTGGGGGCCATCGACAGCAGCACCTCGGTTTCCCTCAACGGACGCATCGACCTGCGGGCGGAATATGGAGCCATTGCCAACCAAAAATTTGATCCCGTCTTCAGTGACACTTCGCCACCCTTCCTCTATGGGGGACTGGGTGCGGAAAAGAGCACCGGACAAGTCACGATCGGGCCGGGCAGTGTGATGCGGATTCTACCGGAGTGGGGCAGCGCTGATAAGGTGATCGGGACGTCGCTGGCCTTGCGGTCCCAAATCAACGCCCGGGGAGGGATTGTGCATTTTGGCCCGGGCGCCATGCTGCAGGCCCCCAATGGAAACGTCACGGTGCAGACCGGGGTATGGGACTTGGACGGTCCCCAGAACCGCACCACTTTCGTCAGGAATTCCGGGCAGATTTATGTGGAGCGGGACACGCTGATCAGTGTGGCAGGCACCACCGATGCGCCCTCGCCGCTTTCCAACCACATTCTGACGGTCACGCTGCGTTCCTCGGAACTGGCGGACTCCCCCCTGCAACGCAGCAGCTTTTTCCGGGGAGGGGACATCACGGTGGACCTGCGGAAGACCGGTACCTACAACGGCAGGGAATGGGTCGGTACGCCGCTGGCTGATCTACGGGGGTATCTGAACATTATCGAACGCACCGTGGACGAGTTGACGGTGGCCGGCGGTTCCGTCAATTTCAATTCCGGGGGAAGTATCGTGGTCCAGCCCGGAGCTGTTATCGACACTTCCTCCGGTTGGCTCAATTATGGCAGTGGGTATGTCAAGACCACCCGGTTGCTGCGGCAGGGCCGTCTGGTGGACATTGCCTCAGCAACCCCGGATGTGGTCTACGACCGGATCTTCACCGGATTGTTTGAGGACCTCCATCCGCGTTGGAATGTCACGCGGACCTACCGGGTGCCATGGATGGATGGGGAGCACTTTGAGGATGGTTATCTGTCAGGTGCCAATGCCGGAAATCTGTCTTTCGCGGCCGCTTCCATGGCACTGGATGGCTTCTTCAGGGGGGCGGCGGTCAGCGGGCCCCGTCAGACGGAAATCCCTGCCCAGGGCGGGACTCTGGATCTTTCCTTTGAGGTGCAAAAACTCGTGGCCGGCGGTCCCCTGGATCCGCTCATCTCTCCCACCCCGCCTCATGTGGTGTTTCAGGAACAGAACGACCAGCGTCCGGCCAATCCTTTTGCCACCGAGGCCACCGGCGCACCGTTGCCGCTGCGTGCCGACCGGCTCGACCGGGTGGTCCTTACCCCTGCGATCTTCGAAGCCGGCGGATTTTCCGCCCTCAGAGTGCGCAATCCGGATGGCAATATCACAGTGCCCAAAGGAATCGTCCTGACGACTGCGGTCAAAGGCTCCATCACGCTTGAGGGAGCCAACGTGTCTATTTTTGGGGACGTCAAGGCACCGGGCGGAAACTTGTCCTTCCTTGCCTACAATATTTCACCCGGCGTGGCGGAAGCGCTGCGTCTTTCGACCGGAGCGGTGTTGCCGGCCCCGAATGCCGGGCGGGGCAATTTCACGCTGGGGGCAGGCTCCAGTCTGTCAGCGGCCGGCCAGATCATCGATTACCGGCCCGGAGGCAATACCCCCTTCAATGTGCCGGTGGTCAACGATGGCGGCAGGGTGAGCATCAAAAGCTACTCGGCCAGCCTCGCAGCCGGCAGTGAAATCGATGTCTCGGGCGGCGTCGTGGCCGGTGTGCGTGGCGGCTATACCTACGGCCGGGCCGGCACGATCGAGATTCTGACCGGTCGCGACTTGTCCCTGCCAGCGGTTGACCGTGGATCTCTGCACCTCGGGAGCACCCTCAAGGGTTTTTCCGGAGCTGCTGGAGGCGGGGGGACCCTGTCCATCCAGGCCCAGTTGATTCAAATCGGGGGTTCACCCCTCCATCCCCCTGCCCTCACGTTGTCCCCTGACTTCTTCAACCAGGGCGGGTTCAGTACCTTCAATCTGACCGGGATCGGCCTGCCCGGAGAGGAAACGGGGGAGTTTTTGCCGGCGGTCAATATCGCGCCAGGCACCCGGATCGAACCCCGGGCGCTGGGTTGGTTGGCGCTACCCTACACGCTGCCTGACGGAAATCTCACCCTGCGTCCCTATCTGCGTCCGGAGGGTCTGCGCCCGCCGGTGAATCTGGCTTTCACGGGATTGGGAGCGGTCGATGAATTTGGCAACCAGATCCTGGCGCGCGGGGATGTGGTTTTCGGACGGGGAGCCCTGATCCGGACGGATGGGCTGGGCAGCGTCGCTTTCCGTGGGGACACGGCGACAATTCTGGGCAGCGTTTATGCGCCGGGAGGTTCGATCACGGTGGCCGGGGCCAACCGGTTTCCCAGTGACAATGCGGCGCCACCGGTTGCGCTGCCCACCGTTTACATCGGCAGCAACGTGACATTATCCACCGCAGGGAAACCTCTCATCCAGCTGAGTCCGCAGGGATGGCGTCAGGGCAGGGTCCTGCCGGGTGGCACCATCAATATTTCGGGCAACATCGTGGCTGAGCGCGGAGCGCTTTTTGATGTTT
This sequence comes from Verrucomicrobiota bacterium, assembly GCA_040387795.1. Lineage (GTDB taxonomy): Bacteria > Verrucomicrobiota > Verrucomicrobiia > Verrucomicrobiales > V1-33 > CAIZWU01. The sequence goes on from JAZKDC010000002.1 coordinate 16,028, forward strand.
CCGGCAGCACCGGAATCCTGGATCTGCCTCCGACCTATGTTTCCACCGGCAACTACCCTGACAATGGTCTCCGTGGAGTCCAATATGTACCGGTGAGGGTCGATTCCAATGGCGGCTCCATCCGCCTTGCGGGTGCGGAATTGCTTTATTCGGATGCGACCCTGGCAGGAAGACCGGGCGGTCCCTCCGCGAGGGGAGGCTCCCTCAGCATTTCTTCCGGACGTTTTTATCTCGCAGGAACTCCGCGCACCACGGCGGATGCCAATCTCGTGGTGGGGCAGCATGGATCGACCCTGCCGGCTGGAGTCCCGCGGGGGATTGGCCAGCCCATGGTGGATGCGTCGGGGGGGGCGCTGCCGGGGATCGGCAACATCCGGGTTTCCTCCTTTGCCGGAGGCGGGTTCGATGCCCTGGCATTGGGCGGCAATGTTCAATTTGAAGGGCCGGTGGATATCAACCTGCCGGGCCGGCTTTCAGTGGGCAGCGGAGGCGTGATTTACGCCAATGCCGCCGTGAGCCTGACCGCGCCGTATGTCGCGCTGGGCCAGGCGTTCCGCGCCCCGCAACTGGCCACCCAACAGGAAATCCTTTTCACCCGCACCGACGGGTCGGGAACCACTACTCCGTATTTCCCGGCACCCACCTACGGCACCGGAAGTATCACCGTGAGGGCTGGTCTGATCGATGTGGGCAACCTGACCCTGCAAGGAATCGGCAAAGCCCGGTTGCAGGCCGCCCATGGCGAGATCCGGGGGAATGGCACCTTGTCGATGGCGGGGGACCTGATCCTCCAGGCGGGGCAGATTTACCCGACGACGCTGAGCAAGTTCAACCTGTTTGCCTACGATTACCTGTCAGGTGCCGGGACGGTTCCCGGATCCATCACTGTGCTGGGCGGTGCTCCCCGGCAACTGCCGATGTCCGGGGGCGGGGCCCTGTCCCTGTACTCATCCAACATTCATCAGGGAGGCACGCTGCGCGCGCCGATCGGGGTGATCAATCTCGGCTGGAACGGCAGTGGAACCGCACCCGTTGATCCAATTTCCGGCACCACCCGTCCCGCTCCAATCACTAGCCAACTCACCCTTGCCGAAGGCAGCGTCACTTCCGTTTCCGCGGTGGATCCGCGCACCGGCCGGGGGATTCAGATTCCGTTCGGCATCAGTCTTGATGGAATCACCTGGATCGACCCTGCGGGAAATGATATCACTGTGAGCGGAGTGCCGGCCAAGGCGGTAAATCTATCCGCCCAGAGTGTGACCACTGCCGCGGGCTCGGTGATTGATATTGCGGGAGGAGGGGATTTGTTTGCCTACCGTTGGACCCAGGGCACGGGTGGGTCCCAGGACATTCTGGGGTCCACCACCAGCTTTGCCATCATTCCGGGCTATGGTTCCGACTTTGCTCCGTATGCCCCATTCAATCCGGGAGCCCCCAATCTGGGCGGGGCCTCCGGTTATGTGAATAACAACCTGCGGGTGGGCGATCAGATCACGCTCGGGGCGGGGGCCGGTCTGCGGGCGGGCACTTACACCCTGTTGCCTGCCCGTTATGCGCTGGTGCCGGGAGCGTTTCTCGTGACTCCGAAGTCCGGAATTCCGGTGGGTTCGGTCGCCCTGCCTGACGGATCCAGCCTGGTGTCAGGCTTCCGGGCCAATGTGCTGGACCGTGACCGGGCCGGGGTGACGCTGATGGAACGATTTGAAGTGGCTCCTGCCAGTGTCTTCCGGGAGCGGGCCAAATACGAAGTGTATTCCGCCAACACCTTCCTGCGCGAGTCCGCGATTGCCAGGGACTTCGCGGTGCCCCGTCTGCCGGTGGATTCGGGCTATCTCTCTTTTGATGCGACCACCTCCATGGTGCTGCAGGGCCGGGTGAATGCGGTGGCACCTCCGGGGGGCCGTGGCAGTCTGGTGGATATCAGCAGCCCTGGCAATATCCTGATCAACGGCACCGGCGTCGGAGGTGCCAGAGGAACCCTCGTCCTGAGTGCTCCGCAGCTTAACAGTTTCGGCGCCGAAAGTCTCCTGATTGGTGGGAAGCGCACCTTCGGAGCTGGTGGGATTACGGTTGCGGCGGCGACGCGGGAATTGACCGTCGACAACGCCGGCAGTCCCCTGAAAGGAAACGATGTGATACTGGTCTCCCGGGAGCGGCTGACTCTGGCTGACGGGGCCACGGTGCTGGGCACTGGAACCGGCCCGGTGGACGACCTTCTGTTGGGCGATCCGGCGGTTGCGGGCAGCGGGGATGGGACCTTGTTGCGGGCCAGTGGCAGCGCGGGAGGCTCCATCGCGCGGCGCGGGGTGAGCAATTCCATCTTGCCTCAAATGACGGTGGGAGCGGGGGCCACGATTGGCGGAGGGAGTATCGTGCTGGATTCCACTTACGGAACCAGCCTTGATCCTCTGGCGGTGCTGCAGGCGGGCGAAATCGCGTTGAACAGCGGGCAAATCACCATTGCCCTGCAGAATGCCGGAATGATCGCCCCGACCGCAGGACTGGTGCTGGCCGGTCCGGCGCTGGACTCGATTCAATCCAGTGCCCGGGTCTTTTCCCTGCTCAGTTATTCCAGTCTTGATCTGTATGGCACCGGCAGTCTGGGTTCGCTGGCAGCCTTTGATTCCCTGACCCTCAGTGCTTCCAGCATCAGGGGTTATAACACTGGTGGAGGCACGGCGACTCTCGCGGCCCGCAACATTCTGATCGACAATGCCACCAACCGTCCGGCGCTGGCCTTGCCGGCTGGTCCACTGTCCGGCACGCTTCAGTTCCAGGCGGACCAAATCACCCTGGGAATGAATCCTGTCCTGACGGGAGGGTATGGCACGGTTGGACTCACTGCGGCGGACCGGGTGCTGGCCTCAGGCACCGGAAGCTTCGGCACCGCAGGGGATCTGCGGCTGGAAACACCGCTGCTGACCGCTTCCCAGAGCGCCGTCCATGCCCTGACGGCGGGCGGCACTCTTGCGCTGGTCCGGCCCGCCGGGCCTGGAGCCCCTGTCTTGGGTGGATTGGGGGCCAGGCTGAATCTGCAGGGATTGGCTGTCCGTTTGGATAGCGACATCGCCCTTCCCAGTGGGGAGCTCAGCGTGCGGGCTACTGGCGGGGATGTCCGCATAGGCACTGGCGGCACAGCTTCGATCAATCTCGCGGGCACCACCCGCGACTTCCTGGAAACGGCCCGTTACACGGACGGCGGCATCGTCACCTTCACTTCGGATAGCGGTTCGGTGGTGCTGGGCAGCGGGGGCGCGGTCAATGTTTCTGCTCCCGCTGGCGGAGGCCAGGCAGGCACCCTCAATGTGAGTGCCCAGGCGGGCAGCTTCGAATTCCAGGGTTCCATCCTGGGCCGTGCCGGGGCCGGACGCCGCACCGGATCCTTTACTCTGGACACCGCCGGCGTCGCCGGAGGGGCTCTGGGCGCTATTGATGCGGCGCTCAATGCCGGATCCTTCACCGAGTCCAGGCAATACCGGCTGCGGTCCGGCAATGTGATCGTGGATGGCTCGGCCGTGTCGCATCTCTACCGGGCGACGGCGGATCAGGGAAGCCTCACCGTCACAGGCACCATTGACGCTTCCGGGACCACCGGGGGCACCATCGAACTGGCGGCCAATGGCAGTCTGGTGCTGGCCAGTGGCGCACTCCTTGATGCCTCCGGCGATGACTTCAGCCATGCCGGAAAAGGCGGCAGCATCAGTCTGACCGCAGGGGCCCAGCGCAACGGCCTGATCGATGCCAGTGCACTGCTTGATCTGCGGAACGGTGCCACCCTGGATCTGCGCGTGGCAGCCAATACGGCGGACAGCCCTTTCCTGGGTCAATTGACCGGCACCCTGCATCTGCGGGCTCCGCGCAATGCGGCCCAAACCGATCTCGCCCTCGCCCCGCTCCAAGGCAGTATTCTGGGGGCTTCCAGTATCCTGGCGGAAGGTTATCAATTGTATGATCTGACCAGCACCAATGGCACGATCACCAGCGCGGTGCAGACCAGCATCCGCACGGATGGGGAAACCTTCCTCGGGGCGGCAGGCAGCACCACAGCCAACTACACCAGCATGAGCAACCGGATCCTCGGCAGCGATCCGCAGGGGCTTGGCGCGCGTTTTGTCCTCGCCCCCGGGGCGGAAATCATTCACCGCACCGGTGACCTTACCCTCGGTGCCGCGAATTCCACCCCCACCAGCGACTGGAACCTGCAGAACTTCCGCTTCGGTCCTAACCGGGCCCCGGGCGTGCTGACCCTGCGGGCGGCCGGCAATCTGACCTTTTTCAATGCGTTGAGCGATGGCTTCGCGGCGGTCACGCCTGCTGCTGCCAATGGAAATTCCGCGCTCTGGCTGGCGCCTCTGATGGCGCAGAATCCGCTGCTGCCATTGAACACCCAATCGTGGTCCTATCGCCTCACTGCCGGGGCTGACCTGGGCTCCGGGGAGTTCCGCTCCGTGCAGCCCCTCACGGCCCTGACCGATTCCTCCGGGTTCATTGCTCTGGGCAAAAACCTCACCCAGGCGGCGGCGACCGGGGGAAACAATGCTCTGACCTCCAGTCTGATCTCCCAGGGTTATCAAGTGATCCGCACTGGTTCCGGAAGCATCGACCTTGCCGCGGGACGCAGCTTCCGCCTGTTGAATCCGCTGGCCTCCATCTACACCACCGGCACCCAGGTGGCGGATCCAACCGGCATCTTTGCGGCCAACGATTTTGTGACGCCAATTCTCATCAGGTCGCCGCAACCCTCCCAGGGGGCCAGTCTCGGGGCCGTGCAACAGGCCTATTTTGCCCAATACAGCCTGGCTGGGGGTAACATCAATATCACCGCCGGAGAGGACATTGAGCGGCTTACCCAGACGGCCCTGGGGCAATTGGTGCCCGATTCCTCACGCCAGGTGCCGACGAATTGGCTTTACCGCCGCGGTTATGTCGATCCGGATAGCGGAGATTATGGTGCCATCGTGGTAGGCAACGGCTTTGGGAGTTTCACCGATCCCGCGGCTTCGACCACCTGGTGGATCGACTACAGCAATTTCTTCCAGGGTGTCGGGGCGCTGGGCGGGGGCAATGTCACGCTCACAGCAGGCCGGAATGTTTCCAACGTGGATGCCGTAGCGCCGACCAATGCCCGGGCACCCCGGGGTGCGCCGGATGGCCCGCAGTTGGTGGAACTGGGCGGTGGCGACATAGCCGTGCGGGCCGGGAATAACATTGACGCCGGGATCTACTACGTGGAACGCGGGCAGGGCCAACTCGAAGCGGGCGGAAGCATCATTACCAACAGCACCCGGTCCCCTTCACGCAATTACCTGACCAGCACGGTGAATCCCGAGGTCTTCCCGGAGCAGACCTGGCTGCCCACAACGCTGTTCCTTGGCAAGGGATCCTTTGATTTGAATGCCCGTGGCAGTGTTCTGCTCGGGCCGACTACCAATCCTTTCCTTCTGCCAACCGGGCTGGGCAACAAGTTCTGGTACAAGACCTATTTTTCGACCTATGCGCCCGACAGTTCGGTAAGGGTTTCTGCGCTTGGCGGCGACGTGACCTTGAGGAATGCCATCGTCTTCCCGGATCAATCCGGCACGCGTTCCATGCTGCAGGCGTGGCTGGCCCAGGAGAACCTCCTTCCGACAGGAACCACCGGAGCTGCTTTCAGCCAGCCATGGTTGCGTCTCGGTGAAACCAGCATCGTCCCCTTCACCAGCCTGCTTTCCCTTGCCCCACCGAGGTTCGAGGCCACTGCCTTGTCAGGAAACATCAATGTGGTGGGCGCCATAACCCTTTCTCCGGCCCCCCATGGCAGCCTGAATCTGCTGGCGGGTGGAGCGGTCAACGGCCTGCAACCTGCCGGCCGCAGCAGCGTGCTGGTGCCAGGGCAGATCGTAAACGCGTGGACCTCGGCACGGCTCAATGTCTCTGATGCCAACCCGGCAGCGATTCCGGGGGCCATCAATCCATTTTCCTATTTTTCCGTGGCGGGATCGACGATCGCTGCAGCCAACAGCACCTCGCCGACCTTCATGGCAGGTCTCAACAATCTTTTTGCTGAAACCGGATCGACTGGTGGCGTCATCCAGACCAAACAAGCGCTCCACACCCCCGGGCTGCTGCACTTGAATGATGTTGATCCGGTCCGGGTTTATGCCCTCGGCGGCAATCTCTCCGGGCTGACGCTGTTTACTCCCAAGCCGGCGAGGATTTATGCGTCCCGCGACGTCACGGATATCAGCTTCTACCTGCAAAATCTGGGGCTGGGAGACCAAAGCACCGTCACCGCAGGGCGCGATGTGCTTCCTTCCAATGCCAGTTCGCCCCTGCGCAATCAGGCTTTCAGCCCCGGCAATGCGGTCGCCGCGGGACAAACTCCGCTGCCCGGCGATATCCAGGTTTCCGGGCCCGGCAGCCTGATCGTCCTGGCAGGCCGTGATCTTGATCTGGGCACGGGGCCTTCCCTCGCCGATGGCACCGGGGCTGGTATCATCAGCATCGGCAATGCGCGGAATCCCTATCTTCCCTTTGAAGGGGCCAATCTGGTGATCGGAGCCGGCCTCGGCAGCCCCACTTCCCTCACCGACAGCGATCTGGACTTTGCAGCCTTTATTGCCGATCAGGTGGAAGGGGGCGAAGGTGCCAAATACCTGACGGAATTGGGGGTCGCCGACTTTGCCAGTCTTGCTGAAGCGGAACAGAACCGGATCGCTCTGGAGGTGTTCTATCTGGTTCTCCGGGACACGGGGCGCAACTATGCCACCACCCAGAGCTATGAGTCCGGCTTTGCGGCGATTGAGTCATTGTTCGGTGGGGTCTCCGGGACGGGCGATATCCTGACCCAGGGCCGCAGTGTCCGCACCACTGCGGGGGGCGATATCAGTCTCTTTGCTCCAGGCGGCGCCTTGAAGCTGGCGAATACCACCATTGGCAATCCCCTGGTTCCTCCGGGTATCATCACGGAGAGCGGCGGCAAGGTGGGGATCTTTACGGATGGCGATGTCGACATCGGGATTGGCCGTATCTTCACCCTGCGCGGCGGGGATATGGTGATCTGGTCCTCCACCGGCAACATCGCGGCGGGAAGTTCTTCCAAAACCGTGGCCTCCGCTCCACCGACCCGGGTGGTCATCGATCCCCAAAGTGCGGACGTCACCACCGACCTTGCCGGTCTCGCCACGGGCGGCGGGATCGGAGTGCTCGCCACGGTGGAAGGGGTGCCGCCAGGCAGCGTGGACTTGCTGGCTCCGGCCGGCGTGATTGATGCGGGTGATGCCGGGATCCGCTCGGCCGGCAATCTGACGCTGGCCGCCACCCAGGTGCTCAATGCCAGCAATATTGCCGTCACTGGCAGCGCCGCCGGGGCTCCGGCGGTGGCTCCGGCAGCCCCTGCTGTCAGTACTCCGGCCCCCGCACCGCCTCCGGCTGCCAAATCCCCTGGAGAAACCGCGGCGGAACAGGAACGGGAGAAGGCCACGAACCAGGCTCCGCCACCCGTGGTGGAGTCCGTGGTTACAGTCGAAGTGATAGGCTACGGCGGTTCGGAAGAAGAAGATGAAGAAGAGAATAAGCGCCGCCGGAAAGCGGCGGAGGATGCGGCCGCCTCTCCCGACGGTGACGCAGAGGCCACCACGTCCCCTCCAACGGCAGCGCCTTCCAATTGATCAATCAATCCATTCATTGCCATGATGCTGTTGTTATTGCCGGGATGGGCGGTGCTTGCCGCTGGAGCCAGCCTGTTATGCTTCTTGCTGCCGGCCCCCGCCGGGGAAAGCCCTCCCGATGTCCCCGCGCTGAAAGTAAAAGCAGCGGCGGGCGACCTTGAGGCGCAGTTTCTCCTGGGAAGGGCCTTGCTGCGTGGTGAGGGTGTCCCCAAGGATCTTGCGGAGGCCTTCCGGCTGCTCAGACCGGCGGCCGAATCCGGCCATGCCGGAGCCATGGGAGCTTATGGATTCATGCTTTCGCGTGGTCTCGGTACGGAGAAAAACGAAGGTGCCGCCATTGAATGGCTGCGGAAGTCGGCTGCCCTCGGCGTCGCCACCTCCCAGCTCAATCTCGGGATCATGACTCTCAAGGGCTTGGGCACGCCGCAAAATACCACCGACGGGCTGGCCTTGATTGAAAAGGCGGCCAACGCCGGCCAGGCAGAGGCGATGGTCCGGCTGGCGGAGGCATGGCACTTTGGTGAGCCCGGTCTTGCCGCCGATCCTGCCAAGGCGGTCCTTTGGTCAGAGCAGGCCGCCGCCGCGGGCAATGCCCAGGGGCAGAACCTCCTGGGCATGATGCGGGAAAATGGGCTGGGCCTGACCAGGGATTATGGGATGGCAGCAGAATGGTACCGCAAGGCCGCCGTCCAGCACCATGCCAAGGCCCAGGCGAATCTGGGACGCCTCCTATCCAATGGGAGGGGGGTGCCCATGGACCGGGTGGAGGCCTGGTTCTGGCTCCGGGTCAGTGCCGATGCCGGGGAGATCATCTCGAAAAATTTTCTGCTGGAATTGAAACCGGCTCTATCTGCCGCAGAGTTGGAAGAGGCCGAAAAGCGGGTCGTCACCTACCAAAAAGAGCGTATCCATGCCCGGCTCCACGGTGGAGCTGCAGCGCGGTCTGCTCCCTGAGTTCAGGGTGTCAAAACGGAGTGTGCAGTTCCGGCACCGGGCGTCTTTATCTCAATTGCCGTAGCTCGCGCCGAGGGCCTCACGGTGGGCGGCGTTATGCCGGATCATCCAGGCAAAATCCCCATAGCGCAGGCGGAAGAGCTGGTCCGCGGTCAATTGGGCCTGCTGCCAGCGTTTTTGATAGACGGGATCAGTCGGATCCGCCAGCGGATCGGCCACCGCTTCAAGGAAATCCTCCGCCAATTGGTCGGCTCCGGCCTGTTGCTCCGGGGTGATGCCCCCGGCTGCGGGGAATTCAGCAAGCACGGCAGGCAAGGGGGCTGGCAGGGATGGATGTTGTGGGTCAAAGGGCACGATGACCGGAGGCAACTCCGCGGCAGGGTCCCCTTTTATGCCAGGGATGGGGGCGGCCGGGAATACGGTTTTGTCACGTGTGGCCCGGCTTTGATGATAACGTTGCGTCGCCATCTTGCGCTGCGCGGCATTGACGCGGTCCCTGACCTGCTCCACCCGTGCTTTTGCCTCAGCCCATGTTGGAGGCGGGGTGGGGTCGCCCTGTTGGGGTTCTGCGACGGGTTCGCGGGAATGGCCAGGACCGCCCCTGCCAGGGTGGTTTCCTTGATTTGGGCCGGCCGTCCCTCTCTGGGAGTGAGGGCCGATGGGAGAAAGCTGCGGCCGGGGAGGGCTCGCTTCGTTGTTGCCTCCATTGCCTTTGGTCTCCGGGTTCAGTCCATGAAACAGGCCAGCCCCAAGCGTCACGAGGCTTAAAGTAGAGAGGAGCAGGCGGGCGGGCGGTTTCATGCTGATAAAGGCAAAGCTGGCACCGGCGTTGCCACCGGTGCCAGCAGGGATTGACATGGGCCGCCCAGGGCTGCCCATATCATGTTATGGAGGGATCAGGGAGCCACAGGGCCACCGTCGCCACCGGAGCGGGTAGCGATCATGGCAGGAATCGGAATCGCCGCGCTGCCGAGGTTGGCGGGGATGGCTGCCGTGAACAGGTTGAAGAAGTTCAACTCATTCGCGGTGATGGTGGGAGCCTGGTAGAGCCACTGGTAGCCCCAGAGGGTGTAGGCGCCCTGTTTGACGGCTTCTTCGCTATACGCCACCCCGTTGTAGGTTAGGCCCTTGGCTTTTTGGTTTTGGACCGGGAGAGGACCGGCACCATCCGGGTCGAAATTTTTGCCCGTGACAGTGGCCGCGGTCCAGTCGGAGATGGTCAGATAGCTGAGGACGATCGCTGGTTCAGCAGCGCCACCCTCCACGCTGACAGCATTGCCCAGTCCGTAAACGAGGTCACGGATGCCGCTGTTGCTGCTGTATCCACCATTGCCGACGAAGGTCAGGCTTTCCATGATCCCGGTGCTTTGGTTGGTCACGCCGGTGAACTGCTGGAGGGAGGAGAACACGCCGTAGCGGGTTTCCGCCAATACGAGGGCGCGGGAACCGGAGCCGTCATTGCGGCCCGATGCATAGACCGGGCTGGTATCGGCAGGATTCCCCGTGAACAAGCGCAGTGGCACCGCAGCGTTGGCATACAGGGAAGCCATGATCTGATCGGTCATGTTGGTCATGGTGGCGGGGGCACTGGCATTGGCCACGAAGGCGAACGGCACCACGCCGACTTCCACTCCCGTCAGGCTGGGAGAGAGGGTAGTGGAGGAGGCCTGGGACACGTCGGAGAAGGCGAATTGGGCGACCTGATTGACCGGCTCGAAAGGACCGGTGACGTTGGCACCGGCGGTGGTGGTGGGGAGGAGGAGTTCGTCATCTTCCAGCACTTGGACCGGGGTGGCGCTGGCGACATCGGCGATACCCTGGGTGGAACCGGACCAGGAAGCCCGTACCGTCACCGCGCCGATGCCGGCGACGCTGCCTTTGAAGATGGCGCGGTTGGTGCCGCCGATGCCCTGAGTGCCGGTGTAGGCATATTTGGTGACGCCAGCACCGCCCAACAGGGAGATGATGGAATTGTTGGCAGCGGCACGGAAGGCGGTGGCACCGGTGATATTGATCACGGTTTGGCCGTTGGCGGCGCTGCTGAGAGCGAGGACCAGAGAGGCCCCCAGGACGATTTTGTTGGTTTTCATATTTGGTAGGTGAGGGAAGTGGATGTGTTTTGTGGTAGGGGAGTTTACTTGGAACGGCGGCGGCGGAACAGGCCAACCGCAGCGATCAGGCCACCCAGCATGGTGGTGGAAGGTTCAGGCACGGCACTGATGTTGCCGAGGTTGTCGATCGTGAAGGTCGTCTGATAGGTGAAGACCCCTGCGGTGGTGGGCTCGGTCACTCCACTGGTGCTGGTATTGCTGAGGGCCCGGTAGAGGTCGAGGTTGGCGGTGGCGGTTCCGGTTCCGAAGTTTCCATTCACGCTGAGTGGCATGGTGGTCCAAGGGGCGGAGGCAACCGGCACCCGGGAACTCCAGCTGTTGATGTCTCCCGTGCCTTGCACGACACCATTGCCGGCGCTGCTTCCGGTTGCATCGCGGGGAGTCGCGCCATTGGTGGTCCGGAAACCCAGTTGGGAGTCCATCATACGGGTGGCGGTAGTATTGATAGTGGCAACGGCCAGGCTCGCGTGGGCTGTGGAAGTGCCGATGCCGTCGGATTCCTTGCTGGCATAGATGGCCCGGGCCGGATCCCCATTCACGATGCTGGTCGAGTCAGCGCCGAAGGTGGCATTGGTGCGGACCCCGCCCACTGCCCAGTAGAGGTCGGTGCGTGTAAACCAGTTGGCGCCGAAAGTGGCGCTCAGATCGGTGTTCACATTGGCGAGGAAGCCGACCGAGGGGTTGTCCCGGAAGTTGCTGGCCTGCCCGACATTGTAGACATAGGTGTTGCCGGCTCCAGTCCCGCCGGTGGCCTGGAAACCCATGAGGAGGTCACCGGCGACGAAATTCACCGCAGCGGACGCCCGCGGGGACAACAGGGACATCCCACCAATCGCCACGAGGGCAAAAGCGAAGGGGCTGATTTGTTTAGTATTCATAGATGGAGGGTATCTTAAGTTGCTAGGATGGTTGGATAGCCGGAAGACTGTCTTCGAGGCAGCGCAGTCTTAGGGACAGACCGGGAATGCTTCAAATAGTCTCAGGTAGCTTTTCCGTCACAGGTGGCAGCCGGGCCGCTCATCGCCCGCAGTCATGGGCCATAAGTCTGCCCGCAGGCAAACTTTGAAATGTGACGGAAGCGCCACAGGGCTTTCATTGAAAGCCTGGATGGAGCGCCTTATTCCTCGCCCTGTCCCCCAAACCCTTCGTTTCCTTTTTTATGTTCCCACGCTTCTCCTCAAGAATTCCTTTGCTGCTTTGTATGATAGGTATGCAGTCCGTCAGCCAGGCCCAGGTCACTTATACGGCGGGCGATATCCTCGTCGGCTTCCAGGCCACCGGCGGAACTGGAGCCGGCAATAACTACGTTTACAATCTCGGACCGGGGCCTTCCTTCCGCTCGGCGGCGGCTGCGGTGAATGCCGGGAGCATAGGGGCGGATCTGGCCGCGGTCTACGGTACCAACTGGTTCACCCGGGCGGATCTGGTTTGGACCATCGCCGGGGTCAGGACCAATGCGACCTTTGGCGCAGACGCCACCTCGGTGGTCAATGGCGATCCGGCACGGACCCTCTACATCAGCAAAGGGGCCTCAGGGTTGGGGACATCGACCCCGAATTCCACCATTGCCAGCGCGACCGTAGGCACGGGAGCCACCCGGATGATCGATGTGCAAAATGGTTTCCGCACTATCAATGGAACCCTGGATCGTACCCCAACGGTTGGTAGTGGCGGACGGGGAGTGATCCAGGGGACGGGCGACATCAACTCCTGGAGTTCCCGGGTGGACAATACGCCGTTCACCATTTTCACCTCCAATGTGAAGCAGGCCTTTGGCACTGCCGGAACCCTGTCCTATCTTGACCTTTACCGCATTCTGGGACGCAATGATCTTGCCGGAATCGCCGAACCGGCCGGGGTTGGGGTGAGTGTCCTCCAGGGAACCTTCACCATCGATGCTGCCGGGGATATCAAATTTCAGCCGCCGGCCACCGCGACCGGATATGACTCCTGGGCGGATTCCTTCGGTCTGGTGGGAGCCGACCGGGCCTTTGACGCCGACCTGGATGGGGACGGACTGGACAACGGGACCGAGTTTGTGGTGGGTGGGCATCCCCGGGCCGGTGCCGACGCGGATAAAATCCCCACTTTGACCGCTGACGCCGGAGTGGCTGAGTTTGTTTTCCGACGGGTCGATGCCTCTGCCTATCTGAGTTCCTCCGCGGAATATGATGCTGACTTGCTGGGCCCATGGACGACCGCCACCAACGGTGTCGGAGGAGTGACAGTCAGTGTGGTCAATGACGGCTTCGCCGTTGGAGTGGACCGTGTCACCGTGAGGATTCCAGTCACGGGTCCGGTGCAATTCGTCAGGCTGCGGGTGACACCGTAAGAATTTCCCGTGGGCCATGCGGCACCTTGTTCAAGGACATGGGGGATTTATGGACGGTTTGGTCCGGCATGCTATTCAGGGAGCAGCGATACCTCGAATTTTGGGGACCATTCGTCGTAGTCCTTCCGGCTGGGCCAGCCGGCAGGCGGTGGCCCGGATGGGACGGAAGAGTTATCCTTCACTGCTGGAGGGTGGATTTCTGCCGGCAAAACTTCGCTGGTTTCCGCCATCTGCCGGAGGGAGTGATGATCCTTCTGGGCTGACTCTGCTTTTGGTGAGAGAAAAGCGACGCCGAGCACAAAACCAGCGATCGTGAGGGCGGAGAGCATACTCAGCCAAGGCGCACTGCGGTTCACTGGAGCGGGCTCTGAGGACGCCTCCGGATCCGGACTGGCCGGTCTCCGCTGCCAGCGGGGCATGCTGAATTCTGCCCCATCCTTTTCCCAGAGTGACGCTTCGTCCGCAACGGCCATCGAGCGGGTGCAGGTCATGAAGTTTTTCAGAGTATCCGCGTCCTCCAATCTTCGCGTCAGCAACTGCTTCCGGCTATTGGGTTTCAGCTGCAGTCCTGTCGGGGAAACTGCTGCCGCCTCTCCACGGGTTTGGGCTGGAAGGGGAGGGAGGGAGATGCCGGGAAATGAGGTATGTTTCGTGAATTCAAGATACAGCCTGAGACCGGCTTCAACGGTGATCCAGTCGCTTTCGATCTGCCCGAAAGATGTTTCGCGGGTCGCTTCTATCATATCGTTGATCCTCCGGGCGATCCGGTGCATCGGAATCTCCATCTCGAGAGTGCCCGGGAGGGATGGATGAGGACCGGTGGTGATTCCGGATAGCCAAAGGGAGCTGTTCTGCGGGCCAGGAATGGGTAGCTTCATTACGTCACTCAGTGACAGGAGTCACCAAGGGCCGCAAGTTTCCTTGTGCCACGATATCGGGCAGCTTCCCATCTTGATGTGTGACAGATTTGTTTTGGCCGGCAAGGCAAGAAGGGGGGCGATAATTTCCCGGGCGGAAACAACAAAAAACCGGACCGTGCGCGGGGCAGAGTCCGGTTTTGGGGAATCGATTTCCGGGTGGTCGCCTAGTTGGAGCGGACGAAGGTGGAGAGCTTGCCGTAGCTGTTGAGGAGGGCAGCCTGTTCGTCCTTGTCGAGGTCGCTCATGAGGTCAACGAGGCTGCCAGTGATGTCTTCGCGCATGCGGTCGACGAGGTCGATGCCTTTGCGGGTGATCTGGACCATGACTTTCCGGCGGTCTTCGCTGGCGTGCAGGCGCTGCACGTAGCCCAACTTTTCCAGCCGATCCACGAGGCCGGTGGCGGCAGCGGTGCTATGCCCCATCTTTTTTGAGATGTCGGTCATGGTAAGGAAGTTCTCGTTGGCCAAGTAGCCGAGGAGGAAAAACTGGGCGAAGGAAACGTTTCCTTTGTTCAGCTCCTTGGACAAGTTCAGCAGGAACGAGCGTTGGGTGAACATGATGAAGTCCGCCAGTCGTCCGGCATCCTTGCGGATGAGCGTGTCTTCTTCTTTTACAGTTTGCATAAGTGGGATGGCGGTTGGTGCTGAACTCTGGCGAGTGCGGAAAATTAAGTGATTATAATTACTATAGTCTATCAGAGGCCTACAAATCAAGGACTTTTAGCCAAGGTTGTCATTTTTTTGTGAATTAGCTCAATGCCTGTGTCTTTTATCGTCAATTTTAGAAGAATATCAAGGATGAATCTCGTAAATTGTAAAATCTTAGGAAGCGGCATCGCCGGCCCGTCCTGAATATTTCGGGATTTAAACATGGAGGGAATGGAATGGTCAATCAGACCGGTTCATTTGTAAATCCAGACTATGCAGGAGGATGGGAAAGTCGGGAAGCATGATTTCAGTGCCCTTCCGCCTGGGAAGGTACACGGCAGCCCCGGCGCCCTTGTTACGGCCGGCTGATACGGAGGCGGCCGTAAATCCGGGAGCCAGTTGCGGCAGGCAGGGCGGGGGTGGGGGTGGGGGTGCGCCAAACCTCGTGGCGGGTGCCGTCGCCGAGGTCGGTGGCGGAAACCTGAATTCCGGCAAAGGGCCACGTCTGGAGGTCGCTGGAGAATTCGACCCGCTGGCTGAAATCCTCGTGGGCGTTGCTACGGCGGAAGGTGAGGGTGGCATAGCTGCCGGGGATCCCCTCTACGATGAGGTTCTGCCATGCCGCATGGGGGGTGATGGCAGATGAATCAGAGAGCGCATCGCCGCCGAGGGCATATTCGATGAGATTGGGCAGGCCATCATGATCGGGATCGCCTTCGGGGGTGCCCCCCAGCCAGGCTGCGTAGCTGACCCGATCATCGCTGCCGGGGTTTCCAGTATTGCTGAGGCTGCTGCGCCAGTTGACACCGAGATTGGCATCGCGGGTGGAATCTTCGGGCTGGATTCTCACGAGACTGAAGCCCGGGCCGTCGGCTGCGGTGGGCCAGTTGAGGGTGGGATCGTCGTTATAAGTGATGGAAAAGATGGGTGGGGTGACGAGACCGAATTGCAGGGTGATGGTGTCGGTGCTGTTGTTGAGCCGGTCATTGGCGGACCAGGACCCGGCGACGGGTTTGCCGGAACCGTAACGGGCGGTGAAGGCGTCGGTGTTCTGGACGACAAGAAGGCTGGCTCCCGGGGAAATGATGGTACCGTCAGCGAAGGCGAAATCGAAGCCGCTGGTGAATTGAATCCCGGTGAGGTTGAGGGGGGTGGTCCCGATATTGCGCAACTCGACGAAATCGAAGGAGTCGTCATTCCACGCCTGGGCCGGGACCAAGGCCGCGGCGAGGGCGCGTTCGGCGGCAGTGGGGGCCGCGGAGTGATACATGATTTCACTCACGACCAGCTGCGCGGTGTAGGCGGAGGGGTCAAAGCTGCCGGCGGTGAATTCAACGGCGGGGCTCCAGTAACTCCAGCGGCCCGTGGCGTCCTTCATGCGGACGCGGGCACGATAGCGTTGCCCGGGGGTGCAGGCGGTCGCCGGGTATTTGTATTCGGCGCCAAACACCGCCAGAGCGCCGCTGTCGTGGCTGGCGGCGACTTCGAGGAGGCGGGGCTCGGCGGGGAGCCAGGTAGCGGTGGAATTGACCTGGGCGATGCGCCATTGGATGGCCGAGAAAGTGGCGGCACCCTGGGGATCATTGAAGGCGGAGGTGGTGAAGCGCAGATCATTGACGGGATGGGCGGCCGTGCCGGAGAATGTGATCGTGGGCGTGGCGGGGTACTTGGTCGCATTCTCCCCGAGGCTGTTGCCCAGCTGATCCAGCCAGGCGGCGCGGCCTCCCACTCCGACGTTGGCTCCCGGCCAAGTGCTCCCTCCGCCATTGGCATCAAAGGCGAAATCCTTCATGCCGGCGACATAGAGATCGAGGGCGGTTTGGCCAACGGAATTGAGGGCTGTGCCGCCGGGACCGTTCAAGCCGGTGAAGTTTCCGGCATCGGCAGGGCCACCGACCCAGCGTTTGAACTCGGCATTCACCAAAGGCCGGAGGACGGCGGCGAATTGATCAATGAGGGGATTGATCTGATCCGGCTGCCAGACGAGGGCGCGGATTTCACGGACCTGGTTGAAGTAGTTGGGCCACAGCGTGGGGTTGGTGCTGGTGTCCCCGCCCCCGCTGGCGCTGTCGTTGAAAAGGGCGTTGTGGACGAGGTCGTGGCCGTTGTTCCAGGTGGGGCCCCAGGTGGCATCAAGGTCGTTGGGAAGATACCAGAGGACTCCCTTGTTGCCATTGGCGGCACTGTAGTTGGGATAGAAATACCATCCGGCATTATTGTCGCCATTGGGCCAGTAGTCGTAGTGGCGGATGGCCTCGCAGAACGCGTGGTAGCGGGCCCAGAGGTCGAGATTGACCCGGCCGGTGATATAAGCAGGGGTGCTGGTGCCTTTGAGGTTGTTCATGAGTTCGTCGTGGTCGGAGCCGTTGGTGGGGCCGAAGGTGGATTGATAACGGTACTGGGCGAGGCCGGCGGTGCCATCGCGGGTGAGTTTGTAGAGATTCCCCTTTTTCAGGCCGTGGGCTTTGAGGAAATTATTGTCGTAGTCCTGATGCACCCACATCAGTCCCCAGAAGTCGCCGCGCCATTTGTCGGGCTGTTCCGCGGCCTGCATGATGGTGCGGAAGTGGGCCCAGTGTCCGGCCGGGGCCGGAACGCCCAGTTGATTGAAGACATGGGAATTCAGGTGCTCGTTGAGGGAGAACGTATAGCTGGCCCGGTTTTCCCAGAGGTTCTCCGTGATCATGGTGGACCAGGTTTCCGGGTAGGGTTGGCCCTTTTCGTCGAGGGCGGCAAATTCATAACCTTTGTGGAAGAGGAATTTGAAGGCCCGCTTGGCATTGCCCGCGCCGCCGGTGCCGGAGGCGGTGTAGCGGCCATTGGCTCCCTTCAGGCGATAGGGGAGGTGGTCATAAACCACGCCGTTGCAGACAAAACAGGCCTCCCAGTTTTCATAGGACCAGCTGGGGCCGGCGGTGAGCCGGCTGGCGGCATTGGCATCGTAGGCCACGCATTGGTCGTAGTCGGCCTTCCGGGTGAGGAAATGATAGACAGGAACCGTCTGGAGATCGGCGGCACTGGTGCCCTCATAGGCCGGGACCCCATTGTAAACGAAGCAGGCGAAGTTCAGTGAGGGATCACCGGGATAGGGGATGCGGGCCGCGCTGCCGCCGTTGTCGCTGGTGGTGATGCGGTAACGGACCAGGGTGCGGTGGGCTTGGGGAGGGATGGTGGCGGTCCAGATGCCGTCGCCGCCCAGTCCGTCGTCGCCGAGGCCGCTGTCATTCATGCTGGCGGTGGTCCAGTTGGCAGGATCTTCAAAGGCGGGATTGGGCGCAAGGGCGGTGGCGATGTTGACGAAATTGCCCCCGGAGATGGCTTTTGGCAGGGTGGCCGGGATGTAGGCTCCGGCGGCATTGGTTTGCCAGGTGAGGGACGCGGAGGTAACGCCCTGGGGGTCGGTGATGCGGGCGGTGATGATGATGGGATCCAGGCTGGTGGGCGAAACCGGGGTGTGCTGCACATTCCGCATGGCGGGGGCGGCGGCGGTGGCATAAGCAATATTGAGACCTCCCGGGGAGGCCTTGTCAGGGCCGCCAGTGGCCTGCTTCAGTTCCAGATTGAAGGAGAAGTCATCGGAGGTGATGGTATTGTTGGCGGCAAGGACCGCGATGACGTTGGTTCCGGCGGTGAGGCTGTAGGGCGTGAGATTGGTGATGGTGTAGCTGTCCCAGTTATTTGGTGCGGCCTCGTGGGCGGTGAAGGTGACGCCGCTGATGGTGGCCGAACCGGCCGCCTGGCTGGGGGTTCCGGTGCTGGCATAAAAGCGCAACGGGATTTCCACGCCATTCAGATACACAATGCAGCCGTCATCAATGTAGACCCGGAGTGCGAGCGCGGCGGGAATTTGTCCGGCCGTGAGACTGAACTCATGACGGAAGTAGACGGCCTGATAACCGTCGGGCACGGGCGTGGTGACGGTGCGCTGCATGTCAGGCAGAATGACGGCATCGTCATTGTCCGCATAACCGAATCCGAAATAAGGGGTGGTGGCATTTCCCACGGTGGTGGTGCCGTCGAGCCAGTTGGTGAGGTCGGCTCCGGTGCGGGCTTTCCAGGAGGTGGCAGGAGGAGAGGTGCCTTTGAAATACTTCCACCCGCTGCTGGCGGCGGGAACGAAAGTGGGAGTGACCGCGGGCTTGGCGGCGGACCAGTTGCTGCCGTGGGTGGCGTCAAGAGCGGGGTGCTTCAACTCGATGGAATAGCCTTCGCCGTTTCCTTCGGATGGCCAGGGTGAACGATTCCCGTAGTCCACTTCGGCTACGATGTTGTTGGCGGGATTGCGCAGGCGGATGGTGGCTCCGTCGTTGGACAAACCGTTGCTTTCCTTGGAACCGTCAGGGTAGAGGATGGTGGCTTCATTCCATGGGCCGAGGGCGGTTTTGCCCCACGTGCTGAGGATGGTGGCAGGATCTTCCGCGACAATCAGGTAGGCATCAGGGGCGAGGGTGGTTCCGGCGGGGAAAAGAAAATCCACTCCGCCGGAGAGCCGCCAGCCGGTGAGGTCGGTGGCGGTGGGGCCGTCGTTGTAGATTTCGATGAAGGAGTTCCGGAGCGTATTGTTGACGCCATTGTAGTGGATCTCATTGATGATCAGGCCGCGGGTTTTGGAGGTGACCTGGAGGATGAAGGAGCGCTCGATCCAGAGGCCGGCAGCATCGGTGGAGCGCAGCCGGATGCGCTGGGGTTCCCCGATCAGGGGGGCGAAGGAGATGGCGGTGAGCAGTTGGTTTCCAGAGAGGGTGAAACGGGCGTTTTCCTCACTGCCGGTGCCGGGCACGAGGGTGAAGGTGTGAGCTTCCCCGGCATTGGAGTCCGGGCTGGAGAGGGTGGTGATGAAATCGCCCGGGGGCTGGTCCGGGCGGATGGTGGTATCCGCCAGCAGGATGTCTGACGGGGCGAGGGGCGGCGTTGGAACCGAGAGCCGGACCGTGGCCGGAGCGGACTCGTATTTGCCGTCACTGACCTTGAAGGTGAATTGGTCAGGGCCGTAAACGCCGGCGGTGGGTGTGTAGGTGCGGCTGGCTCCGTTTCCGGCAGAAAGCGAACCATGGGCTGGCGGAGTGACGATAAGATACGTCAGGGGGCCGCTATTGGGATCGGTGCCGGACAGAATGATGGCGAGCGGCAAGCCGGATGCGGCGGTGAGTCCGGATTGACCGGTCGCGGTGGGAATGCCGGGATCGGCGGAGAGACTTGCAGTGGCGGTGGTGGTTACGGCATTGCCGCCGGTCTCGACCGCGCGCAGGGTCCAGGTCACGGTCTGGGCGGTGCCGGCGAGGTCGGGCACGGTGGTGTTGAAGGTTCCGGTGGCCGCCGTGCCCGTGCTGAGCGTGGTGGCGCCCAGCTTGATTGCATAACTGAAAGATCCTGTCACCGATGCCGTGTTGACACTCCAGGTCAGGGCCAGGGCATCGCCTTCCCATGCGGTGCTTTGGTTGGCGGTGAAGCTGGTGATGACGGGGCCGCTGAGCGGGGAGGCACCAGCGGCCAAGGCCTCCACTTCGGCAGCGGAGAGCGCGTTGTTATAGATGGCGATGTCGTCGAGGGTGCCGTTGAAAAATTCGCCGTTGTTGGTGCTTCCGATGCGGAAGTTCGCGGCGGTGGCTCCATTGGCCCCGGGGGTATCCTGGGCGACCTGGGTGCCGTTGAGATAGATGCGGCGGGTGGTGCCGTCGTAGGTGGTGGCGACGTGGTGCCAGCTGCCGTTGATGAGATTGGTGGCGAGCACCGGGGTGTCGAGGTCGGCAGCCCACCAGTAATGCCGGAAGCCATTCCCGCTGTCGGCGATGCGCAGGGCATTCACCTGCCGGGAGGAGCCATAGTTCCCCCATCCGACGATGCCCCGGGCACCAAGGACGGTGGGCTTGATCCAGGCGGACTGGGTGTAGGCGCTGTTGCCGATGGGGAGGTTGGTGACGGTGCCGGAGAGAAATTGGCTGCTTCCATTGAGCGCGAGGCCGCCGCCGCTTTTGCCGGTGGCGGTATAAGTGGCACCGGCAGCGGTGAGGAGGCTTCCACCGGCTGCGTCATTGCCGAGGGTGCCAGCGTTGTTGAAGGGCCAGTAAGCGACCAGGCTGGCATGGGTGGCGGCACCCGTCAGGAGCAACAGCAGCAGGGCGGCCGCCGGCCCGGAAAGGGGCCCCGTTCCACGCGCTGCCAGCCAGCCGGGGGCGGAGCAGCCGGGCAGGGGGCGGCGCAGGGAACGGGAGTCGGAAGCAGGGGGGGAGGGGGACACTCGCACGGGAATAATCGGGGTTCGGAACGACGGTTTGAACCTCACTCTACAAGTTTGGCCGGCGGTGTCGAGCTTGCACAATCCGGGGCGCATTTTCCGGAGGCCATTCTTCCGGTCGCCACCCGGCCGGTGCTGGCTCAGGGTGGCCAGACAATTCGGGGCGGGACTTTAATTCACGGGAAGCTGATTCAATGTGTGATAGGCAGCACCACGGTGAGCGCCGGCACCTTGCAGGTAGACGGCAGCACCGCCAGCCCGACCACGGTCAACAACGGGGCGACCCTGGCCGGCAGGTCGAGCTGGATGGTCATGGTGCGCAGTTTCGCCAGGGCAGGCTCCGGCACCACCATGGAGATGGCCACGAGCCGGGCGTTGATCAGCTGCAGGGCCGCTCTCCCTGCGCGGCGGATTCATGGTTCAGGAGCCGGTCGTCCACGCGGATGGTCCAGCCTTCGATTTTCCGGTCGGTGTGCGCCGGGGGCAGGCCGGGCCGGTCGGCGGCGATGAGGCCGAGGGTGAGCAGGGCGAGCAGGGGGAGGGAGAGGAGTTTCACCATGGAATGCTAGCGGGGGATGGAATTCAGGGTGTAGTAGGCGGCATCGTGCAGCAGCGGCTGGCCGGTGCGGTCGAGCACGCCGGGCAGGTGGAGTTCGTGGACGTGTCCGCGCACGAGGCTTTTGACGGTGAGGCGGACCGTCAGGCCGTCGGGGCTGACGCTGGCGGTGGTGATGGTCTGATCGGCCTGGTCCAGTTCGGGGCTGCCGTAGGCTTGATGATAGTGGTGGGTGAACGTCTCCAACGAGTAGTTGCCGGGATCACCGGCGGTGACGGGGTCCACCGGCGAGGTGAAGCGCAGTTCAAAGCCGTCGGGGCGGGCGTGCATCGTCAGGATTTCGCAGGGCACCTTGCCGGTCCAGTCGACGCGTTGCAGGGCGTGATCGGCGAGTCCGCGCACCGGCCAGCCGCGCTTGCTGCCGCCGACGAGGATTTGGCCCTGCGGGGTGAGGGTGCCGCCGATGATGCCGGTGCTGAAACCCTGACGGAAGGGGAAACAGGCCCCCTGCCAGGCGCCATTTACCTTTTCCATGTCGGTGCGCATCACGAGGCTGAGGGTGTAGTCGGCGACGAACAACTGGCCGGCCCAGGGACCGAGTTTTCCACCGGAAATGTCAGGCATGATGGCGGTGGCGCACTGGCCCATTTTCTTGTAGGGGAAAATCACGGCGGGCAGGACCAGTTCGGGGATGCGGTCGGCGTCGAGGTAATAGCGGGAATCCCCGGTGTTGGTCGGTTCGGCCGGGCGACGGCCCATATTCGGGGCGAGGTCATACCACGAGTTTCCGATGGGGTGGCCCATGAAGCCGCGGGGGCGCAGGTGTTTGAGGGAGGTGGTGCCGTTCCATGGGCCTTGGTTTTCGGTGTAGAAGACATCGCCGCTGGAATGGATCGCGACCCCGGCGGGGCTGCGCAGGCCGCTGCACATCGGTTCGGACCGGCCGTCGGGAAAGTGGCGCATGGCCCAGCCGCGGAAGCGGGTTTCGGAGGTGTAACTGCCGGTCAGGCAATGGGTGGTCCAAATAGCGCCATCCTTGTCGAAGCCATTCGTGGCGAAGGTGTATTCGTGCTCGCCGCTCCAGCCCCACGCATCGCTGACGGTTTCAAAGCGGTCGGCGCGGCCGTCCTTGTCGGTGTCGAGGACGCGGGTGATTTCACTTTGCTGGGTGGCGTAGAGCACGTCGTCCTTCCAGGCCAGACCAAAGATTTCCGTGAAGCCAGTGGCGAAAAGTTTCCAATGCGGCTGGGGCGGGGTGGAATCATAACCGGTGGCAAAATAAATTTCCCCACGACGGGTGCCGATGGCGAGTCGGCCATCCAGAAGCACCAGCATGCTGCCCGCTTCCACCACCGCGCCGGGAGGCAGGGGAATGTCGGTGATCGTGTAATATTCCTGCTCGCGTTCATTGGGCTCCATCTCCGCGAGATTGTCGGTGTTGATGTCCTGCCGGAGATCGGAGGGCTTGAGGCCGCGGCGGTAGGCGGCAAACCCGCTGGCTTTGGGCGCATAGCCGCCGGGCACCGTCACGTCGGATTTGGCAGGGATTTTGTCCTCCATGCCCATAGCCCAATAGCAGGCATTGACGAACATCCGCCGCACGCCCTCTTCCTTGAAATCCTCGCCGTAGCCCATGGTGGTGGTGAAAACACGGGCCGGTTTGCCGGAGGTGCCGGTGAAGGTCTTGGTCCAGGCAACGGGGACGGGCGGTTTTTCCGGGTCGGGCGGATCGGTGGGTTTCAGGCCGGTCAGGGGCTGGCCGAGGACGAGCGGCTGGCTGTCGCCTGACAAGGTGGTGACGGCGTAGGCATGACCGGGACCCCAGAGGCGGCCGATTCCGCGCAGGATGGGGTGATCTTTTTTATCAGGGGGAATGATGCCGAGGGTGCTTTGGCTGCGGTAGCCGCCATAGTGGTCGATCCAGGTCTCGCCGAGCACCTGCCGGCCGAAGCCGCCGGCAAACTCCTTGTTCCGCCCGCGCCAGGCCCATTCCGCGAACTTTTCGTTCTGGAATTTGTCGTAGTCGAAGGCGTGGGTGGCGGTGCGGATGCCGATGACAGGGCGTCCGGAATTCACATAATCCACGAACTTTGCCATCTGCTCCTCCGGCAGGTGCCGGAAGCGGGTGAAGACGACCATGAGGTCGGCGGTCTTCAGGGCATCCAAACCGGGGATGTTGTTATTGATCTGGGGATCAATCGTTCCGGTTTCCGGGTTGATCGGGAAAAGTACGGTGCAGGTGAAGCCGTGCCGGGTGGCGAGCAGGCGGGCCATGGCGGGCATGGATTCCTCCGAACGGTATTCCTCATCGCCGGTGACGAAGACGATCTGTTTGCCTTTGCCGGGCCCACGTTTGCCTTGGTAAGTCAGCCATTCATCCTCGGCGCGGGACAGGCCGGGACTGAGGAGGCCTGTCGCGAGCAGGAGGCAAAGAGTCAGGCGGAGGAGTGAGGGTTTACCAGGCATAGTCAATTTCCAGGGTGGGAGTGGTCCCGGCGGGCGGGGCCGGCACGATCAATTCCTGTTGTTCCCCCTTGCCCCGCACGAAGGCGGTGGGGACGGCGGGTAGCCGCAGCGTCAGGGTGCCGTTGAGCCGCCACTGGCCTTCCCCTGGTTTGGTCAGGGTGCCGGCAGCAGCCCGTAGATGGAGGCCGGCCGGGGTGGGGCTGTTGAATTTGATCGTGCGGTGGAATCCCTGAACTACGGGGCCGGTTAGAGGTGTCAGGGTGTCTTCGATATCCGTCCCCGCGATGGTGTAAAGAAAGACCGGCTGCTTCAGGGTGTCGAGTTGATAGCCGTGGAATTTCATCCCGGCGGTTCCGGTTGTCACCGCAGGCCAGGGGTCGGTTTGATTGGTCAGGATCGCGAAGGCCGGGCCGTGGGGGAAGAGCACGGGGTCGTCGCCCAGCGGACGGATCCGGCCCATGCCCTGACTGCTCCAGTGGGGAGAGACATTGAGAAACCGGCCCTTCCATACGAGGGCGAGCCGTAGTTCCTCCGCATCGAAGGCGGCATTCAGCTGACCGGGATAACCGGTCGCGATGCCGCGGAATCCGGCTTCCCACAGTTTGCCGCGATAGACCACGGCTTCGCCTCCCACCACCAATTCCATGTTTTGCCGGCTGAGCCCTTCCGGGAATTTGGCCTGCGGGCCGTCCGCCAGATAGGTCCAGAGGGCGGCGTGCTGGCGGTCGGTGTCGCCTTCGAGCAGAGCAGGAAGCAGGCTGTGTCCGCCGGGCCAGAGCGCGGGCATACGGGTGCCGGGGTTGAAGCGGTTGGGGGCGCGCAGGAAGCGGCGGAACCAGTCCTCGTTGAGGCGCTGGGTGGAAGTCGTCAGGTCGAGGACTTGCAGAGCGTGGGCGGGCTGCCGGTTGAATTGATGGCAGCCGATGCAGGAGAGTCCATCGGTGCCGGTGATCTTGCGTCCGGCGTCGCGCTGGATGCCGGGAGCGTCCGGCGAAGGGGGAACCGGGTCCGCCTTGCGGTCGAGCGACACCAGCAGATCGGCGAGATGGGCCGTGTGGGCGGCTCCGAACTGCGGCATCCGGGTATTCAGATAGGGCCGGACTGCCGCGCCTTCGGTCAGGACCCGGCGGATCCATTCGGGACGGAGTTTGTCGCCGGTGCCATCCAGTTTGGGCGGGAGGCGGCCTTCATCGCCGACGTCGTCGGTATTGGAGGTGAAAAAGCCGTCGAGGTCGGCAGGCACTCCGCCCTGACCATCCCGGACGTGGCACTGGGTGCAGCGGAAATTTGCCAGGGTAAGCGAAAGATTTTGCTGCGGCGTCGGCGGGGCCAGGGCGGCGGCATTCAAGGTGCGGAGGACTTCCCCCAGGGCGGCCCGCTGCGCTCCGTCGAAATGATAGTGCGGCAGCGGCGCGGGAGGGGTTTCGGCGAGACATCCCTTGCCGGAAGTCAGCGCGGCCAGGACGGGCGGGGCCGGGGCGGCGGGTTTGGCCTCGTGACAGGCCGCGCAGTTCATCGCGATGTAGATGGCGCGGCCCTGTTCCGCTTTGGCGGGATCCGGTTTGAAATCCGGCCGGAGGACGACGGGTTCCTCTTCACTGCTTAGCAGATTGGCCGGAACCGGACTGCGGGGAATCCCCGGGCCTTCCCATTCCACCGTCAGGGACGGTTCCTTGTTGCCGCGCTTCACGAAATCGACCTTCAGTCCGTGCCATCCGGCTTTGAGATCCACCAAGTGATTTTCCGCGACCTGGGACGATTCCCACGTGTTCTCCCCCATGACCCAGTTGCCATTGATGGCAAACCGGCTGGCGCTGCTGGCGGTGAGGAAGAAACGATATCGGCCGGCAGTTTCCACATTGAGCCACGTCGTCAGGCGGACGGCCGGTCCTCCTCCCAGCAGCGGCGCTCCGGCGGTCAAACCGGGGGCCGGGGTGGTGCGGGTGGTTTCGGTCCGGTCCAGATCTTCCAGCGCGCGCAACCGGGCGGAGTAGAAACTGGCTTCCACGGCGGCCGGGACTTTGGTGCCCCGGAGCAGATAGTGGGCGAGGTCGGCGGCCTCCGCCGAAGTCAGGTTCAGGGAAGGCATCCGGCCCGACGGGCGGGTCGCGAGGGGATCCATGAGGAATTTCCGCAATCCGTCGAAGGCCCATTTTTCCTCCATGCGGGGCAGCGGCACGGAACCGGCGGGGGGCGCGCTTCCGTTCTGCGGATCATGACAGGCGACGCAGCCGATGCGGTGATAGAGGCTCTCCCCGCGGGCCGCCGCCGCTTTGTCAGGAAAGGCGGGCTGCGGCCCCGGTGGGCCCTTTGACAAAAGATAATGGGTCAGAGCCTCCGCCTTTCCGATATCGCCCCGCAGCAGGTTGGGCATGGAGGTGCCGGGCTTCACCGTTTCCGGGGAAGCCAGAAAGCGCTGCAGCCATGCCGCGTTGGCGTGGTGGCCCACGTTCTCCAGCCGGGGAGCCGCGGCCGGGGTCAGCCATGCGGATTGCGCCGCCGAGGCCGTGTGGCAGGCGGTGCAGTTCCGCTGATTGATCAACTCCAGCCCAGCGGGGGCGCCGGAGGGCTCCGCCGCTTTGAGGGAGGCGATTCCCCATGGGCCGGTCAGGTTGGCGAGGAGGATCCGGAAGGCGGTCCATCCAATCGGTTTTGAAAGCGGGGCCATGGGAAGGGCGGGGTTGGGACGTTTATTCCACGATCACCACTGGCTTTCCGAGCACGTCCATTTTCGGCGTGATGCCGAGACCGGGAGCGGTGCTGGCGGCCATGAATCCATCGACGCGCTGCGGGGCGCCGTCGGCGGTGGAGACCGTGACATAACTGTTAAAGTCGGTACTGGTGAAGCGGAATTCCTCCGGGGTGCTGTGGGCCAGATGGGCAATGGCGGCGGTGGTGATATCGCCGCCCCACGAATCCTCGAGGGTCATGGCGATCCCCATGCTGACGCAGAGGTCGCGGGCCTGCTTGATTTTGGTGAGGCCGCCGAGTTTGCTGATCTTCAGATTGACCACATCCATCGCGAGATCCCCTTTGGCGCGGATCAGCATGTCGAGCCCGTCGACGTTTTCATCGAGCACAAAGGGATGCGGGCACTGACGGCGCACGGCGAGGCATTCCTCGTAGGTGAGGCAGGGCTGTTCGATATAGACATCGACATCGCGCACGGCTTTGGCGATGCGCACCGCTTCGTGCTGGACCCAGCCGGTATTGGCATCGGCGACCAGGCGGTCGCCGGGCTGGAGCTGGGCTGCGACGGCGTAGATGCGCGCGATATCCGTATCGGGATCGCCCCCGACCTTGAGTTGGAAGCGGGTGTAACCCTGGGCGCGGTAGCCCGCGACTTTGGCCGCCATTTCCTCAGGAGACTCCTGGGAGATGGCGCGGTAGAGCCGGACACTTTCCCCGTAGCGGCCGCCCATCAGCACGCACACGGGCAGGCCGGTGGCCTGGCCAAGAATGTCCCAGCAGGCGATATCGATGCCGGATTTCACGTAGGGATGGCTCTTCAGGGCGGCATCCATGCGGTGGTTCAGTTTGACGAGTTCGCGGGGGTCCTGACCGATGAGGTGAGGACCAAGTTCGCGGAGGCCGGCGCGGACGCCTTCCGCGTAGGCGGGAAGATAGAAGGGGCCGAGCGGACAGACTTCGCCATGACCGGCCAGGCCGGTATCGGTTTCCACCCGGACGATGGTGCTGTCGAAAACGGTGACGGATTTGCCGCCGGACCACTTGTAGGTGGTCTCGTGGAGCGGCAGTTCGACGCGGTAGGCAAGGATGCGGGTGATTTTCATGGAAAAAGAATGAAGCGGAATGATGGCAACGTGATCTATATCCTGCAATAAAACTCCCGTCTGGGCTTGGCCCTGACGCGCACGGTCCTATGAAAGTCAGCACAACTCCCTCCCTCCACCACGCCGCCTTCGGGGAGGGAGCGGGCGTGGATCCGCGTCTGCTGGAGCAATTGTTCGACCACACGCCAGACCTTGCATTCTTCATCAAGGACGACCGGGGGCGGTATGTCGCAGTGAATCATTCCCTCGTGGAGCGGCACGGTCTCAAGGGAAAACACGAAATGATAGGGAGGCGGCCCAGCGATGTCTGCCCGGGGGATTTCGGCCGCATTCCGGCGGAGCAGGATGCCTCCGTGCTGCGGACGGGACGCGCCATCATCGAGCGGCTGGAGCTCCAGTGGTATGCGCCGCACAAACCCGTCTGGTGCCTCACCACCAAGCTGCCGGTCCTCTCTCCCGCCGGGGTGGTCACCGGGATCATCGGCATCTCCCAGGACGTGCGCTCGCCCATCCGGCCAAGGGAAATTCCGGCGGAGCTCGCCAAGGCGCTGCACCGGCTGGAAACCGGTTATGCGGAGCCCCTCACGCCTTCGGAACTGGCGGCGGTGGCGGGTCTGCCAGTGGCCCGGTTTGCCCGGCTGGTGAAACGGATCTTCGGCATCACCCCAATCCAGCTGATTACGAAAACCCGGATTGCCGCCGCGTCGCGGATGCTCCGGGAAACAGACCACTCCGTGGCCAGGATTGCCCAGGAATGCGGTTATTACGATCACAGCGCCTTTACCCGGTCGTTCCGTGGGGTGACCAGTGTGACGCCGACCCAGTTCCGTGCCGAGGCGCCACCACAGCGCAGGGGACCTGTCACTGGTTGAATCCTGGAAGTCGCGCCGGTGGCAACCCCTGACATCCCGGGTGCATTCACCGATATCCCCCAAGTCAGGCTGGGCTGAACCCGGCATTTGATCCGCGTCCGCCAGGGGAATCCGGACCGCCGGGTTCGGTCGTGGGGACAGGATCCCCGGTGGCGAGGACCTGTGCGGCAAGGCGGCGGGCGAGGCGCACGAGGGCGGTATCGCGGACGAGGTCACCCAGGACGAGATGGCCGATACCGCTTTGGGCGGAGCCGAGGAGATCGCCAGGGCCGCGGAGGAGCAGATCGGCCTCGGCGACCGCAAAACCGTCACTGGTGGCGGCGAGCGTCTGGAGGCGCTGGAGGCCTTCAGGATTCTTGCCGCTGGTGGCCAGAATGCAGAAGCTTTTATGCGAACCCCGTCCGATGCGCCCCCGGAGTTGGTGGAGCTGCGCGAGGCCGAAACGTTCGGCTTCAAAAATGATCATGACGGAGGCGTTGGGGACATCGACCCCGACTTCGATGACGCTGGTCGAGACCAGGGCAGCGAACTCGTTGGCGCGGAACCGGCGCATCACTTCCTCTTTTTCGTCCGGCTTGAGGCGGCCATGCAGCAGTCCCACCGGATGGGGAGCGAGCTTTTTTTCCCAGGTGGCGTGTTCCTTGGTGGCCGCCTTGAGGTCGAGGGCATCGCTTTCGTCAATGAGAGGATACACGAGGTAGGCCTGGCGGCCCGCTTCGAATTGTTGTTTCAGAAATGAGGCGACCTGGGTGAGGTCGGGCTGTTCCCGCACGGCAGTGACAATGGGCCGGCGTCCGGCTGGGAGTTCGTCGATCAGGGAGACATCGAGATCGCCGTAGACCGTCATGGTGAGGGTCCGTGGAATGGGGGTGGCGGTTATCACCAGCACGTGCGGGGCAATGCCCTGACGGACGAGGCGGGCGCGTTGCTCGACGCCGAATTTGTGCTGTTCATCAATGACGGCGAGCCCCAGGTCGGGCAACTCGGAGTCGCCGTGCAGGAGGGCATGGGTGCCGATCAGGATTTGCGGGCGGTGATGGCCGCCGGTGAAGAGAGGATCGAAGCCGTCTTCCTTGCGGGAGGCGGTGCGCAGCCCGATCCGGAGGCCGAGCGGATCGAGCCAGCGCCGGAAGTTGAGATAATGCTGTTCGGCAAGGATCTGGGTAGGAGCCATCAGCGCGGCCTGGCAGCCGCTTTCCACCGCCAGGAGCATGGCAGCCATGGCGACGAAGGTTTTCCCGCTGCCGACATCGCCCTGGAGCAGCCGGTTCATGGGGCGGGCGCGGGCGAGGTCTTCGCGGATCTCGGCGATGGACCGTTGCTGGGCTCCGGTCAGGGGAAAGGGCAGGGCCTCCAGCCAGTGGGTGAGCAGTTTTCCGGGGCCGCAATGGCTGGCTCCCGCCAAGGCGTCCCATTGCTGGCGGCGGCGGAGCACGTTCAGCTGGAGCAGGAAAAACTCCTCCAAGGCGAGGTAGCGCCGGGCGCGGTCCTTGTCCGGAAGGTTTTTCGGGAAATGGATGGACCGGAGGGCCTGGGCGCGGGATTGTCCGGCAAATTCGCCTTGGGCGGATGGCTCCGGGAGCAGGTCCGGCACGGATTCATCCTCCAGCTGCTCCAGCAATTGCCAGACCGCGCGGCGGAGTGATTTTTGGGGAACGCCTTCGCGGGCGCCGTAGATGGGCGCGATCCGTTGGAGATGGATGCTGGCTTCTTCGGTGGGGGTGTCGTTCAGAATTTCAAACTCCGGGTGGTCGATCACCAGGCCGCCGCGTTTGGCGGGTTTGGGTTTGCCGTAGACAATGATGTCCTGGTCAGCCGCAAAGGATTTGGCGATGAAGGGCATATTGAACCATCGCAGCGTGAGCGGAGCGGCGAAGGCCTGCAGCCCCTCAAGTCCTTCGGTGTCTTCCCGGCCCGGAGGGGCGAGGGTGACCACCACAAATGGCCGGCCGGGACCCGCACGTTTGAGTTGGACATCCGTGATCACGCCCTGAAGGCAAAGGGCAGGGCCGGCTTCCGTGATGCCATCCGGCCAGCCGTCGAAGGCCGTGCGGTCCTCATAACGGAATGGATAGTGGGTCAGGACATCACCGACGGTGAGGAACCCGCCGGCGATCAGGGCTTTCCGCAGCCGCTTGTCAGGCACGGTCAGGGTTTCCAGAGGGGTGGAGAGGGTCATGCAGGGGCTGGAAGAGGGGGCCGGACCGGACGGGCCGCCCGGATGCGTTCCTACCGGATTCCTGTCCAAGGAGTCCTATATCCCTCTCCGTCTCGATGGCTACCCCATTTCACGTGCGCGGGGCAGCCGGTGGAAGCACCGCCGGCGAAGGCTCGTGGGCTTTGCCGGGCTCACGCAGGCGCAGGCGCAGTTGCAGTTTTTGCTGGAGCTGCTGGTAGCGTTCTTTCTGGGGCGGGGTCAGGATTTCCAGAATCTGCGGCTGGGTGGCATCCAGCATCTGGCGGAGACGGCGGCGGCGCTCGCGTTCCATTTGTTGGAGCTGCGGGCGGTTGGCGGCGTAGATTTCCTTGACGCGGCGCGACTGGACGGGGTCGAGTTTGAGTTCGTCTTCCAGCCGTTTGGCCAGGCCGTCCATGAGCAGGGCCGGGCCTTCCCGCTCGAATTTGCGGAGCCGTTCCCGCTCGGCGTTGATGCCGATCATGCCACCGGCCACGCTGCCGAGGACAAAGATCGCACCAATTCCCGAGTAGAGCCGCCAGCGCATATCAGTCAGATTTCAGTTGAGGATTTCGCTGTCGTAGGATGCCTGGCCACTGTCCCAGAAGCCCGCGAGATCGTCTTCCGCGGCTTGGGGCGCGGCGGACAAAATGAACCAGACGGCCAACATGCCGACGAGGGCGGCGCAGCCGCCCACGGCGCGCCAGAGGAGCTGTATCATGCCCGGACCGCGCCGTTCGAGATCGGCCAGCCGGGCCGAGAGCCGGGTTTCAAACCCGTAGGCCTGAGCCGACAGGTCCAGCTGCCCTTGGGCGCGGCGGGCCTGTTGGAGCAGGTGTTGGAGGTTTTCTTCGTTCATAAAAAGTGGGGCACTGGCCGGCTTGGGCGGTTTAGTGCAGTGGGGCCCGTTGGTCAATCGCACGGGGCAGGGGACTGTCGTAACCGCTGGATGTACTTTTTGAGGGATTTCCGGGCGCGGAACGCCCGGACTTTGACGTTGGTTTCGGACCAGCCCGTCAACTCGGCCACTTCCCGTACGGGACGTTCTTCCAACTCCAGCAGGGTGATCACGAGCTGTTCCTTGGGAGCGAGCAGGGCCATGGCGCGGCGCACTTCCAGCAGGGCTTCGGTTTCCTCGGCCATTTCCGGGGCTCCGATGCCATCCAAGCCGGGATGACCGCCCTCCAGCAGGGCATCGCGGGAAACTTCCTTTTCCCGGCGGGTCCGGTTTTTGCGCAGGAAATCATAACAGGCGCGCACCGCCAGCCGCATCAGCCAGTGTTCAAAAGGAGCCTCCGCGCGGAAACTGGGGAGTCCTTTCCATGCTTTGATAAAAATGTCCTGCGCCAGATCCTCCAGTTCGTGGTGATTCCGCGCATACTTTCCGGCGATGCCGAAAACGCGTGACTTGTAAGTGGCCACCAAGCCTCCAAAAGCAGCCATGTCCCCGCTGCGTGCCGCCAGCACCAAGGGGAGATCAGGAGAAGGCGCCATCATAGTCCGGACAGGAGGATCCCCGACTTCTCCGCGGGCGGGAGAAACCAGGAAAGCGGGAAAAGGCAGGGCAATCATGGAAAGACGATGGGGAGCGGAGCGGCCACTTCGACCGTTCTCCTCCTGTGACGTTTGCCCTCCGGGCCGAGGTTACAGCATTTTCAGTGTCGGTGGCTTGGTCTGAAAACAAACAAGGCACCCCGTTCACGGAGTGCCTTGTTTGCTGAACCAACGACTACGAAACAAATCGACTGAAAAAGTGGGGGACGGGGGGAGGCATCAGGGCGCCGCGTCCTACTGGCTGAGCACGATGCCGGAACCGGTGGACACCCCTTGCACGGCATCTGCCGACTGCCGCAGTTGGTAATTGGTGAAAATGGCGGCAGCGTTGATGGCGATGACTACGATGATCAGAATTCCCAAGGCGCGGCTCGCCTTTTGCCACACAGGAAAACGTTCGGGTTCAGGCAGGCTTGCGGTGAGTTGTTTTGCCCAGCCCATTCCGAAGCGGATCGACATCAGCAGCGCGAGATTGAGCAGCAAAAGCAATCCGGTCACTACTTTGACGTAAAACTGGAGGGAGTCGAGGGAGGTTTCCATGAGTAATTATGGAAAATACTCCTTAAGATGATTTTTTCAAGTGATATCACACGCAGAAATTCCTGTTGGATTGGTGGATTTTTTGGACTTTGATTTCGGAATTCTCAATAAAGAGTAATAATTTTGATAAAAATCTCTAAAATCAGTTGCGCGTTTCGAAAATTATGCAAATTTAGACTCGTTACGGCTTTCCCCTTAAATTCGACCAAATTCTCCAAGACTATGAAACCTGAGCAGCAACAAGACCATGCCCGTCTGGAAAAACTCATTCTGGTAGCGGCCTTGACCTGCTGTGCAGCGATGGTTTACTTGTTGAGCTTGAGTATCTTGTCCTGAACAATGCTTCCGCGCGTGGCCTGATTGGGCCGCGTTTGATCCCGCCGGAGACCTATGGGTCTCCGGCTTTTTTGTGCCCTGCAACCTTAGGGTGCGATTCTCTCAGGTGTGAGAGTGGCACGTTATTCGTGTCTCAGAATTGCCGTAAAAACTGAAAAAGAATCTTGCGGGAATGGCGAAACCGTGGCATTTGTATGCCATAGTTTTGGCATATGGCTCGCGAGAAAAATAAGATCGACACCATCCAGATCACCCTTTCGGTGACGGATCCGATCCGCGTCATGCTCGAAAATCTCTCCATTTCGGGATTTTACGGCAAAAATGCCGCCGACACCGCCGGCATCCTGTTGCGCGAAAAGCTCAGGGAACTGGCCATTCAGAAGGGCCTGCCCGGGGTCGGTGCCCTGCCGCCCGCGGCCACGGTTCCTTCCTGATTCACCATCCCATTCTCTCCTCAACCCAACCTAAACCTACCTCACCTCAACCCAACTTATGAACTCCACTCCAATCATCGATGTTCCGCCACGGATCATCCGTCCGACCATCTCCCGGGCGGTAGCGCGGCCCCCTCTGTCTCCACGGGATCCTTTTGGAGGCGAGGACGAGCTTCGTTCCCTGGTGCGCCAGATTGTGCAGCATGATCCTGCTCTGGCCCTGTTGCTCGCCCGGGCCGGCGAACGCAGTATTCAATCCTGAAATTGTCCCTTGGCACGAACTCCTGCTCACAGTAACAGGCTGGAATGATCAACTCCCTTCCGCGCTGGGTCTGGCCTGGCGCGGGATTGTTGGCCTTTCTGGCTGGGATGATCAATGTGACCGGGGTGCTTGGCTTTACCCATGAAGCGGTCACCCACCTGACTGGAGTCACCACGTATCTCGGGGCCGCCCTCGCTGGCGGGAAAGCCTCCAACGTCCTGCACCTTGGGGGCATTCTGCTGGCTTTTGTGGCGGGGGCGTCCCTCTGTGGCCTGCTGCTGGGAGTGGGGGGCATGAAACCCGGCGCACGCTACCATGTCGTGCTGTGGGTGGAATCCATCATGCTGGCGGCTGCGGTGCCTCTGCTGGAGCACCAGTTCATCGCCGGCGTCTTCCTGACCTGTGCTGCTACCGGCCTGCAAAATGCCCTGGTCGCGGCTTTCAGTGGCTCCTTGATCCGTACCACCCATCTTTCCGGACTGTTTACCGATCTCGGCATCCTGATTGGTCAGGCTCTGCGGGGACTGCCCACCGACGCCCGCCGGTGGAAACTCTGTTTTTCCGTCATTTCCGGATTTCTCGGCGGTGCCGTGGCCGGAGCGGCCTGTTTTCATGAATGGTCCTACCATACTCTGCTCATCCCGGCCGGTGTGACTGCCCTGCTGGGAATGATTGGCAGCTTGCGGAGGGTGGGACACCGGACGTCAGAGTGAGCCTATGGCCCGACCTTGGGACCTGCCTGATCAGGGACGGGTGAAGCGGACCCGGATAAATCCAGTCCGGTCTGTCGCGGCGTCCGGGCTGCGGACCCGGACGGTTTGGACCGGCCCATCGGCAATGATTTCCAAATTCAGCGGAGTCCACGTCTCAAGGTCGAGGGAGGATTCGGCGTGAAAAATCACATCCGGCAATCCTTTGGGGCGGTCGAAGCTCATCCAGAGTCCGGTTCCATCCAGATGGGAAATCAGGGAAGGGGTATGCGAGAGGGGATTTGTCCCAAGGGCGTATTCGGACAGGTTGGTCAGACCATCCTCATCCGGGTCGGCGAGATCCGCTGCCGCTCCACTGCTGATCTGTGCGGTCGTAAACTGCTGGGCTTCCCAATTGGCCAGAGGAAGGCCGGTAATGGTCAGGGTGGCGGTGGCGCTGCCGGTATAGTTGGGATCGGTAATGGTGGCCTGAACGGTGTAGCTGCCGAATTCCGATGGCGCGGCTGCGGCATCGTTGTAGCTGATTTCAACCGGGAGCCCGGCAGGGAGTGTGGTCGCGGTGACTCTTCTGGGACCGCCATCGAAGGTCTGGGCAAGGTTTGACAGGATGATGCTGGCTGGAGCCTGATTGATGGTCACTGACGAACTGCCGGATACGGTGCCATGGGTGGCCTTCATGGTAAAAGGTCCGCCCGGCTCCTGTGCAGTGAACGTGCCCGAAGCATCAATCGTTCCTCCCCCGCTGGCGCTCCAGTCCAAGTCAGGCAAGGGGAGTTGCGGGTCGCCAAACTGATCCTGCACGGCGGCGGTGAACAACTGGGTAGCGCCGTAGACCAAACTGGCCGAAGCGGGCGAGACGGTTATCTGCGAGGGGGTTTGAGTGACACTGACCTCCACGCTGCCTGTGGCGGTGGCACCGGAGGTGTCGCGAATCGTGACCAGCAGGGAATAATCGCCGGCCGAGGGAAAGGTGGCGGTGGTCAGCTGCGCCGCGTTATTCGCATTCTCGCTGAAACCCACCGGCAGCTCGGAGGAGCCTCCCGTGGCCGACCACGTATAGGTGAGTCCGGCGGCACCTCCATCATCGGCCGCGGTAACCGAGAGTTCGGTTGTCATCCCCGTGACCAGTGGTGGCGTGGCCTCCGCCGGGGTGGTGAGGCTGGGGGCTTGATTCAGAAGTCCGCTGGTTCCGGTCAGTTCCACGGAATCGACGAACCATCCGGCTGGACTCGCGATGGAGCCATTGGTGCCCAGCCGCCAGCGGGCCCGCAGGGACTTGCCGGCATACTTGGCGGTATCGGTGAGGGAGACGATGACCTTGGAAAAACTGCCGCCACTGTCACCGGACCAGGCGGGGTTTCCTGCGAACTCATTCCGGCTGGCGCTGCTCCCGGTGGGCGTGCGCATGGTGACATTGTAGCCACCACTGCTGATGGATTCTGCGCTGCCGGTGTTGGTGACCCGGAACCATGCACCATTATTGATGGAGAATTCCAGCACCCCGCCATCGTTGCGGGATTCGAGATTGTATTGTTGCCAGAAGCTGAGCTTCAACCGGGACGCATTGGCTGGAATGCTGATGGGTTCGCTCACAAGATTGTCAGTGTTCTTGGTGGCGGGACCGGAAGCAAACCAAGCGGTGGCAGACGTGTGGCTTTGGCTGGTGACAGGTGCCCAATTGGAACTGCCGGTGTTGGCGCTGGCGGTCCAGGCGGGAGCCTCCGTGTCGAAATTCTGGCTCCAGAGGGTGCCGGTCACCGCAAAGGAGGCCGGCAGGGTGCTGGATTGGTTGTCAGGATTGGTCACGGTGACATTCCACAAACCGGAGACCATTCCGGTGACATCAAGTGATCCGCTGAGGGTAGTGGTGGTGGTCGTGGAGAGGGCGGCATGGACATCGTTGTGGCCCGCGAGGGTGAACTTCACCGAAGCTCCGCTCCTGAAATTCGCCCCGGAAAGGGTGACGGTCATCAGGCCGGAAGCCGCGGAGTCAGGGGTAATCGAGACCAGTTCGGGCGGGAGGGGCGCGGCCGGAGCGGTGCCTGACATCAGCAGCGAATAGTGCTGGGTGGCCGTGGGGCTGGCGGGAATGCTGACGACGGCCTGCCACGTGCCGGGAAGGGGCGGCGCCGCGATGTAAATCTGCTCGACGTTGTCGGTGTTATTGATGCCGGTGGTGGCGGGCAGGGCCATCGAAGACTGCGTCCACGTGCCCACAAATGGCATGACGTAAGGCCGGTATTCCGTGCCATCCGGAGCAATGATTTTGAGGTTCAAATTATTCACCAGCCGCGGGCTGCGGGAGTCCACCGCGGTGGCGGCCGTCCCCGCGGGATCGGTCCAGCACAGGGTCGCGCGGAGAGGAGAAACGCCGTCCCACGCAAAAGGATGGCTGCGGGTCAGGAGCGAGGAGGTCAGTTGATTCTCCACCAGGGTGGCCGTGTCAGGCGCATCATGGGAAATCCGGATGACATCAGCAGCAGCCTTGGCATTGACCAGACCCCAGCCATACTGATAGTCCGGCCCGGGGGTTCCCCGGTCATCGGCGGTATGGATCAGCAGGCCCTTGAGGGTGCTGGATCGCATGGCCTGGCCCGGGAAGAGGCGGTTGTAGAGTTCGATCAGCAGGCTGGCCGACCCGCAGGCATTGGGGCTGGCCATGCTGGTGCCACTGTAGGCGCCGTAGGCATTGTCACTGCTGCCGAGGGTGGAGTAGAGGCTGTCCCCATTGGCGACAACGTCAGGCTTGATGCGCCCGTCATCGGTCGGGCCCCACGAGGAGAAATAGCTGACATCAGCCTGCGTAGGGGTGCGGAGGCCGCCGGCCACGGCGTCGGAGGCTGAGCCCACTGTAATCACATTTTTTCCGAGGGCGTTGAACCCGATGGTGTCGTATCCCCCACGATAGCCGCCATCCCCTCCCGGATGCGTGGCTGCATCGTAGGTCACGGCGGTGCCGCCGGGTGTCAGGGCGACCGACTGTCCGGTGGAGGGATTGTCGCTCCGTTCATTGCCGGCACTGCGGAAGACAAGGTAATAGGGCGCGTTGTAGGCCATGGAGTCGGCATCCCTGGCGTAGGTATTATAGCGGCCAAAGTCATCCTCCACCGAGGTGCTGGAAGTGCCCGAACCATGCCATTCCCAGGTGACGGAGCCTCCGATGTAGTTCCAACCGCCGATGTAGTTATAGCTGTGATTCGAAAGCTGGATTTTCCCGGGGTCACCCGCCACGACCGCTCCCCGGGAAATCATTTCCGAAGCGTCGCTGTTCCAGTCGTAGGAATCCACCGTCGCGGCAGAGGCCATTCCGCGGGCCGAGGGCACCACCCCGCTGGCGCCCAGGGTGCCCGCCACGTGGGTGGCGTGATCAATGACCGAAGAGGCGTCCTTGACGGTGACGCGGCCCCCGAATTCAGCGTGGCTTGAGCGGGCGGCCCCGCCGTCCCAGAGTCCGATGATGACCCCTGATCCCGAGAGCGAGTAGGGCGCGGGTCGCAGCAGATCAACCCCGGTGGATATTGCCGCGTTCCCATTGTTGGTAGTAAGGTACATTGGTTTGCCATCCACCCAGTCCACCAATTCAGAGTATCTTCCCCCCGGCCCGGAGCGGCGTTCCGGCAATCCCTGCCGGGCGGCTGCGGCCCGGGCCCGTTGTTTCCTTGCCTCCTCGATTCCTTTCATCCCCGCCGTCACCCGGGATCGTTGGGCCGGATCACGCAGATCAGGATTTGCCTCGAGCAGACCGGTCAGATCCCCGGGCGATTGCGCCCCGGCCGGCGCCACGAACATCAACCAGAGACTGATCCCTCCGAGCTGTAAAAAGGCAGCAGGGAACTTCATGCCGGGATAGTGAAAAAGGGGGCGCGCTTCATGGACACATCCGCCGGATCGCGGCGGTTCGGAAGGGAATCGAGGATTAATACGAAACAGGAGCCAAAGAGGGAAGTTGAAGATTTATTATGGTAATTATAGTAAACTTTCTTGTGCTCTGGTAAAGCCCAATATTCGGGAGTGCAGCCCGTTGCACCCACCAGTCCTCAACGGCCAATCCGCCATTCGTCCACGGAGCCGGGCGGCAGGCTTTCCAAAAAGCGGCTCGGCATTTGCCAAGCGTCACCCGTGTAGGCTTTGGGCCACAGGCGGGGCCAAGTCAGGTAAAGCTGGTCCATCGCCCGGGTGACTGCCACGTAAAACAGCCGGCGCTCCTCTTCCATACCCTCGCCGCCATTCGATTCCGCCGCACGCAGGTTGGGAAACATGGCATCGGTCAGCCAGATGATAAATACCACTTTCCACTCCAGCCCTTTGGCCTGGTGCACGCTGGAGAGGGTCACGGCGTCCTGATTTTCCTTGCCACTGGAATTGGCTGCCCCTTCCGCCGCCTCCGGCCCGCTCAGCAGCGACAGTTCGCCCAGCATTTCCTCCACGGTGGGGAAGCGCGACCCGAACCGCATGAATTGCTCCAGATCCTGACGCCGCGCTTCGAAGTTATCGAACGTCGCCTTCATGTAGGCCAGATAAATACCCTCCTGGATGCTGGTCATCACCGCGAGGGGATCGCGCAGGGTGCCGTCCTCATGGACAAATTCATCCATGGTCCAGCCCAGTTGCTGCCAATCCTTTTCGGCACGGGGCGGCACCTTGATCTTTTCAAAAATGGCGGAAAATGACTTCGGGGTTTGACCGGTTTGGGCCGGTGCGCTGGCCAGCCAGGCGGCCCACATCTTCGCGGACGATCCCGCGCCCACTCCGGGCAGCAGTTGCACCAGCCTGTCAAACGCCGCCTCATCCCGCGGGTTGACCGCGAACTTCAGGAATGCCGAGAAATCCTTGATGTGCGCCAGCTCAAAGAACTTCAGCCCGCTGGTGATCTGGAAGGGCACATTCTCCGAAGTCAGCTGCAGCTGCACATCCATGCTCTGGAAATGGGCCCGGTAGAGCACCGCCATATCGGAGTAGGCGATGCCATCCTCGTCGTGCAGTTCCTGCATCCGCTGGCAGACAAACGCTGCCTGTTCCTGCGGCGTGTAGAGCGCGGCCACCA
Organism: Verrucomicrobiota bacterium; assembly: GCA_040387795.1. Taxonomy (GTDB): domain Bacteria; phylum Verrucomicrobiota; class Verrucomicrobiia; order Verrucomicrobiales; family V1-33; genus CAIZWU01. Next base: position 55,620 of record JAZKDC010000002.1, read on the forward strand.
CCGGTTTCATCTGGGCCCGGGGCCGCGCCGCCTGCAGGGTTTTCGGGAACTGTTTTTCGTTCAGTTTGATCGCTTCATTCGCCAGTTCGAGGATCTCCGGCACGCTGCGGTAGTTCGTCTCGATGCGGAAAACCTGGGCCGCTTCGTGGCGGTTGGGGAAGTCGATGATATTGCGGAAATCCGCCCCGCGCCAGGCATAGATGCTCTGCGCATCATCTCCCACCACCATCACATTCCCATGCTGTCCCGCCAGCGCCTCGATCAGCGCCCCCTGCAGGCTATTGGTGTCCTGATACTCGTCCACGAGGATGAACTGGAATTGATATTGATACTGCGCCAGCACCGCCGGCTGCTCCCGGAAAAGCGTCAGGGTCCGCGCCAGCAGATCATCGAAATCCACCGAATTCGCCTTGGCTTTTTTCTCCGCATAAATCGCCGCCACCTTGCTGATCCCCGCGACAAACTCCGCATCCGTGCTGAAGTCCCGTTCAATAATCCGCTTCAGGGGAGTCAGCGTATTGGCCGCCAGACTGATCAATCCCAGGATCACCTGGGCCTTGGGAAATTTCTCGCCGGTGTCCTCCTCCACCTGCTTGGCCACGCCGCTTTCCTTGATCGATTTTGTCAGGAGCGACTTCATGTCATCGCTGTCCAGGATCGTGAAATTCCGCGTCAGTCCCAGCAACTCGCCATGCCGCCGCAGGATCCGGTTGCATACCGAGTGGAACGTCCCGCTCCACAAGCCCGCCGTCTGCTGCGGCAGGAGGGCCTCCACCCGTTCCAGCATCTCCCTGGCCGCCTTGTTGGTAAAGGTCAGCAGCAGAATATTTTCTGGAGCCACCGCATTCTTCAAAAGATACGCCACCCGGTAAGTCAGAGTCCGCGTTTTCCCGCTCCCCGCCCCCGCGATCACCAGACTCTGCCCCGGCGGCGCCGTCACCGCTGCCAATTGCTGTGGATTGAGCTCCGCCGCAAAATCGATTTCCACCTCCGGCCCCCGCGGGGTGGTGCCTCTTCCCTTCAATGTATAAGTCCGTGACATCGCCCCTACGGGAAGAGGGGATTCCCAAAATGACAAATGGGGAATGACGCCTGCCCGCCGTGGCGGAGGATTGCCGGACACGGAATGGCCGGGATTGCATTTTTTTGTCCGCTTTGCCACTTGGGCGTCTGCCATTCCATTGATGTCATCCGCGAATCCTCCTGCTGAATCCCTTCCGCCTGCCAATCCTGCACCTCTGGGGCAGTGGTTGGAAGCCTACGTCGGGGGAGACCAGCAGGCCTTCTCGAATCTCGTGCATCAGACGACTCCCGTGGTGATGGCGGCGGCCCTGCGGCGATGCGATGGCCGATATGCGCTCGCGCAGGAAGCGGCGCAGGCCGTCTTCGTGGATCTGGCCCGGCGGGCGCCTTCCCTGCGGGCGGATGCCACCCTGACTGGTTGGCTGCATCAAAGGGCGACCCGCGCGGCGGGTGATCTTATGAAACAGGAACTCCGCCGGATCGCCCGGGAACAACCGGCGGCTGTGGCTGAGGCTTGTTATTCCCTGAATGACGACCCCGTTTCCAGCGCATGGATGGATTGCCGGGAGCAGGTGGATGAAGCGCTTTCCCGACTGAAACTGGAGGAACGCACCGCCGTCCTGCTGCGTTGTGCGGAAGGAACCGGCTTCGAGGCCGTGGGCAAAGCCCTCGGCTGCTCCACCGAGGCCGCCCGCAAAAAAGTCAGTCGTGCCTTGGAGAAATTGCGGGCCACGTTAGGCCGGCACCGCACCGGAATTTCCGCCGTCGTCATCATGAAGGGACTGGCCGCGGATCAGGCCAACGCCGCCGCCGGGGCTGCGGGTGGGGGAATAAACCTGCTGGCTAATGAATTGGCCCGCAATGCTTTGACTGGCGTTGGGCCAATGACGGTGATGGCGAAGGCCTTGCCATGGCTTAAAGCGATGGGCACGGGAGCGGCGGCTGCGGCTGCGGTTTGGGCCTGGCCCGTGGCGGTCCGGCTTTGGCAGTCACCACCGGCTGTGCCTGTTCCAGCTCCGGAACCTGCGCTGGCAGCAGTCGCGGCGGGGCAGAAATTTCCGCCGGTTCCAGTGCGCGAACCATTGAAGGACGGCTTGTCGCTGGATGAAATCGTGCGACGCCTCGCGGCGCTGGTGGAAGGACCGCAATACCCGCACGACTGGTCCACCGTAAACTTTTACGCCACGCAAATCACCCCCGGGCGGACGGGTCAGGCCCTCACGAAACTCAAGCAGCTGGTGTCTCCCCGCGCTTGGCACGAATTTCTGAAGCGGTCCTGGGCGGAGGACTTTTTTAAAACGTGGGCTGCTCTTGAAGGAACGGCGGCGTTGGATTTTTTGATGTCCCATCTGGAGGAACGTGAATTCCTGGAAGCGGCGGGCCCCGGTGCGGGGTGGGCGTCGCCGATCAGCAACCTAGTTTGGCGGTGCATCGAATCTACCTGCGGGCTGGGTAACCGGACGGATACCAAGGTGGTCAACGCAGGTGAAAACGCACGACTCCTGATGGACTGGTCAACGGCACTCCTGACGCCATCGGACAATGGCAGCCGCATGGCCAAGCAGGAGATGCTGATCTCGCGCGGCACGGAATTGGCCAGCAATGTGGTAGGCACGGGCGATCCTGCTGCCATCCGGCAGTTGATCGATTTGGTGAATCAGCATGGTTTCAAATGGCTGGATTCTTCGGTGAGCTGGATCAAATCCAAGGAGATCCTGACAACGATGATGGAGATGCTGGCGCACCTGGATTCGCCGGAGCAGCGAACTGTCCTGCAGATTGCCGTGTTGAGAAAAATGGCGGAGATGGACCTCCCTGCGGCAATGAAGCAGGTGGAAGGCACCCGCGATCCAGCCCAGCGCTGGAAGTTCGCCGAAGCAGTAGGTGCGCCGGCTTACAGATTGAAGATGGGTAAAGACCTCATCGTAGATGAGCTTGCGAAGCAAAAGGTGGATTGGTGGCTGCGTCAGGCCATACCGGGTCAGGAGGAGGAAGCGGCCCAAACCATTCTTGGCTCCTGGCTTCGCATGGACCCGGAATGGGCGCTCGACTGGATGGACCGGACCATTTCCCCCGAAGCTGCCTTGGTGCCATTAAAGGAAAGTCTGCGGACTGCTGTGGGGACTATATCCACGTTTGGGGCGGAGCACCATAAAGACGTGCCCAATCAACTGTTGAAGTATGCCGCTCTACTTCAACGAAGGAATCCGGCCTTGGCCATCAGCTACATTGATCAGCTGCTGGAGCGGAATGCGCGGGGAAAACACATCGAAGCTGTGAGGAAGCTACTCAAACCATGAACCGGACAATTTTCAGAATCACCGGATGGGGCTCATTCCTGACGACACTGGGCGCCGGATGGATCCTCTGGCGACAGTTAGCGGGGTCTCCGCAAACCTCCCCCAACGCTGCGCCTGGAAAGGTTGCCGAAGTCCCGGTCCACGATACCCGTCCCCTTCCGGAAGGTCCCGCTCCTCCCAGCCCGGTGAACTTTGAGGCACAGGCCGTTCTGGATCAATTGCGTGGCACCTTCACCAGGAATGGCAGGAAATGGTATCCCGATTTGAAGACCTGGGGGCTTTTGGGAACATTGTCCCAGCCTCAGGTGGAGATACTGCTGCAGTTGGCCCTGGAGATGGGTGACGCCGAAGCCAGGCAGGCCTTGGTGGCCGTTTTATTCGAGCATGTAGCTGCGGAAAACCCTGATCTTGCCCTTGAGTGGGTGGGCCGCCTGCCGCCTGAGTCCACCGAACCCACGGTGGCGGGGATGCTGAGTTTTTGGGGCAACCGGGATTTGGCGGCGGCCTCGCGGTGGTATGAGGCATCGCTCGCGGAGCGGTCCATGGAGTTCCCGGCTGTCGCAAAGGTATTCGCCTCGTTTACCAGACTCCGGTCTGAGACATCAACGGGTCCTTCCGGGATTGCTGCCGCCATGGCCTCCTATCATGAAGCCCGTTCCAAAGCTGAGCCCGGTCATTGGTCCAGCCGCGAGGCGGGTCCGGTGGTGGCCTGGGCGCGGCAGACCGGACAGTGGTCATTGGCAGTGGCTGCGGCCGGCGATGATTCCCCGTTGCGCACTCTGCTTCACAGGCAATGGGCCGCAGCCAATCCTCCTGCATGGCTGTCCTGGATGCGGGATCATCCGCAGGAGGGAAAAGACGATGCGGAAGGGGGGAGCCGTTCCGGGGTTAGGCGCAGGGATCTTTTGGCGGATGGGATGTTCGCCGGCAATACATACTCTGGAGCGTCAGGGCCCACTTATGCCGTAGGTCCCCAATTGGACGGAATTTTGGCATTGCTTAAGGAAGAAGGGGCGGATTTCACTTCGGAACAGAGTCGGGTCAGGGTGTCTTTTGAGCGCGGCTTTCCACATTGGCTGGCGGGCCAGCCAACCCAAGCCAGTGAGTGGGTGAAGCGCCGCCAAAAAGAGCCGTGGATCGAACCCATCATCGCCATACTCTCCACCAGCGTGGCGAAGGATGATCCGGTGGCAGCCATGGCGTGGGCTGGCCAAATCAAAGACGCCAAACTCCGGCAAAAAACCTACCTTGAGTCCTTGGTGGCCTGGCGGATCCATGATCCGGCAGCAGCGGACGCCTGGGCAGCGGAGCATGCGGCAGAACTGGGCCATTGATGAAATGTCCATCGTTTGCCAACGGTTTTTCCACCTTGGAAAACGGGATCACCGCCGCGAGGAATGGAAAATGGAAACGCCGGAATTGAATCTAAATCTATACGACCATCAGCAAGTGCTGCCGCTGAATCTGCCGCAGCTCACGGCGCTGGCGGAGGCGGCATTGCCCCTCGTGCTGGCACAAACCGGACCGGAAGTGCCGGTGCTGCCAGACTTGATGGAAGTGGAGGTTTCCTTTATCACAGATGAAGCCATCGCGAAAGTCCACGCGGAGTTCCTCGAAGATCCCACGCCGACCGATGTCATCACCTTCGCCCACGGGGAGATTCTGATCAGCACGGAAACCGCGCTCCGGCAGGCGGTGGAGCACGGGCAGACTCCAGAGCGGGAAGTGGCGCTTTATTTGATCCATGGGCTGTTGCATCTCAATGGGCACGAGGACGAAAGCGACACCGGGTTCCTGATGATGAAGCGCCTGCAGGAGGGGATTTTAGCTTCGGTTTGGCCTGAGGACGATAGGAAACCGTAATCTTCATCCTTTGGTATGGCGGTTTGGCCTGACTGGACCGGGAAGCATCCGGGGGGTCTTCCTGGGCAAGCTCGGCTTTGCCCATAGCGTCGGATTCCGGATCGTCCCTGCGCACGGGGCAATTTTTATCAAAAAGGGATGTTTTCCGGACTTGCTAAAAAATAGTTAATCAACCGCGGTGTCCCAGCGGGCTGCTGGCGAAGGCAAGGCAAACCTGTCAACGCTTCTGCAGAGGCAGGGCAAAACGGCGTTAAGCGATTTTAATGCCCGGCATTGAATTTCCCGTACAAGCCTTCATAGTGGGAGATTATGGCAGATTCCAACCCAGTTTACGAAGTATCCCCCGGCGATGCAGAAGAGGTGATCCGTGCAGTACGGCTGTGTTTGACGGGGACGGAGGTGCCTGCCCGGCTCACTTGGAAAATGGGCCTTTTTGACGCTTGGGCGAACCGGACCTTTATTGGAAAAATTGCCCCGCATCTGCTGGCAGTGCGGGCGGCCGCCGATGCGGGGGATGTGGCGGCGATCTATGCGGCGGACAATGCCCTCCAGGGCGGGGAACCGGGATTGACGGCGGGCCGGGCCTGGCTGGGCCGCCAGCGCGGCGCGCGGCATTTGGAATTGCTGCCCCAGTTGGCCGCCGCGGTCGGATGCGGCCAATCGGCCGGGGAGTTTCATACCGTTCTCGCACTGCAGGCCCATACCTTTCACGTGGGCCATCTGCCCATGCTCCAGGCCGCCCTTTATTGCGAGTGGCGTGCCGCCCGGCCGGATGAGAAGAGCACGCTTTCGATAGAAGAATTCCTGCGCCGGACGCGCTCCGTGATGAGTCAACTGCCCGCCCTTGTCATTGCCCATGTTCCTGCCCCCGCCATCCCCGTGGCCAGCCGCTGATCCCCTGCGGCAACTCTACCGTGCCATGGCAGCCCTGCCTGGTACAGACATAGAATTGCTGCCGGCCGTCGAGGAGGAGGAAAGCAGTGATCTGGATCAGCCGTGGCATGTGGTGGTTTTCAATGACCCGGTCAATCTGATGTCCTATGTCACCATGGTCATCCGCCGCATTTTCGGCTATAGCCGGGAAAAGGCGGAGCAGATGATGCTGGATGTCCACCAGAAAGGGCAATGCATCGTCTGGACCGGCGGGCGCGAACCTGCCGAACTTTACGTCAAACAGCTTCAGGAACACCAACTGCTCTGCTCCATGAAAAAAGCTGGCTAGGCCATCAATCCGGAGGGCGGCCCCTCCTTCACCTGCCGGATCCGTCACCGCCTGACACCGGTCCAATTCCCTACCCGCGATGCACCTCCAGAAACTTCCTGACGGCTCCATCCGCCTCTCCCGGTTGAATCCCTGGGACGTGCAGACTTTCCGCAGTCTGCCGGCTTTGGCTGATTATACGGCCGCTCCCGAGGCGGAAAGGCGGCTCCTGCCCACCCCGGCCATCGAGTCCGATCTGACGCCGGAAATGGCCATGGATTGGGTGGAATACGTCGTGCCGGAACTCCGCGAAAGTTTCGCGGAAAGTTTCACCACCGTGCTGGCCGATCTGGAAACGCTGAGCCCTGATCCTGGGCCGGCAGCGTACGAGGCCGGCGACGGGGAGGATTCCGACGAGGATGAGGAGGAAGGAAATCCAGGCTCCTCCGGCCAGGCCAGCGGGGCCCAGGAGACTCCCCAGCCGAATGCCAGCCAGCAGGCCGTGGAGGAGGTCCCGGAGCCCTCCATGCCCCATTTCGTTCTGACCATTCCGGCGGATCACGCCGAGGCCTGGTTCCGGGCGATGAACCAGGCCCGCATCGTGCTTTCCATCCGCTATGGGATCGATTCCGAACGCGTTCCCGAGCTCGGCCGTCTCCTGGAGGCCGGCCAACTGGAGTATTGGTTTCAATATGAGTTATTTGTCAGCCTGCAGGGCTGGCTGGTGGAGGCCGTGCTCAACCCGGAGTGATTCCGGATGGCAGGGAGCCCAATGGGGGGTGGAGCTATCGCCAGGACCGGGTTGAGGCACTGGTTCCTTCCGGACGCATTCCCGTTCGACTCGCGCCGCACCCAGTGCAGAATCAGGATACCGCAGGGTGACTTTCCGGCGGCTGGTCAATCCATTTCCCCAATTCCATCCCAGCGTTTTTCCATGTGCGGTATCTACGGTTTTTCTGGTTTCAGTGAAGAGGGGCTCCTCGATAAAATGGCGAAAGTGCAGGTGCATCGCGGCCCTGACGGGGAAGGACGCTACGACCGGCCGGAGCAGCGTTTCCACATGGGGATGGGCCGGCTCAGCATCATCGACCTCACCGGGGGCTGGCAGCCGATCTACAACGAGGACGAAACCCTCGCCATCATCCTGAATGGTGAAATCTACAACTACAAGGAACTGCGGGAGGAGTTGACGGCGGCCGGCCACCGTTTCCGGACCCAAAGCGATACCGAAGCGATCCTGCACGGCTTCGAACAGTGGGGCCTGCAGGGCGTGCTGGGCCGGCTGAATGGCATGTTCGCCTTTTGCATTCATAGCAAAATCACCGGTGAGTTCTGGATCGCGCGCGACCGTACCGGCCAGAAGCCGCTTTATTACCACGCGGCCGGCGGGCGCTTCCTCTTTGCCAGCGAAGCCAAAAGCCTGCTGCAGAGCCAGCATGTGCCGCGCCGCTGCAATACGGCGGCGATCGATCCCTACCTGACCCTCCGCAACGTGCCGGAGCCGGCCACAATGTTTGAGGGGATCTTCACCCTGCCGGCCGCGCATTGTCTGCATCACCGGGCCGATGGGACGTTCAACATCCAACGCTATTGGGACTGCCCCCTGCACAGTGGCCGGGAGCAGCAATCCGACGCCGCGTGGCAGGAGCAGTTTGAAGCTCTTTTTGAGGACTCTATCCGGCTGGTGATGCGCAGTGACGTGCCGGTGGGGGCCTATCTGTCAGGCGGGGTGGACAGCAGTCTGGTGGTGGCCGCGATGATGAAGCATGCCGCTTCGGTCAATACCTACAGCATCGGCTTCAACAGTCCCATCGATGAAACCCGCGATGCTGCCGAGACCGCGGCGTTTCTGGGGACGAACCATCACACCATCCACGTGGAGCCCGCGGATTTTGATCTGCTGCCCCGGATCGTGCATCACATGGACCGGCCGGTGGGCGATGCGCTGATCATTGCCTTCTACAAGCTGGCGGAGGGCGCGGCTAGGGATCTCAAGGTGGTGCTGGGCGGAGAGGGGGCCGACGAGTGTTTTGCCGGCTACGACTTCCACCGGAAAATCCTGCTCGCACAAAAACTGGGACCGCTGGCCCCGTTGGCCGGCTGGGCGGTGCAGGCCACCCCGCACGCCCTGCTTAACAAGTTCTTCAAATTCCCCGCCGACCTCGGCAGCCAAGGCAAAAAGCGCGGGGTGGATTTCCTGAAAAACTACCCGCGGCGCCATCTCATGGCCAACTTCTACGCCCTGCGCACCCTCTGGGCGGAGGACGAACGGCGGGACATCTATTCGGCGCCCTTCAAAAGCTATGCCTCGGAGTCCTGGATTCCCCGGGAGCGCGACATCTTCCAACCATCCGCCTCCACCGTTTCCCGGGTCACCGACGCGCCCTTTCTCGACCGTCTGTTGCGGGTGCAATACGATGAATGGCTGCAGGACTGGGCGCTGATCCGTCAGGATAAAAACACCATGGCGCATAGCCTGGAGTACCGGCTACCCTTCCTGGACCACCGCATGATTGAACTGGCGCAGCGGATGCCGCAGCATCTCAAACTCAACCGCAGTGCTGACAAATGGATCGAGCGCCAGCTCGCGGAGAAATACTTTGCCGGGATGCCCCGGAACCGGCCCCACGGACGGCCCAAGATTCCGTTCTACCTGCCGCTGGATTTCTTTTTCCAGCATCCCCAATTCCGCCGTCTGGTGGCAGATACCCTGAACGAAACACAGTTGAAAGCCCGGGGCTACTTCGATCCCGCCCGGGTCGCGGCCCTGATCCAGAGGATGGAAACCCGTGAATTCATCTATCTCAAACAGGTCATGTCCCTCGTGATTCTGGAACTCTGGCACCGCGCCTTCATTGATTGACGACCGTTTCAGGATTCCTTCAGGGTAAGCAGATAGGCGATCAGATCCCGTAGTTCCCGCAACGTTAGAACCGCTCCCATGGGAGGCATGGCACTGCCGGATTCCGTTCCGTCAGCCGGCCCTCCCACCGGGGCCTGCGGGTCTCCGTAGCCCGGTGCCAGCTTCGCGCCAGGGTGGATCAGGGACTCGAGCAATCCGCCGGCGGTCAACCGGCCAGCCACCCCGTCGAGATCCGGGCCCTGCAGCCCTCCGGTCCCGCCAATGGCGTGGCACGACAGGCAGTCGGCTTCCGGATGGGACTCAAATAAAATACGGCCGGCCAGCGGATCGCCATCGGCCATCGTCATCCGCCAGGCGGCGAGGGGATCGGTCTCCGGGGACAGGGAAGCTTGCCAGGCCTCGGTGGATTTCCGCCAGACGGACCGGCTCTCAGTATCCCGGCGTTGCAGGGCTTCCACCACTTCCACGTGCACCCCCGGTTCCATGGTCCCGGCTCCCAGCTTCCTGGTTAGTTCCAGAATCAGTTTGTCACTTTCTCCCCCATTGCCGGGCAAGTGGTCGAGGGTGCTGATGGCCGCCTGCTTTTCGAGGGTGCTGCCGGAGGCGAGGGCCTCCCGGGTCAAGGCGGCAGCAGCTTTCGGATCCCGCCTCATCAGGAGGGATCTCGCTTCGGCGCGCAGGGAGGGAGGAATGTGGGTGGCGGACGGATTGGTCAGGGATTTGGCGGTGTCAGTGGACAGGGCATCGGCGGCCATGAGATCCAGCAGCGCCGCCAGGCGCTCCGGTTCCGCAGCCTTGGCATCATTCACTGTCGTCAGGCGGGCAGAGGCGGCCGGACTGGCGGCGGCCGGGGAGTCCAGGAGGTGCTTCGCTTTCGCTGCGACGGTGTGGTCGGCGTGGTTGAGCAAGCCTTCGGCAGCATTGCGGGCGGCAGGGCGGGCTCTGCCTGGGAGCCGGGGCCGGGGCGTTTCCGGCCGGTTCCAGATGGGGTCCACCAAGGCGGGCCGGTCCCACTTTTCCAAGGCGGTGAGGGCCAGGATTTTCAAAGCTGGCGGAGTCTCCGAAGCGAGCGCAGCCTTCGCCACCCTCTGGGCGTCGCCGGAGGTTCCCAAGTATACGGCAGCAGCGATGACCCGCCGCATCACGGCTTCGTCCAGACGACGGGTTCCGTCAGGAGAGGAATCCAGCAGGGCGGTGAGGGCTGGAAAGCCGGACCGGACCGGCATGTCATAAATGGCGCGGGCGGCTTCGCCCGCCACCCCGGAATCCGGATCCGCCAGGAAGGCCGAGACTTCGCGTGCGGCGGTGCGGCGCAGGGCATGCACCACGGTGAGGCGGGTTTCCGCGGAAGGGTGGCTCTGGCCGGTTTCTGCCAGAGCCGGGGCGGAGGCCGTCCGGGACATGGCATGGGCCAGACTGCCACGGATCAGTGGGGAACGTTCGTTATTCCGTGAGGCGGCTTCCAGTAAATCAGGCAGAATGCCGGGGACCCGGAGGCGTGCGAGGGCGGCGGCCGCGGCGAGCCGCACGGGCAGGGCCTCATCTGCCAGGGTCCGGAGCAGGGCAGGGGGAGCCTCCGTCAGGGAGCCTTCGCCCAGCAGGGTCGCGGCGGCCGCACGGATCACTGGTTCGGGATCGTTTAGGAAAGGAATCAGTTCATTCAGGAGGGCCGGGTCCTGCCTCGCCACCGCACCGGCGCCACGCAGGCCGTGCAGCCTTGCACTCAGGCCCGTTCCCCGCCGTGCCACCTGCAGCAGGGCCTCCATCGAGTCCTGGAAGCGCATCCCTTCCAGGTGCTGACGGGCGCGCAAAGCGACCCGGGGAGCGGGGTGATCCAGCAGACTTTTCAATTCCCTGATACTCAGCCCGGGCAGGCGTTGGATCAGGGTTTCCGGCGTCTCCGGTGGTGTTTTGGCCAAGGTGTCAGGTCCCTTGGCGGGTGGGGCCGGCCAGGTCAGTTTCCTGACCAGGCTGCGGCGGTGGACGTCCACCGATTCCCCCCAATCGGCAAAACACACGGAACCTGCCGGGCTTGCGGCCAAGGCCATCACGGCCCCGCCCCGCCAGATTTCCTGCCGGATCTTGAACTGATAGGAGGGGCCGCTCCGTTCCAGGGTCCATTGCACCAATCCCCCTTTGCCTTCCCCCTGGGGGTCTGCGGCGAGGAGGGTGCCGTCGGGGAGCAGGTGGAGGGCCGAGCAGGGCCCCTCCAGAAGCGTCAGGGCAGGCAAGGGCCATTGCGGTTGGTTGGCCCCGGGCGGGCGGTCCAGGGTGGCCGGCTCCATGCCTTCCTCAAACCACAGCCCCTCGCCGGAATCCGTTACGGCTTCGGCCTGCCAGCCGTAGTCGGCCCCCGGGAGGATCAACAGCAGGCGTGATTTCCCACCCGGCGCCGCCTCGTCCACGGCGATCAGCTGCCCGTCCGTCAGCATGGCCAGGGCGGTAGGGTTCCGTAATCCGCTGGCCACCCGTTCCAGCCCCGTCCCATCCGGACGGCACCGGAAAACCGCACCGCTGCCGGAACTCCGGAGAGGCGTGCCGTCGGCCTGACGCAAGGCATAGCCGCGTTCTCCCATTGCGAAATAAATCCACCCGTCCGGCGCTTCCAACAGAGCGTGCAGATCGCCTCCCCACGGGTCATTCCGCAAGCCGAAGCCCCGTGCCAGCGGGACGCGTTCCTCCGCCTGCTGGTCGCCATTCCGGTCCACCAGTTGCCACAAATTCGGGGCGCAGCCATAGAGCCACCGCCCGCCCGCCAGCGCCAGCAGGGTGCTGCCGGGGCCGTCCATCGGGTCGCGGAAGGCACCCGCCACCACGACGGACGACTCCGCGCGGCCGTCGCGGTTGGCATCGGTCAGCCAACACACGGATTCCGAATATTTGGTCAGGAAATTGCCCGGGCCGTCACCTTCGGCCTGGTAGAAACCAGCCCGGTCCTGCAGCAGCGGGGCCAGCTTGCCGGAAGCCAGCCAACCGGTGACCAGCCGCTCCCGCGCTTCCACCGACCGCACCGCCCGGTCCTGGGCGGTCAAGCCAGGGTCCCCGAGTGCGGACACCGTGCCGCGCCCCCAGGCCCGTCCAGTGACGGCGGCATAGACGCGGCCGGCGTCATCCGTGGTCAGCGCCAGCACTTGGCCGCATTGCTCCTCCGTTGCAAAAAGGGTGATTTCCGGCACGGCGGGCGCTGCGCCGGGCTGCGCCTGCAGCCCGGCGGGCATCATCAGGAAAGTCAGGAAAAACAATTTGACCACAGTCCATTCTTTTCCCCATCCCGCTCCATTGCGCAAGCCGGGTCGCTTCTTGCATCGCACCGCGGGCTGCATTAAAAGGCGCCAGACCATGATTCCCAATCTCAACGAATTGCCCCCTTTGACGGAGGAAGAGCATCCCTTCAGGAAGCTGCTGCGGCCGCTGCTGGGAGGCTTGTTCATGCTCAGCCTGCTGGGAGGGCTCCTCTGGCTTTACACCACCGCCATCCGCCAGGGAGCGAACCAGGAAATGAATGTCATGGGCGGACTGCGCAGTGTGGCCCAGGACATTTGGACCACCGGCACGGCTCCGGAAGTGAGGGTTCCTGATCCGGATCTGATCACCGAAATGGCGCGGTTGCGCGGCAAGGTCACCACCGGTGCGGAAATCCTCGTGCTCCCGGCGGAAAACCGCCTCGGCCAGCCACGGGCCACTCATGAGCTGGCCTACTTGTCCAAGGGGAGGATGATCATCACGATCAGGATTCTCCTCGATGAAACCGGCGGGAAGATTGATCTGCTGTCCTACCAGACGGGGCTGGAATTTGCGGATGCCACCTCCTTGCCCTGAGCGGGGGACGGCAGGGGAACCTGAGAAGTTGGCGGGGAAGGCACGGGGAAAAGTACCTGAATTCTCCCGAAAAGGGGTTAAGAAGGGAATCGACGCCAGCGTTTGAAAAGTATAGCTTCACTCCATCAGAAGCCCTGACATGATCATGAACCACTCCCCATTGACCACTCCCCGCCGTGACGTCCTCAAAGCTGGCGCGGCCGGCCTGGTGGCGGCCGTCGCCTTTCCTACTGTCACTTTCGGAGCGCCGGACAGCCGCCGCCTCAAAATCGGCCTGATCGGTTGCGGGGGCCGGGGCACCGGAGCCGCCCAGGACGCCATGAACGCCGACAGCAACGTCGAATTGTTTGCCGTGGCCGATGTCTTTCCCGAGTCCGTCTCTACCAGCCTGCGCAGCCTGAAGGAGCAGTTCCGCGACCGGGTGACGGTGGATGAAAGCCGCACCTTCCTTGGCTTGGATGCTTATCAGAAGCTGCTCGCCAGCGGCGTGGACGTGGTCTTGCTGGCCACTCCGCCCGGATTCCGGCCGGGGCATTTCGAGGCCGCGGTGGCTGCCGGGAAACACATTTTTTGCGAAAAACCTATGGGCGTGGACATCCCCGGGGTGAAGCGCATCATGGCTGCCGCCGAGCAGGCCAAGTCCAAAGGCCTGGCGGTGGTCGGAGGATTCTGCTGGCGCCGCAGCGCTTCCCGCAAGGCGGCGTTCGAACAGGTCGCCAATGGTGCCATCGGGGATATCACCAGCTACTACGCGACCTACTACACCGGCCCGGTCAAGCCCATGCAGCCCGCCTCCGCCCGCAAGGCCGAGTGGAGTGATGTCGAATGGCAGCTCCGCAACTGGATGAACTTCTCCTGGCTCAGCGGCGACAGCTTTGTCGAGCAGGCGGTGCACAGTGTGGACAAGGTGGGCTGGGCTTTCCAGGACAAGGACCCGATTTCCTGTATCGCCACCGGGGGGCGCCAGATCCCTGCCGAGGGCGGGAATATCTACGATCACTTCAGTGCCATCTTCGAGTTTCCCAATAACATTTTTGCCCATGTCGCCAGCCGTCAGCAGCCCAACTGCGACAGTGAGAACGCCGACTACATCCGGGGAACCAAAGGCATCTGCATCATCGGCAAAGGAGCCTCTCCGGTCATCAAGGGGGCAACCGATTGGCGCTTCCGCGGAGAAGATAACCAGATGTACACCCAGGAGCATATCGAGCTCTTCCAGTCCATCCGGGCAGGGGCTCCCATCAATGACGGCGCCTTCATGTGCCACAGCACCATGCTGGGCATCATGGGCCGCATGGCCGCCTACACCGGCAAACGCGTCACCTGGGAACAGGTCCTCAACAGCAAGGACGACCTAGCCCCCGAGGACACCCTGAAGTGGGATTCCTCCTTCACCCCGACCCCAATGCCGAAGCCCGGCGTGACTCCAGTGGTCTGAGGAATCAACCAAGGTAAAAAAGCCGGACCTTGACGGGTCCGGCTTTTTTCATTGGGAAGGGAATACTTGGAATTGGCCTATGCGTCGTCTTCGACGACGTCGGATCACTGGGTGTGGAAGGGTTTGCCGTCCTTCTGCAGGAGGTCAATCACGCGCAACAGTCTCAAGTCCGAATCCGCCTTGAAAAGCGTTAGCCACTGAATGGCGGCGAGTAATATCAGTGATGCGTTTGGTTGCTGCACGACTAACGCTCCGAAAAGAGTCGCGAGGGTAAGCAGGCCCGTCATCCAAAGAAACCGTTTTCTGTCCTGACTCAGCTTGATGATGGCAGCGGCACGGAGCACCGGATCAAGAGTCTGCTCCACTAAAGCTTGGTCACTTTTCTCAAACATAACAGGTGAGTGGGTTGGGGTTGGGCTGAATCTGACAGGGCCTACGCCGGGGGTAGGGGGATGTCCATCAGGTTGATGTGAGAACACGAAAAAGCCGGACCTTTTGAGGGGTCCGGCTTTTGGATGGGGAAACATACAGGCGGGCCGCCTGGGCTGCTGGCTCAGGCTTCGTCTTCGACGACGTCGGGCCACTCGGTGTGGAAGGGTTTGCCTTCGGGTTTGTCGAGGCGCTCGTGGGTGTGGGCGCCGAAGAAGTCGCACTGGGCCTGGAGGAGGTTGGCGGGGCGAAGAGGCAGAACAGGTTGATGCTTCAAAGTGGCGCGCCGGTTCAAAGACTTTGAAGCCTATCTTATTCCTGACCCGGGAGAAGCGGATGGGTGGGCATGGTCGCTTCCAAAACCGAGCCGCTTTCTCCAGTTTCAGATCGGAGAAATTAATTTTGGATCAAGTAGTGGAATTTAATTGCGATTCTTACAAGTGTAGGAGATAAATCCTACATGCGTAGGAAAAAGACTCCCAAACTCTTGCGGATTCCTTCCATTTCAAATGCTGAATGGGCGGTGATGCAGGTTATCTGGAGCAAGGGGAAAGCCACTGCCAACGAAGTGGTGGAGGCTCTGTCGGGACACATGGAGTGGAAGCCCAAAACGATCCACACCCTTCTGCGGCGCCTGAGTGACAAGGGGGTGCTGAGTTTTGAGCAGATCGGGCGGGAATACGTCTTCACAGCTACGGTTACGGGTCAGGAATGCCAGTTGGCGGAGAGTCGCTCGTTTTTGTCCTGGGTTTTCGGAACGGACACCGTGACGCCACTGGTGGCCGCCTTTGCCAGGCAGGAGGAGATCAGTCCCGCTGAAATCGCCGAGCTGCGCCTGCTGCTGGACAAACTCGAAGCAGACAGCGCCTCATGAATGCCTGGTCAGGTTCCTTTCTTCAGTGGGCGGCGGATGCCTCCCTCTCAATGTCTTTTCTGGCGCTGCTTCTTTTGGGATTACGGAGAAAGCTGGGAGCTGGGATCCGGCCCGCATGGCTGGTGCTGGCGGGATGGCTGACGCTGGGCCGCCTGCTGCTGCCGGTGGAGTTCTTCAACCCTTACGCCCTGGACACTCTCTGGAAAAACCCTCCTCTTTTTTCCAATGTCCCCCGGCAGCTGGTTTTGATCAATAGTACGGCTCCAGCCGGCACGTCCCCGCCGCCAGGGCGGAAGCCGGTTTCATTGCGTCAGGCCTCCAATCCGGCCGCAATGGAGGAAATGAAAATGCCCGTGCGGTGGAGTCTGTGGGCGGCCGGTGTCTGGGCCGTCGGAGCGAGCGGCTTTTCCGCTCTACTGCATCTGCAGCACTTCCGTTTCCGGCGGCATCTTGCCGGAATCTCCTCTCCCTGCGTTCTTCCATGGCCGGGAATGGTGGAAAGCTGCGCCCGGTCGCTTGGCATGCGGTGCCCGCCCCAGATCCTTGAATACTCCTGCGATGGAGTTCCCTTCGCCACCGGGCTGTGGCATCCGGTTATTTATCTGCCAAAGAGCGCTTTGGACCAAATGTCTCCCAATGAAGCCCGGCACGTCATCCTGCATGAAATGATGCATATCGTTAAAAAGGACCTGCTGGCCAACTGGTTCCTGACCGTGCTGCGGGCCGTGTATTGGTTTAATCCTTTGGTGCACATCACTTGCCGCAATCTGGTCCGTGACCGGGAAATTGTCAGGGATTCCCAAGTTATCCGGCTGCCCGGGGCGGCTATCACGCCGACGGAATATGGACGCACTCTTCTGAAGCTGGCCGTGGTGCCGCTGCGGACCCCGGAGTGGGGCGTGGCCCCACTTTTTCATTCCCCCACTGAACTCAAACGACGACTGATTATGATCGCTCAAGGAAACAACACCAACCGACTGCTCCCACCTCCCTGCTGCTGGCCCTGTTCTCAGTGGCAGCCAGTGTGAGTTTCGCCACCTCCCGCGCGGCTCCTCCGGAGACCGCTGCCGACAAACCCAACGAAACGAAAACCGCCCCGAAGCCCAATACCATGGAACTGACATTCCCCGAGACTGCGACGGAGGCCGCCGGCGTTTTTCAGCGGGTGGCGGCGCAGAAACTGGTGGCTGAACTTTCCATCGGCAAAGCGGACCTGGTCTCCGTTTTCAATGCGGCGGAGGCACCGCTGAAAAACCGGGGCATGGCCGAAAAAGAGGAGGGCTCCTTTGCTCCGGACGCTCTGACGGGCACCATGGGCATTCTGCTTTGGGGGCCGTACGAGGAATTTGATGCGGGCAACTATCTGGTCGTTTACCGCTATAAACTTCTGGAGCCCGCCGCCGGGTCTGGAGAGAAAGTTTTCCTGGATGTCAGCCACGAAGCGTGCACCCGGAGCGGCATCCGGCTGGAGCCGGAGGAACTGATCGCCGGCAAATGGATCGAAACCGCCGTTCCGGTCTTTTTGGCGGACAAAAAGGAGTTGGAGTTCCGTTTCTGGCCCGCCGGGAACCGCATGGCTGTGGACCGGATTTACGTTTTCCGAGTGTCGCCCCGCGCGGCTGAAAGTGGCAAGACCGTTGTACAGGCGGAGGAAATCCCCGTAGCGGTTCCGGTTCCCGGCCGCCCTGGCACCGTCAGAAGTCCGCATCTGGAGAATTCCGGCATGATCGACGTCAGCGGCCTGGCCTCCGGCACGCGCGTCCGGTGTCCTTACACTGGCAAATATTTCCGGGTGCCCTGAACTGCCGGGCTTTCCCGCTTCCGATCCTCTCACTTGGCGGATGCTGCGGGGATGCAGACCGGATCCGGGGATTCGGCGGAGACTCTTCCACTCGGGAAAGCCAGGGAAAAGGTGAGGAATGGGAACAGGAAGATGGGGCTCCCGGGATTATGGTGCGCTGGATTCCTTGGGCGTTGCTCAGGCTGGGATGAGGCGTCCCTTCAGGCCTTGGCAAGGAGCCCGAAGCATTCGCGCTCGACCTCCGTGTTTCTTACGGATGGAGGCTTCCGATCAGTAAAATCCTCTGCTCGCGGCCGCCGCCCCTTTCCGGCCAGGTATTTTGCCTGTCCCGAATGGTGCTGAAAAATTCTGGCGCTGGCACGGGGAGTTTCCTAGTGAATTGCTTTACGGTCCAATCGTACAGGCCCAGGGGGCCGCCACATCCCAGCCTGGGGCAACGCCCCAGGAACCGACCCCGGGCGCAAATGCAGGGCTGAAAGCCCGTCCCATACCCCCGGTCCCGCGCGATGGGCCGGGCTTTCAGCCCTCCACCGCAAGATCTGCGGGATTCCTGGGGCGATGCCCCAGGCTGGGATGAAATGGCCCTACAGGCCTGACCGGGCAGATCCCTTGTCTGGGAGGGTGCTGCCGTTACGCTGGAGGGTGGCGCTCCTTTAGACGACGATAGAGGCGTGGCCAGCCAAGAATGCCCAGCCAGACGCCAAGATAGAGGAGGACGACGATCCAGTGGGGGACTGCGAAGAAAAAACTGTATGGTTTTCCAATGGAGCTAGAAACTGGGGTCATTTTAAATCCAAATTCTCCAAAAGGAAGTGACCTGCGACGAAATTCAGCATCTGCCGGACTTGACGATGCAGGGCGTTTTTCATGAGTGCCTCCCGCTATTTGATACCAGCCTTCCCCTGTTTTGAAGCTAAATCCCCACTTGGCTAAAGGGGGTTGGCCAAAGACTCTGAAGCGGGTTTCATTGCAGGTGGAGTCGAACCAACTGGCCAGCAGAAGGAGGAGTCCGATGGCCCCAAGGAGGAGGATGCGC
Organism: Verrucomicrobiota bacterium; assembly: GCA_040387795.1. GTDB lineage: Bacteria > Verrucomicrobiota > Verrucomicrobiia > Verrucomicrobiales > V1-33 > CAIZWU01. Next base: position 74,267 of record JAZKDC010000002.1, read on the forward strand.
CGGGGGCGGGAGAGTTTGGCGCGGGACATGGGGGTTGGCCGGGAGGAGGACACCAAAAAGCCGGACCTGTGGAGGGGTCCGGCTTTGGGGGAGGTGAGTTAGGCGGTTAGGCGTCGTCTTCGACGACGTCGGGCCACTCGGTGTGGAAGGGTTTGCCTTCGGGTTTGTCGAGGCGCTCGTAGGTGTGGGCGCCGAAGAAATCGCGCTGGGCTTGGAGGAGGTTGGCGGGGAGGCGGGCGGCGCGGTAGCTGTCGTAATAACCCAGTGAGGCGCTGAAGGCCGGGACCGGGATGCCGTTGGTGACGGCGAGGGCGACGGTTTCGCGCCAGGATTGCTGGAACTTGTTGAGCAGATCCTTGAAGAAAGGATCGAGCATCAGGTTGGTCAGGGCCGGGTTGCCGCGGTAGGCATCGGTGATGCGGTTGAGGAAACGGGCGCGGATGATGCAACCACCCCGCCAGATCGCGGCGATTTTGCCGAGGTCGAGGTTCCAGGCTTTTTTCTCGCCCATGGTTTTGATGAGGTCGAGGCCCTGGGCGTAGGAGATGATCTTGGAGGCAAAGAGGGCGTCGTGCACTTTGTCCACGAGGGCTTTCTTTTCGAGGCTGATATTGGCGACCGGGCCGTGCAGTTGTTCGCTGGCAGCGAGGCGCTGTTTGCGCTGGCTGCTGAGGATGCGGGCTTCCACGGCGGCGTTGATGGTGGAAATGACCACGGCGTTTTCGACGGCGTTCTGCAGGGTCCATTGGCCGGTGCCTTTTTGCCCGGCTTTATCCACGATCAGTTCGACGATCGGTTTGCCGGTTTCCTCATCGATCTGTTCGAAGATTTTGCTGGTGATCTGGATGAGGTAGGATTCGAGGTCGCCGGCGTTCCAGTCAGTGAAGACCTGGGCCATTTCAGTGGAAGTGAAACCAGCGGCCTTGAAGATGTTGTAGGCTTCGCAGATGAGCTGCATGTCGCCGTATTCGATGCCGTTGTGCACCATCTTGACGTAATGGCCGGCCCCGCCGGGACCGATATGGGTGACGCAGGGCTCGCCGTTCACCTTGGCGGAGATGCTTTCGAAGATGGGCTTCATCACCTCCCATGTGCTGGCCGGACCGCCGGGCATGATCGAGGGGCCTTTGAGAGCGCCTTCTTCACCGCCGGAGACACCGGCTCCGATGAACCGGAGGCCCATCTCGGAGAGTTCGGCATCGCGGCGTTCGGTGTCGGTATAGAGGGAGTTGCCGCCGTCGATGATGATGTCCCCCTTATTCAGAAGCGGGACGAGGGCTTCGATCACGGCGTCCACGGGACCGCCGGCTTTGACCATGATCTGGATCTTGCGGGGAGTGGAGAGGGACTCCACGAAATCCTCGAGCGTGCGGCAACCCACCAGTTTTTTCTCGGGATTGTCGGCGATGAATTGGTCCGTGACGGCGGTGGTGCGGTTATAAACGCTGACCTGGAAGCCGCGGCTTTCCACGTTGAGGACGAGGTTTTGGCCCATGACGGCCAAGCCGATTAATCCGAAGTCGCTTTTGCTCATAGTCTATCTGGTTTTGCTCTTGAAGTGGGGGAGGGGCGGGAGTTTGGGGAGGGGCAAAGTGTCCCTCTCCCCTTGGTTGGCAATGGAAAATGCGCCTGTAATGATCACGTTGGGTCCTGAACCCATTCCGGAAATTCCGCCAGCGGCTTCCGGTTCATGGGGTGCGCAAATTTGCTTCATGGGCCGGGTGCGGGATACCGAGGAGGGTCGCCCGCTGCGGGGGATCACCTATTCGGCGTATGGTCCGATGGCGCTTTTGGAAATGGAACGGCTCGCGGCGGATCTGCAGGCTGAATTCGGCGCACACCCGCTGCGGCTGCACCACCGGACGGGTTTTGTGGCCAACGGGGAAGCCTCCCTGCTTATCGCGGTGGGCGGCCGGCACAGTGCGGAAACGTTTGCACTGTGCGCCGAGTATGTGCGACGACTCAAAGTGTCCGTGCCGGTCTGGAAACATCCTGAGTTTCTCCCGTCTGCGCCCTGACGGTCCCTGCCCATGAATCTGCCCAATCAACTCACGGTTTCCCGGCTGGTGCTGACCGTCATTTTTGTGGCCACGACGGCCTTGCCCTGGGCGTATGCGTTCACCGTGGGGTTGTTTCTCTTCAGCGTGGCCTCCATCACCGATTGGCTGGATGGGAAGATCGCCCGGGAGCGGAATCTGGTGACCGCTTTCGGGCAATTGATGGACCCGCTGGCGGATAAGGTCCTGATGGCGGCGGCCTTTATCACGTTGATGGAGAAGGACCTGATGCCGGGCTGGCTGGTGATTGCGATTCTGGCGAGGGAATTCCTCGTGACCGGCCTGCGCCTGGTCGCCGGCGCGCGCGGAGCGGTGCTGGCGGCGGACAAACTGGGAAAACAGAAGACCATCTGGCAGATCGTCACCGCCTGTTATCTGCTGGTCTATCTGGCGTCGCGGGAGGAACCGCTGGCGTGGGTGCGGCCGTTGTTTGATTGGCCATCGCTGGGTTTCCAGATCCTTCACCCGCTGCTGCTGGGATTGACCTTGGCGACGACGCTGTATTCCGGATTCGCCTACTTTTGGAAGAACCGGGCCATGGTGATGCAGGAAATGTGACCGCCCGCTCCGGGTCAGGGTTGCCAGAAAAACGAATTTCTGCTCTTCGTATGGAAATTGCGGATGCGAGGGCACTTTACCTCTCCAGATTCCGTGCCACACTCACCCTTCATGAACACCGATCCATCCAGTGCCCCGCAATCTTCTGCTGTCCGGCGTGCCCTCGTGCTCGCGGGCAGCACCGTCCTGTTCGCCGCATCCTGCGAGACTCCGAACTACGGGCCGGATGGCAATGTTTTCGCTCCACCCCGCTACGGTTACGGCAGTCCCCAGACCGGCAATACAGGGCGTCCTGCCACGTCCTCCAAACCTTCCGACAGCCGCAAAACCCCGGACATCAAACGGGACCCTTCCGACACCACGGTGGATATCACGCCTCCGGACGCGAAGCCCGAATCCAAACCGGCGACTGATACCGTGGAATCCACAACTCCCCCGGACAGCACGACTCCCGCCACAACCGATGCTGCCACTCCGGAAAGCAAGCCGTCGGACACCACGTCCACCGTCGAATCCAAGCCTGCCGTGACCCGTGAAGACCTTCCTTTCGGTCAGCCGGTGGTCGGAAAAAAAGGCTTCGTCTATAGCCCCTACGCCCCGGACAAAGGCCAGGTGGATGTCGACGGGATTCCGGCCGGCACCAAGGTGAAGTGCCCTTACACCGGCAAAGTGTTCCGCGTTCCCTGATCCCATGGGGATGGGTTGGTGACAGACCGGCAGGACCGGATCTGGTTTCCTTTCCGGCGCAGGCTGCCTCCCGGCCTGCGCCGCTTCATTTTTCCGCCAACCCCTCCCGGAACCGTCCTTTTTATCCCTTTCCCGTTGCTTCCCGGCTGATGAATCCCTTTCAAGGCATGTCCCTCGCGGTCTTCGGCCCCGGCTTGCTCGGCGGCTCCCTGCTGGTGGATGCCCGGGCCCGCGGTGTCAGGGAATTGCGTGTCTGGGGCCGCCGGGAGGCCTCCCTCCAGCAAGTGCGCGACCGGGGATTGGCCGATCTGGCGAGCACCGATGCCCAGGTGGTCGCGGAAGGCGCCGATTTCCTCGTCCTCTGCGTGCCCGTCGGCGGCATGAAGGCGATCGCCGGCTCCATTGCCCAGGCCACCTTGGGCGGAAAGGCCGTCGTCACCGATGTCGGCAGTGTCAAAGCCTCCGTCCTCGCGGAAGCGGGAGCGGTCTTCCGGCAGGCGGGCATCGCCTTCGTTGGCAGCCATCCCATGGCTGGAGCGGAAGTGGCGGGTCTGGAAGCGGCCCGTGCCGGCCTGTTCCAAGGGGCCGCCTGTATCCTCACCCCGGAACCGGATACCGATCCGGAGGCCTTGGGAAAAGTGGATGCTTTCTGGCAGGCGCTCGGCTGCCGCACCGCCCACATGGCTGCCACCCGCCACGATGAAGTGGTGGCCCGGATCAGCCATCTGCCTCACCTCGCGGCGGTGGCCGCGACCCTGGCTTCCTTCAAACCCGACGCTTCCATGGCTGAATTCGCCGCCGGCGGCTTGCGGGATACCACCCGGGTGGCTTCGGGCCTGCCTTCCATGTGGAGGGAAATCCTCCTGGAAAACCGCCAGGCCATCCTGCCGGCCCTCACGGATCTCCACCAGGTCACCGGCGAACTGCTTGAAATCCTCCAGAAAGCGGACGAAGACCTGTTGCTCTCCCGGCTGGAGGAGGCGCGGGATCTGCGCGCCACCCGTTATTCCTGACCTCTTTGCCGGTCCGAACCCCTCTTCCGATTTTCCCCACCTCCGCATGTCCGAATTCCGCGTCAGAAAAGCCCGCCCCATCGCCACTGAACTCACTGTGCCTGGTGATAAAAGCATCTCGCACCGTGCCATCATGTTCGCTTCCTTGTCGAATGGCCCCTGCACCATTACGGGATTCCTGCCCAGCGGCGACTGCCTGAGCACCGCCGCCGCCTTCCGCGCCATGGGCGTGTCCATCCAGTTTCTTAACGAAGACGACTCTCCGTGGACCCCGTGCGAAGACGGCCAGGGACCGCACCGGGTCATCGTCGAAGGCAGGGGACTCAAACTGGCGGCCCCATCCGGTCCGGTCGATTGCGGGAATTCCGGCACCACCATGCGTCTGCTGGCGGGGATCCTTTCCGGTCAGGATTTCACCAGCGTGATGACCGGCGACGAGTCTCTCAGCAAACGCCCCATGAAGCGGGTCACGGAGCCGCTTTCCCTGATGGGAGCTACCTTTGAGGCCACCGGCCCGAAGGAAACCCCACCCCTGACGGTTCATGGCAAGCCGGTCCTGAAGGCCATCACCTACACCCTGCCCATGGCCAGTGCCCAGGTGAAAAGCGCCATCCTGCTGGCCGGGCTCTACGCGGATGGCAAGACCACCGTGATCGAGCCGGAACTCACGCGGAACCACACCGAAACCATGCTGCGCCACTTCCGAGTGAAAACGGTGCGCGAGGGCAAGTCCATCTCCATCTACGGCGGTCAGGTGCCGGAAAGCCGGGACTTCCATGTCCCTGGCGACATCTCCAGCGCGGCTTTTTGGCTGGTCGCCGCGGCCATCCAGCCCGGTTCGGAACTCCTCATCAAAGGCGTCGGCTTGAATGAAACCCGCACCGGCATCCTCAAAGTCCTCGTCCGCATGGGCGCGCAGATCGCCGAAGACGTCCTGACAGGCGCCGACGGTGGCGAACCCTGCGGCACCCTCACCATCCGGGGGGGCGGGCTGAAAGGCACCATCATTGAAGGCGCGGAAATCCCCAACGTGATTGATGAACTTCCTATCCTCGCCGTCGCCGCCGCGCTGGCCCATGGCAAAACCATCATCCGCGATGCCAAGGAACTCCGCGTCAAGGAAACCGACCGCATCTCCGCCGTGGTGGAAAATCTGAAGCAATTTGGCGTCGAAGTGAAGGAACTCCACGATGGCATGGAAATCACCGGTTCCGGTGGCCAGCCTCTCACCGCAGGCAAGGTTCCCAGCTTCGGGGACCACCGCATCGCCATGGCTTTCGCCATCGCGGGCCTCTTCTCCGAAGGCGAGTCCATCATCTCCGGGGTGGAGTGTGTGGATACCTCCTACCCTGGCTTTGCGGACCACCTGCGCCTCTTCCAATCCAAGCAGGTCACCGGCTCCGGACTCACCCCGGTCATCGATCGTCCCCCCGGCTCCCTGTCCGCTCAAGCCTAACCTCATGCCGGATTCCTTTGTCATTGCCATTGATGGCCCCGCCGCTTCCGGAAAGAGCAGCGTCTCCAAGCTCCTCGCCCGCCGCCTCCACTGCTCCCACGTGAACAGCGGAGCCCTTTACCGGGCCGCCACCTGGGGCATCCTGGAAGCCGGAGCCGACCCCGCCGACCCTGCGGCCACCGCGGCTGCCGCCCGCCGCCTCCAGCTCGACTGCACCCCCGCCGGCTCCAGCTTCAAGATCCTCGTCAATGGCCTCGATCCCGGGGTCCACCTGCGCGATGCCGCAGTGGCCGCCAGCGTCTCCGCCGTCTCCAGTGTGGCGGAAGTCCGCAATATCCTGACCGCCCTCCTCCGCCGCATGGCCGAGGGCCGCAGCCTCATCATGGAAGGCCGGGACATCGGCAGCGTCGTCTTCCCGGAAACGCCCTATAAGTTCTACATCGACGCCAGCGAATCGGTCCGCCTCAGCCGCCGCCAAGCCCAGGGTGAAACTGATTCCCCTCTCAGCCGCGACAAGCAGGACTCGACCCGGAAGACGGCTCCCCTCAAAATCGCCGCAGAGGCCCTCGTCATCGACAGCACCCACCTCACCCTCGAAGACGTGGTTTCACAGGTCCTCGCCCATCTCCAGGCCAAGGGGCTCCGTCTGCCATCCCCCGAAGCGTGAATTTTTTTGCCGGAAAGACCAAAATCCACTTGCGCGAGGCCGCTTCCCGCCCACTCTGATGACCCGCAGCGCACGCTGTGTTTTCCCATTGACCCTTTCGTCTAACGGTTAGGACACGTCCCTTTCACGGATGTAATACGAGTTCGATTCTCGTAGGGGTCGCCACTTCAGCGGAAGTGGCTGATGCTTGGGAAAAATGCCCGATTCCAGTGGGCTGCGTTTCCTCAATGGAACGATGGAGCAAATGCCGGCCTCGGGAAGGTTGATCATCCGCCGGGCGGATGGAGGCCGGGCCCGTGCGCCCAGCAAGGTGTAGAACGCCGATTGAAGACCAGAGCCGGAGTGGGACTGCTTCCGGATCGTCCTGCGGGCAAACTCCGGAACGGCAGCCGTTGTATGGAGGGCGCAAATGAAGCTGCAAAAACCTGTTGCATTCATCAGAGGCAAAGCCATACTCGCAACTCCTCCGCAGCTTCCCTGCGGAACGACATTCCGGAGTAGCTCAGCGGCAGAGCGGGTGGCTGTTAACCATTAGGTCGTAGGTTCGATCCCTACCTCCGGAGCTTTAACCAAAGGATTAAAAAGTCGGGGTTTTGATCGCAGCCGGAATTTTCTCGCACCGAAGTAAGGATGAGCAGTAACGAGTCTGATTCCGGCAGCGTTCCGTCAGCGGCGCGATGGACGCCAGGTGGAGAGGCGCCGAAATCCGGATGGTTCAAGAACGATCTTCCGGTTCATCTTCGTCTCCAACGCGGGGAGCATGGCAGGCATTGCAGCCAACAAAAAGCCCCGTTCCCTGTCCTGACCGACGATGGGAACGGGGCCATAAAATGCCGGATGGCGGGGAGGGCTCAGGCCTGCTGCGGTTGCCGCTGGCGGAGGTAACCGAAGCCAACGAGGCGGCGGTTCTCCTCATCCCAGAGGCGCAGTCCCATGGTGCGGAGACTGGAGAAAAAGGTGATGGGTTTCACCGATTTGAAGATCTCGTGGGAGTTGTGGCAGGCTTCCAGGTTGTAATTCGGGATGCGGGGACTGAGGTGGTGGATGTGGTGAAAGCCGATGTTCCCGGTGAACCACTGGAGGATGCGCGGGAGCTTGTAGAAGGAACTCCCGTTCAGCGCGGCGGCGGTGTAGTCCCACTCTTCGTGGTGCTCCCAATACACGTCTTCATACTGATGCTGCACGTAGAACATCCACACCCCGAAGGCTCCCGCGGCCATGGTGATCGGCACTTGGATCATCAGCCAGTGTTTAAATCCGACGGCCCAGATCAGGAGGGCGGCGAGGGCGAAAATGGCCGCATTCATCCAGTAGACGGAATGCTTCTCCCGGGCGCTGGCCTTTTTGTTGGGGAAACGCTGATAGATCATGAACAGGATGACGGGGGCAAGCAGGAAGAGCACGACCGGATTCCGGGAAACCCGGTAAACGAACTTTTTCCCGGGGCTGGCCGCCAGATATTCCTTTACGGTCATGGTCCAGATATCGCCCACCCCGCGGCGTTCCAGATCACCACAGGAGGCGTGGTGCAGGGAGTGCTCCCAGCGCCAGTGGAAATAAGGGGTGAAGGTCAGGACGCCGGTGATGAAACCGGTGATATCGTTGAGCTTCTTGCTCTTGAAGAAGGAGCCATGGCCACAGTCGTGGAAGATAATGAAGATGCGGACCACAAAGAGCCCATTCAGAAGGGCCAGCAACAGGGTGATCCAGTAGGGGCCGCTCATGCTCCACGCCATCAGAGCCCAGATGGCGCAATAGGGGATGACGGAGTTGATGATTTGCCAGGTGGCGCGGCTGATGGAGGGGCGTTGGAACTTGGCGACAATCGCTTTCCATTCGGCGACAGTCGGCAGATTCGAGTCGAGGCTGGTGGGCGTCGTGGTGGAATTGGTCATCGTTCTAGGAGGATACTCGGGTGGCGGTTGAATGAAGAGTGATCAGAAGGAGAAGACAATCAACCATGGGCGGGGTGATTCGTCATTTCCAGGGAAGAATTGCGACGGGTTCTCATCTGGAGGGAACAAACTATACGCTTCCCATGGCGGTGGGGAAGGGCATTTCCAAAGATAATCATGCGTCGGGGTGGTGCGGGAAGAAGGGGGGGCATTCCACCAACCCGGCCACGGGGAACAGGGAACGCGTGGGGCCTTGAGAATGCGCCTTGCCAAGGTGGGTCCAAGGCATAGCGTCTGGGCCGGTTGCTTTCGTCTCGTTGAAATGGGCGTTGAAGCGGGATTCACCATTCCCAGGCGCACGGATTTCCGGGGCCGGACTCACTACTTATTGGAAAACCACACGATCTTGAAAACTTTTAAAGGACTGGGCGTCCGGGATGATTTGATTCCCGGCATGGAGGAACTGGGCATCAAAACACCCACCGCGATCCAGCAGGAGGCGATTCCGTTTCTCCTGGAGGACGGCAGTGACTTTATCGCCCAGGCGCAGACCGGAACCGGCAAGACCGCCGCATTCGGCATTCCGGTGCTGATGGGGATCGACCCGAAATTCCGGGGCATCCAGGCGTTGATCGTGGCCCCCACCCGGGAGCTGGCGAAGCAGATCGGGAAGCAGCTGTTCCGCTTCACCAAATACAGCGCGGAGAAAATCTTCGTGGAAGTCCTGACGGGCGGGGATCATTTCGACCGCCAGTGTGCCGCCCTGCAGCGGCCGACGCATATCGTGGTCGCCACTCCCGGGCGACTGCTGGATCTGCTGGACCGGAAGGCGCTCTCGCTTTCCTCCGTGAAGGTGCTGGTGCTGGACGAGGCCGACGAGATGCTCACCCTGGGATTCCGCAAGGAGTTGGCGGAAATCTGCGGGATCACCAAGAGCCGCCGCGCCACGTGGCTGTTTTCCGCTACGATCCCGGATGGGGTCCGCCGCCTGATCACCGAATATATGTCACCTTCGGCCCATACCGTCAAAATCGACCAGACTCACGTGGTGAACCGTGACATCGCGCACCGTTTCATCGTCGTCCGGGAAAAAGAGAAGACGGCCCGGATCGCTGAATTTTTGAAACACCAGGGAGCAGACCGCGGGGTGATCTTCTGCCGCACCAAAGCCGGGGCTACCGGCCTGTCCGCGGAATTGGCGGAACTTGGCTTCCCGGTGGATGTGCTCCAAGGCGATCTGCCGCAGCTGGAGCGGGACAAGGTGCTGCGTTCCTTCAAAAAGGGCCGTTTCCAATTCCTCATTGCCACCGATGTCGCCGCCCGGGGCATTGATGTCGAAGGACTCGCTTTTGTGCTCCACCATCAGCTGCCTGACCAGATTGAATACTACACCCACCGGAGCGGGCGCACCGCCCGTGCGGGAAAAAAAGGCGTCTCCATTGCCTTCATCGGTCACGAGGAAAAAGGCGATATCACCAAGTTGGCGAAGGAACTGGGACTGAATTTTGTGGAAATGCGGTAAGCCGGCAGGGCAGGGAGATCCTTGCTGGGATGAGGAAGCCTGGTTCGAACCCCCTTCCCGCACATTTAAGCCACTTTCCTGCCTTCAGGATTCCTGAAAACAAGAATGGATAGGGCTTCGCCGGGGCTGGTGGGCCCCGGCGGAAGAACTCAAGAGGCCCTGGTCCGGCGGCGGGCGTCACCTCAAGCTGTCGGATCCTCAGGTGGCTGCGGTTTGGGCTTGGGCTTTTGGACCGGAATGCCACCGCTGAAAGTGATGGTGCCACTTCCTCCCATTTGGATGGAGGGAGACGGGTTTTGTGGTGGCATCTGCTGGCGCGGAAGCTGCGCCTGGGGAAGGCGGACGCCCCGGCCCGGGGTTCCGGGAGGGAGGACATCGGGATCGTCTTCACTGCCGCCACCACTGAGTTGCTGGGGCAGGCTGGCGAGCAGTTCCTCAAAGGCGCGGAGATTGGTGGTGCTGCGGAAGAGGTTGTTGAGGACTTCGTTCCGGATGTTCCCCATCAGGGTGGAGAAGAGTTCGTAGGCTTCCGTTTTGTATTCGATGAGCGGGTCCTTCTGGGCAAACTGGCGGAGGTGCACGCCATCGCGGAGGGCGTCCATGTTATAGAGGTGCTCCTGCCAGAGGCGGTCGATGGCGTTGAGGAGGACGTAGCGTTCGAGGCCTTTGAGGGCTTCCGGATACTCGGTGTTGGACTTCAGTTCGTAGGCGGCTTTCACCTGCTCGGTGATCCAGGCAGTGTTGCCTTCGGCATTCCGGGATTCGAGCGCGGCGGCTTCCTTGGTAAGGCGCAGCGGGAAGGTCAGGTTGAGCCACTGCAGGAGGCCATCAAGATCGGGGGTGCCTTCGACGGTGTTGTAGAATTCCGCGACTTTGTCAGGGATGGCTTCGTCGATGGTTTCAAGGATCAGTCCGTGGGGATCGTCGGTGCGGAGCGATTCGTTGCGGAAGGTGTAGATCACCGTGCGTTGTTTGTTGAGGACGTCATCAAACTCCAGAGTGCGCTTGCGGTAGGTGTAGTTGCGCTGCTCGACGCGTTTCTGGGCGCTCTCGACGGAGCGGTTGAGCCACGGGTGCTCCAGTTCCTGACCATCTTCGAGGCCCATTTTTTCCATGAGCTTCGTCATGCGCTCGGCCGCGCCGAAGTTCAGCATGAGCTGGTCTTCGAAACTGAGGAAGAAGATGGATTCGCCGGGATCGCCCTGACGGGCACAACGGCCCCGGAGCTGGCGGTCGATGCGGCGGGACTCATGGCGCTCGGTGGCGACCACCAGCAATCCGCCGAGTTCGGCCACACCGGCGCCGAGTTTGATGTCGGTGCCTCGTCCAGCCATGTTGGTGGAAACGGTGACCGCGCCGCGTTGGCCGGCGAGGGAGATGATTTCGGCCTCGGTGCGGTGGAATTTGGCGTTGAGGACCTGGTGGGGGATCTTCTCGCGCTTCATCATGCGGGCGAGGGTTTCCGAAGATTCCACGGAGGCCGTGCCGACAAGGATAGGCTGGCCGAGGGCGTGCTTTTCCTTGATGAAGTTGATCACCGCGTTGTATTTCTCGCGCCGGGTCTTGTAAATCTTGTCGTTGCCGTCGGTGCGGGTGACCTTGCGGTTGGTGGGGACGACCAGCAGGTCGAGTTTGTAGATGTCGTGGAACTCGGAAGCCTCGGTTTCGGCGGTGCCGGTCATGCCGGACAGCTTTTTGTAGAGGCGGAAGTAGTTCTGAATGGTGATGGTGGCCAGAGTCTGGGTTTCCTTGTCAATCTGGACGCCTTCCTTGGCTTCGACCGCCTGGTGGAGGCCATCCGACCAGCGGCGGCCGGGCATCTTGCGGCCGGTGTGCTCGTCCACAATCATCACTTTGTTGTCCTCGACGACATACTGCACATCCTTTTCGTAGAGGCAGTAGGCGCGGAGCAGCTGGGAAATGTTATGCATCCGCTGGGCCTGGGAGTCCATTTTCTGCTGGACGGCTTCCTTGGCGGCCATGCGCTCCTCCGGGGTCTGGCCGGAGCCATCAATCTCGGCGAAGAGGGTGGCGAGGTCGGGAAGGACAAAGGCGTCAGGATCGTCGGGATCCAGATAGCGCCGGCCCATTTCGGTGAGGTCCGCTTCGTGGGATTTTTCGTCGATGCTGTAGTAGAGCTCTTCCTTGAGGGCGTAGAGCGTCTTCTTCTGCGGGTCCGCGTAGTGGCTGAGTTCCTCCTTTTCGAGGGCCCGGCGGTATTCCGGCTCCTCGCTCAGGCGCATCAGGGCGCGGTGGCGAGGTTGGCCCAGTTTGAGTTTGAAGAGACTGCGGCCGAGCCCTTCCCAGTCTTTTTTCTCGGCCTGTTCTTTGGCTTCGCCAGCGATTTGGTTTAGCAGGGTGCCTTGCTGGCGGACCAGCTTTTCGACGTAGGGTTTGAACTTGTCGTATTGGTGCGTGTCCACCGTGACCGGGCCGGAAATGATGAGAGGCGTGCGGGCTTCATCAATGAGGACCGAGTCCACTTCATCCACGATGGCGAACCAGTAACCGCGCTGGACCTGTTCCTCGGTGGACTGGGCGAGGCCGTTGTCGCGCAGGTAGTCGAAGCCGAATTCGGCGTTGGTGCCGTAGGTGACATCGCAGGCATACTGGGCGCGGCGTTCCTGCGGGGACTGGTCGTGCTGGATGGTGCCGACCGTCAGGCCGAGGTAACGGAGGAGATAACCCATCCATTCGGAGTCCCGGCGGGCGAGGTAGTCATTGACGGTAATCAAATGGACTCCGCGGCCCGTGAGGCCATTCAAAAAGAGCGGCAGGGTGGCGACGAGGGTCTTGCCTTCGCCGGTGGCCATTTCCGCGATCTTGCCATTGTGAAGCGTCATGCCGCCAATGAGTTGGACGTCAAAGTGGACCATTTCCCAGGTCAATTCGTGGTCACACACCATCAATTTGGTGCCGACGAGGCGGCGGGCGGCGTTTTTCACCACCGCAAAGGCGTCCGGCAGGATTTTTGTCAGGTAGGCCTGGATCTCCGTGAATGTTTCCAACTGGGCGAGATCGGCACGCCAGGCGGCGACTTTTTCATGAAGCACGGACTCGGGCTGTTGCTGGAGTTGTTCTTCCAGCTTGTTGATCTGCTGCACAACTGGCCAAAGCTTTTTCAGCTCACGTTGGTTCTTGGAACCGACGATTTTACGGAGAATCAATTGCAGCATGATGGATGGCCCGGTGGGAGGGATGGAATTTTGCGGACGGGAACAGTGATGGCGGACGGGGGGATGACAACCGTAAATCGGCTCTTGGCGGTGGGCCGGCCCTGAAGGAGGCTGGCGGCCCTGAGGCGCACTTTAATCACCGGCGCAGCTGGTTTAAGCGGGTGTCATTTGGCGGGGTGGTTTCAGGAGGCCGGGGTTTTGATGGTCAGACCCCCGGCCGTGCCGATAATCTCCAGGGGCTGACGGTCGGTTTCGGGAAGCAAGCATCCCGGAAAGGGATGCGCTTGGAAAAGCGCCGGAAGGAATTGATTCTGTCTTTCATCTTGCCGACAGGGTCAGGGTGCCGGAGAAGTCGCGGGGTTGGCTGTCAGAGAAGCGGAGCTGACGCGTTTATCCCTGGTTGTTTATCTGGTCGCCCCTCCATGCTTCACCGATTCCTTCTGTCTGTCATTTTTGTTTCCTTGCTGAAGGCGGCTGCGGTGACCGCGGAACCGGCGTCCCTGCCGGATGGGGCGGAATTCGGGCAGTTGGTCCAGCCCTTTCTCAAGGAGCACTGCGTGAAGTGCCATGGACCTGATAAACAAAAAGGCAAGCTGCGGCTCGATACCCTGTCGTCCGACTTCAGCGATCCCTTGGTGGCGGAAAAATGGAAGGAAGTGGTGAATTCGGTCAATGGCCACGAGATGCCGCCGGAGGAGGAACCCGCGCCGGACCCGGCCGCTGCCGGCCGCTTCGCGGCTTGGCTGGAGGCGGGGCTGGCGCACGCGGAGCTCACCACCCGATCCACCCGGGTGGTGCTGCGCCGCATGAACCGGGCGGAATATGACAATACCATCCGGGACCTCGTGGGCGTGGACTTCCGTCCTTCGGAAAAGTTTCCGGAAGACCCTCCTGCCGGTGGATTCGACAACATCGGCCAAGCCCTCACGATGTCTCCCCTGCAGGTGGAGTTGTACTATTCCGCCGCCCGGCAGATTCTGGACCGGGCGCTGGTGGAAGGCCCCCGGCCAGCCGCGATCCAATGGCGCTTTGAGCCGGAGGAAAATACCCAGGGAGCCGACCGCCTCCCCGTGAAGCGTGAAGGGCAGAACATCCTGCTCAACGATGGCAATAACACGACGGAAAACGGATTCACGGTGATTCATCGGAACTCGTGGGACAAGGACGTCGGGTTCCGGGATTTCAGCGTGCCGCAGGAAGGTGAATATGTCGTGCGCTTCCGGGCGGCCGGGCGGGTGCCTGACCGCAAGGCGGTGGTGGAGGCGGCGCGGGTTATCCTGACGAAACGGCGTGACGGGGAGGTTGCCAAAAATCCTGCCCGCCGGGAGAATCACGACAAGGAGCTGGAACGGAGCCTCGAGCACTTTTCCTCCCACCGGATGTACGGCTACGGCCCGCCCCGGGTGAAGCTCACCCAGCATCTTGGAGGCACCCCGTCAGTGATCGGCGAAATGGATATCAATGCTCCGGAAGACCAGCCCGTCATTTATGAAGTGCGGGCTCATTTCAATACGGAAAAGGCCGGACTAGGGTTCAGTTATGCCTACGACATTCCAGCCGTGCTGGAGAATTTCTGGATGCAGGGCCATGACGGTTTTGCCCGGCCGGAACTCCTGATTGACTGGATCGAGTTGGAAGGACCACTCCATGCCAGTTGGCCGCCACCCAGTCACCAGCAGATCCTCTTTGACTCACCCCACAGAGACACGGATGAAGTGGCCTATGCCTCCGAAGTCCTGACACGATTCATGACCCGGGCCTACCGCCGGCCGGTCCAGGCCGGTGAAGTGGAAAGCAAGCTCGTGCTCTTCCAAAAGCTCCGCGCCGGAAAGCCGGGATTTGTCGAGGCCATCAAGGTGCCGCTCGCCGCAGTGCTGGCGTCCCCTCATTTCCTCTATCTGGTCGAGCCGGAGACCGGTCCGGCGGCTCCGCGGGCGCTCACGTCCTATGAGTTGGCCTCGCGGCTCTCCTATTTTCTCTGGTCCTCCCTGCCGGACGCGGAGCTGATGCGCCTGGCCCAGTCCGGGGAACTCACCCAGCCTGCCATCCTGCGCGGCCAGGTGAACCGGCTCCTTGCCGATGACCGCAGCAGTGCCCTGGTGAGGAACTTTGCCGGCCAATGGCTCGGCCTGCGCAAGGTCGGTTCCAATCCTCCGTCCCAGACACTCTATCCGGAATACGACCGTCACCTCGAACTCTCCATCGTGCGCGAAACCGAGGGTTTCTTCGACGAAATCCTGCGCCACGATCTCGACGCCCGGAACCTGATCAAAAGCGACTTTGTCACCATCAATGAACGTCTCGCCCGCTTTTATGGCCTTGATGGAGTGAAGGGGGACGCCATCCGCCGCGTGAACGTGCCGCCGGAGTTCCCCCGCGGGGGCCTGGTCACCCAGGCCTCCATTCATAGCATCACCTCCAATGGCACCCGCACCTCTCCGGTAGTGCGTGGGGTATGGGTCCTGAAAACCCTGCTGGGAAGCGACCCCGGGCTGCCGGTGGCCAACGTCGGCGAGATCCAGCCGAAGGTGCCGGGAATCGACAAAGCCACGGTGCGCCAGCGCCTCGCCATCCACCGTGAGGTGGCATCCTGTGCCCGCTGTCATGACAAGATCGATCCCCTCGGACTGGCCTTGGAAAATTTCGATGCCGCCGGCCAATGGCGTGACCGGGAAGGCCACGGCTACCAGGGCCGGATCGAGCAGAATGATCCGCTCATTGACGCCTCCGCCAAAATGCCGGATGGCACGGCATTCGCCGGAGTCCGTGGTCTCCAGGATCAGTTATTGAAAAAAGAGGATCTTTTCCTGAATTCCCTCGCCTCCCAGCTCACTACCTATGCGCTCGGCCGCGAACTCGGATTCTCCGACCGTTCCGCCGTCCGCGGATTTGTCCAACAAATGAAGCGGGAGCAAACCACCCTGCGCTCGCTCATCATGGCCATCGTCACCTCGCCAACTTTCACCACCAGGTAGCCCGCCCATGAACTTCCTCTCCCATTCCCCGATCTCCCGCCGCACCGCCCTGCGCGGGCTGGGGGTCACGCTGTCGCTGCCGCTGCTGGAGGCGATGTTGCCGCGTTCGCTCCACGCCGCGCCCTCCACTTACAAACCTCTCGTCAAATCAGGCGCAGCACCCACGCCGCGGGCCATTTTTTGTTATGTGCCCAATGGAGTGAATATCCTGGAATGGGTTCCGGAGGCAAAAGGGAAGGATTATGTGCTCTCCCCGACGCTGGAGGTGCTGCGGGAACACCGGGCCGACTTCAGCCTGCTGACAGGTCTGGGCCACCCGCGCTGCACCGGCGGGCACAGTGGCGGTGACACCTGGCTGACCGGGGCCGACCTCCGGGCAGTGCCGGGGAAGGAATACACCAACACCATTTCGGTCGATCAACTGATCGCGGAAAAGATCGGGGCGCAGACGCGGTTTCCGTCCATTGAGATCGGGGATCAATCGGGCACGGGCACCGCGCTGCACAGCCACACCCTGGCCTTTGACCGCAATGGCACCCCGCTCCCGGCGGAGAACAGTCCGCAGCGTCTTTTTGAGCGCCTGTTTGTCCCGGATGATGCGGCTTCGCGGGACGCCACTTTGAAACGTTATGCCGAGAAGCGCAGCATCCTTGATGACGTCCTGGGTGAGGCCCGGTCCCTGGAAAAGCAACTCGGGCGCGCCGACCAGACCAAGCTCGCGGAGTATCTCGCTTCGGTGCGCGAGACCGAATTGCGGGTGCAGCGGCAGGTGGAATGGGTCGATGTGCCCAAACCGCAGGTCGATGCCAAGGGGCTGCAACTCAACAGCAAGCCCGGCGATGCTCATGACCGGCCGATGTGGCTGGATGTCATGCTGGAAATGAGCTATCTGGCCTTTGTCACCGATGCCACGCGGGTCATCACCTTTGAATGGGCCCGGGAAGCCGGGGGTTACGGGGTCGGCGGGGAAAATCATCACGAGTTGTCCCACCATGGCGGCGATGCCGGGATGCTGAAGAAGCTGGCGACGGTGGACCGGGGATACCTGGAGCGGCTTTCCCGTTTCCTGACATTCCTGAAATCCACCGATGAAGGCGGGCGTCCCATGCTGGATCACACCCTGCTGGTTTATGGGTCAGGGATGAACAGCGGTCCGCGGGGCGAACATTCCCCGAAAAATCTGCCGCTGCTTGTCGCGGGCGGCAGTGCCTGCGGGCTCAAACATGGCCAGCACCTCGCTCACGATCCGGAGAAGCATCCGCCTCTGGCCAACGTGCTGCTGTCGGTCGCCTCGAAGATGGGAGTGGAAACAGAAAAATTTGCGGACAGCACCGGCACTTTATCGGGGCTGGGTTGAGTCGGATATTCCGCCCATTGCCGTCTCAATGTGGCAGGAAAAAGGAATCGGGGGCGTGCTCCATGAGGCAGGGGGCAGTTTCTCCTTCAATCCATATCGCCCGCTGGGAAAACCGGGGCGCTCCGGGAGAAACGGTTCGGATACAGGACGCATCCGGGGCCGGCTGCTTTGGGTTTTGATTCGGGAGAGCCGCCCGAAAGATCCGGGCCGCGAGGGGGCGCCGGAGCAGGTTTCAGGGGTGGCTCAGAAGAGGAGATTGGCGGCCAAAAAGTAGATGCTGGCGAGCACGCTGCTGATGGCGGCCACAAGATTCAGGTTTTCGAGGGAGGCGGTGTTGGCGGTGGTGTTGTTCATGGCGGTGTGTGAGAAATAGTAACACAAGCCATAGGCGCCGCAACTCATTTTTACTAAAATTATCAAAAATGGATTCAGAATTGCGAAAATCGGCTCAAAATTGAATTGACTCCAAGGTTTTTGTCGTTAGCTCCGGATTGATTCCTGGATATGAGTGGCGATCTTGGTGGATTTTCGCTCATTTGAGCTGGCGGGGATCGGGAACACCTCCGCTTGGCCGATGGTCTGGAATCAGATTCTGGCTGCTTAGGCTGTGTCGCCCCGAATGCCGGTTGTCCGCTTGCCGCGGGGCAGGGCGTGGCTGGCTTCAGGCGGAGGTGGCGGTCAGGGCAGCCGCCCGGGCGCGCAGGCGGGGCAGGGCCTCGCTGCGGCCCAGCCATTCCAAGGCCGGGAGGAGATCGACGCCGTGGGTCTGGCCGGTGGTCAGGACGCGCAGGGGCAACATGAGTGCTCCAGGCTTGATCCCGAGGGTGGCGGCAGCGGCGTTGATGGCAGACTGCAGGTCGCTGGCTGTCCAGGTTGGAGCCTCCTCCAGGTGCGTGAGAAGCGTGGCGAGCCGATTTCCCAGATCCGGTTGGGCCGCGAGTTTGGACTGGGCGTCTTCGGCGATGGGGGCGTTGCCGTCGAAGAGCATGGGGAGGTGCTCGGCCAGCTCGGGGATTCCTTTGATTTTGGGCCGGATGAGCGGCAGCGCGCCGACGAGCCGCGGGTCATCGGTGCCGGGCAGAGGCTCGGTCTGGCGGAGCAACCAGGCGATGGCGAGGTGGTCGAAGGACGGGGTGTCGAGTTTGGCGAGGTATTGGGCATTCACCCAGCGGCATTTTTCGAGGTCAAACTTGGCGTTGGAGTGGCCCATGTTTTCCCAGCGGAATAGCGGGAGGATTTCCTCCACGGTGAGGATTTCGCGGTCGTCCTTGGGAGACCAGCCGAGCAGGCACAGGTAATTGCTCACCGCTTCCGGAAGAAAGGCCTGCTCCTGATAATATCCGACGGCCGCCCCTTGGTCGCGCTTGCTCATTTTGGAGCCGTCTACATTCAGAATGAGCGGAATGTGGGCATAGACGGGCGGGTCCACACCGAAGGCCTGGAACAGCTCGATGTGTTTGCCGGTGTTGAAAATATGGTCCTCGCCCCGGATGACGTGGGTGATCTCCATCTCGATGTCGTCCACCACATTCACAAAATGGAAGATGTAGGAGCCATCCGGGCGGCGGATGGTCATATCTGGCTCCGCGGTGCGGTCGATTTTGATGTCGCCGCAGATTTTGTCGGGGAGAATCAGGATCTCTTTGGGGGAGCGGAAGCGGACCGCTCCATTTTCCTCCGTGTAGGTGTGGCCGGCTTCGACCAGCTTTTGGAAATAGGCGTCGTAGATGGCTCCCCGCTGGCTTTGGTAATAGGGCGCGTGCGGGCCGTCCTTTTCCGGGCCCTCATCCCAGTCGATCCCCAGCCACCGGAGGCCATCCACGATCGCGGCCTGGGCGGCAGCGGTGTTGCGGGCTTCATCGGTGTCCTCGATGCGCAGCACAAAGGTGCCGCCATGGGCGCGGGCATAGAGCCAGTTGAAGAGGGCGGTGCGGGCTCCGCCGACATGGAGATAGCCGGTGGGGGAAGGGGCGAAACGGACGCGGACGGACATGGGATTGAAAATGATGGGGGAAACTGTGGATGGAGAAACTTCTAAGGTTGGGGTCCAACATATACAAAGCTCAGAACCGAGCCAACAAGATAAGAGACCACGAAGAAAAGCAGAAGGCTAATGATAACCTTGGATGAAGGGGCTTTGAAATAGACGTGCCTTATCGCGGCGGCGGCAAGCAACAATAGGTAACCAACGAGAAGCCACCAAGGGCTCATTAACACGCCAAAGAATGGAGAATCTGGCCAACCGAAGGCCAAAAGGATGAGGGTGATGAGGCCGCATGAAATCAAATTATACATTCCAAGGCGATCTTTTTACCCCAAATGAACTCAGGCTCAAATACGCATCGGGAGCCCATGGGTGGCGAGGTATTCTTTGACGCCGGCGATGGTGTGTTCGCCGAAGTGGAAGATGCTGGCGGCGAGGACGGCGTCGGCTTTGCCTTCGGTGAGCACGGTCACCATGTGGTCCAGATTCCCGGCGCCGCCGCTGGCGATGACGGGGATGGTGACGGCTTCGCTGACGGCGCGGGTGAGGGCCACGTCGTAGCCGTTTTTGGTGCCGTCGGCGTCCATGCTGGTGAGGAGGATCTCGCCCGCCCCGCGGCGGCAGACTTCGGCGGCCCAGGCGACGGCGTCGAGGCTGGTGGGATTGCGGCCTCCGTGGGTATAGACCTGCCAGGTGCCGTCACCATTCGACCGGGCGTCGATGGCAACCACGATGGCCTGGTTGCCGAAAGCGGCGGCTCCCTCATTGATGACCTGGGGGTTTTGGATCGCCGCGGTATTCAGGCTGACTTTGTCGGCTCCGGCGAGGAGCAGGGTGCGCATGTCGGCCACGGTGCGGATGCCGCCGCCGACGGTGAGGGGCATGAAGCAGCGGGCGGCGGTGCGCTCCACCACATCCAGGATGGTGCCGCGGCCATCCGAGGAGGCGGTGATGTCGAGGAAGACCAGTTCGTCGGCGCCTTGATTGTTATAAGCGACGGCGGATTCCACGGGGTCACCGGCATCGCGGAGTTCGAGGAATTTGGTGCCTTTGACGACACGGCCCTGATCCACGTCGAGGCAGGGGATGATGCGGCGGGTCAACATGGATGCTTTACGGGGGAGGATTTATGATTTGGAAAGAGGCGGGGATGCCGTTTGGTGGGTTTATCATGAATGAGCTTGAGTCAGTGAGCAAGGCCTTGGGGCTGGAGGTTTTCCGTCGGCATATTTTCCTGTGTGCGGATGCCGCAGAGCCCAAATGCTGCGCGCGGGAGGACGGGCTGCGGGCGTGGGAATACCTCAAAACCCGCCTGAAGGCACTGGGCCTCGCGGGTCCGAAACCTCAGGTCTTCCGTACCAAAGCTGGATGCCTGCGCGTCTGTCTCCAAGGGCCCGTGGCAGTGGTTTATCCCGAGGGGACGTGGTACCGGAACTGCACGCCGGAAGTGCTGGAGCGCATCATCCAGGAGCACCTGATCGGCGGCGTGCCGGTGGCGGAGTATGTCTTCGCGGTGAATGCTCTGGGAAGAGGGGAAACGCCTCAGGATTGAAGGGCACGTTCCCGTCAGATCTTTGTCATATCGAGGAAGCCCTCCAGCTGGCGGATGCGGGTGGGGTGGCGCATCTTGCGGAGGGCTTTGGCTTCGATCTGCCGGATGCGCTCGCGGGTGACGTGGAATTCCTTGCCGACTTCCTCCAAGGTGCGGCTGAAACCGTCGATCAGGCCAAAGCGTTTTTCGAGGACTGCGCGTTCGCGTTCGTTTAGGGTATCGAGGACATCCTTGATCTTGTCCTTGAGCATGGCGAAGCCGGTGCGCTCCATGGGGTCCTCGGCGGATTTGTCCTCAATGAAATCGCCGAAGGTGGTGTCGTCACCTTCACCCACCGGAGCCTGCAGGCTGATGGGGGTCTGGGCCATCTTGAGCACGGCGCGGATGCGTTCCACGGGGAGGTGGATTTCGTCGGCGATTTCCTCCGGGCTGGGCTCGCGGCCGTATTCCTGGACAAGCTGTTTCTGCACACGCATCAGCTTGTTGATCGTCTCGATCATATGGACCGGGATGCGGATGGTGCGGGCCTGGTCGGCGATGCTGCGGGTGATCGCCTGACGGATCCACCAGGTGGCGTAGGTGGAGAACTTGTAGCCGCGCTTGTATTCAAATTTATCGACGGCCTTCATCAGTCCCATGTTGCCTTCCTGGATGAGATCAAGGAAGGGCATGCCACGGTTGGTGTATTTCTTGGCGATGGAAATAACGAGCCGGAGATTGGCTTCGACCATTTCCTGTTTGGCACGGTCGGCATCCCGCAGATGGGAACGCATTTCGTTGTAAGCGGCGTGGAAATCGGCTGCGGAAAGCCAGGTGCGGCACTCCAGCGCGTTGATTTCGGCGTGGGCTTCGGCGTCATCGGGATCGGCGGCGAGGCGGGCCTCGGCGGCGGTGAGTTCGTCCATCAGATCCTTCGCCAGGATTTCAAATTCCTCGACCGTCTTCTGCTTGAAATAATACTTTGTCAGAGCTTTCTGGATGGCGGTATAGGCCTTTTTGAAGTCGTCGGTGGCGGCTTCTTTTTTGGAAGCCTGCTTGGCGGAACGGCTCTTTTCCCAGGCGGACTGGGCCGTTTCGTGGGCATCACTGACCTGGGTATTCAGTTTGAGCAGGCCTTTGAGATAACGCTCGCGGCTTTCGATCTGTTTGTCCTGCACCACCCGGTCGGTGCGCTCTTCGTTGTCGATCAGCTTGCGGGCGAGGTCGAGGTAGGCGTCGGCGATGAAGCCGAAGGTATTCAGCAGACGCTGCACCTGTTCCTCGGACTTTTCGATGCGGATGGAAATCTCAACTTCCTGCTCACGGGTCAGGAGCGGCACCTGGCCCATCTGTTTGAGATACTGCCGGACGGGATCGTCGAGGGTATCGGCGCGCAGGGCTTCGTTTTTCTCGTCAAGGTCAGGCAGGACCCGGGAGTTGGAGTGCGACGTGGAGGGCAGGGGACGGATGCGGTCGACCTGGGAGGCGTCGATGATGTCGATTTCAAGATTCCGCAGGCGCAGGATGATCTCCTCCACCACATCGGGCGAGATAAGATCGTTCGGCAGGGCATCGTTGAGGTCGTCGTAACTGACGTGGCCCTGTTCCTTGGCGAGCTTGATGAGTTCGCGGAGTTTGAACTGAATGTCCGGGGAGTCGATGGTGTAGTCCTGCGGCGAGAGCACGGGCAGGGAGGCGTCACCGGAACTGGTTTTGCGGGGACGGCCGCGTCCACGTTTGACCGCCGGGGCGTCAGCGTCCGGGGATGGAAGGGAAGAAGCAGCAGCAGGAGGCGGCGTGGGGCGCTTTGGCATGAGAACCGGGGAGGGAAATGCGGGACGTGGAGCAGGAAACTTCCGGTAGGCGGGCGGGATGGTCAAGAAGTTCTTATCTGGCGGTGGGGTGGCATTTTTGAGGCCGGGAAGGTGGGCCGGGATCAGGTGGAGGGAGTAACAAGGGCAAACCAAGGCGGAGTTGGTGATCCGCCGTGAGTCCGGCCGCCGGCCGCAGACCGAGCAGGGAGGCCAGGCTGGATACCAAGGCGAGGCCAAGACCGGAGTGGCCGTAGCCGGTCCGGGAGGATTCCTTGCGCCAGAAGCGGTCGAACAGACGCGGCAGATCCTCCTGGGAAAGATCGGGCGCGGGATTGCTCACGGTGAAGGCGGTGGGGGTGAGTTCCACTGTGATGGTGCTGCCGGGCGGGGCGTGGTCCACGGCATTGCCGATCAGATTGACCAGAATCATTTTCCATAAGGTGGCATCGGTTGGGGCGGTCACCTCAGCGAGGTGAAGGACAAAATGGTGGCCTTTGGCAGTGGCTCCCGGAGTGGCGCGATCGAGGGCGTCCTGCACCAGGGCGGTCAGGCTGACTTCTGTCAGATCCACCGGCTGGGTCCCGGCCTCGGCGCGGCTGAGAAGCGTCAGGGAATTCACAATATCCTCCATCTCCCGGGCAATGGCACGAACGTCCGCAAAGGCGGCGGGGGTGGCTTCGGCAGGCCAGTTGGCGACCATTTCCGCCAAACTGCGGAGTTCTGCCACGGGGGTGCGGAGTTCGTGGGCAACGTCACTGCTGAAACGGCGTTCCCTGACGAAGGAGGTTTCGAGGCGTTCGAGCAAGGCATTGAGCCTGGAGACGACGGGCTGGAGTTCTTCCGGGACGCTCTGTGCGTCCAGGCGGGTGTCCAACTTGCCGGCATCGATGCCGGCGGTGGCTTGGGCCAGATCGGCGAGCGGCTGCAGGCCGCGGCGGAGGGCTGCTTTGAGCAATGGGATGAGGAGCACCACAGCGGCCCCGCCGGTGCCCAGCAGCACCAGAGCCAGGCTGCGCAGGGTGCGGGTGAGTTCCGGCGCGGGGAGGGCGGTGACGAGCGTCAGATTTTTGTAGAGGCCCGGTTTGTCGTCCTTGGCATCGAAGCGCAGGGACACGGCGCGTGCCGGCACTCCTAGTCCCATGGTGGTGGCGTAGAACATCGGTTCGCCGTTGGGCGGGGAGGGCCTGATGTCCGGCAGCCGTCGTCCGCTGCCCGGGGCGAAGTGCAGGAGGCTGGTGCCGTCCGCACGGGTCACTTCCCAGAGGGCCTCGGACATGGCGCGTTCCGGGTCCTTCTGATGGAGCAGATTTTTGTCGATTTGGATCTCCCGGTCATCTTCCTCAATATTGTCGGTAAGGATGCGGGCGCGGGCCAGCAGGGCGGTGTCGAATTGATCCACCAGCCCCTGCCGGACCAGGGTCCACACCAGCACACCGCTGACGGCGAGCAGGGCCGTCACGGAAAGCGTGAGGATCAGGATAAGATGGCGGCGGATCGATTTCATCCGGGGTCGAGGGTATAACCGAGGCCGCGGCGGGTCTGGATCAGATTCCGTGTGCCGGGCGGGGTGAGTTTGCGGCGCAGTTGGCAGACGGCGGAATCCACCGCGTTGCTAACCGGGGAGCTGCCGTCGGCGTAAAGGTGATTTTCAATCTGTTCGCGGGTGAGGATCTGGCGCGGACGCAGGGCCAGCATTTCCAGCAGGGCATACTCGCGGGAAGTCAGAGTCACCGGCGCCCCGTGGCAGGAAACGGTTTTGGCCGTGGTATCGATTTCCAGCGGCCCCACCTTGAGCAGCGCATGGCTCAGGCCATGACGGCGGCGGTGGAGCACCTCCAGACGGGCCACCAGTTCGGCGAGAGCAAAGGGTTTCACCAGATAGTCGTCGGCACCACTGCCAAGGCCGCGGACCCGGTCCTCGATGGCATCGCGGGCGGTGAGCAGCAGCACGGGGGTGCTGTCCCCGCGGAGGCGCATCCGGCTGAGCAGGGTCAGGCCATCAATGCCGGGCAACATGATGTCCAGAACCACGGCATCGTAGGTATTTTCCGTCAGGAGGAGATCCCCGGCCGGGCCGTCGGCGGCCAGATCGACGGCGTGGCCGAGATGGGTCAGGGAAGTGCCCAGGGTGCCCCGCAAGCGGGGGGCATCTTCAACAATGAGCAGGCGCATGGGCCGATCATCCACGTCTTCGGGAACAAGGCGAATGATTTTCTACAGGCCGTAATCTGGCCGTAATCTTTGGGTGCCAGAGTGAAAACACAAAGGGAGCCGCCGCAGGTTCCTTCCAGATCATTAGTCCGCATCCCCCCTGAAAAACATGAAATCCGTCCTCTGCTCCCTTCTCGTTTCCACCGCTGCCATGGCCACGGAGGGCACTGGCTGGACCCTGCATCCGGGTGGGCCCTGGCAGGTGTCCGGTTCCTTGAAGGGCAAAAAAGATGTCAGTGCCATCGATCTCATCTCCAGCGGCACCGGACTGCTGGCCAGTGATGAGGGTTCGCTGGTGCAGTCGGTCCGGCTGGATGCGGCTCTCCGCACCCTGACGTTGGGATCAGCGTGGCCTTTGCTGGGACCGAAGCGGGAGGCGGACATCGAAGGCATCGCGGCCGCTCCTGCGGAAAATTGCTATTTTGTGACGGGTTCGCACGCCATTTCCCGCAAGAAAATGGAGCTGGAGCCCAGCCGGTTCCATATCTTCCGGGTGCGGCTCAATCCTGCCACGCAGGCTCCTTCCGGCGCGGTGGATACGGCCACGCTGCGGCCTTTGTTGGAATCGATGCCGGAATTGAAGCCTTTTCTGGATGAGCCCACGACCGCCCATGGAATCGATATCGAAGGGCTGGCGTGGCGTGAGGGGAGGCTGTTCATCGGCTTCCGGGCCCCGGGCCAGGGGGAGCATGCGTGGGTGCTGGAAACCAGTGTGAAGGCAGTGTTCGATGGAGCCCCGGCGGATGCCAAACTTCATGCCCTGCCGGTCGGCCGCGCCATCGGCATCCGGGCGCTCACCCCCGTCAGGGCAGGCTTTCTTTTCCTCAGTGGCGATGCGGGCCTGGATCAAAGCCGGGCCGCTCCTGCCCTTTATTTCTGGAAGCCCGGTGCGCCTCCGCAGAAGCTGGGCCCGGTGCCGGCCGGGGGCAAGCCGGAGGCGCTGACGGTATTGTCAGAGTCGGATGCCGCCATTGAACTGCTGATGCTGAGTGATGGCCCGGTGAACGGCAGCCCGGTGGGTTTGCAGGTCAAAAAAGCCACGGATCCTCTCAGCGCAGACGTCAGGACGCTGCCTGACGCCAGCCGGCCATAACCTTGCCATCGGCCTGCGGGCATTCCGGTCCGCAGGCCCCTGGTGCCCCCTGCTGTTTTCCAACAATCAACCCTTACTATCATGAGCGAATTCCATCCCACCCGCCCTCCGTCAGTCACCACCCCCACCGGTCTGCGCCGCAGACGGATCCTCGAGGCGTGGCCACATCTCGTCTGGCTGGGCATGGCTGCCGTGGCTTTCGGGATGCATTCCCGGGGCACCAGTTTTGTCCGGATGAACGGCGCGGTGGACGTGGTTCACCAATATATTGCGGCGCCCGAGGACGGAACCATCGCCCGCATTCTGGTGGAACAGGGGCAGGTGGTCGCCCCCGGCACCGTGGTGGCGGAAATGGATTCCCGCGCCCTCCAGCATCAGCTGGAGGCCTTGTTGCAGGGCATTTCCTCTTCACGCCGGGAGGAAGCCCTGCGCCTGGACCGCATCCGCATCGATCTCGATGCAGAACTCCGGGAATACGCGATCGCCCTGGCCGAAGGCAACGGGCGCCTGGGGCCGCTGCAGCGGTTTTTGGCAAAAAACCAGGGTGCCTTGGGCAAGCCGGCCCCTGCCGCCAGTGTTTTCCAGGCCGCGGTCAGTGCTTCCCAATTGCTGCCGGTGGACCGGAGCGCCCTCGAATCTGAAATTGGGGAAATCACCTCCCGCATTGATGCTGTCCGTCAGAATATCACGGCGGTGGAAAATGAGCTGAACCAGGTGAATGGCAGCATCGGAAAAATCCAGGAGGACGCGGGAACCGCACGCCGTGCCGCGACTGAGGAGGCATCCGCGGAACTGCTGGCGGCTCTCTCCGAAAGCGAACGGGCCGAAGTCCGTGAACTCAAGGCCCTCATCGCCGCCTGCCAACTCCGCACCGGCAGCGGGGGAGTGGTGGACCGCATTGACCGGCATGCGGGCGACTTCGCCCGGGCCGGGGAAAGTGTTATTCAAGTGGTGGCCGAGACCGGGAAAATCGTCGGGTTTCTCCCGCAGGCCAATCTGGGAAAACTCAAAACGGGCGATACCGTCTGGGTCTCGCCGGCCCACGACCGCAACGCAGTGTATGAAACCCGCGTCACCAACATTTCCTCACGTATCAGCAGCCTGCTGGATGCCAGCAGTCCCTTGCCCAACCAACGCATCTACGGGCGGAATATCGTGGTCGGTTTTCCGGAATCGGCCGGTGGGGACCCTCCGCTGCTGTCACCCGGTCAAAGCGTGACCATCCACACCAGCCGCCCGGGAGAGATCCCGGTCCTGAACCGTCTGTTCCCGCTCGATCCGCCGGTGCGTTGATTGTGGATGGAGACACAACCGGATGACGGGAGTGAAATCGGCCCGGGGCTGAAGGGTTGACCGGCATTCTCCGATTCAGGCTTTGAGCCGTGCGGCGTGCTTTTCGAGCAGGATTTTGGTGGCTTTGATGCCATCGCTTTCGGACAAGATCTTGCCTTCGTATTCAATGCCGATCCAGCCGTGGTAGCCGTGTTTTTTCACCACGATGTCGAGCATTTTCTGGTAATCGGTATGGGTCTCGTTGCCGGCGGCGTCAAAGTCGTGGGACTTGGCGCTGACGCCTTTGGCATAAGGCATCATTTCGTCCACCCCGAGGTAGCGGTCGTATTCGCCGGTGGCCAGTTTGAAATTGCCGAAATCCGGCAGGGTGCCGCAGTTCGGCATGCCGACGCTTTTGATCACACTGCTGAGCCATTGGCCGTCGGAGGAAAAACCACCGTGGTTTTCCACGATCACGCCGAGGTCGAGAGGCTTGGCCAGGGTGCTCAACCGGGCCAAGCCATCGGCCGCGAGTTTGGCCTGCTCCTCACGGCTGCCGGCGCTGTGGGCGTTCACCCGGATGCTGTGGCAGCCGAGGAATTTGGCGGCTTCCAGCCATTTCACGTGGTTTTCCACGGCCTGTTTACGCTTGGATTCATCCGGGTCGCCGAGATTCCCCTCGCGGTCACACATGATGAGTACGCCAGTCACGCCATGGTCGTCGGCGCGTTTTTTGAGGCCTTTGAGGTATTCCTGGTCGGTGGCCTTGTCCATCCAGAACTGGTTGACGTATTCCACGCCGCTGATCCCGAAATCGCGGTGGGCGATGAGCGGGAAATCGAGGTGATTCAGTTTGCCGGCAAAAAAGGCGAGGTGCAGCGACCAGCCGGCGAGGGAGATTTTGAAGGGCGCTGCAGGCGGGTCCTGGGCGAGGGCCCGGCCCGCGAAGGGCAGGGCCGCGGCGGCGGCGAGGGACGAGCGGAGGAAAGAACGGCGTGAGTTCATAAATGAAAGAGGATGAGGCTTGAACAGCGGACCACGGATGGTGTCATCCATACGCCAATCCGGGGATGGTTTCCCAGTCAAATTTTGTGGAAACGGGCGGGTGGAAGGGGCCGGGTCACTGACTCTTTGGACTTGTGGATTATGCTACTCCACGGCATAGCCGCCCGATCCATCTGTCCGTTTTGGCAGGCGGCTGACCACCCAACCCATACCCTGCCATGAAAATCCAAGCCTTCGCCCTGAGTGCGGCTCTCGCTATCACGTTCACCTCCTGTGAACAAAAACCCACCGCCAGCGCGGCTCCGCCGGCTCCGGCTCCCGTGGCCGAAGCTCCCCCGGCTCCTGCGGTAGATCCCAAGGAAGCCTTTTCAAAAACCCTGGGTGCGCTGGCTGACGAGGTCAACGCCCTTGAGGCCGAACTGAAACAAAGCAACCCGATGGAGATGATGAAGAAGCTCCCGGCGCTGATGAAGAAGTTGGAAGGCGTTTCCACCGCAGGGTTGCCCGAAGACCTGGCTGCCGCCTTCACCTTGGTGCAAAAAAACAGCTCAGCCACGGCTGATGTCATTGCCCTCTTTCCTGCCGACCTTCCCTCGGACCCTGCCAAGATGGAGGAATACATGAAGGCCAATCCTGATGCGCTCAAGACCATGATGGAGATTCAGACCAAGATGGGGCCGCTCAAGGAACAATCCGATGCCGCCAGCAAGGAATTGGAAGCCGCTGCTGCCAAACATGGCCTCGATCTCACCAAATTCATCAAGGCTGGCCGGGAGATGGGCGAGGACTAACCGCTGACTGCCTGACGGAACTTGTTCCTCTGACTGGACCCGCTCTGCGTGCTGCGCAGGGCGGGTTTTTCTTGGCTCTGTGCCGCCACGGTCAATCCATGGACAGCACCAGTCCATCATAACCGACCTGGATACCGGGTGGGAGACTGGCTTCCAGGGCGGCATGCCCGAGGTCATGGCAGAGGTGGGTGAAATAGGTCTGCCCGGCCCGCACGTCGCGGGCCACTGCAATCGCCTCCTCCACGCTCAGGTGCGTGGGGTGCGTCCGGTGGCGCAGGGCATCGATGATGAGGATGCCGCAGTCCAGGATCAGGTCGCGGGTGGAGTGCGGGATGGACTTGCAGTCCGGCAGATAGACCACGGCAGGCATGCCTTCCCGGTCAAAGCGGAATCCCGTGGTCACTACCCGGCCATGCTGCACCGGGAGCGGGGTGATCAGAGTGCTGCCCAGATGAAAAGGGCCGGTGATTTCAAAGGGTTCCGGTTTCAGGTAACCGGCGAAGCGGTTTTGCTCATCAAAAGCAAAACTAAATGTGTGCCGCAGGCCCGCCATGGTGGCGGGCGAGGCATACACCGGAATGCGGGCCTCCTCCCCGAAGGTGAATGGCCTTAAATCGTCAAACCCCATGATGTGGTCCGAATGGAAATGGGTGATCAGGACGGCATCCACCTGCGAGATGCGGTTCCGCAGGCACTGGTGGCGGAAATCCGGACCGGTGTCCACCACCCAGCACAGTTCCGGGGTGCGGATGAAAATGGACGACCGGTCCCGCTGATCCCTCGGGTCGGAGGACTGGCACACCGGGCAGGCGCAGCCGATCATCGGCACCCCCAGGGAGGTGCCGGTGCCGAGAAAAGTGAGTTCAAATTGAGCCATGCGCCGCTGCCATTACGCTGCCCCTCCCGGACAGGAAAGCGAAATGCCAGCGCTTTTCCCTTTTCATCCGCCGCGCACCCTCTTTCATCACCCCATGCTCACCACCCTCACCATTAAGAACCTCGCGCTGGTCGATTCCCTCACGTGGGAGCTCGGGCCGGGTCTGGTGGGCGTCACCGGCGAGACCGGGGCAGGGAAGTCCATCATCGTCGGCGCCCTCAAATTGGTGCTGGGGGAGCGGGCCGACCGCGATCTCATCCGCACCGGAGAAGAAATCTGCACCGTGGAGGCCGTGTTCCAGCCGGAACAACTCGATGAAATCAACGCCGCCCTGACCCAGAGCGGGCTGGACCCCTGCGAGGGGGATCAGCTCATCATCAAACGGGTCATTTCCACCGCGGGCCAAAACCGGCAATTCATCAACTGCGCGCCGGCCACGCTTTCCGTGCTGAAGACTCTTGGTCAATTCCTCGTCGATCTCCACGGACCGCACGAGCACCAGTCCCTCAACTCCCGCGACCGTCAGCTGGCCATGCTGGATGCCGCTGCCAACGCGGACCAGGCGATGGAAGCCTACCAAAAAACCTGGCGGCACTGGCGCAAACTGACCGGGGCGCTGGATGAACTGACCCGGGTCGAAAATGTCAGCACTCAGGAACTGGACCTCCTGCGCTTCCAGGTGGAGGAAATCGATGCGGCCCATCTCAAGACGGACGAAGAGGAGCCCCTGCTGAACCGCTATAAGATGGCGGGCAACAGCACGCGTCTCGCGGAATTGTCCGCGGCCGCGCTGGGCGCGCTCCAGGATGCCGACGATTCCATTCTGACGAAACTTGGCGAGCTCCGCCGGACCCTGCGCGAGCTGGAACGGATCGACCGCAGTGTCACCGAAATCACGTCAGGCTTTGAAAATGCCTTTGTGGAACTGGAGGAACTGGAACGCGGCCTGCGCGACTATCACGAAGGTCTCGAGTTCGATCCCCGGCAGATCGAGGAGCTGGAGGAGCGCATCAACTTGTTGGAAAGCCTGAAACGGAAATACGGCGGCACGATTGAGCGCGTGCTGGACCACCGGGATCACGCGGCCGGCCGGCTGGGTAAAATCGAGGGCCGGGGCGATGAATTGGAACGACTCCGGAAGGAAAGCGCTGCCGCCCGTGAGGCGCTGGATGCCGCCGGACTGGCCCTGGGGCAACTCCGCCGCAAAGCCGCCCCGCGCCTCGCGAAGGAAGTCACCAAACACCTCGCCGATCTCGGATTCAAACAAGCGAAGTTCAGCGTCGATTTGACTTCCCCCGCCCAGCCCGGCGCCCAGGGGCTGGAAGAAGTGGATTTCATGTTTGCTCCGAATCCCGGCGAACCGGCCAAACCGCTGCGAGTCATTGCCAGCAGCGGGGAAATGAGCCGGGTCATGTTGGCGGTGAAAAGTGCTCTCGCCAAAGAGGATAGCATTCCCCTGCTGGTATTCGATGAAATCGACGCCAACGTCGGTGGGGAAATCGCTGCGGCGGTGGGCCGCAAAATGGCCGAGCTGGGCCGCAGCCACCAGATCATCAGCATCACTCACCTGCCGCAAGTTGCGGCCCTGGCCAGCTGCCATTACGTGGTCAGCAAAGTCGTGCAGAAGGACCGCACCTTCAGCCAGCTGACCCGGGTGGAGGACGGGCAACGGGTCGAGGAAATCGCCCGCATGCTCGGGGGCAAAGCCGAGAGCGCCCGCGCCCACGCCCTGAGCCTGCTGGCCGGAACCTCGTAGCCTCTGATGAGGGCAAGAAAGGCGCCCGGCTCCTTCAGCGGAGCAGCAGGGTGATGCGCTTGAGCCGGCCGGCATCCTCGGGGGACCACGAACGGACGTGCGGATCGTCCTTGAAGAGATTATGGACGAGGCGGCGCTCGTAGGAATTCATGGGGTCCAGCTTGACAGGCTGGCCGGTGGCTTGGACTTCGGCGGCCAGTTTCCGGATGGCGTCGAGGAACCGCTCGATTTCCTGATGGCGGAAGTTTTCGACGTCCAGCCTGACCCGGGGGGCCTCCGGGAATTTCTGGCGGAGGAGTTTATTGACGAGGTGCTGGAGGTCGTCGAGGCGCTCCCCTTTGCGGCCTATCAGGGATTCGGGCTTTTCCATGCGGACGTGGAGGGAGGGACCGGACGGGTCTTCATCCATCTCGATGGTCACGCTGTAGCCGAGGTGGCGGAGCATGATGTCGAGGATTTCGTGGGCGCTGTGGGCGGCATTCATGGGTTGTGGGCGTAAAAAGGGCGGAACCGGAGGCCGGTCCTGCAGCCAGTTGTAGCACGGGCTGCGCCGGTTGCAGGCGGGGACTTGCGGAACCTTAACCTTTTTTGAAGGTGCTCTTGCCGCCGCCAGGGGTGGGCGGGCGGGGGCCCTTGGCTTTCTGCGCTTCGGCGGCGGCGGCCTGGGCGCGTTCGAGAAACCCGGGCTTTTTGGCCACTTTGGTGAGTTCCACGTCCGGCTGTTTGCTCACGATCCAGGTCTGGAAGATGGAGATGACGTTCTGCACGGACCAATAGAGAGCGAGGGCACTGGCGGTGCTGTAACAGAACATGAGGAAGAACAGCGGCATGATCTTGAAGATCTTCTGCTGCATTTCCATCTGGGGATTGGTCTGGGTGGGCTGGGGGGCCACCTTCATCTGGATATACATGGTGACGGCCATGATGAGGGGGAGGGGATTCAGCGGGAACCCGGCAATGTGCGCCACGGTGTCAGGGAGCGCCAGGTCCTTGACCCACAGGAAGGGATGGCCGCGCATTTCGACGGCTCCCTGCATCATGTGATAATATCCGAGGAAGATAGGAAATTGCAGCAGGACGGGGAGGCAGCCGCCGACGGGATTCACGCCGTAGTCGCGGTAGAGCTTCATGGTTTCGACCTGCATCTTCTGCGGGTCGTCCTTGTATTTTTCCTTCAAATCCGTCATCAGGGGCGACAGCTTGGCCATACGTTTCATGGACTTGGTGGCCTTGAGGGAGAGGGGCCAGATGACGAGGCGGACCACGATGGTGAGGAAGACGATGGCGAGTCCGAAGGGAACGTATTTATGGAAGAGGTTGAGGGCGCCGAGGAAAAGCCGGCTCAGGCTGCTGAACCAGCCGTAGTGCATCGCTTCATTGCGGTTGCCGCCGATATCCGTGAGCACGGTGCCGGACCGGGGGCCGGTATAGATTTGGCCGGACCAGGCAGTGGTGGCTCCGGGAGCGGCGGCGCTGCCGGGGAGTTCGAGGGAGCTTTCCGAAGCCCAGGCTTTCACTTGGCCGCGGCCGGGATCGTCAAATTCCACCCACTTCCTGCGGGAAAGCACCTGAGTGGATTTGTCCTTGGTCACGGCATCGGGGCTGATCAGCGTGGTGTAGAATTGATTGTGGACCCCGCCCCAGGTCAAGTTGGTGAGAGCGGTGCGGATTTCCGGCTGGGCGGGTTTGGCTCCGAAGCCGAGCAGGCCATTGGAGGCGTCCAATTTATGGGCATCACTTTGCGTGGCGGAACCGTCGGCATACCAATGGGAAGCAGGCGGCAGCATCTCGCTGGCGTGGAGTTTGCCGAGCAGTCCGGCATGGAGGAAGTAGTCGCCGCCGGTGGTGGTGCCGGTGTTTTTGAAGGAGAGATTCAGATTCCAGACGTAGCCCCAGCCCTGGGTGGCGTCGCCTTCACGCATGGTCCAGGCTTTGGTGATTTCCACCCCATTGACGGTAGCGGTGTAGGTGATGGCCCGGTCGCTGGTGGAGGCAATGTGGTAGGGCGTCAAATCGTAAGCTCCCTGGCTGCTGAGGAGGGCGCCGATGGGAGCATTGGACCCTTGGTTCATGATCTGCTCGGTGCGTCCCGCGAAGGGGCCGACGAGGATTTTGACTTCCTTGATACCACCGCCGAGGCTGGTGAAGGTATATTCCGCGGCGGGGTTCCGCAGGATGGTTTCCACGGCGGTGGCGGTGGCAGTGCTGTCAGCGGCCGGGGTTTCGACCACCCCGGCAGGGGCCGCACCGGGGGTGGCTGGGAGCACGGGCGCCATTTCGGAAACGGGGGCCGCCGGAGGCGCCGGGACGGGGGCTGGCTGATGGGTGATGACCCAAGCCAAGCCGAGGCCGCACACCAACACCATCATCCACTCAAATCGATTCATGTTCATAGGCAGGGGAAAATCTGACGGCGGCCCGGAGGGGGGCCAGGACGCCGCGGACGGCGGCCTTACGACGGGAGGCGGTAAATGACAATGACAAAACGGAGGGAGAAGTTTCCCGTGGCTCAGTTTTCGGTTTTGTCCCGGTGGCCGGGCACCGGATCATGGCCGTGGCCTCCCCAGGGGTGGCAGCGGGCAATGCGGCGGAGGCCGAGCCACGAGCCTTTCAGGAAACCGTGGGTTTCGAGGGCATCCAGAAAATACTGGGAGCAGGTAGGGGCGTAACGGCACCCGGCACCCGGTCCCGCAAGGGCGTGCAGGGCAGGAGAAATCCACCGCTGATAGCCCCGGATGAGCCAGCGCAGCAGCGTTTTCATGTTATGGGATTGCCGGAAGGCAGGGCCGCTGGAGCCGGCCCGGAAGGGGCGGATGCTGGAGGAAGGGGGGCGATTCTGCCCTCAAATAATCCGGCACGCGAGGCTAGTTTTTCCCATTCCTGTTTCAGGCTGGCATAATCAGCTTTCACGGCGGGGTATTTGGCAATGGTGACGATGTCGTGGGTGACCATGAAGCGGGAAAAGTTGTCGCGCACGATCATGCGGAGCCGGCGGCGGACCCGGTTGCGGGTCACGGCGTTGCCGATGCGCTTGGTGGTGGTGAATCCCGCGTGGGCCTGGGTGGCATCGGGGCGCGGCCGGATGGCGAGGATAAGACAGCGTCCGGTCCAGGATTTCCCTCCCTCGCGCACGGCAGCAAAGTCACGGGTGCGGGTCAGGCGCTGATCACTGCGTAAAGCCATGAGGGGGGATGCGGGGGCGGTCAACCATCCGGGCACAAAAACAGAGGTCACCCTTCCGGGTGAACTCTGTGATTTTGTGAAAACTGATTCCGGGGACGGGTCCCTTAGGATTGGGTGTGACGGGCATACTGCACGTCGGCACCCTTTGGCAGGAGGCGCTTGCGGCCTTTTTGACGGCGGCGGGCGAGGCAGGCGCGGCCATTTTTGGTGGCCATGCGGGCACGGAAGCCGTGTTGATTCTTGAGGGTGCGCTTGGAGGCTTGGAAGGTGCGTTTGGACATGACGGGGACTTGGTTGGAAAGGAATGAGGGCCGCTTGGGACACTCCGGTGTGCTGTTAAAGCCCGGATTGCCCGGACGCCGCGGGCCGGTATCGTAGGAGGTGCTCCCGTATTGTCAACCGGCGAAAGGCATTTTGCGTGGAAGGAATCGAGCTGCTTTCACCCCGGATCAGGCCGCTTTTTTGATCGGGGAGGGGACTGCTTCCGTTTTCATTTGGACGCAGCGGTATCCTTTGGCCGTGAGGAGGTCGATGAGGCTGCCGGGGCCGCAGAGGTGGCCGGCGCCGACAAGGACCATGGTGGGCTGATCGCCTTGCAGCAGGGCTTCAAGACGGGGAAGCCAGGCGGCGTTGCGGTCATCGAGCAGGAGTTTTTTGATTTCGGGGAAGTCGTGGAAACTGCCGGCCATGGTGGCGTGAAGGGTGGAGGTATCGCCGTGGCGCCAGGCGTTGGTGAGGGTGGCGGCTTTTCCGGCCATGGTGTGTGCTTCGGTGAGCGCCTGCCGGAGCATGGCTTCCTGCTGCGGTGCGGAAATCTGCTGGAAAAGCTGGAGCTGGCCAAGGGTGGTCTCAAGGCCCTCGGCGGTTTTACCGGACCCGGCCAGACGGGTGGTGAAGTGGCGCTCGATGCCAAATTCGGTTTTGAATCCGAGTTGCGCACTGGTGGCGACGGCCACGGTCAGTCCTGCCATCCACGGGGTCTGTTTCTCAATCGCAGCCATGGGATACGAGGTCTCTTTGACCCATTGGGTGAGGTCCTGCCAAGTCGCGGGGGCGATATGTTCCGGGAGGGTGCCGGATTTCAGGCGTGTCAGGTTTTGGATGGCGGCCGCGGTACCGGGCTGCTGGGCGTCCCCGGGAGGGATTTCCAAAACGAGGTGTGAGGATTCACGCCAGGCTGTTTCGTAGGCAGCGGGGAGCGGGTAGTCGCTGGTCCGCAGCAGGTGGAAGGACCCTGCCAGGAAAAATGGAACTTTGCCGCCACTGACGCGCCAGACCATGCCCTGGGCGGCCGGTTCTGTTGATGAGTCCGTGGCCGGGGCGGGACCGGAGGGGGCCGGCGAGCACCCAGGGCCGGGTAGGAAAAGAACCAGCACCGCAGCAAGGGACCGGAGGGCAGGGGATTTGAAATTCACAGCAATAAATAGACCCGGAAACATGCCGGGACGGGGATGGCCGGATCGAATTTTGGGAGGATGGAGAAAACCGATCTTGTCAGGGATTCATAAAAAAAGCCGCCGGGGGGACCGGCGGCTTTTGAAAATGGGGCGGCAGCGGCCCTTCTCAGCGGGGAGCACTGACAAAACCGGCGGCTTCGGCGCGGACATCATTGAGGGAAATGAAGTCCTTTTCGAGGTTTTTCACTTTTTCGGTGAGCTGCTGGAGTTTGGCCATCAGTTCGTTGCAGGCACCTTGGAATTGGTCGCGTTCGCCCTTCAGGCTGTCGCGCTGGTGGGCCATGGCATCAATCTCGGTCTTTACGGTTTTAAATTGTTGGGCGAGGACGTTTTTTTCCTGCTGGAGGCTCTGCAGGGTGCCTTGCTGGCCCTTGTTCTGATCAGTCAGGGCTTTGATTTTTTCGCCCAGTTCATTGATCTGTTTTTGCAGGGTGTCGCGGGCGGTCATCAACTCCAACTTTTCCTTGCCGAGGGTTTCGTTGGTCTTGAGGAGGGCGTCTTTGGTGGCCTGAGCGTCGGCGAAAGCCTTGTTCAGGTCGCCGAGGCCCTTGTCGAGCTTGGCGATCTCATCCGCTTTGGTCTTCATGGTAGCGGCCATGTCGGCTTTTTCCTTCTCCAGTCCGCTCAGGGTCGTTTTGATGGTCTGCTCACGTTGAATCCCCGCGAGCACTTCGCCTTTCAGCATCGTCTCGCGTTCCTGCCCTAGTTTAAGGTCACCCATGCGGGTATTCAGTTCGGCTTTGATGGTGTCCTCGCGTTTGCGGGCTTCCGCGAGTTCGGTGCTGCGCATTTCGAGCGCTCCATTCAAATCCGTCCGGGCCTTTTCCAAACTGGCGATGGTGTTTTTCAGGCTGCCTTCGCGTTCCATGCCGGCCGTGAGGTCGGCACGGAGGGTGGTTTCACGGCGGGCGGCGAGTTCCAGCTTGCCGGTCAGGTCCTTCTCGCGGCCGGTGGAGGATTCCAGATCGGTCCGGGTCTTCTCCAGGGAAGCGGAGGTGGCGACGAGTTTTTTATCGAGGTCGGCGATTTGGAGTTTCCGCTCCGTGAGATCGGAAGTCAGGGTGCCGACCTGATGGGTGAGTTCCTTGGTTTCCTTGAACAATTTGTTCCGCTCGCCGGTGAGGGAGTCGATCTCGCTGACTTTGGCGGTGATGGTTTCCACTTTTTCCGCGACGTTCCGCTCCAGCGAATTATTTTGAGTCGTCAGGTCATTATTGATGCTGGAACTGATGCCACCGAAGGCCAGGCTGACACCGAGGCCGGCGAGAGCGAGCTGCAGGCGGCGGTTGGAGGAGGGTTCTGGCGTCTGGTTCATGTCAAAAAAGGAAATAAGGGCTTAAAACGGCGCGTGGAAGGAGGAATTTTCCAATGCAGGATATTTATAAACGAAACCCGGCATCAGGCAACATATTGTTTTGAGACACCCCTACCGATTGGGGTCGGCCAATGGGTTGACGGGGAGAACACCCGCCATATGGTATACATCAGAATGAGTGCGTCTCTTCCATCGCCGGTGCGTCCGGTCAATTTCAAGATCGGCAATGAACGGCTGATCAAGGTTCTGCCCGGGGCCAGTGCCCGTCTGGGCGGGCTGCTGCGCAAGCAGGGCCGCGCCGAACATGGCGCGCTGCGGGTGGCGGTGGTGGGCGGGGGCTGCTCCGGTCTGCAGTATAAGATGGATCTGGTCGATGGCCCGGCGGACCGCGATATCATGGTGGAGAGCGGCGGGGTGCGGGTGGTGATTGATCCTAAAAGTGCCCTGTTCGTCAGCGGCTCGGAGTTGGATTACAGCGAGGATTTGCAGCAGGGCGGGTTCAAGGTCTCGAACCCCAATGCGATTGTGACCTGTTCCTGCGGGGAAAGTTTTGCCGCCTGACCGGAGCTCCGCACAATCATGGTGGCCGACGCCTTTGTTTTGCTGGGATTGCCGCGGAAGGCTGCCTTGGATCCAGAGCTGGTGAAGGCCGCGTTTCAGAAAGCAGCGGCCGCTACCCATCCCGATGCGGCGTCGGATGAACCGGACCGGGTGGCCCGGACCATGCTTTTCCAGCAGTTGAACGAAGCCTCCGCGCTGCTGACCCCTGCCGCCTCCCGTTTGAAACACCTGCTGGTGCTGGAGTATGCCGGCTTCACCCCGTCACGGGCCGCAGCGATGGATGAACCGTTGGTGGCGCTTTTTACCCAGGTCGGGGCCGCGGTACGGGCTGCCGCGGAGTGGACCCGGCGGCGTCAGGCCGCCACCACCTTCCTCGCCAGGGCGGCGCTGACGGCCAGTGAAATGCAGGTGCAGGAAGCGCTCGAAGCCGCCGGCCGGTCGGTGCGTGAAGCCCAGGATCTGCTGCAGTCGGCGATGGTGGAATTGGATGCGGCACCTGCGGGGCAGGCCCAGGCCGAAACCCTGAGCGCGCTCTCCCAACGGGCGGCTTTTCTGGAAAAATGGCAGGCTCAACTCCAGGCGGCATGGGCGGCTCTTTTCGGGGCCGGGTGAAATCCGACTGCCCTTGCGCCAGTGGCGGTGGCATTTTAGAAAGCGCTCCCTTTATCATTCTGCCATGAAACGCATTCTCCTCACCACGACCAGTTATCAGGACACTCCCGGCGCCCATCATGCGCTGCTGGAAAGCCAGGGATATGAAATCGTGCGCGAGCGCGGGCCCCTGACGGAATCCCGGATGCTGGAGCTGGCAGGGGAATTTGATGGTTTTCTCTGCGGCGATGACGATATCACCCACGCAGTGCTCGCCAAGGGCCAGCCCCGTCTCAAGGTGATCAGCAAGTATGGAATCGGCCTGGACAAGATCGATCTTTCGGCTTGTCAGGAATTCGGCATCCCGGTGCTCTTCACGCCCGGGGTGAACCACACCACCGTGGCCGAACACACCTTCTGCCTGCTGCTGGCCCATGTGAGGAATCTGGTCGATTCCGTGGTGGCCACCCGGGCCGGCATGTGGACCCGCCTCACCGGGCATGAACTGTGGCAGAAAAAAATCGGCATCATCGGCCTCGGCCGGATTGGTCAGGAAATGATCCGCCGCTGCCGTGGATTTGATATGGAGGTGCATGCCTACGGCAATTACTGGCCGGAGGAATTCTGTCAGGCCCACCAGGTGGTGCGGCATGACAGCATTGAAAGCCTTCTCCCCGCCGTCGATATCCTGAGCCTTCATACCATGCTCAGCGCCTCCACCCGGCATCTGATCAATGCGGAGCGTCTCGCCCTCCTTCCCAAGGATGCGCTTCTCCTCAATACCTCCCGCGGCGAATTGGTTGATTCCGCTGCCGTGCTGGAGGCTCTGAACAGCGGCCGCCTTTCCGGTTATGCGGCCGATGTGATGGAGCATGAGCCCCCCGCGCCCGACGCGCCGCTCCTCAGTCATCCCAAATCGCTCATCACCCCGCACATCGGGAGCCGGACTTATGAAAGCGTCCCCCGTCAGGCGATGCGGGCCACGCAGAACCTGATCAATTTCTTCAACGGCGACGGTGAAGTTTTTTACGCCACGCGGGATTGAGCGGGGCGAATTTCCGGCGAATCCGCGGGCGGTGGAGGTGTCAAGAATTTCGTTTGGCAAGCTGCGGAGGCTGAAGGATGGTGCGGGCTATCAACCTGTCGGTGTTTATCCGGGTGGAGCGATGTGAAACGCGGATGACGCGACTGGTCCAGCCCAGCCACGCGCCTCTATGTCTTCTCCTCTGGAACGCCCCTCCGTCCTCGTCCTCAACCGCAACTGGCAGGCCATCGACGTCAAAACGCCAGCTGAAGCTTTTGGCCTGATGGCCACCGGAGCCGCCATGGGACTCGATATCAGCAGCGGGGACATGCGTCCGGTGCCTTGGACCGAATGGCTGCAGTTGACCGTGCGGGAGGAGGACAGTCCGGTCCGCACCGTGCGCGGTCCGGTCCGCGCGCCCACCGTGCTGGTGCTGACCCGTTTCGGGCGGGTGCCCATGCGCCGCCTGCGCTTTTCCCTGCGGGGGCTTTGGATGCGGGATCGGGGGGTTTGTCAATACACCGGACGGAAGCTGGCGGCAGGGGAGGGCAATATCGACCACGTGATGCCGCGTTCCCGCGGAGGCCGCACCACTTGGGAAAACTGTGTGCTGTCCCACAAAGTGGTGAATCACAAAAAAGGGAACCGCACCCCGGAAGAAGCCGGTCTGCGGCTGATGCGGCCACCCGAGGCTCCCCGGGCGGTTCCGGCCACCGCGTTTATCCGGAACACCCTCAAGGTGAAGGATTGGGAGGTTTTCCTGAGCGGCCAGACAGTGGATGGCTGAGAGAGCAGGCCCGGCAAGTGAGGCAGCCCCGCTGTTGCAAAGCAAAGCGGCGGGCGGTCCGGTGGCCGATGGAGAAAAAGTTACATCGGATTTTGGCGGAGGCCGCGGTGGGAGTGCTGCGCCAGGTTTTCGAAGAAGGCATGGTGGCGGACCGGGCGGTGGGGCGGGCACTGGGGGCCAATCCCAAATGGGGCAAACGCGACCGGGCTTTGGTGGCGGAGACGGTTTATGAAGTGGTGCGCTGGCGGCGCCGGCTGGCGGTGCTGGCGGGATCGGAGGACTGGTGGGCGCTGGCGGGGGTTTGGTGGGAAGGGCAGGGATTTGCGCGGCCGGAATGGGCATGCTGGCCGGAAGTGGGGGCCGCGGTGAGGGCGGAGCGGGAGGCGGCCTTGGCGGAGTTGCCCCGGGCGGTCCGGGAGTCGCTGTCCGATGAATTTGATGCGTTGGGCGAGGCGGAACTCGGCGCCGCCTGGGCAGGGGAATTGGCGGCATTGAATGGTCCCGCGCCGGTCTTTCTGCGGGTGAATCCGCGGAGGGGAAATGTGGCGTCAATCATGGCGGAATTGGAGGCGGCCGGCGTGGCCGTCGAGCCGGTGATGGGTTGTCCATGGGGCCTGCGGGTGGCGGCTGGCCGGGCGGTGCCGGCTCAATTGCGGGAAAGCGGGCGCTTCGAAATCCAGGATGCCGCGTCCCAGCAGGTGGCGCCATTTTGTCAGGTGGAACCCGGCATGCGGGTGGTGGATGCCTGTGCCGGGGCGGGCGGCAAGACGTTGCATCTGGCGGCGCTCCTGGAAGGAAAGGGGGATTTGCTGGCGATGGATGTGCAGGAGCGGAAGCTGGAATCGCTGAAGGCGCGGGCGGCGCGGGCGACCGTAAAGGTGCGCACAGCGTTGCTTTCGGATGAGGTGCTGGCGAGGCACGTGGACCAGGCCGACCGGGTGTTGGTGGATGCGCCGTGCAGCGGGTCGGGAACGCTGCGGCGGCAGGCGGATTTGAAGTACCGCATTTCCACGGAATCCGTGGCGCAGATCCGCCAAGTGCAACGTGAGGTGCTGGAGCGGTGTGCCCCGCTGGTCAAACCGGGCGGGAAGCTGATCTATGCCACCTGCTCCATCCTGCCGTCGGAAAACGAGGCCCAGGCGGCCTGGTTTTCCGCTGGCCATCCGGAATTTGTCCTGGAGGAGGAGCGCCGGATTTCGCCGGCCGCCAGCGGATGGGATGGATTCTACATGGCGCGGTGGCGCCGGGCGGGAAGGAGCTAGGGGGATTTTTTGAGTTCCGTCAGGACGGCGCGGCAGAGATCCGCCATGACTTTCTCTTTCCCGATGCCCGCCCGGAGGCACAGGATCCAGGCCCTGCCGGACTGGGCGCGGTCATCGACCACGGCCAGTTCTAGGACTTCGTTGCTGATGAGGCCCACTTTGTGATAGTAGCGGGCCAGGGGAAAGATCTCCTTGCCGCCCTCCCAGGCCCGGGGGCCGCTGTCCGGGTCCTTGGTTTCGAGTCCGGTGAATCCATTGCCGCCGTGCAGGAGGAAATCGATCATTTCCGGACTGAGCCGGAAGCGCTCGGATTCGGGAATGAGATCATGGAACACAATCCGGCGCAGGCAGTCCGCGAGGTCGCGGGTGCTGGCCATGTTGCCGGTGCGGCTATCGATCACCGTGGCGCCGCGCTCGGCCGACCACGAACGCCCTTGCCACTGATGGTCGACGAATTCCATGCGGCCATCCTGGGCCCGGAGCGTGATGCGCTGGCGCTCGGCGGGTTTATAGAGGTAGGGCCGGGCGCTCCAATACCCGCGCATCAGAGCGCTGTGGGTGAATCCGCGTTCCGGGGTGAGGAATTGGCTGTTCAGATAGT
This sequence comes from Verrucomicrobiota bacterium, assembly GCA_040387795.1. Classification (GTDB taxonomy): domain Bacteria; phylum Verrucomicrobiota; class Verrucomicrobiia; order Verrucomicrobiales; family V1-33; genus CAIZWU01. The sequence continues at coordinate 116,745 of JAZKDC010000002.1, forward strand.
CGAGACCGTTGAAACGCAGGAGCAGGGTGTAATCCTCATTGGACGAGCGGCGCCAGACTTCACTGAGCATTTCCGGCATGGAGCGGGCGCAGTCCAGCACCCACGGCCCAGTGCCCTCCCGGCGCTCAAAGGTGAGGGTGGTTTCCAGCGGCAAGCCGAGGGCGTGCAACCGTTCCATGGCGGCGATGGCGGCGAACAGTTTGATGGTGCTGGCGGGCCAGAAGTCGGTGGCGTCCGGTTCGTTTCTGTAATGCCACGTGGGAAAGGTCGTCTGCCCCTCCCGGGTCTCCACGGCCATCACCGTGCCGCGGAGCTTCAGTCCGGGGGCCGCGGTTTCCATCACCGTGGTCAGATCCGGCACCCCGGCGGCGGGCAGAGCAGGGGCGAGCAGGGCGGAAACGAGCAGGCTATGGACAAAGGCCGGGGTTTTCATGCCGGAAGTAAGGCGCATCCCGGCGGGCTGTCACGGGATTTGCACAGACATTGGATGGCAGCGGCAGCGGAAAAGTGAATCCTGCACCTTGATCAGGTATGATACTTGCAGGAGCAGGGTCTGGCCCGGAGCGTAACGCCGCCCCGTGGCTGCTCCCCCCAACCCCCTGTTTTGCTCATGTTCCCTTTCCGCCCGTTCCGGCGGGCTTTTCTGCTGCTGGCAGGACTGTCTGCCTCGCCGCTTTCCGCAGCTCCGCTGATCACTGAATTCCTCGCCTCAAATGCGGCTGGTCTTACCGATGAGGACGGGGCCCGGCCGGACTGGATAGAACTGCATAATCCAGACGCGACCCCGGTGGATTTGCTGGGCTGGACCTTGACGGACGATGCGGCAAGGCCGGCGCGCTGGACCTTCCCGTCCGCTCTGATTGCTCCGGGCGGTTATCTGGTGGTCTTTGCCAGTGGGAAAGACCGGTCGGTCAGCGGCAACCCCCTGCACACCAACTTCAGTCTCTCCGCGGGGGGAGAATTCCTCGCACTGTATCCGCCGGACAACCCGGTGCCGGCCATGGTGTGGACCCCGGCGTATCCGGCACAGTCGGCGGATGTCTCCTATGGTCTGCTGGGGACGACGGTGGAGGCGGAACAGGTTTTTTTTCCGGTGCCGACCCCGGGCAGTGCCAATGTGCCGTCGACCGCACCGGCGGAAACCGTCGGTTTTTCGCTGGGAAGCCGCACCTTCACCAGCCCGGCCACGCTCAGCCTTGCCCTGACCACGCAGTCGCCCACCGCCACCATCCGCTACACCACCAACCGCACGGTGCCTACCGCCGCGTCCACCCTCTACACGGGACCGCTCACGATCAGCGCGAGCACACGGCTCCGGGCCCGGGCGTTTGAGCCGGGGCGTCCCGAGGGACCCGTTTCCAGCGAAACCTATCTGCTGATCGATGCGGCGGCGGCGGCCTTTACTTCGCCCATTCCCATCGTCCTGACGCATACGTTCAGCGCGGGCTCGTTGCCGAATGACACGCCTGTCACGGCCAACATGATGGTCTTTCAACTCCAGGCTCCGGATCAACTGGCCCGCCTGACTGATCTTCCTGCCACGGCCACTCCGGTCTCGCTGGAGCGCCGGGGATCCACCACCGCCTCCGCCCCCAAACACTCCATGACCCTGGAATTGTGGGACGAGGCCAACGCGGACCGCAACCTGCCCCTCTTGGGGATGCCTTCCGATTCCGACTGGGTGTTGCATGCTCCCTATGAATTCGACCGCACGCTCATTCACAATGACCTGATCTACCGGCTCAGCAACGATGCCGGGCGCTACGCGTCGCGCACCAAACTGGTGGAGCACTTCCACAGCACCATGGATGGCACAGTGAATGGCAACATCAATTCCACGGCCGACTACTTCGGCGTCTATAGCCTGCAGGAACGGGTCACCCGGGGCGATGCACGGGTGGATATCGAAAAAATCACGACCGCCGACAACGCCGTGCCGGCCGTGCAGGGAGGATACCTGCTCAAGGTGGACCGCACCGGCACGGATACCGGGCTCGCGGCAGGAGGTTACACCAATGGGATCGGTACTGTCGGGCTGGTCTGGGTGGACCCGAAGGAAAGTTCCACCGTGCCGGAGCAGGTGGTCACTCCGGCCCAGAAGTCCTGGGTCACCAATAACCTGAACGCCATGTGGTCTGCCATGAATGCCCCGGATTTTATCGATCCGGCCAATGGTTATGCCAAATACTTGGAGGTCATCCCTACGGTGGACAATCACATTCTGAATACTGCGGCGAGGAACCTTGATGCGCTGCGTCTCAGTGCTTACTGGCATAAGTCCCGTTCTGGAAAATGGACGGCAGGACCGGTTTGGGATTTTGACCGGGCGATGGGATCGGTGGATTCCCGGGAGAATGGACCGTTGACCTGGTCGGGGAGCGCTTCCGGCGGGGATTTCGGGACCGATTTTTTCCATTACAAATGGTATAACGAAATGTTCCGGGATCCGAACTTCTGGCAGCAGTGGGTGGACCGGTTGGATGTGCTGCGGCAGTCGGCCCTTTCAACCAGTCATGTCCTGGCAGTGATTGATGAACTCACAGCTCCGCTCGCGGCCGGGGGCGCCAGCACCCCGGTGAGCCGGAATCTGCAGCGCTGGACTGCCATGCCTCCGCGGGGCGCCAACACCAACACCCCCGGCACCAATGGCACCTGGGCTGGGGAAATCACCTATCTGAAAACATGGTGGAACCAGCGATTGGGCTTCTTGGATGGGCAGTTCATGCGTCCGGTTGTTTCCAGTCCAGCTCCGGGTGTCGTGGATCCCGGCAGCGTGGCCAGTCTGTCTTCTCCCAGCACCGCCTTGCCCGGAGTGCAAATCTATTTCACGACCGATGGCACCGATCCGAGACCTCCTGCCACCGAACGTTATCCGGTTGGCGGGGTGCCGGTGGTCACCACTCTGCTGCCGGAGATTTCCCCGGCGCGCACCATCGTGCCTGACCACGATATCGGGACGGATTGGAGGGGTTTGGATTTGAATGGAAATGGCAATTTTGCTGATGATTTCGATGATTCCACGTGGCGGGCCAATGCGCCGGGAAGTCCGAATGGAGTCGGTTATGATGATCTGATCGCGCCGTCCCCCCAGGTGAACTTTCTGCCGGCCATCGGGGTACGTTTCAATACGATATTGAATCCCGTGGCTCCGCTGACCCCGGCCAATACCATGCTGGGCAACAACGCGACCTGCTATCTCCGCCTGCCCGTGGTCCTGACGGCGGAGCAGCTCGCCTCCATCGCGCCACCTGCGGCCCTGACCCTGCAGATCCGCAGTGACGATGGGTTTATCGCCTATCTGAACGGAGTGGAAGTCGCCCGCGACCGTGCGCCTGCCACTCCGGCCTGGAATTCCGCATCGACTCTCGTGCGGCTGGACAAGGATGCCTACGAGTGGACCAGCTACTCCATCAGCGGCTTCGCCCATCTGCTGAAGGCAGGCACCAATCTGCTCGCTATCCAGGGGCTGAACTCCAGTGCTTCCAGCAATGACGCGCTTTATGGTGCACGCCTCGTGCTGCTCACCCCGCCACCCGCTTACGTGCCTCCACTGGCCGCGACGGCCCAGCTCTACACCAGTCCGATCACCATCACGGGCCCGGTGGTGATCACCTCGCGCTCGCTGAACCCAGTGATTCCGAGCGATCCTCCCACCACGGGCGGCGGTGGCACGGGAACGGTGCCGAATGGCACGGGGTGGAGCGCCCCACGCCGCGATGTCTACCTGCCCGGAGCCGTTTCCCCCACCGCTTCAAATCTGGTTATCACTGAAATCCTGTACCATCCTGAGGCCCCGGCGGCCGCGGAGGTGGCGGCTGGTTTTGATCAGGCCAATGATTTTGAATTCATCCGGCTGACCAATACGGGCAACCAGCCGCTCAATCTGACCGGGATCCGTTTTTCTGCTGGCATCACCTTCACCAAAACCCTGGATCTCCTGAGTTGGCTGGCCCCCGGACAAAGTGCCGTGGTGGTCGAAAACGCCGCGGCCTACACCTTCCGCTATGGGAATCTCTACCCAATTATCGGAGTCTTCACCGGAGCCTTGGATGATGGCGGGGAAAATGTGGTGCTGGTTGATTCCGGCAACGGGCCTGTGGCGGATTTGACCTACGACGACAATCTTCCCTGGCCGGTGGCCGCGGATGCCGGAAAATCCCTGCTTTTTAGCGGTGAAAATCCTTCCCTGGCTTCCAGTTGGCGCGCCAGCCTTGATCCCGGCGGGTCGGGAGTGACGTCTTTCACGGCTTTCCAGTTCCGCTATTTCCCGGCGGGAGGGACCAACGCGGCCGCAGCCGCTGATCCGGATGGCGATGGGCTGAATAACTTTGCCGAGTATGCCATGGGCACCGACCCCCACCGTTCCGGAGCACGGGAAGCGGCTCCGCTCGGCATCGTTTCCACCAATCCCCTGCGGCTCCATGCCCAGCGGCGTGCCGGTCTGGCAAATACCACCTGGACCGTTGAATCGGGGGGTTCCCTGCAGAACTGGCAAGCGACGGGCGTGACCTTCCAGACAGCTCCCCTGACAAACGATCTGGAAACGCTGGAATGGGAATTCCCCGCGGCTGCGGCTCCGATTTTTTACCGCTTGAAGATAGTGGCTCCCTGACTTTTTCCCGGGGAACGTGTTAATGCACCGGCGCTTGCATGGGAGCGGGCTCTGGGGCTCATTTGACGATGAAACAACCGGACGAAATGGAGCAGCCTCTGCGCGTGGTTATCATCGGCGGCGGCTTCGGGGGACTGGAATGCGCCCGCACCTTGAAGGACCGCCGCTTTGCCGTGACGCTGGTGGACCGGGAGAATCACCACCTCTTCCAGCCGCTCCTCTATCAGGTTGCCACCGCCGGCTTGTCCGCTCCGGAAATCGCCCAGCCGATCCGGATGCTGCTGCGGGATCAGGAAAATGCCGCGGTGCTGATGGACGAGGCCACCGGCATCGACCTTGCCGCGAAGCAGGTCACCCTGAAAAAGCAGATCCTCCCTTATGACTACCTGGTGCTCGCGATGGGGGTGCGCACCGGCTACTTTGGCCACGACGACTGGGCAGCCCATGCTCCGGGTCTGAAAAACCTCGACGATGCCACGCGCATCCGGTCGCAGGTGCTGCGGGCTTTTGAGCGTGCGGAGGCCAGCACGGACGAAGCGGAGCGCACCAGGCTCATGACCATGGTGGTGGTTGGGGGCGGTCCCACCGGCGTGGAAATGGCCGGCGCTTTGTCGGAATTGTCACGCAAAGTGCTGGCAGAGGATTTCCGCCACATCCGGCCGGAGGAAGCCCACGTTATTTTGATCGAAGCCGGGCCGCGGCTGCTTTCAATGTTTGCGGAAGACTTGTCAGAGTATGCCCGCCAACGGTTGGGCAAAATGGGGGTGCAGGTCCGACTCCAGACCATGGTGAAGCACATCGGCCCGGGGGTAGTGGAGTTGAATGGGGAACACCTCGCCGCCGAAAATATCATCTGGGCCGCCGGGGTGGAAGGCAATCCGCTGACGAAATCACTGCCCGTGCCGCAGGACCGGGCGGGCCGGCTGCTGGTGCAGCCGGATGCCAGTCTGCCCGGGTATTTCGAAGTTTTCGCGGTGGGGGACATGGTCACGCTGACGGACAAAAATGGGGTGAAAGTTCCGGGGGTGGCCCCCGCCGCCACCCAAATGGGCCGCCACGTCGGCCGGGTGATCCTTTCCGAGGTGCTGCACCGCCAGCGTTTTGTGGCCCCGCAGGAACGCGCCGCCTTCGCTTATCTGGACAAGGGCAGCATGGCCACCATCGGCCGGAGCAGTGCCGTCGCCGCCGCCTTTGGCCTGAAATTCCGCGGATTCCCGGCCTGGCTGATGTGGCTTTTCATCCACCTGCTCTTCCTCGTGGGTTTCCGGAACCGCCTCGCCGTTTTCCTCCAGTGGGTCTATTCCTACTTCACCTGGCGGCGGGGCGCGCGCATCATCACCCGGTGAAAGGGATGTGCCGCCCAGGGCAAAATGCGCTTTACATCCCCTCCCGTATCCCGATAACTGCACCCCGTGAGCGCAGAAACTACCCTACTCGATCAAGGTGCCGGAGCCCCCTCCGATTTCGGCAATGAATCCCCGTTTAAAAAGAAGTCGAAGCCCAAGGATCCCATGGGCAACGCCCTCAAGTTCGCCGGCATCCTCGGTCTCGTGCTCTGTCTCGCTGCGGCCGCCATGTCCGCCTTTACTCTTTGATTTTCCCAGCGCCGGGCGTCCGCGTCCGGCCCATCCCATCCGAACCGGGGCAACACCACGTTGCCCCGCTTCATTTTCAGGCATTCAATTTTTTATCCAGCTATGGCCAATGTGATCGTGACCGGTGCCCAGTGGGGCGATGAAGGAAAAGGTAAAATCGTCGATTATCTGACGGAACATGCCGATATGGTGGTGCGCGCCGCCGGCGGCAACAATGCCGGTCACACCGTCATCCAAGGCGGCACCAAATACGTCCTGCACCTCATTCCTTCCGGGATCCTCTGGGGCAAAAAACAATGCGTCATCGGAAACGGCGTCGTCATGGACCCCATCGCCCTCCTCGGCGAAATCGATAAACTCCGCGGCCAGGGCCTCATCATCAACGAGCAGAATCTCAAAATCAGCGACCGGGCCCACCTCGTCATGCCATGGCATCCGAAGCTGGACCAACGCCGGGAAAAACTGCTCGGCTCCAAGGCCATCGGCACTACCGGCCGCGGCATCGGCCCCGCTTACGGCGAAAAAGTGGAACGCCGGGGTTTCCGTTTTATCGACCTCGAAGATCCAGCGGCGCTTGCCGAAAAACTCGCCGAACGCGTCGACGAATACAATGTCCTCTTCGAAGCGGCCGGGATTGAAAAACTCGATCTCAACCAGGTCGGCGATGCACTGATGGCCGCCGCTGTGCGCCTCGCCCCCCACCGCTCCAACACCGCCGTCGTCATCCACGAAGCCATCAAGGCCGGTCAGAGCCTTCTGTTCGAAGGCGCCCAGGGCACCTATCTGGACATTGATCACGGCACCTATCCCTTCGTCACCAGTTCTAACACCACGGCTGGCGGAGCCATCACCGGCAGCGGCGCGCCACTGCGGAAAATTGACCGTGTCGTCGGTGTCGCCAAAGCCTACACCACCCGGGTCGGGGCCGGTCCATTTGTGACCCGGAATGACGCCATGGAGGACCGCCTCCACAATATGGGCCGTGAATTCGGTGCCACCACCGGCCGCCCCCGCGGTTGCGGTTGGCTGGATATCGTCCTCGTCCGCTATGCGGCCATGATCAATGGGTTCGACGATCTCGCCGTCACCAATCTCGACGGTTTGGATGATCTCGAAGAAATCCAGGTCTGCACCGCCTACGCCCTTGATGGCGAAAAGCTCCACGTCCCGCCGCCCACCGTCGAGCAACTGGAGCGCTGCGTCCCCATTTACGAAACCCTCCCCGGCTGGAAGCAGGACATTTCTGCTATCCGCAAATACAAAGACCTCCCCAAAAACGCCCGCGCCTACCTCGACCGCATGGCCGAACTCGCCGGAGCCCCCATCTCCCTCGTAGGAGTCGGCCCCGACCGCGAGCAGACGCTGGAGGCTTGCTAAGGGGTTCCCGATGCCCACAGGGGGGTCTGCGACCACCATGACACGACATTAACTGTCCAAGATAAATGAGGACGGCTCAGGGTCATCCTTCTGTAACGACGAGCCGGATGAATGCTTTGGTGCGGTCGGCCATGGGGACGCTGAAGGTGTGGGTGCCGCCGGTGCCGCTGTCGGATACGGGAAGCCAGTTTCCTGACGATAAGTCGGGGCTCCATTCGGCGCGGTAGATCACGCTTCCCGCCACGCCCGGAGGTTCGGGGAAGGTCACCACCAGATTGCTGCCGATGCGCTGGGCAGCGGGGAGCTGTGCGGAGGCCCCGGAATTCGGATTCAGGCCGAAGGCGAACTCTGCCAGGTTCACCAGACCATCGCCATCCGCATCAAAAAGGCTGGCGGCATTTCCGCCATCGTTGATGCTGCCGAAGTGGCTCAGCCGCCAACCCTGCAGACCGCTGAAAACGGTAATCGTTTTGCCGAGGGAAGTGCCCTTGCCGGAGTTTTTGTCAGTCGCGGAAGCTGTTACCGTGAAAGTGCCAGCGCTGGAAAAGGTATGGGACCGCCCCAGGGGCGAAGCCGTGCCGGCGGCGGCGGTTTCGAAAGCGGTGCCGTCGCCGTAGCTGAGGCCCCACGCGAAACCTGCCGCCTGGTCCGGGGCTGCGGGATCGGCGGCGGTGAAGGTAAAACCAACCGGTACGCCCGCCGCCGCCACCGCAGGACCGGTGATTTCCGCGGTGGGTGGTCGATTCGTGACGGAAAAGGCAAAAGTGGCCCGCGAAACGCCGCCCAGAGTATCCATGGCCGTGACGATGACGCTCGAAGTCGCGGGGCCGTCTTCTCCGGTGGCAGTCCAGCTCCAGGTGCCGGCCGCATTGTTCTGCGTAACTGTCCCGTATGATACGGTTAGGATTGCCGTGGTATTTCCCTCGGGATCGGAAAAAGTGCCCGTTTTTGTGACGGTCAGACCTTCTTCAACACTAACGACCGGTGCGGGAGGGGCGTAAATTTCGGTGCTGGCCAGAGGATTGGAAAGGAAGCTGCCATTTCCCCCGGCAACGAGGACCCGGCCGTCCGCCAGCAACGTCGCGGTTTGGGTTAACCGGCCAACCGTCAGGCTGGCTGCGGCACTCCAGAGATTGGATGCGGGATCATACAGCGCGGTACTGGCGATGGGGAGGCTCCCCGCGTAGCCACCGGCTATCAGGACCTTGTTATCCCGCAGTAATACGGCGGTGTGGCGGTAGCGGTTGCCCGGAAGCGTGGCCCCGGGCGTCCAGGTTCCAGCAGCGGGATCGTAAATTTCCGTGCTGTCAAGATAGTTGCTGGATGCCAGGCTGCTTTGTCCACCGGTGACCAGCACTTTACCATGCGGGAGCAGGGTTTCCGTATGATATCGGCGGGCTGCGGCCATGCTGCCCGTGGGCGTCCACTGTCCGGTCGCGGGATCGTAGATTTCCGCATTTGACAGGGTGGAGCCGGTCCCGTGGCCGCCTGTGACCAGGACCCTGCCATCGGGCAGGAGAGTTGCGGTGTGGGCAAAGCGGGCAATGGCCAGGCTGCCGGTGGCGGTCCAGGTGCCATCTACCGGATCATAAATCTCCGCTCCGGCAAGGTAACCGTTATCACTTTGTCCTCCGGTGACGAGCACTTTGCCGTCTGCCAGCAGGATTGCACTGTGCGAGTAGCGTGGCGATGCCATGCTGGCGGCAGGGGTCCAGGTTCCGGCTGCGGGATCATACAGTTCCGTGCTGCCGAGACTTCCACCTGTGCCGGTGCCTCCGGTGACAAAAACTTTGCCGTTGGGAAGCAGGACCGCCTTGGGGGAGTCGCGGGCAACCGTGAGATTTGCCGTAGCCGTCCAGCGTCCGGTGGCCGGATCGTAGACTTCAGCGCTGAGGAAGGCAGCACCGGTGCCGCTGGAACCGCCGGCGACGACCACCTTTCCGTTGCCCAGCAGGGCCGCCATGTGGAAGGCGCGGGCGGTAGCAAGATTGGAGGTGGGGGTGAAAACCGGCGTAATGCCTGCTCCGTTCACGGCCAAAACCGGGGCGCGGTTCGCCGCCGTGGTGAAAGTGGCCAGGCTGCTGTAGCCGGTGCCTTTGGAATTGGCCGCATAGGCTCTGAAGGAGTAGCTAGTGCCGGGAGTGAGATTGACCGCGTTGGTGGAGAAACTGCCGGTGCTGTTGACCGGGTTCGTCAGTTTGGTCACTCCGGTGCCTCCGACGACTGGCTGATCATTCAGGGCGGTGATGGAATAGACAACCCCGCCTTCCGTGAGCGGAAAGCCGCCATTCTGACTGATCCTGCCGCCGAGGGTGGCGGCGATGGAAGTGATGCCTGAACTGACCGGCAAATCCACGACCGGGGGGCCGGTGATGGAAACTACCTGCGAGGCCACGGTGCTCAATCCGCTATCTTTATCGGTGGCGGACACCGTGATCGTGAAGGTTCCCGGACTGCCGAAAGCATGGGAACGGATCAGCGGCGAAGCCGTGCCGGCGGGAACGGATTGCGTGCCCGTGCCGTCTCCAAAGTTGAAGGTCCAGGCAAATCCCGCTGCAACGTCGGCGGGCGAAGGGTCAGTGGCGGTGAAAGTGTAGTTCAGGGAAGATCCTGTGTCACCTGCGGCAGGTCCGGCGATGCCTGCCACCGGCACGGCATTGGCCACGTTCAGGGTGAACGTTGCGTTGGTGGCACTATTCAATGAATCCGTCGCCGTAACGGTGACGGCGGAAGATGCCGGGCCATCTCCGGCCATGGCGGTCCAGTTCCAAGTGCCGGCTCCGTTGTTTTGCGTGATCGCGCCGAAGGATACCGCGAGGGTCGCGGTGGCATTTCCCTCGCTGTCGGAAAACGTGCCGGAGTGAGTGATGCTGTTCCCCTCCATTCGGGTGGCAGTAGTACCATTCACGCCCAAAACCGGGGCGCTGTTTGCCACCGTGGTGAAGGTGGCCAAGCTGGTGTAGCCGGTGCCCTTGCCATTGATGGCGTAAGCCCGGAATGAGTAGTCGGTGCCGGGTGTCAGGTCGAGGGCATTTGCGGAAAAAGGGCTGGTAGCGTTATTAGGGATCGTCAGCTTGGTCACTCCGGGGCCTCCGATGCCAGGCAGATTGTTTTGGGTGGTCATGGAATACACCACGCCGCGTTCCAACATGGGAGCGCCGCCATCGTAGAAAACAGCGCCCCCCAACACGGCGGCGATGGAGGTGATGCCCGAACTGGCAGGAGACTGGACCACCGGAGGTCCCGTGATGGAAACCACATGGGAGGCCACGGAGCTTTGGCCTCCATCCTTGTCCGTTGCAGTGACGGTAACGGTGAAGATGCCGGCCAAATTGAAGGCATGCACACGGCTCAGAGGCGATGCGGTTCCGGGTGGGATGGATTCAGGCGGGGTGCCGTCTCCGAAGTTCAGCGTCCAGGAAAATCCCGCCGCCTCATCGGCGGGTGATGGATCGGCGGCAGTGAAAGTGAAGTTCAGCGGGGTCCCCGCCTCACCGCTCCCGGGGGCCGCGATGGCTGCCACCGGCACGGCATTTGCCACGTTCAGGGTAAATGTGGCGTTGGTGGCACCATTCAATGAATCCGTCGCGGTAACGGTGACGGAGGAAGAGGCCGGGCCATCTCCGGCCATGGCGGTCCACGCCCAGGTTCCTGCGGCGTTGTCCTGCGTCAGGGTGCCGGATGAAGCGGTGAGGGTCACTGTCGTATTCCCCTCTGCGTCATAAAACGTGCCGGACTGGGAGATGGGGCTTCCTTCCAATCCTGCCGCTGTCGTTTGCCGGTCATACAGTTCGGCGCTGACAGTGGGACCGGTAGTTTCGAGGCCTCCGGCAATGAGCACCTTGCCGGAGGCAAGCAGGGTGGCTGTCGGCCTCCACCTCGTGATGGCGCCGGTGCCTATGCTGGTCCACTGACCGGTGATGGGATCATAGGATTCCGCATCTCCGAGCTGTTGGTTGCTAGTGTCATATCCTCCGATGAACAATAGCTTGCCATCCGGCAGCAATGTGGATGTGTGCTCGGATCTAGGAGTGACCGGACTGGCCCCCGCAGCCCAACTATTGGTAGCGGGATCGTAGATTTCGCCTCCTCCCAGCTCCAGCCCTCCAGCAGTGTAACGGCGGGTTGAGGAGACGTAGACCTTGCCATTCGCAAGCAGATCGGCGGTGTGGTAAATGCGACCAGTAGTCGCGGATGTTGCGGCGGACCAGGTTCTGGTCGTCGGATCGAAAATTTCGGAAGTGGTTATTAAATTCCCTCCTTGGGGGGGGATTCCTCCGGTGATCAGCACTCTCCCATCGGCCAGCAAGGTGGCGGTATGCTCGTTGCGCGCGGTGGCGAGGTTGCCTACGGGAGTCCACAGGCCAGTGGCGGGATTGTAAAGCTCCGCGCTGGAGGTGCCGCCGCCGGCTATGAGCACCTGGCCATCAAGCAGCAGGGTGGCCGTGTGTAGTCTGCGGGGGTGGGCGAGATTGCCGGTTGGCAACCATGTGCCCGTGGCTGATTCGAAGATTTCCGCCAAGCGGTGCATCGGGTCGCCCCCTTTCAGGTAGCCCCCTACGACCAACACATTGCCATCCGCCAATCGGGTTGCCGTATGCCCGCGGCGCCCCACTACCAGATCTCCGGCAGCCGCCCATTGTCCGGTGGCGGGGTCGTAAAGTTCCGTCGCCCCGAGTGATAAGAATCCGTCGTAATTGGAACCGCCGGCAACGAGTACTTTGCCATCCGGAAGCAGGGTAGCCGTGTGCTCTCTGCGCGGGGTGAGCATGCTACCGGTGGGCGCAAAGATCCCCGTGGCTCCGTTCAGTCCCAACAGCGGAGGATGATTTCCTGTGGTGGTGAAGGACTGGACCAGGCTATAGCCGGTTCCCTGGGCATTGACCGCGTAGAACCGGTAACGGTAAGTGGTATTCGGCGTCAGATTAGTCAATGTCAGGGTAAATGGCCCGGTCCCCAGGCTGGTGCTGGTCAGGGAGAGGACGCCCGCGCCGCCAAATTGGGGATTGGCATTGGTAGCGGCAGGAGAGTAAACGATTCCCCGTTCCGTCACGGCATAGCCTCCCTCGCTCAGCACTTTTGCGGCTGCGGAGAGTGTGGTGGCCGAGTAGGTTGGATAGTTGAATGGAATGATTGACGGGGGTCCTCCAATGGTGACCTGGTGGCTGGCGGTCAGGCTCACGCCGCCATCCTTGTCGGTAGCGGTGGCCGTGACGTTGAATAATCCCGAATTGGCAAACGAATGGGAACGCACCATGGGCGACGCAATCCCCGCCGCCACCGTCACGGGAGCCGTTCCATCACCAAAATTGACCGACCACGAGAATCCGGCTGCTTGGTCCGCAGGCGAGGGGTCGGACGCAGTGAAGGTAAAGTCCACGGAGGATCCAATCACTGCTGAGGGCGGGCCGGAGATGGCCAGCGCGGGCACGGCATTGGTCACCGGGAAGGAGATAGCCACAGAACCCGATGCATTGAAGCTATCCGTGGCCGTGATCGTCACCACGGCATCCGCTGGACCGTCGTTTCGGGTGCCGGTCCAGTTCCAGGTGCCTGCCGCGTTGTCCTGCGAGATCGTGCCGGCAGAGGCCGAAAGCGTCACCGTTCCATTGCCCTCGGGATCGGAAAACGTCCCGGTCCGCGAAACGGACAAACCTTCCGCCCCGGCCGCTAATTGGACCACCGGACCCAGAAGTTCCGTGCTGGATAATATTCCAGAGCTAGCCGAATCGCGCCCCCCCACCAGCAGCAACTGTCCTCCGGGGAGCAGGGCCGCCGGAGCATCATATCGCGGGGCAGCAAGGGTGGCGAAACGATCCCAAAAACCAGTGGCGGGATGGTAGATTTCCGAGCTATCCAGTGGTTGGCCGCTCCCTGAGCCTCCCCCGGCGGCAATGACCCTGCCATCCGGCATCAAGGTGGCGGTGCCGCCGGAAGTCGCGGTTACGCGGTTTCCGGTAGCACTCCATGAGCCGTCCGCCGGATCATAAATCTCGGAAGTTTGGAGGGCGACGGGTATGGATGAAATGACAACATGGCCTCCGGAAACCAGCACCCGGCCGTCTGCCAGAAGAGTGGAGGTGTGCGCCGCCCGGGGGTTGGTCATATTGCCCGTTGCGGCCCATGTCCCGGTGACCGGGTCAAAGAGTTCCGCGGTGCTGTGATTGACGCTCCAGTCAGTGCCTGCTGAGACCAGCACTTTTCCATTACTCAGCAACGTTGCGGTGTGTTGGATGCGCGCCGTGGCCATGGGTGCTCCTTCTGACCAGATTCCTGTCGCCGGATCGTAAATCTCCGTGCTGTTCGTCGGAGCTGAATCTGCCAAACCGCCAGTGACCAGCACCCGTCCATCGCCCAACAAGGTAGAGGTATGGGATGACCGTCCTTTTGCCATACTGGCGGTGGTGCTCCAGCTTCCAGTGGCTGGATTGAAGATTTCCACACTCCGGGGTGTGGCGGGAATACCGAAGCCACCACTGACTAAAAGGCGGCCCGACGCGAGCAGGGTGGCATTATGCCCGGCTCTTTGAATGCTCATATTGGCACCGGTGGTCCACAAGCCGGTTGAGGGGTGATAGATTTCCGTGCTCGTCAAACCAACGATATTGCCAGTGCTTCCACCTGCGGCCAGCACGGAGCCATCTGCCAGCAGGCTCACGGTATGGAACAAGCGGGGAACGGCAAGCCTTCCCGTGAAAAAATGCCGCACCAGTCCTCCCGTTACGGTGATGGAGGGGCGCTGATTCGCTGCCGTCCGGAAAGTGGCGGCATCCGAGTAGCCGGTGCCGAGGCTGTTGGTGGCGTAGGCTTTGAAAGTGTAGTCCGTTCCGGGAACCAAGGCAGTCACGCTCACCGTAAACGCCCCGGTGCCGGTGGTATCCGCGACGCGCAACGTCGTCCCCGGGCCACCGATGACCGGATCTCCATTCGTCAGACTAGGGGAAAAAACCACCCCGCGTTCCAAGGTGGCCGATCCCCCATCACTGCTGATCGTGCCGCCCAGGGTGGCACCCATGGAGGAAATGCTGGAACTCACTGGGGAAACCGCTTGCTGCGACCAGGCAGGCATCGCCAACGCGCAAAAAAAGGTGGCCCTCCATATGCCCCGGCGAAGCAGATTGGGCAATCCTCCCACCATGGAAAATATTGATGCACGACGATGGGAGCCGGGGGGATTTGCAAACATGAAAAATTTGTCGAAAATAACAGGCAATGGGAGGGATGTCCCGAAAACCCTCACGGATATCGCAAAAAAAGATAGGGGTAAAGTGGGTTCTTTGGAGAGAATGGATTTGCCTGAGGTGGCCAAAGCCGATCCCCGTGCGGAACGGTCCGACTTCCCGGAAAAGCATGGAGAATCGCTTTGACGACCGGAACACCAGCCTTTTCCTCTCCCGGTAGTCCATTGCGAATCCCAGAAAATCGATGCTTGGTGCAATCCGGTTTTACCCTTCACCTACCTCATGCCCCTGCCTCCCGATCTCCGCTCCGATGCCATCCCGCGCCACATTGCCGTCATCATGGATGGCAACGGCCGCTGGGCCAAGGCTCAGGGCTGGCAGCGCATCAAGGGCCACCGTGCCGGAGCCGATGCGGTGACGCGCTGCGTCGAAGCCTGCAACGACCTCGGCGTGGAGTTTCTTACCCTCTACGCCTTCTCCACCGAGAATTGGCAGCGTCCCAAATCGGAAGTCGCGGCCCTGATGACCCTGCTGGAGCGGTTCCTCAAGGAACAATTGGGCCGCATGGTGGCGGACAATGTCCGGCTCCAGGCGATCGGCCGGCTTACCGATCTTCCCCAGTCCTGTCAGGAGGAGCTGCACCGCTGTATCGAGGCCACCAGTCAGAATACCGGAGTCACCATGATTCTTGCCCTCAGTTATGGCTCCCGGGAGGAAATCGTGGATGGTATCCGCAGCCTGCTGCGCAATGTCAGTGAAGGCCATCTGGACAGTGCCATGATCACTCCCGACGTGGTCAGCAAGCACCTCTACACCCGTTATTTCCCGGACCCCGACCTTCTCATCCGGACGTCGGGTGAGATGCGGCTCTCCAATTTCCTCCTCTGGCAGTGCAGTTATGCGGAGATCGTGATCCTCCAGAAATTCTGGCCCGATTTCCAAAAAGAAGACCTCTACCAAAGCGTGCGGGACTACCAAAAGCGGCAACGACGGTTTGGGGCGGTGTGATCCATCAACCGGTCACGGGACAGGCTGCTTCAAAACCTCCCAGGCCCGGATCTGCTTTTCCCCGGCACAGCTGTAGTTAATTCCTGCCGATGGTTCCCAGCACTACTTCTGCATAGAGCCGGTGGCCGAAATCGTTGGGGTGGTTCAGCCCATTTCCGCTCAGGCAGAGATACGGTTTTTGTTGGAGCACCCCAAGCCATACCGCTGTGACATCGGCCAGAGCACGCTCCGGTCCGGTCAGGGTTTTCAATCCTGCGGCATAGGCGGGATACATTTCAGGCTGGGCATGGGTCCACTCCGGGTTGGCGGTCATGGGCGAGACGAGGATCACCGCGCAACCTGGCCGGGCGGTCTGGATCCGGAGGGTCAGTTCCTGCATGATTTTGACAAATTCCTCCGTCGTGCGGCGGCCGGAGGCGTCGTTCATGCCAAAGGCCAACAGCACCACATCCGGCAATTCGGCCAGTACCGCCGGGATTTGGGTCAAGCCCCAGGCGGAGTCCATGCCGCCCACGGAAAGATTCTTCCTGCCCACCGTTATACCGAACCGTTGCGCGATTCCATCGGCCACGAGGTCGGGATACCCTGGCTGCATGGGCGGGGCACCGGCGCTGCCGGAGGCATTGGCTCCAGTGGAGATGCTGTCTCCCAGCGTGACCAGTTTCACCGGCTTGCCCGCCCGGAGTTTTTCCCGGAAATTGAGCAAATGCTCCGCAGGAGCGGCGACCGGAACCGCGCCTTGCCAGTCGGCTTTGGTGGAATACGAAGCCACGGATTGCAGGTCATGGAAAAAGCGCCCTTCACCGTAAAGCATCCACGACCTCCCATCGCGGCAAGCCCGGTAGCTATGGGGGGAGTCCGGAGCCGGATGCAATTCCTCCGCGGTCTTGAATGGAATCCTGCTGCCAGCGGTCAGCACCACCTCGCGGCTGCCGGGCTGCCAGGTAAAATCCTTTCCGGGCTCATAGGTTATTTCCTGCGTTGAACTTCGGATCACTGGCATCTCCTCTGGCAGTTGAATCAGCACCGCCCGGGGCATCGCCCCGCCTTCGCTCTGCACAAAAAACAGAGGATCTCCCTCGATTTTCCCCGGAATATGGAAGGGCAGTCCGGGGAGGCCGGCACCGGACTTCCCTGGAGTGGCTCCTGCGGGTGAAGCAGGAGCCGGCGGGGTTTCGGCAGCGGCGATGGAAAGAAAACCGGCCATGGCCGCCGCAGTAAGGAAATGTTGAATCATGCAAGGCATCAACGTCCGGAATGCTCTGAGGCTATCCACTACCACGCGTATTTCAATTTCGGCGCCAGGGCCGGTCTGTCTGGTAGAGGCGCACGCCGCGAACCCCGGTCCGGCGGGCCCGGCGCACAGCCGCCCATGGGTGCCTGTCTGTCTTCGATTGATCGCGGAATGAGGTTGAACAATCCGCCTGGGCAGACGTGATGATGTCATCCATGATTTCCCTCCGTTTCCTGACATTTGCTTTTTGGATGTTTTCCTGGCTTCTGGGGAGTTCGCCCCTGCAGGCCCGGCCCGAGACGTTGCAGGGCACCGTAATGTGCGGATATCAGGGCTGGTTTGCGGCGGAGGGCGATGGCATGGGGATCGGCTGGCAGCACTACTGATTCGGCAGGGCGGGGGAATGCCATATCGATCTGTGGCCGGATGTGGCCGGTTTTGGGGAGGATGAGTTGTTCGCCACTCCGTTGAAATTCCCGGACGGCAAGCCTGCCAAGGTCTTCAGTTCGGCCCATCCGCGCACCGTGCAGCGGCATTTTGAGTGGATGCGGGAGCATGCGATTGATGGCGTTTTTCTGCAACGTTTTGGTGTCTCGGTCCGGGGAGGAAACCGCCGTAGTCTGGTCGATACCGTGCTGGGGAATGTCCGGACCTCCGCGGCCGCCACCGGCCGGTCCTGGGCGGTGATGTATGACCTGAGCGGTCTCGAGGCGGGGGACATCGCCAGGGTGGTGATTCCGGATTGGAAGCGCTTGAGGGAGGAATTGAAGGTGACGGCGGATCCCACCTATCAACACCAAGGTGGAAAGCCGGTGGTGGCGGTGTGGGGTATTGGTTTCAACGATGACCGGGCTTACAGTCTGGACGAATGTGCCGCGCTGCTGGCCTTTCTGCAGCAGGAATCAGGAGGGGCCTGTGTGATGGCCGGGGTGCCTTTTGGGTGGCGGACCCTGGAGCGTGATTCCATCCGCGATCCCCGGTTGCTGGAAGTGCTGGGGAAATCCGCGGACATTATCAGCCCCTGGTCGGTGGGACGGTATGGCAACATTGAAGACGCCCGGCGGCAGATCGCTGAAATCCATCCCGGGGATGCGGAGTGGTGCCGCAGCCGGGGGAAATCCTATCTTCCGGTGATCTTTCCTGGTTTCAGTTGGTCCAATCTGATGCGGTCACGCGGCAAGGAGATTCCGCTGAATTCCATTCCCCGCCAGCAGGGCCGGTTTTATTGGGAGCAGGCCGCGGCCCGGATCCGCGCCGGGGCGGAGATGCTGTATGTCGCCATGTTCGACGAGATGGACGAAGGGACCGCCATTTTCAAATGTGCCAATACTGTGCCGGCGGGGACCTTGCCGTTCGCGACCTTTGAGGGAATGCCAACTGATCACTATCTCTGGCTCACCAGTCAGATGCGGCGGGCTTTGAGAGGAGAAGTGAGCCTGTCGGATTCCGTTCCCGGGCGGGAGCCGGCCCGCTCCGGCAAGGCCGGGCACTGACCAAAGCCGAATCCGGCCTGCTTACGCGTGACCTGGAGGAAGTGGAACGGCGCGAGACCCGCTACCGGCAGAGTTTGGACAAACTGACGGAGGGGGGACGGAAGAAGCTTCACGCGGAGATCACCCATCTGCATGAACGCATCCGCAAGAAAACCCAAAACGGTGGCAAGGGATGATTTGCTGGCGGCGGATCATGGCACCGGAGGCTTCGTCCGGATCAGGAGTTGAGGTGGCTTTCCCGGGCACCTCGTTCAAACAGGGGAGCTCGGGCCAAAATTTTCTGAATAGTGTTCAACCCGGTGCCGTCGAAGAAAGCATGAACCCTCCTTTTTGCCGATTTGTCCTGGCTGGCCTGCTTTGCTGCGTAGGAGTGAGCTGCACAACAGCCTATGATGCCTATGGTTATCCCCAGCAGGTTGTTGATCCGGCAGCAGCGGTGGTGGGGGCAGCAGCGGTGGGATTACTGGCCTACGGCTTGGCAAACAGCGGTGATCACCATCACCGGGGCTCACACTATCGATACTATGACAGGTATGACGGACATCGGGGTGGGTCCTACTACCGGCCCTACTATGGTGGTCATCGCGGCCACCGGCATTATTGAATGGTCCTTGGGGTGAGAGAACCCGGTCAGTGGTTGAACATGAATTCTTTCGAGTTCAGCAGTGCCCAGAAGAGGTCTTCCAGAATGGCCTGGGTATCTTCCGACTTGGCGGCAATGGCATCCATGACCGGTTTCAACTCTTCGCTGACGGGAGCGCGGGTGAAGCAGCGTTGGTAGAGCGTGTTGATAATCTCTTCCGGGGTCTTTTTCTCATCCAGCAGGGATTTGATGAGGTTGCCTTCCGTGATGCGCTGGGAGGTGACGTCGCCATTCATCAGGTGGAGGGCCTGGCCCAGATTGGGATCCATCTTCACTTCGCAGGAGCAGACGCTGGCGCGTTCGGCGCGTCCAAAGGTGCGGAGGAAATAATTGGAGACATTGCCATCGGCAATCTGCACGGCCCGGGCTCCCTTGGGCAGGCCTTGGAATTTGTTCTGGGTGCCGGTGACCTGGGTGAGGGTGTCGAGCATCACCTCCGCGCGTTGGCGGCGGAGCAGAGAGTGCGCGAAATTCCGTTCGTCGCCGGCGTTGGATTCATTCAACCGGGTGCTGAGTTGGTAGGTGCGGCTGGTGCAGATATCCCGCACGAGGCGTTTGAAGTCGTATTTGTATTCGGTGAAACGTTTGCCGAGGGCGTCCAGGAGTTCAGGGTTGGAGGGCGGATTGGAAACCCTCACGTCGTCCACGGGTTCGATGATGCCGACGCCGAAAAAGTGGCTCCAGATGATATTGGAGAGGTTTTTGGCGAAGAAGGGATTTTCCGGACTGGCCAGCCACTGGACCAAGACCTTGCGGCGGTCTTCGGCCGGTTTTTCGGGGACGATCCCGCCGAGGAATTTCGGTTTGGTGGGTTGTTTGGTGACGAGGTGGTTGACCTCCCCGCCGCGGGAGTCAAAGACGACGGTCTCGCGGGGATCTTCCGCCGTTTTGCGCCCAATCTGGGAGAAGAAGGCGGCGAAACCATAATAGTCATCCATGGTCCAGCGGTCGAAGGGATGATTGTGGCACTGGGCGCATTGGAGCCGCATGCCCATGAAAACCTGGGCGACGTTTTCGGCCACCTTCAGGGTATCCCGTTCGATTTGATAGTAGTTGGTGGCCGGGTTGGTGAAGGTGCCGCCGGTGGAACCTAGCAGTTCCTGCACAATCAGGTTGAAGGGAACGTTTTTGGCGAGGCGCTCTTTGAGCCAGTTGAAGTAGAGCAGGGTGGATTTGTAGCTGACCTGGTTGACGTTGTTGGTGCGGATCTGGAGGAGTTCCGCCCACTTCATGACCCACATTTCGATGAACTCCTTGCGGCCAAGCAATTCGTCCACCAGCTTTTCCCGTTTGTCAGGAGCTGGATCGGCGAGGAAGCGGGTCGTGGTGTCTGTTTCGGGGAGGAGGCCTACAATATCGAGGGAAGCCCGCCGCAGGAATGTGGCATCGTCGCAGATGTCAGAGGGCACGATGCGCAGCTTGTGCAGCTTGTCGTGCACCAGCTGGTCGATGTAGTTATTCTCCGGAAGGGTGGGCCGGGCGTAATTTAGTTTGTCAGGAATGACGATGACTTGGCTGCCGACCGTAAAGGTGCCAAAACGGGCCATGACAAATGCTTCGCCGCGGGCGCCGGCGGTGACCATCCCATCCTTGCTGGCGAGCACGGAGGGATCGTTGTTCGATTTGAAAACAGCGAGAGGGGTGATGTCGCGGTCGGTGCCGTCGGAGTAGGTGGCCCGGACTGTGAATTGCAGGGTGGCTCCCTTGCCTTCCAGCACCGCACTGGGCGGGAAGATTTCCACGTTCTTCACGGTGGCCACCGTGTCCGGATCATAGGGCACCCCATTGCTGACCCATTCACTCAGCACTTTGTATTCCGGGCTGCCGGGTTCCATCAGCTTGCCGCCGGTGTGGGGCACGCTGTTGATGGATTTGGTGATCAGAAGGCTGTCCTCGGCGACCCCAAGATTGACGCGGCGGCCACTCATTTCCTGCGTCAGGCGGTAGTGGTCTCCCTTGGGGTCAAATCCAAACAGGGAGAGACGGAAGCCGTCCTGACCCCGGGCGGCGCCGTGGCAGGAACCGGTGTTGCAGCCATTGCGCATGAAGACCGGCATCACATCGAGGTTGAAGCTGACCGGACGGTCCTCCGCGGAAGCTTTGACGGTCACGGGAATGTTCAGGGTCTGCCCTTCCCAAACCACGGTCATGGTGGTGGTGCCATCCTTGAGTGGAGTCAGGCGGCGGCCCTGAAGTTCCGCGAGGGTAGGGTCCGCCAGAGTGATGGTGGCCTTGGAGGTAACGTCCATGGAAACGTCATCGGTGCTGGTGGCCACGGCCACGAAGGCATGGAAGTCACGCCGGCTTTCCAGGGTGATCTGGTGAGGATAAACTGCGAGCGACCGGATGGGGGCAGTCCATGCGGCACTGGCGGAAAGGGCGAGCAAACTGAGGGAACGGAGGGGTAGGGACATGAGCGTGGGGTGGCGCTTATTTACTGGCTTGCTGCTGCCGGAGCTGTTCGAGGCGGGAGAGCGGTTTGGCTGCGGGAGGCGGTGCGGGTGTTGCCGCTGCGGCGAGTTCCGGGGCGGCAGGCGGAGGGACGGCCGGGGCAGGCGGCGGCGGATCAACCCGGAAGACGCCGCCCTGCCCGATGGTGTGGGGAATGGGCGAGCCGTTTTCCATGATGATGGCCTGACAAAACAGGTTCTGGTGTTTTCCAGTCGGACTGTCGGCCGCAGTAGTGACCGGGAAGCGGATTTCCTTGTCGGCGGCGGTGATTTCCTTTTCGATGGTGGTCACCTTGGCGGGCAGACCGTAGAGGTTTACTTTGGCGGAACCGGTGAATGTTTTGGCGATTTCCAGAGTGCAGAAAATCTCGCCAGGCTTGCCGACTTCGGTCGCCCCCATTTCCATTTTCATGGTCAGATAGGGAGGCGAGATGGAGACCTCGGTGAAGGGAGAGGCATTGAAGATGGTGCCGCCATTGATCCCGGTTTCACCAAGAACGGTGAGCCGCCAGGTCTTGGCTGGCGCGTCGCCGTTGGCAGTGAGTTGATAGGTGGCTTCGGTCTGGCCTTCGGGGATGTCCACCGTGCCGGGGCTGCTGATGCCGGGAGGATTCCACATCAGTCTTACCGTGATAGGGGCCTTGAAACCTTCCTTGCGGGTCGCTTTGATTTTGAGGTCCATGGTGCCGCTTTGCACGAGAGGCACGGTGGGTTTCACGATTTCCAAGGCAAACGGGGCTTCATCGGTGACCGCCAGAGGCACGGTGGATTGGACCGAGGTGACATAAGGGGTTTGGTTGGGTTCGCCTTGGACGAACTCGATATTCTGGACAAAACGGGCCGGGTAGGATTGATCCGGAACGGCCGTTTTCGGAGTGAGGCGGGCGAGGGCCGCCGCAAGGGGGGCATCGGGGGCTGCGGTGAACAGCAGGGCCTGCTGGGTGATGCCATCGGGCAGGGCGTCGAATTCCACGGCGACGCCGGGGGGCAGGGCTGAAGTGTCCCAGGTCACAGGGCCGCCACAGTTGGTGCGGTCCACATTGACGAGGGACGCATAACGGCCGCCGCGGGTCAGGGGGATCAATTGGCGCAGTTGGCTGTCCACGCGGTCAATGCGGGTCAGATATGCTTTGAGCGAAGCCGTGGGCGGGGAAACCTCCACCCGGTAGATGAAATCGGCCGCCCCGCGGGCGAGTTGATCGCGGACGCGCAGGTAATAATCGCCATCGGCCGGAATGGTGAAGCCGGCAATGCGGCTGTCAGGATTGGGGCCGTTGTCGTCGTTTCCGTTCAGCCCGCCGCCGTCGGCATTGAAGAGTTCCAGCACGGGGTCGAGCGGCGAACGCAGGGCCCGGGCGAGCACTTGGAAATCGAGTTTCTGGTCTTTTTTAGCGGTGAAGCGGAACCAGTCCTCGTCATTCGGAGCCTCGATGATGCCATTGAAGGCGATGGGCACGGCAGAGGCGGTTTGGCTGGCCTTGGCTTCCGCGTGATTGTTATTGGGGCCGGCCTCAAGGACGTTTTCCAAGGGGGAAACGCGGAAAATATTGGGCGACGGGGCACTTACTCCGTTGAGGATGGCGAAGAGCGGGAACTCCTGGTTCTGGGTTTCCGGAATGGTGATGTTTTGTTTGATCGGTCCGCCGATATCTCCAAGGAACGTCACTTCGGTGGCGGTGCCGGCCTTGCCTCCAGGAGGGAATACGGTGGTGGGGCGGGGGAAGGCTCCCACATGGACCCGGTAATGCGCACTGTCGTTTCCGGCGTAGGAGGTATCCCTCACTTCGATGTAATAAGTGCCATCCTCCGGGATGGTGATGGAAGCATGGGGGTCCTGGACGAGCAGGGCAGAATCATCGCAGGTGGCCAACTCGAATTTTTTGCTGTCCAGAATCGCGAGGTAGGGATCCCAGAACGAGGAGCCGAGCCGGATTCCCTCCACTTCCACGCTGAGTCGTTCTCCTTTTTTGGCTTCGATTTTGAAGTAATCGACATCCTCGTTTTTGGCGATGCCAGTCAGGGTGGAGGAGGTCCGGATCACCTGGGCTTCGCCAAATTGGTTGTTGGGCTCCGTTTCCTCCGTGGAAGGATATGCCCCGACCCAGAAGTTCCGGGCGTAACTGAGGCCGGATTTGGTGCGGACGCGGAACAGATGTTCGCCGGGAGGGCAGGCGGGGTCGATCACAAAGCCGGCCTTGATGACGGTGGCCGATTCCACTTTGAAGTCGACCACCTTGATCTGTGGGGAGTAGGAAACAATCTCCTCGGCATCGTCGAGACGGTTTCCCAGGAGGGACACAGGCGCGGTGGTACCGGTCTGCCCGCCGCGGGGCATGATGGCGTTGAATTCCGGTGAGGCCGCATAACAATACGGCACTGCAGCCAGCAGGGCAGGCAGGACTAGGCGCATGGGGAAATGAGGGTTGGAGATCAGGCGATGATCTCATTCACCACTTTGCCGCCGTCGCAGATTTCGATGGGGCGGTCACCCGGGGCCATCAGTTCCTTGTCGGCGTTGATCCCCAATTGGTGATAGACGGTGGTGGCGAGATTTTCGACGGTCATTGGATCATTCTCCGGTTCGGCGGCGAGGGCATCGGAGGAACCGTAGACGATCCCCTTCTTCAAGCCGCCGCCTGCCATGACCACGGAGAACACTTTCGGCCAGTGATCGCGGCCTCCGGTGTTGTTGATTTTTGGGGTGCGGCCGAATTCCGAGGTGACCATCACCATGGTGCTGTCCAGCAGGCCACGGTCGGAGAGGTCGCGGATCAGGCGGGCGAAGGCCTGGTCAAACTGGGGCACCTGACCGGACATGGCGCCCTTGACGTTGTCGTGGTGGTCCCAGCCCCCGTAAGTCACGGAAACGAACCGTACGCCGGCTTCCACCAGGCGGCGGGCCATCAACAGGCGCTGCCCCGCATCGTTGCGGCCATACTCGTCCTTGAGGGCGTCCGGTTCTTTTTCGAGGGCAAAGGCTTCGCGGGCCTGCTGGCTGCTGACCAGCTTGTAGGCATCCTGGTAGAAGGTGTCCATCGCATCCAGGGAGTCGGATTTTTCGAGGGATTTGAAGTGGGTATCGACCGTGGTCAGCAAGGAGCGCCGGCGATTGAAACGGTCTTCGGACATGCCCCCGGGCAAGGCCAGATCACGCACTTTGAAATTTCCCTGGGCGGGGTCGGCCCCGAGGCTGAAGGGACCATAAGCGGAACTCAGGTAGCCACTGCCCGCGAATTCATTGGGCTGGTTGGGGACACAGATGTAGGGCGGGAGATTGTTGCGGGAACCGAACTCGTGCGAGATGACGCTGCCGAAGCTGGGGTAGGACAGGGCCGGGCTGGGGCGGTAGCCGGTAAACATGTTATGGACGCCGCGTTCATGGGCGGCTTCGCCATGGGTCATGCTGCGGACGAAGACCAGTTTGTCCGCGACCTGGGCGGTGTTTTTCCAGAGTTCGCCAACCTGAATGCCATCCACATTGGTATTGATGGCGCCGAGCGGGCCACGGTATTCGGGTGGGGCAAAGGGTTTGGGATCCCAGCTCTCCTGGTGGGCCATGCCGCCCGGCAGGAAGATGTGGATGATGCTCTTCGCTTTGCCTTCAACGGAGGCATACTGCTTGATCTCGGCCCGGGCCTGCATCTTGAAATAATCCGACAAGGTAAGGCCGAGGGCGCCGCAAACGCCGACATGCATGAATCCGCGACGGGACAGGCTGCGGGAATACGAGGAGGAAGCAGGAAAGGACATGGTGGCAGGGGTTGGTTTTACGGAAACTAGTATAAACTTTACTTCAATTTAAGATACGGGGAGGGTGCCGTGCTTTTTCATAGGGGAATGCCGGATTGGCCGGTGTTTGGACCGTGGGACGACCGTTGCCGGCTGCGGTATTTTATAGGCCGTGTTCTGCGGGTAAGGGGAAACATCCAGCCGCTCAGCCGGGACTCTCACCCTGATGCCACGGCTGTGCCTGCTGGAAAGCTGAATCCCAAGGTGGACCCGGGATTATGATTTCCGGCCATTCATCAGGTCTTCGATTTCAGCCGCTTCGACCGGAATGTCAGCCATCAGGTCCACCGGGCCATCTGCGGTGACAAGGACATCATTCTCCAAACGGATTCCAAAACCTTCTTCCGGCAGGTAAAGCCCCGGTTCCACGGTCATCACCCAGCCCGCCGCGATCGGTTGGCCAATCACGGCGACATCGTGCACGTCCAAGCCCAGGGGATGGCCGACTCCATGCATGAAATACTTTTTCACGGCGGGCCGGTCGGGGTCCTGTTTTTTCACATCCTTGGACTTGAGCAGGTCCAGTTCCAGCAGTTCCTCCTGCATCAGGCTTTCGGCGTGTTTTTGCCAATCGCGGGGCAGCACGCCCGGCGTCAGGGCTGCAATGCAACCCCGCATGACGCGCAGCACGGCTTGGTAAATCTGTTTCTGGCGTTTGGAGAATCTGCCGCTGACCGGAATGGTTCTGGTCATATCGGCGGCATAATTTCCATAAGCCGCACCCACGTCCAGCAGCAGCACGTCTCCTTTGCGGCAGGGTTTGTCGTTTTCCAGATAATGGAGCACATTGGAATTGGAGCCCGCCGCGATGATCGGGTTGTAGGCAAAGCGCGCGCGGCGGCGGATGAACTCATGGGCGAATTCGGCCTCCACTTCACACTCATTAACGCCGGGTTTCACAAAATCGAGCACCCGCAGGAATCCGCTCCGGGTGATGCCGCAAGCCTCCCGGAGCAGGTCGACTTCAGGACCTGATTTGACCGGGCGCAGTTGGTGCATGAGGCGGGCCAGCCGCTCGTAGCGGTGCAGGGGGAAGGCCTCCATGGTTTCCCGGATGAAGCGGGCGTCGCGGGTCTGGACCTGGACTCCGGCGCGGGCGTGTTCATTGGTATTGAGATAAACTGCGGTAGCCTGGCACATCAACAGGCGTTGGATGACCGGAAAATCGTGGAGCCACATCACGGTTTGGATGCCTGTGAGACGGCGGGCTTCTTCTTTGGTCAGTTTATGGCCTTCCCACACCGCGATATGGTCGCTGGTTTCCCGCAGGAAAAGGATTTCCCGGTGTTTTTCCTCGTGGGCATCGGGGCAAAGGACTAGAATGGATTCCTCTTGTTCCACCCCGGTGAGATAAAAGAGGTCGGAGTTGGGAACGCCGATCAATGATCCATCCGCATTGGTCGGCGGGATGTCATTGGCATTGACGCACACCAGGCTGCCAGGAGGCAGTAGCGCCCGGAGGCGCTGGCGGTTTTCGATGAACAGGGCGGACGGAATAGGGGAGTGACGCATGGGGTAAGGGGAAACAAGAGAGGGCAGCGGGATACCAAACCGCTGCCCTCTACACCATCACCAAGGGACCGGAAACTAAAAACCGGTCGGAATTGCGTTCTTCCAGTGCGATGAAACACCAGTCCTCCGCCGCTCCGTCAAAAATGCCCCCGCGACACTGGTTCTTTTCGTAATTTCCGGCGCCGCGTTACATTATTTCGGCGATTTTTTCCTGTATTTTTTGTTCCCCGAAAGATTCCCCGCAAACTCCGTCCTTCCACTTGACACTCCCGGGCGACGACTTTACCTCTCCGTCCCATTTTCCGCCCTACTTAAATCCAATACCTCCATGGCCACGGTCCAACTCATCCTCAAAGAAAAAATCGCCCACCTCGGATCCGAGGCGGACATCGTGACCGTCAAAGCCGGCTACGCCCGCAATTTCCTCGTCCCTGCCGGCAAGGCTTATCTCGCCAACTCGAGCAATCTGCGCCACGTCAACAAGCTGAAAGCCGAGCGTGCCGAACGGGAAGCCGGTGAAAAACTGGAAGCCCAGAACCTCGCCGGGAAGATCCGCAAATCGGTCATCAAGCTCGAACTGGCCACGGGTCAGGGCGGCAAGGCCTTCGGTTCCATCACCACCAGCGATATCGCCGAGGCCATCCTCTCCCAGGCCGGCGTCAAGGTCGACCGCCACGCCATCGACCTCGAGAAGCCGATCAAGACCACTGGGAAACACGAAGTCTCCGTCCGCCTCCACGCCGAGGTGGATGTGCTGGTCAAGATCAACGTCACCGCTCCCACCGAAGAGGCTGCTGCCGAAGGCGAAGAATCCGACGAGTCCTGAACGATTCACTTTCTATCTGCCCGTGGCTGCCTTGATGGCGGCCACGGGTTTTTTCTTGCCTGGAGTTTGCCGTCGTCTCAGATTCGAGAAGAAGTGCGAAGCCCAAGGGCGGTAAAAAAACCGCGGCCCGCCCATCGTGGCTGCCAAAACTGGGGGCGGAGGGTGTTCAACGGCGGAAAAAAGCAGCGAAAGCTTCGCCGACGGAATGGATGGCGTCGGTCTCCAAACCAAGATGGGTGACCAGGCGGAGGCGCGTCGCCGGCATGATGAGAATCTGCCGATCCTTGAGGAATGCCGCGAGCGCGGCGGTGCTCTCCCGGGGAATCCCGACAAATACCATGTTGGTGTGCGGCCCTTCCACGGTCAGGCCAGGAATGGCGCTGAGACATTCGGCCAGGAACCGGGCGTTGCGGTGATCCTCCGCGAGGCGGGCGACGTGATGTTCCAGCGCATACAAGCCCGCCGCCGCCAGCAGGCCGGATTGCCGCATCCCGCCGCCCAGCATCTTGCGGGCGCGGATGGCCTGGCGGATGAGGTCGCGCGATCCCAGCAGGACCGACCCCGCGGGAGCGCCGAGTCCCTTGCTCAGGCAGATGGAAATGCTATCAAATCCCGCCGCCAGCTCCCGTTCCGCCCGGGCCAGCGATTCCGGATTCCCGTCCTCCGCCGCAGCCACCGCTGCATTGAAAAACCGTGCCCCATCCAGATGCGTCGCCAGCCCATGCTCCCGCGCCAGGGCCAGCGATTCCCTCACCGTTTCCTGCGGCAGCACCTTCCCGCCGATCGTATTTTCCAGCGCCAGCAGCCGCGTCCGGGCAAAATGGGGATCATCCGGCTTCACGGCCGCCGCGATTTTCTCCAACGGCAGCGAGCCATCCGGCGCATTCTCAATCGGCTGCGGCTGAATACTCCCCAACACCGCCGCCCCACCACCCTCATATTTGTAAGTGTGCGCGTCCTGCCCCACGAGATACTCATCCCCCCGCCCGCAATGCGCCATCAGCGCACAAAGATTGCTCATCGTCCCGCTCGGACAAAAGAGCCCTGCCTCAAACCCCAACCGTGCCGCCAAGGTCTCCTGCAAAGCCTGCACCGTGGGATCGTCCCCAAACACATCATCCCCCAACGGAGCCGCCATCATCGCGTCCCGCATGGCGGGCGTGGGCTGGGTGACGGTGTCGCTGCGGAGGTCGATCATGGTAAGTCCGGGAAATTTGAAGTGTTGTGGAAGCAGCGCGGCAGACGCTGTTTTGGCAAGCTTAAGATAAAATAATCCTCGCCGCCACCCCGTGATTCCCTCATGGTGTAAACTTGGTTATGTCCCCTGTCAGACCTTTTCTCTGCGCTTTGCTGGCTGTTGCGGCTTCCGGCGGCTGGTGGCTCGGACGGCGGGCATCGCTGGTGGATCAGACCCCGGGGCTCCCCGCTTCCCTGATGGTCAACGTTTCAGGGGAATCTTCGACCGGTTTGGCGGGGCAAAGACCGGCAAAGGGGATGACCGCTGACCCGTTATTCACGGATTGGATGACCCGAGCCGAAGCCGCCAGTAATCACGATTTCCCGGGATTGTTGGAGGAATTGGCGCGGCTTTTTCCGGGCGATGCCGGGGTGGACGGGAAAACCATGGCGGCAACGCGGTGGCTTCTGGGCTTGTGGGCGTTGCAGGATGGGGACGCGGCCGTGGCATTTGTCTCGGCCCAAAGCTATCCTGACGTGAAGGCGGCGCTGGGAGAGGCTTTGGCGCGTGTGGACCCGGCCAAAGCTTTGAATCTGTTGGCCGGGCGGATCAAAAACGGCCCGAACTGGAACATGGATCAGGCGATGGCCAACCGGCTGGCGGTTTCCGATCCGGAGGCGTTCCTGAAATTGGACCGGTCTGCCTGGGGGACTGAAGCCCCGGTGGCGGCGGCCTTCGCTGCCCTGGCGAAGCGGGATCCTGCCAAAGCTGTCGCGAGGTGGGAATCGCTGCGGGGCACGCCGGATTTTCCCGAAAAGAAAAGCCTCTACCTGATGATGGATGCGCTGGTCTCCGGTGACGCCGCCGCGGCCCGTTCCTGGGCGGAAAAATTGCCGGATCCCGACCAGCGCCGGATGGCTTCCCATGCCTGGCTGGTGGCGCTGGCCCGGAGTGATCCGAGGGCCGCTTTGCGGGAGTTGAATGGCATGGATTTGGGCGATTTTCAGGATTCGGCTTCCGGGGAAGCGATCCGGGTGGGGCTTCCCAGTGACTATGGGGATGGCCGGGCAGCGGTCGTTCTTTCCCTCTCCAAACTAAGCCGAAGGGAAGGTTTGGCAGCGTGGCAGAAATTGCTGGGGTTCAACTCCGGCACGAGTTTTGAAAAAAGCTATTTGCTTGTTCAACTGGTGGAGGTGAGCCGGGATCAAATGGTGCCCTATCCGGAGGATCCGGCTTCCTTTTTGAGTGCACTCGAGGATTCCATCGCCGATGAAACCGACCCTGACAGCCGCGATACCCTGCAATTAGTCTACTTGCGGGAGCAGCTTCAGGGGCGTTCCGCCGCATTTGCTCTGGAGCTGGCCAAGCGCCGTGCGTTGGAATTGTCCGCGAAAACCGGATCGCCGGAAGGAAAACCGGATTCTGCCCTGGTGGAAATGCTGGACCACGTGGCGGAATCCGATCCTGGAGCCATGCTTGACGTAATGGATCAGATGCCGGTGAGGGAACGGCAAAAGGTGGCGGATGATATTTGGGAGCACATCCTTCTGGACGATGTGGAAGTTCTCGGCAGGGCGCTGCTCTGGCAATCGGCGGGGCGATGGGGAAAATTGGTCGACACCTATGTGGGCTACCTGAGCAGTTCGCCGGAAAAGCTCCAGGATATGGCTCCCTCATTTGCGGCCCTGTCCGGAGAGGTGGCGATCCCGGCGATCACCTTTTACACCCAGATGTGGGCACAGGAAGATCCGGTGCAAACCCTGAACTGGGCGATGACCTTGCCTCCGGAAACGTTGCCGGCCGCCGTGGGAGGCGCGGTGCAGTCGTGGATGAAGTCGGATGATTCGGCGGCCTCGGAATGGGCGGATGCGCTGCCCGCCGGACCGGTGAGGGATGCGGCGGCGGCCGGCCTGACGAAAGCGTTGTTCGAATATGATCTGCCCAGCGCCATGGCCTGGGCGGGGAGTATTTCCGACCCGGCGGCGGCCACGCTGATTCTGGAAAAATTGGCGCAGGATTTCAGTTGGCGTGACAACGGGGAATTCAAGCAACTGCTGCCTGCGACCCTCGACCGGCTGGGGGCCTCGCCCGGGCAGCGCAAGGCGGTGAGTGACGCCATGCTTCCGGTTCCGGAATCCGGCGACCCTTTCGGCAGGTGAACGTGTTAGGCCTTCCGTCATGAAACGATCGTTCTCCCGGATGTTCTTTGTGGCCCTGGTGTTTGGCATCGCTTTCCTGCTGGGGCGGATCAGTGCTCCGTCCGACCGCGGGGAGGTAGTGGAAACTTCTCGGACGGATCCCGCCCATGCGAGGAAAACCACGGCCGGCTCACCGTCGGCGAACCCAGGGCTGGTCAGCCTGTGGGAGAGTCTGGCCCGGCAACTCGACTCCCGCGCCGACCGGTTTTCGGGCGCGGAATTTGACAAATTGCTCGCCGACCACAGCGGCACCGGCGCGGAGTCGGCGCAAAGCTACGCCTCCCGCTGGGCCGACGCGGATCCGGCTGGATTGTGGGAATGGGTGTCGTCGCGGGCTGGGTGGAAACCGGATTATCTGAGTTGGGTGATTTTCCACTCCTGGACGCGGAAAGACGCGAAAGCCGCCGTGGCCGCATTCGGGAAACTGCCCGCCTATCCAACTGAGGAACGAAGCCGGTCGCAGGGGGCACTGATTGCCGGATTGGGGGTGACTGATGCCGCCGCAGCCAGGGAACTGGCTCAAACCCATCTGCCGCTGCTGGCCGGGAATCCACGGTTTTATGCGGGCTTCAAAGGATCCGATAGCTTTTGGAAGGTCCTCGCCGGTCTGCCGGATGGTCCGGACCGGAACAAGGTATTGGCGGGGTATCTGAATGCCTGCCCTCAAAACGACAACGAGGTGAAACGCCGCTGGAATGAAGCTCCGGAGTCACTCCGGCTCAGCCTGGTGGCGGGGGGATTTCCGACCGGACAGGATTTGTCGGATGCGGTCTTTGCCGGCCTGCCGGAAATGGTGATTCGTCAGGCGGTGGCATCCGGGGATGGCGATGCGCTTTACCGGGGGCTGATGGGTCAGGTGAATCGGGATCCGGCAAAACTGAACGAAAGTGTTATCCTCGCGCAGCAAAAAATGACAGGACGCAACCGGGTGGAATGCCCGGCGGAACTCTTCGGCGTGGCGGGGGGACAGGATTTCGCCCTGGCTCTCGACTGCTGGCGGAGCCTGCCGGACGGCCTTGTAAAAGCCCGGGCCGCCGGCGCTTTGGAAAAGGCCGCTCCGGAGGAATTTAAAAGTGTCATGGAGACTGAAATCTCCCGACTCTCCCCGGCTGACATCAAAAGGGCTCGCAATCACTGATGAACCCGGCAAATTTGGAATGGGAATCCAAATTCACGGGGATGGATTCGCTGTTAGGCTGCTGCCTCAAAACGTCTGCACGACGAGGCCGGAGCGGAGTTTGGGCTCGAACCAGGTGCTCTTGGGGGGCATGATCTGGCCGGCGTCGGCGATGGCCATGAGCTGGTCGACGGTGGTGGGATACATGCTGAAGGCGACGGCGGCGTGGCCGCTGTCGACTTTCTTTTCCAGCTCGGCGGTGCCGCGGATTCCGCCGATGAATTCGATGCGGTCGTTGGTGCGGGGATCGTCGATGCCGAGGAGGGGGGCGAGGATGCGGGATTGGAGGACGCTGACGTCGAGGGACTCCACGGGATCGTTGAGGAAAGCGGTGTCCCAGCTCAGGAGGTGCCACTTGCCTTGGAAATACATGCAAACCGAGGCGGGGGCGGTAGGGGTCTTTTGGGTGGTTTCGGTGCGGCGGAATCCGGCGGATTCGAGGCCGGCGAGGAACTCGCGGGGGTCGAGACCGTTGAGGTCGAGCACGGCGCGGTTGTAAGGGAGGATTTTCAGTTCCTGGGCGGGGAAGAGCACGCCGAGGAACCAGTTATAATCCTCGTTGCCGGTGTGGTTGGGGTTGGCGGCGCGGCGCTCGGTGCCGACACGCCAGGCGCTGGCGCTGCGGTGGTGGCCATCCGCGACATAACTGAAGGGAACTTCGGCGAAGGCGCTGACAAAAGGCGCGGGATCAGCCACGCGCCAGACTTTGTGGGCGATGCCATCGGGTGCAGTGAAGTCGAAGAGCGGGGCTTCGTTGGCCAGAATCGTGGCGATGCGGGCATTGACGTCGGCGCGGTCGCGGTAGGTCAGGAAAATGGGGCCGGTGTGGGCGCTGAGGGCGCGGACGAGATTGGTGCGGTCGTCTTCCTTGACCTGCCGGGTTTTCTCGTGCTTGCGGATGATGTCGTTGCCGTAGTCATCAATGTGACAGGCGGCGATCAGGCCCGTCTGGGCACGGCCATCCATGACCTGCTGGTAAAGATAGAGCGCGGGCTGGGCTTCGCGCTGGAGGATGCCGTCGGCGATCAGCTTCTGCAGGTTCTTCGCGGCGGTTTCGTAGACCAGCGGGGAATAGGGATTGGTGTCAGGAGGAAGATCAATTTCCGCACGGTCCACGTGGAGGAGATCGTAGGGGCGGCCGGTGGCCAAGGCCCGGGCTTCTTCGGTATCGACGACATCGTAGGGCACGGCTGCGACTTCGGCGGCGAGTTCGGGGCGGGGGAGAAGACCTCGGAAGGCTTGGATGCGCATGGAAAAAGCGGGGCGGGTTGGAGAAGAAAAAGACGTCGGCAAGGGACGCGGCGAATGGTCCTATTGACCGGCGGGGCAGGGCGGTCAAGACGGGATGCAACCTGGCCGGCAGAGCAGGTTTTCCTGCGGTGGCCCGCGCTGGTGCGGGCCAGTAGTCAGGAGAGGAAAGGATTCCCTTCCTTCTCGGCGCCCACGGTGGTGGGAGGGCCGTGGCCACTGAAAACGCGGTAGTCGTCAGGCAGAGTGAGGATTTTTTCCTCAATCCCCCGGATCAGGAGTTCGCCATCGCCATCGGGGAAATCGCTGCGGCCGATCCCGTCCTTCATCAGGGTATCCCCGCTGAAGACGCGCCGGGCGGCGGCATCGATAAAAATAAGACTGTCCGGGGAGTGACCGGGCACGGATTCCACCTGGAAGGTGCGGCCAGCCGTTTCGAGGGAGGATTGGCCGGCGAGGATTTCGTGCACCGGGTAGTCCTCCACAGCGAAGTCAATCCCCGCCCACTGTTTCAGATGGGCTTCCAGCCGGGTGACGGGGGTGGACGGCCCCCAGGCAAAAATCCGGCAACCGTGTTCGCGGGCGAGACGGGCCGCATCCACTACGTGATCGAAGTGCCAGTGGGTCAGCAGCAGCGCGTCGAGGCGGATGCCCATGTTTTCCAACCACTGGGCCATGCCTTCCGGGGCATCGACGGCGATATTTCCGCCCGGGCCGGTGAGGAGGTAGCCATTGGTAAAAGTGAAGCCGCCGGTGTGGCTGCGCAGGGATTCCTCGGTCATCTGCACTCCCACGGGGAAAGTGATGGACTTTTCAAGGCGATACGGGATGTTTGCACGAAATTTCCCGGGCGGCGGCGCTTATCCTTCAATTCTGCGAATCAGCCCGGTCATCCCTTTCCCCCCCACCTCCCTATGAATCTGAGTCTGCGCCCTGTGTTGTCCCTGCTCACCGTCACTCTGATGGGATGCATCCTGCCGCCTGCTGCGCGGGCTGAAGAAAAAACCGACTACGGTCTGGTGGCAGGGACGGTGGCCAACATGTTGATGGAGAGCCACTACTCGATGCGTGACTTCGAGGACGAGTTGTCCGGCAAGGCATTGCAGAACTTCTTTGATTACCTCGATTACAGCCGGCTCTACTTCACCAAGCCGGAAATTGAGAATTTCCGGTCGCTCTACGAGACGAAAATTGACGACTACGTTTTTAAATACAACATCAAGCCCGCCAAGGAGATCCACGGGTTGTATGTGCAGAAGGTAAAAGACCGTGCGGCCAAAGTCCGCGCCTTGCTGGAGGGAGGGAAGCTGGATTTCAATACCACGGAAACCAGTGAGATCAGCCGCAAGGATGCCCCTTGGGCAGCCACCGAAGCTGAACTCGACGATCTCTGGAAACGTCAAATCACCCGGGAGGTTCTGCAGGAGCATCTGAACATCGCGCGGGCCGCCGAGCGTAAAAAAGCGAAAGCCGCCAAGGATGCGGCGGCCCCGGCAACCGAGGCGCCGCAGGATCAGCAAAAGGCGAACGAAAAGACGATTCCGCCCGGCGCTCAGAACACTCCGCCCACGCCTCCCGGCGAGGTTCCGAAGACAATTCCCCCGGAAAGTCCCGCGATCAAAATCGAAACGGTCAATCCGGATGGCACCAAGGGAACGCCGAAAACGTTGGAGAAAACGCCGGATACCCCGGAGCAAAAGATCCTCAAACGTTACGACAGTTTCCTGAAAGCCATCGCCGAACAGGACGACGAGGATGCCACCAATTTCCTGCTCTCCTGCATTTCCAACGCCTACGATCCGCACTCGGATTACCTCAGCTCACCGGAGCAGGACCGGTTCAATATTGACATGAAGAAGTCGCTCACCGGTATCGGGGCCGTGCTGAAGGCCAAGGATGGGGCTGCCGAAATCAGCAGCCTCGTTTCCGGCGGACCTGCTGACAAAAGCGGCGGTCTCCACGTGGGGGACTTGATCACTGGCGTCGGTGAAGGATTGGAGGGCGAAGTGAAGCCCCTTGATGGCCTGAAGCTGGAAAAGATCGTACAATTGATCCGCGGGGAAGAAAACACCACGGTCCGACTCAAAATCCAACCAGCCGATGATCCCACCACCTTCCGGGAATTGAAAATCATCCGGGCCAAGGTCGAGATCAAGGATACCCTCGCCAAAGCTGAGTTGATCGAACTGAACAAAGCGGGTGCGCCACCGGTACGGATTGGCTGGATCGAGTTGGAATCGTTCTACGCCGACATGGAGAATATGAACAAGAAGGGCGCCGTGAGTGCGACGGCCCATATCAAATCCCTGCTGCTCCGGCTGCAAAAGGAAGGGATTTCCGGATTGGTGCTCGATCTCCGTGGCAATGGCGGCGGCTCCCTGGAAGAAGCTATCCGCCTCACCGGCCTCTTTATGAAGAGCGGTCCGGTCGTGCAGCAGCGCGATAACCGGAATCGGGTGGAAGCCCGCTACTCCCGCGGGTCCGAGCCTGTCTACACGGGGCCGCTGGTCGTCGTGACCGACCGGGCCAGCGCCTCTGCCTCTGAAATCTGCGCCGCCGCCCTGCAGGATTACGGCCGTGCCGTGATTGTGGGGGACAAGACCACTTTTGGGAAGGGCACCGTGCAGACCATTCTTGGGGTGGCAGATCACATGCCGCTTTTCAGTGCCCGCGACCGCGCCGGCAGCCTGAAGGTGACCATCCAGAAGTTTTACCGCATCGCCGGGGGCTCCACCCAGCGCGAAGGGGTGAAAGCGGACGTGGTGTTGCCTTCGCGCTATGATGAATCAGACCTGATGGGAGAAACCAGCCTCAAGGACCCGCTGCCATATGACACCATCGAACCCATGACTTACGACATGGCTCCGAACCATCCCTTGCCATTTGCGGCTCTGCGTGAACGCAGTTCCAGCCGGGTCAAGAGCAATCCGGAATTCGGTTATATCGTGGACGTGGTGACTCGCACCAAGGAGTTGTTGAAGAAGAACTCCGTTTCCCTCAACGAGGCGACCCGCCTGGCGGAGGACAAGGTGAATGAAGACCGGTTCAATGCCCAGAAGGAAGAGCGCAAAGCCCGGATCGCCGAAGCCAACAAGGGGGGGGACCCCTACAAGGTTTTCCCGCTGACCATCGATACCGTCGGGGAAGCCAGTCTCAAAACCGATACCGAAACCAAGGCCGATGAAAAAGCCCAGGCCAAGTTGACCGCCCCGGTTGATGACGAGGATGCGGGCGAGACCGTGGAGGAAGCCTTCCCTCATGGGATCGAACCCGTTAAGGCGGAAACCCTCGAGATCGTCCGTGATCTGATTGAACTGGCCGCTCCGGTCAAAGGCACCGCGAAGTCGAACTGAGGCCGGGGTTTTGCCTTCAACGGAAAAATCTCAGCTCTCCGTCAAAGCTCGGTTGGCTGCTGCATCAGTGCGGCCACCCGGGCCAGCAGACGCCCCGCCCCGCCGCCGTCAAGGACGCGGTGGTCAAAGCTCAGGGTGAGATCTGCCTGCGTCTGGGGTTGAAAAGAGAGGGTGACGGGGTCCCAGACCGGGGATTTTTCCCCGGCACCGAGCCCCAGCACCAGATTTTGTTCGGGCAACGGAATAGGAGTCGCCCAGAGGATGCCAAACGTCCCGTAATTGGTGATGGTGGCGATCCCTGGCCCGCGGGCGTCGGGCGGGAGTTTCCGGGTCCGGGCCCGTTGCACGAGATCGTTATAGACGCTCACCAGCAGCGCGAGGTGCTTAGTTTCGACATTGCGGATCACGGGCACCAGCACCCCATCATCGACCTCCACCGCGAAGCCCAGGTCAATCGCCTGGGGATGGACGATCCGTTTCCCCACGAGCCGGCCGGCCACGGCTGTATTCTCGGCCAAGGCGATGGCCAAGGCCCGGAGCGCGTAGAGCGCCGGGCCCGCTTTGAGCTCAGCTGGCTGCTCCTTCCGGTGGGCCAGCAGCGGATCCAGATTCACCCGGATGCCGACGGTGGCCAGCGGACGAGTCCAACTGCGCCGCATGGAATCCGCCACCGCGATGCGCATCGGGCTGGCCGGGGTGGTGCGGTGCTGCTCCAGTTCCGCCATGAAAGCTTCGAAATCCTCCACCGTCACGCGGCCTCCCGCTCCACTGCCGGCGACGGCCGAAAGGTCGGCGGCGTTCAGGCCGATCTCCTGCATCCTTGCCCGGAGTCGCGGCGAGATATAGTGGGCTCCGGCAGCATTCACCGGCACCGGTAAGCCGGTCAGGGTAGGCTGGACGCCGATGCCTGGAGCCGACTGCATGGCGTGCGCGGCATCCACTTTGAAGTGCAGCCCTGCCATCTCATCCTCCTCAGGGGGATGCCCTTCGGCTTCCACCTCGGGAAGGGGCGCACCGGGCATGACCCCCGCGCGGATCGCTT
Source organism: Verrucomicrobiota bacterium (assembly GCA_040387795.1). GTDB lineage: Bacteria > Verrucomicrobiota > Verrucomicrobiia > Verrucomicrobiales > V1-33 > CAIZWU01. The sequence goes on from JAZKDC010000002.1 coordinate 154,660, forward strand.
CCTCCGCACTGACCCGTAAAAACCCCAGCACACTGCCCACCGGATAGCTCACTCCGACCGCACAGGTCAATTCCTCCACCCGTCCGGTGCAGGGAGTGGTCACACTCATGGTCGCCTTCTGCGTTTCCACCTCCATGATCTCCTGATCCGCCTGCACCAGATCCCCGGGAGCCAGGTCCAGCCGAAGCAGCGTGGCCTCCGCGATGGATTCACCGAGCTGAGGCATGAGAATAGGAATGCGCATGAAAGGATCGGGGTTAACGACTCTGGTAATGGAGGGAAACTGGCAGGCTGCCTTGCCCGTGCAAGGCTTTCGTGGTGGAATCTCTCCCGGGGCCACGGGAAGCCTCCCCGGAGCAGTCAAAGCCTTGCGGCGGCAAATGCGGGGCTCCGGTCATCCCGGCAGACAAATCCAACTGGATTGCCTTTATTAGCCAAGATTGATCTTTTCCCCGGGCAAGGGGATGATCACCTCACATTCCGGCAGGGCCAGACTGAGGGTGGCCGCCATCCAATCGAGGGCAGGGCCGTCGCCATGGACGAGCAGGATTTTGCGGGGATTGAGCTTGCGGGCGTACTCGACCAGGTCATGCCGGGGGGCGTGTCCGCTGAAGTCGAAACGGGCGACCTCACAATTCAGTTCCACCGGCGGGTGCGCATTGGAGAGCTTCACCGGAGCTCCGGGCAGGGAAGCGAGGATGGCTCCCGCAGGGCTGTCAGGATCGGCATACCCTACGAAACAAAGCGAGTTTTTCGGCTGGTTGATGAAGTGGTGGGCCAGATCGTTGCTGACGGTATACTCGGACATCATGCCACTGCTGACGGCGTAAATGCGGCCGGCCTGGCAGCGGGTAACCCGTTCACCCTTTTTGGATTTGACGATGCCGGTCATGGATTCCAGCAGGCGGAAGCCGGGATGATGCCGGCGGCCCTCGTTGCTGTGTTTGTCCACAATCTGGGTCATTTTGCTGCTCAGTCCGCCAATATGCACGGGGATGTCGGCTTTGACTTTGCCCTGGCCCTTCAACTCATGCAGCATCATCAGGATCTCCTGGGTCTTGCCGATGGCGAAGACCGGGATGAGCACGCTGCCGCCCCGGGCCATGGTGCGGGTGATGACATCGGCGAGGCGGTCAGACTCCGCCTGACGGCTATAGCCGGGAGCCCGTTCCACCGCCCCGCGGGTGCACTCCATGATGAGCACATCGGCGTGTTCCGTGGGGAATTCGGCGCCGCGGGAAACCGTCTGGTCTTCAAAATGAACATCGCCGGTATAAAAGACCTTGAGGCCATCGATATCCAGCATCATGCCCACGCTTCCTGGCAAATGTCCGGCATCGAAAAACTCGGCCTTCACGCCGGTGTCCGCAATGTCGAAAGGTTTTCCCGGACGCCGGGTCAGAAACCGCCGGGTCAGTCCATCCAGTTCGCGATGGGTGAAAAGAGGGTATTCCTTGATCCCGTCCTGTTCCCGCTGGGAGGACATCACGTTGACGGAATTGTGCAGCAGGGCATCGGCAAAATCGCAGGTCACCGGTGACATGTAGGCCGGAGCCTTCTGGTGCCGCCGCATCATCACGGGAAGGGAACCGACGTGGTCGAGATGCGAGTGGCTCACCACAATGGCATCAAGGTCGCCGTCTTCCAGCAGGGAAAAATCGGGAATGGCGTCGAAAGCTTTTTCTTTGGGATGCATCCCGGAGTCGAGCGCGATCCGCGCCATCCCGGTGTCCAGCACATAACAATTGGCTCCGATCTCTGAACGTCGCGTCAGCGACTGAAATGTAATCTCTCGCATAATAGGTTGACCGGACCACGCTCCGCAGTGCGGCGATCCATTGGAAAGGAGTGCTCTAATGCCCCCCATCGCCCCCTGCCAGGGGAAAGATACCCCCGTTCATCCGGGACGTGGTGGGGCCGGGCGCTGTGCGGCAGCGATGAAATCCGCGACCGCCGGGGCCGGTTTCCCTTTCCTCCGGACCAATCCCACCGGGAATGAAGCCGGGGCCGGATGGAGCGGGATGAGCGTCAGACGCGCTCCCACAAAGCAGGCAAAACTCTCGGGCACGAACGCCACGCCGCGGCCGGATTCCACTGCGGCGATCAGGCTGGTGGCACTCTCATGCTCTTCCACGGGAGGGGGATTTTTTCCCAGCGGGGCATAGAGCGAAGCCAGAAATCCATGATATTCCGGATAGTGCTGGCGGGTGTAGCCCACGAGCCGTTCCGCGGCAAGCGCCGGCAGGTCCACCTGCCGGGCCTTCGCCAGCGCGTGGGAGGGAGGCACCGCCACGCGGACGCCATAGCGGCGCAGTTCCTCAAAGGTGAGGGCGGACAGCGAGGGTTTCCCGGGCTGAATCATCAAGGCCAGATCCAGATGGCCTTCCCTCAGGCCCGTCAGCATTTCCTCAGTCGAAAGATCATGGAGGGTGACCCGCACGCCGGGCGAGGATTTCTGAAATTCCCGCAGCGCATGCGGCAGCAGTTCCACGGTGAGCGATGGAGCGTAACCCACGTGCAGTTCCCCGGTGCACTGGTTGGCAAAGGCCCGCACCGCCTCCCGGGCCTGCTCGGCGCGCGCCAGCACGGCATTGGCCTCCACCAGAAAGACCCGGCCGGCCTCCGTTAGCTTCACGGACTTGGCGCTGCGCTCCAGCAGGGCCACGCCCAGTTCCTCCTCAAGGTCGCGGATCTGCCGGCTGAGGGGCGGCTGGCTGACATGCAGCCGGGCGGCGGCTTTGGTGATATTCTGTTCTTCGGCCACGGTGGCGAAGTATCGGAGATGCCGGAGTTCCATAGACGTCGAGCATACCTGCAGGGTATGCTGAGCCAAGCAACATGATATTTCTGCTTTTCCCGGACGGACCTAGTCTGGTTCATCATGAAAACCAATCCTTCCACCCTGCACCGCATCACCAAGCGCCCCTCGGCCGCCCGTGGCCATGCCGATCATGGCTGGCTCAAGACGCAGCATTCATTCTCCTTCGCGGACTATTACGACCCTGCCCACATGAGCTTCCGGTCGCTCCGCGTGATCAATGAAGACCATGTCGATGCCGGCATGGGCTTCGGCACCCACCCGCACCGTGACATGGAAATCTTCAGTTATGTCCTCGGCGGGGCCATGGCCCACAAGGACAGCATGGGCAATGGGCGCACCCTGCTCCCCGGCCAGATCCAACTCATGAGTGCAGGCACCGGCGTGACCCATAGCGAATTCAACCCTGATGCCACCAAGGATCTCCACCTCCTGCAAATCTGGATTCTGCCGGAAAAGCGCGGCCTCACCCCCAGCTACACTGAGTGGCATCCCAAGGCCGGAAGCGAGTCCGACCCCAAAGTCCTCGTGATCTCGCCGGACGGCCGGGACGATTCCGCCACCATCCACCAGGACGCCGAGATCTACCGCATCCGCCTGCAGCCGGGGGAATCCGTTCACCACAACCTCCGCTCCGGCCGTGGCCTCTGGCTTCAGGTCATGCGCGGCAGCCTGACGCTGGATGGCGAAGCCCTCATCGCCGGCGACGGCGCCAGCAGCGAGGACGAAGGCGACTTCGAAATCCGCGCCATCGAAGCCACCGAAGCCCTGCTCTTCGACCTGAAATAACCGGATACCAAAAGCTGAAAACCGAAAACTGAAATACTGAACACTATCATGAAACACCTCCCCACGATCGCCGGAGCCCTGCTCGGCCTGCTCTTCGTTGTCTTCGGACTGAACTTCTTTCTCCAGTTCATCCCCATGCCGCCCGGTCCGCCGGCAGGCAGCCCGCCCGCACTCTTCATGACCGCGCTTTTCTCCACGGGTTACCTGGCCTTTGTCAAAGTGCTGGAAATCCTCGGCGGCGTGTTGGTGGCGTTGCCCAAAACCCGCGCCCTTGGCCTTCTCATTCTCGGCCCGATCATCGTGAACATTCTAGCCTTCCATGTTTTCCTGACCAAAGGCGCGGGCCTCCTTGATCCGCCCGTCATTGTCATCAGCGTGCTCGCCCTCTTCCTCCTTTGGTCGCACCGCGCCGGCTTCTGCGCCCTCGTCTGCAACGCGAAATCAGAATAAACGCCTGCCAGTTTCCTCCCGCATCGATCAACCACAAACCATCATCCCAACATGACCAAACTACTTGTCCTCTATTACTCCACCTACGGCCACATCGAAACCATGGCCGGAGCCATTGCCGAAGGAGCCCGCTCCATCGAAGGCGTCGAAGTCACCGTAAAACGTGTGCCCGAAACCCTGTCTCCGGAAGCCGCCGCCAAAATGGGAGCCAAGCTCGACCAGGCCGCCCCCGTGGCGGATCACAATGAGCTGGCCGACTACGATGCCATCATTTTCGGCACCCCCACGCGATTCGGCAACATGGCCGCCCAGATGCGCGCCTTCCTTGATCACACCGGCGGCCTCTGGGCCAAGGGCGCGCTCATCGGCAAAGTCGGCAGCGTCTTCACCAGCACCGGCACCGGTGGCGGCAATGAAACCACCATCACCAGTTTTGTCACCACCCTGATGCACCACGGTTTCATCTACGCCGGCCTCCCCTACTCCTGCCCGGAACTGGCCGACATCAGCGAAGTCAAAGGAGGCTCGCCCTGGGGCGCTGCCTGCATCGCCGGCCCCGACGGCTCCCGCCAACCCAGCGCCAAGGAACTCGCCCAGGCTAAATTCCAAGGAGCGCACGTCGCCAAACTCGCCGCCAAACTAACTACCTAACCTGGTTTTCCACCCGGAATGGCCGCCGCTTCCCGGCGCCACGCCTGTCCAAGGCCGCAAACCTCTGCCTTGGACAGGCGATTTTTTATGCCGCTTTGACCACTTTCACCCGGATGGTCGTCCCGTCCGGAACAACTCCGGGTGGAAGGGTGAAAGCGGCCCCTGCGGTCTCCGAACCCACGCTGGAAGGACACCAAACGCCCAGGGCCATTTCACCGGTCCGGCCAGGCTCTGCGAAAAGATTGTGTTGTCAGGCCCCCTGCGGCATCCTATCGGTTCGCCGTGAAATGTTCTCCTTTTTCGTCCTGCCGGTTCGCCAAGCTGGTTTGTTCCGGGCTGTTCCTGGCAGCAGGCGTCTCCAGTTCCCAAGGCCAGGTGGGAGAAACCCCCGTATCCCTCGAGGAGGCGCTGGACGGGGCCGGGCTGGTCTGGTCCACTTCACCAAGCCCGGGGTCGTGGCAGGGACTGCCCGCCGACGCCACGGAAGGCACCAGCGCTGTCCGGGCGGCCCGTCCCGCAGCAGGGACGACTACCTTTCTGAAAACCAGCGTGACCGGCCCGGGGAAGTTGAGCTATGCCTGGCGCACCCTCGGCACGGTGACTTCCGGTTATAACGCCACATTTTCCGGTAGTGGAACCAGCGCTTCTCTTTACCAGAGCTTCGACGAATGGAAAACGGTCAACCATTGGCTGGGGGGGGCTGGTCCCCGTGAACTGAAATGGGAGGCGGCTCTTTTTCCGGAAGGGACTACCCTCTGGCTGGATGCCGTGCATTTTGAACCCGCGACTCCAGCCAGCCTGACAGACAGCCTGGACATGCCCGGCGCAACCTGGACTACCGGCGGAACAACGAACTGGACAGGGATGAATAATACGCCGCCGTTGATCGACAGCGATTCCGCCTTTGTGGAATCCCTTCCGGCGCAAGGTGAAGCCTGGGTGGAGACCACCCTGTCAGGTAGCGGCACTCTGCAGTTCCGCTGGGGTTTTCCAGACAATATCCACGGCACACTGGAATTTGAGGTGAATGGCATCGTTCACTCCCGCGTCACCTCCAAATCCTGGCAGGAAAACGAAATCCATGCCTTGCCCCCCGGCAATCACACCCTGCGCTGGCGGTATCAAAATCCCACCAGCGAGATTACCGGCAGCGCCTGGCTGGACGGCATCTCCTTCGTGCCCGGCACGCCGGCGGCGGACTGGGGCAGTGCCACTGGTCAGCCGGCCCTCGCATGGAGCGGGGGCGGTTCACGGTTTTGGAATCCCGGTTCATCCCCCCCGCTTCAGGCCCAACTTAGCTATCCCGAGCGCTCCCTCCACGCCTCCGCCGCCATCGAAGGTCCCGCATGGTTGAATTTCGATCCCTCCAAGATCGGTCTGAGTTTGGCTGTAAAAGTGGACGGACTGCCCGCGGTGGTCGGAGCATGGGCCATCAATCCATCCCCATTCCCGTCGATCGACTTCACATCTCCACCGGTTTCTGCCTTTGTCCCCCCCGGCCGCCGTTTATTCACCTGGGAGTTTTACAAAGGAGGCCAACAAGGGGGGCGCTATACTGCTTCCCTTCAAAGCGTTAGCGTCACGCCCGTCAGTATCGTCCCCCTGCAACAGGCGCTCGGAGCGGCCAGCCCCGTCATGACGAATGAGGCTTCCCAGCCTTGGATCGGCCTGTCCGGACTGGGAGCCGGGGATGACTACGCATGGCTGGACCTGCAATCCGGCAGCCAAAGTAACTTAACCTTCCAAACCGCCACCCCGGGCGAACTTTCCATCACATGGAACGCCATCGGAGTCCGTGGAGGCCTATCCAACTCCACCTCGGTCCAACTCATGGTGGATGGCAAAACCACTCGAGCTTCCTCCACTACGCAGACAACCACTCTCACCATCGGACCAGGGTCTCATTCCATCCGGCCTTACCTGGAAGCGGCCAGCCCGCCCCCCATTGCTTTTCGGATTTATAACATTAGTTTTACGCCATGGGCCACTGTTCCTCTTGATGTCGCCGCAGGCACTCCCGGCCGGCTCTTCACCAGCGGAGGTGCCGGGTGGTGGACGGGGCTAGTGTCTCCCGCCCTGGCCCCGGAAGGCACCGCACTCATCTGGGGTCAACCCGCCTTCGCCACCCCGGTGACTGGTGATTCCCTCTGGCTGGAAACCACCGTCGAGGGACCGGCCGATATCTCCTTCTGGTGGCGCGTGCAAAACCCAGTAACCAGCACCCGGTTCACCTTTTCCACGCCCAGCTTGTTCCCGATCCAATTAAACCCTTTCACCACCGATGCCCCGCCCTCCATCAGCGGCCCCCACCGGACCAGTCTGGGACCGGGCACTCACACGCTGCGATGGGCCGTCTCCGGCAGCCTGTTACCGGTTCAGTTGGATCAACTCCGCATTACCCCACGCACCGTTTACCCCCTGGACGTGGCGGCGGATTTACCCGGCCAGGTCTTGACACCCGTCACCGGACAATGGTTTGGCGTGAGCAGTTCCTTGGCTTTAACCGGCAATTCCCTCATCGAACTCCGGGGCCCGGCGGGCGGAAAAGATGCCGTTCAAATGACCTCCCCCATCACAGGTCCCGGCATCCTCCGGTTCCATTGGCGGCTGGCGAAGCCTTACAGCGCCGACGAGATGCGTGTTATGCTGGATAATAAGTGGGCCGCGCTCCTTCCCAGAAGCAATTCCACAACTTGGGAAGGCGTCACGATAGTGGTGCCACCAGGTGCCCACACCGTCAGTTGGAACGCTTCCAGGGCGGCCGACCTCGCCGCCTATCTCGATGGCTTCTCCTGGCAACCGGCTACCTCCGCTCTGACCTTGGCCGAAGCGGCGGATGCGCAGAACGTTACCGGCTGGAGCGCACCTGACAACCAATGGTTCCCTGTCGCCGACCCCGCTGCTGCATCGGATGGCATGGATGTCATCGCGGTCGCCTCGCCTCCCGGCACCAGCAAAGCGCTGCTGCAAGCCAACTGTCAGGGATCCGGCACCCTGCGCTACCGGATCCGTCAGCTTTATCCCGAAGGGTGGGGACTGCCGCAAATTTTCCTAAGCGTAAACGGCCTGAATTATTCTCCGCCCGCCCTGGAACCCGGTACGGCCTGGCAGGAGCGCAGCCTGTTTCTGGCCAGCAATGGCCCGCATCAATTAGAGTGGTCGCTGGCAAACACCCCCGGCTCCTTCATCCATTACAGCCTGCTCCTGGACCAGGTCTCCTTTACCCCGGCCACCCCCGGTCCCTCTCTCGCCACCGCGCTTGACCAACCTGGCTGGACCTTCCGCACCGGCGGAACGCATCCTTGGCGAAGTATTAGCACCCCAGCCGGACGCGGCGGCCATTTGGCTGCCGTGGCCCTGCTGCCTTCCGATCCTGGCGCTGGCTCGTGGATCGAGACCACCCTCACCGGCCCGGGAGTTTTCATTCCTTCCATGAATGCACCAGAACCAGGCTACATCGGCTGGAGCATGGATGGTAACGCCCTCACTGCGGACGGCACAGGCGTTTTCATCCCAGGTGGCACCCATACGCTGATCTGGGGCGCTTCGTTGGGAGGCGGTGCCACCGCCGCAACTTTTACACTGGATGCACTGGATTGGTATCCCACCACCTGGGCAGGCTGGCAGCAGGACCGCTTCCGCGGGTCGGGCCTGGCTTCATCGCAACAAGCGCCTGAAGGCGATCCAGACCGGGATGGCTTGGCCAACATGGTCGAAGCCGTGCTCGGCACCCACCCTTTGCAACCGCATGACCATTCTTCACTGGAATTAACTGCAAGCATTGACGGCCTCTATACCCTCCAGTTTGAAGCAGCTGCCGCTTTCCCCGAGGAACTCCAAGCCTCAGTGGAAACGGCCTCCAACCCGGCAGGTCCATGGAGGCTTTTCAGCCAGGGAAATCCCCTCGACGGCGTCTGGTCCTATCCCTTGCAAAACGCTCTTTTCCAAGGCGAGAAGTGGCGGAATTCCGTTAGTGCGGACGTTGGCTTTTCATCCTCTTTTCCAACGGGATATTGGCGCCTGCGGGTGATTAAACCCTGACTTCGACGTTATTTTAAGCCATCGTGGACCGGCTGCGGACCATCCCGCAGCCGGAACAAAATGGTCAAAGCCCCTTCACAAACGCCGAAACGTCGGCGCTGAGTTTTTCCAGCGAAGGCAGGTTGGTATACATCATGTGGCCGCCGTCGTAGTGGGTCCAGGTGAAGTTCTGCCGCTGGGCGGGGGTCAGGTCCATGTGACGCACGGTGTAGTCGATGGCTTCGCCCGGGGTAGCGAGGTCGTGATAGCCGCAGGCGATGAAGACCTTCAGCGCCGGATTGGTATTCATGGCGGAAGTCAGGCTGCCGGCGACTTCCAGATATTCATTGGTGGCGAGGCTGTAATTCCACGGCGTCATGCCCGGACCGCCGAGAATTTCGTAAGGGCGGTCGGTTTGATAGTTCAGACCTGACGGATCGCGCAGGTATTGATTCATGGTGGTGGCGAAGGCTCCGAAGACTACACCATACGACGGATCGCCCTCCCGGCCACTGACGCGGCCATCAAAACGGCCGATCACCAAATCATCCTTCTCCAGCAGACGCCGGCGGAATTCCATGGGGGCAATGCGCAGATTATTCCGCAAAATCAAATCCACCGGCAGACTGGTCAGGGCACTCAATTCGGACGCGATTGCCTGGCGCTCGGCTTCCGGCAGGGCAGCTCCTTTCGCCAGGGCCACGGCATAAGGTCCGCGGGCAAATTCCAAGGCGCGCTGCTGGGTTTTGGCAAAGTCCGCCTGCAGCTCCGGAGCCAGTTTCCGGTGATGGTGGGCGATGGCGTTCATGGCGGGCAGCCACGTTTGAAAAGGCACGTCGTTCTGGTCGTCGTGGGACAGTGTTTTGAAATCAAACAGCCCGCTCACCACAATCAGCCCGTTGAGATACATGCCGTAACGGCTTTGCAGATGCTCCGCCAGACCAGCCCCGCGGATGCCGCCATAGCTTTCGCCCATCAGGAATTTCGGACTGCCCCAGCGCTGGTTTTTCGTGATCCACAGCCGGATGAAATCGCCCACGCTCTCCACGTCCTCACGATACCCGTGGAATTGTTTGGCTTCTTCGCCTTTCTCCGGACGGCTCAGCCCCGTGCTGACCGGATCAATGAAGACGAGGTCACAATCCGACAGCAGGGTGTATTGATTGTCGGTCAGTTCATACGGGGGAGCCGGAGCGGTCAATCCTTCGGCCGGAAGCACCACCCGGCGCGGACCGAACGCACCCAGATGCAGCCACACGCTCGAAGAGCCCGGGCCGCCATTGAAGCAAAAACAGACCGGCCGTTTCGCCCGGGCTGCGGCATCCCCATCCGTCCGCAGATAGGCCATATGGAAAACATCGGCTTTGGGTTCCCCGTAAGCCTTGGTTAGGGTCAGCACGCCTGCGGTGGATTTGTAGGTCAGCTTCTGGCCCTTCACGATGATGTCATGCATCGTCTCCACCAGCGGCGGCGTTTCTGGTTTCTTGTCTTCCTTGCCGGTTTCCTTTTTCTCTTCGCCGGGGGCCTTTTCCGCCGGAGGCTGGGCCATCAGCAACGCGGGTGCAAAGGTCAGGAGAACCGTGGAAAAAAGAAAGACGGAGGGTTTCATGGAGTGGAAAAAGCGGCAGGATTCGCGCTGGAGAGCGGCGCCACCATACCTATGTCTGCTTTCATGACCAGTCCGGATTCCATTACCCTCCACCGCCCGCTCGACATGCACCTCCACCTCCGGGATGGGGACATGTTGCGGTTGGTGGCGCCCCACAGCACGGCGACGCTCGCCGGAGCGGTCATCATGCCGAATCTCGTGCCGCCCATCACCTCGGTGGAAATGCTCACCGCCTACCGGGACCGCATCCTCGCCGGGGCTGGCCCGGATGCCGCGACCTTCCAGCCGCTGATGACTTTGTTCTTCCAGCACTACACCGAAGCCCAGCTCGCGGCGGCCCTGCCACATCTTTTTGCCATCAAACTCTACCCGCACGGCGTCACCACCAACAGCGAGAGCGGTATCCACAGCATCGACGCCGCGGAACCCACCCTCAAGCTCATGGAGGAGATGGGGATTCCGCTGCTGGTCCACGGCGAAACCACCGGTTTCGTGCTCGACCGCGAGGCCGAGTTCCTCTCCATTTACGAACGCCTTGCTGCCCGCTTCCCCCGGCTGCGCATCGTCATGGAACACATCACCACCGCTGCTGCCGTGGTATTGCTGGACCGGTATGAAAACCTGCACGCCACCGTCACCGGTCATCATCTCGTGATCACCCTCGACGATGTGGCGGGCGGTCTGCTCCAGCCTCATCTCTTCTGCAAACCGATCGCCAAACGCCCGGAGGACCGCGCCGCCCTGCTCACCGCAGCCCTCGCCGCGCATCCCAAGCTCATGCTGGGCAGCGACAGCGCCCCTCATCCCCAGCACGCCAAGGAATGCTGTGGCTGTGCCGCCGGCGTTTACACCGCGCCGCTCCTGCTGCCGCGCATGGCCCAGCTTTTTGCAGAGCACGGAGCGCTGGCCAGTCTCCAGGCCTTTGTCAGCGACAACGCCATCCGCATCCATGGCCTGAACCCGCCGGACAAATCCATCACCCTCGTCCAGCAGCCGTGGACGGTGCCTGCGGTCTATGAAGACCATACCGGCCTGAGAGTCATCCCGTGGGAAGCCGGCCACGAACTCGCCTGGCGCATCGCTCCCTGATGACGAAAGCACCAGAGCTCTTCCGCGACGGCACAAAATAGCGGAACGAAAATCCCCCGCGCTGCCGCCTTGTGTTCAGGAATATTTTGCCAAGCCCGGTTGTCCGGCGTAAGTTCCAAGCCTCCCCCTTCCATGAAGCATCTGACTGCGCTCCTCCTGCTCATCTCGCTGGTCCTGCCAGCCGGGATGATGACGCAGGCCAAGGCAGCGCCGGTTCAGCCCTTCTGCACGATCGTAGATGATTCCGGCAGTGCCTGCTGTGAACCCGCCGCGATCCACTGCTGCTGCGACGTCTCCCCAAGCGGGCCAGCCACGCCGGTCCAGCCCGTTCCTTTGCCAACATCCTCTTCCGCCAAGGAGGCGGCGGCCCCGTTGCCCACCCTCCTCATCCTGGAGGAACTTCCCCGCTGGGCGGATCTTCCGGCCCAATCCGCTTTCCTCCACCGCAGTGCCCCTCTTGTCACGGCCCCGACCGTGCGTCTCTGCGTGCTGCGCTGCAGTCTCCTGCTTTGAAGTGAAATCGAGGGACCATTGTGCCCTTATCCCGTGAACCGATGGTTCACACGGCGCCTTGAAGTGCGCCTCCGGGGCAGGGAATTCCTGACGCTCCGTTGCCTTGTAGAAGAGCTCCTTTGAAGTTCGGTGACTTGTCCCCGCCTCAGGCTGCGGAGGCTCGCCGGTGGGAGCTGCAGCTGACTTCGAGGTCAAAGCTTTCCCTGGTCACACCACAGCAATGCCGCGTCAGCCTCTCACCGGCGGCGAGCCTCCTTCCCAATATAGGCAACCCGTCCCCGGCCCGGCAGGACCGACGGCTCCCTGCTTCGGCTCCGCGGACTTTTCTCTTCCCTATTCCTGATTTTCCCTTTCCGGGACCTCCCCGGCTTACCCAAAACAAACCACAAAACAAAAACACCCATGAAAACACTGCTCGCCCTTACCTTCGCCCTCGCCGCACTGCCCTTCGCCACTGCCGTGACAGCCGCTCCCTCCAACCCATCCGCGGCCTGCTGTGCCTGCTGCGACGGCACTTGCTGCGATGGCGGAGCTTGCCCAGCCGGTTGCTGCGAAGGCGGTGACTGCTGCGATACCGGCTGCTGCGTGAAGTAGCGGCCCCGGCGGGCAGGAGGTTTCCCCCTCCTGCCCGCTTCCTTCCTTATCCTGCCCCGCCTGCATGAAACTCGTCCTCTTTCCAGCCCTGCTTCTGATTGGTCTCCTCCCGGTGTCCGCCAAGGTGGTGGAATACGATCTTCGCATCGCCGAAACCACGGTTGCGCCCGCCGGCAAGTCCGTGCCCGGCCTCACCATCAACGGCACTATTCCCGGTCCCGTGCTGCGTTTCACGGAAGGAGACTGGGCCCGCATCCGCGTCCATAACGATCTCGCCCATCACACCACTTCCACCCATTGGCACGGCGTGTTGTTGCCGAATGCCCAGGACGGGGTGCCGGAAGTCACCACCCCATCCATCCAGCCGGGCACCTTCCACACCTTTGAGTTTCCCATCATCCAGTCCGGCACCTACTGGTATCATTCCCACACCCATCTGCAGGAGCAGCAGGGCCTTTACGGGACCATCGTCATCCAGCCGAAATCCCCGCCGCCTGCCGCCCGCCGGGCCACCCGCGAGCACGTGCTGATGTTCTCCGACTGGACGAATGAACACCCCCATGAGGTCCTCCGCAGCCTCGCCCGGGGTAGCGAATGGTATTCCCTGAAAAAGGGCACCACCCAGTCGCTCTTCGGCGCTTGGAAAGCCGGGGCCGTCCGGGACTTTTTTGGCCGTGAACGCTCCCGTATGAAGGCCATGGACCTCTCCGATGTGGCTTACGACGCTTTCCTTATCAATGGTCAGCGCACCTCCACCCTGACGGGAAATCCCGGCGACCGCGTCCTCCTGCGCCTCGTGAATGGTTCTGCCTCCACCTACTTTTATGTCGAGTCTGCCACCGGTCCTCTGACGCTGGTTGCTGCCGACGGAAACCCCGTGAAACCCGTCAAGGTAAACCGTCTCCTCATGGCCATTGGCGAGACCTACGACGCCCTCATCACCCTTCCGGCCAGCGGCCGGCCGGAGATCCGCGCCACCGCCCATGATGGCTCCGGATACGCCTCGGCTTTCATCGGGCAGGGCCCTGACATTCCCGCCTCCGGCCCCCCGCTGCCAGATCTCTATCGCATGGATCACATGATGGAAGCCGCCTTGGATGAGGGCGGAGCCGTGAAGGCCCCCCGTCCTGCCGCGCCCTATCCTCTGTTGGAATCCCCTGTGCCCACCACTCTGCCCAAAGGTCGCTCTGTCACCGAAATCCCCCTCCACCTGACCGGCGACATGGAACGCTATATCTGGTCGTTCAATGGCAGGACCATGACCGAGGAGAGTGTGATCCCCGTCAAAAAAGGCGAGATCCTGCGCATGGAGTTGATCAATGACACCATGATGCACCACCCAATCCATCTGCATGGATTTTTCTTCCGCCTGATCAATCAGCACGGGGCGCGCTCCCCGCTCAAGCATACCGTCGATGTTCCGCCCATGGGCCGCCACACCATTGAGTTCGAGGCCAATGAAACCGGGGACTGGATGTTCCACTGTCACCTGCTCTATCACATGATGGCCGGCATGGGGCGGGTTGTTTCCGTCCGGGATGGCGCTACCCGGATCAGTACGCCCGCAGTCACCTCCCACGAGGTCCACCCGGCGGGCCTGCCTGCTCCCCATGGACACGGCGGGGACTTCGAAATTGGCCCGAAAAAAGCGGGCGTGAAACAAGCCGAAGCCCTCGGCGTCAATCTCGGCGAGCACGCCCACGACATGCCTGCCCTCTGGGCCGTCGTCTCCCTCCAGTCCCATCTCTCGGAGGGCTTCATCAATCTCCGCCACAGCCGCGATGACTATAACCTGATGTGGGAAGCCGGCTGGCAGGACGTGGAAGATACGGAATACGAAATCGACGCCACCTGGGAACGTTATTTCGGCCCCAATTTCCGGGCCTTCGCCGGAGCCCGGCTCACGAATATGGAGGATGCGGAAAACCGGGCCATCGCCGGCGTCCGCTACCGGCTCCCCGGCATGTTCTGGAGCAGCGCCACCCTCGACAGCGAAGGCGATGCCCGCTTCACCCTCGCCAAAACCCTCCAGCTCACCAGCCGCCTCAGCCCTTTCGCCAAAGTCGAATACGACACCGGCAGCGAATGGGAATGGGCCGCCGGAACCGAATATACCCTCACCAAAGCCCTCTCCCTCACCACTCAATACAGCTCCGATTACGGCTTCGGCGGCGGGGTGGTGCTGCGCTTCTGATTTTCCAATCCGGAATCCCCAAACCAAACCAACCACACCCATGAAAACAAAACTCGCACTGCTCCTCGCTGCCACTGGTCTGCTCATCAGTTCCTGTGCTTCCACCGGCGGTACCGCCTCCAGTGGCGGCGTCAAGCCTTATCCGAAAGACACCTGCATCGTCACCGGCAACAAACTCGGCTCCATGGGCACCCCCATCACCCAGGTATATCAGGGTCAGGAAATCAAATTCTGCTGCAAGCCCTGCACCAAAAAGTTTGCCGCCAACCCCGCCAAATACCTTGCCGAACTCTAACCGCCCCTCGCTCCATCAACCAACCCAACCAAAATGCCACATCATGAAAACCACCCTGCTCCTGGGCTTCACCGCTCTCCTGTCACTCTCCGCCCCGGCCCTGCTTCAGGCCGAGGAGCCCAAGCCCGCCCCGCCTCCGGCGGAAGCCCCCAAGGTCAAACCCTATCCGCTGGACACCTGCATCGTCTCCGATGAAAAACTCGGCAGCATGGGCAAACCCATCGTGTTCACCCACGAAGGCCAGGAGATCAAACTCTGCTGCAAGTCCTGCAAACCCAAGTTCCTCAAAGACCCCGCCACCTACCTCAAGAAACTCAAAAAGTAGTTTCTCCGCCGATGCCCTGGAACCCGTGCCGGCCTGCCCGGTGGCACGGGTTCTTTTCCGGTTAACTTGCCTCCGGGATCGCTTGGACAGGCTCCGGCGGCGGTGGCGCTCTGTTCCACGGGGCCAGGGCCTTGAACGGGCTGCGGCCGCCATCAACTTGAACTGCCAAACCGATGTTACCCATCTTCATCCGTGTCCTGGACATCACCGACCATCGCCTGCTGGCCGAGTTCGAATGGCCACAAGTCCCGCCGGCCGGGGCGTTTTTGCACCTCAAGAATCTTTCCGGCACCACCGCCTACCAAGTCGAGGAAACGATTTGGACGGAGAAACCCGCCGCCAGTCACGATCCCGGAATCGAACACGATTCCATCATCATGAGGCTTTCCGTGATTTTGCGGGTCAAAGAAATCCGGTTGAGCTGAATTTCCGCGTGGGCCGGACCGTCGCCCCCACGCCGCAAGTCATGCCGGGATTGGCGTGGCACTTCAGGTCAAGTGGCAGCCTCAGGTGGCGGGGCGATCCCGGCGATCCGGCCTATACTGAAATCGTAGGAGGTCATTTCGAGGTTCACCCGGGTTTGTGGTTCCAGAGGGCCGAGGGCCGCGGCCCGGCGGGGGCTGAGGTGGGCGAGGATCTCCTTGCCGTTGGCCAGGACGGTGCGGTAAGTCCGCGGACTGGCGGGCGCGAGGATGGTGCCGATGGTGCGGATGGGATTGGGAGCAGGCATGGCGCAGTTGACCGCAGGATCAGGGCAAATCCAACGGAATGAGGGGTGGGACTTCCGCTATTTGCGTGCCAGTTTGGGCTTGTGAACGCGCAATCAATTACCTGCATGATCGAATTTCGATCCATGCCTGAACCGTTGGCTGAGATGTGGAGGGTTACTCATCAAGCATGTGAGAAATGGTTGCCGTCAGCAGCCAGATTGCATTTGTCACAAATTGTAGGTTTGGAAGAGAAGCGCCAAAAGATACATGCACTGATCGGTGATACTGAAAAAATTCAATATTGGATTGGTAACAAACGATTCACTGGGTTTGATGTAATGATTCACCATAAATCGTTTCGATTTTTTAAAATCAGTTTAAGATCAAAACGATCCTCATTCCAGTCATCGCCCTTCGGTGTTTTATTTGAAATTCGATGTTTTGAATCCCGTGCAATTACGAGATTTTGGAATGATTTAATCGAGGAGATCATGGGGCGGTGGTCAGCCGTTCGGGCCTTCCAGTTTGATTGGGACTACATCAAATGGCAAAACATAGAACTTCCATCCAGGTATCAGGAAGCCATTGGGCCTGTTCCACAGGGATTCAAAAGGTACAGAACAACCCAAGCTAATAACCATACCTCTGAGATGGAGCGGCTTGATATTTCCCTGAATCCCGGCAGGAAAGTGAATCCCGGCAGGGCGGTTTCAGCCAACGAAGTGGTTTCTTCATTGGTGACCGCGGAAACTTGGCTGGGACCGGACTTCTGGGAAGGGGCGGCCTGCACGTAGGAGGAGGTCCTGGCGGCGGACTTTTTTCTGGAAATGCGTGATGAGCCAGGATTTCTGTATTTGAAGAGCTGGCCCCATGCTTTCAACCGGCCGGACGGAGAGCAGGGGCGGGTGCAGCAGAAGTTGTGGAGGTTGCTCTACAAGAAAGACTGCGAGTGGCCACCGGGGAGCGGGGGCATCACAGAGGCCCGAGGGTGAACTGGGTGGATAGGATCGGTGGACGCCGAGGTGCACGAGTTTGCCGGTGGGTTCCCCCCCCCCTTCAGGCGTAGAACCCGAAGAAGTGCCGGGCATTGCCGTAACAGACCCGCTGGACGAGGGTGCTGAGGACCTCGAAATCGTCCGGGATTTCGCCGGCGGCGACGTCGCGGGCGAGGAGGTTGCAGAAGATGCGGCGGAAGTATTCGTGCCGCGGGAAGGACATGAAGGACCGGCTGTCGGTCAGCATGCCGACCCAGTGGCTGAGCAGGCAGAGATTGGACAGGGCATTGATCTGCCACTCCATGCCTTCTTTTTGATCAAGGAACCACCAGCCGGAACCGAACTGCACTTTGCCGGCGGCGCTGCCGTCGTTGAAGTTGCCGATCATGGTGCCCATGACGTAGTTGTCGGCGGGGTTGATGTTATAGATGATGGTTTTGGGCAGGGAGCCGTCCATGTCGAGGGCGTCGAGGTAACGGGACAGGGCATGGGCCTGGGGGAGGTCGCCGATGGAATCGAAGCCGGTGTCGGGGCCTAACGCACGGAAGAGACGGGTGCTGTTGTTCCGCAGGGGGCCGAGGTGGAGTTGTTTCACCCAGCCTTTCTGCGCATCGAGGCGGCCGCTGTGGAGCATGATGAAGGTGGCAAATTGCTGCTGTTCCTCCGGGGTGACTTGCTGGCCGAGGCGGGCTTTGTCGTAGATGCGGGCGGCTTCGGTTTCGGTGCAGAAGTGATGGGTGGCCTGGGGCAGGCCGTGGTCGCTGAGGCGTCCGCCGATGGCGTGGAAGGCATCGTGACGTTTCTCCAGGGCGGCGAGGAGGCCGCGGAGGGTGGTGACGTCCGTGTCGGCGGTGGCGGCCAGTTTTTCAACGTAGGTATTGAAGAAGGCGGTCTGGTCGATCTTGAGCAGATTGTCCGGCCGGAAGGTGGGCAGGATCTTGGTGCCGATGTTGGCGGCAGCGATAGTTGCGTGATGCGTCAGGGGATCGGCCGGATCATCGGTGGTGCAGACGACTTCGACCTTGAAATCGGTGAGGATGGCGCGGGCGCCGCGGTCGGAATCGGCGAGGCGGGCGTTGGCCTGTTCCCAGATGCGCGGGGCGGATTCGGGAGTGAGGAGTTCGTCGATGCCGAAGTAGCGCTTCAACTCGAGATGGCACCAGTGGTAGAGGGGATTCCGCAGGCAATTCGGAACGGTGCGGGCGAGGGCGAGGAATTTTTCGTAGGGCGGGGCCTCGCCGGTGCAGTATTTTTCGGCTTCGCCATTGGAACGCATCGCGCGCCACTTGTAGTGATCGCCGGCGAGCCAGATGTCGAAGAGATTGCCGAACCGGCGGTCGGCGGCCACGTCCCCGGGCGGCAGGTGAGAGTGATAATCAATGATTGGCTGGGACCCGGCCACTTCATGGTAAAGGCGGCGGGCCAGCGGGGTGGAGAGCAGGAAATCGTCGTGGATGAAGCTCATGGCGGGGAGATCAGTCAGGGTTGAAGAATGCCGGCCAGCAGCAGACCAGCGACCACAACGGCGAGCCCGATGCGGTAATAACCAAAGACGGTGACACCGTGTTTTTGCAGCCAGCCGACCATCCATTTGACGGAGAGGGCGGCGGCGACCCACGCCGCGATGATGCCGAGCAGCATGGTGGTCACCGAGTAGTCCTGAAGCAGCTCAGGATGTTTCACGAATTTGAGCATCTTATAACCGGAGGCGGCGGTCAGGGTGACCATGCCCAACAGGAAACTGAACTCCACGGCGGCGATCATATTGAGTCCGACCAGCAGGCCGCCGACGATGACCATGAGGCTGCGGCTGGTGCCGGGCCACATGGCGACGCATTGCAGGAGGCCGATCAGGAAGGCGGTTTTCGGAGTGATATCTTCCAGGCTGAGGCCGATCTTGCGGGCTCCGGGGGCGGCGTTTCTTTTGAACCAGGCGACGGCGAGGATGGCCACGCCGCCGACAAACCAGGCAGCGGTCACCGGCCACAGGCCGAAGAGGTATTGCTCGATCCGCTTGTCAAAAAGCAGGCCGGCCACGACTGCCGGCAGAAAGGCGATCATGATATTGCGCAGCAACAGCAGACCCTGCGGGTTTTTGCCGAGCAGGCCATCCAGGAGACTGCGGCACCGCTGGAAGTAGAGTCCCAGCACCGCGAGAATGGCTCCTACCTGAACCACCACAGCGTAGGCATTCGAGCTTTCGGTGGCGGGAATGCCGAGGATTTTCTGCGTGAGCAGGATGTGGCCGGTGGAACTGACCGGGAGATATTCGGTCAGGCCTTCGACGATGCCGATGAGGATAGATTGCCACCAATTCATAAAATGGCCCGTTGTTAAAAGCGGGATGGCCCCGTGGCAAGAGCAAGCGGCACCCTGGCTGCCGGACTGCGGGACCGCAGAATCGGGGTGGGGAAGACCCCAAAGCGAAACCCGGAGCGGCATTCTTTTTTGCGGGTTGAGTTTTGCCCCGGCGACTGCCATGCTGCGACTCCCCCGGAATGGTTCCGGGTTGCTTTTGCCCCTTATGCCCGCCCGTTCCCGGACCACGCCCGCTCCTGCTGATGCAGGGGAGCCGTCGTTTGAGCAGTCCATCGAGGAGCTGGATCAGATCATCCAGTCGCTGGATGGCGATCCCCAGGGTCTGGATGAATTGGTGGCGCGCTATGAGCGGGGCATGAAGCTGCTGGGGCGCTGCCAGGCCCAACTGGATACTGCCCAGCTCCGCATTGAACAAATCTCCCGCCGGGCCGAGGGTCCGGCCGAAACCAATCCCCTTGCCGCTCCGGCGGCCGCCAGCCCGGTCCCCTCCGGAGCTTTGCCCGACAGCCCGCCTCCCGCTTCTTCTGATGATGAAATCCGACTCTTCTAACCTGCAGGATCTTCCCGAGATCCACGGTCCCGCCGATGTAAAGCGCCTCACCGAGAGCCAGCTTCTGCAATTGCCTGCCAAGGTCCGCAAGGAACTGATCGAGACGCTGGCCAATACCGGTGGACACTTGGGTCCGAATCTTGGGGTGGTCGAACTGACCATCGCGATGCACCGGGTGTTTGACTCGCCCAAGGACAAATTTATTTTCGATGTCAGCCACCAGGGTTACGTGCACAAGATGCTGACCGGCCGCTGGGACCGGCTTTCCACCATGCGGCAATACCAAGGCCTGAATGGTTTCCTGCTGCGCAGCGAAAGCGAACATGATTGTTATGGCGCCGGCCATGCGGGCACGGCGATGAGTGCGGCCCTGGGTTTTGCGGTGGCCCGTGATTTAAATGGCACCGACGAGCACGTGGTCTGCGTGGCCGGCGATGCCGCGTTTACTTGTGGGCCCACCTTCGAGGCATTGAACAACGTGGTGTCCTCCACCAAGCGTTTCATCACGGTTCTGAACGACAACGAGTGGTCGATCGACAAAAATGTCGGAGCCATCGCCCGGTATTTCACGGCGCTGTCGACAAACAGCGCCTATGCCCATCTGCATGACAAGGCCGCGCAATTCATTGAAAAAATCGGGGGCAAGGCGATGCGCAAGCTGGCCAGCAAGGTGGAGGGGAGTGCCAAGAACCTGATCCTGCCGAGCGTGATTTTCGAGGAATTCGGGGTGCGGTATTACGGGCCGATCGACGGGCACAACCTGCCGCTGCTGGTCAAAACGTTCGAATTCCTGAAAACCCAGACCGAACCGGTCATCCTGCACATCATCACGGAAAAAGGCCGCGGTTACGAGCCGGCTCTGGCGAACCCCGGGAAATTCCATGGATTGGGCACTTATGAAATCGAGACCGGGGAAACCGCGGCCAGTCCCACGCCGACCTGCTCCCAGATTTTTGCCGAGTCCCTCGTGAAGTTTGCCAAAATGGACCGGAAGATCACGGCCATCACGGCAGCCATGCCGGGAGGAACCGGACTGGGGCATTTCAAGAAAGAGATTCCGGAACGGTATTTTGATGTCGGGATTGCCGAGGAGCACGCCGCACTTTTTGCCTGTGGTCTGGCCGCGCAGGGGTTGCGGCCTTTCCTCGCGATTTATAGCACCTTCATGCAACGGGCCTACGACATGATCATTCATGACATGGCCCTGCAGAAACTGCCGGTGCGGTTGTGCATGGACCGGGGCGGACTCAGCGGGGACGATGGCCCGACGCATCATGGACTGTTTGATATTGGCTACCTGCGCCACGTGCCGGGTCTGATCCACATGCAGCCGAAGGATGAGGATGAGTTTGTGGATATGCTGTGGACCATGGCGCACTATGAGGCCGGTCCGACCGCGATCCGCTACCCGCGCGGAGCCCTCACCGGAAAGGCCATCAAGGCCGAGCCGAAACTGCTCGAAATCGGCACGGCGGAAGTGGTGGCGGATGGGAACGATGTGGCCTTGATCGGGCTGGGCACCATGTTTGAAATGGCTGAGAAGGCAAAGGTAAAACTGGAGGCGATGGGTTATTCCGTGGCCCTGATCAACCCGCGCTGGATCAAGCCGCTCGACACCGCCATGCTGGAACGTTATGCCCGCCGCTGCCGCGTCCTTTGCACTCTGGAGGACCACGTGCTGCACAACGGTTTTGGCTGCGGGGTGATCGAGCACCTGCACGATGCGGGCCTGCATACCCCGGTGGAACGGCTCGGTTGGCCAGATGAGTTTGTGGAGCATGGCACCCCGGCCATTCTGCGTGCCAAACATGGGCTGACGGTGGAGGACTGCGTGAGAAAAGTGCTCCAGCATCTGGAGGCGAAATCCCCTGCAGGAACTCCCGGAGTCGCCATGGTCTAAGTCCTGTTTCCTGCCTCTTTCCCCATGTCCGCTCCCGGTTTCCCCCCGTCATTTTCCGGACGTGCCTTTACGTTATGGCTGGACCCGGCCCGTTGGCCGGTCCCTCCGCTGCGGCTGCCCGGCAAGGCTTTTACAGTCTGGCTGGATCCCGCCCGCTGGCCGGTGCTCCCGTTGCGCCTGCCCGGGCGGGCCTTCACTCTGTGGCAGGACCCGGCGCGCTGGCCGGTCCTCCGGCTACGGCTGCCGGGCAACGGATTCACTTTGTGGCTGGACCCTGAAACATGGCCGCTTCCCCGCGGGTTATCCTTGCCGGTGCTCCTGCCTCCCCCCGTCATGCCTATTCAAATCAACCAAAACAAGGCCTTCACCCTTTGGACCCGGCCATCGCAGGTTACTCCGATTCCGATGAAAAATGGAATGACGGCAGCCGGATTGGCCGAAGCCACCGGAGCCCAGCCCATCAGGATGGCTCACCCTGTAGCCGCGGCCGCAGGACCGCTTGGGACGGCGGTAATTGCTCCAGCTCCCGTCACGCCTTGGGCGCACCGGCTGCTGCCCCTCGCAGCCGGGGTCGTCGCGGTGCTCGGTTTGAATGCCTTGATCAATGCTGCGGATTCCAAAAAAATAGCCGTGATGGATGCCGGACTGGATGCGGAATTGAGCGGGATGCGCCTGCGCATCGAACAGGCGGGCAGGGGGATGGCGGAGATTGAGGCGCGGAATGCCAAGGCCTCCGATGAGTTCAGGAAAAAGGTCGAGCAGCTTGAGGCCAGCTCCCTGATGCTCCAGCAGGAAATTGACCGGAAGGGGGCTGCCCTGACCAAGGCGCAGGAGACGATCCGCGAGGCTGAAGCCAGGGGGCTGGAGCGTGAAGGCCGCATCCAGCAACTCCAGCAGGCAATTAATCTGGCCAAGTTGGAGGCTTCCGCGGCCGACACCAAAGCGCAGACCGTCGTGGAGGAGGCCTCCGTGATCAAACGGGAATCCGCCGCCGCGGTAGTCACGCTCCGTGAATCTCTCGCCCGGGTGGAAGCGGAAAAAGCCTCTGCCCTCAAGGAGGCGGCCGAGGCGGCCACGGCACTGGCGAAGTTGCAGGCTCAATTTCAAGCCTCCCCGAAGCCGCCCAGTCCCTGAGATGAAATCCGGGTGAGCTTTCCCCGTGATGGAGTTGGAAAGCTTGGGGGTAAACCTAAAAACCCATAGGGAAAACCACCGTTTTCTCCGGAAGCACGGCTCATGAACGATTTGTGTTTTCAGACGGTCCCAGCCCCGGGAGTTAAGCCAGCCATGGACCTTGCGCGTGGACTATCTGTGCGCCCCAGGAAATCTGTGGTTTCGATTTTCCTGCTGATGAAATGAGGGACGGAAGGCGGGTGCGGAACGTTGTCAGGGCACGGGCACAAAAAAGCCCGGACTCCCTGAGGAATCCGGGCTCTGGATATAGACTTGGATAAGCCGCTGCAGGGATCAGCCTTCAGGGTTTTTCACGTCTTCCGTGTTGGTGCCCCAGTCAGTGCTGAAGACGTCGACGGTTTTGGTGCCCTTTTTGTCCATGCACTTGTAGTTGCCATCGAGATCACCCACCTTGGCGCTGCCGCCGACGGCCACCCAGGCGCACTTGGTGCCGGTGAAGACTCCGCCCTTCTTTTTGGGGTCCTTGGAATAGACACCAACGGTTTCGCTGAAGGCGTTGGCCATGATGGGCAAGTCACCTTTGGAGGCGGTGGTGTGGCCAGTCACGTAGGCCCAGGCGCATTCACCGGGCATCAGAGCCTGTTGGTAATCGGGAGCGGTGCCGATATCATTATCGGGGCCTTTTTTGTCACCACTGGGGGAGTTGAGGTGCCAGGCATCGCCGGCGATGGCAAAGGTCTTTTCGGTATCGACGAGGCCCTTCTTGAAGAGCTCGCGGTAGGCTTCGTTGGAATTCTGGGCGGCATCCGGGAAGGATTGGTCATTGTCTCCAGCCCAGGCAAACAGCAGGGTGTGGATGGCATGGCCGGTTCCAGCCGCGGTGTTGGCTTTGACCCCTGGCATGATCTTGCTGTATCCACCGAAGCCAGCGGCAGCCAGCATGGCGATAATCGTGATCACGACGAGGAGTTCGATCAGGGTGAAGCCCCGGTTTCGTTTGGTGGTTTTCATATGATGTTGTGGTTTGGCGGACGGGCCGCCGATTTGGGGTATGGGTGCGGGTTATGATGTATTGGAAAAGCCTGCCCGCATCCGTAGCAGGTATTTCCAAATTTGATGGTATCAATCCAGGACGAGGCGGCAAGAAAATTCCGTAGGGAAATCTCTTACCGTGAAGGAGCCATTAAAATCAGCCCGGAGTTCCTCATTTGGCCATCAATTCCTTCACCTTCGGCTCGATGGCTTGAGCCCAGAGTTCGTAGCCTTTGGGGCTGAGATGGAGAAAGTCGGGGGCAATTTCCTTGCTCAGGGTGCCGTCGGGTTGGAGGAAGGTCTGGCTTAAATCGAGATAGAATACATTCTGCTCGTCGGCCAATTTCCTGATGAGCTGGTTGATTTCGGTGGTGCGGAGGCGTTTGGGATCGTCCGCCTTTTCGGCGCGGGGAAAGACGCCGAGAACCAAGACTTTCATTTGAGGCTGTTTGGCGCGCAGTTTTTCCACGATCGCCTTCACTCCGGCCGCGGTGTCGGCCGCAGGGTCCATGCGGTGGCCCGCATTGTTGGTGCCGATCATCAGCACGGTGAGTTTGGCTTTCAGGCCATCGTAATTGCCATTTTCTAGCCGCCAGAGCACGTGCTCGGTGCGGTCGCCGCCGATGCCAAAGTTGGCCGCTTTCATGGGTTCCCAGGTTTTCGCCCAGACCTCCTTGCCGGCTCCACCCCACCCTTGGGTGATGGAATCACCCAGGAAAACCAGCTGGGCCTCGCCTTTTTTGGAGACTTCATTGAAGGATTCATGCCGTTTGATCAGTCCGGCCTCCGGGCGTGGGTCCGGGATCAGGGCTTTTGGGAGTGCGGCATCCTGAGCGTGGGAGGCGGCCGTCGCCCAAAAACATAGAATAGAGAGAAGCAGTCGTTTCATGAAGGGACGGTTTTGGCGGGGGGCGGGCAATCGGGCAAGGCAATTCTTGCCTCTTCTCCAAACTCTCTGCCCTCCCGTTCAAGGCCTCATGGTCCAAGTTCCCCCGGTGGGGGGCAAAATGACGGGCAGGTGGGGAATCCGCGACTCCCGGACCACCTTGCCCGCGCTATCCAGTTCCACGAGGGAAGCGGCGTGAAGGGTGCCTTGGAGGGGACGCCCCACCGAGGACAGGGTCAGCGTAAAGTGGTGTCCTCCCTGGAGCACGGATACATCCAGACCCATCTCCAGAGGACCGCTTGAGGGATTGAGCAGGGGACCGGAGGACACCGGCAGTCCGGGCCGGTCCAGTTTTCCAAACATCTCCCAAGTGCTCACCGTCCCAGCCGGGCGGGAGGGTGGGGTCGTGGCGCGGAAGGGCAGGGGCTGTACGGTTTGCGTCCCATCACCTACCGAGATGACGAGACCCCGGCGTTCCTTGAGAGCGAGGGATAACCGCAACATCAGGCGAGGGGATCGATCGGGGGCGGCCTGCACGACCGCCACTTCCCCCGCCCGTGGCCACGGGCTGAGGGCATGCTCCCGCCAGAGCGCCCACGCTTTGCCGGCGGTGCCCCAGCGGGTGCCCCAGGGATTCACCACCAGAAATGCCCCACGTTCCTGATCTGCCAGATCCACCCGGCCATCGCCAGTGATATCAAGATCATGGGTGATTTTCCCATCCCCGTTGGTATCGATCCCGATGTTGTCATCATACCCGGCATAGATCATGTTATGGCCCGGTCCGGTCCGGCCCCATTGCTTGACGAGGGTCCCGCCTTCCGGGCGTTTCACCAGCCTGGCACCCCGGACTTGGAAATCACAGGCCACAGGATGCCCGGCGGCCAGTTGATCCTTGACCTTTTTCAGGTCGGCTTCGGTCCGCAGCGGCAGCATCTGCCAGCCCGCGGGTTTTTGGCGCAGGGCCCGGACATATTTGTCAAATCCATGCATCAGCCCGCGCCCCGCCCGCGGCAGGTCGGTTTCAAGAGGCACGCCAGTTTCCAGGGCGAGCCGCCAGCCATCGGTCACATGCGTCCCGCTGGTCATGGAATCGGCGAGAATGGCATAGGCCTGGTAGGGCGAAAGCCGTGCGGCCGGAGACCCGGAGGACACCCCCCGTTCCCGGTTCCGTTCAGCCGTAAGCAAATAAGCCAGGCCGGCTTGCTGGGCGCAGCTGTTGCCCTGCTGCCGGACAATGGGCGGAAACCATGCTTTTGCGGTAAGGTCCACCCGGGGCACCCCGGACGATGCTCCGGCGGGCGTTCCCACGCCTTGGCAGCCGGCGGAGCCGAGGGAGAGCAGGGCGGTCAGGACCGGGAGGAGTCTGGGCAGGGAGGCAAAAAACATTGCACGTGAGGAGACAAGAGCGGCTTACCAGAGCACAGGCGTCCGGTTTGTGCGATCAATCCTTGGTCCGTCTGCTCAGAAAAAGGACAACAGGCCGGCCTTGGCGGGGAGAGTCTGGACATGCTCCGCCTCTGTCAGGGCACCCGCTGGAGGGAGAGTTCACCATGATCAGCGGCCGCCTCATAGCGGGCCTCCAAGTGCCCGCCGGAGACGGTCCCGGTGTGCTTGAAGACCCCGCCGAAGGCAGGGCCAAGGTCGCGCTGGCCGCTGAGCGTCCAAGTCCCATCGGTTTGGGGAACCGACCGGCAATCGACGGTGAATCCACCGCAGAAAATCTTCGCCCAGGTGGCGCGGTAGCGGTATTCCCAGATGCCGGGAGCTTTGGGGAAAACAGCACAACGGAGTTTGCCGGTGTGCCCGGTGGGAACGCTGCGCCAGGAGCCTTCCCAGGCCCCGGAAAGTCCGTCCGCAGGGGAATGGTGCCTCGCCTTGGTCCACCCCCGCGGCCATCCCGTGCAGGAGGATTGTGTCAGGCCAGCAGACAAAGCCACTGCTGGCAGCAGGAGGCGGGAGAAGGACAACATGATGATGCGCATACGCGTCCGGTGGGGCGAAATTGTGGAAAATACTCTAAATGAGAGAGAAACACGTGGTTTTCCGCCCTGTCCTGTGCATATTCCACGCGGAGAGTGATGCTTTCCCAGGTTTAATTACAGAAAAATTTATTATGTGTGGAATCATCGCTTACGTCGGCCCCCGTGAAGTGCGGCCTATTCTTTTGGATGGACTCAGCCGGCTGGAATACCGCGGCTATGATTCAGCGGGGATCGCCACGTTGGCCGACGGGCAGATCGATATCCAGAAAAAAGTCGGACGGATTGCAGAGTTGACGCGCCATGTCGGCCGGAAAGTGCAACCGCCGGCGCACATGGGCATCAGCCACACCCGTTGGGCCACCCATGGCGAGCCCAGCGACGCCAATGCCCATCCGCATGCCGACAGCACCGGGAAACTGGTCATCGTCCATAACGGGGTAGTGGAAAACTTCCAACCCTTGAAGCGCAGGCTGGAATCCGAAGGCCACCTGTTTGTGTCCGCCACCGATACAGAAGTGCTCTCCCACCTGATCGGCCAGGCCTACGAAGACAGCACTGAACCAGGGGACCGCCGCCTGACCGATGCCATCCGCACCGCCCTGCACGGCATCAAAGGCACTTATGGCATCGCGGTGATGCATCAGGATCATCCGGGGCTGATTGTCGGAGCACGGCGGGGCAGTCCGCTGGTGCTGGGCGTGGGGGAGGGGGAAATGTTTCTTTCCAGCGATGCCACCGCGCTGCTGCCTTACACCCACAAGGTCGTGTATCTGAAGGATTTCGATCTGACGGAAATCCGGGCCGACCGGTTCCAGATTGAATCACTGACGCACGATACCGCCGAATACGAGGTCGAGGAAATCGCCTATGCCCCGGATGCCGCCGAGCGCGGGGAATACGCGCATTTCATGCTCAAGGAAATCTACGAGCAACCTCAAACCATCGAAAACGCCATCCGCGGCCGCCTCAACAGCGAGGAAGCCAGCGCCCAGTTGGGTGGTTTGAATCTCACCCCGGCGGAATTGCGGGAAATCGACCGCGTCATCATCCTCGGCTGCGGCACCGCACTGCATGCCGGGATGGTGGGTGCCCAGATGCTGGAAAACATGGCCTTCGTGGCCGCCGAGACGGATTTTGCCAGTGAGTTCCGGTTCAAAAACCGTCCGCTTCCCCGGAACAGCATCTTTTTCGCGGTGAGTCAGAGCGGGGAAACCGCGGACACCCTGGGCGCCCTCCGGGAAGCCCGGCGGAAAGGATACCGCTGCCTGGGCATCTGCAACAATGTCGGCAGTACGATCGCCCGCGAGAGCGATGGGGGGTTGTACATGCATGCGGGACCTGAAATCGGCGTCGCGGCCACCAAATCATTTGTCAGCCAGGTCGCGCTTTTTGGTCTCCTGACGCTCACTCTCGGCCGCATGCGCCAAATGTCCGCCAGCACCGGGCACATGATCATCCAGGCTTTTGAGAAGCTCCCGGATCAGGTGCGCCGCATTTTGACCACGGAGGACCAGATCGCCGCCATCGCCCAAAAGTATGCCCACGTGCACAGCATGCTCTTCCTCGGCCGCCAGTACAATTACCCCATCGCCCTCGAGGCGGCGCTCAAGCTGAAGGAAATTTCCTACATCCACGCTGCCGGATTTCCTGCCAGCGAGTTGAAGCATGGCATTATCGCCCTGATTGATCCCCAGACGCCGACCGTGGTGATCTGCCCGCAGGACAGTCTTTACGAAAAGAACATCAGCACCATGCAGGAAATCCGGGCCCGCAAAGGCCCGATCATCGCCGTGGCGACCGAGGGTGATGACGAAATCCACCACCATGCCGACGACGTGATTTACGTGCCGCGCACGGTCGAAATGCTCCAGCCGATTCTCAATATCATCCCGCTGCAGCTCCTTTCCTATCACGCCGCCCTGACCCTCGGCCGGGACGTGGACAAACCAAGAAACCTCGCCAAAAGCGTGACGGTGGAATGAGCCGGATCTGTTATTCCGCTTTTGTCATGGGTGGGGTGCCGTAACCCGCCGCGAGGGCCCGTTCGACTGTGGCGCGGGCCTCCATCAGGGGCCATGCGCCCGTCACCGTTTCGCCAGGCCTGGCTTGGAATTGACCGGGCAGCAGCGTTTTCAGCGAAGCGATGGAATGATCGGCAAAAGTGAGGGCTTTCAGGCAGCCTTCCAGTTCGGCACGCGCCAGCACGGCAAACTGATAACTCCCGATGACGTTCGAGTCCGCCCGCATGGTGTCCACCATGAGGCGTCCTGGCTGTTGCCGGTTCACCGCATTGATCTGGTCGCGGACGGCGAGGATTTCCTCATGGAGGCGCAGTACCGGGCCGAATTCCCCCGCATCGAGCGCAAAACTCTGGAGCTGGGTGCGGGCGCGGTTGTTCAGCGGATACTGCTCCAGCACGTTGTGGGCAAGGGACGTGCCGCTGCGCCAGACCACCCCGCGCTGGGCGCTGAGGAGCGTGAAACACACGATCAGGGCCGCAGCCGGCCACCAACGGAGTCTGGAAGGGGAAAGCCGGGCCGCCAGCGCGGTCAGGCCACAACCAGCCAGCAGACCGACCCATGGCAGCGCATGATAGGCCCGGTATTCCACCAGGATCTCGATATTCATGTAAAGCATCCGCATGGCGAAAGGGATCAGGGCAAACAACAGCAGCAAACCAAGACTGCGCCGGGTGGCCGGACCCCGGCGGAAGGCGAGGACCATCGCCCCTCCCACCAGCATTCCGAAACCTGCCAGGCGCAGGACGGCGCCGGTATCCCGGAAGGTCGACCAGGGTTGATAGTGGTCGCTGGCGAGCTGGGTGGGGATGAAGATACGCTGCACGTATTCCCAAAACACCCGGCCCTGGGTCACGATATGCACCGGGTAAAGCACTCCCCAATGGGTGATCGTCTTGAAATACACCCAGAGAAAATATCCAAAGATGGAAAGCCCGGCGGCACCGGCCAGAAGCAAGGCCGCGATCGTGCGGGGCTGGCGCAGCGTGGCGGCGGCCGGCAGCAGCTGACGGAGGTGGTCCTTGCCTTTTCCGGTCAGGGTGAACAGCAGCAGGGCGGCCAGATTGAGTCCCAGCATCGCGGTGCCGGGAAAGTAGGAGATCACGCATAGCCCCGTCATCAGCAGGCAACGCCAGCCGTTCCGCCGGTTGGGAACCGCGAGGAAATCCACCGCCGCACAGGTGGCCCAGAAGGCGAACAACGCCACCAGTTGCACCATGTGACATTTGGCATAATGGACGGGTTCGGTGCCCAGCGGATGACACGCGAAGATCATGGCCCCGAGAAATGCGGCCTGGCGGCGCGCCGCAGACGAAGCCAACAGCCCGAGGCGGTGCAGCAATTGTTTTCCCAGCCGGAACACCAGGACCGCGAGCGTGAGGTGGATCAGCAGATTCCACACGTGGGCTGCGGCCGGATTGAGGGGGAAAAGCCAGTTCGTGAGCAGGGTCAGGAGGGTGGGAATCAGCTGGAAGATGCTGACCCCCATCGCATCAATCGCCTCGCTGCCATAACTTTGCCCCATGAACTGCCAGCGGAACTGGTTCGGCGCATCGCCTTTGCTGTTCAGGATGAAGGCATAGTCATCCATGTAAAAATCCGCCCGGAGCGCCCCTCCCATCGCCAGCAATCCTACCAGAAGAATCCAAAAAAGCGGTCTCCGCAGCAAGAGAAGCAGCGGGGAAGCCGGAACGGAACAGTCGGATATGACGCGCATTTGGGGAAAATACCACGTATTTCCATAATTTCCATGTTTATTGTGGGGTTTTTGTGGCCGCCCACCCATCGGCGGTGCCCCGTCCCCATCCGCGCAGAGCGCCCCCCATTCAGCATTTGGCGGATTTGCGTTTTTTCCCGATGGTTCCCCGCGCTTCCACCTTTCTGATGTAGTCGGCTGCCGCCGGCACCTGACAGGCGGTGCGGCCCATGTCGACCTGCACATGGCCGATCTGTTCCGCGATCTCCTTGGCGGGGCCGGTCAGCGCTGCCACGTAGGAGCCGACGCAAATCACGAACGCATTCATCTGGTAGCGGACCGGATCAGGAGATTGGTGGATGGTGTTCCGCACGCGCTGCAGGAGTTGCTTCACTGCGGCTTCATCGAGTTCTGCGTCGTCTTTGATGGAGGTCAGGCAGCTGAGCGTTGCCCAACCGGCCACCGCTGTCATTTCCTTGTCAGAGTCGATCCATTCCCGGGCCAGTTCCCACCCGTGCGGGCTTCCTGCGGCCACCCATGCTACAGTGGACCCGGCGAGGGGGCCGCAGGCCTGGTCCACCCAGCCCTGCAGATCCGTGCGGGTCATCCTGGCATCATCGGCAATCAGTCCAGCCAGATACATTGCGTCGTAAACCCCGGTGTCATACAGGGCCAGTGCCAAGCGATAATCCTTCCTGATGCGTTTCTGGATCTGTTTCAGATCAGCGATCTTCACTCCAAAACACGCCCCCGTCACGCCATGGTTGCGCAGCACCTTCCGGTAGCCTTCGGAGCCCAGTAGTTTGATTTCATCAAGGATGGCTTGGGCGTCGGTCATAATGGTGTCATATTCCCAAACGTCCTCCCGATGGCAATTCTACCATGAGCTGCCTGCTGGAAGGGGAATGCCGTGGGCGCAGTCCAAGACATACCTCCGAAGAATTTGGGAAGGAGGTGTGTCTTTCCGCAGGGGGTGCCGGTAGACAGGACAAAAAAAGAGCGGCCACTTTCATGGCCGCTCCTGGAGTTGATCTGAGGAAGTCAGGGCAGGGCGCTTATTCAGCGGCGGGCTCGGCTTCGACCGCTTTGGCTTTGGCCTTGGCGGTTTTAGTTTTCTTTTCAGCCACGGGTTCGGCGGCAGCTTCCACGGCGGGTTCAGCAGCCGGAGCGGCGGGCTCGATGGTCACGCTGTCAACCCACTCGATGAAAGCCATCGGGGCGGAGTCGCTGGGGCGTTGGCCGAGCTTGATGATACGGGTGTAGCCGCCCTGGCGGTGGCTGGCGGCCGGGGCAACCTTTTCGAAGAGTTCCTTGACGGAATCCTTGCTGTGGAGGTAGCCGATGGCGGTGCGCCGGGCGTGCAGGTCGCCGCGTTTGCCGAGGGTCACCATGCGGTCCGCGAAGGGACGGATGGCTTTGGCCTTGGCGACGGTGGTTTTGATCTGCTTGTGCTCGATCAGGCTGCACACGAGGTTGGAGAGCAGCGCGTTCCGGTGGTCCTGGCGGCGCTGGAGTTTGATGGTTTTACGACCGTGTCTCATGACTGGATAATGTTGGTTTTAAGTGTTGTAGAGAAGGG
The DNA here is from genome assembly GCA_040387795.1 of Verrucomicrobiota bacterium. Classification (GTDB taxonomy): domain Bacteria; phylum Verrucomicrobiota; class Verrucomicrobiia; order Verrucomicrobiales; family V1-33; genus CAIZWU01. Next base: position 186,811 of record JAZKDC010000002.1, read on the forward strand.
GATGAAGGGAGGATTTACTCGTCGTCTTCGTCGATGTTTTGCGCGATGAGGTCGGTCAGGCCGCCCTTGCCCTCCTCGTCGTCCTTGTAGTAGCTGAAGGCAGAACCGCCACGGCCACCCATGAAGGGTTCCATGAGATTGCCTTCGAATTTCATGCCAAGGCCAAGGCCGAGTTCGAGGAGCTTGTCCTTGATTTCGTTGAGGGACTTCTTGCCGAAGTTCCGGTATTTGAGCATTTCGGCCTCGGACTTGAGGGCGAGCTGGCCGACGCTGGTGATGTTGGCGTTGTTGAGGCAGTTCGCGGCGCGCACGCTCAGTTCGATCTCGTTGACGCTCATGTTGAGCAGCTTGCGCAGCTCGCTGTTTTCTTCGGACTGGGCTTCCGGAGCGGCTTCGAACTCAATCTGGCTGTCGTCATAAGCGACGAAGACATCGAGGTGCTTGCGGAGAATGGCGCTGGCTTGGGTCAGGGCATCGTGAGGGGTGATGCGGCCGTCGGTCCAGATTTCGATGATGAGCTTGTCGTAGTCCGTCTTCTGGCCGACGCGGGTGTTTTCCACGGCGTAGCGGACACGGGTGACAGGGGAGAAGATGCTGTCGATCGGAATGACGCCGATGGGCATTTCCGCGCGTTTGTTGTCATCGCCGGAGGAGAAACCGCGGCCGACGCGGATTTCCATTTCGGCTTCGAACTTCACCTTGCGGTCCAGGGTGCAGATGTGCTGGTCCTTGTTGATGACGGAATACTGGGCGTCCTCGCGGATATCACCGGCAGTCACGACGCCATCGCGGTCCACGCTGATGGTGACGAGCTTGGGTTCCTTGAGGTCGGAGTGGGAAAATTTGACCTTTTTGAGGTTGAGGACGATGTCAGTGACATCTTCCACCACGCCGGGGAGGCTGCAGAATTCGTGCTGGGCTCCTTTGATTTTCACGGAGGTGACGGAGGCACCTTCGAGGGAGGAAAGCAGGACGCGGCGGAGGCCGTTGCCGATGGTGTAACCGTAACCGCCTTCAAAAGGCTCAGCAATGAATTTGCTGTAGGTGTCGGTGGCGGTGGATTCGTCTTTGGTAAGACGATTCGGCATTTCGAAGCGGGCGAGTCTGACTGACATGTTGTATTTGGGTTTTGCCGGGTTACCTCTGACGAGCCAGTGGAAAACGGAAGTGTCTTCTACCACAGAGACCAACGGCAAGCTGAAGGATGGCTCGCGGGGGGCGGGAACGGAGCACTAGGGCTCCTGCGATGCAAGTGGCATTTTGGCTTCGGAAAATTGAAGGAGGCTGGCCGGGCAGGGGCGGGATGCAGGGAAAGGTTTGCATCAGGGCGGGAATTCTTTAGAATCCGGCCATGAAATTAAACGGACTTTCTGTATTGTTTTTGCTGGCAGCTCTGGGAATGGGCGGATGGGCGGTATGGGAAGAGCGGAAAGGGGCGGCGCTGCAGGAGAAGCTGGCCTCGGTTTCCCAGGAACGGGATGTGCTGCGGATGACCGCGAACAAGAAGCTGGCCCTGGGATCGAAGACGGAGGTCAAGCAGGATGGGCCCGAGGGGCTGGGGCCGGATCATGCCAAAGCCCTTGAGGAAGAAACCAAGGGCAAGGAGAAACCGGCTGCGGGCGATGAAAATCCCATGGCCGGGGTTGCCAAAATGATGAAGGACCCGGCGATGCGGGAAATGATGAAGTCGCAGATGCGGTCCCAGGTGGATTTTATGTATCGTGATTTGTTCGATCTGCTGGGCCTGGAGGCCGGGAAGCAGGAACAATTGACGAAGTTGCTGGTGGAACGTGCCGGGGCCGGGATGGATCTGGGGTTTTCCATGATGGGCGGCGAAAAAATCTCCGATGAGGAAAGGAAAAAGAAAACCGAGGCGCTGGCGGCAGCGACGGCGGAATCGGACAAGGCCCTGAAGGCTTTGCTGGGCGACGACTACGCCAAATTCGACAGTTTCGAGAAGTCCCAGCCGGAACGCCAGCAGCTCAACACCTTGAATGGCCTGCTGAAGGACAAGGGAATCGCGCTGTCGGAGGAAGCGGAGTCGAAGCTGATGGATACCATGTTCAAGGAGCGGACCAATTTTAAATACGACGTGGATTTGTCCGATCAAAAAACGATGGATCCGGGAAAATTCACTGCGGAGAACTTATCTCGTTTCCAGGAACAGCAGGCGGTGTTGCGGGGGCAGATTCTATCCAAGGTGGAGCCGATTCTGACACCGGATCAGCTGGAGGTTTTCCGCAAAAGCCAGGAGCAGCAGGCGGCGATGGAGAAGATGGGCATGGAAATGGCGCAGAAGATGATGGGAGGGAAAAAGGCGGAATGAGTGGGCGCCGGTCCGGAGAATTCCCTGGAACGGGCAGCAAAAACCCGTCGCGGCGCACGCTAATGCGGTATATTCGGCTGCTGGCAGGCGTCTTTGGACTGTGCCCGATTCTTTTCCCCTGCGGTTCCCCCCTCTTTTGCTGATGCCTCTGCTGCCAGACTATTTCCAATTTGCTGCACCAAACTGGCTCTGGCTGTTGTTGCTGCTGCCTGTCCTGGCGGTGTTGCGGGCGCGGGCCGGACGGCTTTCCGCCGTGAAGTTTTCTTCAGTCTCCCTGCTGAGGGGCTTGGGCTCGCCCCTCCGGCGGGCGATGGGCGGATTTACGGTGGGGCTGACCCTGCTGAGTCTGGGTTTTGGCATTCTCGCCATGGCCCGGCCGCAGCAGCTCCGGACCGAGGAAACCATCGAGGAAAGCGGCGTGGAAATTTTCCTGTCCCTCGACCTCTCGCTGAGTATGTCGATCCGGGATATGTCCATCGCCGGACAGAAGGTGGACCGGCTTACGGTGGCGAAAAAAGTGGTGCGCGACTTTATCCGCAGCCGCACCAGTGACCGCATCGGGTTTGTGGTCTTCTCCGGACGCCCCTACCTCGCTTCGCCGCTGACTTTGGATCAGGATTGGCTGATGGGCACCTTGGACCGGATCGGCTTCAACCAGACCAAGGACATGGGCACGGCCATCGGGTCGTCCCTCGCCACCGCGTCCAAACGTCTCACCAGCCGCGATTCCAAATCAAAAATCATCATCCTGATTACCGACGGGGCGAACAACTCCGGCAAGATCAGCCCCCGCGATGCCGCCAAGCTGGCGAAAACTCTCGGAATCAAAATCTATGCGGTAGGGATCGGCACACCTGGATATCATCAGGTGCCGGTGCCGACGCCGGATGGGCAATATGTGGGGGTGCGCGATGAATTCGACGAGGAAACCCTGAAAGCGGTGGCCAGCACCACCGGAGGGCGGTTCTACCCGGCCCGCGACGCCGAGGCGCTGGCCAAGATTTTCGCCGAGATCGACCGCCTGGAAAAAACCAAACTGAATGTGCGGCGGAATACCCTGATTGATGAACTGTATCAATGGCCGCTCACCGCCGCGGCGGCCTGCGCGCTGCTGGCCGTGGGGTTGGGCCAAACCCTGCTGCGGAGGAATCCGTGAGAAATTACCCCATGCCTTCCCATAATCCGATCACTGCCTGCTGACTGCCCCCATGTCCTTTGCCTATCCCATTGTCCTGCTGGCCCTGCTGCTGCTGCCTCTTCTGGCAGGGTTGAAGGTGTGGGGGGATCTGCGGTCACGGAAGGCCGCCGCACGGGTGGCTTCACCCCGCCTGATGCCTGAACTGCTGGTGTCCCGCGGGCGGCGGCAGGGATGGTTGGTATTGTTATTGGAACTGGGGGCGCTGGCTTGTTTCATCGTGGCACTGGCACGGCCGCAGTATGGATTTCTGGAGGAGGAAACCGGCGCCGGGGGTCGTAGTTTGATTGTGGCCATCGATACCTCGCGTTCCATGCTGACGGATGACTTGAAGCCCAGCCGCCTGACCCGCACCCAGCTGGCAGCCGCGGATCTGGTGAAGCGTCTGCGGGGAGACCGGATCGGGCTGATGCCGTTCGCCGGCACCGCTTTTATGTATGCTCCCATCACGCCTGACATTGATGCCCTGATGGAAAGCATCGACTCCCTCGACACCGAAATCATCCCACGGGGCGGCTCGAATCTGGCGCGTCCGATCGAACTGGCGCTGGAAACTTTTGCCAAGGCGGAGGCCACCGGGCAGCAGGTGCTGATCCTGTTCAGCGATGGGGAAAATCTGGAAGGCACCACCCTGGCAGCCGCGCAGAAGGCGAAGGAGCAGAAGCTGACCATCATCACAATCGGGGTAGGCACGCCGAATGGCGGATTGATTCCGGATGCGGAATCGCCGGGAGGTTATTATCGCGACCGCGAAAACAAACCCGTGGTCTCGCGGCTCCAGCGGGACGTATTGATTTCCATCGCCAACACCACCGGGGGACTGTATCTGCCTTTGGACGGGGACAGCGTGAACGACCGCCGGATTGACCTGATTCTTCAAAAACTCGAACGCACGGCCATGAAAGGAAAAATGACCCGCAAGTCCCTCGACCGTTATCAATGGCCGCTGGGCGCCGGATTGCTGCTGCTCACCGCCGGTTGGCTGGCAGGCATCGTGAAGCGGCACCGCGGGACGGCCCGGCCGGCGCTGGGACTGACGGCCGTGTTCCTGACCCTGTGTTGCGTCCAGCCCGCTCCGGCGGGGGCCGCGACGGTGCCGGCGGTGGTGGATCAGCCGGAAGGAAATCCATGGTCGTTTTATGAAAAGGGGAACTACGAGGCCGCCCTGCATAATTTCAAAAAGCGCCTCACTCCGGAGGGCGGCACGGCCACGCCAAGGGCGGGCGATCCGGTGTTGGAGTTCGGACGGGGAGCGGCCGCTTTCAAGAACAAGGATTACGACACCGCGGTCGACGCCTTTGGGGCCGCCGTCCTGACCGAACGGGTGCCGCTACGGGCGGAGGCGCACTACAATCTGGCCAACGCCATCTACCAGCGGGCGGCCGAACTGGCCAAACAGGCCAAGCCAAAAACGCTCGCCAAATTAAGCTTCATTGATGGTCTGATCCGGCAGTTGGAAAACAGTCTGGAAAACTATCAGCAGGCCATGACCCTGCAGCCGGAGCATGCCGACATCAAAGCCAATCACGACACCACGGATGAGTTGATCCAGAAGCTGCGCCAAATCCGCAAGCAGATGGCTGAGCAGCAAGGGAAGGGCAAAGGCAAGGACAAAGGGAAAAAGAAGGGCAAAAAGGGCGAAGGCCAATCGCCTGGGAAGGGCAAAGGCAACGGCGAGGAGGAGGAAGGCGGCAACGGACCCAACGGGGAGGAAGAGGGTGAAGGCGAGGGCGAGGAACCAGGCGAAGGGTCCGGCGGGGAAGGCGAGGAGGAGAAGGCGGCCCGTGAGAAGAGCAATGAGGAGAAGGAAGGCAAGATCGAAGGCCAGAATCCCAATGGCGAGGAACCCGGCGAGGGAGAAAACGGGGACGGGGAACCGGATGAGGCCGAAGAAGCCGAAAACGAAATCAATCCCGAGACCGGTTTCAGTGCCGCCGAAGCCAAACGCCAGCTCGAACGCCTCTCCGACGAAGATATGAAGGTCCGTCCCCGGATTGACCAGGCCCGTGAAATCCGTCCCCTGAAGGATTGGTAGGCTGTTATTTTACCGATACCGATGATGTTCCGTTTTTTCCCACTTCTGCTGCTCCTTTTGTCAGGCCTGCTGGCCATTCCGGCGGCCCGGGCTCAAGGCACCGCCCCTGCCATCACTTCCTCCCTGTCCGCCCGTGCCCTGGGCCCGGGACAGCAGGTGGTGCTGTCCTATCAGATCAACGGCTCCCAGCGCGGCGTGGAGGATTACCCCCGCACCATCGAGGTCCCGGGCCTCACCATCACCTTCAGCGGGCAGTCCCAGCGCACCATCGTGAGCCGGGGCCTGCCCCGTGTCGAGATCAGCATCCGGTATGTGGTGCAGAGCGGGGAGGCCGGCGAGTTTGAAATTCCGGCCCAGACTTTCAAGGTGGATGGCATGGAACTCCAGGCCGCAGCGGTGAAGGTGAGCGTGAAGGAAGGCCAGGCGGCCGATGAGGAGCTGATCCCGGCGATCCAGCTCACGGTGGGCAAGACTGAGTTTTGGAAAGGGGAAGTCGTCCCGGTGCAGGTGGATGTCCTGGTGCATCCCACGGTGCAGCCCCTCAGCCAGTTTTTCCCGCAGGTCAAAACCCCCAACTTTGCCGTCAACCGCTTCGACCGTTCTGCGGGACTGGAACCCCGGGAATTGAACGGTGAGGTCTGGCGGGCTTGGCAGATGGAAAGTGTCATGACCGCGCTCCAGGCCGGCGCGCAGACGTTTGGCCCGGCCGAGATCAAAGCAGAACTGCTGATGCCCACGGCAGGCGGCTTCAACGACCCCTTCGGCCAGCAACAAGGCAACCGCCGTACCATCGCGCTCCGCAGCAATACGGTGGCGGTCAACGTCAAGGAACTCCCCCTCGAGGGCAAACCCGGGGACTTCAGCGGAGCGGTGGGCGAGTTTGAGGTCGAATTGCTGGCCTCGCCGGTTTCCCTCAATGCCGGAGACCCCATCGCGGTGGAAATCGCCATTACGGGCACCGGGAACTTCGACGCCCTCACGGCCCCCCGGATCGAGAGCACCGAAGGCTGGCGCCTTTACGAACCCCGTGTCAGTCAGGAAAATCGCACCTGGGGCACCGAACCGGGCCGCAAGAGTTTCACCCAGATCCTGATCCCCGAGAAAAATCACACGCAGATCCCGTCGTTTGTGCTGCATTATTTTGATCCTCAATCCGGCACCTACATGACGAGGAAGAGTCCGCCGGTGCTGATCACCGTGAAGGGGGAGTTCAAAGCGGCTCCCAATCCCGCGGCTGATGCGAGGGATTTTGCGGCGCCGATTGATGCCAGTGCCCCGGCGGAGGAACTGGGCGACATCCTCGACCAACCCTTGACCGGCGGAAAATGGCTGGCCACCTCCGTTGCGCCCCTTCCGGTCAACCGGATCCTGCTCCACGGGGTGCCCGCTTTGCTGCTGGTCCTGCTGATCGGGCAGGGCATCCGCCGGCGTCTCCAGGCGGCGGCGGCCGCCCGTCAGCCCCTGCCCGGGTCTCCGCGCGAGCCTTACGCGGTGCTGGCGGATCTGCGTCGCCCGGGCTCCGGCCGCCGGACCTTCTACGGGTTTGTGAATGAATATCTCACGTCCCTCGCCTATCACCAAAACCGGCAACCTGCGGCGGGTCCGGAACGCACCGCCGTGCTGGAGGCCCGTGACCGTTGGCTATATGGGCCCGATGAAGCGGCGGCGCGTGAAGCGCTGCCGGCCGATGAACAACGCCACACCCTCGAAGTCCTCAGCCGGCTCTAGCCTCTTTTATCAATCATGTCCCGTCTGCTGATTTCCTGCCGCCTCACCTTCCTGCTTTTCGCCTGTAGCGGGCTTCTGACAGTATGGGCGGACGTCTCCCCGCCTCCTGCTGCGGCTCCGCCTGCGGCCCCGGCCCCGGTCGAAACGGCTCCAGCCGCTCCGGTCACTCCACCGGAGGCGGCACCCGTTCCTGACCAGAAACTGCCGCTGCCTGCGGCGCCCGCCAATCCTGACGAGGCCTTCGCCAGGGCTCTGACCGCCTACAAAGCGGGGGCGATCGAGGACGCCCGCCGGGAGTTTCTCGCCATTGTGGAGGCGGGGCAGTTATCCGCGCCCCTCGCCCACAATCTGGGCAACATCGAATTCCGCCGCGGCAATCCAGGGCAGGCCGTCCTTTGGTATAAACGGGCCCTGGCCCTCCAGCCCTTCAGTCCGGAGACGCTGCAAAACCTGCGCACCATCCGCCGTCAAACGGCCTTCGTCAGCTTTGATCCCTGGGGACTGTCCTTGTCCCATCTCAACCCCCGATGGATTGGATCGGGGACCCCGGTTGCCGCCTGGAGTATCGGTTTGCTGGTCCTCTGGCTGGCTTGGCTCACCCCCCGGCCCGGCCGGCGCTGGCCCTTGGTGACCCTGCTCATCCTGCTGCTGCCCGTTCTGGCGGCTGGCTCGTGGCTGACCTGGAAATTGAAGACCGATCCCCATCCCCTGACCAAACGGCAGATCGTTTCCGGCAAGGAGACCAACGCCTATGCGGCCCCTGCCGAAGCCTCTTCCTCGGTGATGTCCCTGCCTAGCGGCAGTGAAGTCGTTCCGGTGGAAACCCGCGGGAACTGGCTCTACTGCATCATCCCCGGCGGGGACGGGGACCAGCCGCTCCGGGGCTGGATCCGTGCGGCCAAACTGGAACCGCTCTGGCCTTATGCCGGAGGGCGTTAATGGCTGCGTTGGCTGTTGTCAGGGGGAAGTGGATAACCCCACGCAGGGGGACTGGAACATCCGTCGCTTGATTGGTCAGGCCCCGAGGGACCGGAGATTGGCTTCGTAGGTGCTGCGGCTGGTGACTTCCCGGCCGGTTGACAGAGGGCGGGCCACGATCAATCCCGCATGGCTGCGGAAGGCGTTCAGGTATTGGGAAATCGACTGGTCCAGCACCACCTGCCGGTGGTTTTTGGAGGCGTGCATGAAACGCGCCTGACCATTGGTCCGGGTGATGAGTCCGACGTGCGAACAGACGCCTCCCTGATCCTTGGTCACAATTCCGGCGATGTCCCCGTCTGCTAGTTTTGATTCAATTTTAGCGACATCAGCCTTGGGAATATACCAGACAGGGAGCTCATTCACTTTAGCCTCGATGCGGGCCATCTGCGGGCGCAGGGACGGGTTGTTGCGCAGGTAGCGGTAGCCCTTCCAGAGCACGGTCATCTCGCGGCTCTCCCTCCCTTTCAGCCGCACCGCACCCCCAAGGGCCCGGGTGATGTCCTTCACGTTGCCACGGGCCTCATTGTCGATGAACCACTCGTTCAGATAGTGGATGCGTTCCAGATAATTGCCGGTGCAGAGTCCTGCCCGGTAGCGGGTCCACTGGATTTCCTTGAGCAGATCCCCCGGGGTATAGACCGCCTTGGGCCGCTCCAGCAGGCGGGCCATGCCGAGGGCAATTTCAAAAAACGTCCAGCAGTCCAATCCGTCGAAATTGGCGGAAGGACATTCCACCCGGTCATCGATCTCGAGGGTATATCCCACATAGGCGATCCCCAGGCATTCGCGCCCCAGCAGGGCCATCCGGGGCCCAATCGGAATCTGCCCCCACCCGGCAGCCCGGGCTTTGGTCATGATGCGATGATAGCGCTCCACATTCTTGAAGGTGGTGTCGATCGGCAGGTGATCGATCCCGGCCTGGGCGGTGGGAGTGCCCGCAGCCGCGGCAGCAGCGAGCAGGAGGAAGCGGCGTCGGGTAAAGTCCATGGCAATGGGGGGATGGAATCAGACCGGAAAGGAGTAGCACAGGTCCACGGGAATTGCACGGAAGTTGTGCGGAGCGGAGGCGGGGGTCAATAGTGCACCGCACTCACCGCATCCAGATCAAACCCGGAACTGCCGGAACCACTCAGCGGATTGAAGGCGGGGTCATCCGGGTGGCGGATCAGGTCACCTCCGGCATCATCACGGAGAGCCGCGTCCCCGGTGGACTGGATTTTGATATAACGGATCCAGGTCAAGCCGGCCCGGGCGGCGGCTTCATCCAGATCAAGGCTGTCCCCGCCGCTGGCATTGGGGTTGGTAGGATCGCTTCCGGTGGTGCCATTCCGGCCGGCAAATCCCCTCGCATAATAAAAGGGATCGCGCAGGTCCAGCGGCTGTCCGGCGATGGGCGGCACGGCATCACAGGACACCCGGTGCCATTCGCCGGGGAACAGGGCCACGCTGACCACCGCCGGTTCCATGAACCGCTGGGTGCCATTGCCACCCACAAACAGGACGTTCTCAAACACCGTCAGGTCCTCGCCCGGCAGCATCTCGACAATGTTATCGGTGAACTCCAATTCAACCGAACCACCCGCTCCCTCCCGGGCATGCAGGGAAAGCACCTCGCCGGGTTTGTAAGCTGGCGCATACACGCTGCGGCCGTCCGGCGGGCCGGTGACATTGCGCGGCACGCTGGCGGAACCGTAGCCACCAGGGTTGAGCGGCTGGAAGGAAACCACGCGGTCAGCAAAGGGGTCGCCATTCCTCCCTGGTTCGGCCCGCGTCAGAACCTGGGGGAGGACGGCGGTTTCCTTTTCACTGACGGATTGCCGGCCCCCCTCGTTGGTCAGCGCCGTCAGGGTATAGTGTGGAGTGGAGCCGGAAGGCAGCCCCCGGTCCACAAAATTGTTCCCGCCCCCTTCATAAACGGGGATTCCATCGCGCAGGACCTCGAAGCCCGTGGCCGAGAGTCCGCCTGCGGCCAGCAGGCCGGACACGGCCGCCGGAGACCATGCCACCCCCACCTTTTCCCGGCTGGGCACGAGGATGAGCAAATCTCCCACGGCGAGGCGGAAGGATTTTTCAAAGGAGGCTTCCGTGGAATCGGAAACGGTCAGGGTAAATTCAACAAATTGTTCCATGCTGCCTCCTTGTCCGGTGAGGAGGCCTGTGTCCGACAATTTCCAGGAGGAGTCAGGAAAGGATCCTCCGCTGATCTCCCAGGTGTAGGGGGCCACTCCGCCGGTGGCTTCGAAGCTGAGGTCATACGCCGCTCCCGGCGCCGCCGGAGGCAAGGCTTCCGGGGTGGTGATATCGAGTCCCTCGCGGCAGCGCAGCGTCAGAACTTTTTCCACCCGGGTCTCCTGGCTGTCGGTCACGGTGACCGGCAGGGGGAAGTCCCCGGTCTGGGAGGTGGAACCCTCGATCCGCCCGGTGTCCGGTTGCAACGTCAGACCCTCCGGCAACTGGCCGGTCAGGCTCCAACGATAGGGTGGTACGCCTCCGCCGGCAAGGAGTTCGGCGGTGGCCGGTTCGGTGGGTTTGAAGGCCGGAAGTTCGGCGGTTTCGATCGCCAGATCCTTTTCCGGGCGGACGACCAGCTTCATGCTGGCGGTGTCCACGGCCCCCGCGGCATCGGTAACGGTCAGGTCGAGGGTAAGTGTCAGGGGCTCCTTGCTCAGCCCGGTCAGCAGGCCATCGGCCGGCCCCAGGTTGAAAGTCCCGGCCGGAGCGGGCAGGCTGGTTTTCCATTGATAGGGAGGGGTGCCCCCGATGGCTTCGGCCTGATAGAGAAAGGTCTGATGGACCCGGCCGGGCGGAGGGCTGCCGGAGGCGATGGACAGCGGGATCACGGTGAGCGGCGGCGGGCCTCCTCCGGGCCGGGGGCCGGGGGAATACACGGGAAACCAGACGCCATTTTTTTTGACCGCGCGGTTCACTCCGGTCCCGCCTTCCCCGTCAATGGAGGTCAGTCCTTTGGGCAGGGCTTTGGGGTCGTAAATCCGATGGCCGGATGAATCGTCCGGGACGGGGATCAGGTTGTCCGGGCCAGGGCTTTTGGGCGAGGCTTCAGAGACTCCATCGGCCGCGGTGGGCCTGCCATCTTTTGCGGCGAGGCCGCTGTTCTCCAACAGACCGTTCATCCACGCCGGGGCCAGCTCCGGGTAGGCTGCCGAAAACACCCCCCATCCACCAAGGGACAGGCCGAGCAGCAGGAGCAGCAGGGTGGCTGGCTTGAGCGGATAGCGGGCAGGCTTCATGGCAGCAATGTGATGCGGAGACGGAGGAAACGGTGGGCTTGAGAGGACATGGCCGCGGTATCCCGCAGGTTCACCGATTGCACCGGGGCGGCCGGGGTCTCGGTGATGAGAGGCAGGGCTGGCGGCACTGCGGTCATGGCCGATCCGGTCTCACCGACAGCGATGGGTGACCAATTGCTTAAGGTTAGGTCCGGGGAAGCCTCCACGGTATAGCGCAGATCCTGCCGCAGGGGATTGCGGGAGAAGGTGATGGTCAGCCGGCCGCTGGCCTGACCGGTGGTCAGCGGGCCTTCGTCCGGGGCCAGCGGGTCGGAAGTCAGAGCATACTCCAGCAGATTGCTCCGGCCATCGGCATCCGGGTCAGCCTGATGGCCCCACAAGGTGGTTTCGGTCGAGGGAGTCAGGAGGGCGGCTCCAAAGTGGAAAGCCTGCCAGGACGCGATCGTTTCCGGCACCGTGAGGTGACTCAGCGGAGCCATGCCATGCAGGATGGGCGTTCCGGCGGTGCCGGCCTCATCCTGGACCAGGAACGCCACATAGGGTTCCCCGTTCCGGGAGAAGGTCTGCACTTGATATAGCGGGTCGGTTACCCCGGCCAGCGGGGCATGATCCGGCAGGAGTCGGCGCGAGGCTCCGGTGGAGGGATCGTAAACCTGGAGTTGGTTGGCCTTGAACCCGGAGGCCCAGACCCGGCCGGCGGCATCCACGGCGATGGAACTGGCACTATCAAATCGGAAGACCGGTGCGCCGGCGGCTTTCGGTATGAGATTCTGAGTTCCCTTGAGAACAGCGGCGGCGGCCGTTTCAACGTCGTTGGCCCGGAATTTCAGAACAACTTCGGCATCGGTGCCTGACAGCTCGTAAAGAGCAGCATAGAGATTGCCGGCGGCATCGGTGGCAATACCGGAGCTGAAGGTGCTGATTTCCCGCGTCACAGGGCCGGAACGGGTGCCGTCGGCGGAGACGAAAGTCACATTGTTTTTTCCCGCCGGACCGTTGGTGCCCGCGATCATCCAACCCCCTTCCGGCAATGCGGAGGACTGCCACCATACCCCGGAAAAGTTCTGCATCGCGGCCAACGGCACCGTGGTTGGCGCCTGCGCCGGATTGCCCGGATTGAACCTATGCACGCCGGTGCTTCCACCAAATCCGCCGCCTGCCCCCAACAACGCAGAAGTGCCGTCGCGCACGGCCAGGAAGGAAGGATCAAATTCCACACCGCCGGAGCCGATCACCGTGCGGCCAGGCGCGCCCCAGGCGTTTTGCACGCTGAGGACGCCTTGCAATCCCAACACAAAACGGCCATCCGGCAGGTGTGCGAAAGTCGTGGCATTGATCGCATCTCCCTGCATCTGCCCAACAGTGAGGGTCTGCCATGTTTCCGGATGGATCACCCCGATGGCATCCAGATCAAACCCGGCGGACTGCTCGTTGGGGAACGGATCATGGATGATGCGGTTTTCGCTGTCACGGGCCGAGCCGTCGCCCACCACATCCACCAGCCTGACATGGGAAACGGAGTCCAGGCCCACGTCCGCAAGATCATACGGTTCGCCGAAGGGCTGGCGGTACTTGCTGCCGAGGCCCTGGACATCGGTCGGGTCCATCACTCCGAATGATTCCACCGGAGCCGGTGTCAGGCTGTGATTCGGAAAACGGATGAAATGGACGCCATCCCGCGAAACCTCCACCCAGGCGTGTTCAATGTAGTCATCCAAAAAGCTGTTTTCAAACACCGCAAAGTCCGCCCCGGGTCCATTTTTGATGTAGCTGGAGAAGGCCAGGGTGATGGTGCCTCCCGCTCCGAGACAGGTGATATGCGCCGGGTCGTCCGTCGCTGGTCCGAGGGCTTTGGCCGGGTCCTGCCAAAGGGGCAGGCAACCGGTGCCGACTTGATAGTGGGTCACCCGGCCGGCCCATGCCTTGAACCGCGCATCGGTCCGGTGGATGGCGGTGGAACCGGCCTGCCCGGCAGCGGGCGCATATGGTCCGGCCCATGCCGGGGCCGCCAGGCCCAGCAGCAGCCCGCAAGCCAGGACCTGCTTCCGTGCGAAGCGGAGCCCGGAATTGGTGTCAGGAAATAAATCCATGGTTCAGAAGAATCGGCTGCCCGGAGTGCCCGGGCAGCCTTTTTAACAGGGGGGTCAACGATGGGTCAAGCTATACGGCGGCGGCGTTGCAGGCCTGCCACTCCCACCACCGCCAGCAGTCCGGTCAGGGAGGGTTCGGGAATCGGGGCCGGGGCATTGACGGCCAGGCCGGGGACGGTGGTTCCGGCGCTGTAGACCCAGCCATCCCACGAGCCATCCACCAGCGGCCGGCCCAGCACGCCGGTGTTCGAATTCACCCAGGTGCCCGGACCCGCCTCATCGTAAGGGCTGCCCAGGGGTGGCAGGATATGGGCTCCGGCGGGGGCGGCTCCGTTGTTGTAGTTATCGGCCTGCTGATTGTTATTGACGAAATAATTCAGATATTCGCCCGTGGTGCCGTTGAACCCCGGGAAGCTGAGTTCCGGCGTGCCATTCAGGTCGGCATCCCAGCGCAGATCACTGATGAAGCCGCTGCCGGTGATGGAAAAGCGGGCGTCCACCCCGGCGAGCGCCAGCAGCAGATCCCGTCCGTCCCGCGTTTCGCTGCTGTTCCATCGGTATCCCCAGGCCAGGGCCGGTTGGCCGGGCCATTGGATGACCAAGGCGGCCTGGCTGATGCCGGGACCGGCGGCGGGGCCGATCCACTGCGTCACGTCCTGAAGGAGGAACGTCGCCGCATGGCTGGTGGCAGGAGTGAACAGAGTCGCAGCGCAATAAAGCGCGCCCGCTGCGAACAGGCGCAATGATGTTATTTGGGTCATGGTTCTCAGACCGGCTTTGGAAACGAGCCGGCATCGATGTTGGTTGAGTCCGCCCATCAAGTATTCTGACTCCCGGCCTCAGACCTCGGTCCCGCCTTCACCCTTCCGCCGTTGGTTCAAATGGGAACCGCTGGCTTTCAGATTGGCTGATTTGGGACGTTGTAACCGGATACAGCAGCGCCAACTGTCCCGGGTTCTCACCGGGTTCCATGTTGCGCGGACTAGGGGCCTTAAACGCCGGACCCGGGCCTGTCAACCGGCGCCCCGGGCCGGGGTCACCCCCTGCAAAAGCCGCACGATAGGGAAAAACCGCAGAGGAATTTTCCGTATCCCGGTGTATCGCACCGCGGGCTCCGTGCCCGCTTCACTCCTGTATGAAAAACGACGAACGGATTTTGGAATTGCCTCAACCCATCATTGACCGGCTCCGGGAGGTGATCGCCCGGGTGCGGCGTCTGCAATGGATCAAGGGCAGCCTGCTCACCCTTGCCGCCGCGGTGGGTGCCGTGCTCGGGGTGATGGCCATTGATGCCGCGTTTTCCCTCGAGGCCCTGCCGGTAAGGATCGCGCTTTCCTCCGCCGCGTTGCTGTTCACGGCTTGGGTAGCCTGGACCTGGTGGATCCGCCCCTTATCCCGGAGAATCAGCCTCACCGCCGTGGCCCGCTGGGTGGAAACGCGGCATCCCGAGTTGCACGAGCGCATTTCCACCGCCGTGGAACTATTGGGCGCCGGCCACGATGCTCAGGACCAAGGCTCCCGCGAACTGCTCCAAGCCGTGGTCCAGGACGCCGTGGCCGATGTCGGCCGCATGGACCCGGCTCAGGATTTGAGCAACCGGCGCACCCGTCCTGCCAAATGGCTGGCCGGAAGTGCCGTGGCGGCCCTGCTGGCGCTCTGCGCGATCTGGCCGGGACAAATCCCCCGGCTGCTCGCCCGGGCCGTCGCCCCCATGGCCGATGTGGGCAATGCCTGGGCCGACCGGCTCCGGGTCATCACTCAAAGCCAGGTGGTGGCCATTGGCGATCCCCTCAGTATCGAGGTGGCCCTGAGCGGCAAACAGGAACGGGTGGAACTGCACCTGACCGGGCCAGACGGCAAGCCGGTGGTGGAAATGCTGCAGCCGGACGGATCGGTGGCTGTGGGGCCCGGAGAAAGTGGTTATGCCCTGCGTCTGCCGGCGGTGGAGCAGGGCTTCACGGCCAAAGTGCTGGCAGGAAAAGCGGTCAGCGCCGCCTTCACCATCACCGCCGTGCCGCGTCCGGAATCGGGGGACTGGACGGTGACCTACGACTATCCTGACTACACTGGGTTGCCGGATGAAGTGAAGGCCAAAGCTTCCGGCGAGATCTTCGCCCTCGCTGGAACCAAAGTCACCGTGCAGACCCTCCTGAACCGCCCGGTGGCCAAAGCCTCCGTCCGGATAGGTGAGGCCGATGTGCCGGACGTGAAACTCAGTCAGGACCCCGCCGCCCCTGCGGTCGAATGGAGCGCCGTCCTGACTCCGGGCCTCGACGCCCAGTGGTCACTCCAGCTGGAGGATGGCGACGGCATCGCCAATCGTCCGGTGGACCTGCCGATCCGGTCCTTGGCGGATCTCCCGCCGGTCATCACCCTGGATACCCCCGCGGAGGACCGCTTGGAATTGCGTCCCACCGAGAAGGTCGCCCTGACTTATTCCGTGAAGGAGGACATCGGCTTGTCGGCCGTGCAGATCCGCATCCGTCCCCAGGATAAACCGGAATATCTGCTGCCACCGCAGGCCCTTCCTGACAAACTGGCGGACAGCGTGGATACCTGGCAGGGCACCGCCGTGCTGGATCTGGCGAAGGTGCTGGTGCCGGACGGTCAGGAAATCCGGGTCTGCCTGATGGCTGCCGACCGCGTGCCGCCGGAACTGCAGGGACCGCAGCGCTCCTGGAGCCGGGAAATCGTGATCCGGCTCAACCGCTGGTCGCGCCCGCAGGTGGAAAAGAACTTCGAAGCCCAGCACGAGGAACTGCGCCGGAAAATGGACGAAGTGAAACGTGAGCTGCAGCATGCCAAAGGCCGGATGAACGACAAACCGGACCGGCTGAAGCAGGATGACAAGTTGAGCGAAAACACCCTCAAGGATATTGAAGCCAGTGCCAGCCACATGCAGGAAGCGGAGTCCCTCCTCAAGGAATTGACGGAACGGATGAAGGAAACCGCCTATGCCCGGCAGACGCCCGCTTTGGAGGAGATCGCCCAGCAAATGGTGCAACCCGCCCAGGCGGATGCCCGTGACATTCCCCTGACCGATCAAAAGGAAGCCCGGGCAGAGTTGGCAAAGAATGCCCGGGATCTCCTGGAAAATGCCCTCAAAAAGATCGAGCAGGAACAGCAGCAGATGGAGCAGGACCGGAAGGCCGTCCAGCAACTCGCCAAACTATCCGACATTGCCGAACAACAACAACGCCTCGCGCAGGAAGCCGCCGCCGCGGCCTCCCCGCCAGTTCCCGGCGCCACTCAACCCGCGGCAAATCCCCCTCCCGGAACCGCGCCCGATCCGTCAGCACCCACCCCTTCGGATGCGCAGGCCAATCAACCTCCCCCGGGCACCACGGCGTCAGCGGAGGTCCCCCCTCCCGCTCCGCTTTCCCCCACCGATGAGGAGCAGCGCCAGTGGCTGGAGGAGCAACGGCGCGTGGCCCAGCGGGCCAAGGAATTGATGGAGCAAAACCAGAACACCAATCCCACGGCCACCCAGGAACAGATGAAGCAAGCCGGTGCCCAGGCTGCCGCCCTCGCCGCCGAAGCCGAAGCGCTCGCCAATCAGGAAAAACAACTGGCCAGTGAAATGGCGGCTGCTGCCACCCCGGAAAGCCAGCAGCAAACCGCCGCCGCCCAGCAGCAGTTGGCGGATCAGACCGCCAAACTGCAGGAAAAGACCAAGGGATTCCACGAGCAGGCGACCCAGCAGATCGACCAAAGCACCGGAACCCAGGAGTCCGCCTATCAAGCCCAGGCACAACTCAAGGAAGCCACCGACCAGGCCAAACAATCCGGCAAGGAACTCACCGCCGCCGCCCAGGCCAAACCTGCCGCCCCCCCGGAAGCTGCCAGCCCGGCGCCGGAAACCTCTTCCTCACCGGATCAGGCCGCCGCCGCTGCCAGTGAAAAAAACCCGTCCGACGGAGCAACGCCGCCGACTGGTCAGGAGTCTGCGGCGACTTCCTCCCCGGCCCAGGCGGGCGTGGGTCCAAGCGCTCCGCCCGAAGCTGCGGCCGGTTCTGAAAACCAGCCTTCTCCTGACAATCCGGCTCCGGCCCCGGCCGGCCAGCAAGCCGCCCAGGCCAGTGGAGAGGCGCTCGCCCAGGCCGCCCAGTCCCTTAAATCCCTGCAACAGGAATTGAACTCCCTCGCGGGCATGATGGCGGATCATAACAATGCCTTGAATGAAGGTGCCCAGCAGGCCGGCACCGCTTCGGATCAGGCCGCCAAATCACAAAACGAGGGAGGCAAGGCTCCATCGATGCAACAGGGCGCCCAGGCGGCGCAGCAAGCTGCCGATCAGCTGGCCATGGCCGCGAACACCGCGATGCAGGCCATGAGCATCCCGGCCAGCGCCAAGTCCTCGCAAAGCAGCGCTGCGTCCAAAGGGAAAGGCAAAACCCAGGATGGCCAGCCCAAACCCGCCGAACCCGGTCAGGAAGGAAAAGATGGACTCCAGATGGACACCGCCAGCAGCCTGCTGCCCGAAGAACTCGCCAAACTTGGCCTCACCCAGGATGACTGGATGAAGTTGAAAAGCGCCTTGAATGGGGTGGATGCCACCCGCACCGAACAGATTCCCGCGGAATACCGGGAACTCGTCAAAGCCTACTTCGGAGCCCTCGCCAAAGGAAGCCCTGCCAAATGAAACGACTTATCGCCATCCTTCCCTTCCTGCTGGTCCTGACCGCTTCCGCCCAGGAAGCCGGTGACGTGTTCCAGAAATATGAAGCCCGCGTCAGCAAGGCGGTGGACCGCGGGTTCGAATATCTCCTCAGCGTCGAGCAGCCGGATGGCAGTTTTCCGGAAAGCCATGGCCGCAGCACCGGCATCTCGTCGCTCGTCGGCATGGCGTTCCTCGCCAAAGGACATCTCCCGGGGCAGGGACGTTATGGCGATGCCATCAACCGCCGGATTGATTATGCCCTCGCCCACACCAGTGCGGAAGGCCTGATTGACTGCGGGGACCACGGCAATGGCCCGATGTATGCCCATAACATCAGTGCCCTTTTCCTCAGCGAAGTGTCGGGCATGGTGGACCAGGACCGGCAGCGCAAGCTGGACGTGGCCCTCTCCAAGGCCATCCAGGTCATCCTGCGGGCCCAGGCGGTGCCCAAGTCCGACGAACACAAAGGGGGATGGCGCTACCAGCCCAACAGCAACGACAGCGATCTTTCCTGCAGCGGCTGGGCGCTGATGGCACTGCGTTCCGCCCGGTTGAACGGGGCCCCCGTGCCACCCCAGTCGATCAAGGATGCCGTCGATTACACCCTGCGCCGATTCGAGCGCAAGGTCGGTCATTTTGGTTATATGGATCAATACCAGCACAAGGATTCCCTCACCGGAGCCGGGCTGATGTGTCTCGAACTCTGTGGCCGCCACGCCACTCCGGAAAACCTCCTCGCCGGGGAGTGGATTCTTGCCAATCACGAAAATCTGCCCCGCGCCGAGTTCGAATTCTACGGCAATTACTACAACGCCCAGGGCATGTTCCAACTGGGCGGGAAATACTGGAAGACTTACGCAGAATGGATGTATCCCCACTATCTGGAGGAGCAGAAGGAGGATGGCTCCTGGATGGGCGAACGCTTCGGCCGGGTTTATGGCACCACCATGATGATCCTCGCCTTCACCGTCCCCGCCCGCCAGCTCCCCATCTACCAACGCGACGAACGGGTGGATGATGGGCCATAAGGCCCACGCCAGTGTCTTCCTTTCAGCACCAGCGCAGCAAGGGAATTGGAGTCGATGTCGCCGCTCCGGCCCGGGGGATCAGGACCCGGGCGTGGACGGTGAGGCGGGGAGCGGCGTTTCGGCGGTGACGCCGCCGCCGTGGGGGGCGCCGAGGCGTTCCGGGACAAAGACTTCCGGGAAGAGGAAGACGGTGCGGCGGCGGCGCTCGGTGCGCTCCTGCCAGCGTTTGAAGAGGTAAAGCAGGCCCGTGCCGGCGGCGAGTCCCAGCATGAGATAGGGCAGGAGGTGGCGCTGGGCCTGGGGCAGCCAGCGGCGGCTTTCCTGCAGCAAGGGCAGGCCTTCGCTGGTATACCCAGCGGTGACGGTATCGACGGCGGCGGTGAGGCGGGCGGCGGGCTGATCGGAGGCCGCGATGGCGCTGCCAAGGGCGCGCTCGTGCAATGATTTCAACTGGACCGGGGAAAGCCAGTTCCCCACCTGCGGGGTGCCTCCGAACGTCAGGGTTTCCGGCCGGCTGCGGTCAAAAACGATGATCCCGCCGAGGGAATCGGGCAGCCATTGCAGGGAGAGCTTCTCCGCGAGGGGCAGATCAAGGCCGGGCGGGGGGTAGGTGACCGTGACCACGTAGAGCCGCAGTCCGGTTTCGCGGTGCCAGGCGTCGAGGCGGGCGCGCAGGGAGGCCGCGGCGGTGTCCGGGAAGACCCGGGCTTCGTCCCGGAGAAAGGTGTCAGGCGGGGTCCACGGCGCCTGGGTGTGGAGAGGGCCGGAGGGCGCGGATTCCCGCGGGGTGCTGGCGGCGGGAGACGGGCGTTGGGGGAGGCGCCCGTTTTTTTGCCAGGACTCCAGACCGTCGGCGAGGCTGGTGAGGGTGGCCACAATCCGCTGCGGGGAGGTGGCTTCGGGGGGGAGGTTTTTCGAGGCGGCATCGGCGACCCGGTAGAGGGCGAGCAGGCCATCGGCATCGGGGAGGCGTTTGTCGTCGGACCCGGCAAAGTTGAGGCGTCCGGTGCTGCGATCGTGGATCACGACGATGCCGGCGTCCTTTTCGGCCAGCCAAGCGGAGTGGGCGCGGCGGGCGCGGAGGTCGGCGGTTTCATCCAGCAGGTAGGTATGGATGGCGAGATAGACGCCGAGGCCGGTGCGGGTCTGGCATGAAAGAAGGCGGGCGGAAAGGGATTGGCGGGTTTCCTCCGGCAGCATTCCGGATTCGTCGAGGATGTGGGAAACGGGGCGTTCCGGGAGGGGAGGGAGGGCAGGGGAATCGGCGGCAGGGGAATCGGCGGCGGGGGGCGCCACCACGGGGGGAGCGGTGGCTGCCGGGACGGCGGGCGCAGGGGAGGGCGCGGTCTGAGCGGGGGCGGCACCGCAACTGAGGCTCCACGCGGCAGCGGAGAGCAGGAGCAGGGCGGAAGACGGGAGTCCGGACGACGGCATGGGAATGAGGAGATTTCGTGCAAACCGGGGCCGGGCGCCAGTCTTTTTCCATGGGATTGCGGGCAGGCTGACGCCATGGTTATCCATGGGCTGGATTGCAAGCGGAGGCCCGGCACCGGAGCCGGGGGCCGTTTTGACAGGTGACGGAAACTTCTGCGAAAATGCAGGGATTCCCCATGAATTTTTCCAGGTGCTATGATATTATGAGTCTGTATCCCCTATTTGCTATGAAACTGAATTCCGCGCCGGGTGTTTTTCTTGTCGGCAGTGCTTGTTGGATGTTGCTGGCGACGGCGGGGGCTGCTCCTCCGGCCAAGGTGCCGGCCGTGTCCGCCCCCCAAAAACCGGTGGTCGTCAAAGCGGCGGAACCGGCTGAAATCGTGGTGCCCAAAGAGCCGCTGGGGACCGCGGCAGCGCTGGAAGTGCGTTTTCCCTCGCCGATGATTCCAGCGGCGGGCGTGGGGGAAGTGGTGGACGCCGCCAACGTGTTGGAGATCAAGCCGGCCTGGCGTGGGAGATTCCGCTGGCAGAGCACCCGCAGTGGCACTCTGGAACCCGAGGGCCTGCTGCCTCTGGGGGATGGGTGGCGCATTGCTTTAAAAAAAGGACTTAAAAACCTCGCCGGCCAGCCGGTGGGGGCCACTCCGGTGCAGGCGGCCGGCCAACCGCTGGTGGTGCGGGAGTCGTCTCCCCGGTATTTTTCGCCCGGGAGCGAATCGACCCGCCAGCCGGAGATCACTTTGTTTTTCAATGATGCGGTGAACCCGGCCGCAGTGGCCAAGGCCGGTTATTTCATTAACAAAGCAGGGGCAAGGGTGGAGGTGACCGCCCGCACGCCGCTGGTGGCGGAACTGGGCCGCAATCCCGGGGTGACCGGCACGTGGGAGGAACAATCCCAGGAGGGCCGCACGCCAGGGCTGGATACCCCGGCGGTGTCCGTGGTGCGCGTGAAACCGGTGACTCCACTGCCGCTCGGGACCGACTGGCGGTTCCAACTGGAGGCCGGGGTGGCCAATGCGCCGGGTCAGGCACGCACGTTGGCCGCTACGGTGATCAATTATGGCAGTATCGCCCCGCTGGCTGTGAATAACGTCAGGGCGGAGCCGGTGCTGGACGGCGCGCGGGAGCTGCATCTGAACTTCAATAAAAAGCTGGCGGAGCTCAAACCGGAGCAGTGGGCCGATGCGGTGAAGATCAATCCCCGTCCGGAGGCGCTGTCATGGGAAGCGTCCGGCCAGTCTCTCACGGTGAAGGGAAGTTTCCAGCATGACACCAACTATGAAGTGATCGTGCCGGCCGGGCTGCTGGCCGCGGATGGCACGCGCCTGGTGTCGCCTTGGACCAGCTCCCA
Source organism: Verrucomicrobiota bacterium (assembly GCA_040387795.1). Taxonomy (GTDB): domain Bacteria; phylum Verrucomicrobiota; class Verrucomicrobiia; order Verrucomicrobiales; family V1-33; genus CAIZWU01. The sequence continues at coordinate 208,887 of JAZKDC010000002.1, forward strand.
GAAATTTGAGGCCCACGAGCCGCAGGTATCCTTGCCTGCCTTCGACCATGCACAGTGGATCGGCGGCAAAGGGGAGTTCTCGTTTTCCACCGCGAACCTGAAAAAGGCCACGGTGCAGATCAAACGGGCTACGCCGGAGACCGTGGTGTTTCTCCTGAATGGTTATGCCACCTACGAATATGACGAAAGTCATCCGGAGAGCAGCGGCCACACCCGGCTGCCCTGGCCGGTGGTGCCGGGCAAATCCGTGTGGGAGAAGGAAATGCCGACCACCGTGAAGCTGGACCAGAGCGAATCGTTCGGTTTTAAATGGGATGAAGTGCTGGGCGGGAAGCGCCAGCCCGGGATTTATTTTGTCAATGTGGAGGGCGAGGCCAAGGAGGAGGTCACGGCCCGCCAGACCCTCGGGGCGCAGGCGGTGGTGCAGTTGTCGGACATCGGGCTGGCTTGGAAATATGCCGGGACCGAAGCGCTGATCTATGCGTTTTCCCACACCACCGGGGCGCCGTTGAAAGAGGTGACCCTGCGCACCTACACCCCGGAAAACGAGCTGGCGCAGTCGGCGGTCACCGGAGCCGATGGCATGGCCCGGCTGCCCCACGGGAAAGTGCGCTGGCTGATCGCCCAGGCCGGGGAAGACCTGCGCGGGGTGCGGTTGGATGGCGGCGCGATGGAGATGGACCGCTGGGCCTATGACCTGCCGGTGGACGACAGTGGAAACGCCGCGCCAGCCCGCGAGATGATGCTCTTCACGGAACGGCCGGTCTACCAACCGGGCGAGACCGTGTTTTTCAAGGCGATCACGCGGATGCACCAGTCCGTGACCCTGACGATTCCAGAGGAACGCAAAGCAAAACTGACGCTGCTGGATCCGCAAAACCGCCCGGTCATGACCCGTGACATCGAATTCACCGGAACCGGATCCTTTGCTGATGCGGTGCGGCTGCCCGGACAGGGCGTGGGCTGGTACCGGCTGCGCATCGAATTCCCGAAACCTGGCGCTCCTGTGGCGGCGCCCGCCCCGGATGAGGAAGAAGACGGGGAAGCGTCAGGCCCCCCGGTTTTTGAACAGATGCTCCTCGTGCAGGAATACCAGCCGAATGCCTTCCGCATTGTTTTTGATGAGACGGCGGTGATCCGGGAAGCGGAATCCCTGAAGGTGCCGCTGAAGGCCTCCTATCTGATGGGCAAGGCTCTCGGGGCGGTGCCGATGACGTGGACTTCACGGCTCTCGCAGGCGAATTTCCGCCCGGACGGATTCGATGACTATCGTTTTTGCCATGCCAAGTCCTATTATGTCTACGATGGCGAGCAGTATCAGTCCATGACCGAGGAGGCGGCGCTGAATCCGCTGCTGACCGGGCAGGGCAGTCTGAAGCTCACGGAGAAGGGCGAAGCGCTGATCGAGGCCAAACTGCCGGCGACCTTCGGGGTGCCGGGGCCGAAGCTGATTTCGGTCAGCACCGAGATCACGGACATGAACCAGCAAACCATCGCGAAGGAATGGCAACGCACCGAACACAGTTCTGACTTCTATCTGGGGGTGCGCCGGCCGGTCAATGCGGTGACGGCCGGGACGGCGGTGCCGATCTCCCTGGTGGCGGTCAACCAGGACGGGAAACGCCGCAAGGAACCGATCGCGGTCAAGTTGCTGGTGGAGCACCTGACATGGAATGCGGTGCGCGTGCAGACCGCCGGGGGCGGCAGCGAGGTGCGGAATGATCTGGTCTTTGCCAAGGTGGGGGAAGAGGAACTCACAGTATCCCCCGAGCCGGGCAAGGAGGAGGCATGGACGTTCCAGCCGAAAGTGGCCGGCACTCATAACCTGACCTTCACCACGGCGGATGCGGCCGGCCGGCCGGTGCGCACCGTGGTAAGCATCGATGTCTATGCCCCGCGCGAAGCCGCCTGGCAGCAGGACGATGGGGTGAAGACCGAGCTGCTGCCTGACAAGGATGAATACCAGCCGGGCGAGACCGCCCGGGTGGTGGTGAAGTCGCCATTTTCCGGCACCGCCCTCGTCACGGTGGAGCGGGAACGGGTGCTCTACTCCACGCTGAAGCAGGTGGAAGCCGGGGGCAGTATCGAGCTGCTGGTGGATGAAGCCTGGGCTCCCAATGTGTTTGTTTCCGTGCTCCAGGTGCGGGGCGGGGCGGAAGATCCGCGCGAACACAAACAGCCGGACTACCGGGTCGGGTATGCGCAGCTCAAGGTCGCCAGCAAACTCAATCAACTCATGGTGGAACTTAATCCCGCCCTGCCGGAAGTGCGGCCGGGAGGAATCGTGGAAGTCTCCGCCACGGTGCGCGACAGCCAGGGAAAACCGGTGCCGGATGCGGAGCTGGCGGTCTGGGCGGTGGATGAGGGGATTCTCAGCCTGATGCCCTGGGAAGTGCCGGACCCGGCGGCGACCTTCCATTATGATAGTGCGCTGGCGGTGCGCACCGGGGTTTCCCTGCAGCGGCTGCTGCCGGAGGACCCGGAAAAACGCGAATTTGCCAACAAGGGATTTGTCATCGGAGGCGGTGGCGATACCGACCAGGCAGGCCAGCTGATGAGGAAGGATTTCAAACCCACCGCCTACTGGCATGGGATGCTCCGTACCGGAGTGGATGGAGTGGTGAAATTGAGTTTCCCCGCGCCGGATAACCTGACGGAATTCCGCCTTGCGGCGGTGGCTTGTGAGGGCACGGCGCGCTTTGGGCATGCCGAAAGCCGCTTCAAGGTCAATCAGCCGCTCATGCTGGAGCCGGCCCTGCCGCGGTTTGCCAATGTGGGCGATATCATTACGCTCAAAGCGGTGGTCCATAACACCACGGAGCAGTCCGGGGAGATCGCGGTCCTGTTCACGGCGGATGAGCACGTCACCCTGCTGGATCCCGCCAGTGGGAAACCGCTGGAAGGCCGCAGCCTGACCCGCACGGTTTCCCTCGCGGCCCAGCAGTCCAAGGCCCTCGCTTTCCCCGTGCGCTTCATCGCGGATGGGCCGCTGACCCTGCAATGGAAGGCCAGTTGCGCCACGGCTCCGCTCCTGGCCGATGCCGTGGAATCCAAGTTCACCGTCGGTTTTGCCGAACCCCTGCTGCGGGAGGTGCAATTTTCCAACCTGACCAGTGCGCAGAATGGCACGGAACTGCTGGCCAAAGTCCGGCCGGAATTGCTGGAAGGCACCCACGGCAAGGTAACGGTCACCCTCGCCAACTCCCGGGTTATTGAAGGGGCCCAGGCGGTGCTGCACCTCCTCCATTATCCTTACGGCTGCGCCGAGCAGACGATGTCCTCCATGCTGCCCTGGCTCACCCTGAGGGATCTCAAACAGGTGCTGCCTGACTTGAATCGTCCGGACGAGGAGATCCTGGATGTCATCCAGCGCGGGTGTGACCGCCTGCTTGCCATGCAGACCGAAGCGGGGGGCCTGGCCTACTGGCCGGGCGGCGAAACGCCTTCGCTCTGGGCCAGTGCCCACGGCACCCTGGGCCTGGTGCTGGCTTCCCGCTCCGGGGCCAATGTGCCGGCCGGTCGTCTCGAGGCTCTAACAAAGTGGCTCTCCGAATCCCTGCGCGAAGCCGGTGAGGCCGACAGTTGGGCCCTGACCGAGCGGGCCTATGCGGCCTATGCGCTGGCCCTCGCCGGCAAGGGTGAGCCAGGGTATCACGAACTCCTCTTTGGGAAACGTCAGGAGCTCAGCCCCAGTGCCCGTGCCCTGCTGGCCCTCGCGATTGCCGAAAGCGATGGTCCGCCCGAAATGGCGAAGGCGGTGCTGGCCGTGACCCGTCCGGATGACAAGGACTGGTGGTGGGGTTCGGGAAGTTCCCAGGCCATGCGCGTGATGGCTCTGCTCAAGCTGAAGGACCCGGCCGCTGATGCCGAAATGGGCCGGCTGCTGGCCTCCCGCAGTCCGCGGGGCGACTGGCGGAACACCATCTCCAATGCCTGGGTGCTGATGGCCCTGAGCCGCGAAGCGACCCTCGCTCCGGCCTGGCAGGGTGGCCAGCCCGCCGTGCTCACCCTTGATGGCAAAACACAGGAAGTCACCTTGCCCGCCACTCCAGCCTCACAGACCGTGGCGCTCGATTTCAAACCCGGCGCGGCCTTGCCTTCCCTCACTGCCACGCTGCCCGCCGGCCAGCGGCTCTTCGCCAAAATCGAGATCAGCTCCCGCGCCAAGGCCGGTCCCCAGCCCGCCCGCCAGGCTGGTTTTGGCATCACCCGCGCCTGGAAAAAGGTCGCTCCGGACGGTTCCCTCAGCGAAGCCGGCCCGCTCCGCACCGGGGATCTGGTGCAGGTTTCGCTCAAACTCGATATCCCATCATCCGCCGAATATCTGGTGATTGACGATCCGCTGCCCGCCACCTTTGAAGCCGTGAATGCCAACTTCACCTCCATGGCTTCCACCGAAGTGGCCGACGTCGCCGGCAACGAATGGTTCTCCGACTTCAGCGAAATCCGCCGCGACCGCGTGCTCTTCTTCCGGAACTCCTGCGAAGGAAAGGGCACCTTCCGCGTCAGCTACCTTGCCCGCGTCGTGGCCGAAGGCACCGTCACCGTCCCGGCCTCCCGCATCGAAATGATGTACGACCCCGCCCGCTTCGGCCTCTCCCCCTCCCAAACCCTCACCACCGAGGCCTCCCCGGATGAAGCGGTGGCGGGGAGGTGATGGAGCGGGTCTTCAAATATCTGAAGGCTGTCACCGGGAAAACCAGAACATCCTTTGAGCGTCTTGCTCAAAGGATGTGGCGGTGGAGTCTGTTTCCCGTAATTTCCGTGTCGGTGTTAGGATGTATTTGTCCGCGATGAAGTCGCGCTCTAAACCCCGCAAGCAGAACGGTGTCCCCTGGGTTGTTTGGCGTTTGGTTTTGTGCTGCGTGATAAATTCATTTGTGCTCCTCGGACTCATTTGGATGGTTTCTCATGCCGGGCATTTTTCCGGGGTGTCGGTGAGTTCGGGCGGAAGAATGTCAGTGTCCGGATTGGACGGCGTTATATTCTTCGCGATCATATTTTATCTTGTGCAAATGGAGTCGATCGACTTAATGAAAGAGATGATCTCATTGGTTAAAAGCCGCACTTTGAAGTATTATGTAATTGCGGTTTCCGGGGTATTTCTGCTGCTCGTTATGGGGAATAAAACGGCCGGTGGTGGGATTTATTTTGCGTTGTTGCTGACTTATCTGGTTTCACTTTGGTTGATGCTGAAGCGGGGCATGATCAACGCTACTGTGGTCCGGTTCAGTATTCTGTGTAATTTTTTACTTTCGCTTCAACGCATTCAGATCGATTTGATCGAGACGAACTACATTTTTAAGAGGGGATTTGACTTGGTTTCACATTTCATGGTGGTGGGCGGGAATGTGGTGGAAATGCTCGCGGTTATTTTCATTGTTTGCTTTGGGGTTTATGTGGCTGTCGCTTTGAGGCGGGAAGAGCGGGAAGGCAGGCTGCCCGGGGTTGGCTGAGAGGGGGCAGTTCAAATTGCCACGCGAAGCTAGGAGGGGACTTTAAATCGGCGCGCGGTCTGAAGTCCCTTGGTGTCTCCTGACCGTTCTGTGCGGGCGCCGTGGTGGGGTCGTCGTGCGATTGGCGCCGTGTCTTCTCCCCCGGTTCAGTTTTTTGGCCAGCCAATAATTATTGTTGTGCAACAAGCATTTTTTCTCAACACTAATGCTTCATGGATTCTGTCCGTCTCGATAAATTCCTCTGGGCCGTCCGGCTCTACAAGACCCGTCCGGACGCCACCGATGCCTGCCGTCTCGGACGGGTGGAGATGGGCGGGCAGCCGGTGAAGGCGGGACGTGAAGTGCGGGTGGGGGAGATGATCACCGTGCAGTCGGAGGAACTGACAAAGACGGTCCGGGTGGTGGCGCTGCTGGAGAAGCGGGTGGCGGGGAAACTGGTGGCGGGCTTTATCGAGGATCTGACGCCGCCGGAGGAATATGAGAGGGCGAGGAAGCGGCGGGAGGAGCATGCGCTTAACCTGGCGACCAGTCCGCCGCTGCGGCCTACCAAACGCGACCGTCGGGATATTGACGCGTTTCTGGATGCGTTTGAAGCGGAGGCGCGTGAGGAATGATGCCGGGGGCGCTTCCGTCAGGACGGATCGCCCTTGGTTTTCGAGACCAGCCGGATGCCTTCGATGACCATGGTTTTGTCGACGGCCTTGCACATGTCGTAGAGGGTCAGGGCGGCGGCGGAGACGGCGGTGAGGGCTTCCATTTCCACCCCGGTGCGGGCGGTGGTGCGGACGGTGGCTTGAATGGTCAGGCCGAGCGCACTTTCCTGGAAGGTCACGCTGATGCCGGTGAGGGGCAGGGGATGGCAGAGGGGAATCCAGTCGGCGGTGCGTTTGGCAGCCTGGATGCCGGCGATGCGGGCGGTGGCGAGCACTTCGCCTTTCGGCATCTGACCGGCGCGGATGAGGTCGAGGGTGCTGGCCTGCAGGCGGATCTGGCCTTCCGCGATGGCTTCGCGGGCCACGGTGGGCTTGGCGGAGACATCGACCATGCGGGCGGCTCCGGTGGCGTCGAGATGGGAGAGGGAGGACATGGCTCCGATGCGGAGGGACCGGTGGGTGCGGACTACTTTTTGCGGGCCGCTTTTTTGGCCGGGGCTTTCTTGGCGGTGAAGTCGCGGCGCGGCGGGCCGGTGCGTTTGCGGGCCGGGGGGATTGGTTTGCCGTCGGCATCCAGTTTGGCTTCGCGCTCGGGGAAGTCCCAGCCCAGCATCATTTTGCCTTCGGTATTGCAGACAAGGCGGGCGGAGAAGGGACGGCCTTTTTTGCTGACAAATTTGTCGATGAGGTCGGTTTTGCCTTCGGTGAAGTATTTCAGGGCCTGCTCGCGGCTGATGGGATACTGGCACATCTCCTTGCTGAGCTTGCCCTTCGGCTTGCAGCCGTCGGCATCGCCCCGGATGGCGGACTCGCAGATGTAGGCGGTCTCGGTGTCGTAGATCATGTTGTCCTTGCCGGCGAGTTTGCAGACCGGGCAGGGGCAGAGGGCGTTGGATTTGTCCTCGAGGGCTTCGGCCTGTTTTTCCTGGACTTCGGTTTTGGTGAACTGGAAACCGACCTTGTTTTCGGCGGTGAGTTCCAGGCCGGCGGCGAATTCCTGACCAAAGCGGTTCCGGAAACCTTCCAGCGGGCCGACGTAGCGGTCGCGGATCAGGGTGGCTACTTCATCTTCGGTCAGGACGCGGCCGGCGACGGTTTTGAAAACCCGGAAACCGCACTCAGGATTGCGGCATTGGAAGAACTTGTCAGTCTGTTTGAGCGAGGCTTCGCCGCAGACGGGACACTGCACTTTCAGATCATCGTATTCCCGGGTCTTGGCGACGAGGGCGTAGGCTTTGGTTTTGTCCACGACCTCGGTGGTGAGCTTCCGGATTTGGCTCATGAAGGTGGACCGGTCGAGCTTGCCGGCTTCCATCTGCTTGAGTTTGAACTCCCAGTTGCCGGTCATTTCGGGGGAAGTCAGGACTTCCACCCCGATTTCGCCCAGCTGGTCGATGAGGTTGATGCCCTTCGGCGTGGCAATCAGTTCGCGGCCGTTGCGTAGGATGTATTGCTCGTAGATCAGGCCTTCGATGGTGGCGGCACGGGTGGCGGGAGTGCCGAGGCCGCGTTCGCTCATGGCTTCGCGGAGTTCATCGTCGTCCACGAGTTTGCCGGCGCCTTCCATGGTGGAAAGGAGAGTGGCTTCCGTGAATTGCGCGGGTGGCTTGGTGGCGTTGGCTTCGACTTCGATCGCAACCGGCTGGGCAGGCTCGCCGGGTTCGGCGGCGACGATGGATTGTTCGCCATCCGAGGCAGCCTGTTTGCCATAGACCTCAAGCCACCCGGGGACGCGCATGACTTTGCCGTCGGTCTTGAAGGCATCGCTGCCGACCCGCGTGATGCGGGTGGTGAGTTCGAATTCCGCGCTGGGGAAGAAGACCGCGATGAAGCGGCGGGTCACCATGTCGAAGAGTTTCGATTCCTCGGCGCTCAACTTCTTGGGCGTCAGGCCGGTGGGGATGATGGCAAAGTGATCACTGACCTTGGTGGTGTCGAAGACGCGTTTGGTGCCGGTGACGTAGCCTTTGGTGAGGGCGGTGTCGGCGTGTTTGCTGAGGTCGTCCGCGAGGGAATCGCGGTCCGAGGCGCCGAGGCGGGCAAACCCCTTCATGACGTCCTTCACGTTGGGCAGGTAATCTTCCGGCAGGTAGCGGGAGTCTGTCCGGGGATAAGTCAGGACCTTGTGGCCTTCGTAGAGGGACTGCGCGAGCTGGAGGGTGCGGCGGGCGCTGAAGCCAAAGCGGTTGCTGGCTTCGCGCTGGAGGCTGGTGAGGTCGTAAAGCTGGGGCGGAGCCTGTTTGCTGGGCTTGCGGATTTCCTCGATAACCCCGGGTTTGCCTTCGCAGCGGTCGCGGATGGCCTCGGCATCAGCGAGGTTCCAGAGGCGCTCGGGGCGGGCGTGGGCGTCGGTTTCGTCCTTTTTGAAGGCTTCGTTGAACCACCGGCCGCGGTAATCCCCGGCCTGCACATGGAAGTCACCGAAAACTTCCCAGTAGTCGCGGCTGACAAAGGCCGCGATTTCCTTGGCGCGTTTGGCGAGGATGGCCAGCGTGGGCGTCTGGACGCGGCCGACCGGAGTTTTGAGGAACCCCCCGTTGCGGGAATTGAAGGCGGTGAGGGCGCGGGTGCTGTTGATGCCGACCAGCCAGTCGCTCTCGCTGCGGCACACCGCGGCATCGGCCAGCGGCTGCATGGTCTGTTCATCGCGGAGATGGGCGAAGGCTTCGGTGATGGCCCCTTGGGTCATCGACTGCATCCAAAGGCGTTTCTCCGGTTTTTTGCAGCCCGCCGCTTGTATAATGTAGCGGAAGATCAGCTCCCCCTCGCGGCCGGCATCGCAGGCGTTGATGACGGCGGTGACATCGGCGCGTTTGAGGAGTTTTTTGAGGACGGCGAGACGCTCGGCACTTTTTTCGATGGGATTGAGCGCGAAGTGATCCGGCAGAATTGGGAGACTCTCAAAGTTCCACTTGGGCTTTTTGCCATCGGCTGCTTCCGGCAGGGAGAGTTCCAGCAGGTGCCCGACCGCGGAGGAAATGATGTGGGTCTCGTTCTCGAACCAGTCCTTTTCCTTCTCGAATTTGGTCATGCCAGGCAGCTTCCCCAGAACCCGGGCGAGTTCAGTGGCAACGCTTGGTTTTTCGGCAATAATCAGAGTCTTTCCCATGAGAAGTCGGCTTTCCAGTAAATACAGTGAGGCGGCGCACCGTGGAGGGGTTTTCCCAAAAAAGCAAATGGCGGGCCGCGCTTCAAGGCGGAACTGATTGATAATCAAGGTAAAACTTCTCCAGAAGTCGCGGCTTGTCCCCTCATTTCCGCCAACTGGAGCGGCTTGCAGGGCGCCGGAGGCAGCCGCTGAAGACTCCGGGAGGGGTCCCCGTTTCAGGGGAAATCAGGTGCCGGGAGCACTGGGTTTCGGGTGCGCGGCCATCGCCTTGGCCTCAATTTGCTTGCGGCGGGTCTCAAATTCCCCGCGGGATGCCTGGCGCTCTTTGTCATCGAGTTCCCCATCATCGTTCTGGTCGTATTTGACGAGGATCTCCATGCGGGCCTTGTCAAATTCCTTGGCAATTTCCTCCCAGACGAGGTCTCCCCGCTGGTTTTCGGCATCGTCGAGTTTTCCATCCCCGTTCAGGTCGAGGTAGCCCAGTTGCTGTTCTTTCCAAGTCCGCTTCCGCCGTTCCATGATTTCCTTCCAGGCCCGGCCATCCATTTGCAGGTCCTTGCCGCCCCGGTTGAAGGCCTGCCGGGCCAGCACCACTTCGTTGCCGGTGAGCTTGCCGTCCTTGTTCGCGTCAAACTTCCGCAGCGGCTTGGCGAGGGGGGATTCCTGCGCGGAAGCGGCCGCCAGCGTGAGGAAAAGCACCACCGTGGCGCAGGCGGGGAATTTCAGGAGAGAAGCGTGCATGGGAATATAATAAGGACGCGCGAGGCCGATGTAAAGTTTCGGGGAAGCGGCCTCATCGGGGAGTGGGGGAAAGTGGGGTAAGGCCAGCCGGGCGGGGGAGGCGGCCCAGCCACCACCAACTGAATCCCGTCAGGCCGAGCAGGGCCAGCAACCAGCCGCGCCAGGCGGGGTCTTCCCGGCTGTGCTGGCGCGTCACGGCTGCCGTGGCCCCGGAGAGGTCCTGCTGGGTGCCCTTGCCGGTGAAGTCGGCTTCCCGGACGTCGGCGAAATGGCTGGCGGTCCGCAGCAGGCGGGTGGAGCCCTGCCAGACTTCCAGAACCCCGGGGAGGTCGGGAGCCCGCAGCAGGGTCGCCTCGCGGGCCGGGCGTGAACCGTCAGGCATGCCCACCGTGCGCAGGGTCAGGACCGGAGGTGCGGGGGCCGGCAGCACCGCAACCGGCAGGGCCTGGCTGCATTCAGTCAGGGTCCATTCCTCCGCCGGCCATTGTTGGCGGTAGTCATCCATCCAGCGGTGCAGGGTGAGCACCAGCGCCGGCAGGCGGCGGGCATTGCTTTTGTTGAGATCGAAGTTGAAGCAAAGCTGCGGCCGGTCGCCCGTGGTGCGCAGGAAAACCACCGCGCGGTCCCCGATCCATACCAGCGGTTCGTCTTCCGGGCGCAGGGGCACCCTGATGGAATCCTGACAAACCAGACCCTGCCAGCCGAGGCCATCGGTGAGCGGATGTTTCTCCACCAGCAGGGTGCCGGACAGGACCGGGGCGGAAGCTTTGGGGTCCCTGACGAAAATCACGGCCGCGCCTGCGGGCAGTTGCGGATTCAGAGGATCATACGCCACCACCGGCACGGCGGCTCCGGCAGGCGTGATGCGCACGCCGGGCAGACTGGCGAACAAGGCTTCATAAAGCGGCTCGGCCGTGCCGGCTGAGGCGGGGAGGGAAACAGTGACTTCCTTCAATTTCGGCCGCAATACGGGAGCAACGTCATCCACCGGAAAGGCGTCCGGAGATAAAGTCAGGGTCAATTCATCCACCCCCGGGGGGAAGACGCCGCGCTGCTGTTCGAGCCCGCCGGGAGGAAAGGTCAGATTTCCGGACGAAAGCACCGCGCTCCCGGCGATCACCTGCCACTGACGGGTCTGGGCGGTGCCGCTGTAGTTCCGCAGGGTGGCCCGCCATTCCAACTGGCCGGAAATTTCCTCCACCGTCACCCCGGCAATTCCGGCGTTGTCCACCGGACGGCCACAGGCATAAAGCTGGACGCCCGGCGGCAGGTCGGCCGCGGCATCAGTCACGTATAACACCAGGCCTTCAAGGCCGGCCAGGTTGCGGGCCAGCCGCAGCGCCGGGGTGGGATCATGCGTCCCCCCGGCCGGCCGCCACGCCCCGAGAGCGGTGCCGATGCCTTCGCCCTCCGGCCCATGATAGAGGGGTCCGCCGGTCTGCCGGCTATCCAGCAGATACACCTCCGACTGGGTGGTGGCCGAGGCCAACCGGGCCAGATCGCGGGGCAAATCTGTCAGCACCACTGGCTTGGCCACGGACATCGACACTGAACTGTCCAGTACCACGGCGATCCGCTGCACGCTGTTTTTTTCCAGCCATTGCGGGTCCGCCAGCAGCCATGTCAGGATCAGCACCCCCAGCAATTGCAGCCCGAGGGGCAGGGACTTCCGCAGCCGTTCCACGCGCCGGCCGGCATCGCTTTCGCGTGGCAGGGATTCCAACAGAAACAGGGTGCTCACCGGAATCACCACCGCCCTCCGCTGCAGCAGATGAATCGCCAGGACCGCCGGGAGGCCCAGCAGCGCCAGCAATCCCCAGGGCTGGCCCAGCATCACGCCCATGGTTCCACCGCCCCGGACGGGAGCGCCTCCAGTTGCAGGGCCTGAGGGAAGGGGAGCCCGGACGGCACCCGGGCGAGCGCCACGCCCTGACGGCGGCAGGCCTCCTTCCAGAGGGAGAAATGCCGCGCATACGCTGCCATGTAACGCCGCAGCAGGGCGGGTTCCACCCGGCGTGGTTCACTCCGGCCGCTTTCCACGTCCACAAAATCGATATTCCCCTGCCACGATGGATCGGCCTCTGCCTGACAAAACGGGGCCAGCACCACCCCGCGTCCCTGTTGTCCTGACAAGAGGCCGGCCGCTCCTTCCGGTCCTCCCGGAAACAGCAGATCGCTCACCACCAACCGGAGCGAGCGGGCGCGCCACGGCACCCGGTCGAGCGGCAGGGCGGCGGGACCGTTTCCGGCAATGATGGCGGGGGGCGCCAGCGTGGTCCATGCCCCGGCCACCGCTGCCTCCGGCGGCACCGGCACCACCGTGGCGCCCTGGGCCAGCCAGACCTGCGGAGTGGCTCCGGCCCGCAGTGCTCCCTCCACGGTGAAGGCCATCAACTCCGCAGAGCGTTTCGCCTTTTCCGGATCGAACCACATGGAGGGGGAGAGATCCCATAACAAATCAATGGCGGGCCGCACTTCCTCGCGGAAGAGCTTCATCGAATAGTTTCCGGTCCGGGCAAAAGCCTGCCAGTTGATATGCCGCGGATCATCCCCGGGGGCGTAGGCCCGGTGGTCCTGGAAATCCAAGGAACTTCCGGTTCCCATGCCCGCATGGCTGCCCGCCATCCCGCGCCAGTTCTGCTGCCGCAGCGGCAGGCGGAACAATCCCGCCCACTCCCGCGCCCGGGCATGAGCTTCCCGGACCATCACGGGATCGGGTCCAGCCGGCGTGATCACAACCCGCCCTCCTGTCTGTCAGGACGATGCCGGCCCACCGCTGCCAGGGCCAGCAGGCTGCATAGTCCAGCCGCGCTGCCCGCAATCCAGCCCATGGCGGGATGGGGGCTCATGCCTGCCATCCCTCCCGGAATCGCCGTGGCGGCGGTCTTGAGGGCGGGCAGGTTCAGCAGGTCCGCAGCCAGCAACAGCGCCGCCTGCGCCAGCAGCAGGATCAGCCCCGTGCCGAGGAGCGCGGTGGCACTGTTCCGTCTGGGTTCCGGAAAACAGAATAACAATAACCTTCCGGTAAACAGCCATGCCATCAGCTGCAGAGTCACCGCCCGTTGATCCGCCGGAAGCCAGCGTCCCGTCACCAGAAGCATCAAACTCCAGGCCACCACGGCCCACGCCACGCCCTGGGGCCACCCCTGTCCTGCATGGTGCCACCGCTGCCATCCCTGAAGGGAAACCGTCCGGGGCGGTGGCCACGGGGCGGTCAAAGCGGTCAGGGAAATCAAGGTCAGCCCCGCCAGTGCCACGGGCCCCAACACCTCCTGCCACGCGGCCTGCCCCGCCCCGGCGGCCAGCAGGAGCGGCAGGGCGAGGCCCAGCCGTTGGGGCCCGGTCCGGTGATCCTCTGTCCACGGCCCGAGACGGCTGGAGGCGCCTTCCAGCAGCAGATAAATCAATGCTGCCGCGCCGGCGGTTTGCGCCAGCAGCCGCACCAGTCCGGCATCGCCAGGAACCGCGTCTCCTCCCGTCAGGCTGCTGATCATCGGCCCGGTGCCTTGCGTCAGGGCCAGCCACGTCAGGATCAGGGCTGGGCCGGCCCGCCAGAGCCATGAGGCATGCCATGACAGCGCCACATAAGCGGCGGTGAGGGTCAAGCCGAGCAGGCCGAGCCGGAGCAGGGCAGTCAGATTTTCTGTCACGGAAATGCCTCCGGCGGCGTGGAGGATGATGGTGTAGGGGACCAGCGAGATCCCGGTCACCGCGATCTGGGCAGCAATCGCCAGCCACTTGCCCCACACGATCCGTCCGGCCGAAAGACTGGTCAGGAGCAGGGTGTCGAGGGTGTTTTCCCGCCGCTCCTGAATCAGGGCCGAAAGCCCGCGGAGGGGCAGCAGCAGCACCAGCACGCCAGAGAAGATCCACCACAGAAGCCGTTGCGCGCCCGCCACTTCGGAGTCCTGGCCGAAGTGCAGCATCGGAAAAATCAGCACCAGCAGCACCAGATGGAATCCCGCGACCGTCTCGCCAAACAGCCGGGCCCGCAGCCCCTGCCTCAGTTCCTTCACCACCATGGGCGGCAGCCGGTCCGGGTAGTCCCGCACGGTTGATGGATCCGGCTGCGCCACTGATTCACTCATGTGGGTGCTACGGTGGCAAGGCCTACCCGGATGTAAACGGCGGACGAAGCGCCGATCCATTTCCTACACCCGCAGGAAAATCTTCCGCGAATACAGAAACCACGCCAGCCAGATGCCCAGCAGCACCGTGCCGGAAGCAATCAATACCTCGCCCCAGGCTCCAAAGGCACCGGCCACGGGTCCTCCGAACAGGGTGGTGCTGACTTTGCTGTAGTTGAAAAAGTGGTGGGACAAATAAAGGGTGATCGGATTCATCCCGATCCAGAGGAAGGGCTGCAGACCGCGCCGGACTTTCCAGCCATCAATGAGGGCCAGGAAAAGGGCCAGCAGCATCAGGCTGTAGCCCCCGGCCACGAGGACATAGGAGGAGGTCCAGAGTTTTTTGATGACGGGAAAAAACGGATGCCACGCCCAGCCGAGCGCGGCGAGGACGGCTCCGGCGGTGGCGAGTTGCGCGGCTTTGCGCCAGACGCTGCCGGGATGGTGTTTCAGCCATCCGCCGGTGAGCACGCCCAGCAGCGCGGTGGCGATGGCGGGCAGGGTGCTGAGCAGGCCTTCCGGGTCGTGATTCCCATCCCATTTGAATCCGGGGAGATACTGGGAATCGATCCAGTTGGTGAGGTTCCGGCCTTCCTCGAAATGACCGGCCCCGATGCCCGGCACCGGCACCAGCGCGAGGAGCGCCCAATAACCCAGCAGCAGAAAAACTGTCAGGAAAACCCGGCTCCGTTCCTTGAGGAAAAGATAGGCGAGGCCCCCCGCCAGGCCGCAGATGGCGATCCGCTGCAGTACCCCCAGCCAGCGCACCGCGTCGATTCCCTTGGAAAGCCCTCCATAACACAACAGGCCCAGCACGTAGAGCAGCAGGGCGCGTTTGAAGAGCTTGACCACCGCCCCGCGCCGGCCGGCGACAGCGACAGTTTTATCCGTGGAATACACCAGCGACACCCCGGCGATGAAAACAAACAGCGGGAAGATCAGGTCCAGAAAACGGAAACCCGCCCATGCGGCGTGATCCAGCTGCTCCGCCACAAAGCGGCTCCACGGGGCATTGCTGGCTTTGAAAAGCGCCATGCCCACTTCCTCCATCCCGAGAATCCAGAACATATCGAAGCCGCGCAGGATATCGAGACTCACCAAACGTTGACCCGAAGGAGGAGGAACAGCAGTTTCAGTCATAACGGAAGACATCCTGCACGATCCGTCCGCGCCGTCACGGCCGAAAACCAATAGAAATGAAACGTGGGGCCGGGGGCCGGGCCGGGGATTAGCTTCCCTGCCGCGGGGTCAGGATGGGAAGGTTGGCTTCCGGCAATTCATCAAGGGTTTCCAGCTTTTCCGTGTCCGGATAGGACGCCAGGGGCACCAGGGTGAGCACTTCCCGGCGGCCCGGCATCCAGTCGATCTCCGGACGGAGCTGGCTGTTGCGCATCACAAGGTGGGCCACCCGCAGCTTGGGCTCCGGGTAATTGCCTTCCAGGACCTTCACCACCTCATATTCATAACAGGCCAGGGCATTCCGGTAGGTGCTGTTCTCCGGATGAAGAAACGGGGTTTTTTCCCTCAGAACCGCTTCCACCCGGACGGTATTGGCTTCATTCAGGACGGGCAGGGCCTTGCGGACGGTTTCCTCCGGCAAGGGGTCGGCTGGTTCCGCCGGCGGGGCGCTGGCGTGCTCCTGCTGGGCCCACGGGATGACATCCCGTGCCACCCGCCGGGCCCAGTCGGTGGCCTGATCCGGGCCGTAGTGGATGCCGTCCTCTTTTGGATAGGGATCACTGTAGCGGGTGACCGCATAACTGTCGAAAACCCGCCCATGGCGGCCGGCCACGCGTTTGATGATCTCCCTCATCTGCTCCTGCAACTCGCGGGGATACTTGCCCACATGGCTGTCGGGCGGGGTGATCCAGTAAACCCGGCAGTGCTCCGCCTCCAGCACCCGGCACATCCGGTCCACGAGGTATTCCACATTCCTGACACGTTCCGCCGGAGTCTTCCGTTTGTCCCGGAGGGAAGCGTAGAGATTGGTCCCGGACTGCACCACCACGGCATCGGGATGGAATTTCCGGATCAACGGCTCGATTTTCGGCACGGCGCGGGTCTTGCGCAGCCGCCGTTCGTAACCATCCTGCTTCACCCAATGGCCGGCATCGCCCGAAACCGATTCAAAATCGCTCAGCCAATAATAAGGCGTCGCCCCGCCCGTCACCATCGTGTAGACCTGATTGCCGGACTGCCGCAGATGTTTATCCAGCGTGGTGCCAAAGGCCCCGAAACTCAACGAATCCCCCAAATACAATACTCTGACTCCGGCTTTCGAGGGAGACGCCGCCAGCAGGGCGATGGAAAAGAGGAAAAGCCGGAGACGGGCGGCACAATGATTCATGGGATTCGATAATCGCGGAATGTAACACACCGGCTGCGGCGGACAAGCTCCCTGGTGATCCTTCGCAAATCCTGAATTTCAGCCGCATTCAAAATAGCGCCCAGGTAGAAGCGGGGGCCCAGGAACCCGTGAGGAGAATCCGGGGAGGGTTGAATTCACAGTGGATTCCCCGTTCAACCGATGGAGCGTAAAGGGCTGAACCGTCCCTTCCACCGATGAACCCAGAGCCTGCCTCCCCCCCTGTCTCCCGCCCATTCCGCCGTCCGTGGTTTCCTGGCGTCACCACCCTCCTGGGAGGAGTGGGGGTGCTGGGCGTGCTGGCCATGCCCGAGCTCGAACGGAATCTGAAGCAGTGGATTCTCGCCGTGATCACCCTCCTCGTGCTGGGCCTGAACCTCCTGTGGTTTCTCCTGACACCCCGATTCCCCTGGCGCACCCGCCTCGCCGGGCTGGCTGTTTTGGCGCTGTTGGCCCTTGGGATGAAACTGACGGTAAGGGTGCAGGGCACCATGGATGGCACCGGCCTGCCGCGGCTGGCCTGGAAGTGGTCGGGAGCCCGGGCCGGACTGGCGATTCCTCCCCTCCTGACCGGCACAAATTCTGTGGCCGATGACTCCCGGCTCAGCCAGGCCGCGGAAGTGCCCCAATTTTTCGGACCCCAACGGGATGGCACCGTGACCGGGGCGAAGCTGTCGAGGGACTGGTCAACCCGCCCGCCCAAGGAACTCTGGCGGCAACCGGTTGGCGAGGGATGGTCGGCATTCGCAGTGGTGGGCGGCTTCGCCTTCACTCAGGAGCAACGCGGGGACGATGAGCTGGTAAGTTGCTATGATCTCTTCACCGGCCAGCTGCGGTGGGCGCATTCGGACAAGGCGCGCTTTTCCCAATGGCAGAGTGGGGATGGTCCCCATGCCACCCCCGCGGTTGGAGGCGGCCGGGTGTATGCCTACGGCGGGACCGGTTTGTTGACCTGCCTTGACTCCGCCACTGGCCAACTGGTCTGGCAGCGTTCCGTCCTGGCGGAAAACCAACTATCCAATCTGGAGTGGGGTCTCAGCGCCTCCCCGTTGCTGGTGGACGACATGGTGATCGTGACCGGGGGCAATCCCAAAGGTCCGGTGCTGTTTGCCTATCAACGCGACACTGGCACCCCGGTCTGGAAAGCCGGCGACGATCAGGCCACCTATGCCTCTCCTGTCCTCGCGACCCTCGCGGGAAAACGCGTCATTCTGTGCAATCATGCCCGCGCCCTGGCCGGCCACGATCCCGCCACCGGTGCCGTGTTATGGGAACATGCCTGGGGCAACGCGAAGTGGCCCAAGGCCTCGCAACCGGTGGTGGTTGGGGAAAACCGCGTGCTGGTGTCCGCAGGTTACGGCATGGGCTGCCAATTGGTGGAGGTGCTTGCCGGAACCGATGGCTCCCTGACAGCTTCGGAAGTCTGGAGCAGCATGAAACTCAAGACCCAGTTCAACAGCCCGGCCTTGAGAAATGGGCATCTGTATGGACTGGACGACGGACGCCTCGCCTGTCTTGATCCCGCCACCGGGGAGCGGCTCTGGAAGGAGGGCCGGTTCGGGTCCGGCCAGAGCCTTGTGGTGGAGGATCTGGTGATCGTGCAGAATGAAAACGGCACGGTTCACCTGGCCGCGGCGGTGCCTGGTGGGTTTCAGGAATTCGGCCAGATCGCGGCCCTGAACAGCAAGACGTGGAATCACCCGGTGCTCGCCGGACGATATCTGCTGCTCAGGAATGACCGGGAAGCGGTCTGTTATGAACTTCCGGTTGAACCGTGAACGGTGCCTCCAGGGCCGATTCCCCGGAAGCTGCCGCCCGGGACACGGTAGGATTCCCCGCCCAAATTCATGGTGGCGCCCCGGCAGGGATGCTGGCCTTGTAGGTTTGATCTGCTGCTGTCCCCGCCATGCCCCCCCTTCCTGAATCTGCTGCCATTCCCGCCCGCCCGCCGGGTGAAGTGCTGTTTTCGGCCCGTGGTCTGACCAAAGTGTATCCGGGCGGGGAGACTGACGTGCGGGCGCTCGATGGCGTGGATCTGGACTTGAGGGCAGGGGAATTGATCGTGCTGCTGGGTGCCTCCGGCAGCGGCAAATCCACCCTGCTGAATATCCTGGGCGGCCTGGATGTGCCCACCGCCGGGACCCTGCACTACCAGGGGACGGAACTGACCCATGCCAGTGACAGCACCCTGACGCGATTCCGCCGGGATGCGGTGGGATTCATCTTCCAGTTTTACAACCTGATCCCCAGCCTGACCGCCCGGGAAAATGTCGCGCTCATCACCGAAATTTCCCGCGACCCGATGACCCCGGAGGAAGCCCTGCGGCTGGTCGGTCTGGGGGACCGGATGGATAACTTCCCCTCACAGCTTTCGGGCGGGCAACAGCAGCGGGTGGCGATTGCACGGGCCATTGCCAAACGCCCGGAAGTGCTGCTCTGCGATGAACCGACCGGGGCCCTGGATGTCAAGACCGGCATCACCGTGCTCGAGGCCATCCAGAAGGTGAACCTCGATTTCGGCACCCTCGCGGTGATCATCACCCACAACGCCATCATTGCCGACATGGCGGACCGAGTGATCCATCTTTCGGACGGCTGTATCACGGACATCCAGTCCAACGCCCATCGCCGCGACGTTCACACCCTCGCCTGGTAGTCATGATCCTGGCCCCTCTTGACCTGAAGCTGCTCCGCGATCTGGGCCATATGAAGGGCCAGATGCTCGCCGTGAGCCTCGTCATGGCTTGCGGTCTGGCCATGATGATCATGACCAGCAGTCTGATCCTGTCCCTGGAGTCCACCCGCGACGCTTATTATGCCAAAAACCGTTTTGGAGATGTGTTTTCGGATTTGAAGCGGGCGCCCAATGCCCTGCGCAGCCGTTTGCTGGAGATCCCCGGGGTGACGGTGGTGGAGACCCGCGTCACGGGACGGCTCACCTTGGATTTGCCAGGAATGCTGGAACCGGCCGATGGCACGATCATTTCCATTCCGGATGACCGGCCTCAGCAGCTCCATCAGCTTTATCTCCGCCGGGGCCGCCTGCCGGCCACGGATAGCCAGAACGAAGTCGTGGTGGGCGAGGCTTTTGCGGAGGCGCATGGGTTTGAACCAGGGGACCAGCTGGATGCCATCCTGCACGGTGCCCGCGAGCGCCTCACCATCACCGGTATTGCGCTTTCCCCGGAGTTTGTCTTCGAGGCACGGCCGGGGGATTCCCTCCCGGACAACCGTCGCTTTGGGATCTTCTGGATGAACGAGCGGGAGTTGGCCGACGCCTTCGAACTCGATGGCGCCTTCAACAGTGTGGTGGTGGATGTGGCTCCCGGAGAAGCGGTCGCGCCGGTCATGGCCGCGCTGGACCGCATCCTTGCTCCCTATGGAGGATTGGTGGCTTATGCGAGGAACGATCACGGTTCCGCCAAGCGCCTCGATGACGAGTTGAATGTGCTGCATGGCCTGTCGGTCGCTTTTCCTACCGTCTTTCTCAGCATCGCCGCCTTCATGAGCAGTGCGGTCCTGACAAGGGTGATCCGGCTCCAGCGGGAGCAGATCGCACAGCTCAAGGCCCTTGGTTATTCCTCCGCCCAGGTTGGTTGGCATTTTCTGAAATTTGCCCTCGTCATCGTGGTGGGTGGCACGGTTCTCGGAGGCGTGGCCGGGGTCTGGCTGGGCAGCGGGGTGGTTTCCGTCTATCATCGATTCTTCCGGTTTCCCTCCCTCACCTTCCACGCGGATTACCTGGCCGTGGGCAGCGCCTTTATTGCCAGCAGCGTGGCAGTGTTCGCCGGCGTGATCGGCGCGGTGCGTCAGGCGGTGAAACTGCCGCCGGCCGAAGCCATGCGTCCGGAGCCCCCGGCGGAATACCGCACCTCCCTCCTGGAGCGGCTCGGCCTGCAGCGGTTGGCGGGTTCCTCCCTGCGCATGGCGATGCGGAATATCGAACGCCGGCCGTGGCAGTCGTTCTTCGCCGCGCTCGGCCTCGCCCTGGCCACCGGCATCCCGATTGTGCCCGGCGCGATGCGGGATGCGATTGATTACCTGATGGATTTCCAGTGGGACATGGCCCAGCGGCAAAATGTCAGTGTGTCCCTGATCGAACCCGGTTCCGCCTCCGCACTGAATAACCTCGCGCATCTGCCAGGCGTCATTTCCACAGAGGAATTCCGCAGCGTGCCGGCGCGCCTGCGGTTCGGCCATCAATCCCGCCGGTTGGGCGTCACTGGCATGATCCCGGGCTCCCGTCTGAGCCGGCTGCTGGATGACTCAGGCACTCCGGTCGGTCTGCCTCCCTCGGGCCTCTTGATCTCTGCCAAGCTCGCGGAAATCCTCGGAGCCAAGCCGGGCGATAGCGTGACCCTGGAAGTGCAGGAAGGCCGGCGGCCCGTGGTCAATGCGGTCATCCAGGGCCTGATCACGGACTATACCGGAGTGGCCGCCTACATGGATATCGATGCCCTGCGCCGCTTGATGAAGGAAGGCGGCAGCATCAGCGGAGCCCATCTGACGGTGGATGCGAAGCAATGGCCGTTCTTTCTGGAAAAGGTCAAGGAGAGTCCGCTCATCGCCTCCCTGGCGATCAAAAATGCCTCCCGTCAGGCCTTCCGCCAGAGCACCGCGGAAATGATCAATCTGGTGCAGGGACTGTACTTCACCTTCTCCATCATCGTGAGCTTCGGGGTCGTTTATAACAGTGCGCGGATCGCCCTTTCCGAACGGAGCCGCGAACTGGCAACCCTGCGGGTGGTCGGTTTCAATCACCGGGAAGTGGCCACCGTGCTGATCAGTGAACTGGTGGTGCTCACGGTAGTGGCGGTGCCGGTGGGATTGTTGATCGGCACCGGCCTGGCCAAGGGCATCGTCACCGCCGCCAGCACCGAGACCGTGCGGCTGCCGTTCATGATAGGACTGCGCAGTTATGCCACTGCGGTGCTGGTGGTGCTGGTTTCCTCCACCGTCTCTTTTGCCGTGGTCAGCCGCGGCCTCCGGCACCTTGATCTCCTTGGCGTGCTCAAAGCGCGCGATTGATTTTCCCCCATGAACGCTCCCTCCACCACTCCCCAGAATGGCCGCCGGTCCCGGGCCGGCCTGTTGCGCCGCAGCTTCGTCTGGCTGCTGGCCTTCGGCCTGATCGCTGCCCTGATCGCCGGATTCCGCCCACGTCCCATTGAGGTGGAAACCGCCGTGGTTTCCTCCGGACCGATGAGTGTGTTTGTGTTGGAGGAAGGCAAGACCCGCATCCGTCACCGCCACACCATTTCTCCACCGGTTGCGGGTATGCTGGAACGAATTCCCCTCCGCGCCGGGGAAAAGATCGAGGCCGGTAAAACCGTGCTGGCCACCATCCATCCCGCTCCCTCCAACTTTCTGGATCCCAGGACCATGGCCGAAGCCGAGGCCCGCGTCCAGGCCGCGCAGGCCAATCAACAACTCCGCTCGGCCCAGCAGGAACGGGCTCAATCCGCCCTCGAACTGGCCAACAAGGAAAAGGCCCGCCTCCAGCTGCTGCTCAAAACCGGAGCCATCTCCGTCCGTGAAATGGACCAGGCCGCCAACGCCGTGGAACTGTTGCTGCGCGAATTGAACGCCGCCCGGTTTGCCGTGCAGGTGTCCGACTACGAACTGGCCCAGGCGCAGGCCGCGGCGCGTCAGGCCGGCGATACCACCTCCGGGAAAATCGGACCCTTTGTGCTCAAGGCACCGGTGGATGGGTTTGTCCTCAACGTCTTCGAGGAAAGCGCCCGCGCCGTCACTCCCGGCCTTCCCCTGATGGAAGTCGGCGACCCAGCCGACTTGGAAGCCGAGATTGAAATGCTCTCCAGCGATGCCGTGTCCGTGCAGGCCGGGGCGGAGGTCACTATCGAAAAGTGGGGCGGCGATACCACCCTGCGGGGCCGGGTCTCGTTGGTCGAGCCAGGCGGTTATACCAAATTTTCCGCGCTCGGGGTAGAGGAGCAGCGGGTGAAGGTGCGGGTCGATTTTCTCGACCAGCCCCCTCCCGGCAAATGGCTGGGCGACCGCTTCCGGGTGGAGGCGCGCATTATTACCTGGAAAGCCGATGCCGTGCTCCAGGTCCCTTCCGGGGCGCTCTTCCGCCGGGGCGATGACTGGATGGCCTTCCTGCTGGAAGACGGCAAAGCCCGTGCGGTCCAAGTGTCCGCCGGTCACAACAACGGCCTCCAGGCCGAAGTGAAGAGCGGCCTCTCCCTGGGCCAAACCGTGCTGCTGCACCCGCCTGACAAAGTCACCGATGGCCGGGCGGTCGTCCCCCGGAAGTAGCCGGAGCACCGACGGGACCATCCTTGGAGCCATTTGACAGGTCCGCCCGGCTGGTTAGATTGGAAAATCATGAAAACCATCTTCGTTGCCGTAGTTGCCGCCGTCGCCTCTTCCCTGACCGCCGCTCCCCTGCGGGCGGCCGAAGAAGTCATCTGGAATGTCAAAGCCGTGCACCCGGAAGGCCGCCTCCTTGATGTCAAAGCGATCGGGGCCGACGGCAAGATCTACCCCGTCAAAGCGATCGAAAGCGATGGCAACCATCACCTCTTTGATGTCAAAGCCCTCGTGGGCGAGGCCAGGCTTCCCGTGAAAATCCTCGTCAGTGAGGACAAACTGGCGCCCGTCAAAGCCATCGGTGAAAACGGCGTGATCCTGTCCATCAAAGCCATCACCCCCGAAGGCGAGAAGCTGGATGTCAAAGGCGTCAGCCGCAATGGGAGCATCATCAACATCAAGGCCGTCGCCCCCGATGGCAAGTTCTACGGCATCAAAGCCCTCTCCGCCGAAGGCCGCACCTACGACGTCAAAGGCATCCACCTCGCCAGCACTCCCGTGGAAGGGAAAGTCAACGGAGTGGAGTTCGCCGCCCACGTCAAAGCGCTGCCCCAGGCTCCCTGACGGATGGCTGCCAGGAGCTGGCGATCCTGTGTCCTGCTTGCCCGACCAAATGTTCCGGGCATGGGGCAATGGATGTGGACCGCCCTCCGGAACAAGCCAAAGCAAGCGCTGTAATCCAAAATGGAAAAATGGGAGCCCACGGATAGCACGGATTGAACTGATGATCACGGATTCAGCACAGATAAACCCCCCATCTTTTGGATGAATCCTCCTGTTCAGCTAAATCCGTGATTATCAGTCCCATTGGTGCTATCCGTGGCCCGTCAGAGTCCTTTTCAGGGTAATGCGTTCCAAGTAAAAAAACAGTTCCCATCAACCAAATGACATTTAAAAAACTTGCTGCGTGGTCAGTGCTGGTCGCCTGCCTTGGAACCTTTCTGACCAATGCGGCAAAGGCGGATCAACGGGAATGGACCGACGTCACGGGAAGGAAGCTGACTGCGGACTTTGTTTCCCAGTCCGGCGGTGAGGTGACATTATCCATCAAGGGGAAGGAACATCGGATCGCTGTCGCCAAATTGAGCGAAGCCGATCAGACCTATCTCCGGGAATTGCCAAAAAGCCCTGAGCCGCCGGCAACGCCTCCCCCGGCCAAGCCTCAGGAGTTGAAAATCCCTCAGGGAGAGCCGGCAAAAATGGAAATTGCCACCAGGGCGTTTCCTGACTGGAATGGCTACTACTCCGGCCGTTTTGGCAAATCATTGAAGGAATTCTACACCACCTCAAAAGGAATCGTTGATGCCCCCGCGACCGATACCAATACCACCGCCGAGACGGCAGTGATGTGGAAAAAAAAAGCGGGCACCGGCCAGATGCTCACTTTTGTGCCGCCGGACTATGATGGGACCGTGGCCTATGGGGTGTTGATCTATATCTCCCCCGGCAATGGCGGAGTCAACCTGCGACCAGGCTGGGACAAACTTTTTGCAGAGAAAAAACTGATCTATTGCTCGCCTTTCGGAGCGGGCAACGAGCAGGCCGACATGCGGCGGATCGCCTTGGCGCTGGATTCTGTCGCGACCATCAGCGCAAACTACAAAACAGATCCCAACCGCCTTTTTGTGTCAGGCACCTCCGGCGGCGGGGCGATGGCGACGACCATCGGCGTCAACTACGCTGAATTCAAAGCGATCGATTGCTCCCGTGGATCATTCCCCACCTCGGCGCAATGTTTTCCCTATCTGGAAGCAGGGGACATCCGCGAGGTGGCGCGTCAGAAAAAGAAGTTCGCCTGGGTCAGCGGTCCGAAGGATGCCAACTACGCCTCGATCCAACTGGGGGTCGCCGCATGGAACAAGGCAGGGGTCGAATCAAAGCTCTTTGAACACCCCGAACAGGGCCATGCCGCAGCAACCGCCGATCTCATGGATCAAGCGCTGACCTGGCTCGAATCCTCCAAAAAATAGTGGCTCCCCCGATGGTTATTCACCCGGGAGATGGTTTGCGGCCGATCTTGAGGAGGCCATCGCGGAAGACGAATTTGGTGGTCTCGTTTTTCTTCGTAATTTGTGTGGCAGTTTAGTGGTTGTAAAAATAGATATGAAGATAAATATATGAAGAGACATTTACTGGTATTTTTTTGTGTGTTAATTCACTCTACTCTTGCCGGAAACCAACCCGCAGTCGCCGATGCTCCGGTGTGCAAGGTTTTTATAGTTCGGTTTCAAAATATGTATCCTTTCGCACTGTCCGCAAAGCGGGTTGTTGCCAATCCAGATAGGGAAATTCTTATTAAGAAGCCGCAATCGGACCCTTGTGTCATTGACTGGAACGCGATTAAGGGAGATCGATTTAGTTTTCTGGATCAACCCCACAGGGATATAAGAGCCGTCTTCCTATGTGACGGGAAAACATATGGATTCAATGGAAGCGGGGAGGTGGGTGTGGTCGACGGCCGTTCAGTGGCATACTCTTCAGAAGTTAGCAGTTGGTTCAAACGGTATGTAAAACCTCTCAATGGAGGTGATTGAGTCAAATGAAGTGATCGGTGTTCTGGGAAATGTCACAAGACACGGGGCAAATTACCACGCGAATTACGAGGAAATGCCGAGACAAAACGATGAATGCAGCCCAAATCTTTTGCTGGAGTATGAGGCTTCATAAAGCCTGAGGGAGGCAGCCTCAACGCGGGCCGTGCGGTTCAAAGGTTAAACGCTTCGCCTCCAGGGAACAGGGGCAACTTCAGGTATAACGCGCATGCCGATGGTGGTGCAGAAAGAATCCGTGGAGCAGGCGGTCGATCTGGAGGAGGCCGGCGCGGTGGATGGTGATTTCGTCGGCGGTGATGGTGGCGAAACTTTCCTGCTGGAGGGAGGCCAGCTGGGGGGCGAATTTTTCGAGGACTTTGACGCCGAACTTTTGTTGATAGTGCGTGGGGGAGGCGGAGCCGAGCTTGAGTTGCAGGATGAATTCGAGGATGAGGCGCTCCTGCGGGTCGGTGGCGTAGGCGCGGAAGACGGCGTGTTCACCGCGCTCGATGGCATCGCAGTAGGCGGCGATGTCCGAGCGGTTTTTCAGGTGGACGCCGCCGGGGTGACCGATGGGTGGCAAATGTTAATGTCTGACAATCTGTGCTCCGGAAACCCGGACCATCAGACCCGGTGTGAGTGACACGATCCTGAAGGGCAGGGAGCGCGAAAGCCTGCTGAACGTCGCCAATGATTTGTTCGATGTGATTGCGAAGGCCGCCGGGGTGAGATTGGCCGCTGTCTGGTTGGTGGCGGTGGGCAGGTGGTCGAAGAGACAGAGCAGGTAATCGCGAGGGTTAAGTCCCCGCCGCAGGCAGGAGCCGGGCAGGGTGTCAAAGGTGGCGGCCTTGGAACCGGCTTTGGGGGCGCCGATGAAGGGCCAGTTCTTTTTTCCGAAGGCGGTAGGGCGGATGGCATTCTCGACCGCAAGCATTGCCACGTGGCTTTGGGTTGGTGGATTCCCTTCTCAATCCGCCCCTTGGGCCGCGCCTGGAACTCGTGGCATTACATTGAATCCTCACTCTTCAGGTAGGGGAGCCCGTATAAAACCCGGCAGGCCCGTCACGGCCGACACGAGCGAATCCTTGCCGACGTGGTTGTCGTGTGAGGACATGGCGAGGGTTTCGTGGGCGACGAGGGGTCCTGACGGTGGCGTCCGGCGCGCCGGCGGCTTTGACCATGCAGGGCGAAGATTACCAGCCCCCGCCACTCTTCGTCGCAGGCCGGGACGATTTGGTGAATTTCCTCGACTGTGAACGGGTGGCGAGTTCTCCGGGGCGTATCGATTTTTTTCGTCGGTTTCACCGTCCCCATTGGATCGAAACTGAGGATCCCGTCGATTCGAGCGGAACGACAGATCATGCGGGCGCCCTTGAACACGTGGCGAGCGGACGTGGCGGACAGTTTGGCGGCTGACTTCCCGAATTATTCATGCCTGAGCGCGTCGATGGGGTCGAGTCTGGCGGCGCGGCGGGCTGGCATGAAACCGAAGAGGATGCCGATGGCGGCGGAGAAGACGAATGAGATGATATTGATTTTGGGATCGAAGAGGAAGGGAGCGCCGACCACTTCTGCCAGCATGACACACAGGCCGTAGGCGAGGGCAATGCCAGCCACGCCACCGACGCAGGAAAGAGTCACCGCCTCGACGAGGAACTGGAGCAGCACTTCCCGCGCCCGGGCACCGATGGCCAGGCGGATGCCGATCTCGCGGGTCCGTTCGGTGACGGAGACAAGCATGATGTTCATGATGCCGATGCCGCCGACGAGCAGGCTGACGCCGGCCACTGCGCCCAACAATGACGTCATCACTTTGGTGCTGGCGCTGATGGTTTCCGCGAGCTGCTTGGAGTCAAAGACGTTGAAGTTGTCTGTCTCATTGGCGGTGATTTTGCGGCGCTCCCGCATCAACGCAGCGACGTCCGCCACGATGTACGTAGTGAGGTAGCCATCTTTGCCGGAGATCATCACCTGGTTGAAATTTCTTCCACTCTGGCGGCCCGAAAGGCGCCGGATGATGGTGGTGTAGGGCGTCGTCAAGCTGTCGTCCATATCATCGCCGAAGCCGCCCTGACCCTTGACTGCGGTGAGGCCGATGACTTCGAGCGTCATGTTTTTCACCCGGATCTTGCTGCCGATCGGGTCCACGCCCTCGCCGAAGAGTTCCTTTCGGATGGTCTCGCCAATCACGCAGACGGGTGCGGAGTCGGCGATCTCGGCCTCGGTGAAAAACCGGCCGACGGCGATCTTCCAATTTCCGATGTCGAAGTAGTTCTGGGTGGTGCCCTGCACATCGTAGGTTCGGCTTTCCTGCTGATAAACTACCGTGGCGTTGTTGGAAACGAAAGGAGCGACCGACGCGATGCCTGGCACCTGATCGCGGATGGCATCGACGTCCTCCATGCTGAACATCGGCGCTCCGCCGCCACCCCATCCCTGACCCGGACGGAGGATGAGCAGGTTGTTGCCCATTTTGGAAATCTGTTGTTTGACCATCTCGGTGGCGCCCCGGCCGAGGGTGACCATGGTGATCACCGCGGCCACGCCGATGACGATTCCGATCACGGTGAGAAACGAGCGCATCAGATTCCGCCGGATTTCGCGGATGGCGATGAGCATCGCGTTGAAAGTCATGGCGATCATGGCGGGAAATGCTAGCGGGTGACGACGTCGTCCGAAATCAGACCGTCGCGGACGTTGATAATGCGACGGGCGCAGCCGGCGACCTCGTCCTCGTGGGTGACCATAATGATGGAGATATTGCGCTCAGAGTTGAGTTTGCGGAGGAGGTCCATAATCTCGACGGTGGTTTTGGAATCGAGGTTCCCCGTGGGTTCGTCAGCGAACAGGGTGTCTGGCTTGGTGACGATGGCGCGGGCGATGGCGACGCGTTGCTGCTGGCCGCCGGAAAGTTCGGCCGGGGTGTTGCGTTCCTTGTCCGACAGGCTGACCTGAGCCAGGGCTTCCCGGGCCATCTCATGGCGTTGTTTGCGGGTGTAGCCGCGATAGAGCAAGGGGAGCTCGACATTCTCGAGTGCGGACGTGCGGGCGAGCAGGTTGAACCCCTGGAAAATGAATCCCAGCGCGTGCCGTCGGAGCAGCGAGCGCTGGTCCTTGTTGAGTCGCTCGACCTCGATGCCCTTGAACCGATAGGAGCCGGCGGTAGGGGTGTCGAGACATCCCAACAGATTCATCAGCGTGGATTTCCCTGAACCGCTGGGACCCATGATGGCGACGAACTCGCCGCCACGGATAGTCAGGTCGACCCCGCGGAGGGCGAGGAAGGCGGCATCGCCGGTGCCATAGCGCTTGGTGATCCCCTGGAGTTCGATGAGCTTTTCCGAGTTCATTCGGGCTTGGGCGGCTTGATGCTGATGATGAGCGGGGTGCCGGCCGTCAGATTTCCGCCGGAGATCTCGGTCAGGCGTCCGTCAGTGATGCCAAGAGTGACGTTGATCCCGGAAGGTTCGCCATTTTTGAGCGTCCAGACCTTGGGAGCGGAATCCGCCGAGCCCGGCTTCGGAGGTGGGGTGCCGCGCCAGCGCCGGCCGCCGCCGGGAGAGAGGCTTTGCACGAGGGTTCTCTTGGTGTCGTCAGGCTTGCCGATGGCGGCGGCGGCGACGGGATCGAAGCGGAGGGCGGCATTGGGAACGACGAGGATGTCCGGCTTGTCCACGATGGCGATGTCCACCGTGGCCGTCATGCCGGGGCGGAGCGAAAGGTCTTCATTGGTCACCTCAAGCTCGGTGCTGTAGGTGACCACCGAACTGGCCGAAGCGTTGCTGCCGCTGCTGCTGCCGGACGAAGCGGTAGTGCCGGTGCCGACCGCGCCGAAGGCCACTTTTTTAACCTTGGCGGTGTAATTGCGAGCCGGCCACGCGTCGACGCTGAACGTCGCGGTCTGGCCGGCTTCGATGCGTCCGATGTCGGCTTCCGATACGTTCACGAGGAGTTCCATTTTCTTCAGATCCTCTGCGATGGTAAACAGCGTCGGAGCGGTAAAGGAGGCGGCGACGGTTTGGCCGACTTCAATGGAACGGGAGAGCACGATCCCATCGACCGGCGAGCGGATGACGGTTTTGGCCAGATCACTTTCAAACGAACGGACTTCCGCCTCCGCACCGGTGACAGTGGCCTGGGCGCTTTCCAAATCCGCTTGGGCTCGCGAAACGGTGGCTCGCGAGGTCTCCATGGTGGCGCGCGATGGAGTCTTGCCGCCGCTGATTTTGAGCAGCTCCTCTTGGCGGGCGAGCGCGGCTCTGGTCTCCGCCAGAGTGGCCTCAGCCTGGCTCACTCTGGCCTTCGCGGCGAGAAGGGCAGCTCGACTGCGCTCGGTCTGCTGGTCGAGCTTGGAGGTGTCGAGTTTGGCGAGCGTGTCGCCCTTTTTCACTTGATCGTTGGTATCGACCATCACTTCCTTGGCGGTGCCGGAGAGCTCGCTGCCGACGATGATTTGGTTGGTGGGCGCGAGGTTGCCGGCGGCGGTGACGATGAGCGAGATGCGTCCCGTTTTGGCCACTTCCGTTTCGTAGTCAGCCTGCTTTTCCCCTTTCTTGTCGCGCGTCATAAAGTAAAAGACGCCCCCGCCGATCAAGGCGGTCCCGATGGTGAGGAACACCCATTTCCTCATTGGGCGCGAAGCGCCGCTGGCAACGATGGTGGCGAGGTCTGCTGATGAATCGTATGGCTTCATGAAATGGAAAGGTATTGGGATCCGGGATCCGGGATCAGGAGCCGGCGGACCAGCCGCCGCCCAGCGCCTGATAGAGACGGATATAAGCGGTCGTGCGGTCGGTGCGGGTGGAGAGCAGGCTGTCCTCCAAAGCCAGCAGCGTGCGCTGGGAATCCAGCACATCGAGGAAGTCGATTTCACCCGCCTGGTAGCGCTGTCGCGCGACTTCGTCGGACTCGCGGGCGAGCTGCGTGGCTTTTCCCAAGGAGGAGAGGCGCTCAGCGGAGCGGCGGCAGGCGATGAGGGCGTTTTCGGTTTCCGACAGAGCGGTGAGCACCACCTTCTGGTAGTTCAGCACGGCTTGTTCCTCGCTGGCGCGGGCGGCCTCGATATTGGCTTTGATGCGACCGGCGTCGAAAATCGGCGAAGCGAGGTTGGCGGCCACGCTGGCGGCGGCGCTTTCCGGATCAAACAGATTGCTGCTGGAGAGGGTGTCCAGGCCCAGCGAGCCGGAGAGATTGAGCGAAGGGTATTTGGTGGCTTCCGTGACACGGGTGGACGCGGCGGCGGCGAGCACCTGATAGCCGGCGGTGCGCACGTCTGGCCGCTGACGCAGCACATCGGCGGGAATGCCCACGGCAAGGCTGGACGGCGGGGTGGGAATGCCCCGGCTGCGGGCGAGCAATCGGTCCAGCCCTCCGGGTGGTTTCCCGGCGAGCAGCGCGAGGTCGTTTTTCCCTTGGGAAATCGCCTGCTTCAGCGAAGGCATCCCTGCGCGGGCCGATTCGAGACTGCTTTGCGACTGGGTGGCTTCGAGCGAGTCCGCCTCGCCGGCCTTGAGGCGCCAACCGGCAAGTTGGGCGGTTTCTTCGCGAGTGGTGATGTTTTGCTCCAACACCGCGAGCTTGGCTTCGTTGGCGCGGAGGGTGGTGTAAGTGGAGGCGATCTCCGCGGCGAGCGCGGCATACACGGAATTCAAATCTTCGCCGGCGGCTCCAAGATTGGCGGTCGCGGCCTCCACCGAACTGCGATTGCGG
Organism: Verrucomicrobiota bacterium; assembly: GCA_040387795.1. Taxonomy (GTDB): domain Bacteria; phylum Verrucomicrobiota; class Verrucomicrobiia; order Verrucomicrobiales; family V1-33; genus CAIZWU01. The sequence continues at coordinate 239,911 of JAZKDC010000002.1, forward strand.
CCGAATAGGTCCACTTCCCAGGACGCATCCAGCCCGGCCGAGTAGCCGTTGCTGCTGCTTGTGCCCGCGATGTCGGTGCGGCTCCGGCGCGCATTCCCCGAGCCCCCGCCATCCAGGCTGGGGAAGAGCGATGCCCGCTGCGCGTCGCGATTGGCACGGGATTCCCGGACTCTCGACACGGCGGTTTTGACATCCGGACTGTCCTCCAAGGCCGAGGCGATCAGACGGTTCAGCGCAGGGTCGTTGAATTTCCCCCACCAGCGCGACAGATCGAGGTCCGGCGAGGCCGTCGGAAAATTTCCCGCGTTTTTCCAATCCGCCGGCAGCTTCATGTCATTGAGCCGCGACGTGGAGGTGACGTTGCAGCCCGTCAGCCCGACAAGGGCGATGCTGGACAGGAAAAGGGCACGGGCGTAAATCATGGCAGATTGGGGAAATTCACATACGCATGAAATCCCTTAGGTTGCTTGAAGGATTGGAAGTTTTTTTTAATCCTCGGAAATCCGGGTGATTTTTGTGGTGGGGCGGGGCGGCCGGGCCTTTGAATAGTTGAAGTTTCCACGCAAATCTCGAGAAAAAATGCCATCAAACGAGAAATGAGAGCAAGTTCATCCTGACCGTGTGGGATCGACAGAGCCTGGGGGAGGCAGCCTCTACGGCAGGCCGTGCGGTCCAAAGATCAACCCTCCGCCCCAACGAAACCGGGGACAATCTTACGTATAACGCGCATGCCGGTGGTGCGGCAGAAAGAACCCATGGAGGAGGCGGTCGATCTGGAGGAGGCCGGCACGGTGGATGGTGATGAGATCCGGGGAGAGGCTGGCGAAACCTTCCTGTTGGAGGGAGGCCAGCTGGGGGGCGAATTTTTCGAGGACGTTGACGCCGAATTTTTGTTGGTAGTGCGCGGGGGAGGCAGAGCCGAGCTTGAGTTGCAGGATAAATTCGCGGATGAGGCGCTCCTCCGGGTCGGTGGCGTAGGCGCGGAAGACGGCGTGTTCACCGCGCTCGATGGCATCGCAGTAGGCGGCGATGTCCGAGTGGTTTTGCAGGTGGACGCCGCCGAGGTGGCCGAAGCTGGCCACGCCGAGCGGGAGCAGATCCGCGCCGCCGAAGAGCCCATCGCGGTAGACAAATTTGGTGGTCTCCTTCTTTTTGACAATGGTGTAGGCACTGCTGACCTCGTAACCGGCGGCTTCGAACTGGGAGAAGGCGTAATCGACCCAGCGGCGTTTGGTGGGCCAGTTGGCCACGGGCGCAGTGAGTTTCCCTTCGGCCTGCATGGTTTTGTAGATGCCGGTGTTGTAAGGCACTTCCATCTGATAGACTGTGAGGCAGTCGGGCTGGAGCTCGAGGGCCTTTTCCACACAGCGTTTCCAATTGTCCTCGGTCTCCTCGATCATGCCGGCGATGAGGTCGATATTGATCTGCGGGAAACCGATGTTCCGGGCATAACCGTAGGCGCGGAAGACTTCGGCGGAGCGGTGGGCGCGGCCGTTGATATCGAGGATGTGGTCGTCGAAGTTTTCAATCCCGAGGCTGAGCCGGGTCACGCCCATGGCGCGGATGGCGTCCAGTTTCTTTTCGGTCAGGGTGCCGGGTTCGGCCTCGAAGGTGACCTCCTCCACCTCATCCCACGGCATGCCGTCCTTGAGGTGCTGGGTCAGCTCCTCCAACTGCGGCACGGACAGATAACTGGGGGTGCCGCCGCCGAAATAAACGAACTTGGGTTTCCGGCCCTGGAGATAGTTCCGCCGGGCATACATTTCGAATTCCTTCATCCCGGCGCGGACGTAGCGGCGGATTTCGTCGGGTCCCTTGTCGGTGTAGACCCGGAAATAACAGAAGTGGCAGCGCTTCCGGCAGAAGGGGATGTGGAAATAAACCCCCACCGGCACATCCACGGGCGGCGGCTGGTCGAGCACGCGGGCTATGGCAGGGATCTGCTCCGGTTGCCAGAAGGAGAAGGGCGGGTAGTTGGAAACAAAATAGTTTCCCGCTTCGGTGGCTTCTTCCGCAGCAGGGGGCGGGGCGGCGGGGAGTTCGGTGCTCATGATGGAATGGAAAAGTCAGGGTTGGGTCCCGGAGGTGAAGGCGTAAATGATCCCGTCGTCTGCGCCCATGATCAAGCGCCCAGCCGCGAGGCAGGGACTGGTCTGCACGGGCTGGCCGATCTCATAAGTCCAGGCCTCCTTGCCGTCGGCGGTGGTGAGGGCGTAGATTTTGCCGTCATCGCTGCCGAAAACCACATGCGGTCCGCTGACCACGGGTGAACTGTCGATGCGGCCCTGGGCGCGGAAGGTCCATTTGGCTTCTCCGGTGGCGAGGTCGAGGCAGTGCATCCGCTTGCCGCGGTCGCCCGCGAAAACCAGACCCCCGGCGGTAATGGCGGGGGAGGAGAAAAAGGGGAAATCGCGGTCCTGATAGGTCCACTTGGGTTTCAGGGTGGCGGTATCCACCGCGATGATTTCATTGCCATAATGGCCGACCACCGCGATCCCGTTCCGCGCGGCCACGGTGCTGGCGATGGGGTTGTTCACCTCCACTTTGCCTTTCTCGGTACCGTCGGCGGCGTTCACAAAATAAAGGAATCCATCGCAGCCGCCGAAAGCCGTCATGCCATCCACGAGGGAGGCGGTGCCGTTGACGTAGTTGCCGGTTTCCACCATCCAGGCCTTGGTGCCGTCGTTGGCCTTGAGGGCGTAGAGGCGGTTGTCGTAGGAGCCGATCAGCACCAGCGGTTCCTCGCCTTCCCTGACAAACAGGTTGGCCCCGCCGCGGATCTCGGCTTCGGTTTCAAACTTCCAGCGCAGGGTGCCGGTGGCGGCTTCGAGGCAGTAGACAAAGCCATCCGCGCTGCCGAAGATCACGTCTTTTCCTGACAAAAGAGCCGAACCTTCAATGGCGTCCTTGGTGGCGAACTCCCAGGCTTTGGTGCCGTCTGCCAGCTTGATGGCGAAAAACACGCCTTTGCCATCGCCCACGTAAGCCCGTTCGGCATCGGCCACCGCGGTAGCCTTGATGGGCTTGGCGGCGGCGAACTTCCACGCCGGTTTGAGGGGGAGGGACAGAATCTCAGCCGAGACTCCGGTCATGGCGGCATCTCCGCGCCAGAGGGGCCATCCTGACGTCCCGGCGGCAGCGGTCAAAGCGGTGATGGCCCACAGGCTGAGGGAAAGGCAGGGAAGAAGGCGCATCGGGAGGGAGTGGAAGGGATACGTCCGGGAGCGTTGCGGGTTTTCAGGACTGTTTGGCTGGATGCGGGGACTTGGGGTGCTGGGGTGCTGGGGTGCTGAGGACCAATGCTCTGGGAACTCGGCAGGAGCCTCGTCCACCCCTTGACGGGCCAAAGGCCCGCAAGGCAGTGGGGTGGACGAGGCTCCCGCCGAGTTCTTCAGCGGCCCAGCCCATCGCTCCGGCACATCACCCGGGCCGCAGGGCCTGGACGAGGAGCTGGATGCTGGTATTCCCGCGGAAGGTGTTGCGGTCGACATGGAAGGCGAGGTCCCAGGGGGCAGGGGGGAGCTTTTGGTCGCCGGCATTGAACCACATGGCGGTGCGGGTGGTGCCGTTTTGCATCAACTCAAGCCGCCAGTGGCGTTCGCGCAGGAGGCGGGGCTCGGCCGAAGGATAGACGCCACGGACCATGAAGAGCGGCTGGGGATTGCCGCTGCCGAAGGGTTGGAGCTGATCGTAGTCGTCGAGGAATTCCATGGTCAGCTCATCAAGGCGGACTTCGGCATCGAGGTGGAGCACGGGTTCGAGGGCCGCGCCGTCGGTTTGCTCCCTGACTTGAGCGGCAAAGGCAGCTCGGAAGGACTCGAGGTTTTCCTCCCGGAGGGCGACGCCGGCGGCCATGTCGTGTCCGCCGCCGCTGGTGAGGAGGGGACGGCAGGCGTCCAGCGCCGCCACGAGGGAAACGCCCGGCACACTGCGGCCGCTGCCCTTGCCCTGGCCGTCCCCGTCCACCGCGATCACAAAAACCGGCCGGTAAAATTGGCGCATGAGGCGGGCGGCCACGATGCCGACCACACCGGGATGCCAGCCGCGTGAGGCGATGACAAGGCTTTGGGGCGGCTCGCTGGCGGTCATCCACTCCAGGGCCTGGGCGGCGGCTTCGGCCTGAATTTGTTGTTCCAGCGTCTGGCGTTCACGGTTTTGGATATCGAGATCGCGGGCGATTTCCGCGGCTTCGCAGGCGTCCTCGCAAAGCAGCAGATCCAGCGCGGCATGGGCGGTGTCGAGGCGGCCGGCGGCATTGAGGCGTGGTCCAAGGCGGAAGCCGAGGTCCATGCTGGTGTAGGGTTCAGTGACCCCCGCGACTTCGATCAGCGCCCGCAGACCGGTGCGGCGGGTGGTGCCGAGGCGGTTCAGGCCCTGACGGACCATGAGCCGGTTTTCCTCCACGAGAGGCATGATATCAGCCACGGTGGCGAGAGCCACGAGGTCCAGTTCGGACTTCAGATCAAAGTCGGGGACCTGACGCTTTTTCAGCATGGCGTGGGCGACTTTGAAGACCACCCCGGCGCTGCACAGATAATGCCAGCCGGTGCCGCACTTGGGATTCACCAGCGCGACCACTTCGGGAAGCCGGGCCGGGTCGGGCTCGTGGTGATCCAGGATAATCACGTCGATGCCCTGGGACTTCAGCCAGGCCGTTTCGTCCTTCGCGGTGGTGCCGCAGTCCACCGCGATGAGCAGGGAAACCGGCCCCTCCGCGAGGCAGCGCAGGAGGCCCTCCCGGGAGAGCCCATAACCTTCCTCCATGCGGAGCGGCAGGAAACACCGGGCAGTCAGGCCGTAAGCCTGGAGCAGCGTGTGCAGCAAGGTCAGGCTGGTCACGCCATCCACGTCGTAGTCGCCAAAGAGCACCACGGCTTCCCCGGTATCCACCGCCTGCAGCAGGCGGGTCACGGCGGCCTCCATGTCAGGCAGGGCAAACGGGTCGCCGAGTTCCTTCAGTTTGGGATTGAGGAACCGCTCGGCTTCCTCTCCGCCATTGATGCCGCGTTGCGCGAGCAGGCGGCGCACCAGTGGGGATTTGCCACAGCCATCCAGCGATGCCAGACAATCCGTCTGCATCGGGCGCAAGTTCCACTGGGTCGCCACCGCCATAAAATGAGCAAGCTCCGCGATAGTTCCCCCTCACGGAAATGCAACCCGGAGGGGCGGTTTTCCGGCTAACGGACCAGGGAGGGCAGGTGGTCGAGGCAGATCTGACTCCAGGTTTCCAACTGATCGCGGCGTGCCTGGAGGGTTTCGAGGTCGAGGAATTCAAGCCCGGTGATGGGGGCTTCGTTGGCCTCCACGGCTTCGGAATCGAGATCAAAAAGATGCACTACGCCGAGGTGGACGCGGCCGACGTCGCTGGAGTCGTCATTGATCAGGGCGACCAGTTTCTGCCGGTAGGCGGTGTTCAGCAGCAGCTCCTCATTGATCTCACGGTCCACGCCGGTGAGGTAGGTATCGCGTTCCAGCGAGGCCTGCACGGCATCGTCGGAATTGATATGCCCGCCAATGCCGAGGGAGCCCTTGGAGGCGAGGCGCTGCTCGCCGGTTTTACTGCCCCTGACGTAATGCAGGAAGCGTCCGTTGCAGTGGAAAATGGCGTAGGCGATGATCTGTTTGAAACCCGGATCGTCCTCGGCGAGATCGCGGGCGAGGAAGGAATTTTGTTCCGGATCAAGGATCGTGGAAAGATACCGGTCCACATCCGGAGTGAGGCCCTCAAAAGCTCCGAGGGAGTCGAAGAGGGACCGGGGAATGACTAAAACACGTTCTTCAGGCCAGCGCATGGAGGAGTGGTGGCCGGGAATTGACAAATGACAAATGGCAAATCACGGGAGGAGCCTGCGGGTGGGTCGAGGGATGAAAGCGGACTGAGGAAACCTGGAAGGACTGGAGGCATTGGCATTTGTCATTTCCGGCTCCGGTGCCAGTTTCCGGCTGAATGAATATCTTCCGTCTTTGTCTGGCCGCTGCGGCGGGGTTGTTCCTGGTTTCGTGTGCCGCTCCCGGGGGCGGGCGCAGTGAATACGGCCACCGGCCCGGGCCCAAGGGGTTCCGCACCGTGATTCTGGATGCGGGGCACGGCGGGCACGACAGCGGGGCAAAAAGCAGGTGGACCGGCCAGATGGAGAAAGATGCGGCCATGGATACGGTGCGGCGGCTCCGGCAGGAACTGGGTGGCCAATTCCGCGTCGTGCTGATGCGCGATGGGGATGAGTTTATCCCCTTGGATGAACGGGTAAGGCGGGCGAATGGGTATCCGGATGCGGTGCTGATCTCCATGCATTACAATCACGGCGGAGCCAACACCCGGGGCACGGAGACGTTTTATTGGCGGATGGACAGTTACAGCTTGGCCAAACGCATTCAGCAGGAACTCGCGGCGGTGGTGCCGTCGGAGCAGAACAACGGGGGATTGGTGCGCCGCCGGATCCGCCTGACCCGGAATCCGCAAATCCCCTGTGTCCTGGTGGAAGGTGGTTACATGAGCCATGCCGCGGAGAGCCGCCTCATTGCCGATCCAGGATACCGGCAACGGCTGGCCCGGGCGGTGGCGAAGGGAATCCGGGATCAGGCCGCCTCTGGCGATGCCGGGATGGGGCCCTTGCCGCGACCGATCAATGCCCCGCTGAGCCGGCCGACGGATGCGTCGGAATATTAGGGCATCCGCTGAAAATCTTGGGAGGTGAGGGGCCTTCCTTTTCCGTAATGCCCATTATTTAAATGGCCTCTTCCGTGAAGGTTTCGGCCGGGGTGTCCTCCATCACTTTGGCCGCGAGGGAAGCTCCGGCGATCAGAGGCAGCCAGAAGAGCAGGGGTTCGAAGAGGGGCACGGTCTGGAAGAGGGCCAGACTATGGCCATCCAGGCAAAGGGAAGCCCCGCCGGCGCCAAGAAAAGCCAGCCACCGGACATCAATGCCGCGTTGGGCCAGCCAGATGCTGCGGCGTGCGCCGGCCCAGACCAGCAAGCCCAGCAGCCCCAGGCCAATCAGCCCCCCGTGATAGGCGGTGCTGATGAATGCGCCGTGAGGGTGGGGTGCCGGCCAGGCGATTTCGATGGTTTCGGCGGTATCCCGGGCCCAAAAGCCGCGGCCCATCACAACTTCCGCGGCCCCTTCGACGCGGCGCCACAGTTCCTGATACAGCTGGAGGCGGCCGCTGTCGGCGCGGGATAACATATGGTCGCCGGGAGTGGCGAGGAGGACTTCGCCTGCTGAGGGAGCGGACGGGAAAACGGCGGGGATGAGGCGCGGCAGATTCTGACAGGTCCAGCCGGTCATGACGATCACGGCGACCACCGGCGTCCAGCGCGGCAGCGGGCGGGTGAGCATGAGAATGACCAGCGCCACCCCCACTCCCAGCAGGGCGCCCCGGGTTTGCGTGAGGAAAACGGCGGCAATCAGAATCGCGAGGGCGGTGGCGAGCAGGGTGCGTTGGCGTGGCGATTCCGTCTGGGTGAAACCCGCCGCCGCCGCTACGCCGGCAAAGGCCCAGAGCATGCCGCTGTTCACCGCATACAAGCCGTGGAATCCGTAGGGGATCACGTTTTCCAAGCGGTCGGCTGGCAGGTTATGGCCCTGCACCAGATAATAAACCGGGAAGCTGATCACGGCGGTCAGGACGCCAATCCCGATGATTCCCTGCAGCATCCATTCCAGCCGGGAAGGGCGGCGGGCGAGGCGCCAGACGCCGAGTAAAAAGAGCACGAGGCTGAGACCATTCAGGACGGCGAGAGTGGGAGCCTCCCAGCCAGCGGGCATGCCATAAAAGACGCTGCTCCACATCCAGCCCAGAAAAACCATCGCCAGCAACGGCACCGCCCGGCCGCGACGGCTGGGCAAATGGAAGAGTTCGCCTCCTTTGATCAGGGCCACCAGGGTCCACAACAACACCCATGCCTGCGGAATCCAGTGCAACGGCATGACAAACAGCATCATCGGGAGGGTCAGCACCCCGAAGCCAAAGGGATCCCACTTGGCAAATTGCAATCCTTCCGCCCACCACGACGGTCGGCGCAGGATCCGGGCAGAGGAATCAGGCATATTCCGGGACCAAAAGAGGATTTCCGGAAAAGTTCAATCGGTTTGACAAAAACCGTGGGAGGGGCACGGGACCCGCTGGGGCAGACGCCAGGCGTGGGCCCTGACCGGAGGAATTCCCTGCCCAGCCAGGCCAAGGACATAAATCAACTTGCATAGAGCAGGCCTTCGCCTTCCCCTATGCCATGACGAGTTCTGACCGGGGAGCCCTGGATAGCCTGAAGATTGACCGCAAGGTCCGGCCCCGGCGTTCTTTTCCGTGGGTGGCCGTGATCCTCCTCCTGGCTCTCGCGGGGTGGGCCTTCTGGTGGTGGCGCCGGCCGGCCGGGACTGAGGTCAAAACGGTCGTCGTCCGTGCCCAGGTGGCTCCGGCTGCCGGCGAAAACCAAACGCTGCTCAATGCCTCTGGGTATGTGACGGCCCGCCGGGCGGCCACGGTTTCGGCCAAAGTCACGGGCAAGGTCACCGAAGTTCTTGTGGAGGAAGGCATGAAAGTCACCTCGGGCCAGATCGTGGCCCGGATCGACGACTCCAATGCCCAAGCCGGGCTCCATCTCGCCGAGGCGCGGTTGGAAGCGGCCCGCCGCACCCTCGAAGAAACCCAACCGGCCCTGACTTTTGCGGAATTGGAGTTGGTCCGCTTTGTCAAACTCCGCACCAGCAATGCCGCCAGCCTGTCCGACCTCGCCCGCGCCGAATCGGAAGTTGCCGTGCTGAAAGCCCGTCAGGTCCGTCAGGCCGCTGACATTGCGGTGGCGGAGCGCTCCGTTGATGAATGGAAACAGCAGGTGGATGACACTATCATCCGCGCGTCCTTTGCGGGAGTAGTCACCACCAAGGACGCCCAGCCCGGCGAGATCATCTCCCCCATGTCCGCCGGCGGCGGATTCACCCGCACCGGCATCTGCACCGTGGTGGACATGAGTTCCCTCGAAATCGAGGTCGATGTCAACGAAAGCTACCTCAACCGCGTGCAGTCCGGCCAGCCTGCCGAAGCCATGCTCGATGCCTACGCCGACTGGCGTATCCCCTGCAAAGTCATCGCCATCATCCCTACCGCCGACCGACAAAAAGCCACGGTCAAGGTCCGCGTCGGTTTTGATGCCCTGGACCCTCGCATCCTGCCGGAAATGGGCGTGAAAGTCGCTTTTCAAAGCAGCGCGGCGCCCGCCGTGGAGACCGCGCCCGCCACCAAGGCCGCACCCCTCGTGACGGTGCCGGAAACCGCAGTCACCGCTCAGGGTGGCCGCAGTATTGTCTGGGTCTTCCGCGATGACAAAGTGGAACGCCGGGCAGTAAATGTCAGCCGCACCTCCGGCGGGGAAGCCTTCCTGGCGTCCGGCTTGACCGCCGGCGAGAAAATCGTCATCAATCCCCCCGCCACCCTCACCGATGGCGCTGCCGTCCGCGAAGCAAAACCATGAGCACCGCCGATTCCTCCCTCGTCCGCATCCGCGACGTCACCAAAACCTTCCACCGCGGCTCCGAGGACATCCACGTCCTGTCCTCCCTCGACCTCACTGTGGCCAAGGGCGAATTCCTCGCCCTGATGGGCCCGTCCGGTTCCGGCAAGTCCACGTTGCTGAATTTGATAGGCGGCCTCGACCGTCCTACCCATGGAGCCGTCGAAATCGGGGGCCAGCGCATTGATCAACTCAGCGAGCGGGATCTCGCCGCCTGGCGGGCCGAACACGTCGGTTTCGTTTTCCAATTCTACAATCTGATGCCCGTCCTCACGGCGGAGCGGAACGTGGAACTCCCCCTCCTGCTGACGCATCTCTCCAAAAGCCAGCGCCGCCAGCATGCCGAAAACGCGTTGAAGGTGGTCGGACTTTCCCATCGCCTGAAGCACTACCCGCGCACCTTGTCAGGGGGAGAGCAGCAACGTGTCGGTATCGCCCGCGCCATTGTCAGCGACCCCACCATCCTCCTTTGCGACGAACCCACCGGCGATCTGGACCGCAAATCCGGTGATGAGATCCTGACGCTCCTGCAGACCCTCAACCAGGAGCAGGGCAAGACCATCATCATGGTCACCCACGACCCCCACGCCAGCATCCGCGCCAGCCGGACCGTCCATCTCGACAAAGGCCAGCTCGCCACCACCGCGCCCGAATGAAATACCTCGGCCTCATCTGGAGCAATCTGAAGCGGAAGAAGCTGCGCACGGTGCTGACGCTGCTCAGTATTTTCGTGGCATTTTTGCTGTTCGGATTCCTTTTCGCCATCAAGGACGCTTTCGGTGCGGGCGTGAAAATGGCGGATGCCGACCGGCTGATTGTCCGGCACAAGGTGAGCTTCATCCAGCCGCTCCCGGTCAGTTACGGGGCGCGCATCGGCCAGGTGCCCGGAGTGCAGGACGTCACCCACCTCACCTGGTTTGGCGGCATCTACCAGGATCCCAAAAACTTCTTCGCCAGCATGCCGGTGGACCAGGATCAGTTTTTTGTGCTGTATCCCGAATACACCCTGCCGCCGGATCAGCTGGACCATTGGAAAAAGACCCGCAATGGGGCGATCGTCGGCCGGTCCCTCGCAGATCGGAAAACCTTGAATTGGAAAGTCGGGGACATCGTTCCCATCACTTCCCCCATCTGGGGGCAACCGGCCAACCAGCCGGCGTGGAACTTCGAAATCTGCGGGATCTTCGACACCACCAAAAAATCGGCGGATACCTCCACCCTGTATTTCCGCTATGATTATTTCGACGAGGCCCGCACCCGCGGCAAAGGGCAGGTGGGATGGTATACGATCCGGATCGCCGGTGACGCGGCCCCTGAGACCGTGGCCAAAAAGATCGACGAACAGTTCGCCAATTCCCCATACGAAACCAAAACCGAAACCGAGGCCGCCATGATGACAGGTTTTGCCCAGCAGATGGGAGACATCGGCGCCATTCTTATTGCGGTGCTCAGTGCGGTTTTCTTCACCATTCTGCTGGTGGCCGGCAATACCATGAGCCAATCCGTCCGTGAGCGGACCGAGGAAATCGGGGTGCTCAAAGCCATCGGTTTTTCCGGCACTCTCGTCCTGCTGCTCGTCCTTGCAGAGTCCTGCCTCATCGCCCTGCTGGGCGGCCTCGCCGGCCTTGGCGTCGCCTGGACGCTGCTCGCTATCAAGAACCCGGTCGCCCAGTGGTTCCCGGTGCTGCAGGTGCCGGCTGAGGCCATGATGCTCGGAGCCGTCCTGGCGCTGGGGCTGGGAATCGCCACGGGAGTCCTGCCCGCCTTCTACGCCCTCCGCCTGCGCACGGCCGCCGCCCTGCGCCGGAATGGATGAGGCCGTTCCTTGTGCTTGTTGAAACACGGAGTCATTACTTGCCGGACCATTTCAGGAGTCTTCCTTGCGTTTTGGGGCGGCCGGCGGAGTTGCTCCGCGTGCCCTCATGATTTCTGAAATGACGGCTTCCATCTCGGCAATGGGACGGAAATTACCATGGCGGTAACCCTGCGCGATCAGCAAGGGAGTCCAGCCGGACCGGTTGTTTTGGTTCCACACTTTGATATCGGCCCCCCGGGAATCCAGCAGGGTTGCGATCTTCGGCATGATCTTGTAGGCGGCTCCATGCATGGCGGTTTCCCCATTGGCATCCGTCGCATTGATATCTGCACCCTGATCCAGCAGCCAGGTCAGGGTGGCCAGCGCCTCGGCCTCGGTGCCGGGTTCCTCCCCGGGAGCGGTCACTCCCACGCCCGCCGCCGCCAGCAGGGGAGGGCAATGGTCAGCGTTTGGAATATGGGGGTCTGCTCCCAATTCCTTGAGCAGCCGGAGCAGGGCCAGGTCTTCGTTCTGTGCTGCCAGCAGGAACACGGTGGCACCCTTCAGATTGAGCCGGCCACCCCCGCCTGAGCCTTGCTCCAGCCGGGCGTTTATGTCTGCGCCCCGCCCCGCCAGTTCCCTGACGAATTCAAGGCTCCCGACTTTGCCGGATCCCGCGGGTGGCGGATTGCCGTCGGCGCCGTCCCCCCGGGCGGTCCGCCGTGCCCAGGTCACGGCATGCAGCGGGGTATAGCCTGAGCGCTGATCGTTGGGATCTGCCCCGGCGGCGACCAATTCAAGAGCGAGTTCGAAATGTCCATTCTCTACCGCGAGCATGAGCGGAGCCGTGCCCTTCCGCAGCGAGGTGGTATCCGGTTTGCCAACCTGGGAGGCTTCATTCACATCAGCTCCGGCTTTCAATAACGAACGTGCCGCCCCGGTCCGTCCCTCCCGTACGGCGAAAAACAAGGCGTTGAATCCTGACTTCAGGGTGGTCCGGAAGTCGGCCCCGTGCGCCAGCAGCAGATCGACGACTTCAGCATGGCCTGCGGCGGCAGCCCACATCAGGGCGGTCTGTCCGCGCCGCTCCCTGGCATTGACCTCCGCCCCCTTTTCCAACAAAGCCCGCACACAGTCCGCTTGACCGGTCCTCGCTGCAGTCATCAGCGCCGTCTCGCCTCCCGCCTGGACTGTGCCCGCGTCCGCCCCGGCCCCGAGCAGCAGTCTGACCAATTCCGGATTCCCATTCTGACAGGCGGTCACCAGTGGCGTGACCCCGTATCGATTCGGAGTTGATACCTCCACGCCGGTCTGCAGCAGACGCCTGACCGCCGCGGCATCATCCGCATGAACGGCTTCCAGCAGCGGAGTAGTGTCCTCTGCTGCGGCTTGATTGCCAGCCCTTGCTGAAGCCGCGAACATTGCCACCCCCAGGGCGGCGCAGGCAAAATTTCTCATAGGGTGAGCGGCTCGCCGAGTTCCTGGATCCTGCCGGTGCTGTCTCCAAAGGAGTCCAGCCTGACGCCTGCTTTTTCCAGCAGGCTCAGATGCAGATTGGCCAGTGGGGTGGGCTTGTCAAACCGGATATGCCGCCCGCCCTTCATGCCGCCGGCGGCTCCTCCTGCCACGATCACAGGCAGATTGTTGTGGTCATGGGTGTTGGGATTTCCCATGCCGCTTCCGTAGAGGAAAAGAGAGTTGTCCAGCAGGGTGCCGTGGCCATCCGCCGTGGCCTGCATTTTCTGCAGGAATCCGGAGAAGAGGGAAACGTGAAACGCATTGATCCGCGCCATCTTTTCGATTTTGTCAGGATCGTTGCCGTGGTGCGAAAGGGGGTGGTGCGGCTCGCTTACTCCGATCTCCGGATAGGTGCGGTTGCTCGTTTCCCGCGCCAGCTGGAAGGTGGTGACCCGCGTGATGTCCCCCTGAAAAGCAAGAATCTGCAATTCAAACATCAGACGTGCGTGGTCCGCGTAGGCGGCGGGCACCCCGGCAGGGCGGTCCAGATCCGGCAGCGGATTCTCCCGCACGCCGGTTTCCGCTTTCTGGATGCGCCGTTCCACCTCGCGCACTGCCTCCAGATAGTCATCCACTTTGGACCGGTCGGCCGCTCCCAGATTCCGCCGCAGCCGGGAAAGGTCCCCGCCGACCCAATCCAGCAGGCTGGCGCGCTGGCGCAGGGCGGCCTGGCGTTCCTCCACCGTGCCCCCCTCACCGAAAAGCGACTCGAAAATCAGCCGTGGGTGTGCCTCCGCCGGCAGCGGCGTGGTGGGTGATGCCCATGAAAGATTATTCTGGTAGACACACGCATAACCGTTATCGCACTGGCCTGCGGTCTGTATGAGATCCATCGCCATTTCCAAGGAGGGCAACTGGGTGGCAGCTCCCAGCTGGCGCGCCGCGATCTGATCCACGGTGGTTCCCAGGAAGTAGTCCGCACTCTCTGTCCGCTTGGCCCGGGCCGCACTGAGGAAGGCAGCATTCGACGTGGCATGCGTCCCGGGATATGCCGGAGCTAATTCCAAATTGGTCACCACGGAAATTTGATCCTTCACCGGCGTAAGGGAAGTCAGGATGGGTGACAATTCCCCCAGCCGGTCGCCGCCAGCGGGCGTCCATCGGCTGATATCACAGCCCATGGGCATGAAGACAAATCCCAGCCTCCGCACCGGCAGGGCAGGGGTCCGCGTCATGGCCGTTGCGGCCGGGATCATGGCATCCAGCAGGGGGAGGGCGATGGTGGCGCCCATGCCGCGGAGGAAGGTCCGCCGAGGCAGGGATTTTCTGGTGAGGATCATGAACTTTTTCGATGAGTGAAGGGGAGGCTCCGTGCCACCCCGAGAATGATGTCGGAGAATCGATAGTGTCCTGCCGCTTCATCGGGGACAATCTGGCGCACGGCCGGGGCATCGGTGAACTCCAGACCCCGGCCGAGAGCGTAGATTAATAGTTTTTCGGTCACCGTGCGAGCAAAAAGTCCCGGCCGCTTCAACAGGCCGTCCTCCAGCCCGTGCACTCCATCGAATTTCTGGCCATCCGGGAGCCCCCCTGAGGCATCGACCGCTGTTTCACCCTCATGGCTCCGCCAGCGGCCTGTCGCGTCATAGTTCTCCAAGGAAAACCCGATTGGATCCATCAGGTTATGGCATACTGCACAACTTTGCTTTTCCCGGTGCACGGCCAGCCTGTGCCGCATCGGCAACGTAGCGTCCAGTACCATATCATCCAAGGCAGGGATGTCCGGCGGTGGCGGCGGAGTCGGGGTGCCCAGAATGTTGTCGAGTATCCAGTTTCCGCGGATCACCGGCGAGGTGCGGTTGGCATAGGAGGTCACGGTCAGGATGCTGCCTTGCCGCAACAATCCGCCGCGGTGGTCGTCGCTTCCCAGAGTGACGCGGCGGAACCGGCTGCCCTGCACATGAGGGATGCCATAGTGATCGGCCAGCCGCTCATTGAGGTAGGTATAGTCCGCCTTCAACAGATCCACCACAGGGCGGTCCCCGCGGATCAGGCTCCCGACGAACAGTTCTGTCTCCTGACGGAACGCCTGCCGCAGATTGTCATCGAAATCCGGGAACAACCGCAGGTCCGGCGACACCGTGTTGAGATTCCGGAGTTGCAGCCACTGGTTGGCAAAATTGGTTGCCAGCGCCGAAGCTTTCGGATCCGCCAGCATCCGGCGCACCTGCTGGTCCAGGGTTTCCGGGGAGGACAGTTTCCCCGCCGCCGCCACGCTGCGCAGTTCATCATCCGGCAAACTGCTCCACAGGAAAAACGACAGCCGCGAGGCCAGTGCGAGGTCGTCGAGCCGGTAAACCGTCCCGGGGGGCAGCGAGGGCGGATCCTCCTCGATTCTGAAGAGGAACCGTGGACTCACCAGAATCGCGCTCAAGGCATTTTCGATGCCATTCTCAAATCCCCCCGTCTCACGTCCCTGGCGATAGAACTCCATCGGCCCGGCCAGATCGTCCGGCATCACTGGCCGCCGGTAGGCCCGCTCCAGCAGGGCCCGCAGAATCACCTCCGCGCTCTCCGGTTCTTCCTCCGGGGACGCGGGCTGCCGGATAAAGATCCGTTCCCGGCTGGGGGTCACGCTGCCCGGCTGGGCGGCATAAGGGCCGGTGATGGCGATTTGATAAATTGCCGGGGCCTGCCGGGGGTGCCGATGCAGGTTAAACGCTGCATCATAGGGCTGGCGTTTGGTTTCGATGAGCGAACCGGATTTCCGGACAAAGGTCACTCCCACCTTGTGTGGTCCTCCTTCGATGGCAATCTTGGTTTTTAAACCGGCATCCACCTTGGTGTGATCATTTCCGTCCGGCGGTTTCACCGTGAATTCCCCCCCGGGCCTACCATCCACCAGGAGCTCCAACTGATGCGGCTCGCGCAGCCCTTCCACTTCTTCGTTCCGGTCTCTTGTCAGGCGGATCTCAAATTCATATTCCCCCGTGACGGGGAACAGATGCTCCAGCAGGATGCCGCCGCGCGTCCCCAGTGGCAGCCCTTCCACATGCCCCTCCTGGCTGCGGTCGGCCGGCACCCTCGCAATCCGCACCTGGGCCGAACCCGGTTTTCCTCCTGCCGCGATACGGCTGATTTTTTGCGCTGCGGCAATATAGCGGCTGAGCAGGGTGGGTGACAGACTTCCCACCGTGATATTGTCAAACCCATGACTGGACTCATCCTTCGGCAGCAACTCTGTAACATCGATTTCGACCGCCAGGAGGTCGCGGATGGCGTTTTGGTATTCCGTCCGCGTCAGCCGGCGCATCGCGGGCACGTTCCCCGGGTCGGGCGATTGCGCCGCCATCCCGTTCAAATATTCAGTGAGTTCCGCCACCCGGGCGGTATATTCGGCCTCGGTTGGCCGTAATTTTTCCTTCATTGGTGGCATCTGGCGTGCGCTCATGCGCCGGATCACCTTTTCCCATACCTCGCGGTGACGGCCGGGTTCCTGTCCACGGATCGCCTCGAGATCCAGCTGGCCATTCTTCGCCGAGCTGTCGTGGCACTCCAGGCAATAATGATTCAGAAATTCCGGCCACGCGCCGCCCGGCTCTGACGCGAGGGCGCGGCCACCCGATGCAGTGGAAGTCAAAATAATTCCCAGCCAGGCCCTCCGCCATCCTGCAAATAGCCAATCAAGCATCGGGTTGAATACGGCTGCCCACTGGTTCCGCCTTTCACCCGAACTTCTTACATTTCAGCTGGGTTGTCCCGGGAGGGTCCGCTTCCAGGAATGGAGTGCAGGGGGGGCAAACTGGTTGACTCGGCAGACTGTTTTCTTTTCGCGAAGGAGCTTGCGGAAGGTGTAGGATCCACCTCATGTAAAAGTGCTTTTCAGCCATCGTATTCCGACTCTTCCGGGGTTGATTCGTTGACCCGGCCTGAGACCGCGCCCCGTCTGCTCCACCCATGAACTCTCTGTCCCAAATTCTGTCCATCGCGGTCTTCAATCTGCGGAGCATTCCCGCCCGCCTCGGGGCGGCGTTGTCCGCCGCGATCGGTATTGCCGGCGTGGTGGCGGTGCTGACCGGAGTCCTCGCCATTGCCGCGGGTTTCCGGAAGGCCATGACGGTTTCCGGTTCGAAGGATACCGCCATCGTGCTGCGGGCCGGCTCGGATAACGAAATGAACAGCGGCATCAGCCGGGAAGAGTCCCGCCTGATTGCCGAAGCACCGGGCGTGCTCCGCACCGCCGAAGGCCCGGCGGCCTCCCCCGAACTGTTTGTGATTATCGACATCCCGAAACGCTCCACCGGCACCGATGCCAACGTGCCGCTCCGGGGCGTCAGCTCCGCCGCCTACAATGTGCGCGGGAATATCGAAATGGTGCAGGGGCGGCGCTTTGAAGCCGGCAAAAATGAAGTGATCGTCGGGGTGGGGGCCGCCAGGGCCTTCCGCGGTCTGGATGCGGGCAGCCAGCTCAAAATAGGGCCGGACACATGGACCATTACCGGCATTTTCACCTCCGGCGGCGGCATCGCGGAATCCGAAATCTGGACGGACGCGGCGGTGCTCCAGTCCGCCTACAAACGCCCTGACGGATTCCAGTCGGTCTATGTCAGGCTGGAATCGGAAGCGGCTTTCACCGGCTTCAAGGATGCCCTGACCAGCAATCCCCAGCTTCAGATCAAAACCACCACCCTGGCGGAGCACTACGCGGAACAAAGCAGCGGCACCTCGGGTTTTATCACGGGCATCGGCATTTTCATCGCGGTCCTGATGGCCTTCGGGGCTTTGTTCGGCGCTTTGAATACCATGTACAGTGCAGTCTCGGCGCGCACCCGCGAGATCGCCACGTTGCGGGCCATTGGTTTTGGCAGGGGGCCCGTCATCGTTTCCGTCCTCGTGGAATCATTGATCCTGGCGCTGGCCGGGGGCGTCCTGGGAGCGGGACTGGCATGGCTGGCCTTCGACGGCTATCAGGCTGCCACCATGAATTTCCAAACCTTCAGCCAGGTCACCTTTGCGTTCGCCGTTACCCCGGCGCTGTTGTTCACCGCTATCCTGACCGCCGCCGTGCTGGGCCTGATCGGCGGGCTCTTCCCGGCCATCCGCGCCGCCCGGATGCCGATTGCCTCCGCATTGAGGGAGGTGTGACACAGCGATGATGTGCCTGGGATTCCGTTATTCAGAGGGCGGCAGCACAATCCGGCGGCGGGGCTGCTTATCCTTGGAGCCCGGCGCAGAGGATTCCTGGATCATACTGCGCCTGGGAGCCGGCTTGTTGTCAGGCGTGACAATGGAGATGTCGTCTCCTATTCGGGTGTCAAGCATGGCAGTTGGCAGGATGACGTCGCGGCGTGTGGAAGTGGAGGCGGGCTGGCCGGATTCCGGAGGAGGAGCAGTGCGCCAGGCCGGCGGCACGGCTTCAGCTCCTTTGAGGGTGCCCTCGACCCTTTCGTCGTTCACGGACGGGGGAAATTCGCGGACATTCCAATCAAGGCCGAGGCGGGCGAGGTGTTCGCGAAGGAAACTGAGCCGCCAGATTTGGATGGCTTGTTTTTCGATCCAGACGGCGGCGAACCGGCCATCCGGCGAAAGCACCACCGAGTAGGGGGCGGAACCGGTTTCTGTCAGCGGATGCACCGGGACTTCGGGGTCGCGGCCGCCTTGAAAGGTCAGGCGGGCCGGGGTGCCGCCGACTCTGGGCAGGATGAGGGCGGTGGCGGGCGGTTTGGAGGGCTCCGGAGGCAGGCCGTTAAAGGGTTCCGCCGGGCCGGTTTCCGCCTGGCCGTCCGGCGGGGTGCGCAGGGCGGTCCGTTGCCAGCCGTCACCCGTTTGATAGTAGAGAACCTGGCCATCGACCCGGAAATCCCTGGCCCCGGCTTTCAGGTGCCACGAGGTGGGGTCGAGGGAATAGACGTCGGTGAAAACAAGGGTTCCATCCGCCAGTCGGGAGATGATCCAGCGGCTGTCGGCGCTGAAGGCGGGGGATTGTTCGCTGCGATGTTCAAGGACGGAGGCACACCGGTGGGTAAGGCCGGTGATGGCGATTTCCCGCAGCTCCGGGCCGGGGCCGAGGAGTTTGACCACCGCCGGCAGGAACTCCGGCAGCAAGGTGTAGGCCGTGGCCCAGCCACGGGCTTCCGCCATCCTCAGCGTCGTGTTGGCGGAATACCGTCGGAGTGAGGCATTGGTTTCGACCAATGCTGCGTTTCCGAGCAGCTGTTGGCGGACATCAATAAAAAACCAAATTCCCAAGGTCAGCACCATGGCTAACAGCACCCAGGGCAGGCTGGCTGGCCAGATGGGAACTCGACGGTCTGAGGGCGTGGGCAGCCGGGGCATGGCCGAAAATGCGGCCGCCGATCCTTCCTGTCAACTTTCGAAGATGTCAGAGCGGCTTGAGCGTGATGTGTCGGAACCAGGCTTCGTCGTTGTGATCCTGCAGCATGATGCGGCCATTGGCGTTTTCGGCGAAGCCGGGGACGGTCTTGAATTTGCTTTTGGCGCGGGCGGCTTTGAAGGTCTCGCTGGTGAGGTCCACGCTGAGGACTTTGGTGCCGTTGAGCCAATGCTCGAAGGTGTTGCCTTTGACGATGACTTTGGAGGTATTCCACTCACCGACGGGCTTGAGAGGTTTGCCAGCGGCTGGAGGGAGAATGTCGTAGAGGGAGGCGGTCTGGCGGTGCGCCCCGATTTTGCCGTCAGGGTGGTTGACGTCATCGAGGAGTTGATATTCGCAACCGAGATAACCTTTCCCCGGAACCTGCACGACGCGGTATTTCAGACCGCTGTTGCCGCCAGGGGAGATTTTCCATTCCCAGGCCAGTTCGTAATCGCCGTATTCCTGGGCGGTAAAGATGTCGCCGCCTTTGGAGGCGCGGTGCAGCACCCCGTCGGCCTCGACGATCCAGCCGGCAGTGACGGGTTTGCCCTCGGCCGTCGTCCAGCCGGTCAGGTCCTTGCCATTGAAGAGCGGTTTGGTCTCCTCGGCGGCAGCGGACACGAGCAGGCAGGCGGAAAGGAAAAGGGAGCGGAGGAACATGGATCGGGATGAAGTGGAGGATTGCGGGGCTGGAGCGGAAACGAAGGCGGCGGACCAGTCTTTCAACCAGTCCGCCGCTGCCAAGGGAGTTTTCCCTGAAATTTGGGGCTTAGGGAAGGGGCTTCACCATGATGTCCTTGTAGAAAGCCTCACAGCCGGGATCATGGGCCTGGAAAGCGAAGGTGCCGCCGTCCTTGATCCAGCGGCCTTCCATGCCGCCACCGCGCGGGTCGCCTTCCTTCTCGGTGTATTCGGTCACCACTTTGCTATTGATGCTGATGGTGATTTTTTTGTCCTGCACCTTGATGTTGTAGTCAAACCAGGTGTCGTCGGGGACGAGTTTTTCGTTCACGTCCTTCACTGCATAAAGACTGGCGGTGCGGCGGGGGTCCTTGTCGAAGGAGTTGTTGACCTGGCATTCGTAGCCTTTGGAGGGCCATCCGTCCTTTTGATATTCGGTGGCGAAGTAGATGCCGCTGTTGGCGTTTTTCTTCGTCATGACCTTGGCCTTGAACTCGAAGTTCTTGAACTTCGCGCCATTCACTTCACCTGCGTAGAAAAGGTGGGAGCGGCCGCCTTTGATGTGGATGGCTCCATCCGACACGCTGAAGGCGGAGGGATTTTCTTCATTCACCTTCCAGCCGGTGAGGTCCTTGCCATTGAACAGGGACTTCCAGCCATCCTTCGCCTCCTCGGCGCGGGCGGTGAACAGGGAGACGGCCAGGGCCGCCATGGTGGCAAACGGGATGAATTTTTTCATGGGTTGGGGATACGGGGATAGCGGAAGCGATTTCTCGCGGAATTTCCGGGTCTGAACCAAGTCTAGGGCTGGCCTTTTCCCGTCAGTTTGGCAATCACAAAATCCTGGACGGTGCGGTGGGTGACCCCGGTGGCGCCGGGGTATTGGAGTTCGCTGGCGACACCCGTGGCATTGAGTTTTTCCTGCAGGCCCACCCCGAAGTTGGCGCTGTGGGTGGGGTCCTTCTGCTCCTGCCCCATGGAGGGTGGGGCGGCATAGAAAAGATAAACCGGAGGATCGTCGCTGCTGACGAGTTCATACGGGGAATATTCCTTGATCCAGGGGAGAACGGTTTCCCGGCCTTCGAGGAAAACCTGAAACTGGGTTTTCTTTTCGGCGGGGTTGGGGGCGAACCCAAAAGCATGACCGCCATAGGTGCTGTTGGGCATCCATTCCTTCATTTGTTTTGGATCCAGCGAGGTCTGGGCTCCCATCACCGCCGCGCAGGTCAGACGGGTGGATTCGCGGGCCACCGGGTCGCTGCTGGAGGGATCGGCCAGATCGGGGTGGAAGGCCAGCCACAGGCTGGAGCAGGCACCGGCAGAGCCCCCGGAGGCGGCGATGCGGGTCTTGTCGAGATTCCATTCGCCCGCCTTGCTGCGGACGAATTGGAGGGCGCGGGCGGCATCGTGGAGCGGCCAGGAGACGGGTGGCTTGATGCCTGCAGCCTTGGCGGCGGGGACAAACCGGTAGTGGATGGAGACCACCGAAATGCCGGCTTTCAGATACGCGGCATGGCCATTGTTGAAGACGGAATTTTTGTCCCCGTTGTTCCACCCGCCGCCGTGGATGAAAAAGAGCACCGGAGCGGCTTCTTTGCTATCGGCTTTCCAGAAATCGAGGATCTGCCGCGGGTCGCTGCCATAGGACACGCCGGCCAGGGTGGGGACGGGACCTTGGGGCGCCGGTTTGGCCGCTTTGGCGGGAGGGGCAGGTTTCGTGGCCGGAGTGTCAGGAGCCGCGGCGGGGGCTTGGGCAAACAGATTGGGACTGGAGAGGATGAGGAGAAGGGCGGTGACGCGGCGTTTCATAAGCAGGGAGCGGGATGGATGAAAACTGTTCTGCCCATACGCCATGCCGGAAGATTTACTTCTGCGCATTCGCGTAGGCGCCCGGGGCAGGGAGATGCCGGCGTTCCTGCCCGGATAAGTTAGACCAACTGGGTGTCCACCAGGAAGCGGTAGGTGCCGTGATGGGCGATCAGTTCGTCGTGGGTGCCGCTTTCGACGATTTTTCCCTGATTGAAAACGAGGATGCGGTCCGCGTGGCGGACGGTGCTGAGGCGGTGGGCGATCACGAGGCTGGTGCGGCCGGCCATGAGGCGCTCAAGGGCTTCGTTGACGAGGCGCTCGCTCTCGGAGTCGAGGGCGGAGGTGGCCTCATCAAGGAGGAGAATACGGGGATCCGCCAGGATGGCGCGGGCGATGGCAATGCGTTGCCGCTGCCCGCCGGAGAGTTTGGTGCCGCGGGGGCCTACCAGGGTTTCAAATCCTTCCGGCAGGGCATGGATGTAATCCCAGGCATTGGCCAGCCGCGCCGCGGCATGGATCTCTTCGAGGCTGGCGCCGGGTTTGCCGTATTCGATGTTTTCGCGGATGCTGCCGCCGAAGAGCAGCACTTCCTGGGGCACGATCGCGATCTGGCTGCGGAGGGCGCCGAGGGCGAGGGAACCAACCGGATGACCATCAAAAAGGATCTGGCCGGACTCCGGTTGGTTGAAGCCGAGGATGAGGGAGAAGACGGTGGATTTCCCCGCGCCGGAGGGACCCACGAGGGCGACCCGTTGCCCGGGTTCGATGTGGAAACTGAGGTCACTGAGGACGAGGGCTTCCGGACGGGCCGGGTAACGGAAGGAGAGGTTTTCGAAGGCGAGAGCTCCAGCCAGTTTGATGTCTGGATCACCGTCGGTGCGTTCGGGGGTGAGTTCCAGAAGTTCGCGCAGGCGCTCAGTGGCACCGGCGGTCTGCTGGAACTGGGAGATGATTTCGGGGAAGGAGCCTAACGATGCGCCGACGAAGATGGAAAAGAGGATGAACGAGACGAAGTTGGTGCCGTTGATTTCCCCGTGGGCCAGCAGGCGGGCGCCGTACCAGGCCACGAAGGCAATGGTGCCGAAAAGCGCAAAGATGATAAACGAGAGGAACGCTGCCCGGGTTTTGGCCCCGCGCATGGTGACCCCGAAAAAGCGTTGGAGAGCGCGGTCATAACGGGTCTGTTCGAACGGTTCGTTGGTGAAGGCTTTGACGTCCGCGATGCCTTGCACGGTTTCTTCGATGACGGTGCCGGCTTCCGCGAGGGAGTCTTGGGCGGCCTTGGAAAAAGCCCGCACCTTTTTGCCGAAGAAGGCGATGGCGAGCACCACAAACGGCACGCTGCCCAGCATGATCACCGAAAGCTTCCACGAGGCAAAAAAGATGAAGCACAGTCCTCCGATGAGAATCACGGTTTGCCGCACCGCTTGGGGGACGGTGCTGAGGAGGGTCTCGCGGACGAGGCTGAGATCGGCGGAGATGCGGTTGCTGAGCGCCCCGGCGCGTTGCTCCTGGAAGAAGGGCATCGGCAGACGCACCAGATGGCTGAAGAGGTCGCGCCGCAGCCGGTTCAGGGCGGATTCCCCGGCATAGGTGAAGCCTTGGACCCGCCAGAAGGCGATGAAGGCCTGGAGGGCGAGGACGGCGGTGAGTTCGAGCACCACGCGGTTCGATTTGGCGAGGACGGCAGCAGGGTCAACGCCGGCTTTGAGGGCGTCGGTGGGATTGCCGATCAATTCCTTGAGAAACCATGGGAATGCGAGGGACAACCCGGCCGTCAAAAACAAGGCGGCCATGGAAGGCAGGAAAACGGCCTTTTCCTTCATCAGATAACCCAGCACCCAGCGGTGGGAGGAAAGGGCTGAACGGGACGGGGCAGGGGGCTCGGACATGGCTGAATGTCAGGGCAGCCGCTGGTGCCGTCAACGGCGTGGGACGCCTGGCTTCCTGACAGGAGCCCGGAAGCTTCAGGGGCGGGAGGGTGCCTTGCGTGCAACCATCAGCGGAAGCGCTGCCACTGCCATGACGATGGCGGCCGTGAGGAATGCCGCACGCCCATAACTGAGGGCATCCTGTTGGTTCAACATGAGCAGCGGTCCAGCCAGCAAAGCGCCGAAGAAACGTCCGAGACTGCCGGCTCCGGCCATCGCTCCCATGGTCAGGCCCTGGTTCTGCAGGGTGCCGCAGCGGCTGGCGAGGGTGTTCAGACAAGGATTGGTCAGGCTGTTCCCGGCGGCCATCAGCCACATATTCAGAACAAGAATCAGCCACGGGGTGGTGAAAGGCAGCCAGATCATCGCAATCACCATCAGCACCAGACCGGTCAGGGCGAGGCGGCCTTCATTGTTGTTTTTGGCGATGCGCCGGATGATGCCGCCCTGGATGATGACCCCGACAATGCCGATGAATCCAAAGCAATAACCAATCTGCATTTCATTGAATTGGAATGATGCGTGGTTTTTCAGGAAAAGCACGAAGGCCGCCGTCATGGTGGAGAAGGCTCCGATGACGAGGAAATTGGCGAGGAGAATGGCAGGCAGGGCCGTGCCGCGGTTGGCGAGCGCCACAGCAAAAACCGAAGGCGACGTGCGGGTGGCGCCGCGCTTTTCGGGAGGGAGGGTTTCGGGCAGGCGGCGGGCCATGAGGAGGACATTGAGCACACTCAGACCTGCAGCAAAAAGGAAGGGCGCCGCTCTTCCCCCGAAGTGGGAGAGGATGCCTCCAATCACGGGGCCGATCATAAACCCAAGGCCGAACGCAGCCCCGATCATGCCCATCACGCCGGCGCGTTTTTCCGGAGCGGTGATGTCGGAAAGATAACTCTGTGCGGTGCTGATGCTGGCCCCGCCAATGCCGGTGATGATGCGGGCCGTGAAGAGCAGGATGATGCCGGTCATGGGTGCGACCCAGCCACTGACCGCCAGCGACATCACCAGATAACCGCCGACCGAAGCCCAGAGGCTCATGACCAGCACGGGGACGCGGCCGACGCGGTCGCTCAGGCGGCCCAGCACCGGCGAAAAGATAAACTGCATCAGGCTGTAAACGCCCATCAGTACGGTGGCGATCCAGATGGGCGCTCCCAGTTCCTCGGCGATGGGCTGGATGACCGGGATCAGAATTCCAAAACCGATCAGGTCGATCAGAACCGTCAGGAAAATCAGCAGGTGCTGCTGGCGTTTGAGCGCCATGCCGGGGTCGGGCGGCGCTGCGGCATCGGGGCGGGACTCCGGGGGACGGGAAGAATCGGACATGCGTCAGGAAAAACGGAGGGCGTCAGGGTCGGCTGGGAGATGGCACAGAGGGCCGGGCAGGGACGGATTGTCAGGAAGCGGGTGGGATTCCGCGGGGGGCGGTCAGAACCAGCAAAGCCCTGCCGTCCACTGCCGGGAACCCCGCGGTTTCACCTCAAAAGGGAATCTCGTCATCGTCCAAACCGGGCGGGAAGGCATCCGGGCGGGATTGGCCCTGGGGAGAGGCATTGCCCCCGCCGCTGCCACCGGACTGGCTGTAACCGCCGGAGCTTTGGGGCGGGCGCTGTTGTTGTTGAGGGGGACGGGATTGGCTGTAGCCGCCGCCGCTGCTGCGGGAGGAGCCGCCCTCCTCGTCATAATGTTGTCCCCCGCCACCCTGACCGCCACCACCACTTTCACCTTTGCCGCCGAGGAACTGGAATTCCTCGCCGGTGATCTTGAGGCGGGATTGTTTTTTGCCGGACTCCTTGTCATCCCATTGGTCGAGGCGGAGGCGGCCTTCGATATACATGGGGTTCCCCTTTTTCATGTATTGGGAAATGATTTCGGCGCCTTTTCCCCAGAAAGTCACGTCCACGTAGGTCACTTCCTCCCGTTTTTCGCCATCCACGACGTACCGGCGGTTCATGGCGAGGGCGAGGTCCACCACGGCTTGGCCCTTGGGAGTGTAGCGGAGTTCCGGGTCCCGGGTGAGGTTCCCGATGATCATTACTTTGTTGAGAGAGGCCATGGTGCTGAAGGAGTGAAGGGGCACTAAAGCGAAGGGCTTGCCATCCGGCAAGCCCTTCTACAGGATAAAACTGACCCGGCGGGAAAGCCGGTCCGCGGATTACGCGAGGCGTTGGTAGTGCTGCTGATGCACGTCGGCATTCAGTTTCAGCTTGGCCTTCACGGCGTCCAGTTTCGCAGGCTCGGCCTGGAGGTGGTAGGTGACGTAATACCCTTCGGTCAGCTTTTTGCTGCCGTAAGGGAAGGTCTTTTTGCCGAGATGATCGATTTGTTCGAGGGTGATGCCTTCGAGTTCGAATTCGTGGCCGAGCTTGGAGACCAATGCATCGACCGTGTCCTCTTTGCCTTTGGTGTTGAGAACGATGAGACCTTCGTATTTACGCTTCATGTGGATTCGGGTGGGTTGGGAACGGCGGACACCGTTGGCTCCTGGCCCGGGGGCGGCACAGGCCGGGCGGGTTTGGGGCGCGGCGGTTCCGCGGTGTTAAATTGATTCATCGCAAGCTCCAGCCCGCGAAGGGAGGCGAAAATGGCAGCATCCGCCGCTTTCTCAAGCGATTTGTGCAGTTCCTCTGCCGAGGCCGGATCGAAGCGCCCGAGCACGTGCCCCACCAAGGACTTCTGTTCCGCCGCTCCGACCCCGAACCGCAGCCGGGCAAATTGGTCGCTGCCGAGGCTGGCGATGATGGATTTCAGCCCGTTGTGCCCGCCCGCAGATCCGGAGGGCTTGAGCCGCAGCTTCCCTTCGGGCAAGGCCACATCGTCGTAGATCACCAGCATGTCCGCCGGCGGAATCTTGAAAAACCCGGAAACGGCCGCCACGCTTTTCCCGCTCAGGTTCATGAACGTCTTCGGCTTCAGCAGAAAAAGACCATCCGCCCGGGCGAACCAGCCATCGAATTTCCGCTCCTTCACCCAAACCGCCCCCAGCCGCTGGGCCACGCGGTCCAGAATCATGAAGCCCGCGTTGTGGCGGGTGTGTTCGTATTCCGGGCCGGGATTACCGAGGCCGATGAGGAGGCGGAGGGACATTTGAGGGAAGTTTTCAGTATTTCAGTTTTCAGCAGGTGACGAAGGGAGATTGGTGATAAGCTGCAGAAGCTTTGTGTACCAGGGGGCATCAGTCATCGTAGTGGAAGCGGCACTGCATGATGACCAGGCTGTCTCCATCAACTTTGTAAATCAGCCGGTGCTCCTGGGTGATTCGCCGGGACCACCATCCCTTGAGGTTGTTCCGGAGCGGTTCCGGTTTGCCGATGCCGGAAAATGGATTCCGCAGAGCATCCCGGATGATTTCGTTGACGCGGCCGAGGATTTTCCGGTCGGTTTCCTGCCAGTATAAATAATCCTTCCAGCCATTTGGCAACCCCGTCAGTCGCATAGCTCGCCGGTTTGGATGTTTCCGGCGGCATAATCATCCAGGCTTTGCTGGATCTGGTTGGCGTTGGACCGGGTGGAGAAAAGATGCAGCGTAGCCTCCATCGATTCATATTCCTCCACGGCCAGCAGGACCACTTTGCCCGCCCCGTTGCGGGTGATCGTGATCGGCTCCCGGTCCCGCGAAGCCGCCTCCATCAGCCCTGCCAATTGGTTCCGGGCGTCCGTGTAATTGATCGTCTGCATGGGGCAACTTAGAGGTTGGACAGAATTCTGTCAATTCATGCCTTCGAGTCTGCCTTCATGCTTATCTTGCCGGTGGTGCGTCGCTGGTCTCCCGTAGAAGTGTGACACGATGCGATAAATCAAAATCGGGGCGGACCGGCTACGGGACCATGCTGTCTGCAAAACAGGAGGAACGTTCAAATTGGATTGATAGGAAAAGAAGGTGTCGACTTGTAAGCGCCGCCGAAAAGTCTGAGGAGCGGGCACCCTTCCGGGACGTTTTCTACCCATCCGCCGCTTCCAACAACTCCTCCGGGGTCAGGGTCGCGGTGCCGGCTTTGGCCACCACCACTCCGCTGGCGAGGTTCGAGATTTCGGCGGCCTGGGGGGCAGGGCAGCCCGCGGCGAGGGCGAGGGTGTAGAGCGCGATGGCGGTGTCGCCGGCTCCTGACACGTCGAAGACCTCGCGGGCGCGGGTGGGAGTATGATAGAGCGGCTGGCCTTTTTCCAGCAGGGCCATGCCGTGTTCCCCGAGGGTGATGAGCAATTGCCGGGTGTCCCACTTTTCCCGGAGGCGGTCGGCCAGGGAGGGCAGGATGGCGAGCAGGGTGGCCAGGGGGACGTCGCCCGGATCGGGAATGCCGGCGGCTTCGAAGGCTTCCTTGCGGTTAGGCTTCACGGTGGTGGCCTGGTGCCAGCGGAGCGGGTTGCCGGGGTTGGGATCGACCGTCACCGGGATGCCGCGGGCGGTGACCCGTTGGGTGATGGCATCCACCAGTTCCTGGGTGAGGAAACCTTTGGCGTAGTCTTCGATAATCACCGCATCCACTTCCGGCAGTTTTTCATCCAGCCAGGCAAGGGCGCGGGACACGAGGGCAGGGGAGGGGGGCTTGATGGTCTCGCGGTCGATTCTTGCCACCTGCTGGCCGCGGGCGACCACGCGGGTTTTGACGATGGTTTCGTGCTCCTCGCTGGCCAGCAGACCGGAAGTGTCGATGCCGTGTCCGGTCAGCAAATCATGCAACTGGGCCGTCAACGGGCCGGTGCCGGTGACACCCAGGACGTGCACTTTTCCGGCGAAGGGCGCGAGATTGCGTGCCACGTTCGCCGCGCCACCCGGATAGGCGTCCTCACGGGTGACGTGCACCACCGGCACCGGGGCTTCCGGGGAAATCCGGCTCACATTGCCACGGATAAAACGGTCCAGCATCACGTCGCCTACCACCAGCACCCGGCGGGTGCGGCAGGCGGCGAGGATGGCGGGCAGGGAGTCGCGTTGCATGGTGCGGCGTTACGGTCCGCCCCCCGGAGGCGCAACTGGAATCCCATCAGGTCCCCGCATGGGCGATGCACCGAGCCCCCTTGAACCATGTAGCCTCCTGAAAGAACCCCGGTCCCGGGCTCTTACCCATGATTAGAAATGCTTTCACGCCTCCTCCGTCCCCGCTCCCAGAAAATCGCGGCCATCCTTCTTTTTGCGCTTTTTGCCGCCGCCCTCACGGCCGCCTTCGTCAAATTTCCCCAAGGCGCCCCTCTGCCGCCCTTTCTGAATCTCTCCGGGAAGTTCCACCCGCTGATCCTGCATTTGCCCATCGGGATGCTTGTCGGAGCCGTCCTGCTGGAATGCGTGACAGGCCCCCTGCGGCGCCACGATGCCGCCGTCACCCTCCTGCTCTGGCTGGGATTCGTCTCCAGCATGAAGGCCGTGCTGGCCGGTTATTTTCTGGCACAACCCGGCGGTTACCCGCAGGATGTCCTGCAATGGCACCTGTGGTCCGGCATTTCGGTGCCCGTCCTGACTTTCATCACCCTCCTCGCCAAACTTCACCACCAACAAAAATCACCTCTCATGTCCTCCTCCCTTTACCGCGTCCCGCTCTTCACCACCGCGGCTGCCCTGTTTGTCGCAGGCCACTTCGGCGGCACCATGTCCCACGGCGATATCCTCAAGGACATCAAAACCTTCGTGAAAACACCGGCTGCGGCCCCCGTCGTGACAGCCGGTTCCCCGCTGACCGATCTGGTGATCTATGATGCGGTGATCGCCCCCATGATGGAGTCGAAGTGTGTCAGTTGCCACGGGCTGGAGAAGCAGAAAGGCGAACTCCAACTGCACACCCACGAGGCCATGATCAAGGCGGGTGAGAGCGAAAAACTGGCGATCATTCCCGGCAAATCCGCGCAGAGCGAGTCCGTCCTCCGCATTCTCCTTCCCGCCAGCCATGATGATCACATGCCGCCCGAAAACAAACCGCAGATCACCGCGGCGGAGCTTGAGGTGCTGCAATGGTGGGTTGATGCCGGAGCCAGTCCAGACCTGAAGGTGGGCGACGCTTCGGTCCCGGACAACGTCAGGGAAAAAATTTCGGCCTTGCTCGCGGCTCCTGCCATCACGGGCGGTGCCCAGGGCGAAGATGGCGCGGCTGGTCCCGCCGGAGCTCCTGCCGCCGCTCCGGACATGGCCCCTGTGCAGGCTTTGGAAAAGGAACTGGGCGTGGCGATCCTGCCGCTGGCCCAGAATGATCCGGCGCTTTCCTTCAATTGTGTCAACGTGGCTGACAAATTCGGGGATGCTGAACTCGCCAAATTCGCCCCGGTCGCGGACCGGATGTCGGAAGTGAACCTCGGCCGCAGCAAGGTCACCGATGCCGGGCTGGCCAGCCTCGCGGGCATGAAGAACCTGAAAAAACTCCATCTGCCCAACACTGCGGTGACGGATGCCGGGATCGATTCCCTGCTCGTCCTGACCAATTTGGAATACCTCAATCTTTTCAATACCAAGATCACCGATGCCGGCCTCGCCAAGCTGGAAAAGCTGCCCAACTTGAAGCGTCTGTTTGTCTGGCAGACCGGAGCCACCAAGCCGGCCGCGGAAGCCCTGCACGCCAAACTGCCCGGTCTCGTCATCAACCTCGGTTGGGACCAGGAAGTGAAGACGGTGGTCGCCGCCGCCGCGGCGGCTCCGGCCGCTCCCACGGCACCTGCCGCGCCGGCGGCGGCCGATCCTGAAAAGGCCATCTATGAAACCCTGATCCATCCCATTTTCGCGGCCAAATGCATCGGCTGCCATGGTGAGGAAAAATCCAAGGGCAAACTCAAGATGCACACCTTCGCTGATCTCATGAAGAATGGCGACAGCGGCGAGGCTACGGTGGTGGCCGGCAAGGCGGGCGACAGTCTGATCATCAAGCGCGCCCTGCTCCCGCTGGAGGAAGACGAGCACATGCCCCCTTCCAACAAGGATCAGCTGTCCGAGAAGGAACTGGCGATCCTGAAATGGTGGATCGACGCCGGAGCCAAAACCGATGTGAAATTGAAGGATGCGGCCCTGCCGGACAATCTGAAATAACCCTCCGCCGGGAGGCCTCTGCGGCCGGTGGTCCGCCCGCCCCTCCTTGTGGGGATGGCCTTGCGACGGCGGTGTCAGCATGGTTGGATGTCATTCTGCCCACCCCGTTTGCATGAGATTCTCCCTGGCCTCCTCCTTCCGCTGCCTCCTCCCGGCCCTGTTCCTCGTTTCCTGCTCCAAGTCTCCGGAAGCCGCCCCCGCGCCCCAGGCCGCAGCGTCCTTGCCGGCCGAGACAATGCGGGTGCTGAAAACGGTCACGGCCGACCGGGCGGTCCGTCTGGTTTGGCTGGAACAGGACAATCCTGACAAATCGGAGCGCCGGCTTTTTGCTTATGGTTCGGAAGACGGACTGGGGCTCCGGGCTCTGCCGCCGGCCGCGGGGGACCTCGCCCGCCCCTTGCTCAGCGAGGACGGGGGAACCGTGGTCTTCACTCAATTGAAGGCCCGTCCCGAGGGCGATAAAACCGCCTATGCTCCTGAAATCTTCCGCATGCCGTGGGCCGGTGGCCCGGCCCAATCCCTCGGTCCTGGCATGGCGGTCGACCTCTGGCGGAATCCCGCCGACAATACCGAATACGTTTACGCCGTGGAACAGCTGCTCCCGGGCAATCCGGCGCGGCTGACCGGGGAGAAGCTGCTGCGCTTCCGCCTCGACCAGCCCGGGGAAAAGGAAATCATCTGGACGGCCACCGCTTTGGGCACCAGCCAATTCCAACTCTCCCGCGACGGGCTCCGCGCGGCGGGGCTGTTCCCGTTTCCCAAGGCGGCCCTGGCCGACCTGACCAATCAAACCCTGACCCCGCTGGCCGCCGGGGCGTGGCCTGCCCTGGCTCCGGACGACAGTTATGCTTCGGCCTTGCTGGACGGTTCCCGCCGCCGGCTGCGCTTCCTCTCGCCGAATCTCGATCCGGGCTGGGAACTCACCTTCATGGGGGCGTCCGGATGGGCCGACGGCGGCCTGCTGCATCCACGGTGGAGCAACGATCCGGCCGTGCTCACTTTTACGGGGCCCTATCAAGCGGAAGGTCTGGCCTCCGATGTCTGCCTCGTGCGCTTCCGTGATGACCTGCGCACCATCCAGCAGGTGGTCCGCCTGACCGAAGGCCGCCATGCCATCTCCCCGGATGTCTGGGTGGAAAATGGCAGCTTTTCCCTGACCGCCCTGCCGCAAAAGCCGGTCGTGATTCCCCGCCCGGCGCCGAAGCCATGGCCCATCAGTCAGGACAGCCTGGTGTTTGCGTGGGACCAGGCCCGCAGCCCGGTGATGCCATTCCCGGTCACCCCCAGGGGATTTGCCACCCTGAGCCGTTCCTTCGGGATGGATGCCAGCGGCGGCTGGTTTGAGGCGGATGCCGCCACGGCGGCGAAAATCGGCCAGGAATGCGCCCTGTCCTCGGCGTGGTCCATGGAATTGATCCTGACCGAACGACAGACCCCGCCTCCGGTCAGTGTCAGGCTCGCCGCACTTATGCTGAACGATGGCCGGGAAGCATTTGCCCTCTACCGGGTGGACCGGAAGCTGGTGCTCCGTCTCCTGCTCGGCGGGACGCCTGACAAACCAGCGCAGGTCCATCCGGTGATTCTGACAAATCTTGCGATTGAGGCCGACCGCCCGGTTCATATAGCCCTCGCGCTGCGGAACAACCGCCTCGCCTGCTGGCTGGACGGGCAGATGCAAAAGGACTTCCAATTGGATAGCAGCGGCCTCGCGGCCTGGGGAGCGGGCCAACTCAGCTTCGGTGACCCCACGCCTTACGGGTCCCCGTGGTCAGGCAGTTTCGAACGCGTCGCGATTTACAGCCGGGCACTCGGTGATGATGAAATCCGGGAGGCCGCCGCGGTCGCCGCCCAGGCCGTGGAAACCCGCACCCGGCCCACCCGGCATAAAATCAAAGCGGTCCTCGTGGCGCTGCCGGAACCTGGCGCTGCCAGCGCGCCCAACCAGCTGGGCACCAGCCTCTGGGACGTTCAGCAAGTGTCCTCCGGCGGGATGGAAATCCGGCGTATCGGGGTGTCGGCGTGGACCCATTTGCAGGGGCGGGCGGTGCCGTCCACTTTTCCTGCTCCGGGACAGCCGATGGAGCTCACCCTGGAGTCTGCCGGGGACCATCCGGAACTTGAAGGGGTCCCTGCCGTGGAAGCTCCCGGTGTGAACGAGGAAACGCCCCGCTATTTTTACGCCATCCCCCTGACGCCGCCCCCGCCATGAAGTTATCCCTGCTCTCCTTGCTTTTTGTTCCTCTCCTCGCCACCATCCCGCTCCGGGCGCAGGAGGCACCGGCGTTCCTGACGGAAACTGCGGCCCGGGCCGCGGCCGGCGAGGGGTTCGCTATCAAAGGCGATGCCCCGGGCTGGCTTTTTCTGCGCGATGACGTGACCCACGCCAGTAAAGGAGCGTTTTGGAAAAGTGGGCCTGGGCCTTCCTTGGCCATCATTGCCAAATTCCGCGAATCCCTCACCGCAGCTGGCGTGACCCTGATTCTGGCCCCGGTTCCCTCCAAGGCCGCAGTTTATCCTGACAAACTCATTGAGGGTGCCCCCCCGGACGCGGTGCCCTCCTCCGCGGCCTTTCTGGAGGAACTGAAAGCCACCGGTGCCACCGTGGTGGATCTGGAATCCCTTTTCCGTCAGGAACGGGAAAAAACACCGGTCTTCTGCGCCACCGATTCCCACTGGTCGCCGGCAGGAGCCGTCCTTGCTGCCACCAAAATCGCGGAAAGCGCCGCCGCCGTTCCTGGACTGGCCCCGTTCCTGAAGCCCGGCACCTATGTCACCGCTCCTCCGGAGAAGTTCAAAATCACGGGCGACCTCGCGGCCGCTCCCGCGGCTGCCGGCACGACGCCGGAAGAGCTGATCCTGACAAAAACAGGCTCCGGGTCCGCCAGCGCTCCCACCCCTGTTCCCGCGGCCACCACCGGCCCGGTGATCCTGATGGGCGACAGCCACACCATGGTCTTCACCGATGGAGCTTCCCTCGGGATGCATTGTCAGGGCGCTGGCCTGAGGGATCACCTCCAGGCCCGGCTGGGGTTCCCGCTCATCCAGCTTTCCAACCAAAACTCCGGCGGCACCGGAGCCCGCCGCCTGCTGAACCAGCGCCTCCAGGCCAACCCCGCCTACCTCAAGGACGTGAAGGCGGTCATCTGGGTCTTCTCCATCCGGGAATTCACCCTGGGGAAATGGCGTTAGTCCCGGCGCGGACAAATTTCCGCTTCCTCTGGAGTAGTCCGCAGATCCCCCTTTTGCAATGATTTCTCCCCGTTAGACTCTGCCCATGATTTTCCGGGACCCTGCATGGCTGGCGCTGCTGCCGGTGGTCGCTTTGGCCGGATGGGTGTGGCGGGGACTGCAGCTGCAGCGCCCGCTACGCGCGGGATTGGTGCTGTTGGTCATCCTGCTGCTGATGCGGCCGCAGTGGCAGCGGTTTGCCGGGGGGATGGATTTGTGGGTCCTGCTGGACCGCTCCGCCAGCACGGAGGCGCTGATCGATCAGGGCCTGCCGGAGTGGCGTCAATTGCTGGACCGTGGCAAACCCGGGAGTCAGGACCGCGTGCATTTTGTGGACTACGCTTCAGAAGTGGTGCCCCAGGAATCGAATGCCGGCGGCCCCTACACCGGTAGCCGGACGCTGACCCGCACGGCCCAGGCGGTGGAGCATGTGCTGGCCCTGCGCCGGGAGGACAGGCCGGCCCGGGTGCTGGTGTTCACGGATGGCTATAGCACTGAGCCGCTGGCCGGCGTGGCGGAAAAACTGGCCCGGGCGGAGATGCCGCTGGATTTCCGTCTGCTAACCGCCGCCAAGGGTGATGACTTCCGCCTGCGCCGCCTCCAGGTGCCGTCGCGGGCGCAGGTATCCGAGCCGTTTTTGGTCGAGGTGGAGGTCTCCGGTCCGCAGGATGGGCCGGTGCCCCTGACGATTTTCCGCAACGGGCAAAAACTCACCGACAGTGCGGTGGAGATCAAGGAAGGACGCGGCACCGCCCGCTTCACGGACAAGCTCGCCGGCAGTGGTTCCTTCAAATACGAAGCCACCATCCAGCCGGAGCACGATGCCCATCCGGGAAACAACCGCTATGAATCATGGATTGAAATCACAGGCGGTCCGCGGCTGTTGCTGGTGACGCGCTACCAGCCTGACCCGTTGGAGGCGGTGCTGGCCGGGCAGGGATTTGTCGTGGAAACCGTGCGGGATCCCGGAAAACTTCAGGGAGGACAACTGACCGGGTGCCGCGCCGTCATTCTCAACAATGTCCCGGCCTGGGAAGTGCCGGTGGATTTCCTGGCTTCGCTCAATTTTTTTGTCAGCGCCCAAGGGGGAGGATTGCTGATGGCTGGCGGAAAAAAGAGCTTTGGCGCGGGCGGGTATTTCCGCTCCAGTATTGACGCCTTGTTGCCGGTTTCGATGGAACTGAAGAAGGACCAGAAGAAGCTGGCGGCGGCCATGGTGATTGTGATGGACCGCTCCGGCAGCATGGCCGCACCCATCGGCGGCGGCACCAAGATGGATCTCGCCAACGAAGGCGCGGCGCGCTCCATCGAGCTGCTGGGTTATCAGGACATGGCCGGGGTCTTTGCCGTCGATAGCGAAGCCCATGAAGTGGTGCCGCTCCAACAAATCGGCAGCGACAGCAACCGTGAGGGCATGCTCGGAAAAGTCCGCCGGGTGCGCAGCGAGGGGGGTGGTATTTTTGTATATAATGGCCTCAAGGCTGGCTGGAAGGTGCTCAAGGAAACCGTCTATGGGACCCGGCACATCATCCTGTTCGCCGATGCGGCCGATGCCGAACAACCGGAGGATTATGTGAAGTTGCTGGCTGAAGTCACCGCGGAGGGCGGCACCGTCAGTGTGATCGCCCTTGGCACGGACATGGATAGCGATGCCGCGTTCCTCAAGGATGTGGCCACGCGCGGGAATGGGCGGATTTTCTTCACGGACCGCGCCGAGGATCTGCCCAACATTTTCACGGCGGAGACAGTGGCGGTGGCGCGCAGTGCTTTTGTCAGTGATCCGGTGCCGGTGGCTCCGGGGGGATTGTGGACGGAAATTGCGGGCCGGCCGCTGGATTGGATGAAGGAAGTGGATGGGTATAATCTCAGCTACCGCCGGGACTGGGCTTCGCAGGGCCTGATCTCGCAGGATGAATTTGCGGCCCCGCTGGTCACCTGGGGCCAGCGCGGCAGCGGGCGCACCGCGGCGGTCGGGTTTCCGCTGGGGGGCGACTACTCGGAGCGCATCCGGGCGTGGCCGCAATACGGTGATTTCGCACAGACGCTGGTCCGTTGGCTGATGGGTCAGGCACTCCCTCCGGGTCTTGGGCTGCGCACGGAAGTGAAGGGCACCGAGCTGGCCCTGGATTTACGTTATGATGATGGGCCTTGGACGGAAACCTTCGCCGCCCAGGCCCCGCGAATCCTGCTGGCACAAGGCGCGCGGGCCGAACCAGGCCTGGAACTGACTTGGCAGCGCATGGCCCCAGGGCATTACCGGGCGACCATGGAGTTGGAGGAAGGGGTGGTGGTGCGCGGCGGCATCCAGGCGGGCACGCAGGTGATTCCTTTTGGACCACTCGCGGCCGGCACCAACGCGGAATGGACCTTCGATCCCGCGCGCCAGGAGGAACTCCGCCAGACGGCCGCGGCCTCCGGCGGCCGGGAACTCCTCGATCTCGCTGCCGCCTGGCAAAGCCCGCCCTTGCCCCAATTCCGGGATCTTCGTCCGTGGATTCTGCCGCTGCTGGTGCTCCTGCTCCTGGCCGATGCCCTCGTCACCCGTCTCGGGTGGAGTTTCCCAGGCATCCGCTGGCCACGGGCCGTGGCCCTGCCGGGGCGTAAACATTCCCCCCTCCCCGGATGCGGGGTGGCTCCCCCCCTCACGAAATCACCGGAATCCTCCCGGCCGGTTTTCACCGCAGAGCCGGCCTCTCCGGGCGAGGAAACGCCCCCGTCATCGTCTCCCCCGCCTGATCCGCTTCCCTCCGGCCCCCCGACGGACGCTGCTTCCGAGGAGGCCAGACGCCGCGCCCGCTTTGCCCGCGCGAAAAAGGGCAGTTGAATAATCGCCACGCCATGATCGAAGCCACCCATCGCTCCTTTGGCAAAGTGCATGGAAATCCCTTTGCGTTCCGCCCAGGTGCTGCTAATTACCGTCCCACGACGCTTTGGCGTTTGCGGGTGTAGTTCAATGGTAGAACACGAGCTTCCCAAGCTTGATACGTCAGTTCGATTCTGATCACCCGCTCCACCTTGAAAATCAAGGAGTTACGGAGTGGAAATGCTAGTAAAGTGACGGGGGTAAGAACATGCTTAAAAAGATTCCGGAATGGTGCTGGATGATTGGCGGTGTTTCGGAGATTTGATGCGCGGTTGGATGGCTGCTTCCCTTTTGGCTGGCTACAGGCCTTCTCCCGCTTTTCGAGCGCCTTTCGGATGACTTCCGGGAGGCTTCGGCGCTCAGGATTCACATATTCTAAGTGCTCTTGCATCCTCAAACTGCACGCTGGGAAATAGGATGGCTGGAAGGGATGGTTTTGAGAAGTTTGGCTGATTCTCCGCGGGGATCAGGCTGGGTCAGTGCCGTTGCGTACTAGACAAACGATCAACTGGGCGGCGGCGAGCAGGACCTCGAGGGCCCTGTCGGGATGCTTTTCCTCCAGCTTCTCGAAATCTTCCCCTGAGAAATGGGTATAAACCACCTCCCCAAACGCCTGGAGGCTGACGAGGCGGGGCTCGCCGGAAAAGTAACCCACCTCGCCGGCCACGGTTGGACCGTACAGTTCTCCTATCTTGTGCTGCGAGGGCGAGGCGATCTCCTGCTTCAGAACCTCCAAGGTCCCCTTGTGGATGAAATAGAATCCGTCCGGCCGTTCTCCCTGACGGCAGAGATATTGCCCATCCGGGAGGACCATCCGCTTGGGCGACAGCTGGAAAAACCCTTTGGGCAGATGCTCCTTGATCCGATCGGATGCCTCCCGGTCCCGCAGGGCGCGGTGCGGCGGCACCGGCGTCAACCCCCTGCTGGTCCCGCTGGCATCTATCTGGGATCGCAGCCATTCACCGAGGACGCAAATCATTCGTTTCAGCAGGACTATCGTAGCATTGATCTCACCAATTTTCTGGAGCATTTGGATCGGATTATTCCGCATTTCGAGCAGGAGCGAGGGTTCCAGAGCCCGGGCCGTTGCTGCCCTCACCCCGCCTTCCCGGATCAATCCCATTTCGCCAAAAACGCCATGCGGGCCAACTTCGCCAACCCGCATCCCGCCCGTTTCGGTAGTTTTGATGATCTCAACCTTGCCTTCGAGGACAATGAACAACCCTGAGGCGGGTGCACCATTCTTGAATATAACTTCTCCGGGGCCAACTTCCCGGTGATAGGAGGATTTGTTCATTAGCAGATCCGCCAAGGCATACCCTGTTAAAAGCTTCATGGAGCAATCTCCTGCACTTTGGACGACAAGTTGTCAATGGTCACCCGTTCGGCATCTCCTCCCGGACATGGATGCGCGGAAAGTGCGCAGGGCAGCCTCATCCTCCACCGCTTTTTGGGTTATGCGCTAACGGAGGAGACGACGGATCACTCCAGCTTCCGGGTGAGCCACTTTTGGAACCCGGGGTGGACAGGAATTCCGATGAGGTGCTTGGTTTTGGCGTGGCCGGAACGGACGCTGAGGCGCTCGGCAGCGTAGTCTTGCCGCTTCAGGGTGGTCAAGCCGCCGAGGCGGGCACCGGTGTAGAATCCGGCCCTTCCATTCTCGGTCGACCGCCGCGATCAGCTTGGCGAAATCGGCGGGGTCACTTATCAGATATTTGGTGTAATTTGGCCGTGCGAAGACCGTTTAGACAGAATTGCCGTCAAGGCATCCAACTTTCTTTGTGCCTGCATGGGCCTGCTTCTGGCATGGCCGGTAAATTCCGCATCCGCCCCGATTTTGGATCCACCCCATTTTTGTCGATGAAGTGTTTCCTGTCGAACGTCTGTTTTCGGATTCTGCTTATCCTGGCGGGAATCATGACTGGCGGAACCTCCATGGTCAGGGCTGATGAAACAAAGCCGATCCCTTCTTTTCAGCGCGACGTGCTGCCGGTGTTGACCAAGTCCGGCTGCAATCTGGGTGGCTGCCACGGCAAGATGGCGGGGCAGAATGGGTTCCGGCTCAGTCTCCGCGGGTATGCCCCCGAATGGGATCATGAGTGGATCACCCGGGAAGTAAATGGCCGCCGCATCGACTTCGCTTTTCCGGGACAGAGTCTGCTCGTTGAAAAGGCATCGGGCGGGGTGATGCACGAGGGCGGTACACGCTTCCGCAAGGGGTCCCGTGCATGGCAGACCCTGGTGGATTGGATCGCCGCGCGTGCGCCCGGACCGGTGGCAGATGAGCCCATGCCGGTCGCTTTGGAAGTAACGCCCGGTGGGAGCACGCTGCAGCCGGGCGGCAAACTCACGCTCAAAGTGCTGGCGCGCGAGGCCGACGGTCGCGCCGCCGACGTGACCTGGCTGGCGCAGTTTTTCTCGAATGACGAAGCTTTGTTGCGGGTAACTCCCGAAGGAGAAGTAACCGCCCGCGGCTACGGCGAGGCTTCGGTCAGAGTGCATTTTTTGAATCTGGTGCAGGTGGTGAGTTGCACCATGCCTTACCCCCACGAGGTGGCGCCGGAAGTCTACGCCGAGCGCCGCAGTGTGGTGGATGGACCGGTCTTTTCCAAGCTGCAGCAGCTGCGCCTGCCGCCGGCAGAGGACTGCAGCGACGCGGAATTCGTGCGCCGGGCGTTCCTCGATACCATCGGCATGCTCCCGACGCCGGATGAGGTGACCGCCTTCACCGCCGATCGGTCGCCTGGCAAGCGCGCTGCCTTGGCCGACCGCCTGCTGGCCCGGCCGGAATGGC
This sequence comes from Verrucomicrobiota bacterium, assembly GCA_040387795.1. Taxonomy (GTDB): domain Bacteria; phylum Verrucomicrobiota; class Verrucomicrobiia; order Verrucomicrobiales; family V1-33; genus CAIZWU01. The sequence goes on from JAZKDC010000002.1 coordinate 279,357, forward strand.
TGGATTACTGGACACTGCAACTCGCCGATGTGCTGCAAAACCGCCGGGAACGGGACCATGACGTCAGGGGCGTCAAAGGGGTGAGATCCTTCCATTCCTGGCTGCGGGGACGGCTCGCCGCCGGCGCCGGCTGGGACCGCATTTCGCGGGAAATCCTGACTGCTTCCGGTGATGTCCGCGATCACCCGGAAATAGGTTATTTCATCACCGTGATCGGGGAAAACCGGGAGGTGGAAAAATCGGAACTTCCCGACTCCGTGGCTCAATCGTTTTTGGGCACCCGGATCGGCTGCGCCCGATGCCATAACCATCCGCTGGAACGCTATACCCAGGACGATTTTTATCACTTCGCCGCCTTTTTCGCCAGGACCGGGCTGGAACGGGAAAATCCGCAGCAAGGTGGCACCCGCCTGGTGGTCCAGTCGCGCGAGGAAACTGAACAGGCGAAGCGGCTCACCGAGGCCGTGAAAAAACTTCGCGAAGCCGGCGACGCCAATAAACCTCAGACTGAACGCGACGACCTGCACCGGCAGGTGGAGGAGCAGGAAAAGCGGCTCGCCGAATTGCAGAGCCGCCCCCCACAGGTGAACCAACCGCGCACCAATCGCGCCGTCGCGGCCCGGGCGCTGGACGGCAGCTCCCCGGATTTTGCCAAGGGGGGCGATCCCCGCACCGCTTTCGCTGATTGGGCAATTGCCAGTCCCGAATTTGCCGGAGCCATGGTCAACCGGCTGTGGCGTCATTTCTTTGCCACCGGACTGGTGGAATCCGTGGATGATCTGCGGGCCAGCAACCCGCCCTCGAATGCCGCGCTGTGGCAACTGCTGGGGTCGGAGTTCCGCGGCCATGGCTATGACCTGCGCCATGTGATGCGGCTCATTCTGACCTCCCGTGCCTATCAACTCAGCGCCACCACGCGCCCCGAAAACGAGGCCGACCACCGCTTTTTCTCACACTACTACGTCCGGCGTCTCCCTGCCGAAGTCATGCTGGACGCCCTCGCCTCCGCCACTGGAGTCCCGGATGAATTCCCCGGTTATCCCACCGGCCTGCGCGCCGTCCAATTGCCTGACACTGGGGTGGCCTCGTATTTCCTCACCCTTTTTGGCCGGTCCGACCGGGTCACCGCCTGCGCTTGCGACCGCAAGGGCGAGGTCACCCTTCCTCAACTGCTCAATCTCCGGAATGGCGATGAATTGCAGCGCCAATTGAAGCATGACCATGGAAGACTCGCCACCCTGCTGAAAAACCCTGACGACAACGCTGTGCTGGATACCCTCTACCTGACGTGCCTTGCCCGTTCCCCGGCCGAAGCCGAACGCAAACTGTTCCAATCACAGCTGGGATCCGATCCCCGCGACGTCATCTACCGTGACCTGTTCTGGGCTCTGCTGAATTCCAAAGAATTCACCTTCAATCACTAAACGTCATGCTTTCGGTCAATCTCGCTCCCACCCGCTCCCGCCTCTGTTCCGGACCATCCCGGCGGGACTTTCTGCGCCTCGGCGCCCTTGCTCCGCTGGGCCTCTCACTGCCGTCCTTGCTCGCTTCGGATCAGGCACGGGCCATCGCCGGCGCCCCGGCGGCACGTGCGAAATCGGTGCTGCTGGTTTACCTTGGCGGCGGGATTTCGCATCACGATACTTTCGATTTGAAGCCTGATGCCGTGGAGCAAATCCGTGGCAAATACAAAGGCATCCCCACCACTGTGCCCGGTCTGCACATCGGCGAACTGCTCCCTAAAATCGCTCAGATGATGGATCGCGTCACCTTGGTGAGGTCAGGCACTCACGAAAACGACCACCATGAAACCGCCTCCAACTGGGTGCTCAGCGGTCGCTTCGGCAGCCCCTTTGGCGATCATCCATCCATGGGCGCCATCGTCGCGCATCAGACCGGATTTTCCGGTCTCGTGCCCCCCTATGTTGCCGTGCCGAAGAATCCCTCCTTCACGTGGGAACTGGGTAAAAGTGCCTGGCTGGGAGGACGCTGCGAATCCTTCAAATGCGGCAATCCCAATGAAGCGGATTTCAAAGTGCGCGATCTTTCCGCCGGCACCCCACAGTCTCCCACCTCCCTCGAACGCCGCCGTTCCCTGCTTGAGGCCATTGACCAACTGGGCGCCCGCGTCAAAGGCAGCGACCAAGTCGCCACCTATGACGAATTCGGACAAAAGGCCGCCGCCATGGTCCTGGCGCCCCAAGCCCAGGAGGCTTTCGCCATCGACAAGGAAGAAGCGGCGACACGGGACAATTACGGCCGTAGTGAATTCGGGCAAAGCTGCCTGATGGCCCGCCGCCTCGTGGAAAACGGCGTGCGTTTTGTCACTGTGAATTATTCCGGTTGGGATCACCATGCCGACATCTTTAAAGGTCTCGACCAAAAGTTGCCGGAGTTCGACCAGGGTTTCTCGGCCCTCATCCGCGACATGGACCAGCGCGGCCTTCTGGCTGATACCCTGGTGGTCTGCATGGGCGAGTTTGGCCGCACCCCGAAGGTCAATGACAAAGGCGGCCGTGACCACTGGGGCCGCGCCGGCAGTCTGATCTTCGCCGGGGCCGGGGTGCACCGCGGAATGGTCATCGGATCCACTGACAAAAACGGCGCCTTTGTGACGGACCGCCCCGTCCGCCCCGCCGATGTGGCCTGGACGATTTACGAAGCACTCGGGATCGACCCTGCCAGTGAAATCGTCACGCCCGAGGGCCGGCCGGTGTCCATTCTTGCCGAAGGAGCTTCGGTCCAGGAGCTGTTTTCCTGAATTGCGGAGACCCTTCCCCTTTCCTGTGATCCGTCATTATTCAATCTGTTGCCTGGCGCTCAGTTGCCTCGCGCTGGCTGCGCCATCCAGCCGTGCTGAGGACAAACCCGAACCGGTCCCAAAGGTGACTGCCATGGTGCCTCTGTCCGTCCCCCAGGGTTTTTCCGGCACCGTCCGGCTGCGCGGCATCAAATTGAAGGAGGCCACCGGGGTCCGCGCGGACGGACCCGCCCAACCCGACAAAATCGGGATCAAGGAAAAAAAGGACGCCGCCACCCCTGCCGGCATGGAGAAAGACCCGCTGGGTGAAAGCGAGGTGGCCATCGAGCTCAGCCTCGCTGCCGGCTTCCCTGCCGGGCCGATGTCCTTGTCGGCGTTGGTCGGTGGCCGTGCGACCGCTCCCGTCCTGCTGCAGGTGGTGCCTTCAGCCCGGCTGCAGGAGGAAAAGGAACCGAATAACGGATTTTCCTCCGCCATGAAACTGGAACCCGGACAGAGTGTGAACGGGCTGATCAATGGTCAACGCGATGTCGATGTTTTCGCCTTGGCTGGAAAAGCGGGGCAGCCGCTCAAGGTTTCCGTTACGGCCCATGCTGCTGCCTCGCTGCTGGACCCATTGCTGACGGCCTACGATGCGGCAGGCCAGCAACTTGCCACCATGGACGATGCCGCCCTGACCGCGCGCGACGCCACTATGGTGGTGACCCCGACCGCGGATGGGACCTTTTTTCTGGTTCTCCAGGATGCCTTGGATTTTGGCAGCGAATGGCATTCCTACCGGCTGGAAGTGGCGTTGGCGGAATCCTCCAGTCAAACCAGTGGCGTCAGTTTTGCCCGTGAAGTCTGGCCGGTGCTGCGGGCAAACTGTGTTTCCTGCCACCGTCCCGGCAAGATGAAAGGCAAACTGGACCTGACCACGATGGCGGCCTTGGTCAAAGGTGGCAAACATGGAGCGGTCGTCAAACAGGGCGCCCCTGCCGACAGCCCCCTTGTCAGTGAAGTTAGCGGCGATGAACCCGCCATGCCACCCGAGGGGGCACCCCTCACGGAAGTTGAAGTGGCCGTCCTTTCGCGCTGGGTGGCGGAAGGGGCGGTGGATGACACCCCGGCGGAGGGGCTGGGCACACGCCGTCCTGACCAGCTGCCTCTCTACCACGCGCTGCCTGCAGTGCCCGCGCTGGCTTTTTCGCCTGACGGATCGCTCCTCGCCGTGGCCGGGCATCACGAGATCATCCTGCACCGCGGTGACGGCAGCGCCATCACCGGACGTTGGCTGGGAAATTCTCCCCGGATTGAATCCCTCGCCTTTTCCCGCGACGGAAAGTTCCTCGCCGCCTGCGGCGGAGCACCCTCCGAGTTTGGCGAAATCCAGATTTGGGACGTGGCCGCGGGCACCCTCATCCGCTCCATCCGGGCGGGCTCCGACACTCTTTACGGAGTCTCATGGTCCGACGACGGTACCCGTCTAGCCGTCGGCGGGGCCGACAAGCTGGTGCGGGCCTTCGCCGCCGCCAGCGGTGCCCCCCTGATGCAATGTGACAACCACCTCGACTGGGTCTTCGGCACGGCCTTTGCCCACGATGGGTCCAAACTCATTTCCATCAGCCGCGACCGTGGGGTGAAACTGATTGATGTGGCCAGCGGCCATTTGATCGACGATGCCGCCCGCCCCCGCGAGCCGGTCCTCGCGATGGCCCGGCATCCGCAGGAAGACCTTGTGGCCTTCACTGGCACCGAAGGAAAAGTCCGCCTCCACCGCATGGCGCCGCGCGGAGGCCGGCTTAAGGAAGGGGATGACAAGGAAGAGAGCGCGGTGCGTGAGTTTGAACACATGGCCACGCCGCTTCACGCGGTCGCCTTCAGTGCCGATGGTAACCGCCTGGCCTGCGGCGGCCAGAACGGTGAGATCCGCCTATTCGTCACCGGGTCAGGAAAGAGGGAAGCGACCATCGCCCCCGCAGGCGGTCCTGTCTTTACCTTGGCATTCCACCCTATCGAGGATTACCTGGCCTCGGCTGGCAGCGACGGCCAAGTCCGGTTTTTTCACGCCTCCGACGGCCACTTGATCAAGTCCTTTGCTTCCGTTCCGCTCGGTGGCCCGGATTCGCCGGGGGTTCCCATGCCCTCTGTAAAATGAACTCGGTCTGGAGCGACGGATGGAACCAACTCCACCGCCTTCCTCAGGGTTTCCAGATCGGTGTGGGTGTAGCTGGTCGTTGATGGCCTTGGAAGCGTGGCCCGTGAGCAATTGGCGGAGTTGCTGGGAGACTCCAGCGTTGTCGTAGCGTAAGCCTGCAGATCCGGGCAGAATCGCACCTTGGTTTTGACCAACGTGTTTAACGCGAAGCGACTCCCCGGGGGGACACCGGACGCCCGGAACTGCGGGTCTCAGGCCCCAAGGAGGTGGCGGAGGATGTAGAACTCCAGACCTTCGTAATCGCGGGCGTCCCGGAATTGGGTGATGAGAGATTGGTCGAGGGAACGGTATTTTGCGACCAGCAGCAGAAAGATTTCGCGGCTGTTGGTGAGGTGGGCCGTGACAGGGGAACCGGCCTGGGTGCGCATGGCTTTGACATCCAGTCCGATGAACTCGCCGCGGCGGCCATAACCGGCTTCCTCCAGCACGCGGACCTGGTTGAAACCGACGCGGAGGTTGGCGCCGCCGAAGTTTTTATCCTGATCGTATTTGAGTCCATTCTGATCGTTCAGGTGGACGCTGCCCAATTTGTCATGGGCCAAGGCGAAGGCCATTTCATCGCTGGGATCAAGCCCCGCCAGCAAGGCGTGCGCGCTTTCGATAAGGCCTTTGACGCGTTTCGGATCGCTGGAGGCATAAGCCAGGGCGATGGCGTGGCCGATGGTGGGAACGTAGGCCTGATCGGTAGGCTCATTGGGTTTCGGCTCGATCCAGATTTCAATTTCGGGATCATACGCCAGCATCCCATTGATCGTCTCCAACAGACGTTGGTAGGCCAAGCGGGCGTCCTTGGCCTCGCGGATGTAGCTGCCTTCGCGGGAAAGCCAGAGCACCATGGCCTTGCAATCGATGGCACGGGCGATGTCGATTGCTTTTTTGGTGCGGTCCCAGGCGTAGGCCCGGTCCGCGGCACTGTTGGAAGTATAACCTCCATCCACGGTGCGGGGATCAAACCACAACCGGGGGGCCACGAACTCCGGCGTCAGTCCCTGGTTGTCGAGCATGGTCTTCACCGCGGCGGCTTGCTTCAGCAGGCTGTCTGGACTGAGCCCATCGAGTCCCGGCACCACGTCATCGTCGTGGAATTGAACCCCTTCAAAACCGAGTGGACGGTAAAGGGCATATTTCTCCTCATGGGGAAAGGCCGGCCGGACTTCAGGGCCGAAGGGATCGCCTCCCTCACTGATGTTCCAAGGGCCAAAAGAAAAACGGTAATTGACGGGGGTATTCATGATCGCCAATTAAGCAAAACGTCCCGCGATCTTCTACGTCTCCTGTCTCAGGCTTTGGCACTATGGTCTCATTTTTGTTGCATCCATTGGCATCTGCCGCAAAAATAGTGCCGATGTCGATGCGCCGGGAAACCATTGAGATGCCGGAGGGACAATCCTTCCGCATCATCCGATGGTCGCGCTCGGTGCGGGCGGTGGAAAATCTGCTGGCCGATGGCCGGCGGCGGGCGGTGGCGGGTGAAGGAAGCCGTTGGCATTACCATCCTGAAATGGAACTGACACTTTTCTCCCGGGGAGACGGAGACCGGTTTGTGGGTGACCACATCGGGGCGTTCGGGGGCGGGGACCTGTTGCTGCTGGGCGGGATGGTGCCTCACTATTGGCATGCCCGGGGCGAGACGGCAGGGCTTTCCCTGCAGTGGCACTTTCCGGCCCACCATCCGCTGTGGGAACTGCCCGAGACCGCCGGCCTCGCGGAACTTTTTGCCCGTGCCGCCGGCGGGCTGCATATCTCCGGTGCAACCCGGGATACCCTGGTGGAACAGATTCCAAGACTGGCGGCGGCGGAGGGTCTGCTTCGTTTTGCGCTCCTTCTGGAACTGTTGCACACCGTGGCGGCGGCCCCGGGCGGAGAGGTGCGGCCCATGGCCAGCCGGACATTCGTGTCCCCCGCCGACCGCACCTATCAGGATGCCATGAGCCGGGTGCTGCGGTATTTGGTAGGGAATTTCCGGGAAGACATCCGGCTGGATGAGGTCCTGCGGATCGCCCGGCTGAGCCGCCCGACGTTCGCCCGCCAGTTCAAGCGTCATACGGGGCGGAGTCTGAGCGACTTCCTGATCGAGCTCCGCCTCCAGGCCGCCTGCCGGGAATTGGCAGGAAACCAGCGCAGCGTGCTGGAGATCGCACTCGATTGCGGATTTTCCCAAGTATCTTTTTTCAACCGGGTCTTCAGACGGACCATGGCCTGCAGTCCTTCAGAATACCGCTCCCGCGCCGGCCTCACCGATGGAGGTGCCGCCCAGATCCGGGATTGATCACTCCGGCCGGTCCCCGGCATCGGTGCGATCAGTTGTAGGCCGGGGGATTTCGATTATCCTGGCTATTATCCCATGAAACGCCGGCTTCCCCTTTTTTGCTCCGTCGCGCTGCTAATCCTGACCGGGCTTGGGCGGGCTGCGGACCTCATCGATGACTCCTGGCAATCCACCGCCCCGCGCGGTGAAATCCGGCCTCACTTCAGCTTCGATCCCAAGGGCGGCCGGACCGGCACGGCGGCGCTCGTCATCGAAACCGATGACCGGGAAGGGCTTAGCGGCTCGTGGTTCAAAGAGCTGCCGGTGCGGGGTGGGCAATACTATCGCTTCACTGCCCACCGGTTTGTGGAAGGCGTGGCGGACCCGCGCCGCAACGTGGTAGCCCGGCTCCTTTGGCAGGATGAAAAAGGAAGGCCGGTGCCTTTCGATGGGCCCATGGTCACCAGCGTACTCAAAGGATGGAAGCCGGAAGCCGAACCGGAATACCCGGCCGATGGCGCGGCCGATGCGCAAGGCTGGATGCCGCTGACGGGTGTGTACCGTGCTCCTGGCGCCGCCCAGCGGGTCCGGATTGAGCTTCATTTCCAGTGGGCTCCCCGGGCCAAAGTCCGTTGGAGTGAGGTCGCTTTCCATCCGGCCGCCCCGCCCGCCGGGCGCAAGGTCCGCCTCGCGGCAGTCCATTTTCGTCCGCAGGGAGGTCTGACCCCGGAAGGCAACTGCCGGCTGTTTGCCCCGCTGATTGCCGACGCGGCGGGGCAGCGTGCCGACCTGGTGGTACTGCCGGAAACCCTGACCTATTTCGGTCTCGGCAAGTCTTATACCGATTGTGCCGAGCCGGTTCCCGGTCCTTCCACTGAATATTTTGGCAGCCTCGCCAGGACGCACAATCTCTACATCGTGGCCGGACTCCTGGAGCGGGAAGGGCATCTGATTTACAACGTCGCCGCCCTGCTGGGTCCAGATGGCAAATTCCTCGGCAAGTACCGCAAAGTCGCGCTCCCCCGCTCTGAAATCGCCGGCGGCATCAGCCCGGGCCGGGAATACCCTGTCTTTGAGACCCGCTTCGGGAAGCTGGGTCTGATGATTTGCTATGATGGCTTCTTCCCGGAAGTCGCCCGCGAGCTGACGAATCGCGGGGCGGAAGTCATTGCGTGGCCGGTCTGGGGCTGCAATCCTCTGCTGGCCCAGGCCCGCGCCTGCGAGAATCACATTTATCTGATCAGCAGCACCTATGAACCGCCGGAGCGCGGCTGGATTCTTAGCGCCATCTACGGCCACGATGGCCAGCCGCTCATTGCGGCGGACAAATGGGGGACGGTGGTCGTCGCCGAAGTTGATCTCGACCAGCACCTCCAATGGCCCAGTTTGGGTGACTTCAAGGCCGAGCTTCCGCGGCACCGGCCGGGCCCGGTAACACCACCGCCCTCCCCGGATTGACGGGCCATGGCTCGAGCGATTCAAGGAACCCGCCGTTTTTTTCTGATCCGGGGCGCCACGGCAGACTTCCCTTGGCTTCGGGGACGGAATTGAATTAGTATTTTTTGAAGCACTAAAGTGTATCAGCAAGGGTTTGCACGGGAGCCCGGCCATGGGGTTAAATTCGCTCCTACGCTTTCCGCTTTTCCCCCTCCCCATGTTCCGATCCCGACTACTCTTGTATGTTGCCTTGCTTCTGGCGTTGGGATGCGTGCTCCCGTTTTCCGCAGGAGCCCAGACCTTGAATGTGCAGAACGACGTGGTCCGGGTGGCGACTCTGGTGAATACCACCGCGACGCTGGCGGGGACGGCGGAACTGCATGTCACGGGAACCGGCGATCCGATGGCCGGCAGTATCATCAACCTGACTTCGCCGGATGCCTGGTTCTTCATGGATAACATTCTGGCGTCCCAGGTGGTTGCCACCTTTCTTGGCCGGGTTCGGGTCAATGGGGTGGCGGCAGTGGTGGACAGCAATGTCCGGGTGACCCAATACCTGCAGGGGGCGGTGGTCATCCCGCACGCGCCGGACTTTGCCCCGCTGGAGGTGTTTGATGGGGCCAATTTTTCCGGACCCACGAAACGGCTGCAAAACTACGTCGGGTACAACGATGCCAGCCTGGGCCCGCTGAAACAGACGATCTCCTCCTTCCGGCTGAAGCGCGGTTACATGGCGACTTTTGCCACACAGGAAAATGGCACCGGAGCCAGCAAGGTTTATGTAGCGCAGGAGGGCGATGTCGAAGTGGGGGTGCTGCCGGCCAATTTGAATAACGCGATCCGGTTTGTCCGCATCTTCCCGTGGCGCTGGGTGGGCAAGAAGGGCTTCGCCGGCAACATCTGGCAGAACCTCCGGATTCAATGGTATTACAATTGGAATTTGGATAGGAATTCCTCCCGCGATGTGGAGTATGTGCCGATCCGCCAGACCCGCTGGTGGCCGGGCCTGGATCAGGATTGGAAGGCCCGGGGCGCCAATCACCTGCTGGGATATAACGAACCCGATCACGTGGATCAGGCCAATCTCAGTGTGGGGGATGCGGTGTACTCCTGGCCGGATCTGCTGTCGTCGGGACTGCGGGTGGGGGCTCCGGCGGTCACGGATGGCGGACTGAGCTGGCTGTATTCGTTTATCGATCAATGTGATGCCGCGGGACTGCGGGTGGATTTTGTGCCGGTGCATTATTACCGCAGTTATTGGAATGCGGCCGATCCGGATGGAGCGGCGACCCAGTTCTACAACTTTCTCAAAGGGATTTATGACCGCACCAAACGGCCGCTCTGGGTGACTGAGTTCAACAATGGGGCCAACTGGACTTCCGATCCCGACCCTACCCAGGCGCAGCAGCAGGCCACCGTGGCGAAGATGATCGAGATGCTGGACAATGCACCGTTCGTGGAACGTTATGCGATCTATAACTGGGTTGAGGACGTCCGCCGGGTGGTGTGGGACGATGGCTCGCTCACCGGGGCAGGCACGGTCTACCGGGATAACATTTCGCCGGTGAACCACCTGCAGGAACTGCCGGATGGCGGGGGCAGCGCGTCCGCCACGTTTCTGTTTGATGGATCGGCCCGCGATGCCTCGGGCAACGGGAATGATGCCACGCCGGTGGGGGGAACGGTTTTCACTCCAGGGCGGGCGGGGCAGGCCTTGAGCCTCGATGGCAGTGATGCCTACCTGCAGTTGCCGGCCCGGCTGGGGGACAGCACGGATTTCACCTTTGCCGCCTGGGTGAACTGGAATGGCGGGGCGAACTGGCAACGCATCCTTGATCTGGGGGATGGCACCAGCAAACACCTCTTCCTGACACCAAAATCAGGCGCGGGCAATCTGCGTTTCACCGTGAAAAATGGCGGAGGGGAACAGCAGCTGAATCATACGGCGGCCCTTGCGGCGGGCGTGTGGACGCATGTGGCGGTGACCCTTGGTGGCGATACCGGAAAATTGTTTGTGAACGGTGTTCTGGTGAATACCAACACCGGCATGACGATCAATCCGGCCGATCTGGGGACGCGGCAGAATTACTTGGGGAAAAGCCAGTTTGCCGATCCTCTTTTTGCCGGAAAACTGGATGACGTGCGCATCCTGAACAGCGCCCTGACCGATGCCCAGGTGTCGGCCCTGGTCTCGGCGGTGCTGCCGCAATTTACGGCTGATCTCCTGCCGCAGACCCTGGCGGTTCCCTTGCAGCCGTGGACCGGCACGCTGGCCGGATCGGCCAGTGGTGGCACGGGCACGCGCAGCTTCACCAAGCTGGGCGGCCCGGCCTGGCTGGCCGTGGCAGCGGATGGCCGCCTGACCGGCGTGCCCACGTTGTCCGACGTGGGACTGAATACTTTTCAAGTCCGGGTCGCCGTTCCGAGCGGGGGATCCGATCTGGCCACGGTCACGGTGCCGGTGAGCGCTCCCGGCGGCCTGGTGGCCCGGTATCCGTTCAGTGGGAACCCTAACGCCGCGGTGGGCATCCTGCCAGGGGTGGCGACGGGATCGCCGGGTTACAGCACCGGGCGCATCGGTTCGGCGTTGCTGCTGGATGGCACGAACGATTATATCACCTTGCCTCCCGGCCTGGCCAAAACGGATGAGATCACCGTGGCGGCCTGGATGCTGTGGAATGGCTCCTCCAATTGGCAACGGCTGTTCGATTTTGGGAATGGCACTTCGGAGTACTTTTTCCTGAGCCCGAAATCCGCCGCTGGGCGCATGGCCTTCACCATCCGGGCGAAGGGCCTTGAGAATTCCGTGGACACCACCATGCCCGTGGCGGGCGTCTGGACGCATGTGGCGGTGACGGTGGGCGGCGGCAGCATGAAACTGTTTGTGAATGGAGCCAACGTGGCGTCCGGAGCCACCTCCCTGCGGCCTTCGGACATCCAGCCCGCTTCCAATTTCATCGGCAGGAGCCAGTGGCCGGACCCGCTCTTCAACGGCCGGGTGGATGAATTTCTGGTCTTCAACCGGGCGCTCAACGCTGCGGAGATTGCCGGACTTCCCGCCGCCCTACCTCCCGCATTTACGTCCGATCCCATCAACCGCCCTGCGGGAGTGATCGGGCAGACCTATGAGCAGACGCTGGCCGGCCTGGCCACCGATGCCAACCCTGACAGTGCCCTTACTTTTTCCAAGGTGGCGGGTCCCCGGTGGCTGACGGTGGATGGTTATGGTCGCCTCTCGGGGGTGCCCGGGGCTGCCGACAGCGGGGCGAACCGTTTCGTGGTGCGGGTCACCGACCCCACCGGACTGGCCTCCGAGGCGGTGCTCACCATCAATGTTCCCGGCCCGGCGGATCTCCTGGCCCACTACCAATGGGAGGGCAACCTGCTCAGTCAGACCGGAGCCTTCCCCGGGACGGCCACGGGAGGTCCCGTTTACGAAACCGGCTGGTTTGACCGGGCCTTGCGCTTGGATGGCACGGATGATCTGGTCACCCTTCCGGCCGGCTTGCTGAGCACGGTGAGCGATCTGACGGTGGCGGCGCGGGTCCGATGGGATGGAGGGAGCAACTGGCAGCGGATTTTCGACTTTGGCAATAACCTGACCCAATATCTGGTCCTGACGCCGCGCTCCGGCAGCGGCACCCTGCGGTTCACCATCAAGGATGGCGGGGCCGAACAGATCCTTGAATCCACTCCGCTGGTGGTGGGCGACTGGGCGCATGTGGCGGTCACCCTGACTGGAAATACCGGCACCCTATACCTCAACGGCATGGCGGTGGATACCCGCTCCATCACGATTGATCCGCTGTCCTTCAATCCCGCCCTGAATTACCTGGGGGAAAGCCAGTTTGCGGCCGACCCTCCGCTCAAAGGGGCGGTGGATGATTTCCGCCTCTACCGGCGTGGGCTGAATCCGGGGGAGATCGCCGCCCTCGCGATTCCTCCGGCCGCGGTCGTGGTGCCGGACTATACCTATGGCGGTTGGGAGGCGGGCCAGGCCCTGGCTCCCAGCCAGTCCGGGGCGGTGGCCGATCCTGACACGGACGGCCTGTCCAATCTCCTGGAATTTTTGTTGGGAGGCGATCCCCTCGCGCCGGATTCCTCCCTGCTGCCCGGGGGGCAGGTCCGCCCCGCGGCGGAACTGGGAGCCACGGCCACTCCGGGAAAAACCTATCTCAGTCTCCAGGCGAGGGTGCGGCGCGACCGGTCCGGCATCCAGCTGGCGCCCGAAGCGGCAGCCACGCTGGATGCGTTGGCGACTCCGGCACCAGCCGTGCAGGCCGGGACCCCGGTGGCTGACGGCGCTTATGACATTTACACCTGGCACCATCCCGTGGCCGTGGAGGATGCGCCGGCCGGCGCCGGATTTCTGCGGCTGCGCGTCACCTGGCCCTGACTCAGGATGCGCCCAGCAGGCGGTTCAGGGATAACACCAGACGGTCCAGTTGAAACGGTTTGGGGATGACCCCGAGGAAACCATGGTCGCGGTACGTTTCCATCAATTCATCGTCAATGTAGCCGGTGGTGAGCAGGGCTTTGATGCTGGGAAACTCGGCTTTCAGCCGGGCGATGCATTCCTTGCCTCCCATGCCGCCGCGCACATCAAGATCCACCAGCACCAGATCGAACGGTGCCCCGAATTCACGGGCCTTGCGGTAGGCTTCGATCGCTTCCCGGCCATCACGCGTGCAGTAGACATCGTAACCGGAAGAAGTCAGGCTGCGCTGGACCACCGCCCGGATTCCAGCATCATCGTCCATAAAAAGGATGCGCGATTTCGCTTCCGCCGGCTTGGTTACGAGGGGCGGCAGCATTCCGGGTCCCGTGCCGTCGGCCTGAGCGGGCACCGGGGCCGACGAGTGCAGCAGCAGGCGGATGTTGACGGGCAGCCATAACGTAAAGGTGGTGCCCTGGCCGGGCGTGGATTCCACCTGCAAATGTCCCCCATGGGCTTTGGTCAGGGCGGCGGCCATGGCCAGCCCCATGCCATCACGGCCACTGCGCGTGGTAAACCATGGGTCAAACAACCGGGGTAGAAGCTGGGGGTCGATTCCGGGGCCCTGGTCGCGCACCCGCACCCGCACCGAAGCCTGTTCACAGTCGTCGCGCCGGCCTTCCCTGACATTGGCAGCATCGATGAACAGGGTGCCGCCTTCCGGCATCGCTTCGTCGGCATTTTCGATCAGGCGCCGCAACAAATCGGTGAGGGCAGCCTCGTCGGCTTCCACCGGCCAGAGGTCATCGCTGAGATGCAACACTGGCCGGGCCTTGCCGGTCAGCAGGGCGAAGGGTACCGCTTTTTCGAGAAAGACTTTGAGATCAAGGGTGCGTTTGCGCAGCTCCCCGCCTCCGGGCGTACGGGCGAGGGTGGCGAGACGTTTCGAAAGATCGACCGCACGGTCGCAGGCCTCACGGGCGCCGCCGGACAAGTCACGCACCTCTGCCTGTGAGGCCGGCTGGCGCATCAGGAGCTCGAGATTGCCCCGGACCGAGGTCAGGGCATCACTTAATTCCCGGGAGGTGCCGGCCATCACGCGTGAGGCCGCATCCATGCGCGCCTCGTGGAGTCGGCGGGCTTCGCGTTCCTTCAGAATGGTGATGTCATGGAATTTGATGAGCAGTGCCTGGCCAGGCGGCCAGGGCACCCGGGTAACCAGCACATCCAGCCAGCGGCGCAGGTGGTCGGAACGCTGGTGCCTGACTTCAGTCAGGCGCAGGGTATCGCTGAGGGCCAGGACCTGGGGATCGTAGTCCTCACGGTCAAAAAGATCCGGCAGGACGAGGGAAAGATAGCGCTGGAGCAGGTCGCTCCGGGGAATACCGAGGATCTGGCCGGCGGCGGCATTGGCTTCGAGGATGAGGCCGTCCCGGGCACTCACGACAAGGGCGGCTTCGGGCGCTTTTTGAAAAACCTCCTCATACCGTTGCACGGCACTGACGGCATGGGAATCCAGCCAAGCCCGTTCCCTCCGTTTCAACAGGGTATGCTCCAGCACGGCCAGACGGGAAGCCAGGGCGTCTCCGGGGCCGGTCACGAGGGAGAGCGGCAGGAAATCCGTGATGCCCCGCTGCAGCCAGGCCTCGATCCGGGCCATGGGTTCGGGCTGATCGGTCAGGGCGATCACCGCGCAGTCGGCGGCGGAGGGCTGCTGCAGGTGTTCAAGCAAGGTGACCGCGGAGGCTGCGGTGTGGTGATTGAGATGCCACAACACCACATCGGGCAGGGGCACCGCGTTCATCAGCGTCCCGGCCTGGGCAGGATCACAGACCGCAGCCAGATGCCCGCGGGCGTCGAGTCCGGCGGCGAGTTGTTCCGCAAGCACTGGATCCCCGCTGACCACCACGGCCCGCAACACCTTGATGTGCAGGGCTGCGGGCATCAGGGGAAGGACCGAAACCCCGGCCGTATCGGGCAAGGAGAGGGTTTCATCCGGATTAGGCATCGGCACAGCGGGAAAATTATAAGGGTTTGATCATCAAGCTTATCACCGGCCGGGCCGGAGGCGACTGAAAAATTCCGGTGCGCCCCGTCGGAGCCCAATAAAAATCCCGCGGGGCGCCCCATTCCGCCGCGAGAGGGGCCGCAGGGGCCGGTTTGGCGCCTGCCTGAGGCCGGGCAAATTCCCGGAGTGGCAGGGGAATTCGGTGCTTCCCGCCTTGTGGGGCCAGGCATCACCGGCATGATGCCCACTGTGAAAGGGATGAACATCTGGCGCAGTCTGCGCGAAGGGAAATGGTTGGAGGATTTACCGCCGGAATTGAAACAATCCGCGCTGGCCGCCTACGGGATGAGGCTGGTGCACACCGTGCGCCTCGCGGTGCTGGATGGGGGGATTCAGGTGACGGCCCGGGTCGTGGCCCGGGGGCAGGAGGATCTGGAGGTGCGGATTTCGCTGACGGGTTATTCGCTCGAGTTTTTTGACACCCGCTGCACCTGCGCGGTGGGGCGGAATTGCCGTCACGTTTATGCCTCGCTGCTGGCCGGGGTGCAATTGGCCTATCGTCCCCGGGAGGATCTCCCGCAGCCCGATCCGGATTCCAACCGCTATGAGGTGCGCCCCTTGTGGGGGCCGGCTGCGGCGGAAGCGGCGGTGCTGGAGCCGGCGGAATCCGGGCTTCCGGTGGGCACGCCCTCGCCGGTGGTGCGGCTCTTCCGCGAGTATCCCTTCACCGGCTACATGGGGTGGTATGCCGGGGTGCCTTATGGGGAGGAAATCCGCCTGCTCAGTCTGGAATTCACCTATCCTGAAGCCCCCGGCCACGTCTTTCCCTTCGGCAGTGGCGCGGTCGCTCAGGAATCCTGGCAGCGCGATCCAGTGGCGGAGCGGGCCTGCCTGACGCGGCTGGAAGGCCTTGGTCTGACCCGCTGTGGCGCGGCGCTCAGCCATGCGCTGAAGGCGCCGCTGCGGGATGCCTTGTTGTTCCATCCCATCGCGGATGCCCCTTGGCACGGCCTGCTGCTGCGGGAGCTTCCGGCGCTGACCGCTGAAGGTTGGCGGGTCCAGTCCGATGCCAGCTTTGATCTGGAAATCCTGCATCCTGACTATTTTTACGAGGACATTGCGGAGACCGGGCGCACCGATTGGTTTGCCGCTGACATCGGAATTGAAAGTGGCGGGCGCCGCATTCCGCTCCTGCCGCTGCTGGTGCGTTATCTGCAGCGGCAACCGGCGGAGTTGAACCCCGGCCGGCTGCTGGAACTGGGAGAAACTCCGGTGCTGATCCCCCTTGAGGATGGGCGCCGGGTGGTCCCGGTGCCGGCTTCCCGGCTGCACCGCATCCTGGTTTCCCTGACGGAACTCTTTGCGGCCAAACCGAAGCTGACGGATGGCAAACTCAGCCTGCACCGTCTCCACGCCGCCGCTTTCCTGAGTGGGGAAGGGGATGAACTGCTGGTGCGCCGCACCGCGGATGGCCTGCGCTCCCTCGTCGCCCATTTGCGGACCGGGGCCAGTGAAGGGACGCTGCCGGAACTGCTGCCCGCCCGACTGGAAGCAAAGTTAAGACCTTACCAGGTGGAGGGATTCCGCTGGCTGCGCTCGCTGGCCCGTCACGGCCTGGGGGGCATCCTCGCCGATGACATGGGCCTGGGAAAAACCCTGCAGACCCTGGCACATCTCCTGGCGGAAGTGGAAACCGGCGCCGCTGACGGCCGGCCCAGTCTGATCGTCTGTCCCACCAGTGTGCTGCACAACTGGAAGGATGAGGCCCTCAAATTCACCCCCACCCTGGGCGTCCACGTTCATTACGGCAGCGCCCGGGCGTCCTCCCTGGAGCGTGGCGGATCCCCGGATCTCATCATTACCTCCTATCCCTTGTTGGTGCGCGATATTGAAACGCTGGCGCTCATGGAATTCCACCTCGTGGTGCTGGACGAAGCCCAGTTCATCAAGAATCCCCGCACCCGGGCCGCTTCCTGCGCGGGCCGCCTGTCCTCCCGCCTGAGGCTCTGCCTGACCGGCACCCCGATGGAAAACCATCTAGGCGAATTGTGGTCGATTCTGCATTTTCTGATGCCGGGTTACCTCGGCGGCTGGGATGAATTCACCCGTCTGTTCCGCACCCCGATCGAAAAACAGCAGGATGGCCGCCGCCGCGAACAATTGGCGAGGCGGATAGCCCCGGTGCTGCTGCGCCGCACCAAGCAGGCCGTGCTCGCCGACTTGCCGCCCCGCATCGACCTCATCCACCGGATCGCCCTGCCGCCGGAGCAGGCGGATCTTTATGAAAGCGTGAGGGCGGCGATGGATGCCCGCGTGCATGAGGAAATCGACAAACGGGGGGTGGAGCGCAGCCACATCGCGATTCTCGATGCCCTGCTCAAACTCCGCCAGGTGTGCTGTCATCCCGGTCTGCTCAAGCTGGAAACGGCGCGCCGGGTCACCGCCAGTGCCAAGCTCGAATTCTTTCTCGAGCTCGTCCCCGGACTGATAGAGGAAGGCCGGCGCATCCTGGTCTTCAGCCAGTTTGTGGGCATGCTGACGGTTATCTCCAAGCGGCTCGAAAACCTGGAGCTGCCCCACCTGATGCTGACCGGGGAGAGCAAGGATCGCGCTGCCTTGGTGGCGCGCTTCCAATCCGGTGACGTTCCGGTTTTTCTGATCAGCCTCAAAGCTGGCGGGACCGGACTCAACCTGACCGCGGCGGACACGGTGATCCACTACGATCCGTGGTGGAATCCGGCCGTGGAGGCGCAGGCCACCGACCGCGCCCACCGTTTCGGCCAGCAGCACACGGTCTTCGTCCACAAGCTGATCTGCGAGGGCACCATCGAGGAGAAGATCCTCGCCCTGCAGCAGCGCAAGGCGGCGCTGGTGGCAGGGCTGTTGTCAGGGGATGGCGGGGCGCCGAAGTTCAGTCCGGAGGACCTGGATGACCTGCTGGCGCCTCTGGTATGAGATCTTGGCCGGAGCCGTGCCGTGCCAAGGATCTTGCCGGGGTGGACGAGGGCCATAGATCGCGTGGGAGAAAAGGCAGCAGGCCACCGGTTGATGGAGGGGCGGACCTGGCGCTCAGTGTGCGAAGGTCAGGAGGGGCGGGGCCGGTTGCGCCGGGACCCGGCTGGCAATCGGGCGGACCCCCATGGGGAAGGCGGGTTCGGCGAAGAAAACGTCCTGGGCCCGCGCCCGGGTGAAAATGAATTTGGCCTGCATGGCCTCTGCGGGACTTTCGGTATGGACCGCGATCAGAATATTGCCCAGCCGGATCCGGTCTTCATAATGCCTGGCTTTGTTTTCGGGAACTCCCAGTCCGGCCAGGTCCCCGGCAATCCGGCCTGCGGAGGCGCCGGCCCCGGCTTCCCTGAGGGAGGCCAGCATGGGGCCGCCGGCAATGAATGCCCCCACTCCCGGCACCGCCAAAGCCCCGATCCCCATGATCCAATCAAGGGTGCCGTCAATCACGGTTCCTGCCCCGGAGCGGCCCCTCCCAGGATCCTGCTGGTTCAACGCGTCCCCAAAGTGGTGGCTTTTCCGCCCGTTCTTTTCGATGTCGGAATACAATATGGAGACAGCCCGGCTGGAGATGGCATGAAATTTCAATTGATCCACGATCAACTCGGCGAGGTTGCGGCAGTGCGCGATGCAGAAGACAGATTGTTGGAACATGGCGATTGGTTATCTTTGGTGAGGGCTGGTCTGCCTTTTTGAAGCAGGGTTTTGATCCGTTGACCTTCGCAGGGGCGGCGGCAGGCTCCGGATCTGGCTCACTCTGGCGTGACCCGGCTTTCATTCCATGGGGTGAAAACCCACTTATGGTGCCGCCGCAGTCGCCGGGAAGCGGAGCTGGCCAGTGGGGTTTTACCCCATGGACTTCCTCCTGAACGGGGTGGAGGCTGGAAGCGGGCGGGAAAGCAGCAACGCGTCCGTCAACCATGATGAGCCAGACCATTGCCAGCGGGGAGCCGCGCCCTTCAACCCTTGGCGCGGTCATAGATGGGGCCTGCCCGGTCCCGGGCAGCACGGTCGCAGCGATTTCAGGCCGGCCATGGCGATCCCGCCGCAGAGGGCGCGGCGCAGCCGGGTCAGGGTGGGAAATCCGGGGGTTGTGCCCTTTCATCCCCTCCGCGATGATCCGTTGGCCTTGCCTGGCATCCTTCCCGTCCGGATCCATCAAGCGGCCTCTCCCCCCAGCTGCCGCTGAGGATTGCCCCAGCAAGCATTATCCTGAATGAACCGAGCCACTTCCAAGATGCGGGATTTCGCCGGGCGTCTCATTGCGCACGATGCCCGGGAAGCTGGGGCCCTGGGGGCTCCCCCGGGGGCCTTTCCGGTGCCTGAGAAACTTCGTCCGCATTTGACAACCCTGATGGGGAATGGCGGGTACCGGGCGCTCCTCTTGCGATCCCTCGCCCTGGCCACCGCAGAAGTTCCTTCGCTGCAGGCGGCCCGCGTCGCCGCGGATGGCAGGCTGGAAGGATTTGAAGGACCGGAAGCCGGCATGGACCGGGACGGACTAGCCGAAGGCCGGGTGATCGTGGTCGCCCAGCTGATTGGACTGCTGGTGGCTTTCATCGGTGAAAAACTGACTTTGCAACTGGTGCGCGAGGTCTGGCCAACCCTGTCCATCAAGGATTTGAATTTCAAAAAAGGAGATAGAATATGAAAAAGCAAAAAGCCACGGCCAAACGCGAAGCGCCCGGGGAGGACGCGGGCCCGCCGGCCAAAGTGACCATCCGCAAAATGCCGACCGGGGTACGCGGTCTTGACGATATTCTCGGCGGAGGCATCCCGGAGTTTTCCTTCAATGTGATCGCCGGCACTCCCGGCTGCGGCAAAACCACCCTGGCGCATCAGATTGTGTTCGCCAATGCGACCCCGGAGAAGCCTGCGCTGTATTTCACGGTACTCGGGGAGCCGGCGTTGAAAATGATGCGCTATCAACAGCAGTATTCCTTCTTTGAGGAAGCCAAACTCGGCAAGGCGATCCGATTCGTCAATCTGGCGGATGTGGTGATGGAGCAGGACCTGAACGCAGTGCTGGAGGAAATCATCCAACAGGTGACCTCGCTCCAGCCGGGGATTGTGGTGGTGGACTCTTTCCGCACCGTGGTGCGGAAAGCCATGAGCAGCGCCAGCGAACTGGAGATGCAGTCGTTCATCCAGCGCCTCGCGCAATTCCTCACCAGTTGGGAAGCCACCACTTTTCTGGTAGGTGAGTACGCCGAAGTGGAAATCCGCGACAATCCCCTCTTTACCATTGCCGATGGCCTCCTCTGGCTCTGGCAGGTGACGGAGCGGAATTCGGTGGTGCGGAAGATGCAGATCATGAAGTTGCGCGGCCAGGCCTCGGTCCCGGGGCTGCATACCATCCGCATCAGCGATGACGGATTGCAGGCCTTCTCGCGCACCCTGGGAATGACCGGCCGAAAAACCGCTCCGGCAAAGGACCGGCGGCTTTCCACGGGCATTCCGGAACTGGATCTGATGATGGGCGGCGGCATTCCGGAAGGCGACAGTCTTTTGGTCGCAGGACCTTCAGGGACGGGGAAATCTGCCCTGGCCACGCATTTTATCGCCGAAGGGCTGCGCCAGGGGGAGTCGGCGATCATGGCGCTCTTCGAAGAACGCCCTGCCGGATACACCGCACGTGCCGACAGTTTCGGACTGGACCTGGGCAAGCGCCAGCAGGCGGGGAAACTGGAAGTGCTTTACCTGCGGCCGCTGGACTTGTCAGTGGATGAAACCATGCAGGCCATCCTCGATGCCATTGAGAGAGTCGGAGCCAAACGGTTGGTGATCGATTCCCTGGTGGGCTTTGAGATGGCCCTGGCACCGGGGTTCCGCGCTGATTTCCGGGAGTCCCTCTACCGGATGATTGGCGCGCTCACGGGGGCCGGGGTCACCATACTTAGCACAGTCGAGGTGGAGGATACGTTCCATGCGATGCCCTTCAGCCACTATGCGATCTCCTTTCTCACCGATGATATCCTGCGGCTGCGTTACGTGGAAATCGATGGCCAGCTGCGGAAGGTGATGGTGGTCATCAAAATGCGTGGCGGCAACCACAGCAAGGATATCCGTGAATATGTTATTACGGACAAGGGGGTCGTGATCATCGGTCCGCGGCAGACGGATTATACCGGGCTCACCACGGGAATCCCGGCCAGGGTAGGCAAACGGGAGGATGCCGCTCCCGAACCCAAAGCAACCCGATAACGGGCTCCGCCGACATGGCCGCAACATCACCCCCCGTTCCGCCGCCGCCGGAATTATCGTGTTCCGGCCTTAATCTTGCCC
The DNA here is from genome assembly GCA_040387795.1 of Verrucomicrobiota bacterium. Taxonomy (GTDB): domain Bacteria; phylum Verrucomicrobiota; class Verrucomicrobiia; order Verrucomicrobiales; family V1-33; genus CAIZWU01. Next base: position 300,737 of record JAZKDC010000002.1, read on the forward strand.
CGTTGCCGATGGCCACAGTGGTGGGGGCCGGGCACATCGTGAGCTACATCAATCCAGCCTTTTGCCGCTTGCTGCATCAAACCCGGGAACAACTCATCGGGAACCCCCTCCCCGGGCTGCTGCCCGAAAAGGACAAATGCGTCACTTGGCTGAACTGGGTTTTACGCACGGGAAAACCAGCCAGCCACACCGGGAAGGATCATGGCAAATCACAACCGGTCGTCTGGTCCTATGCCATCTGGCCGTTGACCGCGGACGATCCGGGCGCCGGCATCATGATCCAGGTCACCAGGAAGTCCCAAGGGCATGACGCCATGGTCGCGATGAACGAGGCCTTGGTGCTCGGTTCGCTGCGTCAGCACGAACTGACGGAAATGGCGCAAGACCTCAATGGACAACTAAGGAGGGAAATAGCGACTCGCCGGGAAACCGCCCGTGACCTGGCGGAAAAGGCCAGGCTGCTCGACCTGACCCACGACCCCATTATCGTGCGTGGGGTGAATGGAAAGATCAGTTATTGGAATCATGGCGCTGCAGGACTCTATGGCTGGTCATCTGAAGAGGCGCTGGGAAAAGTCAGCAATGTCCTGTTTCACACCGAATACCCGGAGCCCCTGGAGCAAATCACCGCAGAGCTGCACCGGACCGGCCAGTGGACCGGCGAGCTGGTGCATACGAAGCGCGATGGTCAGCGCATTACGGTGCTCGTGCGCAAAACCCTGGACCGGGACGCTGCCGGGAATCCGGCTTCGGTCCTGCAAAACATCACTGACATCACCGAGCGCAAGCAGGGGGAGGAGGCCCTGCGCGAAGCGGCAGAACGGTTCCGCTTCATGGCGGAATCCATGCCGCAGAAAATCTTCACCGCGACGCCTGCCGGGGAGGTGGATTATTTGAACCGGCAGTGGACCAACTTCACGGGTCTGACTTTCGAGCAGATGCGGGGCTGGGGGTGGGGAAATTGCATCCATCCCGATGATTTTGACGAAAACATGCGGCGCTGGAAACAGGCGGTGGAGACCGGAGACGCTTTCGAATCTGAACATCGTTTCCGGGGCCGGGACAACAGATACCGATGGCACCTGACCCGTGCTTATGCCATGCGTAATGCCGAGGGCAACATCACAATGTGGATTGGCTCCAACACCGACATTGATGATATGATGAATGCCCAGGAGGAATTGTTGGACGCCGAGGCCCAACTGGCCGACCGGGCCATCCAGCTCGAGGGGATAGTGGCCAATCGGACGGGGGAATTGACGGCGGCTCATGCGCAACTGCTGGCCGAGGCTGACGAACGCAAACGACTGGAGGCCGAAATCGCCGGGGCCATCGAGGGAGAACGGGAGCGGCTGGGGCAGGAATTGCACGATGGACTGGTCCAGGAGCTGACCGGCATCGCCATGATGTTGTTTGTGCTGGAGCAGAAACTCCTGAAGCTGGCGCCGAAACAGGCCGGTGAGGCCCATCGGCTTTGCCAGCTGCTGGAGAAGGCGCACAGCAACGCCAGGGATCTGGCGAAGAGCTTTTACCCGGTCGAACTCGAACAACACGGACTGGTCGCGGCTTTGGAGGGAATTGCGCAGCGCACCCGGCAGCAATCCGGGGTGAAATGCTGCGTGGAGGCCGGATTGCTGGCGGCGCCCGGGGTGAAGGACGCCACCTCGGTGCAGCTCCTGCGCATCGCCCAGGAGGCTGTGCAGAACGCCGTCAAACACGCTCATGCCCATAAAATTGTGATCCACCTGTGCAACCAGAACGGCTCCTGGCTGCTGACGGTGCGGGACGATGGCGCGGGACTGGGGTCTGACGTGCCGGAGACCGGCGGCATGGGACTGCGCATCATGCAGTACCGCGCGCGGATCATCCAGGGCACCCTGTCGGTGGCCAATGCCGCCGGCGGAGGCGTGCTGGTGTCCTGTACCGCTCCGGCCGGTGGTTCCGACGACAGCTTTCTAAATCCAGGGCCAGCCCGGTCGATGGGCGCCTGACAATCCTACCAATCAAGCTCCCATGAAACCAATCACTGTCCTGCTGGCGGAAGACCATATGATCGTCCGTGAAGGTCTCCGCGCCTTGTTGAAGCTCGAAACGGATATCAAGATTGTGGGTGAAGCTGAGAACGGCCGTCAGGCGGTCGCCTTGGTCGGCCAGCTCGGGCCGGACGTGGTGGTCATGGATATCGCCATGCCGCTGCTCAACGGCTTGGAGGCGACGAGGCAGATTCTGCAGACCGCCCCGTCCACCAAAGTCCTCATGCTCTCCGCCCATAGTGATGACGCCTACGTCGAGCAGGTCATGGCGCTCGGTGCGTCAGGCTATCTGATCAAACAAACCGCGGCCCATGTGCTGCCCGAGGCCATTCGGGAAATCCAACAGGGCAGGACCTTCTTCAGCCCCAGTATCTCCCGACGCATCAGGAATCACGAACGCAAAACCCCGGCCCCGGGGAAGCTGCCCGGCAAAAATGCTTCGCTGTTGACCTCGCGGGAAACCGAGGTGCTGCAGCTCATCGCCGAGGGCAAAGCCAATAAACAAACCGCTGACGAACTGCGCATCAGCATCAAGACGGTTGAAAAACACCGGCAGAGCCTGATGCACAAACTCAACATCCACGACACCGCCGGACTCACCCGCCACGCCATCGCTGCCGGTATCATCGAAAGCAGCGTGCAGGGGACGACCATCTAGCGTCTGGCAGCGGGGCCCCGGATTCGCTGGGCGGTCGGATTGCGGAGTTGGGATATGGGGCAAGGCCTTGCTGCCTCCGCCGGGTTTCTTCATCCATGAGTAGGGTTTCACCCCATAGCGCCAAGGCGGCCGTCCGGCTTGATTGATATATCAGGCATCGCGGATTTCCGCCGCCGCCAGTTTAGCACCTTACCTGAAATAACAATATTATGTCACTGGGAACCATTTTACTGATTGTCATCATTCTCCTGCTGATCGGGGCCTTGCCCACTTGGCCGCACAGCAAAAACTGGGGCTACGGTCCCACCGGAGGCCTTGGCCTGGTGCTGGTGATTCTGCTGGTGCTGGTCCTGCTGGGCCGGATCTGAGGCGGAAGGGAAGACCGGTGACGGTCACCACCCCGGAGGGCCGGATCCCGGTTCCACCCCACCTCCGTTCACGGCCCGGCCTCCCGGGCATCGACGGCGCCGGGGGGGAAGGAGGCGGGCTTTTTGGGCCAATCCTGCAAGCCATCCCCTTCGGGGCAGGGCTTGGAGCAGGATGGAAATGAAATGCTGGCCGCACCAACGGCTGGCCTCCTGGCGAGGCGGGCCGGTGGAGCCCCCTTGGCGTGAGTGTCCGGCCGGTTACAGGGCGGTGGCCACCTTGATGTCGCCGAAGCCTTTGGTGCCGTCTTCGTTGCGGATCGGCTTGGTGATGATGTCCTTGTAGGTCATGCCGCCGGGGATCATGGGCAGCACGTGCTCGGTGTGGGGCACCATGATGTCGAGGACGTAGGCGGTCTTGGAGGCCAGCATGCGCTTGAGGGCCGGGACCACATCCTCGCGGCGGGTGATGTGTTCGCAGGGGACTTCAAAACCTTCACAGATCTTGACGTAGTTCGGATAGATGTCCTTGGGAGTGTCGAGCTTGCCGAGGAAGGTGTTGGCGCGGTTGGACTTGTATTTCAAGTCTTCCCATTGGACCACCATGCCGAGGTGCTGGTTGTTCAGGATAATGGCCTTGGCCGGGATGTTCTCGGCCACCGCGGTGGCGAGTTCCTGGATATTCATGATGAAGGAGCCATCGCCATCGATGTCCACCACTTCAGCGTCAGGGAAGGCGGCTTTGACCCCGAGGGCCGCCGGGTAGCCGTAACCCATGGAACCGAGGCCGAGGCTGGTGATGAGACGGCGGGGTTTGTCAAAGTGATAGTACTGGGCGGCCCACATCTGGTGCTGGCCGACCCCGGTGGTCATGTAGAAGTCCGTGTCCTTGGTGAGGTCGTAAAGCTGCTCGATCACCCACTGCGGAGGGATGAGGTTGGGGTCCTCGTCTTCATACTGCATGGGCGATTCCTCTTTCCACTGGGCAATCTGTTCGTGCCAGGCGGCGTGGCGGTTGCCGCCTTTTTCGTAGCCGGCCTTTTCGAGCAGGACGTTGAGCTTGCTGAGCGCCAGCTTGATGTCGGCTTGGATGGGGAGGCGGACCAGTTTGTTTTTGTTGATCTCGGCGTTGTCGATGTCGATGTGGATGATCGTGCCGTGCTCGCAGAATTTCTCGACCTTGCCGGTCACCCGGTCATCAAACCTGACGCCGAGGGCCAGCAGGAGATCGGCTTCATTGGCGGCATTGTTGGCGGCCACGGTGCCGTGCATGCCGAGCCATTTCAGGGAAAGTGGATGGGTTTCCGGGAAGGCGCCGACGCCCATCAGGGTGGTGGTGACCGGGATCTGGGCGCGCTCGGCGAATTCGAGCAGTTCGGCGGAGGCTTCGCCGCTGATGATGCCGCCGCCGGCGTAGATGACCGGGCGCTTGGCCTGCTTCAGCAGGCCCATGGCTTCGTTGAGGGCGACCTCGTCGACTTCGGTCAGGAGTTTGTAACCGCGCAGCTCGATTTTGTCAGGGTAAATGGGCTGGGTGCGGGTTTCCTGCACGTCCTTTGGCATGTCGATCACCACCGGGCCCGGACGGCCGCTCTGGGCAATGTGGAAGGCTTCCTTCACGATGCGGGGAATGTCATTCGGATCGGTGACGAGGTAGCTGTGTTTGACGATGGGCAGGGTGACGCCGAAGAAGTCCGTCTCCTGGAAGGCCCCGCGGCCGATCATGAACGTCGGCACCTGGCCGGTAATGGCCACGAGCGGGGTGGAATCCAGATAGGCATCCGCGATGGCGGTCACCAAATTGGTGGCTCCGGGTCCGGATGTTCCCATGCAAACCCCGGCTTTGCCGGTGGCGCGGGCGTAGCCTTCAGCGGCAAAGGAGCCGCCCTGTTCATGGCGGGGGAGGACAGTGCGGATCAGGTCGCTTTTGCTGAGCGCCTGGTGCATCGGCATCGACGCGCCGCCTGGATAGGCGAAGATCCACTCCACCCCTTCCTTCTCAAGGCACTTGACCAGGATTTCCGCGCCGGGCATGAGTTCACCGCGCTCGGGGGCGGCGGATTCAGCGGGTTTGGAGGAAGCGGGGGCGGCAGAGATGCTCATGAGGGAAGGAAACGGGCGTTGGAGATTGAATTCAGCGGACGCGCAAGCTACCGATGGAAGGGTTTTTGTAAAACGGGAAGTTGGGAGCTGGAAAGCACCGTGTTGCGCTCCGCCAGGTGGCCTTGGAGCAGGGTTCCGGCCAAGGGAAGAGCCCTACGCACCCGGAAGATTCACGGCGGCAGGGGTTCCGGATTCCTGGGCGAGGGAGGTGAGTTCCGCGATCCAGGCGGCGGCGTTGCGGTGGGCGAGGTTGGCTTTGATGATCGTCATCATGGCCGCCGCGGCAGGTTCCTGCTGTCCGGTTTCAAAGAGGTCTTTCGCCTGGCTCCATTTCAGTTCCGGGAGGCGCTCCTTCTGGAATTTTTCGAGTTGTTCGGGCACCTTGACCAGTTCGACCATGGCGGCTTCCTGGCTGATGCGTTTGGTCCAGGCGGCCCCGATGTTGGCGGCGGCCTTTTTTTCCCGGTAATAAGGCAGAATCATCTGCTGATAGATCTCGCTGATGCTGCCGGGGATGTAGGCGGCGGAGCCCCCCTGTTTGCGCGCCGAAACGTCGAGCTTGAGGTGCTTGCCAATCACGGAGTCGATCGCGTTGTTCCGGAGTTCGTCCGTTTTGCCGGTCAGTTTTTTCGCGCTGGCAACAAAGTCGTCGAGGTAGGCGGAGGCACCCTGGACCAACTCCAGGCGGGCTTCGTCGGATACGGCATCGGCCTGGAGAATGATGAGGGAGAGGAACTGGCACTGCAGCCGGAGCTGGGTGGTGAAGGAGGGGTCGCCCCGCAGTTCCTTGGCCTTGCCATTGCGGAAGTCGGAGAACTCCGTGGCGGTGCGGCCCTGGACTTCGTATTCCTGATCCCGCATGGCATCCAGCCAGAGCGCAAAAGCCTTGTCATCATTGGCCCCCGCGTCTTTCAATTTGGGCAGCACACTGGCATTGTAGGCACTGCGTTTGCCTTTCAGGGAGGTATCGATCTCCTCCAGTTGGGCGAGCAGTTTATCGACGGCGTCCCCGGTCAGAGGCTTGGCTGGAGTTGTCCCGGTAACCGGGGGCGCGGCCGGGGTGGCCCTGGGCGGCAGGCCGGCAAAGGTGGAGGAGATCGAGGCAAGACTCAGCAGAATAACGGAATAGCAGCGCATGTGGGGATTTTTGGAGGGGAGGGAAGGGCTTGGACCATTGAACGGTCTGGCGGGTCAGGCAATCCCGGGGATTCCCCGAAGCACGCGCCGGGGGAACGCAGGGGTGGATGGATGAAAAGCTAGGCGATGGGGCAGGATCAGGCTTGCCTTGGGGCGTCTCTGCGCGGGATGGCCAGGAGCGATAACAGCTTCAAGGCAGCTTCAGGCCATGCCGTTGCCAGAAGGCCTGGAGGGCGGCGGGGGAACCGTTGAAGACGTTGCGCTCGATCGGGCGGTCGAGGTTTCCGAAGAAGGGACTGAAGCGGTAGCGGTTATGGGAGTAGACCTTGGGCCGGGAGCGGCCGCCTTCCCAATCGACCCCGCCATACTGCCAGAGGGTCCAGTTGGGCCAGACCCGGTATTGATCCAGCAGGCCCTGGGGGTGGCCGGGGGCGGGGAAGACGGGACCGGCGCCACTGTCATGGGCATAGAGGGCCAGCCAATACGGGGCGCGGCGGAGTTTGGCTTTGGTGGCGGCATCGGCATTGCCCAGCAGCAATTTGAGGTGCTGGCTGTTTTCTAGGTAGGCGACGGGAACGATGCCGGTGCGGGATTCCACCCGGTCCATGAAGCGGAGGATGTCGGAGAGCCGGGAGTTGGCATCATAGTCGCCGCAGAGCAGCAGGGCCGGGGCGTTCCAGTTGCGGCTGCGGGCGAGGGCCTGGGCGCGGTTCACCAACTGGTCAGCCTGGGCCACGGCATCGACATGATTCTGCAGACGGTAATAAACGCCTGGCAACATTCCTGCCTTGTCCGCGGAGGCGAGGAAGTTGGCGCATTTGGTATCCAGGTTGCCGCCCTTGCCGGCCCGGGCAATCAGACCGGAGGCCCCATTGGTCCGCAGGGCAGTGACGTTGTGTTCGGAGAAGCCATTGCCTTCCCGTTGCCGCTCCTTGGGATCATAAGCGGAGACATTGATAATGGTCGGCAGGCCGGAAGCGGAAGCAGAGGCGGCGACCGTGGTGGTGACGGGGGCGGAACCGCCGGTGCTGCATTGGGCGAGCAGGAGAACCAAGGGGAACAGGAGCAGACGTTTCATGCAGAAAACGGATCGGGTGGAAGACAGGGAGTGATGAATCAGGGGCGGGCCGGATGGGCGGCTTCGAGGGCGTAGGCGAGGTGGGGCGTGTAGAGCAGGGGTTCGAGCAGAAACGAATCGTGGCCTTTCAGGCTGTGGACAGTGATGTGCATGACGTCGCAGGCGGCGTCCCGGAGATGGCGGACGAGGGCGCTTTGCTCTTCCGGATAGAAGCAGAAATCGCTGTCGATGCTGAAGATGAGAAAATGCTGGCCGTGGCGGCGGCAGGGCTCCAGGAGGGCATCCCAGGAGGCGGCTCCGGCTTCGGCCACCGGGTCAAAGGTGCTCCAGGCTTCACAGATCCGCAGGTAGGTGTTGGCGTCGAAGCGGGTGACGAACTTCTTGCCCTGATGGAGCATGTAGCTCTCGATGCTGTCGCGCAGCCGATACCAGGCGAGGCCCTGGCCGGGTTGTTTGACTTCCCCCCGGGCGCGGCTTTCGATTTCATCGAGATGCACGAAGCTCTTGTGGCTGATCATCCGGGCGAGGGCGAGTCCATACACCGGCGGCGAACTGTGATAGTAGTCCCCGGCGTTGAAGTTGGGGTCGTTCTCGATGGCGAGGATCTGCTCGAAGAGAAAAAGCCGGTTCAGGACCGTGGTGGGGCCGCCGCTGGCGATGGGGACGACGAGGCGGACGCGGTCAGGATATTGGGTGGCCACGGCGAGCGCGCAGAGGCCGCCCACGCTGGGGCCGACCACGGCGTGCAGGGTGCGGATGCCGAGGTGGTCGAGGAGGAGCATCTGGGAGGCCACGATGTCCGAAACACTGACATGCGGGAAGGCGCTGCCCCAGGGCTGGCCGGTGGCCGGGTTTTCCGAGGCGGGACCGGTTGAGCCATAACAGCCGCCGAGGAAGTTCGCGCAGATGACGCAGTATTTGCTGGTATCGAGCGCTTTGCCGAAGCCGATGAAGTCGCTCCACCAGCCGTCAAACAGATCTTCGGTCCAGCGGCCCGCGGTGTCGGGCACGTCATCGTTGAAACCTGCGGCATGCTGGCTGCCGGAGAGGGCATGAAAGAGGAGGATGGCGTTGGAACCGTCGGCATTCAGGGTGCCTTGGATTTCGTAGGAGAGGGTGAAGGCCGGCAACGTCTCGCCGGAACGCAGCGGCAAGGGGTGCGGGTGGTGGAAGAAGCGGGTCATGAAATTCGGGGGCTATAACAATAACATCGGGGCGCGGCCCGGTTGGTGCATGGCCGTCTTTTACAGTGCAGAGGCGGCCGCAGGCAACCGCGCAGAGGATGGCGCTCGCGTTTGAGCTCGATTTGCCGGGGGAACGCCTCCTTTCCGGGACACAAAAAACGGCACCTGCCGGAGCGGGTGCCGTTTTTGGAAGAGCAGGACAAGCTGCCGGACGCTTAGCGCTTGCTGAACTGGAAGCGCTTGCGGGCACCGGGCTGACCGGACTTTTTACGTTCCTTGGCGCGGGCATCGCGGCGGAGGTGCAGACCGGCCTTGAGGACGGGACGCAGCTCGGTGCTGACTCCGAGCAGGGCACGGGCGATGGCGAGACGGGCGGCACCGGCCTGGCCATTGAGTCCGCCGCCGGTGGCGTGGAGGATGATGTCAAACTTGGTGGTGTTGCCGGTGATCTGGAGGGGGGAGAGCACGGCCAACTGCTGCGCGGGGGTGACGAAGTAATCTTCGAAAGCGCGGTCGTTGACGGTGATGCGGCCTTCGCCGGCGACCATGCGGGCGCGGGCGATGGCGGTTTTCCTTCTGCCAGTGGCGGCGTAAATGGTTTCGGCCATAATGGTATTAAGTTAGAAGTTGGAGAGGATTAAAAGGTGTAGGCGACGGGCTCCTGGGCGACGTGCGGGTGCTCGGTGCCACGGTAGATGCGCAGTTTCGTGAGGATCTGGCGGCCAAGGCGGTTGTGGGGGATCATGCCGCGGATCGCGAGGGTGAGCATCTGCTCAGGACGGCGGGCGCGGAGGCTCTTCGGAGTGTCGCTGTGGTGACCACCGACATACCCGGAAAAGCGGGTATACTGCTTGTTCACTTCCTTCTTGCCGGTAAAGACGGCTTTCTCGGCATTGATGATGACGACGTGGTCGCCATTATCGATGTGGGGGGTGTAAGTGACTTTGTTTTTGCCACGCAGGAGGTTGGCGGCTTCGACGGCAACGGCACCGATGACGCGCTTGTTGGCGTCAATGATGAACCATTTCCGGTCTTGTTCTTCGTTCTTGGCGGAGAATGTTTTCATGGCTGGGATAGGAGCGGCAATGCCGGAAAGGCCGGTGCCGGAGCGCGGATCATAGCCGCCGGTCATCCGCTGTCAAACCGGAATTAAAGATTTCTCGTGTTGGAAAACGCTGATACTGAAGGGTATCCAGCATGAGAAAATCATTAAGCGCTAGTTTTTCTCCCCCCTGGAAGCGGGCTAAACGCTTGAAAGTGAAGGGTCGCGGTGGTTCCAAATCACGAGATCGGCATAATGAACCCCAAGGCCGCCAAAAATATCGAGGGCGCTGCCGATGGTGACATCGACCCGGCCGCCGGTGAGATTGTCGGCGAGCTGGAGGTCGGCGAGCGAGCGGGCCCCGCCGGCATAGGTGACCGGAATGGGGCTGTGGTCGGCGAGGAAAGGAAGCAGGGTTTCATCCATGCCGCGGCACTTGCCTTCGACGTCGGCGGCGTGGACGAGGAACTCGGCGCAGGAACCAGCCAGCCGGTTCAGGGTGGCGGGGGTAAGTGGAAGGTTGGTGAAGGTTTGCCAACGGTTCATGCACACCGTCCAGCCTCCATCCGGGGTGCGGCGGCAGCTGAGGTCAATCACGAGGCGGTCGCGTCCCACTGCCTCCTCCAGCGCGGCCAACCGCTCCGGGAGGAACTGGCCGTCCGGGGAAAAAAGCCAGGAGGTGACGATGACGTGCGAGGCCCCCGCTTCCAGCCAGTCCGTCGCATTGTCTGCGTTGATCCCTCCGCCAATCTGGAGTCCTCCTGGATAGGCCGCGAGGGCGCGGCAGGCGGCATCCTCATTGCCGGGCCCAAGGCAAATGACGTGTCCTCCGGTGAGGCGGTCGCGCCGGTAGAGGGAGGCGTAGAATTCCGCAGGCTTGTCGCTCTCAAAATTCGTGATCAGGCCGTTCCCCTGATCCGACAGGGTGCCGCCGACGATTTGTTTCACATGACCTTCGTGGAGGTCAATGCAGGGACGGAAACGGGTCATGGGATGGGAAAGAGTCAGGGGTTGCAGGGTCAGGCGTGGCGGAGGAAGCGGCCCCCATGGGACCATGCGGCCAAAAGCCCCCCCTGGCAACTCAATTGCCTCCCGCCGCCATCAGGGTGAGGGCGGTGATTTCGGTGATGACGTTTTTGGCCCCTTCACTTTGGCGGAACCATTGGGAGGTATCGTAGCTGACCGAAGGAACGCTGATGACCCCGACCTGCCAGTCGGGACCGAGCACGTCCTGGAAAATGGCGCGGGAACGGCGGGCGTGGGTGCCGAGGGTCACGATATTGATTTTGCGTCCGGTGTCGGGCACTGGTTCGTGGTCGAGGATGGCCTTGAGGGCGGTGGCCATGGCCCGGGTGCGTTCGGTTTTGACGTCGGCACTGGGAACCGGGCAGATCAGTTGGGGTTCCAGACCGAGGCGGGCGAGGGATTGGGCCGTGACATCCGCGTAGGTTTTCCACTGGACCAGATAGGATCCCCGTTCCAGCGGGAGGCCGGTGCAAAACACGCGGTTCGTTGGGTTGTCATCCGCGATGGAAATGGTGGCATTCAGGACGTGATCCGGCACCCAGCCTTCCACCACCAGATACCGGGCATCGGGCACGGGTTCGGTGACGGCCAGCCACGGGTGGAGGTGGCGTCCGGCAAGGACCAGCAGGCCTGTGCCCAGGAGCATGGCACAGAGCCAGAACCGCCAGGTGGGGCAGGGCAGGGAACGGCGGTGGAACCAGAAACCACGGCGCGGAACCGGGGCCGGGACGGGCAGGACAGGCTCGGCGGACATAGTTTACAAGGAGGGTCCGGGTGGCCGGAGGGTCAACGGGAACTTGTCCCCCGCGCCGGGCCGCGGCTTCCGTCCGTCAGGGCGCGGCCGGTCCGGTTTTTTGCCATGGGCCCAGCTGGAGGCGCAGTTTGACGAGGCTGCGGATCATGGCCAGCACGCTGCCGGCCCGGAGTTGTCCCCCGGCAATCTCGATCCAGTTGACCGGAACCGCCCGGATTTCCGTGCCCTGGTGCAACAGATGCCAGGTCAGGTCCACATCAAAACAAAACCGGCGTTCGGTGAGCTGGGAGGCGCAGGCGCGCCAAGCGGTGACGGGGACGATTTTGCAGCCGCATTGGGTTTCCGGCACAGGAAACTGGAACAGCATTTTAACGAGGCTCCGGAAAAAGTGACCGGCAAGGCCGCGTCCGGGGTGGCGTTGCACCACGGTGTCATCCGTCCCGGTGCGCACCGCATAAATGGTCCGGGTGGGGGTGCGCGAGGCCAGCAGGCAGAGCCGGGCCGTTTCCTCCGGAGGGATCGCGCCATCGGCATCGACAAATCCCACATGGGTATGCAGTGGGCCGGCGGTTTCCCATCCGGCATAAACGGACCCGCCTTTGCCGGCATTGGTATCGCGCAGCAGGGGGGCGAGCAGGGCCGGTTCGGAAGCCCGGAGCCCGGACAGATAACCATCCAGCCAGCGCTGTTCTTCGGCGCCGGATCCATCGTCCACGATCAGCACGTCCACCGCAGCTCCGGCGGCGCGCAAGGCCGAGAGCAGGCCTGGCAGGAATTGGGGCAGCCGCACGCGTTCACGCAGGCAGGGGATGACAAGCAGGGTCCTCACAAAAATGGGTCCGGAAGGGATCGGGGGGTGGAAAGGGGGTGGCGCCTACGCCGTGCGGCAACGGAACCTCAAGTGACGCCACCGGCCAGGCTTTTCTTTCCAGGAAAGGTGTTCCAGGGTATTGCAGAGTGAACATCGACGGCGCCCTTTTCAGCGCCAAAGTTCATAAACCCCATACTGCCTCCGGATGGGTGCCAGCCGGGAATACCATCCGGCCGCCTGCGGCGAAAAATGTTGCTGTTGCCGGCAATGGGAGGATGGGGTGGACTGGTGAGGAAGTCCATGCATTCTGATGAACAAGGTGGTCTGCCACCTTTGCTTGAATGAGCCGCATCCAACCCGCTGCAGTCCACTTCAGATATGGGGGTGCTGCTCTGGTTTGTGCTTTAGTGTTGGTTTTTTTACGTTGCTCTCAATCCGATCCTGTTGAGTCATCGGGTTCAGTCAACCCGCAACGGAATTCCAAAGTATCAAGCGGACCAGGCCAGGTCCATGAAAGTTCCGAAATAAAAGCGTGAGGTCCGATTACTGGAACGGCCCCTCATGGGATCCGGTGATGGCTTAGCTTCACTGATAGTGCTGGATCACGGCGGCCTCGTGATTCAGCATCCGGAATCAGTCTGCCGCATTCCGCAGCACTCCCCCGCGGATTCGAAAAGACCGGGCTTGTGCAGGCCGGGGCGGCCCGCCACTCGGGCGGACCGTGGATTTGCGGGCCGCCGGCCGGGGGGGCGAAGCCAGGAAATCACCAAAAACCCGGGCAGGAGGTGGGGAGGCAAGTCTCATCCCGCTGAAGGATAGCTCTTTTTTGGAATGTACACGTAAATCATCCGAACCCTTAAAGGCATTGATTTAGGGGCTGTTTGATAACTTTTTAATTGGTTAAGTCCTTGATTTTAGATCGATTA
>JAZKDC010000003.1:0-261756 GCA_040387795.1 Verrucomicrobiota bacterium
ACCATCCCAAGCGCCGATTCCCCAGCGACCCCATGGGCGCTCGTCAAAGGCTTACGCTAAAATAGTGCGTATTTGGTTTACTGTTCGCAGGTGGCTTTTTTGAATTTGCCCCATGGGCGGAATTGCAAGTTCTGCTGCGGTGAAAGGAGATGGTAAGGCGCTAGAAATCGAATCCGCAATACCAGCGTCGCCGGCAGGAATCGTCAGTCCCGTAGCGGTGACATGCGAACTCAAAAGTAAATGAGAACTGCGAGCACTGTAAATTTAAGTTTAAATAAATTTCCCATAAGACTACGATTTGCATTAAATCACTTGGTAATTTGCATTCTTCGAGCAAGACTTCGCTGGAATTTCCTGCAAATTACCTGGTTTTTTGCACTGTTCCTATCTTTTTGTACGTTGGTTGAGAGGGGATTGCGGGCCGGAGCAGCGCTGGGCGCACGCTTACGAACGCCGTTTCAACAGCAACCACAGCAGGGCAAGTGCCGCCGCAATTGACACGGCGATGATGCTCCACGGGAGGGGTAATGTCGACTCCTCGCCTAGTGTTGGTATCGTGGCATTTGGTGCCGAACGCTTTGGCGTAGCAGGTGGAGGGGTTGTCTTTGGCACGTCCGCCTGATGCTTTTCGATCTCGGGAGGCGTCTTTAAATCTGCTTTAACGGTAAACTCACTATCACCGACAATGATTTTCAAGTGATTTAAGTCACTCGCAACTTTGGTAAACTCAAGGCCATCTGTGCTCGGCAGGTTCAAAGCACTCAAATCAAGCCGAGTCAGTGCTCTTTCATGCATGTGGTAGACGTAAATCCGGTTCTCGACTATTTCATGTCCGGCTTCGTCGGTGATTTCCGCCCTCGCAATCAGAATCTCGTTATCGACCCATGACCATTTTCGAAGATATCCCTTGAGTCCCGCACCGTAAGTCACATGAGGTAGTTGCAGCGGAACCTCACCATAAGAGCCATTGGTTTGTATCTCGTACATGCGGCTGGTTGGACCTGAGTTTACCAGAAGTCTCCTCCCGTTTGGGCTTAATGACACACCAGATCCAGCCTCATTGTTGCCCGTCCAATCAGCTTCATAGTCGAGTTTAATTTCGATGCCTCGACTTGGTATCTGAACTCGATTGCGGCTGTTTGTTGCCCCCCCAGACCGAGAGCGGAAAACAATTTGATCACTTGGGAGCGAAGTGGCTGGCTCGGCTCTAATTGGAACACCAATCGACAGCCATTCTGGGGCGGCGGCATTCAACTCCCGAGTCATTTGTTCTGATCTTCCATGCGCTAATGTGCTTGGCACAGCCAGCGCCAAAGCCGAAGCAAATAAGCAAAAGAGACGCCTTTTCATTGCTGATCGCGGATGTTGTTGAAAATGTCTGTCGCTCCATTCTGGGCAAATGAGGCTTTGACTGTGACACCAGTGGCATTTGACAGTTTTATGGTTTCCAGAGCTGTGGCATTGGACAAGTTTTCCACTTCCACGAGACAAGCTTTGACAGGGCGAAAAAGCAGCGTGTTGCCATTGTAGGTAGGTCCATCAAGTGTCACTGTAAATCCTGCACGTTTTACGCCTCGGTTGAAGGCACCCGCATCAGATGCCGCAACTGCATTCAGCGTGGTACTGTTAAGCGCATTGGCCAGCCCTAAATCCTCATCCACATTTTTATTGTCGCCGGGGTTGCTGGCGGAAGCCTCTGCTGCCGTTCTTTCCACAAAGGTTTCGGTTCCGCGTGGAGTGGCACCGAGATCATTGAAGTGGATGCTTACAAAAACATCGGCTCCACTGTCCCGAGCCTGCTGAGGGCGATCGCTCTTCGATGGGAAGAAATCTGTAGTTTTGCGGGTCATCACCACCTGCAAACCACGATTTTCCTCGGTAAACTTTTTGATCAATTGTTGGCGAAGACTCAAGCCGTAAGCTAGGGCCAACTCCTTTTCCTCAACACCACCCGCCCCTACAGTCCCAGAGTCTATGCCCCCATGCCCCGGATCAATGACCACGACGCCCGGCACCTCCATGTCGATAAGATCAATCGGCATTGCTGTTTCTTCGATTTGAATCTTGATCCTCACTTGGTTAAATCCTATTGGAGGGACATTCACGCGGATGGCGGTAAATCCATCGTTGGAAACAATTGTCCGGCCGGAACCTTGAGACAGAGAAGTAAATCCGTTGTCTCCGTAGGCGGTGGAAGCGTCAAACCGGTTGGGATGCGTAGTGCTGTGCGTCCATGCACCACGTATTGTGACGGGAGTTGCGCCGGGCACCGGTTCAAGTGTCCAAATCACCTTCTTGCCCTTCATTGAGCTGCCAATCAGCACCTTCAGTTCACGATGCGCGATCTTGTTGGCGTGCGGATCGATCTCAACGAATGGCGTCAGCGCCTTGCCAGTCGATGGTTTCCAAGAATCCGAGATTTCGTTGCCGTCCTCGTCCTTCACCTTGGGTGACAACTCAACTATCTCCACCGGCAGGAGGAGAGCGGCACGTGCACCGGATTGGGAAATCAAGGTGCCGCAGATGAGGCCGTTGGCGTTTATGTCGGCGGCGAGGAACGTGGTTTGCGGGGGAAGTTGGACCAGCTCCTGGATTGGGTGGGCCCGACCATTGCGCCACAGAGTGTCGAGGTGGAGAAACTCGCCCCGGGCATTGGCGGTGGAAGCGTAACGCATGAGCGGAGTGGGGAGATCCGTGGGCCATAGTGGAAAGCTGAAAGGGGCACCCTCCGGGGACACTTTCAGTACGGTCTGCTGCCATCCCTGCGGGGTGCGCACGTAGGCATGATTGAGTCCCTCCGGGGTGGATGCCAACACCATTGGCCCAATGGATTTTCCTGCCACGGCAGGAATGCTGGCAATCAGTTGAGCGGAGTCCGCTCCGAGCGCGCATGGTTCCGGGTGGGAGTTCGCGCTGTCGAGGCCACTCCAGAACGTGTGTTCATCGGCCTGGGGAGGCTCGGTTTCCCCTTCTGGAATGGGACCGGTCTGATAGCGTCGGAAGTGAATGGCGTCGCCTTGCCGGCTCACGGCTGGCCAGTAGGAAGCCAAAGCATTCAGCGGGATGACTCCTGAGGACGAAGCTATGGGTTCTGGATTGTTTTGCCTGGCAGTCATGCCTCCTATGCTGTAGTAAAAAAAGGATGATGGAAGTGGGCGGATGGCAGGCACCGGTGTCCAACTCAACCCCTTGCCATCATAGGTGGCGGAAGCGAAATTTGGGTAAAAAATACCGCCTCCCATCAGGGAGTTATAACGCTGGAGTGCGCTGCCGTTCTGGAGGCCATTGAACAAGGAACCTCCGGCGGTCACCGGACCATCGGCAGTGAGACCCTGCAGGTTCCAGGCGGCCTCCATCCCCCATGGGAGGCCCACGGGGTGCGGCGCTGGCGGCAATGCCACCATGGCCCCGGCATGGGAACGGTAGAGGCGCGGCACGGTGATTTCCGGGCTGCCTTGACCCGACACCGTGATTGTTTCGTCGACACTGAAAAAAGCGGTGCCCTGATCCGACAACCCGTGCAGGGACCGAATGGGCCAGGTTTCGGGAATGGGTTGCGCCGGTCCCGAAGCCCCGGCTCCCGGCATGACTTCGGCATGATTGACGAAATCGGCGGTTTGCCAGCCCCGCAGGACCTGGCCGGCGGCATTGATGGAGTGGGCCGTGCCGGGCCCCAGGTCGATCAGGGCGTAGCGGCTTTCGGGCACACGGGGGAACATCATCCACCGGTCCTCAGGCACGGCGTCGAGACCATTGGCCAGTCCGTCCCCATCGGAGTCGTAGTAAGGATCCTTGAGTGTTTCGGGATCGAGATCCCGGGTTCCATTTCCATCGGAATCGGCGAGGAGGGCATTGAACTTCAAGGTGAACTCGCGGGCGTTGGTGATGCCATCGCCATCGGAATCGGCGTCCAATAGCAAGGCCGTGATGTCCACGAGGGAAACCCATGCGTCGGTGGAAGTGGCATTGATCATCGCCCATTCGAACGCATCGAGCACGCCGTCGTTGTCAAGGTCCACCTCGAAACCGAAGGCCATCTTCAGCTGGCCGATGGTGGCGATGCCGGCATTTTCTGCTGACGGAAGGTTATTCAGCCAAGGCACCGTGTAACTTTTTCCGGGGCGCAGGGAAGACACCCCGCCAAGGCGGAAGGCTGTCTCCATCCCGGCATTCAACTCAAGTTCCGCGAGCCGGTCGTAAAACAGTTCGGCGACCTGCTTGAGTTGACCCACATTGACTGGAGCCGCATTTTCGGCCCGATCCGCCACCGGGGTCAACGGATTGGTGGAGTTTCCCTGAAATTGGGTGGTCAGGGTGGTGATGGCGGTTCCGGCCCCGCCCCAAGGTTGCAGCACGTTGTCCAGATAAGTCCGGGCCTGGGAGGCCACATGTTTCAATTGCCCGACATTGAGGGGACGGGCATTTTCCACATTGACTGGTCCCGCCGCCCAAATCCCGGTCCCCGGGGCAGACCACCATTGCGGCTCCGCAGACAGTTGGGCCCTGCCGGAGGAAGTGGTGGCGAACAAACAAGCGGCAGCGTAGGCCGCCCGGCGTGAATGGGGATGCATGAGTTTCGGACGGGTTAACAGTGGATCAGGGAACCGAAGTGTAGATCCCCATGCTGATGCCCCCCTTGGCTGGCACTTTGTTGATGGTCACCGTTCCATCCTTGGTCACCACCAAGGCATTTTTCCTATCACTGCCGGAGGTCCCATTCCCAATCACAAAGAGCGGATCGGCAGGCCGCCAGCTGTTTTTGGCGGCGGCATCGCTTTCGCTGGCCGCAGTCAGGTTGTATTGTCCGATGACCATGCTGCTATAGGTTTTGGCGGTGACAAACCGGCCCAACGCCACCGAATTCTGCCCCTCCGCAATGTTGTAGCTCCCACCAGCCATCGCCTGGGAGGCGCTGGAGGGTACTTGGTTGGCGTAGCCGTAGGTGAAAGAATAGGACGCGCTGGCGGAATTGGACTGGCCCACGACCATCGCGTGCTGTCCGCTGACCGAGTTACTGCCGCCAAAGGCAAAATTATTGTAGCCGGTCAGGTAATTGGAGCTTCCCACGGCAATGCTTCCATAACCACCGGAGTACAGATAGTTGCCGCTGCCAACCGCAAGGGAATACGCCGCGGAACCTAAATTATACTGTCCAATCATGACGGAGGTGGTGGAGCCCCCCAGGCTGTTGGTGGACGCCTGACTCCCGATCCGCATCCCATCGTTGACGTCGTAACTTCTCGCCAGATGGGGAAGCAGGGCCAACAAGCTTAACGCCAAAGCCCCCTTGAGGAGTCGGTTCTTCTTCACAGAATTTTCAGTTGTTGGTTTCATATGGATTCTCCAAAGCGATGCGGCGGTTTCCCTCATCCGCCATTTGTTGTTGCAGAGTTTTCAGTTCCCCCATGACTGGCTCCGTCGTTTTTGCGGAGGTTTCCCTCCACGCATCCATCTCCTCGAAGGACGGGGTGGTGGACAACCTGAGTGGCGGGGGAATGGCATCCAGCTTTTCAAGGAGGGTATTTTCCAGAAGCAACATCTTCTGTAAATCCGCCGGCAGACTTGGAGACGGCGGTTGAGCGCCCTTTTCCGGATAGTCCGCCTTGCGGGATTGCCCCCCCTCGGCTTGCGGGATTTTTTTACTCCGGCTTGCGCGGTCCAGTTCCGTCAGATTGGATCCATTCGCCTCAAACCAGTGGCACAAGGCGTCCCTCAGTTTTTCAGGTTCAGCTTCGTGGATCTGCCGGATCACAACCAGTTCGCGCTCAAGAGCCCACCGGCGTCCTTCGGCCGATTCCGCTTCGGCCCCGGGTTCTGGCCGCCGCGTTTCCATCCAGGCAAGTAAATCAGGCTGGGATTTGATGCCATGTTTATCATAGAGGGCGTCCAAGGCATTCGAATGACGGACCTGCCGCTCCAGCATCGGGTAATGGGCCTCCATCCAGTCCACTACCATCGTACGTCTTTCTTCCGGACCCCTGTCCAGGTTACTTAAATTCAGGGCGCGCCAATCGCTTTCCAGCTGCTGCTGCTGCATTTCATATTCGGATTCATCCACCCTGATTTCTTCAGGAAGCGCTGAATCGGGACCAGTTGGGATTCCCTTTCGTTCCACAACTGCCTCACCGGCCAGGACCACTCCTCCCACAATCAAACAGCCGATAATTTGAGGGATTACTTTGTGATTTTTCATGCCGGTTAGGCCCAAAAAGCAAATTTAAATAGCAAATACAAGACAAATCGCGTAAAACTTTCCACCATCATTTTTTTGTCCGCTTGCCAAGAATCTTGTCGCTGTCAAGACTGCTATCTTCTCATGTGGCAAACTCAAAAAACCATCCTGGGCCGGATGGCCTCCCTGTTTATTCTGTTGGGAATCACCACTTGGATGGCATACCCCGCTCTCCGTTATGGCTTTATCCAGCACGACGACAGTCTCGAAATCCTGGCGAATCGGCATTTTTATCCCTTCGACGCAGCCGCATTGGAGCAAATCTGGAAGTCCCCGGATTTTTCAAGGGTTTACATTCCTGTCAATTACACCGTCCTTGGAGGATTGACGGAGCTCTCCCGTTGGTGGCATCATTTGGACCGGCTTGCCCAGCCCACCCCCGATGTGTTCCACGTTGCTGGAGTTCTCCTGCATCTGGTGAATTCATGTCTCGTCTTTGGATTGTTGCGCCGTGTGGCTGATGACACCGGGGAGCCATTCCCGTGGCTTGCTCTTTTTGGGAGCTTGGGCTTTGCCCTTCACCCGGCGCAAGTGGAGAGCTGGGCCCGGGCGGGAAACATCACCGTGACACTCGGAGGAACTTTGGCGCTGCTTAGTCTTGGCAGTTTCGTTTCATGCTGGTCGTCGCCTGGCCGGAAGTGGGGCAAGTATGCGGCGGCGACTCTATTTTTCTGTCTGGCGGTTTTGACGAGACCGACCGCTGTAGCGTTGCCTCTGGCAGCCTTTGCTATCGCATGGGGAAGCCGAAGTGCCCGCAGCAAAATCCTGATGCTTTGGTTGTTACCCTGGCTGGCGATCAGCCTCGCTTATACTCTGGTCTCCATTCGACTCCAGTCTTCCGATCCCGCAGCTTTATTTTCAGTCACGGCCCTGCTCAACCGAACAATCATCTGTGCTGACTGTCTCCTATGGTATGCGGCTCAAACCGTTTGGCCGGCTATCCTCACCGTCGACCATGGCCTCACTCCTGAAGTTGTCCTGGGCCGCCGGTTTGCCTGGTTTTCCGTGATCGGACTCGTGAGCTTGCTGGTGGTGCTATTTTTCACGGCCCGGAAAACCCATCGTTGGATTTTCGCAGGATGCCTTCTTTTTCTTGCCCTGCTGTTGCCGGCATCCGGCCTGATTCCGACGCCAAACCGCGAAAGCCTGTCCATCGTCTACGACCGCCACCTTTACCTTCCGCTCTTTGGCGCAACCATGGTTTTCGTTTCCCTGCTTTCGAAGCTGGACCGCAAATGGCAGCGGGGCGGAGGCATTGCCGTGGTATGTCTTCTGGGGCTGCAGGCCAGGAACTATCTGGCCGCGTGGAGTCATTCCATACCGCTCTTCCAACATGTGGTCCGGGTTAATCCCTCAAGTTGGTATGGCCATGGTCAACTGGGCACCGCCCTTTTAACAGAGGGCCATCCGGCTGAAGCCGTTCCCGTTCTCGCCAGAGCCGTGGAACTGAATGCCCACCTGACAGACGCACGTATCAATCTTGGCATGGCACTGCTTGCCTTGGGACAAAATACCGAGGCGGAGCAGGTGTTGAGGGAAGCAGTGGAGCGCGACAATCTTCAGGACAATGCTTTTAACAACCTCGCCGTGGCTCTGCTGCGCCGCCAGGCCTGGGCCGAAGCGGAGGTGGCCGCCCGGGAGGCTCTTCGCCTCAATCCCTCCCATTTGCTGGCGAGGACGAACCTCGCCTTGGCGTTGTCCGGTCAGGGCCGGCATGAAGCTGCTTCCGCAGAGGCCATGCAGACGGTGTCGGCACGGCCGGATTACCCTCAGGCGTGGCGCGTCATGGCCGAAATCCGCTTCAAAGCCGGACAAGTAGACGGAGGTATCGAAGCCTTGACGCGAGCGTGCCAACTGGACCCATCCCAGCAGGAGTGGCAGACGCTCCTCAATGCCAAGCAACAGGCCGCCCCTCAAACCATTGATCCATCCACCAAGTGACGTAGGGACGATCCACCCCCCAAATGATCCGCTCCACTGGCGGCCAAGGCAACAAGAGGGCGACTTCAGATCACCACGGCGCGGCGGCGGCGGATCCAGCGGGGGATTTCTATCGGGTCGCTCAGGCCGATCGCGGAAAGCAGGCCGACCGCGGCGGCTTCGCGGCTGTGGCGCAGGCCCCAGGCTTCGTAGGCGAATTCGTGGGCATCGCGGTCCCGGCCCTCGCGCAGGGCTTCGAGCGCCAGTTGCAGGGAATCCCGGGCGGCGGAGGTGATCTGGCGGAGCATAGCGACTTCACACCCGCAATGCCGGCAGCGCCGGGCATTGCCGGGCGGCACTTTTTTGCGGCAGAAGGGGCAATGGATAGTCATGGGAAACGCTAGGCCGAGACGATGACGCTGGCGGGGCGGAGGAGCACTCCGGCCCGGACAAAGCCGGCCGAAATTTCCCGGAGCACGGCCCCGGCAGGCGTTTTTTTCGGAGCGGGTTCCGTGCCGGCGAGGGTCATGGTAGCCGGGTCGAATGGTTTGCCGGCGGTGGGAATCCGGGTGAGGCCGGCTGCCTGGAGGAGAGGCTGCAGGGAGGACTCGAAGGCAGCTGCGGCCGTCGCCTGAGGGAGGAGGTCCCAGGCGCTGAGGAGAGCGAGGCAGGTTTCGAGCGGCCAGGCTTCCGCCACGGGGCCCGTCCCGGTTTTGCCCGCACGGCGGGGGGGCGCTGGGGAAACGGGGGCGTTGGGGATGAATTTCGCCAGTTTGGTGAGGGCCTCCTGGGTGCGTTGCCCATCGTGGCGGAATTCCTGGCGGAGCGCCGCCAGTTCACCGAAAAAGGTGTAGAGATCGGGCGGCTCCGGCGGGGAAAATTCGTCGTCGGGATCTTCGATGGCTTCGAGGTCGCGGAGGCTTTCGATGAGGTCTTTGTAGAGATCATTCCGCCACCCGGGACCGGCCACGGATTGAAGCTGCGGGGCGTTGGGGTCATCGAGATCATCCGGGACCGCATCCAGCTCGTCCGGGAGGCCGGTGAGATCGGGGTCCGATTCGTCATCGTCTCCCGCCTCCCACCAATTGATGGCATCATCCGGTTCCTCCGAAGGCTCATCGCCATCGTTCCGGTCGGGGGGAAGGTCGGAGTCGGAAGGGAGGATCATGCGGGGAAACGATGGGAGCGGAGATGACCCGCCGGGGTCACCTTAGGGTGGAGAAAAAAGGATGGCAATGGAGGGAAACAAAAGAGCGACTGGGCTTTTGGCCCAGTCGCTTGGTAAGGGTTTGGAGGCAGACCGGCTGATCCGCCAGTCCGATGGGCGGAATTATTTGGCTGGAGGCGTTTCCACGCTGATAGGAGGCGTGACCGCTTCGATGCGGGGAGCGCCCGCGGCGGGCAGCGGGGGCTTGTTGCCGAATTCCGGATCATTGGCGGGGCTGCCAGGGGCGACCGCCGCGGGTTTGTCCTTCATGAAGTCAGGGCGCTTTTTGAGGATGGGTTCGAGCGAGGACTTGGCGATGCTGAAGATGCGGCCCACGGTGGCCTGTTCTTCGGCGAGCTTCTTTTTCTTCGCTGCGAGGGCCGTGGCGAAGGCTTCGTCGGCCTTTTTCTTTTCCTCTTCGGTTTCGGCGGGTTTATCCTTTTCCTTCGGTTCCGGAGGAGTGCGGGTTTCCTCGAACTTGCCGTCGATGGTGTAGGAAATGAAATGATTCTCGCCGTCCGCGGCCCCTACTTTGATGGTGTAGGTGAAGCCGTCAAAGGTGGTGATCACCGCGGTGCGGATCGGCTGGTCGAGGGCGGCCTTGGCGGCTTCGGCAGCGGGCAGGACATCATTGAACTGCACGAAGGAGAAGGCGGTGGAGACCGGGGAAGCCTTGGCGGCTTCAAATTCCTCGCCGGTGGCGGGAGCCTCCAACTTCAATTCCCCGGTTTCAGTTTCGCGGGAGATGGTCCAGGACTCGGAGGATTCCTTGCCGGTGACGGCGACGGATTTGATTTTGTCAATCTTGATGAAGGCCGTTTTATCGAGCCAGCCTTTGAGATCGGTTTCAAGGCGGGTGAACCCATCGCGGGCTTTATACACCACGTTCTCGACCCCGGCGACTTTGATATATTGGGCCTTCGGTCCGGTGGGGGACATGCTGAAACCACCGGGAGGGGTGTCGTCACTGGACAAGACCTTGCCGGCGATGAAGGCGCTGATTTCCTTGCCCGAACTGTCGCGGAAGGAAACCAGGGTGCCGGTTTCCTCTTCGGGGCCGTCACCAGGTTTTTTCAGCTTGAGCCGGCCTAATTGGGACTCCCCGGCCTTTTGAATGTCGCCGATTTTGAGAGCGGCGGAGTTGTCGCGGAGCTCGTTGACGGCATCAATGCTGGCGGGGAAGCCATCGCGGGCGGGAACGATCCATTTGCCGTCCTTCTGCTCGATGATGACTTCACCCTTGGAGTCCTTCACCGTGAAGGCCGTGGCATCCGCCGGGTTGAAGTTCTTCAGGAGGTCCTTGCCGATTTCGCCAGGGACATTGCCGATGGCGCTGGAGCGTTTGCTGTATTTCCAGAAGGCGGCGCCGCCAGTGACAGCGAGGGCGGCCAGCAGGAGAATGAGTTGGTTTTTCTTCATCGTTTAGCGGGCGGAGGTTTTAACTTTACGGAGGATCCAGACCACCAGACCGATGCCGGCGATGAGGAGAGGCATGAGGAGAATGTTCATCCATTGGATGAAGTTCTCTTTGGATTTCACTTCCTTGTTGGCTTCTTTTTGCTTCTCGTAAATGCGTTTGCTGATTTCACGCTGTTTGGCTTCCATTTCCTTGAGGCCACTGAAGAGCGCCTGGTTGCGGTCCTTGGAAGTCTTCTGCGCAGAAATGCTGGTATTGATCTTTTCGACTTCCGCGTTCATGGCCTCGATGTCGCCTTTGATCTTCTCGTTGGCCACGGAGCGGATGTTATTCAGGGTATCGAACGGACGGCGGGAAGAGCCACGGGAGCGGATGCTCATCAGGTCCTTGTCCCCGGCAGCCTGGTCCACGAGGTTCAGCGCGAAGGGAAGGTTGCTGTTTTGGAGAATCTGGGGGGTGAGCATGTCGGCCAGGAGGTCGCTATCGGCGACCAGATAAACCAGACCGTCCTTGGCACTCTCCTTGAGGGCGGGGGGCTGGTTCGGATCACCGGCGGGCGCGGCTGGAATTGGAGCCGACGCCGGGGTTCCAGGCGCGGCGGCCGGGGGGGGAAGCAGCGGGTCTGGCACGGCCACGGGAGGTGTAGTGACTTCCACAGGCTTGGTTTCGGCCGCGACGGGCGCGGCAGGAGCTTCGGCCGGTTTGGTTTCGGCGGGCGCAGGCACAGCAGCCGCAGGCGGGGCCTCGGCGGGTTTGGCTTCGGCCGCAGGAGCGGGGGTAGCCGCAGCGGCGGGAGCAGCCGCAGGTTTGACCTCGGGGGAAGGGGCGGGAGCGGCTTCGGCGGGTTTGACGTCAGCGGCGGGAGCGGGGGTGCCGGGAGCGCCTTCTTCACCCTGGGGTCCGAAGTTCATGCCGGGGGGCAAACCACCCATGCCGCCAGCGGGACCTCCGGGAGGAGCGGGCGGAGGGGGAGCAGGTTTGCCTTCGGGGAAGGCGGTTTTGAATTTGCCGGTCAGTTCAAGCGCCAGGAGGCGTTCCTTGCCTTCTGGTTTGAAGGTGCGGATGAGGTTCTGCATCTGGCCCTGACCTTGCTGACTGTTGGGGTTGGCGGAGGCGTAACTCGTGTCCACCAGTTGGTTTTTAACGGAAGTAGTGAGGAGGATGGTCTCTTTGAGGCCGGTCGCGGGGCTGCCGGTGTAGGCGCCGGAGAAGATAAACCAGAGGTCGCTGATTTCCTTGGTCACCTCACTGTTTTTGCGGATGCCATCCGTGCCAAGGGTGAGCAGAATGGGAGACCTGAAATCAGGCGTCATGGGAGTGGCATAGTTCAGGTCCGCCACGATTTTATCGCTCTCAAAGGTGTAACCCCAGGCGCTGAGCAGTTTGGGCAGATTGGATCCGGTGGGGATGGCTCCGGGGCTCATGCCGGGGGGCATGCCCTGCTGGGGCTGACCACTTTGGGAGGCGACGATACTGTAAGGATCAAGGAAGGCGATGACCCGGCCGCCCTTGAGCAGATACTGGTCGACGGCCCATTGGGCTTCGTCAGTGATGCCGGCAGGGTGAATTAGCAGCAGGACATCCAAGCCGTCTTCGATCTTGTTAACCTTCACGTCGACCATTTTGACTTCATACTGGCTCTTCAAGGCTTCATAGATGGCCCACGCGGGCTGGCCCCGGCCTCCAAAAGGCATGGCGTTGCCGCTCAGTTGCAGCGGGGTCATCAGACCGACCACTTTCTTTTTCTGGGCGGTGACTTCGGTAATGCCGGCGCTGAGGCCGAATTCGATGCGGTCCTGATCGACGGCGGGAGCCATCAGGGCGGGCACAAAGGGAATCAGGGAAGTCTTGTCGAGACAGGTGATGGCGATGCCGAAATATTGATTCCGCTGTGGTTGAAGGCCAACGGTTTGGGCGGCCTGTTCTTCATCGGAGGCAGGTTCGACCACAAACTTTTGGACCTTGATGTGTTCCGGCTGGAGTTCGTGGTAGCGTTGGAGCCAGCCTTCGACCTGATTCACAATCGGACGGAACTGGGGCATCAGGTCATCGTCGGGGGAGACAAAGAGCTGGATGGTGACGTCGGCATCGACCCGTTTGAGGATATTGGTGGTGCCTTCGGACAGGGTGTGGACCTTGTTTTCGGTGAAGTCCAGATTGGCCGAACTGAGGCTGAAGAACCAGTTCAGGGCAATAAAGATGGCAGCGACGATGGCAACGCCGGCGCCGGTAAGAAGCCAACCGCTGTGTTTGCGGGGCTGGGCGGAGCCACTGGGAGAAGTGGGAGTGCTCATGGTTGGGAAAAGATAGGGGTGGAAAAGAAAGAGGAGGCCGGCGGAAACATCAGGCCCGCTTGGAGCGGATGATGACGCTGGTGAGGTAGAGGGAGAAGACGCTGACGGTGATCAGGTAAACGAGGGATTGCAGGCGGACGAGGCCGCGGGCCATTTCGCTCTGGTGCCACCAGAAGCTGACGGAATTTCCGAGATCTGCCAGCCAAGGCATGGTGGGACGGAGGAAATCCGTGACGCTGGGGAAACCGGCGAGGACCAGAATGAAGCAGATGACCACCGAAATGAGCAGGCAGCTGATCTGGCTGCGGGTGAGCGCGGAGATGGCGCAGGTGATGGCGATGGTGGCAGCACCAATCAGGAAGCTGCCCAGATAACCACTGAAGATCATCGCACCATCGGGATTTCCGAGGTGATAGACCGTGTAGACGATCGGGAGGGTGCTGACGAGAGCAGCGGCCAGCACCACGCAGGCGGCGAGGAATTTACCAACAATCGCCTGCCAGGCGGAGATGGGCATGGTGAGGAGCAATTCCGTGGTGCCCATGCGGTTTTCCTCAGCCCACAATCTCATCCCGATGGCCGGGCCGAAGATCATGTAGATCCAGGGGTGGAACCAGAAGAAACTGGTCAGGGAGGCGTCGTTGAGGTCGAGGAATTTTCCGATCACGAAGGTCAGCCCCATGGAGAGGATGCTGAAGATGATGATGAGGACGTAGGCGAGGGGGTTATTGAAATAACTGGCGAGCTCGCGTTTGAAGATAATGCCGATGTGACGCATGACTTTTTAGGAAAAGGTGAGGGTGGAGGTCAGGTCAGACTTTGTTCTGGCTGGTGAGTTCGCGGAACATGTCGTCGAGGCGGCCCGGTTCCTCGTGGAGTTCCTGGAGAACGAGGCTGCGCTGGCGGCAGAGTTCGTAGATCTCGGTGGAGAGCGCACTGATGGCGGTTTTGGATTTGGGGAAAACCGTGGCGGTGAAGGTGTCGCCGGAGGTGGCAGGGTTCTCCACGCGGGCGGCATGGCCCAGTTTTCCGAGATCAGCGGCGAGGCCGTGGCTGCCTTGGCCGGAGATTTTGACGTGGACACTGCCGGCGCGGAGGGCGCGGCGTTTCAGTTCGTCCGGGGTGCCGTCGGCGACGACGCGGCCCTGATCGATGATAACGGCGCGGGTGCAGCAGGCTTCCACTTCCTCGAGGATGTGGGTGGAGAAGATGATGGCCTTGGTTTTACCCATCTCCTTGATCAGATTGCGGACAACGTCCTTCTGATTGGGGTCGAGACCATCGGTCGGTTCATCAAGGATGAGGACTTCAGGGTCGTGGATGATCGCCTGGGCGAGGCAGGTGCGGTGCCGGTAGCCTTTGGACAGGGTGTCGATGGACTGGGTGCGGACTTTTTCGAGGAAACAGGTGGAGATTGCTTTATCGACGGCGGCTTTTTTGGCCGGGCCGTTGAGACCACGCAGAGCGGCCGCAAAGGCGAGGAAACCCTCGACGGTCATATCCGCGTAGAGCGGGGCGCTTTCCGGGAGATAGCCGATTTTGGCCTTGGCCTGATTGGGATCATCCAGCATGTCCACGCCGCCGATGGTGATGGCTCCGGCGGTCGGAGGCAGGTAGCCGGTGATCATGCGCATGGTGGTGGATTTTCCGGCCCCGTTGGGTCCGAGGAATCCGAGCACCTGACCTTTTTGAACCGTCAGGGAGAGATTATCCACGGCCACTTTCGGGCCGAAGTGCTTGCTGAGGGAGGTGATTTCAATCATACGGAACTAGCTGGAAAGAACGCAGGGGTGGATGGGGAAGGGACTGGTGGGCCAGGACGTGCCTGACTCGCCGATGCGCGGTTAAAGCGTTGGTGAAAACGTCATTTGTTTGACGAATTCCACGCGGCGAAGCGGAATTTGTAAAACGACCCGGCTCCGGCGGAGCTATCAAGGATTGTGGCGGCGGGGGAACCCCTCCTAGACGGCGCTCCAGCCGAGACGGGGATCGGCGTCGAGGACGGCCTGGAGTTCAGGCCACCCGCCCACTTGCTGCAGTTGGAACAGATTGAGGTAAATGGCCACTTCTTCCGCGGGATGCGCGGCGAGCAGGGCCTCGGCTCCTGCTTTGACCTTGGCGGGATCCAGTTGAGCGGGAACATCGCCTTCGATGCCTCCCTGGCCGTCATGGGGTACCCCGAGGGCGTTCAGGAAGCTGATGAGCATGGCCGGGCGGCCTTTCATCAGCCAGATCTGCAGCAGATTTTCGCCGATGGCTTCATTGAGACGGGACTTGAGCTGCTCGGCCATCCACGCGATCTGTTCGGCCTTGGTTTTGCGGGCCACAAAGATAGGGCGGAGTTTCCGCTGGGCGGCCAGGGAGGCGAGCGCAGACTGGAAGACAGGCTTCTCTGTCTCGCGCAGCCAGCCGGTGATGGCATGGCTGGTCTCGGGGGTCATGGCGTGGAACATTAAATGGGCTTTCATGCGTCTGAAGAAATCGTCACCGGAAGAGGTTTGGGGGTAAATCCGGTCACCACTAGGCATGTGGGGGACGGCTTGTCGAGCGGCGAATGCAAAACCGGGCATCCTGCAGTGCAGAATGCCCGGTTCTCCTGTATGCGCTCTTATCAACCGATCTTGCGGAGGGCCGCTTCCGGCTTACTCAAAATAGAGGCTGGTATTCTCCCCAATGCCCGGGGTGTGGAGCGACTGGCGGAAGTGCTCCAGCCAGAGGCCGCGGGTGCGGCGGTGGATCTGATTCAGATTCCACTCCGGCAATTGCAGCATGGCGGGGTCGGCCGCACCCTGTTTTTTCAGGCCGGCGATGTAGCGGCGCAGGGCGTAGTTGACCTTGCCCAGTTGGATCAACTGGTTGAACTCGGTGCGCTGGAAGGCGCCGCCCGGCGTGGCCGCCCGGGCTTCCCCGCACACGTTGCGGATCCGGCGCTCCTCGCGGTCACACCACTTGATGGCCTGCTCCAGGGCAGCCGCCCCACCTTCGAGTTCGCCATTGGGATAGATGCGGGGGGCCGCGACGGGCTGATCACCATGATAACGGGGCAGTTCGGAAATCGGGCGCTCACCCACGCCATTGCCATCGACCGGCATGATGGTGGGGGTGATGAAAATCAGAAGGTTCTTCCGGGAGCGGTCGCGGAAGCGGTTTTTGAAGGCCCATCCCACCACCGGAATCCGGCTGAGCACCGGAATGCCGGTTCCAGCGCGGGCATCGGTTGCTTCATCCAGGCCAGCGATGGCCACGGTATAGCCGCTCGTGACTTCCAAAGGAGCCTGGTAGACCCGGGAGGTCGGCACGGGATAGGAGTTGCCGTCGATGATTTCATTGCCGATCACGTTGGCGACCACGATCTTGGTGTGCATGATCACCTTGTCCTCGTTGATGCGCTTGGGCAGGATGTTGACCGTGGTGCCGATGGGCAGGAAGCTGATGCTGGCGGTGCTGGCACCGGTTCCGGTCCCGCCACTGACGGAGGAACTGGAAGCGAGCACCGGGAAATTCACCACACTGCGCATGGAAACCTCACGGTTATTCTGGGTGAGGACCCGCGGGTAGCTGACGGTGCTGGTTTCGCGGTCCTTGAGCAGGAAATTGAGCTTCACGTTGACATCGTCCGGGGTGAGGATGGCGGCGGTCGGCAGTTCCGTCGCACCGATGTCATTGAGATCCACCGTGGTGGGCGGGGTGTTCAGGGAGAACTTGAACCCGCCGTCAAAGGTGCCGGACCAGTCGACCCCCAGTTGGTTTTTCGGATCTTTGGTGGTTTCGACAAATTTCAGTTCCACCGCGATGAGGGACTGTTTCCGGTCGATGGAGGAAATCCAGCGCTCGACAAACTGGTGCTGCTGGCGGGTGGCGACCACAAAGAGGGTGTTGCTGTCTGAATTCCAGACTACTTTGGCCTCGCCTTGTTTGTCACCGCCTTCCCCTTCCCCGCGCGGGGCCTGGGAGGGCACCAGAATCGGGGAATTGGAAAACTCATCCACCGACACTTCCCCGGCGAAATTGGCATTATAACCGGAGGTGCTGGTCCCAAGGATTTCCTTCACCTTTTCGACCATCTCCTTGTCATCCACTTTGAAGATATTGCCGGCGGCACCGAGATCCAGTCCGTTGCCCATGCCACCGCCACCGCTGCCACCGCTGCTCCCGCCGCTGAAACCGCCGCTCGAACCACCCCCTCCGCCCCCGCCAAACCCGCCGGATTCCGAGCCACTGCCGCCGGCACCGCTCCCGGTGGTTTCGGCCAATTCGCCAGTATTATATTTGATGACGTAGGTGCGGGCGATCATTTCGCTGTCGTTGAACGGCCGCAGGTGCCAGACGCCCCGGTCATAAACCAGCGCGATGCCATTTTCATTGGCTAGGGTTTCCAAGGCTGCAAACGGAGCCATCTTCATGCTGATGGTCACCAACTGCTTGTCGAGATCCTTCTGCATCGGCATGGACATGAAATGAATCCCGGACTTGGTCGCCAGCATGCGGATCACGTCGCGCAGATTGGCTTTATCGAAATTCAGGTCGAGGGCCGGAGCGCTGATCAGACGTTCGCGCACGGCATCATAATCCGGGCTCACATTGACGAGTGCTTGGTCGTCCGAGATGCCAGCCGCCGCGAAAGGCATGGCAGCAAGCGTAGCGAGCAGTCCCACGGCAGCAACCCGCATCGGGTAGCTCGTTAGTTTCAGGTGGTTTTTCATAGCTGGAGGAGTTGACGGTTGGTTGAAAAGAGAGCGGAATGGAGGCGGTTGGATTTATGTTCCATACACAATACAATTTCCATAATGCAATTTCAAGAGAAATTTAGGAAAAACTGATTATTTTATATTTTCCAGATTAACCAATTCGCCAAAAGCGATCTCTTGTCCCTCAAGGCGCCAGCCCATCGGCCACTCAAAAATCTCCCCGGCGGGCCTATCCGGGCAGGCCGTGAGAGGACGGCCCCACGCTGATAGGAATTCAGATCACCCATGGAACTGCCAAGGCGATGGATGGGGCTGAGGGCTCTGCCAGCAAACCACCCCAAACCACCCCAAACCACCCCAAACCACCCCAAACCGCCTCGAGCCGCACGCCGGCCAGGAAAATTTATCCTCGCCGCTGGACAGGCTCTGCCCCCTTCCAGCGTGGGACGGCAGCTCAGCAACTAAACCTTTCCGGACTCCTGCTTTTATTAAAGCCAGCCCTGCAACTGGCAGGGCTTCGGAGCCGCCGGATTGGAAAAATCGGCGGAGATCTCTGGAAGATCCTTCCCTTGCATCGAAGAAGCGCGCCTCTTTTTCCGGTTCTGCCAGGAAAGGGCCCCGTTCCCGCGGAATTTGCTTCTTCTGCCCCGGTCCTGGGAGGGGCCCGCTGGTGCCTTTCCTTCCCTGTTGGGCAGCCTGGCCCGCCCGGTTGAACGCCGGAATGACAAATTAGTTCGAAAAACCGTAATTTTTGCTTTGCATTGGAATTATAATGATTATAGTGTCTATGGTCAGAACAATTTCGAATCATGGACTACATTGACGAACGCAGCCCTCTCGGCCAACGAGTGCAACAAATTTCCCAACTCACCGGGGTGAGTGATTTCTACATCACCCCGCACGAGCCGATCTGCTATAAACAAAACGGGTCCCTGATTATTGACCAGTTTGTTTATGTGCCGGACCAGCCGATGCAGGTGGAACCGGGTTGTGTTGACTACGCCATGTCCTTTGCCGGGCTGCGCTTCCGCGTGAACCGCATGGTCACCCGGGGCCGCTTCCGCTGGGTTCTGCGTCTGCTCCCCAGCAAAATCCCCACCCCGCAGGATATTGCCGTCCCCGCCGCCGCCATGAAGGCCTTCATGGAAGCCAAAAACGGACTTTTCCTCGTCTGTGGGGCCACTGGCTCGGGGAAATCCACCACGATCGCCTCCATGATCCTCCACCGGGCCCGCCAGCGGGACGAACATGTGGTGACTTTTGAAGACCCTATCGAATATATTTACCCTGCCGGCACCCCGTCCCTGATGTCCCAGCGGGAAATCGGTGAGGATGACCTCGACTTTGCCATGGCCCTGCGCGCTTCCCTGCGTCAGGCCCCGGACGTGATTCTGGTGGGGGAAATCCGGGATGGTGAAACCGCCGAGATCGCCCTCCAGGCGGCGGAAACCGGACACGTTGTGGTGGCCACCCTGCACACCTCCACGGCGTCCCAGACCGTGCAGCGTTTTCTCAAGCTGATCCCCTCCGACCGCCTCGACACCGCCCAGGCCAGTTTGGCCGACTGTCTGCGCATGATTCTCTGCCAGCGCCTGATGTTTGATGAAAAGCGCGGCCGCCGCTTCGGCATCCATGAGTTGCTCCTGCAATATGACTCCACCACCAACCTGATCCGCCGCGGGGAATACAAGAAGCTCGATCAGGAACTCGAGACCGGATTCAAAAAGGGCATGCTTACCTTCGAGCGCAGCCTCGAGGCCCGTTTCGGCGAAGGCTGGTATTGCAAGCCCCCGGAACAAACCGGCTTCAGCGAGGACGAGATCGAATCCTACTTCAGCCAGGAAACCGTCCGCGCGCACTAACCTTTTCAACCCGCCCTATCCATGAAACTCAAAGACCTGAAAGATGTTCTCACCTTCCGCTCCTTCCGGCCGGAACCGGACGACAGCGGTGCCCCCTGGCGCAAGCGCTTCCCGCGCGAAAAAACCCTGCTCCTCAGTGTCAGCCGCCGCCGCGTCAACTGGCTGTCGCTCGATAAACGCGGGGAATTCACCGACGCCGGCAGCATGGACGGCGAATTGAAGGAAGTCCTCGCGACCGTGGGGCCCGAACTCCGCACCCACACCGACACCGGCTGGTGCGCGGTCTCCCTCAATCACCGCTTTGTCATCACCCTCGAGGTGAACCTGAGCCGCCGCGCCGGCCTGGAGGAACAGCTCCGCACCAATCCCAAAGCCGCCCTCGGGGCCAAAGCGGAACGCGGAAAACGCTACAACCTGATCCACAACCCGGAAAGCAACACCAGCCTGCTGCTGGCCTGCGACGACGACGCCATCGTCAAAACAGAAGCCATGCTCCGCGAGCACGGCCTCCAGGTGGGACGCATCTCCATTGGAATCTATGGCATGCTGCTCGACCTCATTTCCCAGGTCGCCGAAGCCCGGGCCGCCCGGGCCGTGTCCCATCCCGGAGAGCCCTTCGGCAATGTGGTGATGGTCGCCTGTTGTGAGGGCTCCGTAGTGGTCCTGAGCCAGCGCGAGGAAAACTGGACTGAACTCCGCTCCCGCTCCGACCTCTACACGGACGACCTCGCCCCGGTCCTTGATATTCTGATGCCGCTGCTCCAGAACGCCGGCCCCGGCGCCCATGTTGTTTTCATGAACGACGAGCAGGGCAGCAACTTTGCCGAACTCCTCCAGGCCCGCTCCCCGGGAACCCAACTCAGCGAAGTGACGGTTCCCCAGCAACTCGCCAAACTCCTCACCGACCAGTAACGCCATGAAGAAGCCTCCTGTCCTCCACGATCTCAAGAACGAGCGCCCGGACCTGACTCCGCCGCTCCCGGCCGTCATGGCCCTGCTCCCCTGCCTTTTCTATGCGGCAGTGGCGGGCTCGATCGGGCTCGCCACCCTGTCTGTTATCACCACCAAACAGGCCATCGCCGCCGAGGAGTCCGCCCTGGCCCGCGAACGGGAAGAGCTGGCCCAGACCACCCTGATCCAGACCGAACTCACCGCCATCAATGACGAGCAGAACCG
The DNA here is from genome assembly GCA_040387795.1 of Verrucomicrobiota bacterium. Lineage (GTDB taxonomy): Bacteria > Verrucomicrobiota > Verrucomicrobiia > Verrucomicrobiales > V1-33 > CAIZWU01. Next base: position 20,797 of record JAZKDC010000003.1, read on the forward strand.
GGCCAAGGAAGTCCGGTCATGGGTCCAGACCACCCGCCCGCTCATGACCATGATCACCAGCATCATCAACAGTGTCAAAGCCGGCAACACGGTGACTTCCCTGCGTCTCGCCCGCACCCCGGAAAATCCCGAGCACATTGATATGACCCTGCTCATCAACAACGGTGGCAGCACCCAGGTGGATGAAACCCGCGAAGCCCTCCGCAAGGAAGGTTATCAGCCATTCCGGGAAGACACCAAGAGCAGCGAGCGCGGCAACCGCAGCGGGGATGTGACCTACACCGCCGTCTTCGTCGAAACCAGCCGTCCGGCCAACTAGCCTTAACCCATCTCCTTTTCCCATGAACCAGAAGCACCTCGCCAGCGTCCTCCTCTTCGCGGTCATGATCGCGTTCTCCCAGGGCGTCCTCATGCTCCATAAAAAGCGCCAGGCCGCCCAGGAAGCCGCCGAAACCGCGGAAACCAAGCTCAATACCGCCACCCAGATGCACTCCAATGCCCTGATGGTGCTCACCAAAACCAAGGAGACCACCGCCCCCCTGCGGAAGTACTTCCGCATGTGGCTGCCCGAGTTCGAAAAAATCGACTCTGAACTCAAAGCCAAGGATGCGTTCCTCCCCACCATCAAACGGATTCCCAACATTGTCTTCTTTGACCAGGGCATGAATCCTCTCGCCCCGAACAAGGAGTCCGTTTTCGTCACCCAGCGGGCCGCGGGCCGGGCCAGAATGGTGGGCGACTATCAAAAATGTCTCCAGATGCTTTCCATGGTGGAGCGGGAACTTCCCACCAGCCGCATCTCCTCGGTCGAAATCCGTAAAGGCGAGCGCGCCAACGATATTGAGGTCTCCCTCCTGGTGGAACTCCCCGTCATCCCGCCTACCGCCCCAGCCGCCGGCTCCGCTCTCACCGTGGCCAACAAATAACCGCCTGCTCCCATGAGACTCTCCCTTCTCCTCATCCCCCTGCTCTCACTTGCCGCCCTGCCCGCCCGTGCGGAAGTGGAGGTCAAGCTCCAGCAACTGAAAGACCTCGGCATTCTGCCGGAGGAAAAACTGTCCTACCGGCCGGAAGAAAAACTGGACTCCAAACGCCTCAATCCGTTCGCGGAACGCTCCAAGAGCAAGGAAGTCAAAGCGGTCGAGTCTGTCGAAACCGAAGAGATCAAAATCCGCCGGGTCTTCGACACGCTCAAAATCACCGGCATCACCAAATCGCAGGGCAAATACAGCGCCCTGCTCGGTGACCTGATCATCGAGGAAGGCCGCCAACTCGAACCCATCATCCAGAATCAGACCCAAATCCTGCGTGTCACCCGCGTCACGGACAAACAGGTCGAGATTGTCTGGGTGGAAGGTACCAGCCCGGAAACAGGAGCCCCACGCCGCATCGTCAAACTGGTGGAACTCGCGCCCCGTGTCGGCGTCCTGCTCGCTGCCCAGCCCTCGGGCACGAATGATCCGAATGCCATGACTTACCGCGATGAGAACGGCAAAGTGATCTGGCCCAAGAAGATGGCTCCCGATCTGGAAGGCCTGATGGGCAGCCTCCCCCCCACCAGCACTGCCGCACTCAGTTCCACCGAAGAAGCCGCCCTGATGCAGGTCTCCCCCGCGGAAACCACCCCGCTGGCCCCGGACAGCCCCTTTACCCCGGCACCCGGAGCACCCTCCTCCACGGGCCCCGCAGGAACCCCGGCCCCGGAAGCGGACGTCATCGTGGAGCCAGCCTCGTGGGAGGAATCCAGCCCCAAACCGGCAGTCCCCTCCGGCAACTAACCGACGCCTGCCATGCAAACCCTGCATCCGACCCGCTCCCCACGCCGGGGGTTTTCGTTGCTGGAACTCCTGATCGTGGCGTCGCTCTGCGCCATCGTCTTCACCTCCGCGGCCCTCGCCTTCCGGGCCGTCGGCCAAAATCAGCGCCGCTCCACCACCTTTCAGGAGGTCGCCCTCACCAGCAACGTCGCCACCAACTTTTTCCCCGGCACCACCGATACCACCATCGACAGCTACACGGCGCCCAGCTACGGCCGCGCCGCCCTGGCCAATCAGATGCGGAACCTCTTCTACGAGGATGTGGAGAGCGGCTCGGCCGTGTTTGCCCTGCCCCGCACCGGCAACATCAATGAGATCCGGGAGGGCATCCTCACTCTCCCCAGCGACACCACCCATCCCATCGGTTATTGGCAGCCCGCCTCTTACGACACCCCCGCGAAGTTCCTTGATCTGCTCAAGGATCCGAGCATGACCAGCACCAAAACCCGGGCCAACGTCTTTCTCTCCTACCGGGGGGCTCCGGCGGACAGCGTTACCTCCGGTTCCGTCACCAGCTACGTCACCAACGGTTCCATCTTCATCCTCCGGCCCTCCAATTCACCCACTGAAATCTGGGTGAGGACGGTGTACGAGATTGATTACATCGGGTTCAAGGATCTGAAGGACACCTCCCGCTACTCCACCGGCATGCCCTGTGTCCATGCCTCCGTGCGGCGTTATGCGTGGGATAACAGCAACAGCACCATCAATCTGACCCATTTCTACGATGTGGTTTTCCGGGACTCCCTCCTGGCTGATGTGGGCGTGCCTTTCGTCCATTACGAGCGTGCCGCCCGGAACAACGTGATCGAAACCGGCGTCACCAAATGGAAAGCCGCCGGCAACCAGTCCTTCTACCTGATGTGGTGGCCGGACCCCGGCGTTTCCCGGCTCAAGGGCAGTGCCCTCGGTTCCTACACCGGCCTGCCCCAGGCCGACTACGCCAAACACGAAGGCCAGACCTCATTCTGCTTCGTGGTTCCCCAATTCCCCTGTTACTAGCTTTTTCCTGCCATGCATGCGACCGTTCCCCGTTCCGCCCGCCGCCGCGGCGGTGCCCTGATCCTCGCCCTGCTGTTCATCGGCGTGGTCTCAGCCGGCTTTGCCTCGTGGGCTCTTCTGATCCAGCAGCGCGCCGGAGTCAGCGATCTGGAGGAACACCAGGCGCGCAAGCGCCTCGCCGCCGCCAACAGTGAAATCATGGTTCGCGACTACATGCTGACGCGTGTCCTCGCTGCCAATGGCGATGATACCCTCGACGGCGGAGCTCCCGGCTCCAACGGCGCCTCGTGGTCCACCAGCACCACCGCGGTCTGGAAGGGCTCTACCCTGATCGACGACACCTATTGGCCTTCCACCACCGGATGGCGGGGTTATGCCCTGGACTCGATTTCCTGGATAGGTGGCATCAACGGATTCTCCCCCACCTACGATTATCCCTACTCCAAGACCCTCACCTTCAACGCCAACTACAAACAACTCTCCTTTGCTGGCTCCGCTCAGGAGTTTCCCGATGATGCCACGACTTACCGCGCCTACCTCCGGAGCACCAGTCCCATCCTGGGCGGAGACATGCTGGTGCTCCACCGCCCCAATCCTGCCGTCACAGGCAATGTCGCGGTGCAGGGCCGCGTGGTTCATTTTGCACCCAATCTTGCGGCCTCCGCCTACACCGCCCGCTCCCAACGGTTCACCTCGCCGGGGCAAGTCGCCCTGACCGTCGTCCCTGCCAGCATCGCCGGGGGTTCCCTGCTGGTTTCCAATCTGCCTTGGACGGCCGTCAGTTCCGGTAATTTCAGCAACCCCAATATCGGAATCGATCCCAATCCTGCCATTTCCACTGATTGGCGCCTGCCTGACTATTCAGGGCTGCTCAACGTCATTGATGCCTCCTCCACCAATGCCAGCAATTCCCTGAAAAGTGAAGTCAGCGCCAATACATCCACTATTCAAGCTACCGGGACCACTGATACATTAACATTTGACTCCTCCCGCGGTTTGACTGTCATCGGCTCCACCGGTGTCGCCACCATTTCCCCCTGTTTGGGTTCCTCAACAGTCGATCTCCCCAATGTCGTCATCTCGAATGGACTCACCGAAATGATCATCGACGGCCAGACGGGCTCCAACCTGACTTCCTATGCCCCCTTCCGTCCGGCCTTTGCCGTCGTCTACACCCAGGACGCCACCGTCACCGGCCGCAATCTCACCACCATCCGGCTGCGCAACCAAAACCGCCGCGCCATGATTCTGGCCCTGAAGAAAGCCACCCGCAGTCCAGCCATCGACCATACCATCAACGTCATTGTCGAATCCCCTGTCACCGACCCCACCTGGCGCCTCATCATCATCGCCGAGAATGTTCCCCTCAACATCACCTACGCCACCTCGGCCATCCCTCTTTACCAGGCCGCCACCGTCAACCTTGTGGGCGGCATCCAGACGGATTCGCCCCTGATCTTCCCGGCCTCCCCGCAGCTCTTTGAAATCCAGCTGGAAACCGATACCCGCGGCCTCCTCCGGCTGTCTCCCCGCCTTGCCTGGGCGGAAACCTTCCTCACCGGCAAACTCTGACCGCCATGAAATCCCGCCGCCCCGCCTGCACGCCGTCCCCGGCCTACACCCTCGTGGAGATCCTCGTGGCCATGAGCATCGTCGCTCTGGCCATCGGAGCCGCCTCCCAACTGAGCCTGACCCAGTCCGTTGCTGAAGATGTCACCCAGAAAAAATCCTTCGCAGTCAACTACGCGGAAAACCTCGCCCGGATTTGGCAACTCGCCCCCCGGGACCTTCCAGGAGCCTACCTCCTCGCCCAGCCCAACAGTGACGCCGTCTCTTTCATGAGCCACTATTTCGACAGCAATCTTTCCACGTCCACCGTCGACAACCCCGCCGCCCTGGGCGGGGGCGGTGACTACGGTTTCGACGCCTACACCGTGGACCGGACCAACGTCAGGGTCACCTGGAGTCCTGCTCCCGGCACCACCTCCAACATCGATTTCCCCGCGCTCCGCCTCCAACCGGCCCGCCGCTAACTCCTGCCCGCCATGATTAAAAAAGTCACCCTCACCAACGTCAATTCCGGCCGCAGCGAAGATATCATCGTGGTCACGGATGACGACAGCAAAGCCCTTGTCGGAGCCGGCAAAGCTTCCAACGAGGTCGCCAAAATCTCCAATATCACCGGGGCGGACGAGGCCATTTACAAAATGTCCATGAAGGGGCCCAGCATGGATGACCGGGTCAATCTCTTCTCAGGGATCGCCCGCTGTCTGGAACGAAACATTTCCACCATCAAATCCTTCGAACTTCAGGCCAACCGCGTCAAATCCCCCATCTTCAAAGGCATCATCGCCGACATCGCCTATCAGGTCTCCCAGGGTGAAAAAGTCAGCGATGCCATGGCGCGCTACAACACCATCTTCGGTGACGCCATGCTCGCCCTGATCCGCTCCGGCGAAGAGTCGGGCCGGCTGCCGGAAGTCTGCCAACGGATCGCCATCGGCCAGAAGAAGGGCCTGAAGATCATCAAAAAGCTAAAATCCGGCATGATCTATCCGGTCATCGTGCTCTGCATCGGCGTGGTCGTGGTGATCGTCATGAGCATGACCCTCGTGCCGGCGCTCAAGGGGCTTTACGGCACCTTCAAAGCCGAGCTGCCCGCCGCCACCAAGTTCATGATGGCCCTTTCGAATATCCTGTTGCACCAGCCGTATCTGATTCTCATCCCCGTCGTCGGGATCATCATGTTCCTCAAGAATTGGGGTAAAATTGCCCGCAACCCCACCGCCCAGCGTTTTTTCCTGACCCTCCCTACGGTAGGCAACATTGTGCGCAAAGCCTCCGCTGCCGTCTCCTTCCGCACCTTGGCCATGCTCATTGAATCCAACGTGCGCATCTCCTCCGCGCTCCGCATTACCGGCGAATCCGCGCCCAACGTCGTCCACCGGGAATTCTTCTTCAAAGTCCAGAAAAGCGTCGAAGAAGGGATGAGCCTCCATGAGTCCTTCCTGCTCGACTCCCACCTCCTTGGCGCGGACGGACGCTCCATCTCCAGCCTCATGCAGTTGTCGTCCGAGACCGGGTCCTCCACGGACATGCTTCAGGAAATCGCCGATGACTACGAGGAGGAACTCGACATCATCGGCGGCCAGATCGACAAGATTCTGGAGCCGATCACCATCATGATTCTGGGCCTGATGGTCGGCTTTCTCATCTACGCGATCTACGCGCCGATCTTCGGACTCAGCAAGGTCATTCTGCCTGACAGCAAGTCCATGAAAAAGTAAGCGCGGCGTCGCCCGGCCCTCGTTGATTGACGCTGGCAGCCTGCCCTTATTTCAACTCCGCATTCAGCTTGGCCACCGTGGCCTCGTCGAGGTTGGAGTTGGCGAGGGTGTCGCGGACGGCCGAGGGGTTGTAGACTTTCCAGGCATTGATGGTGCTTTTCAAACTCTGCAGCTGACGGTCAGGGTCCTGGATATTGGCCGCCCAGGTGAAGGCAGCGGCGGGATCGGTCGGCGTGATTTTTTCAATGAGCTTGGCCGCGGCTTCATCGCGGGAACGTCCCTGGGGCAATTGATTGATCCAAGTGGAAGCGGCCATGGTATCCGTGCCCGCCCATTGATCCGCCACGGCCCCCATGGCCGCCTCGCGCGCTTTGCCCTCCGGCAACTGGGTCGCCCAGTCCGCAGCCGCGTTAGGATTCTGACTGACCCAGGCCCTGGCGATGGTGCTGGCCGAAGCCGCCAGGCCGCTGGTGGCGGACTCGATCCCCTCGGCTCCAGGCAGCGCGGCGGCCAGACTGCCGGCGGCTTTGCCGGGGTCATCGGTGGCGGTCGCATTCCAGACGCTGGCCAAAGCGCTGTAACGATCCGCTTCCGGCAACGAAGCCGCCCATTTTTCCGCCTCGGCCGGTGATTTCTCCGCCCAGGTGGCGGCAATTTTTTCCCGTGCGGTGCGCCGGGCATTTTCATCGGCGATTTGTCCCGTGGCTCCCGCTGCTTTTTCCGGATCGCGGTCGGCCCACTGGGCCAGTGCCGCGGCGGTGGCATCCTGACGGGCTTTTTCGGAGTCAAGGGTGGCGGCCCAGGCGATGGCTTCCTCCGGATTTTTCTCGGCCCATTGCGAGGCCACCCGCGCCGCCGCCTGCACGGAGGCGGCGGAGGGCGGCAACGCGGCCGCCAGTTCCGCCGCTTTCTTCGGGTCCGCCGCGGCGATGCCGGCGGAGAGCCGGCCTATCACCAAATCCTGATCCTCCTGGGGCAACGTCCGCGCCCAGGCAAGGGAGCCTTCGGCGTCATTCCACCCGAGGTTGCCGGAAATCCGGAGCAGGGCATCGTTCCTCATTTTGCCTTTCGGCAGCAGGGACATCAGCGTTTCCAAATTCTGCCCGACACCGCTATAACCGGCATAAGACGCCATGTTTGACAAACATTCCTGACGGATCGGACTGTCCTCCATGGATTTGATCCACGCCACGGCCCCGTCGGGATCCGACCACATCCAATTGGACGCGATCCCGCCGAGCAACGCCCGCTGCTCCCGGAGGGGCTGTTGCTGGGCCAGACTCAAAGCCGTTTCCGGATCGCGTTCCGCCAGGCTGCTGATCACGGTGCGGACGAGGTTCAGACTTTCACTGGCACGGGGCAGGGATTTTGCCCAGGCCAACGCAGCTGCCGGATCGTCCTGCGCCATGCCTTCCGCGATATTCCCGAGCGCCTGGCTGCGCTTTTGTCCATCCGGCAGGGAACCGGCATAGGCCGCCGCCCCGGAGGGATCCTGCCGCGACCAGATGCTGAATACGGAATAGTAGGAAAAGTCGCCGAGCCGGGCTTTTTGCCGGTCCAGCAGGGCGATCGCCATTTCCGGCCGGTCCTGGGCCACCCGGACCGCCATCGCCCGCAGGGCGGCGGTTTTGCGGCCTTCCCCGAGGGCTCCCAACGCCGCTTCCGCCCCCTTGGGATCGGTGATGGCCAGTTGGGAAAACACCGCCGGGAGCGCTTCACGGGTGGCGGCGGTGCTGGGGCCCATCACAAAAGCGAGCGCTTCCTTCGGCGAAACCTCCGCCCAGGTGCCCAACAGGATATCCTTCACTTTGGAATCGCCGCCCCAGTAGTTGGACGGCTGATTGCTGGCTTCAAGGGCCAGCGCTTTCAGGTCGGCGGGGCTGAGTTGATCCGCAAACGCCAGCAGACGGGCCTGGGTGCGGAGCGGATTTTTTCCGCTCCGGGAAAAGGAAAGCAGGGATTTGATCGCGGCTTTGGGATCACCGGCGTTGATAGGGGGCAGGACTTCCGGTTTCACCAGCGCTGGAGCCGCCGCCCCCTTTTTGCCGGCGGGGGCCGCCTGGATGATCCCGCCGCCCGGGAGTCCTGCTTCCGCAGCCCCCGGGGAAAGCGCCGCCGCCGGTTGGAGCGCAGGACGCAAAAACCACCCGGCAAGGACGCCGGCGGACGGAAGAAGAATCAGCAGGATCGGTTTCATAACGGCAGGGCAGCCCTTCTACCTGACAGAAGAACCTGACGGAAAGCATAAACCGCTCCCGGCGTTAGATTGTTCAAAAAAATCCTGCCGGAACCACCGGAAGAGGAACTCCCCCTTCCCTCCGGAGAGTCCAGATTTGATTTATTCGAAAATATGGGGCCGTTCCACCAGTTCACCACACATCACGCACAGTTTACGCCGCGAGTGGGTGTTGTTGCCGCAGTTGCCGCAGACGAGGGTTTGAGCGGCGATTTTTCCGTCGACCGCCCCATCACGCAGATCCACTTCCAGCACCTGGGCGCGCAATTGTTCATCCGTCAGGCCGTTATGCTGGCGCAGCAGTTCCCACATGGCTTGGGAAACCAGCGTGAGGTGTTCCACCTGGCGTTTCAGCCTTGCCAGTTCGGCCGCAGCATCCTCGGCTTTGTTGCTGGCGCGTTGGGCGGTGCGTTGGGCCGCGTGGATGCCCTGCTGCTGATAGAGGTCCCAGATCATGGAGTTGTTTCCAGTTTCCGCAGGGCGGCAAGCCGCTGGATCATGGGCGGATGGGAGTAGTGCAGGAAAACCGTGAGGGGGTGCGGAGTGAGATTGGAAAGGGTGTCGCGGGCGAGGCGTTTGAGGGCGGCGGTCATGTCGGCGGGGCCGCCGGTGGCCCCGGCGGCATAGGCGTCGGCTTCGTATTCGTGTTTCCGGCTCCACAAGCCGCTGAGGATGCCCAGCACCGTCTGCACCGGTTCAAAGAGGATCATGAAAAAGACAAAACCGAGCCACAGCACCGGACTGGATAGTCCGAAGGCGGCATGCAGGCCGGGATGGCTGAGCACGGTGCCCATCAGGAGGAAAATCACGGCGAGCTGGACCACCGCCACGATCAGCCGCTGCACGATGTGGCCGCGTTTGAAGTGGCCGATTTCGTGTGCCAGCACCGCCAGCAATTCGGGCTGCGGATGTTTTTCGATCAGGGTGTCGTAGAGGGCGATGCGTTTGTTTTTGCCGAACCCGGCGAAGAAGGCATTGCCCTTGGTGGAGCGGCGGCTGCCATCGATCACGAAGAGTTCCTTCACCGGAAAGGCACAGGTTTCAGAGAGGGTTTGAATCGCGGTTTTAAGGGGCCCATCCTCCAACGGGGTGAATTTGTTGAAGAGCGGCATCAGATAGCGCGGGGCGATGTATTGCAGCGCCAGCACCAGCACGGTGACCGCCAGCCACGCCCATAACCAAGCCGCTGGGAAAGTCCCGAACAACCAGAGCAGCAGCGCCAGCACCGGCAGGCCGATCACCGCCCCCAATGCCAGACCTTTAAGCTGATCGGCGATGAAGACGGCAGGGGTGGTTTTGTTGAAACCGTATTTGGCTTCGATCTGGAAAGTGTCATACCAGGAAAATGGCAGACCCAGCAGCGTGCTCCCCAGATGGATGAGACTGATGCCGCACAACCCCTGGAGGATAGGGGAGGCTGTGATCCCGCTGACAACCCCTTGAAGCCAGGGAAAGCCGCCGCCCAGCCAGAACCCCAGAAACACGGCCAGCCGCACCCCGCTGGCGAGGAGGTCGAACCGCGCACTTTCCCGGCTATAGGCCTGACTTTTCCCGAAATCCTCCGCACTGAACACGTCCTTGAAGTCGTCCGGCAGGGGCTGGCTGAGATGTTTCAGATTCAGCAGCACCGAAACCGTCTCCAACAGGTAAAGTCCGATGACGGAGCAGAGGAGGAAGAGAAACCAGGGATTGTCAGGAGACATGGAGGGAGGGGTAAATTTATGATTTGCGATTGATGATTTATGATTTGGCGGACGCGGGTATGGATTGGCCCAGTGAGCCTCCCATCATCAATCATAAATCGATTCAACGCGTGCGGAACGCGGAGGCGGGCAGGCCTTCCTTGTTGATCAGATTGGCTTCGGGAATCTGGGTCCAGGCGTGGCGCACCTGGGTGGGGGCCGGCACGGCGGCACTGGAGACGAGGACATCGCTACCTTCGATCACCGCTTCGGCCGGCAGGAATTTTCCGTCAGGGCCGGCGACTTCAAATTCCCGCAGCGGCTTGCCATCACGGGAGGCGAGGCCGCTGCCGGTGGAGGTGAATTTGAGGCGCAGCTTGCCGTTTTCCGGGGTGGCGCCGGCAAAAACAGGACCCGAATAGACGAGGTTGGCCCGGCCATAATCCTTGACGAGGGCGATCAGGGAGAGGCGGCGGCCCACGTCGAGTTTATTGACAGGGTGGATGTCGGAGAAATTGCCGATGTCATTGATCACGGCCACCCCGGTATTGGGGATCTGCGTCAGGGTGTCGTTCTGGGCTTCCTGGATTTCCGGGAGCGCCGTATTTTGGCGGGCCTGCTCCCGGGGTTGGTTGCCGTAATTGAAGGGGGCCAGCTGGACCGTGTAAAAAGGAAAATCGCCCTGGTTCCAGACTTTCCTCCAACCGCCGATCAACGCTTTTTTGCGCTCCAGGTAACCTTGGCCTTCACCGAGATTGCTTTCTCCCTGATACCAGATGGCGCCCCGGATGGCGAAGGGAACGAGGGGATGGATCATGGCGTTGTACATGCCCACTGCCCCTTGGGGAGGAGCTCCGGGCCGTTGCGGAATCGGGGTCAGGGCTTGACCTTGCTCCAGCCGGGTCCGTGAATCGCGGGTCCATTGCTCGACGCTGCCCACCCAGCCTCCCATGCTGGCGGCGTATTCGCTGGTGCCGGGAACGTTGGCGCGGACGGCGCGTGAGAGTTCCTGTTGGCTGGGGACCATGGCGAAACCCTCCACCGGGGTCCAAGGTTCGATCCGGGTGCCGCCCCAGGAGCTGTTGATCAGTCCAACAGGCACGCCCAACTCCCGGTGCAGTTCCGCCCCCATGAAATAAAGCACCGCCGAAAAACCGGCGGCGGTTTCCGGGGTGCAGACTTTCCAGGAGGCGTCGCAGGTGGGCTGGGGATCCAGATTGACCACCTTGGGGACCTGGAACAACCGGATCTGCGGGAAACGGGCTGCCGCTACCGCCGCCGCCCCGTTTTCGGACTGGCTGACCGGCCACTCCATGTTGCTCTGGCCACTGCCGAGCCAGACTTCGCCGATCAGCACATCGGCCAGTTCGATTTTATTGTTTCCCTGAACGGTCAGCGTCTGACCGGTGGCATTGGCGGCGAGGGGATCCAGCCGGACGAGCCATTTCCCTTCCGCAGAGGCACTGGTTTCCCTGGTTTGCCCGGCAAAAGTGACCTTGATTTTCTCGCCGGAGGCAGCCTGCCCCCAGACCGGCACTGGTTTATCCCGCTGAAGGACCATGCCGGCAGAAAGCACCGACGGCAGGGTGACGTCGGCAAAGACGGTGGTGCTGAGTGCGAGCGAAAGGACAGGGAGAACAAAGGCGGTTTTCATGCCCGGTCATCTCACTGGAGACGTGGCTCCCTGGCAAGCTGAATTCTGCCCGGGCGCGTCCCACCCGCCGGATCAGGGCAGATTGAGCTTTTGCCCGATTTTGATCAGATCACCGCTGAGTCCGTTGGCGGAACGCAGGGCAGCCACGCTGGTGCCATTGCGGCGGGCGATGGAAGTCAGGGTATCGCCGCTTTGGACCGTGACCGTACGTCCGCTGCTGGCAGCGCCACTGTAAGCCGGGGCAGGGGCCGTGTAGGGATTGGGGGCTGCCGAGGTCTGCGGCTGCTCGTAGCTGCCGTAGGGATTGGGGGCCGCCGTTTGGCCGTAAGGATTTGGCACGGGAGCAGCCGCTTGACCGTAAGGGTTGCTGGCCGGGGCTTGGCCGTAAGGATTTGATTGCTGGCCGTAAGGGTCATAAGCCGCCGCCGGTTCTTCCTTGGGCTTGAAAAGTTCGCACGAAGAGGTGCAAAACGCGAGCAGGGCAGTGGCGGCAAGGGTCAGAGGGCGCATGGCAGTAAAGTTAAGGTGAGAGATTGTAGGAATTGCTGATATTTAAGCGATGTTTACTAATTGACAAGGTTTCTTTGCTGGGAAGCCCACCGTTCCACGGACAAAAGACGGCCGGATCAGAACATCGATTTCGCCGAGGCAGCGATCGCTTCGCCGAGGCGGCGGTGATTGGCCGCATCAAAGTGCAGCCCGTCCAAGGGGCTCGCGGTGACGAGCGGCTGGGCGTCCAGGAAGGCGCAGCCCGTCTGCGTGGCGATTTGCCGGTAATAGTCCGGGAGGCGTCGCGATTTGGAGGCCGCCGCTTCAAATTTTTCGGCCAGATCAGGCAGATGGTCGAACGGACCCACCGCAGGAGGACAGACCAGCAGAACTTTCGGAGCCGTCCCGCGCGGCCCCGCTTCGCTTTGCCGGATCAGGCCCAGCAGCGCCGCGGCCCCCGCCGCAATTTCGCCGGGCGGAGCGTGAAAGACGGTTTTCAGATCATTGGTCCCCAGCATGAGAATGACGAGGTCGAGCGGCTTGTGGGTTTCGAGAAAAACAGGCAGGGCGGTGCGCCCATTCCGCCCCGGGTGGTGCGGGTCCTCGAAGACCGTGGTGCGGCCGTTTTGGCCAGACGCGATGACCTCGAACTCCGGCCCTAGCGCGGCGGCAAGCACGCCGGTCCAGCGCGACGCGGCGGGATGGCGGACCGGGATGGAGGAGGAGGCAGTGGCATCGGGATCGTAACCCCAGGTATTGGAATCGCCGAAGCAAAGGAGGGTGGGCATCCGGGTGCTTACGGAAAAGGCAATGGAATGCAAGGCGGCGGCAACCGGGCCCCGCTTCGTCCATCAACGGTCCTTGCCCCCGGCCGCGATGGCCGCAATGGGATCAGCCGAAGCGATGGCTTTTTGAGTGAACGCGAGCGCCCCGGCGGTGCTGGAGTAAGCCAGATAACTGGTCAGGGCGACGCGGTTTCCGGCATCCGGACCGCTGGTGAAGTAGCCATACAGATCGATCTGGTCTTTCAGACCCGGGAAGGCTTCCCCGATGGTCTGGCGGAGCGGCACCTGCGCCGCGTAATTGTCAGCGAGTTGATCGAACGGACCGTCGAAGTAGTCGTTCCGCAGAACGCTGGCCTCGCGGACCCCCGTCAGGATTTTCCGCTGCGCCCGGTCCTGGCCGGACCAGAACACAAAACCGGTGCGCCGGCCGAGCAGGATATCCGGCGCCAGGGAAGTGAAGGTTTCAGCGACTGGCTTTTCCTCATTCAGCATCCAGAAAAAACATTGGGCCCCGGTGTCATAACAAAGGAAAAACGGCAGACCGCTTTCGTCCCACGTCCGCGAAATAAACCGCTGGCCCGGACCCAGCAGACCGGCGGCAGGCGGGAGCTGCGGGAGCGGGTGGAAATGGAAACGGACGGTTTTTCCCTCACACGAAATGTCACAGGTGAGCGGATCGGGACAAGTCACCGTGACGCCCTCCTCCGCCCCGAGGCGGCGGGCGATGCTGAGCTGATCCTTTGCCAGCGTTTCGTCAGGAAATTCCAACCATTCGGCGTAGGCAAATGAGACGAGGCCTTTTTCCCTCAGTCCGCTCGCGGGCCGGATGTTGCCCCGGATTTCCCGCCCCCCGGCGGTGAGCCGCCAGTAAAAATAATTCTCGGTCGGATACACCATCACCTCCGCTGGCAAGTGCCGGAACACCCACGCCCACACGGCATCGCTGTTCCGGAAATCCAAACCGGGAGCATGCCAAGCTTCGGTCAGCGGCTGATGCAGGTCCAGCAGCGGAGGTCCCGCGGCCGGCGCAGCGTTCGTCAGGACCGCCGCGGAAGTGCCGGGGCTCTCTTCTGCAGCCGTGAGAACGTTGCCCCACAGCAGGAGGGAAAAGATCAGCCAGCGTCTCATGATTTCTCTCTGCGGCCCGGACGGGGAAACTCAATCGGAAAGGCGTGGGGAAATGGGTGGTTTGAATGAGTCCGGGGATTCCCTGCCCCGTCAGGCATGGGCGGTGAACCAATCCGCCCCCTGCCCGAGTTCCACCACCACGGGGACGGCCAGTGGCAAGGCCTCCTGCATCAATCCGGGAATCAGGCCCCGGATGGCTTCACTTTCGGCCTCGGGCACCTCGAAGACCAATTCATCATGAACCTGCAATAACATCCGGGTGGCATAACCCCCGCTGCGCAGGGCTTCCGCGATGCGCACCATGGCGATCTTGATCATGTCCGCTGAAGTGCCCTGGATTGGCATATTGATGGCGGTGCGCTCCGCCGCTTTGCGGACGTTGACGTTGCTGGAATTGATGTCGCGCAGGTAGCGGCGGCGGCCGGTGATGGTTTCAACATAACCGCATAGTTTGGCATCCTCGACGGTGTTTTCCATATAGCGCTTCACCCCGGGATACTGCACAAAATACTCCTCGATCAGCCTCGCACCTTCGCTCCGGGCGATGCCCAGGCGCTGCGCCAGCCCGAACGCGCTGATCCCATAGATGATCCCGAAATTCACCATTTTGGCGGTGCGGCGCATGTCGCTGGTCACATCGGCAAGGGCCACCCCATGAACCCGGGCGGCGGTGGCGGTGTGAATGTCGATGCCCTGCTCGAAGGCCTCCATCATGTGAGGATCGCGGCAGATGCTGGCCATCACCCGCAGCTCGATCTGGCTGTAGTCCGCGGACAGCAGCGACCATCCCGGGCCCGGCGCGATGAAAGCCTTGCGGATTTCCCGGCCGGCCTCGGTGCGGATGGGAATGTTCTGCAGATTGGGGTTGTTGGACGCCAGCCGCCCGGTGGCGGTGCTGGCCTGTTGGAAAGTGGTGTGCACCCGCCCGGTGCGCCGGGCGATGGCTTGAGGCAGGGCATCGACGTAGGTGCTCTTCAATTTTGAGGCCTCACGATAGGCCAGCAGATCCGCCACCATGGGGTGCTCATCCGCCAATTCCGCGAGGATATCCTCCCCGGTCATGTATTGGCCGGTCTTGGTTTTTTTCGGTTTTTCGATCAGTTTGAGTTGATCGAATAACACTTCCCCGAGCTGCTTGGGCGAGTTCAGGTTGAACTTGGTTCCGGCCTTTTCGTAAACAGACAGCTCCAACTGCGCGATCTCCTTTTCCAACCGGAGGCCAATGACGCCCAGCACGGCCGGTTCCAGTTTGATCCCCGCCGCTTCCATGCCCGCCAGCACCGGCACCAGCGGACTTTCGATTTCATAAAAGACGCGGTCCTGTTCCAGTTTGTGCAGTTTCGGCTCCAGCAATGGTTTCAACTGCAGGGCCAGATCCGCCCGTTCCATGGCCCGTTCCGGCCGGGCGGTGTCTTCCGGCTCCATGCCGGGCATGAGGAGCTGGCCGGAGGCTTCCACGGCCTTCGGGGTAGCCAACACGTAGCCCAGCAGGGATTCAGCCAAATAATCCAGCGACACTTTCTGCTCGGGATCAATCAAAGCCTGCGCCAGCATCCCGTCAAAAATCCTGGCCTGGACCGGAATGGCGCCATGCAGCAGCAGAACCTGGATGGATTCCTTGAGGTCATGCCCCACCAAGGTGATCGCCGGATTTCCCAGCAATGCCGCCACCTCCGCCGCGAGTGCTGCAGAATCGGCTCCGGTCAGGTAAAAGGCCTCATGCGCCGCCGGAGCCAGCGCGATGCCCCGGATCTCCGAAGACCGGGCATCCGCGCCCTGCCAATCCACCGCAAGCCCAGTGATGCCCGCCTCCAGCGCTTTGGCCAGGGCGGCCGCGCGGGACTTGGCAGAGTCCGCGATGGTCCATGCATGCGGCACGGTGTCGTGTGTGTGCATTACGGGAACCGGCGGGGCGGCGGCGGCGGCCGATCCGGTGTCTTCCGGAACGGCGTTTTCCTCGCGGCGATGGAATCCGCGGCCCGCCCTGAATTTCTCGCCAAACAACCGGCGGCCCACCGCATTGAATTCAAACTCCACCAGGAGCGATTGCACCGCTTCCTCGTTGAGAGGCTGCCGGATGAGTTCGGCCAGATCGATATCGATGGGCACATCCAGTTGGATCGTGGCGAGGTCGCGGGAGAGCCTCGCCTGCTCCGCATGGGTTGCCAGATTCTCCTTCTGTTTGCCCTTCAGCTTGTCGAGATTCGCGAGGATATTCTCAATGCTGCCAAACTGCTGGATCAGACTTTTGGCGGTTTTTTCGCCTATCCCGGGCACGCCGGGAATATTGTCAGAAGCATCACCCCACAAGCCCAGGATATCGATCACCTGCTCAGGCCGTTCCACCAGCCATTGGGCCTGCACTTCCGCCACTCCGATCACTTCGTGGTCGCCACCTTGCCGGCCCGGTTTCCACATGAAGGTGCGCTCGTCCACCAATTGGGCGAAGTCCTTGTCGGCCGTGACCATCCAGGTGGTGAAGCCACCTTCGGCTTCGGCCCGTTTGGCGAGAGTGCCGATGATGTCGTCCGCCTCATAACCATCCAGCTGCAGCACCGGAATCCGGAAGGCCTCCATCATGCGTTTCACGTGCGGGATGGCCTTGCTCAGATCCTCCGGCATTTCCTGCCGCTGCGCCTTGTAGGCCGGGAAACGCTCATGCCGCGCGGTGGGCGCGCTGGTGTCGAAGACCATGGCCAGATGCGTCGGTTTTTCCTTCGTGATCAACTCCACCAGGGTATTCGTAATCCCGAGCATGGCCGAGGCATTCAGCCCGTAACTGGTCATGATCGGCTTCGCCGCGAAAGCAAAATGCGCCCGGTAGACGAGCGCCATGCCATCGAGCAGAAAAAGTCGTTTGGAGTCCATGCGTTTCAAATGGCATGAAATCCGGCAGGCACCACGGCGGAATGCATGGGACGTTTGTCCCCAACGCCGCTCCGACCGGCCTCCCAAGGTTACTCAAACACCACCTTCAGCTTGCCCGACTTGGGAGCCGCCGCTTCACCAAGACTTTCCGCGAGGTGCCCGGATGAAACGGGAGCCGCCACCGCGGGCGCCGAGGCCGGCGCACCGGCTTCCAAGGCCGCCTTCAAGGCGCCTTCCACCATCTGGCCGCAATGGATTTTCATCGGCGGCAGCGGCCCGAGCGGAGTGGACATTTCGGCGGCGGAAAGCAGCCGGGCTTCGGCCACGGTGCGGCCTTTCAGCATCTCCGTGGCCATGCTGGCGACCGCGATGGCGGTCTGGCAGCCGAAACTCTGGAAGGACGCCCGGTCGATGACCTTCTGCCCGTCCTTTTCGGTGAATTTGAGCCACATGCGCACCATGTCACCACATTCGGGGCTGCCGACCGTGCCTACGGCATCGGCATCGGTCATTTCGCCGAGGTTGCGGGGATTCGAGATGGCGTCGTTGAGAAGTTGTTCGTCCATGGGGTTGTGGGGGAATTATTTGAACAGAAGAGCACGAAGGACAGAAAGGAAAGGCGGGAGATTTTTCCCGGGTTCAAGGCTTGCTCAGGATTCAGACCATGGTGCCCTTCCGTCGAAAATCCCCTCACTCCATCTCCAGCTTATACCGCCGCACCGCCGGATCGACTTCCGTGCTCCAGGCATCAATGCCGCCGGCCAGTGACTTCACCTGCTGGAAGCCGTGGCCGATCAGGTAGGCGGCGGCGTCGAGACTGCGGAGGCCGTGGTGGCAGTAGACCACGATGGGTTGGGTTTTGTCACCGGAGTGGAAAAAGTCCTCCAGCAGGGGTTGGGTCATGAGCTCGGCTCCCTGCAGGCGCACGGCTTCAAATTCCTCGCGGGAGCGGACGTCGAGGAGGCGCGGAGGATGAGGAGAATCCAGTGCGGCCTTGAGATCAGGGGCAGAGATCTGCATGGCGGCATCGTTTTCCTGACTGGCGAGGAGGTGGGCGATGGCTTCATCCACCGGCATATCCTCATTGCGGGCGCAGACTTCGGCCAGCGTTTCGCTCAATTGGAAACCGCAACTGGAGCAGCCGCCGACGTGGTATTTGGCAAAGAGGGCGCGGCGGGCTCCAGGGAAAGCATCGAGAAGAGCTCCCATGGTCAGATCGGGGTGAATCGGGGAATCGGCAGTGGCTGGCATGGATGGAATTTCCTCTTTTCGATACCGTAGCCGCGCCTAGACTCGGGTCAACCCGGACGCTCCCCGCGCCCCCCCCCCACCCCTCATGAATCAGGACCTTCCCAAAATCCATTTCTGGCCGAATTTTATGACGGCAGG
This sequence comes from Verrucomicrobiota bacterium, assembly GCA_040387795.1. Classification (GTDB taxonomy): domain Bacteria; phylum Verrucomicrobiota; class Verrucomicrobiia; order Verrucomicrobiales; family V1-33; genus CAIZWU01. The sequence goes on from JAZKDC010000003.1 coordinate 39,134, forward strand.
AAATCTCTTCTGCGGCTTTTACGCCATGCTGCTGCTGCGGCACGATCCCGCTCCAACCGCGGTTTATACCGCGATCTGGCTGATTCTGGGGGCCTGTCTGTTTGACTTGCTGGATGGCCGCATCGCCCGGGCCATCGGTGAGGAATCCCCCTTTGGCCGGGAATTTGACTCACTCGCTGACATTGTCAGCTTTGGGGTGGCCCCGGCTTTTCTGATGCACCATCTGGTGCTGGACCATATTGATATCGAGAGCAACGACCGGGCCGGTTGGTTCATCGCTTTTGCTTACATCCTGTGCGGCGCGATCCGCCTCGCCCGCTTCAACTGCGTGGCCGCATCAGCTCCGAAGGGGAAACCCAGCAACGACTTCACCGGTTGCCCCATCCCCGCCGCCGCCGGGGTGATCTGTTCCATCACCTTGCTGCTGGATGATTTCAGCAATAAACAAATCGAGCTGGGCAATTGGAAATGGTTCCTGCCGGCTCTGCTGATTCTGTTGTCCTTCCTGATGGTGAGCACCGTGAAATATCCCAGTTTCAAAGGCCTGTCCTGGAAGACCAAGCGCACTATCCCATGGTTCCTCGGAGCCATCAGCATGGTGGCGATCATCGCCTACAAACCCAAGATCATGGTGGCGGTGCTGTTCATCGGTTATCTGTTCTACGGCCTGATCCGCCCCTGGGTCTCCCGGAAATGGCGGCGGGAAATCGAAGAGGACCCGGATGAGCCGGGTGATGAGGAGGAAGTGACTCCTTCCATCTGAAATTGCATTGGCGCACCCCTCTCGATGGTCTGAAAGTGGAGATCCCGGCATTTTTCCAACCATGCATCATGGGATAGAAGCACAAGGCTTTGTGGTCATTCCGCAGGTTCTGGGATCCGACGAGCGGGCCAAATGGATTACCAGACTGGGACCTGTTGCCGGAGCAGGAAGGCGGGGACTTTTGTCCGAGCCGGATGTTGCGACCTTGGCTCGTTCGAAGCAGTTGCTGGATTTGATCCGCCCACATCTGCTCTCCGAACCGGTTCCGGTTCGTGCGATCTACTTCGATAAATCACCGGACGCAAATTGGTTGGTGCCGTGGCATCAGGATTTGACCTTGGCGGTTCATGCCAGGATCGAAGTGCCCGGCTTCGGCCCATGGAGGATGAAGGATAGAGTTCCTCATGTGCAGCCGCCTGTGAAACTACTCGAACAAATGATCACGGTGCGGCTGCATTTCGACGACACAGATGAATCCAACGGAGCTTTGCGCGTCCTCCCCGGCTCGCACCGCAAGGGCCGCCTTTCCGCTACGGATATTCAGGAATTACGCTGCCAACAGACTGAAGTCCTTTGCGCGGCACCAGCCGGCGACGCCTTGCTCATGCGTCCCCTGCTGCTTCATGCTTCGGGTCGTTCCACGGTGACGCGTCACCGACGCGTCCTGCACTTGGAATATGCTGCATTCGACCTCCCCAGCCCGCTTCAATGGCACGAGCGGAGTTGAACAGACGAAAAACGGATCCTAGCAGAAGAACAGCTCGATCATCAGGATGGCCACGATGTTGACCACTTTAATCATCGGATTGATGGCGGGACCGGAGGTGTCCTTGTAAGGGTCGCCGACAGTATCGCCGGTGACCGCGGCCTTGTGGGCGTCGCTGCCTTTTCCGCCGTGGTGGCCTTCCTCGATGAATTTCTTGGCGTTGTCCCAGGCCCCGCCGCTGGAGGTCATGGCGATGCCGACAAAAAGGCCGGTGACGATGGTGCCGACCAGCATGCCGCCAAGGGCCTTGGCGCCGAGCGCGGGGATGGCAGCGATGGCGACCACGCCGACGACTGGCAGGAGTGCGGGCAGGATCATCTCACGGAGCGCTGCTTTGGTGACGATGTCCACGCAGGCGGCATATTCCGGCTTCTGGGTGCCGTTCATGATGCCGGGGAATTTTTCGAGCTGGCGGCGGACTTCCACCACCACGGCACCGGCCGCTTTGCCCACGGCGCTCATGCTCCAGGCGGTGAACAGGCAGGGCAGCAGACCACCGAGGAACATGCCGATGATCACAATCGGGTCCTTCAGGGAGAAGTCCCAGGTGTGACCGGTCTTCCGTTCCAATTCCAAATAGTAACTTCCGAAAAGCACCAGTGCGGCGACCCCGGCGGAAGCAATGGCGTAACCCTTGGTGACCGCTTTCATGGTGTTGCCCACCGCATCGAGGCTGTCCGTCCGCTCGCGCACTTCTTCGGGCAGACCACTCATGACAGCGATGCCGCCGGCGTTGTCGGTGATCGGGCCGAAGGCATCCAGCGAAATGATGATGCCAGCCATGCTGAGCATGGACATGACGGCAGTGGCGATGCCAAAGAGGTCTCCGGCCTGATAACTGAAGAAGATGGCGGCCACGATGCAGAGCACCGGCAGGGCGGTCGCTTTGTTCCCCACCGCGAGTCCGGCGATGATGTTGGTGGCATGGCCGGTGCGGGAGGCTTCGGCGATGCTGCGGACCGGCCGGTAGGCGGTGGAGGTGTAATAATTGGTAATGACCACTGCCGCACCGGTCATCAGCAATCCGACCAGAGCCGCGCCGTAGATGCCGGTTGAGGTGTAGGTTTTGCCGGCAATTTCCAAGGTGTCAGGAAGCAACCCGATGGTGGCGGGCCAGTATAGAAGTGCGGAGAGCACCCCGGAGACGAGCACGCCTTCCATCAGGACGCGGTCAGCTTTGGCGCTGTTGCTGCGGATATTGACGTAAAGAATGCCGAGGACGGCACCGATGACGGAGATCCCGCCGATGACAAAAGGATAGACCATGGCCCCTTCGGCGGCCGGACCGCTGCCGAGTTGGAGGAAACCAATCAACAAGGCCCCGATCAGGCTGACGGCGTAGGTTTCAAACACGTCCGCGGCCATGCCGGCACAGTCGCCCACGTTGTCGCCCACGTTGTCGGCGATGGTGGCGGGATTGCGGGGATCGTCTTCGTTCAAATTGGATTCGACCTTGCCTACAAGGTCGGCGCCCACGTCGGCGGCCTTGGTGTAGATGCCGCCGCCGAGCCGGGCGAACACGGAAATCAGACTGGAACCCAACGCCAGGCCGACCAGACTATCCACGGCATGTTCGGTGCTGGTGCCACGCATCACATTGAAGAAAATACCCACGCTGAGCAGCGCCAGACCCACCACCAGCAAACCGGTCACGGCACCGCCGTTGAAGGCCACCCGCAGGGCTTTGGGTTCACTCTCGGTCGCCGCCTGGGTGGTGCGCACATTGGCCAGCACCGCGATGCGCATGCCGATGAACCCCGCCACCAGCGAACACACCGCACCGACCACAAACCCCGCCGGAACGGCCATGCTCTGCTTCCAGGCTGCCAGCAGGAGGGTGATGATCACCGCGATGATCCCCACCGCCACCAACTGCCGCTTTAAATAGGCGGCCGCCCCTTCCTGAATCGCCGCCGCCACTTCCGCCATGCGCGCATTGCCAGCGGGGGCGTTTTTGATCTGGAAAATCAGCACGCCGGCCACCAGCAGTCCGAAGACCCCCAGGGCGAGGGCCAACTGGATGCCATTATGCAGCAGAAAATCAGAAGCAGCGAGAAAAGCAAACATGGGCGGGGAATGGTTAAAATTGTCCCAAAACGGGAGCGCGAGTCTAGCGTGCAGCCCCGGAGGCGCAAGATGCATTTTCGGGTCCTCCGGGCTTTGGGGTTCGCCCGGAAAACCGGAGGGGGCGGCCCCTCCAGAACTTCACTTGCGGGCAAATCCATTTTACGATAGGCCTGAGGGTATGAACCGATTGCGCTGCGGCTCCCTGCTCGTCCTCACCCTGGCAACCGGCGGCTGTGGCCCCTCCGAAGGACATCGGGCGGCCCTCGCCGAGACCAAAAAACTCCAGGAGCGCATCCAATTTCTCCAGGAGGATGTCGCCCGGGTGACCAGTGAGGCCAAAGGGGCGCAACGCAGCATCGACAGTGCCCGGGAAGAGGCCACCCGCCGGGAACAGGAAACGAAGGCCGAACGCGAAGCCCTGCAGAAGAAGCTGGATGAGGTGCTCAAAGCGTTTGACGAATACAAAGGAAAATACCGTCTAAGCGCCCAACACCGGGCCGCCGGCCAACGCCTCGCGACCTTGGATGGCGGAGCGGGCCGGGTATTCAAGGACGTGGAAGTCCTTTCCATCACCCCGGGGGAATTGCGGTTCCGCCATGCCTCGGGCCTGGACAAGGTGCCGCTGGGCCAATTGGAGACCAGCCTGCGCGAACGCTTTGCCTACGATCCGGAAAAGGCGGCGGCCTGGCTGGCCGCCGAACGGCAAAAGGAGGTGGATGAGGAAACCAACGCCCTCATCGCGGAAACCAAAGCCGCCAATGCCACCGTCGCCCGGATGCAGCGGGCAAAATCCGGCAGCACCGGAGCCCGCCTCCGTTACCAGCAGAACCTCAACGCCATTTATGCCTCTGCCCATGCCTTGCAGGCCGACCGGAACTGCTGCCCGGTCCACAAACGTTATCAACTCGCGGAGTGGTCCGCCGAAGCCGCCAGGATCAAACAACGAATGGCCGCCCTGCCCGCGGGGCCCTGAAAGCGGCGTCATCGCCAGGCCGATCCTGCGGCACGCTCAGGATTCCTGTCCAGGTCGCGGGCGGGGACGGGTCGTCACTTCCCGGAAGCGGGATTCGTAGTCCGGGTGGTTGGTCCCCATCAACCGGTCCCAGACGTTGAAATACAGGCCGTAGTTGCCGCGCATTTTTTCGTGATGCTGGGCGTGGTTGGTCGGGGTGTTGACGATCCGACCCAGCCAGGAATCCATCAGCCAGCGCGGATGGAATTCATAACCGGTGTGCCCGATAATGTTGAACGTGATCTGCCAGAACATGAAGATCACGAAGGCATAGGGATGCATCGGAATCACCGTGACCGCGATCGGGAAAATGGCGGCCTGCACCACCGCTTCCGCAGGATCGAACGCGTAAGCTGCCCATGGACTGGGATTGTGCGAGAGATGGTGGGTGCGGTGAAAATAGCGGAACAGCTTACGGTGATGCATCAGCCGGTGGGTCCAGTAGAACCAAGTGTCGTGCAGCAGCACCGCGCAAAAAATACTGCCCCAGAACCAAGCGGTGCCATATTCACCCCTTTTCCAATAAAGCTGGGTCCACCCTGCCTTCGCCGCCATCACCGTAGCCGCACTGACCAATCCAAAGATGACCACAGAAATGGCGGAATAGAAAATTTCCCGCCTCACTTCCGATCCCGCCGGCAGCCGGGGCACAATCTTCCGGTGCTGCCAGCGCCGGGCGAACAACACGTAGCCCAGCAGCCATGCCACCCCGGCAAATAGGAAGTAGCGCACCGCGAGCCCTACGGCGGACTTCGCCGATACTTCAAAAAAACCGGGAATCCGGGCTGACCATGATACCGCCAGCGCACTGAAGGAAGAAAGGGTATCACTCATGGGGGGAGAGGGCGGGCAGAATCCGTAATGGTGCAGCCGTTGACCATGGTCTTCAAGGCAGCAGCCACGCGCCGCCCCTCTTTTCGACTGGCATGGCCACGGCGGCGGGGTCGAGGAACTTGCTCCCTGTTTTTATGAGATGGCGGGTTTTACGGGGCCCGGACTTTCAACTCGTAGTCCCCAGCCACATTCAGCCGGTCAAACTCCCGGCGGATCAGGTCCAGTTTTTCAGGGGATACCGGCGTCTCCAAAATGATATCGCCCCGGCCTCGCGACCGGGGGCTCACTTTAATATCGAGATCCGGCAATCCTGTCAGCTGCAGTTGGTGGGCGAGCCCGATGCGGAAATCGGAGATTTTTTGTGCATCATGATACGTGGGGATCCGACTGATCGTCCACAGCACCAAGCCCACACTGAAGATCAATGCGGTGCGAAGAGACCAAACGGAGACCCAGAGAAAGAAACCTCCGGCGAGCTTCCTTGCTCTGGGATCGGAGTGGCTGGTTGGTGGTTCGACCACGAGCTTGAACTGGTCGACCGGTCCGCTCTCCATCAGATGACCCGGTCATTGCCACCATCCACCGGGATCTGGGCGCCGGTGGTTTTGCCGAAGAGGGGACTGGCCATGGCGGCGACCATGGCAGCGACGTCGCGGGATTTGATCTCGGTCTTCATGAGATTGCGGGTTTTGTATTCCTCCACTGTCATGTTATACCGTTCCGCGCTGCGGGCGAGGGCCTCGGGAGTCCAGAGTTCCGTGTCGAAGACGGCGTCAGGATGGATGATGTTCACGCGCACCCCCTCCGGCGCCAGTTCGAGGGCGGCGACCCTGACCAACTGGGTGACGGCGGCCTTGGCGCAGGAATAACTGCCGGCCCCGGCTCCGGGGGCGGCGACGTTCCGGCTGCCCACAAAGACCGCGGCGGGGTCGACCCCTTTTTTGAGATAGGGGACACAAAATTGGAGCAGCTTCATGTGACTGGTCAGGTTCACTTCGAGGCTCTTGGCCCAGTTCACCGGGTCCATGTCCTCAAAGTTGGCGCCGGCGGTGAAGATCCCGGCATTGCTGACCAGGATATCCAGTCCGCCGTATTGCCGGATCACGTCCTCGACCGCCAGCTGGACCCCAGGATAATCCGTCAGATTCAGAACCTTTCCGGTGAGACCAGCGCGGCCGCCGAGGCGCACCGGGGTCTCGGGGTTGAGATCGAAACCGGTGACGACCGCACCCTGGGCATGGAGTTCCTCCGCAATGGCACGGCCAATGCCGGCGGCGGCTCCTGACACGATGGCAATCTTGCCCTGGAGCGGCCTGGGCGCGGGGGCGGAGCGGAGCTTGGCCTGCTCCAGATCCCAGTGTTCAATCTCAAACAGGTCCCGCTCCGGCAGGGCGGTCCAGCCGCCCGCGGCTTCGGCCTGCTGGATGGTGCGGACGGTGTGGCGGGCGATATCCGCAATACTGCCGGCCCCGGCCAGAGTAGTATCGAAGGCGATGGTGCCTTTGCCGGGCCAGACAGCCCAGCGGGGCGCGGGGTCGAGGGCCGGCTGCCCGGACTGGAGACGGCTATGGGATTCCAGATAGTCGATCGCAAAGGCGGCAATGGCGCCATCCTTGCCCAGCACCACAGGAGCGCGTTTCATCCGGATGGAATGATCGGGCGTCAGAGTGCCACGGGTGGCGAGGTCCCCGGCATCCGGACGGCTGGCAAATCCGGCGGCTTCCGGGCTGGTTTCGGTCAGGGCGAGCACGGCACGTCCCCTGGCCCGCGAAACGGCCCGGCGGACGGCGGCAAGCCTCCGGAGATCAGTGGGATCCAAACCGGCCTCGGCCAGCGCCACCACCTCAGGACCGCCGCCACGGTTGGCGAGGGTATCTTCGGCTTCGGTGACGAGTTGGATCATGCGCTCGTAACTTTCCTGGGCGGTCTCCCCGAAAGTGAATATCCCGTGGTGCATCAGGATCAGGCCTTCCACCTTGCTCCAATCGGCGTCCTGAATGAGTTCGCGCACCGCTTTCGCGAGGAAAAACCCGGGCATGACGTAGGGCACCACGATGACGCGGTCGCCCCAGGTTTCCCGGACAAGGGCGGCTCCGTGCGGCTGATTCGTCAGGGCAATCACGGCATCGGAATGGGTGTGATCGACAAACCGGTGCGGGAGCACGGCGTGGACCACGGCTTCGATGCTTGGGTTCGGGCCTGAGGGGTCGAGCATGGCCGCGCGTTGCTCACGGACCATCGCGGCATCGGTCAGGGTGGGGAGTTCGGCGAGGCGCAGCAGGACGTCGAGTTTGACGGCGGGGAACCCTTCGGGGCCGATTTTGGCCAAATCGCCTCCGCTGCCTTTGATGTAGAGAACCTCGACGGGGTCACCGAAAAAATCGGGGATGGTGGCCTTGGCGGAAGTATTGCCGCCGCCGTGGAGGACCAGCGCGGGATTGCGCCCCAGCAGGCGGGAGCTGTAGACGCGCTGGGAGAGAAGATCAGCCCCGCAGGCGGCGGCTTCATCGGAGTTCCAAAGACTTTGCATAAAAGGGAAAAGCGGAAAAAAGGCGGCGGCAAACCCGTCGCAGCACCGTCTATAGCCGGAATGACCGAGGGCCGTCAATGGAAGGGGCAGGAAAAGCTGAACCGGTGGGAATGGGAAAGATTTGCTATTGAAATTGTGGCAGCGACGGCGTATTATAAGAGGTTACACGTAAGCTGTTTTGAACGAGCCGCCCCTTCCCGTTTCCACCGTCCTCCCGGGACGGCCGGGATTCCCATCCCTCCCGGACACCGATGGGGTGCCCGGCTCCCAGCGGGACAATGATCGTATGGGGCCGCCTCCGTGGGCGGGATTGGCCGCCATGGCTGCGGCATCGGGGCGCCAAATGTCCCCGATGGAAGGCCGGCGGTTTGCGGCCTTGAGCACCCTCCCTGAGGCCCTCCGTCTGCCGCCCAAGCGTGATACCCTGCCTGCCCGGCACCAACGTCCCGCAACCATTCCGTCACCCCGGCCTGCTTCTGAAATCGCAGCCCGGCCGGCAGCACCGCCTCCCTCGCGGCAACTGCCCGCTTCCTCAGCTCAACAACTGGGCTTCAATTGTCCCTCCTGCTTCACCGTGCTGATTATCAAAGATCCGGCCACCTATGACGGACGGGCCGCCCCCTGCCCCACCTGCGGCATCCGGATCCTCCCTCCGCAGCGCGTGCCTGACAGCCCCTTCAGTATCGTTCATCGGGCCGACGGATTTCCCCAATTGGCTGGGTAGGGTCCTCTTCCGGGCAGGATGCCGTCTTAGCCCTTCAAGGCGCTGACTGGCGGGGAAAGGTAATCACCGCAGAAAACCCTCCACTGTGGGGAGCCCCAAAGCGGGGACAAGGTTCCGTTTCCGGCAGAATAACCGGGCCGTCGTCCCCCCCTCCAGACCGTGGGCGGCGGAACCGGATAAACCGGACCACGCCAAAACCCGCAGTCAGGCCCAAGGCGCTCAGGATCGCCACGGAAACCGCCGTGTTTCCCCACCAGCGGCGGCCTGGATTCCCGGAAACCCCAGTGTCCACCGGCTTGGCAGGAAGGCTGCGGGCCAGCCAATGCAAACGGACCGACATTTTATAGCAGAATCTTTCCAGCTGCTCCGTGGGCCCGGAAACCCGGGCCGCCTCCACGACGGAGGCATCCACGATGGAGCGCAGCACTGCCGCGGTGTAGGTGGCACGCGCCCCGGGTCCAAAAATGGCAAGAGTGCGCTCCGGCTGCTGGTAGAAATAGAAGACCAGCAGGCTATCATCCGTTTCCCCGGACCACTGGCGGCGCAGCGCCTGGGGATCAAAATCCGATGGCAATTGCTGTCCGGGGCCGAAGACCAACAGAGTGGTGCGGAACACACATTGTTCATTCAGCCATCGTTGCACCAATGATTCCATCTGCCCACCGGCCCGGTTTTGAATCAGCCGCTGCGGATCCACCAAAACCCCCGGGGGTTGCTGCAGGGTATACTGCCCCATGAGTTCGGGCCCGAGCGGAACCACCGCGCCGGGATCCAGCGCCAGGCCAGGGTCTCCTTCTCCCGGGAGGGTGGAATCAAGGATCAGGGGACCTTGGACCGGCTCGGGCTGCAGCGGCCAGATTTGCGGGGGAAAGAGGCCGCCCCCATGATTCGCCGGGCGGGTCCGGTCCCTGATCCCGGTGAACTCCTGACGCATCCATCCAGGAAGCCCGAGGAGGGAATCATGCCATGGAATCGGATTGTCAGGAAGGAATTCCACTGCTTCCTCCATTTCGCCGGTGAGGTCGTGCCCGCCTTCTTCCGGCAGCGCCGCCATCCGCCCGGCGGAGGCGAGGAGCACCGCGCACCAGATGGGAAAGCGCACGTTCACCGGCGGCCTGGGTTGGCCCGCCTGGCAGCGGAGCGGGTTCGACCACCCGGGCGCCCGGCGGCAATGGGAGGGGCCGCCTCCACGGAAGGCCGTTCCGGCTCCAAGGGGGATACTTCAGGCATGGATTCCGGCAGGGAAACCTCTCCGGTCCTGACGAGCGGAGGAAAGCCCGCCGTTACCGCCTCCGGCAAGCCGGATGGCCACCGCCGGGGATTCCGCAGAGCCTCCCGCGCCACCCGTTTCAACAGCCCGCCCAACTCGGCAGTGATGGTCCGCAGCGCCGCTGGATAGTCCGCCCGGCTGAAGTCTTTGGCAGCCGATTTCAGCACCAGATCCAGTTCCTCCTGTCCCATCAGAGTCTCCAGGAAATAACCACCCGCCAGGACCGCCGTGCCACCGCGGGGGTCCACCACCAGCAGCAGGCCCCGCTCATTGGGCTGCAGGCCGTCAAGCTCGGTCACCGCCGCATGATTCAGCAGCCAGAAGGCAAATTGCCGGGGACTGGCCGGAGGCGGCAGCGCCCCCAGATACACCAGGAAAAACAATTGCGGAAACCGCCGGCCAAAGTCATCCAGCGACTCCAGGATCGCCTGCCGTTGCTCCGGAACCAGGTTGCCTTCCACGTCCATCAGGCGCTCCGCGACCACGGCCTCCGAGCCATACAAACCACAGGCCACCTGCAGGGAATAACCGCAGTGCGGACAGGACGCTGCCCCCGGTGCGGCCTTTTGGACACAACGCGGGCACTTCATGGAAAACCGCTCATTCAATGCCGTCATTAAATCCGGCCAGGAGTTGCCGTCAAACTATCCTGCAATTCCGCTTCCCCCCGGTTCAGCGCCGCCCAGCCGTCATCACCGGACCCAATACCGTATTTTCTACCGCACTGGCCGCCCCGGCCCCACCGGGACCAGTCCTCAATCCGGCGCTGACAGTGATGCCTCCACCGGTTAAACCCAAGGGCCAGGCACAGATTTCAATCGCCCGGGCACGGTCACCGACCACCAAATCCGGCCAGCCATCGCGGTCCGAGTCCCCGAAGACCTGATCGCCCGGACCCGAGTAAGCCCCATCCCCTTCCGCATCGACCGCCAACAACCGGCCCGTGTCGTGATCGTAAATCTCCAACCGGCAGGCCGCGCTGGCCTGCACCGCAAGATTTTGAATCCGGGTGCCGCGTCCCCGCTGGTAGATTTCATGATAGAGCGGGATACTCCATCCGGCATGGAGTTGAAACACCCCCGCGTTCACCACCGAGGCCGATGGCAGGCCTTCGGTAAAATAAAAGGTGCCAGACCCGGTGACCGGTTTTTCCCCGCCATCCCACGCCACCTGCACCGTGTCCTGGGCCAGGCCCGGTCCGTGCTCCACATAAACTTCCAATTGCTGCCCGGGCAATAACCGCAGCGGGCGGGCCGCCGGTTCCGTCCCACCCTGGCCCAGTGTGATGTAAAGCCCGGCTTTGCCACTTTGCCAGGCGGTCACCACCGCCCCGTTGGCCGTAACCTTCAAGGTTCCCCCCACGGTAAATGCCCCCGTATTCGTCAGGAGGAAGCGGCTCCTTCCCAACTCCTTGTCCGGAGAGGAAACCATCACCCGGCTATCCTTGGGCTGCAGATCCACCCCGGCAGCGAGCGGCCCGGCCGGTCCAGTCGGTTTTGTCCGGGCCAGCAGCCCGGCGCCCGCCTGCCTTTCGGCCGCCAGGCTTTCCTGCAGCGTATCCGGGAGGGTCACCGGGCGGGCCACCATCACCTGATCCAGCCGCACCCATACCTGATGCAGGCGCCAGCCATGATCCGCTTCCCGGCACAGCCGTGCCATTTCCAAAAAGGCCTCCACCGCCCGCTGCACCCGGCCGGCGTCGAGCGCCAACTGCGTGGCGCGATCCTGCGCTTTGAACGCCATCAGCCATTGGCCTTGGTTTTTCAAAACTTCCCCCCAGAGCGCGTAAATTTCAGCCTCTTCCCCAGTCTGATTCCAATCCTGCACCCGGTGCAGCAATTCCTCCAACGCCGGCGTCAAATCCGCGTCCGGTTGGTCCGCCAGGGTAAACCGCACCCACCATTGCTGAGCCTCCAGCCACACCGCCTTCAGGCCCCGCGATTCCGCCTCCGTCGCGATCAATTCCAAATCCCGCCGCGCCTGTCCGGGATTCCCCTTTTTCCCGGCCGCAATCACATGCGCCAACTCCAAACCAAGATCCGCCCCTTCACCGAGCCACTCTTCCCCTCGGCTCACCACCGGAGCCGCCGCCGGCCTGTCTTCGGCACGCGTCAGCCCCGCTGCAAAAAGCAGCGTGCCACAGCAGCCGATGAGGGAAATTCTCCGCATGAAGCCCGCATCTTAATTCAACAATTCCAAACCGGAAGTCGAAATCCTCAAATTTACCACTGCTTAACCCCGGCCTGCGCCCCGGTTCGCCCGTCGCCGCAACCGCTCGCCAATGGCCCGCCAACGCCGGGCGACCACCCCCGGTTTCAGGCGCCTCAGCCAACGTTTTGCCCGATCCTTCAGGAGCACTGCCCTTTGCCAGGCCGGCATCGCCCGCAGCCGGGCGTAAAGCCCGTCTTTTACGCGCATCATCCAATCATGTCCCGCGCGGAACCATCCCACGCCCATCAGGACCGGTTTACAAACCAGGAAAAACCGCGCCACCACCGCGGTCCCCACCACTTTGGCCGCCACAATCACTCCCACCCCGGTGATCACATGACCGCGCCCCATCAGAAAAAGCGCCCCGATCTTCACCGGCAGCAACATCAGCCCCGGCAGGAAAAAACAAATCACCGCCGCCCACGCCGGCAACCGCGCCAGCCGCTCCTCCAACCAAAGGATCGCCGGCCACTGTGTCACCCACGACATCGCGGCCGTCATCCGCACCCACAGCCACTCCTCGATAAAAATAAACAAAGCCGCCAGCACCACCATCGGAGGGGTCAGGATCCGGCGGAAGAAGCGGCGCAGCATGATGGATCATGCCCCGCCCCCGCGTATCAGCAAGGCCTTGCATCCGCCCCCGCCGCCCCGCTATCGATGCCCCTCCACCGCGCCCTGTCATGAAAAGCCTGCTCCCTTTTTGCCTGCTCCTCCCGCTCCTGCTGAGCGCCCCCGCCGAAACCCCGCTCCTGCCCCGCGTCATCCCGCCCATGGGCGATAAACTCACCGACACCGACCGCACCGCCCTCACCGCCACTCTCGAAGCCCTCACCCAGCGCTTCGACGCCCTCCCCAAAAGGCCCGATAACGCCAACGCCGAAATCTTTCTCAAAGCCGTCCGCTACGCCATCGAAAACAAAGAGTTCTACAAACCCGAGGACACCGCCAAAGCCCGCGACCTCCTCGCCGAAGCCGACCGCCGCATCAGCGACCTTGCCGCCAAGCGCTCCCCCTGGCTCACCGCCACCGGCTTCGTCGTCCGCGGTTATTACAGCGATATCGACGGCTCCCCCCAGCCCTTCGGCCTCGAAATCCCCGACAACACCCCCAAAACCAACGCCCCAGCCTGGTTCTGGCTCCAAGGCCGCGGCGACACCCGCACCGACCTCCACTTCATCCACGAGCGCATGAAAAAGGGCGGCGAATTCAAGCCCCCCGCCACCATCATCGTCCATCCCTGGGGCCGCTACTGCATCGGCTACAAAGGACCCGGCGAGCAGGACGTCCTCGATGTCCGCCAGCTCCTCATCGACGAGAAAAAGGTCGATCCCCGGCGCACTGCCCTCGCCGGCTTCTCCATGGGCGGAGCCGGGGCCTGGCTGCTCGGCGCGCATTACACAGACAAGTGGGCCGTCGTCCACACCGGCGCCGGATTCGTCGATGTGAAGCGCTATCAAAAGCTCACCCCCGACAAAATCGCCGCCACTCCCGCTTGGGAACAGACCCTCTGGGGCCTCAACGACGTGCCGGACTACACCCGCAACCTCCTCAACCTCCCCGTCATCTCCTACAGCGGCGAAAAAGACCCTCAGCGCGCCTCTGCCGAAATCATGGCCGGGGAATTCCAGAAACAAGGCGCCGCCCTCACCCACTACATCGGCCCCGACATGGGTCACAAATACGACCCCGCCGTCCGCCAACAAATCCAGGACAAAGTGCAGGCCGCCCTCCTTGATCCCACTCTTCCCTATCCGTTAAAACTCTCCTTCCAGACCCGCACCCTCGCCTACAACGAGCTCCATTGGCTTGAGATCACCGGCCTTGAGGAACATTGGCAGGACGCCCGCATCGACGCCGAGATCGACAAGCCCCTCCATCAGATCCCCAAAATCTCCATCACAACCAAAAATGTCGCCTCCTTCGTCATCCGCTTCCCCTACCAAACCCCATTTGATCACCCTTTAACTATCCACATTGATGGGCAGACTCCCACCCGACTTACGAAGAATCGCGTTTGTGTAACCCGCGTGGGTGGAAAATGGACTCTTGATCCTGCCGCCCATGAATCTGACCAACTAGATCGTTTACGTCCTCTTAAAGAACCTGGACACCAAGGCCCCATCGACGACGCCTTCAACGCCCCCTTCCTCTATGTGCTCCCGGACAAACCTGGCTTCAGCCCCGAGGCCGACGCATGGGTGCAAAAAGAATCCGCTGCCCAGATCAGCCGTTGGCGAACCCTCTTCCGGGGCGATGTCCGCGTGAAAAAAGCCAGCGAAGTAGATCCGTATGACGGCGCTAAATTCAATCTCATTCTCTGGGGCGATCCTGCCAGCAACAAGATCATTGCCGACACCCTCTCCCAGCTTCCCATCCAGTGGACGAAGGACACCCTCAGCGCCCACGGCAAGACATACCCTACCACCGGCCATCTCCCGGTTCTCATCTATCCCAAATTCGGGCGACCTTGGCGCTACGTCGTCCTCAACAGCGGCCCCACCTTCCGGGAGGCGCACAGCAAGACAAACTCCCAGCAAAACCCCAAGCTCCCCGACTGGGCGATCCTCGATATCACCTCCCCGCCCACCCAGGAAGCCGCCGGAAAGGTCCTCGACGCCGGGTTCTTCAGCGAGACCTGGGACTGGAAATAACTGTGAGCGGAGCTACCAGGGGTGGACGAAGCTCCTGCTGAGTTTTTCAGAATCCTTTCCGGCCCACCCCAAAGTCATAACCCTCCCAAAATCGTGGCTGGATGCTCCGCGCAGTCAGCAGGAGGTTCGTCCACCTCCCCTGGCTATCAAATCCGGCTTTGAAAACTCCGTCCGCCCGTGGCAGGTCCGGTTCCCATGGACCCGACCCTGTGCATCATCGGCGGCTGCAATGGCGCTGGCAAAACCACCCTCGCCCGCGAACTCCTGCCCCGGCTCGGCCTCATGCGGTTTCTGAATGCCGATGAAATCGCCCGCGGCCTGTCCCCGCTTGACCCCAACCTGACCGCCTTCAAAGCCGGCCGCATCCTTTTGGAGGAAGCCCGCAGCCTGCTCGGCCGGGGAGAAAACTTCGCGATCGAATCCACCCTCAGCGGCAAAACCTACCTCGCTCTGCTCCGGTCGGCGCAATCCAAAGGTTACCGGGTGGTGCTGCACTACATCCTGATCGGCTCCGCCACCCAAGCCGTCGGCCGCGTCGCCCTGCGCGTGAAACTCGGCGGCCATCACGTCCCTGAAGACGACATCCGCCGGCGCTACGACCGCAGCCGGAAGCACTTTTTGGAGGACTACCTTCCCCTTGCTGACGAGTGGGGGTTATGGGAGAATGAGACTCCTCCACCTCAGCAAATTGCTGACAGTGAAACCCACACCATCGACGAACTGACGGCCATGATCGATTCCAACCGGATTCAAGAAACGCCTCGTCCCGAGATGTCGGAAATGTCCCGCATCGTTCTCGAGGCTGGGCGCGTCGCCACGGAAAAGATGCTCGACTACTACAAGCGCATGGGCATCCGCGTCACCCCTCAAATGACTCTCGCCCCCGAACCGAAAAAGCGCGCGCGGAAGGCAAAGGTATAACGGGGTTTTCCCTCAACCGCGTAGTGGTCGTCCACACCCCGGAGAATGGCTCCGCAGCCCTGCCAGAGGCCGGGTTCATGGCCAGGAAGAACGCGGGGAATCCCTAACGCTTCACCTCGTAATAATAACTGCGGTAAGTGCCGTCGATGGTGACGCTGCCATCGGCCGCGATGGGGACAGGCTTGCCGGACGGCACTCCGTAGGCGTCCAGGGAACGGACCCCGGCCGGTTTGGCACCGGCGAGGGTGAAGACGGCTTGGACCGGCTCCAGGAGCAGCGGCGCGGTTCCGGTCGACTCCAGCCGGGAGCCGTCGGCGCTGTAGACGGTGCCGGTTTGTTTGTCCCGGGCGAGGGCGGTGATCAGGATATGCCTGGACTGCGCCAGCGGCTGGTCATCAAGCGGCGTGAAGAGGGTGCTTACGAAGGGCGTGTTGAATTGCACCGTCACGCCTGGCAAGCGGTGCGGCTCCTTGCCGGGTTTTCCGATGATTCCTTGCGTTTTGGGGGACGCCACGGTGATGAGTTCCCGTCCGTAGTCCCAGGTGAGTTCCCCGGTGGCGCTGCGGATGACTTTTTGCTTTTCATCCCAATACTTTCCTAACTCCGGTTTCACCGGAAGGCCGCCCTCGAAGCCGACGGTGACGCGGCCGATGGCAAAGGTCTCCAACGGCGTGCCCCCGGCGACCTGCAGCTTTTTGGCATCGTAGCCGCCCTGGGTGGCATCCTGTTGCAGCGGGTCCGTGCCCGTGAATATCCCCTGCCTCGTCAGCCGCCGGGCAGCAACGACCGGCGCTTCGGTCAGGTGTCCTTTCCGGAGGGCAAAGGCGAGGGCGGGAAACTGCCCGATGAAATGCGGTGTATCCGTGGCATAACTGCCCATCCCCGGCCAGCCGTCCCCGAGCCGGGTGCCGTCCTGGGCAAAGTGCCAACTGGCGTCCCAGCCCTGCAGGCCCATGCCATAAAAGGCCATCAGGGGGGCTGCTTCCAGCTTCCATTGGTTAGGCGGAAGCTGGGTCCATTCCGTAACGGAGAAGGGTTTGTTCTCCACCTGCTTCATGGCCATGGAAAACAAACCTCCTCCCGGCTGGGTGAGGTGTGAGTCATTGTCCACCTTTCCTTCGGCGATGCCATGTCCGCCGGCCCCGCCGCCAAAATAGTTATGCCGGTCGATCATGGATCCCACGGTGTCCGTCCAGAGATTGGCGGCCTCGGTGGCGGCTCCGCCCACTTGCCAGGCGGTGGTGATGGTCACCCCTTGGAAGCCGGCTCCGCGGATCGCTTCCTCACAGGCCGTGTAAAAACCGCGCTGCATTTCCGCCATGCACTGGATAAAATCTCCCGCCCGTTGGGTCTGTCCGGCAAACTCCCCGCGGGGGCCGGTTCCGGACAATTCCCATGGGCTCATGATCGCCAGTTCATCGGCGACGGTGCTGTCGCCGTTTTTCAGGTCACCCCAAGCCGACCGCAGCGCGCCGTCAGAGAGATATTTCGCCTTCACCCATGCGGCGAAGCGGCGGCGCAGGAGCTGGCCGTGGTTTTTCCACTTTCCGTCAGGCTTGGCCAACTCGCCCAGGGGGTTCCAGAAAAAGACGCTGTCCTCATTCTGCATCTCCACCGTGGCCAGCGCCGGATCATCGCCGTAGCGCAGGCCCGTGTAGGGGTTTTTATGTTGAAGCATCTGGACCAGCCAGCGGTTCCGGATCTCCTGGAGCTGGGGGGAAACGGTGAGCAGGCCGTAAGTGTCGGCCCGCCCCTTCTGTTGCGGCAGTTCCGCATAGAGGGCGGCGGGATAGCCATCCTCCGGGCCAATGGTGAAGTGATAAAAGACCGACCAGGCCGAATAAATGCCGTGCTTCTTCAACTCGGCAAACCACCAGTCGTATTCATCCAGCTTCTTTGGGTCCAATGCACCGCCGCTGGTGAGTTCATCGAACACGGCATGCTGGCGTACCGTGTTGAGGCCCATCTTCCGCAGATAACGGATCCGCTGCGTCTGCTGTGCCCGCGTGTATTTTCCCGGCTGCACGTTGGCACCGGTGCCCCACAGCTTTACCGGCTGCGCGGCTTTTTCGAATTGCAGCTTGTCCCCGCGCGCTTTGAGAAAACCCTCCTGCCCCGCCGGAGCCGGAACCAGCCCTGACATATCAATTACACTTCGAGGATCAAGCCGGTCATCGTCCGCCAGCAGGGGAAACCATTCGTCCGCGGCACCGGTAGTTGCTCCGGCCGCTTCCCCCGGCTTCATGTTACCCTGCGGCACAAAGGCTTCCGTGGTCAGGACAAAACAATCCAGCCCGCCGCTGTTGGAGGCGCCTCCCTCCCAGCGGAACCGGAAGGTGTGCTTCCCGGCCGCCAGCTCCACCTGCCCCACCTTCACCCAGGCCAGAAACCGGTGATCGATTTTCCCGTCCGCCGCGATGTTCTGGTTCTGCCGCGCCTCGTCCAGACCAATTGTCTGCCACGACCCGTCGTCCAGCTTCCACGAAGGTTTCGATGCCACCGGATTCAATCTCGCCCAAAACGTGTAGGAGCCCGCCTCCGCCGCCGCAATCTCATACGCGGCCTCGCCCGGGGCATCGCCATAGTGGGACAGCCACTGGTTTCCACTCAACAGATCCTTCTTCACCCCATCATACCAGCCATGGCGTTGGGCAGTGGATTGCGTGGCGCTTTCGCCCTCCACCCAAAGGGATGCCGCCGTGGCTTGGGCGGACGCAGCCAGAAAAAGCAGAAAGCAGAATGGATGGAGCATAAGAAAGAAATGGAAGGTCCGCCTGGCATGCCCAGCAAACAAGGCCGTATCCCTGCCCCGCTACTCCGCCAACGGCTGCAGGATAAGATTACGGAACGCCACCGGCCCATGGTCCCCCTGCAGCTTCAACGGTCCCTGCGCCTGCTCATCCGAAAACGCCGCCGACCTTGTCGGACCGGTCACCTCCACATTCTCATGAATCAGCTGCCCATTGTGCAGCACCTTCAGGAACTTCGCGTTCTCTGTCTTTTTCCCAGCCGCATCGAACCGCGGAGCCAGGAATGTAATATCAAAACTTTGCCATTCGCCCGGTGCCTTGCTGGCGTTGACAGCAGGAGCCTTGCCGGGAAACCCCTTCCCGTTTTCCACGCCCTCATACAGCCCTCCGCAGTCACTGTAGATCACCTCCGGTTTCGCAAAACTGTCGAAAATCTGCACTTCGTACCGGCCCTGTAAGTATACCCCGGAGTTGGATCCCCGGGGCACACAGAATTCCACATGCAGTTCGCAGTCGCCATGCGCGGCTTCGGTTAAAAAGTCCACCGTCCTTTCCTCCCCACTGTTCAGCAACACTCCCGTCCCCGGCTGAGCCTTGAATCCTTTCGGATTGCCCGCCAGCAGGGAGACCCCCTCCACCACCTGCCACGTTCCATGGGGCGCTTTCCAACCTGCCATATCCTTTCCATTGAAGAGCGGTTTGCCGGCCGGCGGAGCCGCAGGCAGACAGGTGGTCAAAGCGATCAGCGAAAAAAGGACGCGGCGTTTCATGGCCCCGTGTAAACGCCCCATTCCACGCCAGCCTTTCCGGGGAAATCCCGCGGATTGCATGGAGTCCTCAGAGCCACGGTCTGGCCATGGCCTTGATGAATTCAGGTTCAAACCACTCCGGGATCTCCTCGTCCGTCAGCCGATGGCAGCGCCAAACATGCTTTTTAGGCTCGGTATCCCCATCTTGCTGCGAAAATTCCGCCTTTAGGACCAAGGTCTCCCCTTCGAAATGCACGTCCCTCACGCTTCCGGGCCTATCTTTGTAGAATGTCATACGCAGGATTGACTCGGATTCCAACTCGCACCACAAACAAAACTCTCCATAGTGTTGACGGCCAATTGGAGGGACCAAGGGCTGAATCCCAATGTATCTTAGGTCTTCCAGAAACCGGAAACAGCCGGATTCCCGCTCATCCGAAACGAGCACGGAACGCCAAGTGCCTACGAGGCGGGAGGCGAGGGCTTCCGTGGAGTCCATTGGTCAAGGGGTGAGGATAGCTTCATCCCAGTCCTTCCACACCGGGTCCAGCCCCATCTTTTTTAACAAGTCCTCGATTTCCCGCGGCGTGCGTTCATCCGCGATATCAAATTGACCGGTGGCGCAGTCGTCCCCGGATTTTTCCTCCAATTCGACGCGGCGGCCCTTTTTCGTGAGGTGGAGGTCGTCCTTGCCCACCCCCGTGTAGCCGCCGGGTTCGGTGTGGCTGCCGGCGCTCATGGAAGTGATGCCGAGGGGCAAAATCGCATCCCGAAGGTCTGCGGGTTCCCGGGTGCTGAGCACGATGCCGACCTGGGGGAAACAAATCCGGAAGGCGCAGATGAGCTGCACGAACTCCGCATCCGTGAACCCAAACTCCGGCACAAATCCGCCCGCGGCCGGACGCATGCGCGGCATGGCCACGGTGTAGCTGGCCTTCCAACAATGCCGCTGCAGCCACTCCAGATGAGCCGCCAGGGCCAAGGCTTCATCGCGCCACGGGGCCAGACCAAACAAGGCTCCGATGCCGATGCGCCGGAACCCGCCGGCATAACCCCGCTCCGGACAGGCCAGCCGCCAGTCGAAGTCTTTCTTCGGCCCGGCGGTGTGCAGCGCGGCATAAGGCGCGCGTTGATAGGTTTCCTGGTAGACCACCAGGCCCTCGGCTCCCGCCGCCACCATGCGCTCATACTCGGGGGCTTCCATGGGCCCCACCTCAATCGCCACCGTCGGGATAAAACTCTTGATGGCCCGGATGCACTCTTCGAGATACCCGTCGCTGACAAATTTTGGATGTTCGCCCGCCACCAGCAAAATGTGCCGGAATCCCTCCGCCGCGAGGTGGCGCGCCTCCGCCACCACCTGCTCCACCGTCAGGGTCACGCGAAGGATTGGATTGTCCCGCGAAAATCCACAGTAAGCGCAGTTGTTGACGCATTCGTTGCTCACGTAAATCGGCGCAAACAGCCGCATCGTCCGCCCAAAATGCCGCCGCGTCGCCTGCATGGACTCCTGCGCCATGCGCTCCAAAACCTCCGGCGCCGCCGGCTCCAGCAGCGCCTCAAACTTCCGCAACAGCGGTGACTTGCCCTCCGGCAAGCGATTCAATGTATCCAGAAAACTCACCCTTTATCAAAAGCCCCGCCCCGGAGCGTGCAAGCGCTCAGGCGGCGTGATCCGGGCGGCTCCCCTTCCTTGCCCGTCTGGATTATTCCGATCCTCCGGCGCCGCCCAGCCCCTTTTCCCGCAATGGCGAGGTGGTTTCCATGAGGTCCGAGGCGCTGATGAGCGCAGCCGCGAATTCCCTGCCTTCCTTTGAACCTTCGGGTAGAATGGCCTGGTTGCTGAAACCAAGCATCTGCTTCATCGACCCGTTCAACAGAGCCAAACTGTTATGATGATAGGCCTTGGTTTCATCCGATTCCGTCCGCGCCATTTCCTCGCGCACGCGGCGCAACGCCGCCGCCGCGGCTGCGAGATCCGGTTTGCTGGCTGAATCCCAGCGCAACTGCCCTTTCCGCTCCAGTTCCGTCAGAGCCGCCAATCCCTGCTCCAGGTATTCCGACGCTTTCAAAATGCGGTGGGCCTCCCGTTGCTTGCGGCTCATGCCGCTCAGCGGAGCCTCCTCAGCCCCGGCGCCGGCGGGAGACGATGCGGCGGCGGAAACGTGCGGGGCATCTTCCTTCCGGCAACCGGCAAGCAGCAGACCGGCACAGCCAACCAAGGTGTATTTGGTGAGGAAGCTCATGATCCGGAGGATGCCCCCTCCGTTATGAAACGCCAGCCAAAATACGGCAGGTTATTTTGCCGCCGCTGCCGGGCGCGAGCGGTAACGGTCCGCGAGGCGGGTGTGCCGGCTTTCCAAGGATTGTTCCGTGCCGGCAATCCAGAGGCGCTTTACCTCCGAGCGGATGTCGAGGATATCACCAGTGGCGGCAAAAAAGGAGGCCTCTTTGCCCGGTTCGATGGATCCGAGCAGGTCGCCCACGCCGTGCAGTTGCGCCGGAACAAGGGTGATGGCGGCCAGCGCGGCTTCCCGCGAAAATCCAAACGCCACCGCCTGCGCCGCAGTGTAGGGAAGATTGCGCTGGCTGGAGGCACTTTTCCCATTCGATTCACTGATCGCGACCGTCACCCCCGCTTTTTCCAGGAGGGAAGGCGCCCGGAATTGCAGGTCGTAGGCGTCTGAACTCTGACCCGGCAAGGTGAAGATCTCGCTGTAAATCACCGGAATTTTCCGCTGGGCCAATTCGCCGGCCAGCATCCAGGCATCGCGGCCGCCTTCGAGGATAAGACGAAGGCGGGGATGGGCGGCGGACCACTTCAAGGCCGCCCGGATTTCCCGGAGGCCCTGGGCGTGGACGACCAGCGGCAATTCGCCGCGCACCACCGGCAGCATGGCTTCCCATGCCGGCACCACCGGACTGCCCTCCTGACGCTTTTCCCAGGCTTCGGCATCCACAAAAAACTGATCAATGGTGCGCACCCGCTCCGACCGCTCGCGGGCCTGGTCCTCCAGCGATTTTGCTTTCTCAGAGGCGTTGGGCCCGGGCACGTTGAGGGAGTGATCGGGCCAGAACAGGTGCATCGCGGTGCGGCGGCGGACCGTCATGTCTTCGATGGTCCAGCCCCGGGCCGCCATCAGGGCCGAGGCCCCAGAAATGAGCTTGCCCCCCGGGACCGGGACGAAGTGGGTGATGCCGTTGGCACGGGAAACCGGAATCAATTCGGAGTCAGGATTGACCGCCGTCCAAGATTCGATTTCAGGGGTGAATTCGCCTGTTTCCTGATCATCGACGGAGGCCCGCACCCCGGAAATTTCCACCAGGCCGAGGTCGGTGGAAGCACTGATCAGCCCCGGGAACAAATGCAGTCCGGTGAGGTCGATGGAAGCATCGGCAGCTTCCCCGATCCGCGGGGCGACAGCCGCGATCCGTCCGTCGCGCACCAGCACATCCCCGGGCGTCAGGGTGCCATGGGTCACGGTATGGACCGTGGCCCCGCGCAGGAGCAGGGTGCCGGCGGACGCCCCCGCGGCCGGGAGCAGCAGGGCAAAAAGGATAGCGGCTAGTTTTTCCATGGCATTTCGTGATCAAGGCAACAATCGACACAGCGGTGGCTCTGCCGGTCCTCCAGGGCGCGGCGGAAGAATTTATCCTGGGCCTTGGTCTCAGCGGTGTCTTCCGGCCCGTCCCCGGCGAGCGTTTTGGCCTTGGCGATGAGCGCCTCCCGCAGATCCTGGCGGGCACCGGCCCGGCGCAGGGCGGCCCCGGTTTCAAAATACTGTTTCCCTTCAATCCACGTCTCCTGGCAAATACTCAGGGTATCCAGCGGATGTCCGCTCCAGATGACAAAGTCCCCATCCTTGCCGGGCTCGAGGGAACCGACCCACTGGTCGATGCCGAGCTGTTTGGCCGGATTCGCGGTGACAAATTTCAGGGCTTCCTCCTCCGGAGTGCCACCATACTTCACCGCTTTGGCAGCTTCCAGATTGAGTCGGCGGGCGAGGTCCGAGGAATCGGAGTTGAAGGAAACCAGCACGCCCCTTTCCCGCATGATGCTGCCCGCCTGCGGGATGGCATCATAGACTTCCAGCTTGTAGGCCCACCAGTCGGAAAAAGCGGATGCGCCCGCCCCGTGTTTGGCGATTTCATCCGCCACCTTATAACCTTCCAAAATGTGCTGGAGGGTGGCGACCCGGACCCCGAAACTCTCCATGACCCGGAGAAAGACCACGACTTCATCCTGACGGTAGCTGTGGCAGTGGATCAACCGCGTGCCCCGGATGATTTCGGCAATCGTTTCCAGTTCCAGATCACGCCGGACCGGCGGACCGCCCCCGGCCTGCTGTTTCGCCAATGATTCGGCGTATTGCTTCGCCGCGGTAAAGCGGTTGGTGTGGAAGGCCGGCACGCCCATCCGGGTCTGGGGGAAACGGTTGCGGTAACGGTCGCCCCAGTTGGATTGTTTGACGTTCTCACCGAGGGCGAATTTGATACCGCCGGGCGCTCCGGCCAGTTTGAGACCCTCCGGCCCCGCGCCTTCGCGCAGCTTGATCACACAACTCTGCCCTCCAATCGGGTTCGCCGAGCCATGGAGCAGATTCGCCACCGTCAGCCCGCCGGCCAGTTGTTGATGGATGGTGTCCGCTTCCGAATTCACCACATCACCGATCCGGACCATGGCGGTGGAAGGCAGGGTTCCTTCGTTCACCCCTCCGATGATCATGCTATGGCTATGGCAATCGATCAGGCCAGGGGTGACATGAATGCCCGGCCGGTCGATCACGAAAGCTCCTGTCGGCACCTCGACCGGGGCGATGCTCCCGATGGCCTTTATTTTGCCATCGACGATCAGGAGGCTGGCATTTTCCAGACGCCCCTGGGGTCCGGAAGTCCAGATGGTGGCGGACTTGATGAAGACGGCCGGAGGCGTGAGCAAAGGCCCACGATCCTGCTGCGCGGGAGCATCCGTGAGCGCGGCGCGCAGGGCCTCCTTGGCCTTCTTTTTGTCCGACTCCCCGGGTTTGTCAGGTTTGCCGGCCCCGTCCTTGGCTTCCTCCTCCTTCTTTTTGTCTTTCCTGATCGGAGCCAGGAAAACCTGCCCATCAATCCAGACCTCCCGCACCCTCGCCTTTTCATCGAAATAGCGGCCCTCCTCCACGACCGTCAGGTTGCCTAGCTTGCCCACGGCAATCTCCCCCAGTTGATCCGCCACCCCGCAAAGCCGCGCGGGCACCGTGGTCAGGGCGGCGATGGCATCGGTTTCACTCAAACCCCGCGCGATGGCAAGGCGGGCGTTGGCGCGGAAGCGTTCCGGCTTGCCCAGGCCATGGGTGGTGAGGGCGATCTCGAGGCCTTCGCGGCGCAGCAGCCCGGGGTTCCCCGGCGCCTGATCCCAGGCCCGCAGTTGGTCGGAGGGGACGGCAACCCAGTCGTCTTCGTCAGGAAGCTTCGGCACTTCCGGAAAATCGACCGGAACAATGAAGGGGACCGCCGCCGCGCGCATCAGGTCAGGACGTCGCCATTCCTGCCCGGTGGCCAGCATCACCGGCTGCAGGCCCAATTCGCGGGAGAGTTGCATGGCCCGGTCCACCATCAGCATGCCGCCCGGCTCGAAGAGCACCGGCATGGTTTTCAGCGCCGCCGGCTGCAGCGCGGTCAGGGCTTCGCTCTGCGCTGGACGCGGACGGGAGTTGGGATTGACCGCAAAATGAGCGGCGTCGGCGGCTTGAAATTGGGCGTCAAAGAAGGTCTGGCGCACCACCGCGATCACCCCCATGAGCGAGCCCGGATAGGCCTCTGGCCGGCCACGGTCACCGTCGCCGTTAGCCTCGGCCGGCACCGTGAGCGCGATGTGCTGAAAGGTGTCAGGGCGCATGATGGCTTCCTCGGGATCGTTGGAGCCGAGGGAAACAAAGGTGCTGCCCCCCCGGATCACGCCCTGATCCGGCACCACATTGGCCGCGGTAAATCCTTCGGCCCGCAACGCTTCCAGCGCCTTCGGATCCGGGTCATAACCGCGGGCCATGCGTCGCTGCGGAGTCACCACCGAATCCGCCCGGGAACCACCGGCCACGGAGGGAGCCCCGGGGAATCCCGTGCCTGCGCCGGACATCAGTTGACCGGACCCTACCGGTGGACCCTCTTCCATCGGATCTGCCCGCATGGCTCCCTTCTTCGCGAAGGAAACGTGAGCATCGATAAAACCGGCGTAAATGGTGGTGCCGGTCATATCATGAACCCGGGCATCGGCAGGCACCGGGGTCTCTTTTCCCACCGCGACAATGCGGCCGTCCCGGAGAATGATGGTGCCCTGATCCAGCTCCTGTCCCGGGCTGAGCACCACATGTCCGCCTACCAAGGCATGCACCGACGCCGCCAGCGGCCGGTTGGCGGGGGGGCGCAGACCCTCCCCAGAAAAAAGCGGGATCACCAGTCCTCCGGCACACAGAGCAGCGACTGCCAAACTGGCAGGAAAGCGGAAGTTTTTCACCATAAGCATGGGGAGTGTGCCGACTTGGAGGAAAGGCGCAAGCACCAGAACCACTACTTTGAATCCGTTCCCATCCAGGCATCCCCATTTGCTATTCCTCCCACGGCGGCGACCCCCAACCCGCAGCCGGGCCTCTGAAGCCTCCCGACTGGAATCTGAAACCCCTTCAATCCACCACAAGGAATTCGCTGGTATTCAGCAGGACCCGGCAGACTTCGGCGAGGCTCCGGTCGCGCCGCAGCGGCAGGCAGGTTTCGATCTCTCCGGCGGCCGGCGGGCGCTGCAGGATCAACGTAAAAGCCCGGGTGATCTGGGCTTCCGGCTCGTCCCCGGCCTCACGGCGGATGCGTTCCGCCACGGTCCGGGCTACCTCCGCGGTCAGGGGGTGATTCATCAAAGTGAGAGCCTGGGGCGCGCCGGTGGATTCGAGGCGCCGGGTGCAGGATTCAAAGTTATCCGGCTGGTCAAAGGTCTCCATGAAGGGGATTTTCACGGAGCGTTTTTGGATCAGGCGCAGGGAGCGGACGTGGAGTTGATCCGGAGCACTGGGATACCAGCCTTTGGTCTTCTCGGCGTTGTCGTCGAGGAAGGCGGGATTGGCCTGGAGCACTTCCGGCGGGAGTTCCGGCCAGACCGGCGGCCCCGCTGGCTCTGAGGTTAGTTGGCCGGCCACGTTTAATAACGAATCGCGGACCTGCTCGGCAGTGAGCCGGCGGGGCCGTGCATGCCAGAGCCATGCCGCGGGAGCATCCACCGCCATGCCGCGGGCCAGCGCGGCCTCGTCGCCCACCCAGGCCGATTGCCGCCAGGCGGCGGAGGTCACCAGCAGGCGCACCAGCCGCTTCACCGACCAGCCCTCCCTGACAAATCGACCGGCCAGCCAGTCGAGTAGTTCCGGATGGGTGGGACGCGTGCCGGTATAACCAAAATCATCAGCGGTCCCCACCAGACCTTCACCAAAACACAGCTGCCACAAGCGGTTCACGATCACGCGGGCGGTCAACGGATTGTCCCCCGCCACCAGCCAGTCCGCCAGGGCCAGGCGCCGGCTGGCCCGCCGGGATCCGCCGGCGGTCAGGTCTTCCGGTTCCGGCCGGAACGCTGTAAAAACGCCCGGTTCGACGGGCTGTTTCGGTTGATCGGGGTCGCCCGCTGACAATACCGGCACCGCCAGCGCCTTCTCCCGGTCCTCGGAAACTCCCAGGGTGATGGTGAATCCTTTCCGGCCCTCCTTTGTCTGACGGATGGTCTCATCCTGACGCTGCAGATCCTCCTTTTCCTCATCAGTCAGGGCCTTGCGGGCATCCTTGTCATCAATCTCCTCCGGTTTCTTTTCCGCAGCCACGGCCAGCCGCTCCTTCACTTTTGCCAGCAGCGCCTGCTTTTCCTGCTCGGCCTTGGTGATGATGGCATCAGCCTGCTCCTGACTGAGGCGGATCACCTCCTGCTCCGGGGCCAGATCAATGGGCAGATCATCCTTCAGTTTCACTCCGGCAAAAAACGCCCGCAGCCGGTAATGGTCCTCGTGGGTCAGGGGATCGGTTTTGTGATCGTGGCACCGGCAGCAGCGCAGGGTCATGCCCAGAAAAGCCGTCGCCGTCGTCTCCGCGAGATCCGCCTCGATGGCGGCCCGGGCCCGGTGTTCCTCACCAAACAATTTGGCGGAATTATCCTGCGGTCCCATGCGGAGAAACCCGGTGGCAATAAGACTATCCTGCGCGGCCGCATCTGCCGGGGCCCCCTCCACCAACTCATCGCCGGCCAGCTGTTCCCGGATGAAGCGGTCGAAAGGTTTGTCCTGCTGGAAGGCCCGCACCACATAGTCGCGGTAACGCCAGGCGGAGGGCCGGAATTCATCCCAGTCGTAACCATTGCTGTCGCTGTAGCGCACCGTATCCAGCCACATCCGGGCCCAGTGAATTCCAAAATCCGGCGAGGCCAGAAAGGTATCGACCAGGCGTTCGTACGCCCCGGGCGATTCATCCCCGCAGAATTCCGCCAGCACCCGTTCCTCCGGAGGCAGCCCCGTCAGGACGTAGGCCAGCCGCCGCGCCAGGGTGCGCCGGTCGGCTTCCGGGGCCGGAGCCAGCCCGGCCGCCTGCAGCCGCTGCAGGATAAAATGATCCACCGGCTGGCGCACCCAGTCCCGGGCAGACACTTCAGGCAGAGCCGGCACCACCACCGGCCGCAGGGACCACAGATCCAACCGCGCTCCCTTGAAAACGACCCGCACCGGATTCCCCGCATCCGTCCACGCATCCCCGGCCCTGACGGAAATCGCCAAGCCCATCAGGCAGCACAACAGCGGACGGATCATACATTGAACGATACGACCACGGGACTCCGTAATTATCGGGCACTTCCCCGGGGAACTGCGCCCCCGTTCCCGGGACTTGCCACCGCCCGCGGCCTGCCACACCATCCTCCGTCATGACATCAGGGTTCCTCCAGCGCCGGCGCTTTCTGCAGCAGATGGGCTGCGGATTTGGCAGCGTGGCGCTGCAGAGTCTCCTCGCGGAAGAGGCCACCGCGGCCCACCCCCCGGCGGTTTTGCTGAACCCGATTGATCCCCATGCGCCCCGCCTGCCCGCCTTCCGGCCCCGGGCGAAAAACGTGATTTTTCTCTACATGGTCGGCGGGCCCTCGCACATCGACACTCTCGACTACAAACCCGCCTTGGCCAAACTGGCCGGCCAGAAAGTGCCCGCTTCTTTGCGCAAAGCCGTGGAGGCGACCCGCTTTGCCAATGTCTTCACCGGAGCCAAGGACCAGATCCTGCCCAGTCCGTGGGAATTCCGTCAGCATGGCCAGAGCGGCCTATGGGTTTCGGACCTGTTGCCTCACCTGTCCAAACACGTGGACGACCTCTGCGTGATTCACTCCATGCAGGCCGACAGCAACAATCACGGACCGGCCAGCATCCAATTCCACACCGGCGAAACCACCGGCGGCAAGGCCAGCCTTGGCTCGTGGGTGACTTACGGGCTGGGCTCGGAAAACCGCAACCTTCCCGCCTACGTGCTGCTCTTCGAAGCCGGCCCGCTGGGCGGTGCGACCAATTACAGCAATGGCTTTCTGCCCACCGCCTTTCAAGGGACCCGCCTGCGCGATACGGGCCCGCCGGTCGCCGACCTGCTGCCGCCGGAGGAGTTTGCCCCCGGCCAGCGCCAGTCGCTGGATACCCTGAAGGCGCTCAACCTGCGCCACCGCGCCAGCCGGCCGGGCTACACGCCGCTCGATGCGCGCATCGCCAGCTACGAACTCGGCTGGCGCATGCAATCGGCCGCCCTGGAAGCCGGTGATGTGGAGCGCGAACCGGAATCCGTCCGCCGCAGTTACGGCCTGGATCATCCTGACAAAAACACGGCGAAGTATGCCCGCAAGTGCCTGCTCGCCCGCCGGTTGGTCGAGCGCGGGGTACGGTTTGTCCAGGTCTATGACATGCACGAAAAGGACGGCTGGGACGCGCATGGCAATCTGAAGAAAAATCACGAGGCCCACGCCCAGGTGGTGGATCAGCCGGTGGCCGCCCTGCTGGCCGATCTGAAACAGTCAGGATTGCTGGATTCCACCCTCGTGATCTGCGGCAGCGAATTCGGCCGCACCCCCATGATGCAGGGCGAGGACGGCCGTCAGCACAACTGTGCCGGCTTTACCGTCTGGCTCGCCGGCGGCGGGGTGCAGGCCGGCGCCCGCATCGGCGCCACGGATGAAATCGGCCTGATGGCAGTCGACCGTCCCACCCACTTCCGCGACCTCCACGCCACCATCCTGGCTGCTCTCGGCATCGAACACGAACAACTGTATTTCGAAACCAGCGGCCGCCTCGAACGCCTCACCGGGGTGCAGAAAGCCGCGTCCCTCATCCCCGGCGTGCTGGCTTGATTCCTAACGCCGCGGTATCCCCCGTCATGAATCCAACCCGCCGCCAGTTTCTCCACACCAGCGCCGCTCTTGCCCTGAGTTCCGCGCCCGGCTTCGCTGCGTCCCCTGATCGCCGTATCCGCATTGCCCAGATCGGCACCCAGCACGGGCATGCCGCCGGGAAAATGGCAACCCTGCGCCGGTTGAACGATCACTTCGAGGTGGTGGCCCTGGCCGGGGCAGAAGAAAATCCGGGAGACGCCTATAGGGGCCTTCCGCGGCTGGAGATGGCGGAACTCCTCGCCTTGCCCGGCCTCGAGGCAGTGTTAGTGGAAACCGATTTTCCTGACGCCTGCGCTGCGGCCCACGCCGCCATCAAAGCAGGCAAACACGTTCATCTGGACAAGCCAGGGGCCTTGGCTCACGCAGTCTTCCGCGCCATGCGTCAGGAAGCGGAAGACCGCGGACTCATTTTCCAGATGGGCTACATGCTGCGCTGCAATCCCGCTTTCCAACTCCTGGCCGACGCCGTTCCAGGAGGATGGTTGGGACGCATCACGGAGATTGATGCGATGATGGGCAAAAAACTCGATGAGGCCGGACGCCGCGACCTGCTGCGGCTGGAAGGCGGCGGCATGTTCGAGCTGGGCTGCCATCTCGTGGATGCGGTATGTGCCCTGATGGGAAAACCCACCGCCGTACAGGCGTTCTCCAAACCCACCGGCACCGATGGCTTCAAGGACAACCAACTGGCCCTTCTCGAATTCCCCGGAACCGTGGCCACCCTGCGCTGCAATATGGCCGATCCCTTCGGTGGCCCGCGGCGGCGGTTTCTCATCACCGGCACGGAAGGCAGCATGGAAATTATGCCCTTGGAATCCGGCCAGATCACCGCGCGGTTCACCACCCCGAGGGGCCCGTATCCGAAGGGATCACAACAAATTTCCCTGCCTGCCCCAGCCGGCCGCTACGACGCTGAACTCACCGCCTTCGCCGAAGCGATCCGTCAGGTGAGACCCCTCCCATGGAATGCCGCCCATGATATCGCGGTCCACGAAACCGCCCTCCGGGCCGGCGGCGTGAAATTCTAACGGCAGGAAAATTCCATCCCCGCCCGATGCCACGGAGACCTAGCGCTTCACCGAGAGTGGAGCCGGACGTCTCAGATCCGGGAAGGCGGCTTTCCAGTCAGTGGCTCCCGGCGGGCCTTCGAGGGTGAGTCCCTGGAGATTGACCACGGTGCCCTGACGGGGGGTATCGACGGTTTTCCAGGCGCGGATGCGGATGGAAAAACTGGCGGTGCCGGCTCCGGAACGGGGACAGGCGACCCATTGCCAATCCGGCCCCTGGAGCTGGATTCCGCGGATTTTCCAACCCGGGTTCAGCCGCACGGCGTTGTAGGATTCGTCGCAGAACATGTAGAAGGTGTTTTCGATGTAGGGAGTGGTCCAAAGCGGGCTGGGCCGCAGCTGCATCATGCGGGTGCCGTGAACTTCGGATGTGAGGACGTTAGGAACCTGGGAGGCCACGGTATGGACTCCATCCCGCGCGCCCTGACCCTGGGCAGGAGTAAAGCGGTAGCCGCGCTGCCGGCCGAGCATGAAAGCGTCGACTCCCTTGACCCGGAAAATAGGACCCCGGGAATTGGCGGTCTCAGATTCCGTGGTTTTTTTGGGAGCAGGGGTGAGATCTGCACCAGGCACGCCGCCCGAATCCGGGGCCGGGCCTTCCGTGGGGGCGGGAACTTCGGGGGCGTTGGTATCGGCCGCCGGATTTTCGAGGTCAAATTCCAACGGAGCGGGCAGCAGATTGAGCGGACCGGACGAATCGCCCGGACCGGCCACGGGCATCGGCAGTTCTCCGGGAAGATCGGACGCTTCCGGAGTGGACGATGAATCGGGAGTCAGCGCTTCATCCGGGGAGACCTCAGGATCGGGCAGGACCGGTTTTTCCGGCAAGGTTAGCTGTGAAATCGGAACAAACACCTGGGGAGGACCTCCCGGCAGACCTGGCATCCGGGAAGCGGCGGAGGTGTGGGAAGCGACTTCCACCGGACGGGGCGGCAACTCCAGACCGGCAGGCAGGTCCTGCGCCATCCCGGGCAGGAGACTGGCGGCGGCCAAACTGGTCAGCAGGAACCGGACAAAATGGATCGGCTTCATGGCAGAGGCAGCTGAGGATTTCAGGAAAGCGAGGGATTGCCCCGGGTGCGGGTCCACATGGGAGGCGTCTCGGCAGGTGCGAGGTCGGACAGATCATCGTTGGGCCAGGCATCCGTCCCGGGCACGGCCTGCAGGAAACTGAAGGGAGCCGGCACTGAGGGAGCGCCGTCATCGGGCCCTTCCGGTGGGGAAATGCTGGCATCAGGACCGGAAACCGGAGGAGATGGAGCGAAGCTGTTACCCGGAGGAACTGCCAAAGGAGTCAAGGAAAACCCGGGGGAGACTTCCGATGGCGCTGCCAGCGGAGCAGGGGGGACCGGGGCCGACGTGGTCGCCGGGGGGGCGCCCGGGGCCATGGCCGGCGAAAAGGCTTGAGCCAGGGTCGAATCCAGTTCCGCGATCAGGTTGGGTGATATCGCAGGGAGGGGCCGGCGGCGGACCGGCTGGGGAGCGGCTGCAGAAAGAGGCGTTTCGATCACGACCGGGCTGGCAAGCGCAGGAAGCATCGCCTCCGGCGCGGGCGGGGTCACGGGATACAATGGAGGATAATGGGGGAAAACGGGCTGCGGCGGGGGCGCAGGAACGGGTGTCAGGACTGGAGCCTCCAGCGGAGCGGATGCTGGCTTGGCAGGTGGCCCATCGGCCTCTGCAGCCGCGGGCACCACAGCGGGGGCCGCGACCAAAGGTGGGGTGGGACCGGAACAGACTTCCGGCACCGGCGGAGGGAAGTTGACTGGGGGCGCTTCCGGCAAATCCACCGCGGCTGCGGGCGGGAAGGCGGCCCCCTCCAAAGTGGACCGCAGTTGATCGATCATGGATTGGAAGGCCAATTCCATGGCAGCACGGCCTTCCTGAAGCACTTTGATCACTGATTCCACGGGCAAGACCGGGACGGCCACGGGAGCCGTGGAAACTGGCATCGGAGACACCGGAGCAGCAGCCTGGGAGGGAACGGGAGCCGGTGGTGCGGGCTCCACGGCGGGCTTCAAGGTGGGTGTATCCAAAGAGAAACCGGGCAGCGGCGCGACCGGGAGGGAGGGCAGCGCCGGCGCCGGCCATGCGGGCTCCAGGGGCGGTGGCGCCGGAACAGGGGCCGCGGCCTTGGGGGAAACAGGGGACAGAAAGGGAGACGGTCCGGCGGGAAGGGACGGAGGCCGCACGGCCCCAAAGAAGGAAACGGGTTCCTTTTCCTGAGTGGGTGCCTCCAGCGCCGGGGGCAGGGCAAATGGATTGGATGGCAATGAGGGCAAAGCCGGAGGCGCTGCGGCAGTGACCGGCAATGCGGGGGGCAGCATCACGACCGGGGCCGGAGCTGCGGCTGGAGAAAGAGCTTCCGACGGAGGACCGATCTCTGGCTGGCCGGCCAAGGCCGTCTGGAAGGGGAATGCCAGGACTGGGAGGGGTAAAGCCGGAGGGGACATGGCGGGCACAGGGGTGGGGGTAGAATCGAAAACGGGAAAAGCGGGGGGCGCAGCAGGGAGGGGGCTGATGGCGGGGGGCACCGGAGCCGTGCGCGGCGCTTCTTCTGCCTGCGGCACTATCACGGAGGGGAGCGGCGGCGCGGTCGGGAGGAACTCCAGAGCCGGTTTCGGGGCATCCAGTTCGGGCGGCGGTCCGGCGGTTAGCGGCGCCGGCAGGGCGGACACCACGCTGGCCAATGGTTTTGGCTCAGCACTTATCGCCATGACCGGGGATTCCAAAACCGGTGCGAGGACTGGGGCCGGCGGGCTGGAAACCGGAGCGGCCTGCTCCACCATCCGGGTTTCCACGGCCACCACCCCGGCTGGTCCCATCAGGGTCGCCAGATCAGGGCGCAATTCGGGAGTCTTGACGGCGGCCGCTTTGCCGAGACCTTTGCGGGAGGGGCCACGATTCCGGCACCTGCTGTGGCAATACATACACTGATGATATTCCGCCGTGAGGACGTCCCATGCCACCCGGGCGGGATAGGACAGGCCGAGCCACTTGGCGGCATAGGGGTGTTTGGGTTGGCTGCTCCCGCGCAGGGCCGGCTGAGTGCAAACCACACAGCGCACCGGCCAAGCGGCCAGCCACGCGAAAATATACGCCAACAGGACCACCCCGGCGGCGGCTGCCCCCATCCGCCAATCCGTTATTCCCATCCGCCAGTAGGCCAGCGGCGCCGCCACCAGCAGAGCCAGCAGTGACAGGCGGGCCCCAAAATACAGCACGGCAGCCATCCGAAGACGGAAATGCCGGGATGGGGTGGTGCTGAGAGTGGACTGGGACATGACTTTCTTGAAGGAAGTAGTTTTGTGACTAAACCAGAAATTACAGTGATTATAGTTCACCCCTCAAAGACGTCAATCTTTAAAAATAAATATCAGGAGATTGGAAAATTTTAGTTTACCGAACTAAATTCACCCTCCCAAGCGACCTTACGTCGGTCCGTCCGGCTGAAACCGGCCTCCCGGCTGCCACTTTACTGCGCCAACTGCCCCCTGATCTCAGGAGACCAAATCCAAGGCCCCGCCCTCACAGAGCGCGGCCGTCCCGAAGGTCTGCTTTTCATGCCCCATTCCTTTGGCAATCGCCAGCCACAGCCGGTTATGGGTCACTTGATCCAACTGGACACTGCGCCCCATCTTGAAACCGCAGCCCCCCCCGACCAGCACCACCGGAATGTCATTGAGGGTGTGGGAGTTGCCCTTGCCCAGCTCATTGGTCCAGACCAGCAGGGTGTTATCCAGCATGGACCCACCCACGCCGCCGGGCTCCGGGGTCTCCGCCAGACGCTTCGCCAGATAGGCCAGTTCACCGCAGAACCACGTGTTGATCTTCTCCAGCTTTTCCTGGGCCGAGGTGTCGGCATCCGGCTCGTGCGACAGCCCGTGGTGACCTTCCTCGATCCCCAGCCACTTCATCCGGGCCTGCCCGACTGACCGCATGTATTGCAGGGTCGCCACCCGCGCCATGTTATTGGCCAAGCTGTTGACCAGCAGGTCGATCTGCATGCGGCTGATCGCCGGGGTGTTGTCATTCACCAGTTCGATCTCCGGGTCGATCTCCGGCACCGGGTGAGTCAGTCCCGGATCGGTGCTCTGTTTCTGCAATTCCGTTTCCACTTCGCGGACCAGCGTCAGGTGCTGTTCCAGCAGGGCCTTGTCCTCCGCACTCAGTCTGGAGGTGATGCGTTTGAAATCCGACTCCACCCCGTCCAGCACGCTGACCAGACTTTCCTTGTCCTTCATCTGGCCATAGAGCCGCCCCAGCATCTGCTGGGGGTCATCAATGGGCGCCAAAGGCTGATTGGCCCCGGCATAGACCATGCGGGTCCAAGGATCGGCCCGGCCCGGCACCGCTACCCCGAACTCCAACGACCCGAACCGGGTGGCGGTTTCCGGCCGCGATTGCAGGAAGTTTTTGATCTCCTGATCGATGGAAATCCCACTCGCCCAGCCAGCCGGGGTATCGGAGCCGCCTTGGATATTCCCCGGGGCCAGTTCCGTGCCGGTGAGCAGGCAACTCATTCCCCGCATGTGGCTGTCGCCGTCGCCGCGGACTTTATTGGCGATGCCCTTCAGCAGCATGGTCCGGTTCCGGAACGGCTCCAGCGGGGCGAGGATCGGTTTGAACGGCACATCCAATCCCGCCTGATCCGGCCAAAACTTGTCCTGCACCGTCCCGTTGGGCGAAAACATGATCACCAGCCGCTGTGGCCGGACCTTCGCCGGCTCCTGTCCAAACAAACTCGGCAGCCCGCCCAAAAACGGCAAAGCAGCTGCAGAAAGGCCTAAATCACGGAGAAACTGGCGGCGGTGGATCGGGTTCATATCCGGAAGGAGGTGGGTTGGAAGAGGGCGGGGAAACGGGGCAGATTCCCAAAGAAACGGACCGTGATTAATTTAAAGATGCCGGCAACGGCGGGAAACCAGTGTCCGTTTATCATTTGGCGCCACCGCCCACTGGCTGCGGCACCCCCATAAATACCGTTCCAACCCCGCTGATTCTTTCGCGCTTCCACCTGCGGCCCTGCCTCCCTGGCCGGTCGGTTCGGCCACTCCCCCAAGCCAATCGGGAATTGCAGTGACATTCTGTTTTCCCATGGCACAATTTTCACCATCCTCTCACCCAACCGCCATGGGCGCCTGCCCTTTCCCCACCCACTCATGAAAACTAAAATCATCGCCTCCGCCCTGCTGCTGGCCACCGCTTCCCTCACCCTGCCGACCCAGGCCTCCCCGCTCTCCGAACTCATCGAACAGCACCAGCTCAGCTGGCTGCTCGGCTCCTGGGCCACGGCGGATGGCAACGTGAAACTGGTTTACGAATACCGCCTCGAAAAAAACATTATCGGCGTGAAATTCAAAGCGGGTGACCGCGAAGCGGAAGGCATGATTGCCTTGAAACCGGGTACCCAGGAATCAGTCTATGTGGCCGTGGACAGCCAGGGAAGTGTCTCCAAGGGCGCATGGAAAGAGCACGGGGGCAACCCTCTGTTGAAGACCACCATCAATGGTCAGGAAGGTGAAATCAAAATCGCCTCCGAACACATCAATGTCGATGCCGACACCATGCGGGTGAAGGTTTATAAGCAGAATGATTCCGGTGATCCGGGCGAGGTCATGGTCGAAGTGGAATTGAAACGCGCCAAGTAACCGGGCTCCCCGCGCCACTCCGGGGTCCGGGCAGTCAGCCGCCCGGTTCCCCGGGGGGCCAGATCCATCCTGCCATCAAGGACCCGCCGGGACCTTGGCCGGTTCCCCAGGCAGCCCGCGGGCGGATGCGGTCAGCGCCGTCTGCAGCAGCAATTCCTGCACGCTGAAATTGGATTCTGTAAAGGATTTCAGCAGCCGGTCCATCGTGTCAGGACCATACGCCAACGCCGGTTGTTTCACCGTGTGATGGAACAGATGCCGGATGAAGGTCCGGTGGGCGGCTTCACTGCCGATGGCAAAGGCCGCCACATCCCCCGGTTTTTCCAAACGGATCGTCTCCCCGTCATCCCCGATAAAATCACTCCCGGTGTTGACCGGTTTGCCATTGTCCTGGGTGCGCCAGCGTCCAATCGCATCGAAGTTCTCCAGGCTGAAACCCAAAGGATTGATGGTGGTGTGGCAGCCCATGCAGGCCGTCGGGCGGGTGATCTCCGTGACTTTCTCCCGCATGGTGAAGGTCGGGTCGAAATTCCCGTCCTTGAACTCCACGGCCTCAGGCGGCGGCTTAAGCTGGCGGCCCACGATATTCCGCGTGAGGAATACCCCTCGATGGATCGGCGAGGTGTTCTTGAAATAGGCAAATGAAGTCAGCAAATATGGATGAGTGATCACGCCGGAGCGCTCGCCGGGCGCAAATTTCACCGGTTCGAATCCGGGGCCCTTCACTTCCTTCCCATACAGCGCCGCCAGCCGCGGATTCAGCATCAACCAATCCGCCTGCAGCAATTCCCGGTAATCCGAGCCGCCCTCCCACACAATCCGGTCGATGAACCGGTCCAGGGAGCGGCGCAAATCTGTCAGGACCGCAGCATCAAATCCCGGGAACGTTTCCGGGTCCTTCGCGATCGTGTCCGCGTCCTTCAGTTCCAGCCAGTGATGGAAAAAACCGCGCAGCTTTTCCTTGGTGCGCGGGTCCTGCAGCATCCGGCGGCCCTCTGCCAATAAGCCTTCCGGCGTATTCAGCCGGCCCTCGGTGGCCGCCTTCATCAACTCCTGATCGGGCAGGGAATCCCACAGCGCCAGGGCCAGCCGGCCCGCCATCGTATAACCATCCGGCACTTCCGGCTGCGCCACCTCCGGATACAAAAAGCGCGGCGACATCAGGATCGCCATCACGGCCCGTTTCAGCGCCACCTCCGGCACCGCCCCTTCTTTGAAATACGATCCCACCACGGCATCCGCATCCTCCTCACTCAGCCAGCGCCGGAAGGCGGTGTAAACCAAATGCCGCGCAAACTCTTTGGTTTTGGCCAACCGGTCTGGCGTGTCCGCCTTCACCGCTGACAATTCCGGCAGCCGCTCCGCCACATACTCGGCCGCCTTGATCGCGCTGGCTGAAACCGCGTCATACCACGCCCGGCTCACCGCCGATCCCCGTTCATACCCAAGGCTGCGGTCGTCCGCCGGAAAGGGCGCGGACACCACCGGGATCCCCCGCACTCCCACTGGCAACAGGTGCTCAGCCGGAATCCGTTCCGGCACGCCCTGCGGCGTCTTCCACCACAACTCAATCGACGCCGCCTTGTCCTTGAATTTGAAATACTCCAGCTTCAGCCGGTAGGCCCGCCCTCCCAGCAAATAGATCGAACCCTTCTCCTCCCTGACCTCCGGTCCGGAGCTCACCCAGCCATCAATCAAGGGCGGTTCATCCCGGTTCACCGACAACTTCGCCCCGTTAGGAGTTTTCAGGATAAATTCATATATCCCCGTCTCCGGCGCCACCACCGAACCCGACCACCGGATCGAAAACTCCTCCGCCCCGATCAGCGCCGGGTCCGGACTCTCCGCGCCAAAGGAAAATGCCACCTCGGCATCCCGCCGCTCAAACTTGTCCTTCCCCTCCTTTTCCTTCTTCCCGCTGAAATGCTG
Organism: Verrucomicrobiota bacterium; assembly: GCA_040387795.1. Lineage (GTDB taxonomy): Bacteria > Verrucomicrobiota > Verrucomicrobiia > Verrucomicrobiales > V1-33 > CAIZWU01. Next base: position 77,452 of record JAZKDC010000003.1, read on the forward strand.
GCTGCCGAAATACTCGCCTTTCAGCCCCCGCTCGCCGGCCGGTCCCCACGCCGGACGCCAGTCCAGTTGCCCCAGCCAATCCGCCACCGAATTCCGGAATTGCCCCACCGTCAGCCGCGTCACTTCCGCCCGCACCGTCCCCTGCCCTGCCCGCGACTGCGGCGAATAAAACGCCTGGTAAATATAAGCCGCCACCGCCGCTGCATCCTCCCCCACACAAAGCTCCGCCTCATCCTCCGGCATGGTTTTATCAATCCGCCGCGTCAGCGACGCCAGCGACCGGTCCCCGTAAAGCGGCTCCTTGTATTTGTCGTCCACCCCCACGCCCTTCTCCCCGTGGCACTCGATGCAAAGTTTCCGGTAAATCGCCTCACCCTTCACCAGCACCTCCCCACTCACCGCCTCCGCCTGCAACTCCACCACACTCCCCGCCGCCATGGCAAACAGCAGGAAAGCAAACTTCAACAACATCTGACCGGGGTAAATCATCCCCAACCCAACGCCCGTAGGGAGCCCTGTGTTTCACATCTCCTGGAAACTGGGTTCGACTTTGAAAAGGGGAAGCACATTTCCCCGCCAGACCCAGTCACCTTCCAACAAAGTCTTGCCCTGCGCCTCCTTCTGCTATTCGGTGTTCCTTCATGAAGCCGTTCCTCGTCGCAGCCGTCTATGGTTCCGGGCTGCTCATTGCTTTTGGAGCTGGATGGGGATTCAAACCGGCGGCTCCTTCGGATGACGCGACTTTGCGCTGGGCGTCGTCACCGCCCAAGCCGCCCGGCCATAATCCTGCGGTCAATCCCCAAAAAAACCCCCACCCTTCCGCTCAAAATTGGCTGGAGGCCGCTTCCGCCGACTTGATCACGGTGAAATCGGCCATGCAGCCGGGAGTGGTGAATCAGGCGCTGATCGACAAACTTGGCGGGATTCTTTCCATTGGGGATGCTTCCGTCCGGAGTCCACAGTGGCAGACCGTCCTGACCGCCATGAGGGCGGAAGATGCACCGGCGATCAAAGAACTCTTCCGCGCCAAAGCCAAAGACGGCCGCCATTTTGATAGCGAATTCGAGGCCTTCTGCCACCGCTGGGGCCAGCTGGATGGACCCGCCGCCGCACAAAACATCGTGGGCGAATATGCCGGCAAGGAACAGATTGTCGCCAAAGTGATGCAGGGCTGGGGCAGCCGGGATGCCGGCGCCGCCCTCGCCTGGGCCAGCCAGCAACCCGGAATCAGCCAAGCCACCAGCATCGGTGCCATCGTGGAAGGCCTGGGTCAGTGGAGAGCCCGCGAAGCCGAAGCTCTCATCCTGGCAAATTCCGGAAATGCCGCTTTTGAAAAGCTCCATGGCCGCATCGCTGCCTTCATGGTCGCCCAGGAAGGCCTGAGCGGCACCCTCCCATGGTTCGAGCAAATCGCCTCCGGAGATTCGCCAGACAAGTTCAAGATGGCCACCCTCGAAACGTTGCTCAAGATCGCCAATCAAAGCACCGACTCGAGCCAAGCCATCCAACTGGCGCTGCAGTATGCCGACCGTCCCTGGCTGCCCTCTGCTGCCGGGGACCAAATCGGCTTGGCCTATCTCGGCCAGGACCCAGTCTCCAGCCTCGGCGAAATCGCCAAAATGCCCTCAGCCGATGCTCAAACCACGGCCGCCCGCATCATCCTGGACCAATGGGGCCCGGAAGCTACCAGCGGGTGGCTGGTGGCCAACCCGCAACATCCGCTTTTTGATACCAGTGCGCTCCAACTTGTTCAGACCCTGGCCAAAACCGATCCCGAAGCCGCCACGGCCTGGGCCACTCAAATCAAGGATCCAAGAATGCATTCCTTTGCCAACACCGTGGTGCGGATGAATCAGCGGAACAAACCAAACCCGGATTGAAACTGCCCCTCACCGCCGCGCTCTACGGCACCGGCCTGCTTTCCGCCTTCGCCGCGGGGTGGCTGCTCAAACCCACGGCCCGCCCTGAAACCGCCGCCACCCCGGCCCATGCGGCTCACGCTTCCCAGCCACCCGGCGTGCGAACTCCGCCAAAATCTGCCCATCCCTTGGCCGCTTCCGGAGCAAGCTGGCTGGATGCGGCCTCCGCTGACCTTGCGGCGGTCCGCGCCGCCATGCAGCCGGGCGTGGTGAATCAGGTTTTGATCGCGAAATTGAACATTGTATTGGAACTGTCTGACGAGCATCAACGCGCAGCCCGATTCCAACACCTGCTTACCGCCGTGCTGCCGGAAGACGCACTCAGGCTGCGTGAGCTTTTCCATGACCTGCGCGAAGACGGGCGTTGGTTCGACAGAGAATTCGCTGCCTTCACCGTTCAATGGGGCAGAATTGCCGGACCCCATGCTGCAATTTTATCCGGCGGTTCCGGAATTGAACGGAACATGGAGTTTTATGGCGTTATCTCAGGGTGGGGGAAACAGGATCCAGCAGCAGCCTTTGACTGGCTGTTGCTCCAAAATTCCCCGGGCATGGGATTCTCAGTAGCATGGTCAGGACTATTCCAGGGAATTGCTTCCGTGCATCCTGAAAAAGCTGAAGCCCTTCTGGTTTCCAACTCAAACGATCCGAGGTTTACTCCATACCTCGGCACCTTGATAAAACTGAAAATATCCCAAGCGGGACTGCGCGGGGGCCAGTCCCTTCTTGAGCAAATTGACCACGGCAATTTCCCCGACAACTACAAGGCGGCAAATTTTGAGGTTTTAGCCGAAGCCATCGAACACAATATCCAACGCGGAATAGGGGAGGAAACTGATAGAGTCGATGTTGCACAAAAGTTCAGGGGAGCGGCGTGGCTCCCGAGGAGAGCAGGCGAACTGTTGGGAAAGGAATGGGCCCGCCAAGATCCAGCCGCTGGTATCGGCTCGATTGCCAAAATGCTCTCACCCGGTGCCCAAGCAGCCGCAGCTAGTAGTCTGATGACTGACTGGGCCTCTTCTGATCCCACTTCACTGAGCGTATGGCTCGCTGAAAACCGCACTCATCCGCTATTTGATCAGGCTGCATTCCATCTCGCCCGCACTATGCGAAAGACCGATCCGGAGGCCGCCCAAGCCTGGGACGACCAGATCAAGGAACCGATCTTTAGAACCAAGCACAATGACAGCGAGCGGGACGACCCCTTCGCCACCGGCGAATAGCACCTTGCAGCCCGCCCGCAGCCAGCGTTCTGCCCTGCATGACTGAAAGCAGACAACGGGCCGCTCTGCGGCTGCGCCGGGGGTGCTGCGCCCAGTCCATGCAATTGGCCCCCAGTTCCAATGCGGTGGAACCGACCATAAGGGATAGACAGCCGCAGGCTGCCCGCCGGGTGAAGCGCGGCGGAATCAGTCCACCGTGCGTCCCCTCACCCGGAACCAGTGCGGCAGGAGGTGACCCCTGCGAAATATCCTTGAGAAGCTGCCCTGGCACATTTATATGATGGCGTGGAATCCAAGACTATCGTGACGAAGTTGTTTGGGTTGGCATCGCGACTCCGCTTCAACCCGGGTTTTCCTACCCGTCATCCGACGGCATCGCCTCCGGTCCTATCTTTTAGCAGTATCCTATGCGATGCCGGGGCCTCCTCCGGCAGCTTCCTTCACCAAGAACCCGCCGCTCCCCATGAAGATTCCGCTCCTCTGTAACATTCATGACGTGTGCTCCGGGCGTGCCTCCCTGCTGCCCGCCCTCTTCCTCCTCATGGGCGTTTTTCTGCCATCCTCCTCCCACGCCCAGCCGCCGGTCCCGGACTCGGGCGGCTCGAAAGATGTCAGGCAATCCTACGAATCCTTCCGGCACCGGGTAGAGCCGGACGGGGATGGCTGGGCTGCGCGCAATCCCGGCCAGCGGTGGAGCACTTCCTTCGATGCCCGCGGTTTCCTGGCCACGCCGGACAGCGGCACCTGGACCTGGGGGCTGGAACTGACGGGGTATGGCACCGCAGGCCGTCCGGGCGGCAAAGCCACCACTTGCGCCATCGGCCACCGCGCTGCCGTCTCCATCGCGGAGAACCGGATCCACTACGCGTGGGACGACACCTTGACCGAATGGTTCATCAATGACCGCCGGGGCCTTGAGCAGGGCTGGACGCTGCGCACCCGTCCGGCGGGGGGCGAAGGGCCGTTGCAGCTCACCCTGCAAACCCGCGGCCCACTGCGGCCCGCGTCCGGCTCCGATCCCCGGCAATTGGCCTTCACGAACCACGCCCGGCGCCCCGGTTCTCACCTACGGCGGCCTCAAGGCATGGGACGCGGACGGCACCCTGCTGGACACCCGCTTTGAAACCCTGCCCGGCCAACCCCGGGCCTTCCGCATTGTGGTGGAAGATGCTGCCGCCCGCTATCCGGTGACCATCGACCCCCTCGCCCACCAGGCCTATCTCAAAGCTTCCAATACCGGTGCGGGGGACTTCTTCGGCCACTCCGTGGCGCTTTCCGGGGATACCGCCGTGATTGGAGCACCCTACGAAGACAGCGCCGCGACCGGAGTGAACGGCAATCAGGCCAGCAATGCCACTGCAGATGCCGGAGCCGCCTATGTTTTCGTCAGAGACGGCGGCGTCTGGACCTTCCAAGCCTACCTCAAAGCCTCCAATACCGATACGGGGGACTACTTCGGTTACTCCGTCGCCTTGGACGGGAACACCGCCGTGATTGGAGCACGCTACGAAGACAGCGCGGCTACCGGAGTGAATGGCGACCAAACCAGCAATGCCGCTGCATTTTCTGGGGCCGCCTACGTCTTTGTGCGGTCCGGTTCCACCTGGAGCCAGCAGGCCTATCTGAAAGCTTCCAACACCGGAGAATATGACTCGTTCGGCGTGTCAGTCGCGCTGGACGGGAACACCGCCGTGATTGGTGCACCAGCGGAAGACAGCGCGGCTATCGGAGTGAATGGCGACCAGACCAGCAATGCAGCCCCGGGCGCCGGGTCCGCCTACGTCTTTGTGCGATCCGGCTCCACCTGGAGCCAGCAGGCCTATCTGAAAGCTACCAATACCGGAGAAGATGACGCGTTCGGCCATTCCGTCGCCGTTTCCGGGAGCCAGATCGCCGTGGGGGCCCCGTTGGAGGATAGCGAGGCTACCGGAGTCGGGGGGGATCAGACCAGCAATGCTGCACTCTACTCCGGGGCAGTCTATCTCTTCAGTCGAAACCTCTTCACCGGGTCCTGGTCCCAGCGTTATCTCAAAGCTTCCAATACCGGCAGAAGTGATTATTTCGGATCCAGCCTCGCCCTTTCGGGGTTGACCCTGTTGGTCGGAGCGCCAGGTGAATCAAGCGCCGCTACCGGAGTGAATGGCAATCAGAATGGGAATACCGCTATTGCTTCTGGAGCCGCCTACGTTTTTACCCTTGGAAGTGGGGTGCTCGGTCAATGGCGCCAGCAAGCGTATCTGAAAGCCTCCAACACAGGTGCGAGCGACGGCTTCGGCTCGTCCGTCGCGCTGGACGGAAACACCGCCGTGATTGGTGCATCCTCCGAAGACAGCGCCGCCACCGGAATGAATGGCAATCAGGCAGACAATAGCTCCACTGAATCCGGAGCCGCCTACGTCTTCACGCGCGTGGGGACCTCCTGGGGCCAGCAGGCTTACCTGAAGGGATCCAACACCCCGTTAGAGCAAACCTTTGGAGAATTCTTCGGGCGGGTCGTAGCGTTCTCGGGCGATACGGTACTTGCCGGTGCCTTTGGGGACAATAGCGCAGCGACCGGCATCAATGGAAACCAAAGCGACACCAGCGCAAGACAATCCGGAGCCGCCCACGTCTTCACGGGATTCGCTCCGCCGCCGTTCCGCATCACCGGCCTGCTCAGTGTCAGGAATCCCAACAACAGCCTCACCGTTACTCTCAGCGGGACCGGTCAAGGCACGACGTCCCACACCCTGCAATCCAGCCCCGGCATGGCCCCAGGCACCTGGCTGGGAGTCGGCACCACCATGTCTGACGCCGAGGGAAATTTCACCTTCGGCCCCTTTGTTGAACCCGCGTCGAGGACCCGCTATTTCTACCGGGTCGGGGTCGACTGAACGCCGGGCCCTCCGCTGCTGATTCCCATTCCCAGGGACATTTTCAGCACCTTGCCGGCAACGAAGCGACCCCTCCGTCAGCGGCGAATAGCACCTTGCAGCCCGCCCGCAGCCAGCGTTCTTCCCTGCATGACTGAAAGCAGACAACGGGCCGCGGCGGTGGCGGCGAAATTGCGGGCGGCAGGCTTCAAGGCCTACTTCGCCGGGGGCTGCGTGCGGGATGCCCTGCTGGGCTTGGAGCCGAAGGATTATGATGTGGCCACGGATGCGCGGCCCGAGCAGGTGGTGGCGCTGTTTCCCCGCAGTCAGGCAGTGGGCGCACACTTTGGCGTGGTGGTGGTGCGAGCCGGGCCGGATCATGTGGAGGTGGCCACCTTCCGCACCGATGGCAGCTACAAGGATGGACGCCGGCCGGAGGAGGTGACGTATTCCACACCTGAGGAGGATGCCCAGCGCCGGGATTTCACGGTGAACGGCATCTTCCAGGATCCGGCCACGGATGAAGTGATCGACTTCGTCGGCGGCCAGGCCGATCTGGCGGCCAAGGTGTTGCGCGCCATCGGAAATCCGGCGGAACGCTTCCGCGAGGATCACCTGCGGTTGATGCGCGCCGTGCGGTTTGCCGCCACCCTCGGGTGGGAAATCGAGCCCGTCACCTGGGCAGCGGTCAAAGCGGAAGCCCCGGCCCTGGCTAAAATCAGCATCGAACGCACCCGCGATGAATTCATCAAGATCATGCTGCATCCGAATCGGGTGCGCGGGCTCGACCTGCTGGATAAAGGCGGTCTCCTGACCTCCATCATGCCGGAGATGGAAGCGCTGAAAGGCTGCGAGCAGCCGCCGCAATTCCACCCCGAAGGCGATGTCTGGGTGCACACCCGGCTCATGCTTAGCCTGCTGCCGGAAAAGGTGAGCATCCCGCTCGTGCTCAGCGTGCTGCTGCACGATATCGCCAAGCCCGCCACCCACACCATCGATGAAACTGGCCGCATCCGCTTCAATGGACACGATGACCTCGGCGCCCGGATGACCGGCGACATCCTGCGGCGGATGAAGTTCTCCAATGAGATCATCGATGCCACCGTGGAGGCGGTGCTGCAGCACATGAAATTCATGCATGTGAAGGAAATGCGTACCTCCCGCCTGAAACGCTGGATGGCCCATCCGACCTTTGACGACCAGATGGCGCTGCACCGGGTCGATTGCCTCGGCTGCCATGGAATGCTGGACAATTATGAATTCCTCCAGGCCAGGCAGCAGGAATTCGCCAACGAGCCCGTGATTCCACCACCGCTCCTAACAGGGCACGATCTGATGGCCGCCGGTTATGCACGCGGACCCGAAATCGGACGCCTCCTGACCCTCGTCCAGGACCAGCAATTGGAAGGCGCCCTGACCACCAAAGAAGCCGCGCTGGCGTGGTTGCGTGCGGAAGCCCCGCCAGCCGCGGACCCAACCGGGGCCTGATCTGTGGCCGGGCAGTTTACCCTAAAAAAGACACTGACGGGCCACAGCCGGAGCGCAGTGGAGACCGCCGAAGGCAAATGGCACGAATAGAACGGATCATCACGGATTTATGAAGAACTCCCATTCACCGTCAAAGTGAAGTCACAATTTTGGGTATATCCGTGATTATCAGTATCATCCGTGTTATCCGTGGCCCGCCATTTCCTCTTTTAGGGTTACGTCTAAAAGGCCCGCTCCAGCGGTGTCGCCACGGATTGGGACATCGCTTCCCCGATCAATTTCCGGCCGGCCTCATCTTTGATATAACGGCGGCTGGCGCGGCACCACCGTGCTGCTTCCTCCGGCTGGCCCAGTTCCCGCAAGGTGAGGATGGCCTCCTTCCAGACCTCGACCCGTCCCGGATGCCAGTCCCGCAGACGGCGGTATTCCACCACCGCCTCGTCCAACAACCATTCCGAGCGGTAATGCCGGGCCATTCTGAGACTGAATGGAGGCGCCTGCACTTTGCTGGTCCCCAGATAAAGATAATCAATGAAGCTGGTGAAGGGGCTGGTTAAAATCCGGTTCGCTTCGGGTGAAATGCAAATGGCTCCCGCAATCAAACTGGCCGCCGCCAGCAACCCCATCCCGGCGCCCCCGATTCCCCCCGCCATCGCGCTCACCAGAAAGGTCGCGCACAACAAAAAACAGCCCGTCCCCACTGAATAGCGAAGATACTGCGCGATGGTGCTCCCAGTTATTTTCATGCCGCACTTTGGGCGGTTTCCCGCAGAAAGTCGATAACATTTTCCCACTGTTCCCCGCCACCGCATTGTTCAGCCATAGGGACAGAACCAGCCACTTCCCCCTCACGCAAACCGCATCACCTTGGCGAGAAAACGCTGGGTCAATTCCTCCCGGGGCGCGCCAAACACTGCTGCGGGCGGGCCGCTTTCGAGAATTTTGCCGGCGGCGATCAGGGCGACCTGATCGGCCACGGCGCGGGCGAATCCCATCTCGTGGGTGCTCAGGATGATATGCTGTCCGGCGGCGGCCAGTTCCTGGATCAGTTCCAGCACCTCCGCGGTCATCTCCGGGTCCAGGGCGGAGGTGGGCTCATCCAACAGCAGGATCTCCGGGCCCGGCGCGATGGCCCGGGCCAGTCCGGCCCGCTGCTGCTGGCCGCCTGACAACTGAGCGGGAAGTTTATCGGCATGGGCCAGCAGCCCGAAACGGTCGAGGCAACGCCGGGCGGTTTCCAGCGCGGCTGCCGGACTTTGGCCATGCACTTTTTCCAGCGGCAGGGTGATGTTCCGCAGGGCCGTGAGGTGGGGGAAGAGGTTGAATTGTTGGAAAAGAAATCCATTCCGCCGCCGCCACGCCTGCAGGGTGGCCGGGTCGTGGCCGAGCGGCGTGTCATTGATTTGCAGGGAACCGGAAGTCGCCTGATCCAGCCCGCCGCAGAGCCGCAGGAAGGTGCTTTTTCCCCCGCCGGAAGGGCCGATCAGCACCAGCACGCCCGCCTCCACGGCAAGCGTCAGGCCATCCAGGGCATTCAGCGGGCCATAGGTGCGGATGAGGGAATCGGCGTGCAGCTTCATGGGGGTGCGACAAGAGTGAGGGCCGGACAAATCAACTGGCGGTGGCGGCTTGGAAGCGGCGTTCCAGCCAGTGGGAAAAGCCGGCGATAGGAAGCGTCAGGATGAGGTAACCGAAGGCGAGCGGCAGAAAAGCTTCCACGCCCAGATAGGTCGCAGCGTAGAACGCGCGGATTTCGTAAGTAAATTCGCTGATGCTGATGACGCTCAGCAGCGACGAATCCTTGACCAAAGAAACAAATTGTCCCGCGAGGGCCGGCAGAACCCGGCGCAAGGCCTGCGGGAAAACCACATACCGCAGCACCTGCCAACGGCTGAAGCCCACGGCGCGGGCGGAATCCAGCTGCGCCTGCGGGATACTTTCAATCCCTCCCCGCAGAATTTCCGTCAGGTAAGCGCCGGTGAAGACGGACAGCAGCATGATCCCCCCGAACAGCCGGCCCCCGAGTCCCACACCGTTCAGCACCCGGGTCACCGTGGGGTCGTTGAGTACCACATAATATCCAATCAGAATCAGGCTGAGCAGCGGCATGCCGCGCACGATCTCCACCAACCCCTGGGTAAACCACCGGATGGATTTCAGCGGGGCCCGCTGTCCCGCTACCAGGACCGCCGCGACCAGGCAGGAGCCGATCAGCCCGCCCACCGAAACCACCAACGATCCGATCCAACCCTTGTAGAGGGATTCACGGTATCTCCACAACGCCTCATGGCTGCGGGTCAGATTCAGTCCGGAAAAAATGGTCCAGAATCCCACGCAGACCACCGCAGTCAGTACCAAGGCAGACAGGAGTTCCCAAACGTGGCGGCGCGACATAGGCAAGGCAGAAGATCAGAAGCAGGCTGCGCACCAACTACGCCGCCCGCGACGCAACGCAACCCCTGGCGCGGCCGGTGGCCGTGGCCCTTTTGCAGAACCCGGAGATTTCATGGTCAGTCCAGGGGCACGTGTTGGAACGAAGCGGTCTGTGTATCATAAATGCCGAAGGAGGGTTCCCCAAAGCGTCCCATGATTTCTCCCGGATTCGCCCAGAGGGTGCGGCCTTTTTGGTGGACATACTTCCGGTGATCGTGACCCGTGAAGACGGCATCGTAGGCCTGACTCTCCGCCAGCCGCAGTCCGATTTCGGGATAGTGGTTCAGCGCGATTTTCCTCCCGTCCACTTCCAGTTCGGCCAACGGGGCATGCAGGGTGACGCGGGGGAATTTGCCTGCCACGCGGCACAGCAGGAAAATGTCGCCGTCGTTGTTGCCAAACACCGCATCCACCGGCCCGGCAAATCCCTCCGCCAACGCGGCCAGAGTAAACGGCGCACAAAAATCCCCCAGATAAAACAAGCGCTCCGCGCCGGACTCCTTCACCAGAGTCAGGGCGCGGCCCAGGTTTTCCAGATGGTCATGACAGTCACTCAACACCGCAATTTTCATGAACCACTGAAGGCGCGTGATGCCGGTCCCGACAAGTGCAGACCGGGTCACAGGTTCACGGCAGAAATTCCCAGCGCACCAATTGACGCAGAATCATCCGGGGAGGGACGTCCGGGCGGGATTCCCACTCCAGGCGCACCAGGGCCCGGCGGGGACGGTTCCATGGCAGGGCGTCGGACATGCCGGCGGCGGCTTCCGCATGGACCGCGAGGGGACTGACGAGGGCGGGGCTGCCCGGAGCCGCCACACGGACCGTCAGCGGGCCTGCCACGATGGGGTCGAACGCGTGGGCCCGTTCCACGACCAGCCGGAATTCAGCCGCGGGGCTGCCGGGATTGCCGGCAAAGGCGGGGAATCGTTGGGCCATTTCCTGCTCGTAGGTTTCCCAATCCAACAGCGGAACGCCATCCACTTCCCGGATCATCAGGTGCAGGAGGAATTCCGCAGGACCGGAAACCTGGGCTGGAACCGTGACCACATTGCCATCCAGCCGCTGGGGAACCCCCAGGCTGAGGGCGGCTTCAGGAAGAACGCCCGCCTCGTAAGCGGCTTCCATCAAGGGCTTCACCCTTGCGGCATCCAGCACGTAGGCGGACTTGGCCGCGGCGTCCGGAGCCGCGAGAAAGGCCTGCAGCATCTTCAGGGCGCGGTCACTGGAGGAAGGCGCCAGCGGGGCTGGAGCCAAAACGGGAGCCAGGGAGAGATCGCGGGACTGACGTAGTTTCCAGGTCTTCAAACCCCAGAAGACTCCTCCTGCCAGAGCCACCCCAATGAGCAGCAGCAGCGCAAACTGGAGCCACCGGTCAATCCTGAGGGCTTTCCAGCGGCGACGTTGGTCCCGGCTCCTGCGGCGCAACTCTTCCACCCTTTGCCGGGCGGTGACGCGGTCCAGCAGCACCGGATCCATCAAGGACCGGTCCGGTTTCTCCAGCGGTGGTACGGACACTTCCCCCGGGACGTCCCCGGGCGGCGGTGCGGAGTGGACCAGATTCCAAGCCTGACGGATCTGCTCCGCCGTTTCCTCAGGCCGGTCGCCGGGGGGAGACATGGTTAGAGCACGTTGAGTCCGGCCATCACGGCGCGGAGTTCATCGATTTTCTGCTGGCACATGGCAATCATCGGCAGGCGGAGGCCGCCTTGCATATGCCCGGCGAGGGCCATGGCCGCCTTGATCGGCACCGGGTTGCTGTCGAGTTTCATAAGGGTGCTGAGCAGCGGGTAATATTTGAGATGCAGGGCGCGGGCCGCCGGCAGGTCATTGGCCAGCGCGGCATTCACCAGATCACTCATCTGGCGCGGGATCAGATTCCCGGCCACACTGATGACCCCGGTGGCTCCGACCGACATGAAGGGAAGCGTCAGGGAATCATCGCCGCTCAGGATGGTGAACCCTTCCGGCACGGCGGCCATGAGTTGGTTCACCCGCTCCACGCTGCCGCCAGCCTCCTTGAGACTGACCACATTGGGGCAGGCCGCCGCCAGACGGACGGTGACTTCCACCGGGATATCGATCCCACACCGGCCGGGCACGCTGTAGAGGATGATTTTGCACTTGGTGCTGTCGGCCACCGCTTTGAAATGCTGGAACAGGCCTTCCGCGGATGGCTTGTTATAGTAAGGCGCCACCTGGAGCACGGCCTCGCAGCCCGCCGCCTCCGCGGAAGCCGTCAGCTCAATCGCCTCGTCCGTGCTGTTGGCACCGGTGCCGCCGATGACCGGCCCACGCCCCTTGGCGCATTCGACGGCGAGGCGGATGACGTGTTTGTGCTCGTCGTAGGAAAGGGTGGGGGACTCCCCGGTGGTGCCGACGGGAACGATCCCGGTGATGCCGTTTTCAAACTGGAAATCGACCAGCTTGCGGAAGGCGGGTTCGTCAATGGAACCATCGGCAAGAAAGGGAGTGACTAAGGCTGTGAAGGTGCCGCGATACATATTGTGAGGGAAAAGGGTTCAGGTTTCAGGGTTCAGGATGCGGCGTTAGAGCTGCAGGGTGCCTTGGAAGACGATTTCGGCGGGGCCGGTGAGAGTGACATTCTTGAAGGTGCCGCCTTCGGGGGTGAAGTTGATCTCCAGGGTATCGCCGCTGCGCACGTCCACCGAGATGGGGGCAGGCTGGCCGGTGCGGAGGTGATGGATCAGGGCACAGGCCACGGTGCCGGTGCCGCAGGCGAGGGTTTCGTCCTCCACCCCGCGTTCGTAGGTGCGGATGGCGATGTGGCTGGTGCCCATGCGGTGCACAAAATTGGCATTGGTGCCTTTGGGCGCGAAGGTTTTGTGATAACGCAAAGCCGCGCCCCACTCCTTCACCGGCACCCCGTCGATGTCCCCTACAAAAACCACCGCGTGCGGCACCCCGGTGTTCAGGAAATGGACCGCCAGTTCCGTGCCGGCAACATCAAGGGCGAGATCCTGCTGCAGGCCAAAGGGCTCGCTCATTTTGATCTGCACGTTATCGCCATGGAAAGTGGCTCCAATAATCCCGGCGGGCGTTTCGAAGCTGACCTGATCGAGGGCAAAGCCGTTCAGGAAATTGGCGAACCGGCCAAAACACCGCGCTCCATTGCCACACATCTCGGCCTCGCCACCGTCGGCATTGTAATAACGCATCCGGTAATCAGCGCCCTGCTCCGCCGGCTCCACCGCCAGCAGCCCATCCGCGCCGACCCCGCGATGCCGGTCGCACAGGCGTGCGATCTGCTCCTGAGTGAGGGCGTAACGGTGGTCGCGGTTATCAATGACCACAAAGTCATTGCCCGCGCCGTTCATTTTCCAGAATTGAATCTCCATGGGGTATCGGGGTGCGGCTTAAACGGACTTCACGGCATCAACAAGCGGTTTCACAAAAGCCGCGAGTTCCGCCTGCGCGGACGGGGTGCCACCATGGGTCTGGATCACCTTCACGATGGCACTGCCCACCACCACGCCATCGGCCGCCAGCGCGACCTCCCGCGCCTGGTCCGGCGTGGAAATGCCAAAACCCACACATACCGGAGCCGTGGTGCCGGATGCTTTGATGACCTGCACCTGACTGGCGATGTTGGTGGCCAAGGTGGTTTGCGCTCCGGTCACGCCCTCGCGGGAAATGTAGTAGATAAAACCCTGCGCCCCCGCCGCGAGGGTGTGGATGCGGGCCTCCGGCGTGGTCGGGGCGATCAGGCAAATCCGCTGCAGGCCAAGTCCGGCGTGCAGTTCCTCATTCAACACCGCCTCATCCGGCGGCAGATCCAGGAGCAAGACCCCGTCCGCTCCGGCCGCGGCGGCATCGGCATGGAATTTTTCAAATCCGTAGGCATAGACCGGATTCAGGTAGGTAAAAAGCACCAGCGGGATCTGGGTCACCTCCCGGAGGCGGCGGATCATTTCAAGCACGCCCACCGTAGTCGCCCCGGCGTCCAAGGCGCGTCCGGCAGCCATCTGATTCACAATCCCGTCTGCCAGCGGATCGGAAAACGGCAGCCCCAGCTCAATCACATCCACTCCGCAGGCCTCCAGGGTCTTCACGTTCTCCAGGGTCTCGTCCAGCGACGGATCACCGGCACAGATGTATGCCACAAATGCCTTGCGGCCCGACTGCCGCAGCGCGGCAAAAGTAGTGTCCAAACGGGAAGCCATAAAAAAGTCCGCCTCCTGGCGGGCCATATCCCTACCCCAGCCCACCGGCAGGGCAAGCGGTGGGTGGCTGAGGAAATTACGGACCTTCCGGCAACGCCATGACCGCGAAGGCCCGGCGCAATCCGGTCACGAAGGCGTTGAGGTCTTCCAGATCGACGGGCCTCGGCATCCACGACGGCCGGGCATCCAATTGCAGCCCCTCAAGGATCAAGGAAAGCACCGCCGGCTCCAGCCCGCCTTCATTTTTGAGCATCCGGCAAGGCGGCTACAGATCATGACCAGCCTTCTCCAGAAAATGCAGATGGATCACATCCTTCCGTCCGGAAGACCTATCAACATGGTCAGCTTATGGGCGGATAAACTGCCACCGTTTCCAGTAAAAGCCTTACGGTTTTTATTTGGTTTCCACCGATTGCTCCCCCGGATAGGCTGCGCCATGGCCCACCTTCCCACTCCACCTGCCGGAACTCAAATCGTGGTGCACGCCCCCGTGCTGGGATCCCACGGTGCCGTGGTGCATCCCCGCGGGGCCGTGGGCGTGATCACCCGCACTCCGGTCGCAGGCGAGGTCCATTTCCTAGTCCGGTTTCCGGACGGATTTGAAACGAGCCTGCCCCGGGATGGTTTTGATATTCTGCGGGAATTCCGCGCCCGTTTCAGTCAAGTAGAGGGGTCTGGCGGGCCGGGGGAGGACTTCGATCTGGAGTCCATGGTGATCCTGCGCTGCGTGATTGGATCGAGGGCCTATGGCCTTGAGACAGAGACGTCGGACACCGACCGGCGCGGTGTCTATCTGGCTCCGGCGGAGTTGGAATGGTCGCTCTTTGGCGCGCCGGAGCAGTTTGAGGACAGCGATGGCCAATGGTGCTTGTGGGAGTTGAAGAAGTTTCTTGTGATGGCACTGAAGGCCAATCCCAACATCCTCGAGTGCCTCTACTCGCCGCTGGTGGAAACCGCCACGCCGCTGGGCGAACGTCTGCTGGGAATCCGTGACGCCTTCCTTTCGCAGATGATTTTCCAGACCTTCAACGGCTACGCCATGAGCCAGTTCCGCAAATTGGAGCAGGACCGGCGCAGCTCCGGCACGATCCGGTGGAAACACGCCATGCATTTGCTGCGGCTTCTCCTCACCGGAGCCGCCGCGCTGCGCACCTGCCGCGTGCCCGTGCAGGTAGAGTGGCACCGGGACGCATTGCTGGCGGTAAAACGCGGCGAAATGCCTTGGCCGGAAGTGGAGGCCTGGCGGCTCGCGTTGCACACGGATTTTTCGCAGGCCCTGACAGAAACCAAGCTCCCGGAACGCCCGGACTACGAAGCCGCCAATACCTTTCTCACTGCCGCCCGCCGCGAGGCGGCCAACCGTTCCTGACATGATCCTGCCACCCCAACTCCAATCCATCGTCGAAGCTCAACCCTGGCCACTGGTCTTCGCCACCATCAGCGGCGCACACCTCTACGGCTTTCCCTCACCGGACTCCGACTTCGATCTGCGCGGCACCCACGTGCTTCCTGTGCCGCAGGTCGTGGGCTTGGACGAACCGCAGGAAACCCTGGAAGATTCACGGGTTCTCGAAGGACTGGAAATGGACATTGTCAGCCACGATGCAAGAAAATTCTTCCGCCTGCTACTGCGGAAAAACGGCTACGTGCTGGAGCAGGTCCTGTCCCCGCTGGTGGTTCTCACCACACCGGAGCACGATGAATTGAAATCGCTGGCCCGGCAATGCGTCACCAGGCATCACGCCCATCACTATCTGGGATTTGCGGAAACCCAGTGGAAGATCTTCCTCAACGAAGAACTGCCCCGCGTGAAACCCCTGCTCTATCTCTACCGGGTGCTCCTGACGGGCATCCATCTGATGCGCAGTGGTGAAGTGGAAGCCAACCTGGAAACCCTCCTTGGTGAATACCCGCAGCCCGGCGTAAGTGACCTTATCGAGCGGAAACGCAATGGGAAGGAAAAGGAAACCCTGACCCCCGGCGAATCCGCAGGTCACGAAATCGCCAAGCTGCGCCTTGAATCTCTCCTGAGGGATGAGCGGGACCGGAGCAGGCTCCGTGAGTTACCGGCCGGAACAGTAAGCGAAGGGCTGAACGACCTGCTGATCCGCCTGCGGCTCAGTAGCATTGGCCAGCCCGTCACGAGGATTACAGCATAGCAGTCCAAGCGCATTGCGGCATCCCCCACTGTCATGGCCCACGCGTCCGGCGGACGCTAAACCCACAAGTTGGCAGACAAGAAACAGCAGAGCCACATCAAGGCCGGGCGGCCGCAGCGGCTTTGGCTTCGTCCCCCGTGACATAGCCGTCGTGATTTTGATCAAGCCGCTGGTGGAGGACGAGGAATGCGGCGCCGGCTTCCTCGCGGG
The DNA here is from genome assembly GCA_040387795.1 of Verrucomicrobiota bacterium. GTDB lineage: Bacteria > Verrucomicrobiota > Verrucomicrobiia > Verrucomicrobiales > V1-33 > CAIZWU01. The sequence goes on from JAZKDC010000003.1 coordinate 93,920, forward strand.
AGACACGGTTGTCCTTGTCTTTGTCGAGTCGGCGGCCGAGCAGACCGAGGGCCTTGGGCGTGAGGGAGAGCGGGGCCTCAGTTGCGGCGGTCTGGCCGGGGGCGGCTGGCATTTTGACGTATTCCAGATAACCGATCATCATTTCCTCCTCGGTCTGTTCGCCCCAACGGACGGTTTTGGTGGAGTCGGGATTGTTGGGATTCTCCGGGCTGTTGTCGAACCAGGCGGTGGATTCAATGCGGCTGCCCGCATGGACGATCACGGGTTCCGCCGCGCGGTACTGGAGTTGCCAGTTGAAGTCGTAGGCGGGGACGTTGAGCAGTTCGCGGCGCTTGCCATCGGCCTCCACCAGGTCGTAACGGAAGGCTTTGCCGCGCATATGCATGTGGGGCATGAAGGAGAGGATCTGCGCGTCGAACGGCACCGGTAGCGCGCCTTTCACTTCATGATTGGGAACACCGGGCGGGATACTGAAGCGGGTTTGTTTGGCGGCGGCGACATGCACTTCGTGAGGCGGGGCTGCGGTGGTGAATTTCAGGCCGAGACGGGTGCGGTCTTCCGCGACAGTTCCGTTGGGAGTGTAGTGGAGCTGGAAGATGAGTCGGGAGCCGGCGGGGAGCTTTTTGGCGTAACCGGCGGGGTAGGTCACGGCACTGCTGCCGGGCACGTAAGCCGCGAAAAAGTCGTCGCCATCGGTGACCCGTTTGCTGCCCGGGCCGGCGGCGAAAACCAGGACATGGTGGACCTGGGCCAGCGCGGTGGGCCGGACCTCCAGGCCGGTGACCCAGCGGTCTTCCGGAAAGGTGGTGCTGACTTCCCGGTATTGATACCTCATGCGGCCCGTGGCCTGGATGGCCACCGGAGTGGGCAATTCGACAATGGCATCCGGGGCGCCCATCACCCACTCCTGCGGCCAGGAGAGCGGCTGCGGAGCCTCGGCGGGATCTCCTGCCGCACGGTCGCCGGAGAGCCATGTGAGCAAGGCAGTGCGGTCGGCTTCAGCGAGCGCCCGGTCATTGGCCCAGGTGATGGCGTGCGCCCCGCTCTGCGGCGCGGCAAACCACGGAGGCATGATACCTCTGGTGACCACCTTTTTGATCATGGCGGCATGTCCCGTGACGTCTTCCATGTCCATCATTTCAAAGGGGCCGGTGCCCCCGGGCCGGTGGCATTCCTGACAATTCCGTTGGATAATGCGGGAGACGTCACGGTGCCAGGTGAGGGCGGTCACGGCGGCCGGCTGGGCCGGGGTAATCTCCAAGGCACAACCCGGGGCCGTGGTGCCGGCGAAACGGGGACGCTGCCCCTGGGTCAGGGCCGCAAGGGCCTCGGCCAGATAATGCCGGGTGGGCGCGTCCTTTTGATAACCAATGCCATACTGATCATCCACCGCCCCGCGGAAGTGCAGGGTGCGGGACCGGTCGAGGATGAAAACTTCCGTGGTGCTGACGGCGCCCAGAGCCTGCAGCAGCGCCTGTTTGGCATCCGGCGTGCAGATGCCATCCCAGCCGTGGGTTTTCGCGAAGGTGGCGAGGGCTTCCGGCGGATCGGACTCGATGGCTCCGGTAAAAAGGAACCTGACGCCCTTGGTTTTCCATTCGTTTTCCAAGGCCGCGAGGGTGGGCGCGAACTTCTGGCTGAGCGGACACGACGGGCTGGTGACAGCAATCACCGTGAAGGGACTCTCTGCCACGATCGAGGAAAGTTTCCGGGGCGTTCCGGAAAGATCGTCGAACCCGGCCTCCTGGATCATGCGCCCGATGCCGGCTTCGGCGGCGGTGCGGGGTTGGGGGGATTCGGCCGCAGACGCCCTGCCAAGCGTCAACAAACTCAGGCAACTGATGAAAAGAACGGGGAGTTTCATGAGGGGGAATCGGATTCAGCCCGCCAGACGCGGTCCGGCCCCGGGCGGTTACACCGTAGGGAGGGAAATCGCTTGCCGCAAGCCACTGGAAAAAGCCTGGTGCTTTCCGGCGTAACTGGCAGCGTCCCCTGTAATTTCCATTCTCCATGAAGTCGCCACTGCTGATTTTCCTCGTCGTGACCACGTCGCTTGCGGGAGATGGGCGGCTTAAGCCCGACAAATTCAAAGCCGGGATCGTTTCCGGAACTGAAATCCTTCAGCCCTGCCAGCCAATGCCGATGTTCGTTGGTCCCGGCCCTCCTTATCCAAATCCAGCCATACCCAATCTTGAACCAAAGTCTTCAAAAGAACATGACCGGTTGGAGATGCCGGTGCCGGCTGGAGTGCGGCTCGTTTCCGGTGGCTGTCCGGTGACTTCCAGCGATCCCGCTCCCATGGGGGATCTGTCCTTGATCACTGATGGTGAACGTTTCGGCGACGACGGCTATTTCTCTGAACTGGCTCCTGGCAAACAATGGGTGCAATTGGACCTCAAGGAATCCAAACGTCTGCACCTCATCTGGGTTTGGAGGTTTCATAAGATGCCCGTCAGCTTTCGGGACCTGCTGATCCAGGTTTCTGACGACCCCGGGTTCAAAACATCCGAAACCGTTCACAATACTGACCACGACAACTCCCTCGGGCTGGGCAACGGAAAAGACGCCTCCTACTATGAATCCTCCAGAGGCCGGGCAGTGCCTTTTCCGCCGGTGACGGGGCGTTATGTCCGGTTATGGTCCAACGGCGCCGACACCATCGACAGCAATTGTTACATCGAAGTCTCCGTTTACGGCGAAGCAATCCGGGCCTCGCCCAAATGACAGCAGTTCCCAGGCAAAAACACGATCGTCTCAAATTCTTTAACCCACGCCCATTCCCCATCCTCCATGAAATTCCTCACGATTGTCCTCGTTTTTGCCACGGCTGCCAGCCTGACCGCCCGCGATCTGATGCCCCGTCCCGAGGACGCCTACTTCAAGGCCTATGAAGGCTATCGCCCGGCAGAAACCCCGGGACTTTATCTGAAGGAAGGTGACCGCCTCGCGATCTGCGGGGACTCGATCACGGAGCAGAAAATGTACAGCCGCCTGATCGAGACCTACCTCACGGCCTGTGTGCCGCAATTGAAGGTGACCTGCCGGCAGTATGGCTGGAGCGGGGAACAGGCGTCCGGATTCGCCGGGCGGATGAAAAATGACGTGCTGCGCTTCCAGCCGACCGTCGCCACGACCTGTTACGGCATGAACGACCACCGCTACGTGCCTTACACCGACGCCATCGGGGCGGAATATGTGAAAAACCAAACCGAAACCGTGCGCCAGTTCAAGGAAGCCGGCGTCCGCGTCGTCTTGGGTTCGCCCGGCACCATCGGGCTGATGCCGGCCTGGGTGAAGACGGCCACCGGCACCAAGGAGGATCTGAATTTGAGCCTGCTGCGGCTGCGGAATCACGATGTGCAGATTGCGGAGGAAATGGGCGTCCGGTTTGCCGATGTTTACTGGCCGATGCTCACCGCAGGTTTCACTGCCCAGCAAAAATTTGGCCCGGAGTTCATGATGACAGGCAAGGACGGAGTACATCCGGGCTGGGCCGGGCAGACCTTGATGGCTTATGCTTTTTTGAAAGCCCTCGGCCTGGAGGGGGAGATTGGCACCCTGACCTGGGACGCGGCGGGCTGCACCGCGACCGGATCCGCCGGGCATGAAGTGGTGGGCGCAGCCGATGGCGGCGTGAAATTCAAAAGCGACCGCTATCCTTTCTGCGTGCCGGAGGGCGATGTGAAAAAGGACGACTCCATCCAGTCCGCCGTGGCGCTGATTCCCTTCCACGAAACCCTGAACCGGTTCACCCTCGTCCTGAAAAACGCCACTGCTCCCCAATACGAAGTAACTTGGGGCAACACCTCGAAAACCTTCCCCGCGGCTGACCTGACCAAAGGCATCAACCTCGCCGCCGGGTTCCGGGACAATCCCTTTTCCGCCCCGTTTGAGAAAGTCTCCAAGGCGGTCTTTGCCAAGCAGGATTACGAAACCCGCCAAATCAAGACCCTCTTCCACGGGCCGGAAGGCGCGGCGGATATTGCCATGACCGCCGCCCTGACCGAAAAAGTGCGCGCTCCCCTCGCGGAGGCCGTGGCCCAATCGGTGGGACCGGTGGAACACGTGCTGAAAGTGAAGGCCCTGCCCTGAAAATCGGGCGTGGCCTTGCTGCGCATGGAAATCCCCACTAAGACTAGGCTGTGATCCGCACCAGTCTGTCCAATCTGATCGTCCTGAACCTCGCTGCTGTGCTGGGCGGGCTGGCCCTGCTCTGGGCGGTGCGGGTATGGCGGGAGCGCCGCCGCGAGCGGGCCCGGACCAGACACCAGGTGGTCTGCGCGGTTTGCGGCCACGTCTTTGAAGATGCGGCCCGCGAGGACACGGTGGTCACCTGCCCGGCCTGTGGACGGCTGGTGGAACGGCAGGCGGTCCTGGATCTTTAACCATTCCCTCCCGGCGGAGCACTGGTCCGGTGGGTTTCCGCTTGGTTTCAGCCAGGTCCGTGGCATGCACTGCCCCATGCCGCTGCATCCTGTCTCTGACTATCTTGATGTGATCCACACGCCGTTTCCGCGCCTGTTTGAGGGCATCGGGGAAGTGTGGGAGGCCCTGCCCCGGATCGGGCCCTTTTTGAAGGAATGGCTGGAACCCTCGGTGGAAGGCGACATCCGCGGGGATATCCACATTGAAGGACCGGTCTTTATTGGCCCGGGGGCGCAGATCATGCATGGGGCCGTGCTGCTGGGGCCGGTTTATATTGGCGCGGGGACTTTTGTGGGACCGGGCTGCTATTTGCGGCCGAACACCATCGTCGGGGAGAACGTGATCATCGGGAATTCCTGCGAGTTGAAAAACTGCATCGTGTCGGACAGCGCCGAAATCCCCCACTGGAATTATGTGGGGGACTCCCTGATCGGCCACAAAGCGCACCTCGGCGCCGGGGTGATCCTGTCCAACTGGCGGCACGACCATGGCAGCATTCCGGTGCTGGACGGGCGGGCGGAGGGCGGGAAAATCCACACCGGCCTGCCCAAGTTCGGCGCGGTGATCGGCGACTACGCGGACCTCGGCTGCCATGCGGTCCTGAATCCCGGCAGCCTGATCGGCCGCCGCAGTGTGGTGTATGGCGGCGTGGTCTGGCGCGGCGGAGCCTTGCCGGCGGACCGGATTGTGAAATTGCGTCAGGACGTCGAAATCACGGAGCGGCGGGCATAGTCAGGATCGCGCCGTTATTTGCCGGTTCCGGGAGCGAAATCCGCAGGCTTCAATCCTTTTTTCGCTCCGTTGAAGCCGTATTTGGAGGGAGTGAACGTCCCGCTGATCCCCACGTCGGCCTTGGCGGGCACTTCCATGCCGAGGGACCAATACACGCCATTCACCACGAGACGGCGCAGGTCCTCACTGACAAAATCCGTGGCCGATCCCATGGTGGTGGTGAACACCTTGTTGGTGACCCCGCTCTCCTGTTTGAAATCGCGGACCCAGGCGACGGGCATCATGGGCGAATTCACGCCCTGTTCGACTTGGTCAGTGGCGCGCTTTTTGGAATAGGCTGCCGGAGGATCGGAAGGCGCCATGCCTTTGAGCACCTGACCCCGCAGGAGAATGGTGGCATCGGCCGGGGGATAGGCTTCATAGACGTCGGTGTCCCCGAAGACATGAGTGACGCCCCGGAGGACCGGATGGGCGGCATGCGCGGGCTCGATCACCCCGCGGGTCGCTTCCACCTTGTGGTTGCCCCAGTGGCTCACCCAATCCTCGCCGACCACATTTTTTCCGAATTTATTGTAGGACTTCCAAGGGGAGCTGTCGGGGAACTTGAAGGCATGGGTGCTGGTGCGCAGCGCAATAATTGGTTTGCCAGCTTTGAAGGCCTTGTCGAAGCGGGCCATCGCCGCATCCTCCCACTGCCGCCAGCGCAGCAGGATCACGATGGCATCGGCCGAATCCAGCGCTGCGGAACCGCTCAAGGTGGTATTTACATTCGGGTCCACGGTGCCGTCCTTGCCAGTCGCAAAACAAACCGAAGTCTTGAAGCCGTGTTTGCCGCTGAGGATTTTGGCCAGCACCGGCAGGCATTCCTCGCCGCGGTATTCCTCGTCCCCACTCAGGAAAACCACATGTTTTCCCTGCCCCGGACCGGCCTTGGCCTCAAAGGTGACCGCCCCCTCCTGGGCACGGGCGCCGGAGAGCGTTAGAGCAGCGGCAGCGAGGAATAAGAAATATGGTTTCATGGGATTGGGGAAAAAAAGCAGCAGTGCTTCCCTGGAACGTGGCCGGACGGGGGCGCGTTTCATCGGATGCAGCCCACGTATTGCGCAAAGTTATATGTTCTATTTCCATCTTGTCATCTGGACAAGCGCCCGCCGGCATGGTTCTCTCGCCCCTTCCGCATGAGCACCCCAGCCCCTTCCAAAAAATACCTGACCGCTGACGACGCCAAACACATCGCCCTCCCCTGGTGCGCGGTGGCAGAGTTCGTCTCCGTGGAAAATGCCGGCAGTCAGGACCTGTATCTCTGCCGCGCCACTTTCCCGGCGCATGAAGCCCACCTCTTCCACTATCATCCCGGCCGGGAGGAGATCATCTACGTGCTCGAAGGCCAGGCCGAACAGTGGGTGGGGGAGGAAAAGAAACTCCTCGGCCCTGGGGAAATGGCCCTGATCCCCGCCGGCATGCCGCACATGACCCTGAATCCCGGGCCGGCTCCCCTCAAATTCCTCGCCATCCTCAACAACATCCGCGGTCCCGAACCCATGGTGGTGGACTGCTTCCGCGAGGAACCGTGGGTCAGCCACTTCACTCCGATCGAGTATCCGCCGGTCTGATCCCGCCCCTCCGCCGGCTCCCTTCCGTGCCGCGGCCATTTCAACCTTACCACTCAACCCACCCACTTAAAATTATGCCCAACCCCTGGACCGGAAAAGGAAACCCTTACACCCGTGAGGAAGTCATCGAACGCCTGCGTGCCGTCACGGCCAAAGGCGACGCCATCATTGCCGCCGGCGCGGGCACCGGAATCAGTGCCAAATTCATCGAAAAAGGCGGCGCTGACCTGATCATCATCTACAACAGCGGCCGCTTCCGCATGATGGGCCACGGATCCACCGCCGGCATGATGGCGTATGGGGACGCCAATGCCATCGCCATGGAAATCGGCGAATACGAAGTCCTCCCTGTCGTCGAGGAATGCCCCGTGATCTGCGGGGTCCACGCCACCGACCCGCGCCGCCGGATGTGGCACTGGCTCGGCAAGGTCAAGGAAATGGGCTTCTCCGGCGTCAACAATTTCCCCACCCACACCATCATCGACGGCCATTTCCGCGGCGTGCTGGAAGAAACCGGCATGAGCGTGGTCAAGGAATATGAAATGGTGGCCCTCGCCCGCCGCATGGATCTCTTCAGCGTGGTGTATGTCGGCAGCCCGCAGGAAGCCATCGAAATGGCCAAGGCCGGAGCCGACGCCATCATTGCCCACGTCGGCACCACCATCGGCGGCAGCATCGGCGTCACCAATGCCCTCGTGCCCTGGGATGAAACCATCAAACGCACTCAGGACATCATCGACGCCGCCCGCACCGTGCGGAAGGACATCTTTTTCCTCTGCCACGGCGGTCCGATCAATACCCCGGAAGACGCCAAACGCGTCATGGGAGCCACCGATGCGGTCGGATTTGTCGGTGCCAGCAGCCTTGAACGCATGGGCGTGGAAGCCTCGCTGACCAACCTGACCCGGGAATTCAAAGCCCTGAAAGCCCCGGCGGCAGAGGCTTTCATGAAAGGCCAGGCCTGAAATCCGCCTTGAATTCAACCGATCAAAGAAGCCCGGGACCTCCCGGGCTTCTTTTTGCCGGTTTGAATCCAGCCTGATTTCCCTACGGCGACGGCCCTGGGCAAGGCCCGGCAAAGTCATTTCTTTGCGCAATCAGGCGGTCCATCCGGCCAGATCAATCCCAGCCTCCCCCTCGCCCCTGCACTTGCACTTGGCGGGGGAATCGCCACAGTCGGCCCCGATGATGTTTGAGAAAGGCGCCCAGTCAGGCGAGGAAATGGTTCTCGTGGGCATCGGTGTGTCCCCAGGGATCGCCCGGGGGCCGGTGCATCTGACGACAGATGTTTTCGAAATCCCGGAACTGGAGGAAATCCCGGAAGATGCCGTCGAGCGTGAAGTGCTCCGGCTGCAAACCGCCTTGGAAACGACACGGCGCCAGCTGGAAAACATGCGCGACCGCATCGCCAGCGAGATCGGGACGAATGATGCGGATATCTTTGATGCCCACCTGCTGATGCTGGAGGACCGGTCGGTGCTGGATGAGGTTTTCTCCCGCATCCGCAAAAAAGCCCAAAAAGCGGAAGGCGCCTTTTACGGCGTGATGGCCCGCTACGTGGAGACGCTACGGCGGATCGGAGATGAATATTTACGGGAACGCACCGTGGATATCGAAGATGTGGCCCGCCGGGTCGTCCGGAATCTGCGCGGCACCGTCCTGGAACTGGCTCCCGCCGAGCCCCATGTGCTCCTGAGCACCGAACTGACGCCCAGTGACACGGCCGTAATGGACCGCGCTACGGTGCTGGGATTTGCCACGGAAGGCGGCAGCCACACCAGCCACAGCACCATCATGGCACGGTCGATGGGCATTCCCGCGGTGGTGGGGATTCCTGACCTCTCGACGCGTTTTCACACCGGTCAGGATGCCCTGCTGGATGGTTACGGCGGCCTGCTGATCATCAATCCCAGCGAGGAAACCCTTGCGGCCTATGCCGTCACCCGCCGCAAAAAAGCCGCCCTCGAACGGCATCTGCGCGAAATGGTGGACCTGCCTGCGGAAACCGTGGACGGGAAACGGATCGTGCTCTCGGCGAATATTGAGTTTGAAAGTGAGATGGTGGAGGTGAATGCCTGGCGGGCGGAAGGCATCGGCCTCTACCGCACCGAGTTTTTCTTTATCAACCGCACCTCCCTGCCCACGGAGGATGAGCAGGCCGAAAATTATGCCCGGATCGCCAGCGCCGCCGGACCGGAGGGGGTCATCATCCGAACTTTGGATGTCGGGGGGGACAAACTGCACAGCCTGCACGACAGCCTGAACGAAACCAATCCGTTCCTCGGCTGGCGCGGCATCCGGGTTTCCCTCAAGCGCCGCAAACTCTTCAAATCCCAGCTCCGCGCCATCCTGCGGGCCAGTGCCGTGGGCCGGGTGCGCGTCATGTTTCCCATGATTTCCTGTGTGGAGGAACTCCGGGAAGCGCGGGCCATTCTGGCCGAGTGTCAGGATGAACTCCGGAAGGAAGGCGTGGTCTTCGACACCAACATGGAAGTAGGAGCCATGATCGAGGTGCCCAGTGCCGCCCTCACCGCCGATACCCTCGCCAAGGAAGTCGATTTCTTCAGCATCGGCACCAACGACCTGATCCAATACACTCTCGCGGTGGACCGGGGCAATGAAATGGTGGCCGATCTCTATCAACCCTGCCACCCGGGCATCCTCAAGCTGCTGAAAAGCGTCAGCGATGCCGCCCGCCGCGCCGGGATCTGGACCGGTGTCTGCGGGGAAATGGCCAGCGACATCATGCTGACCCCGCTGATGGTGGGCCTCGGGTTTGCGGAACTGAGCATGTCCACGCCCCAGCTCCCCATGGTCAAATACGCCATCCGGAAGCTCCCTTCCGCCCGTTGCGTGGCCCTGCTGGACGAAGCCCTGACCCTCGGCGAAGCTTCGAAAATCCGCGACCGCTGCCGGGAAGTTGCTTTGGAATATTACAGCGAACTTTTCGTCACCTAACCCTGTCCGCAATCCCGGATTGCCCCTGATGAACCGACGCCATTTTATTGCCAGTCTCGGCGGAGGAGCAATCTCGCTCACCCACGTTCAAGCCGTCTCCACGGCTGCCGCCGCCGGGCTGCGGGAAAAACTGGAAGCTCTGCGCCAAAAGCACCAGGTCCCTGCCCTCGCCGCCGCCCGCCTCGGTTTGGATGGCCTCCTGATTCAATCCGACACGGGATTCCGCAAAGCCGGCGGCAGCACTCCCGTCACCGCGTCCGATCTTTGGCATTACGGCTCCATGACCAAAGCGATGACGGCCACCCTGCTCGCCACTTATGTGCAGGAGGGCCGGCTGCAATGGGACGATCCACTGGGCAAGTTGATCCCGGAATCCTGCCGGAAAGCACACCCCCGCACCAAGGACATCACCGTCCTGCAACTCCTGCAGCACCGCTCCGGCCTGCGGGCCAATCTGCTCTCCTGGTGGCACCTCCCCCGCGCCGATCAACGCGGGGAAATCCTGCGTCTCGCCGCCCCCCCGGGAACCGATTGGCCCGCGCCCGGCTCCTATTTGTACAGCAATGTCGGTTACGCCATTGCCGGCCACCTTGCGGAAAAACTCGACCGCCAGTCTTGGGAAAAATTGCTGGAAAAACGTCTCTTCCGACCCCTGAAAATTACCGCCGGACAAGGCCCGGCGGGCACCGAAGGCAAAGAAGACCAGCCTTGGCCGCACGATTCCAAAGGCAACCCGCTTCCTGCCAACGGACCAGGTTGTGACAATCCGCCGTCACTCGGTCCCGCCGGACGCGTCCACGCCAGTCTGGAAAACTACGCCCGTTTCGCCGCTGACCAATTGCGCGGAGCCGCCGGCCAATCCGCCCTGCTCCCGCCCGCGTTGTATAAAATCCTGCACACCCCCGACCCCGCCAGCCACTATGCCTGCGGCTGGGGCCTTGCCGACCGTCCCTGGGCCGGCGGCCGGTGCCTCACGCACACCGGCAGCAACAACGCCAACTTCTCCGTTGTCTGGCTGGCCCCGGAAAAAGCCTTCGGGGTGTTCGCCACCTGCAACCAGGGAGGCCCGGCCGCCGCCGAAGCGTGTGATGCCGCCTGTTCCCTGATGATTCAGCACGGCTGAATTCCGCAGCAGCGGAAGAACCCCGGATTTTGCCAGGAGTAATCCGGTTCTGCCTGACCAAGGGGCACTTCCGCAGGCAAACGTCATGTCAAGACACATATCCGTCAGGTTCCCTGCTCAGAAATCCCTGCCTGGCGCCATGGGAGCGGTGCCTGACCGACCCGGGCTGAACGGAATCCCACATCTTACACCAGTAATCTGACAAATCCGGTGATTGTGCTGGCCAATAGCACGCGGAGTGCTGATGTTTCTGTTATCTGCATTCCCCGGCGTTGCTCCAACGTCTCCCCCTCTGATGAAACTCCCCCTCTCATTGATCTTCGCCGGATCCCTCGCGGCCCCAGCCTCCCTCCATGCGGCATTGGACGAGTGGCAGGCGGCGGTCGATTCCGCCGGCACCACTCCTTCCGCAACCTATATCAAAGGCATCTCGGGACCGGCCATCTCCGGATTCGAGCCCGTCGTCCTCGATGTTGGCACCCTGACCGGCCCGCGCTCGTTTGAGTTCATAGTAAATGCGGGGGCCGCCGGAAGCTCCTCCGCCCTGATGGGGCTGGCCGGCCTGCAGGGCCTGAAATTCGAACAGAATTTCGAAACTGGTCATGTGGGGATCACCGACTATGGCATTGCGGACCACGACTCCCCGGTGCCGGGCCCGCTGCACCAGGATAGCCAGATCGTTTTCACCTGCGACGGCACGGACACCCGGCTCTATATCAACGGCGCTGCAGTGCACACCTTCACCGGAGTGGACCTGGTGCTGTCAGGACAACAATCGCTCGGGGGTGTTTCCGACGGCGCAGGGGGACCTGTGTTTGACCGGCTGGACGGGCATATCCTCGGATTTGCCAGCTACGCCTCCGAACTGACGGCCGCAGAGATCGCTGCCCATCATACCGCCTTCAAGGTGGGCAGCACGCCGGTCTCCTTCGCCAACTGGCGCAATGCGGTGACCTCCGGCGCCATCCCGCCTGCCAATACCGTGTTCAGTCCGATCTCAGGCATGGCTCCCGTCCTCAGCAATCTGGGGGAACTCTCCGGCCCCCGGACTTTTGAATTCCTCGTCAATGCCGGTGAGGTGGGACGATCCGAAGCGCTGATGGGACGGTCCGGCGTGCAGGGATTGAAGTTCGACCAATGGGACAGCACCGGCGTGCTGGGTCTGACGGCCTTCGGGGTCGCAGATCACGTCACCACCGTGCCCAGCCCCTACAACACCCTGACTCAAATCGTCTGGGTTTCCCAGGACACCGGCACGGACGTCTACATTGATGGGGTGTGGCAACAGACCCTTGATGGGGTGCCCATTTCGCTGACCGGGTTCGTCGCCCTCGGCGCCGCCGCCACCATCACGGGGCTGGAGGGTGTCACCGTCTACCGCGATCCGCTCGACGGGCAGGTGCTGCGCTTCGCCAGCTATGACAATGCCCTCACGGAAGCCGAGGTGAACACCCACTATCAATCCTTCCAGCAGGACGGTGGCGCACAGGTATTCAGCGCCTGGCAGGCCACGGTGAACAGTGGAAGTCCCGCCACCGTCATCCTCGAAGCCACCAATGGCAGCGAGGGGAGGAGCGTGGATGTGGGAACCCTCAGCGGGGGGCGTTCATTCGAATTTATCGTCAATGCCGGTCTCGGCAACGCCAGCGGTTCGCTGCTCGGAGGAAATAGCCAGGCCCTCAAATTCGAACAGTGGCAGGACACCGGCAGCCTCGGGATCACGGAATATGGCGTGGCCGATTTCAATTCCTCCATTCCCGCGCCGGAACTGATCGACACCCACATCGTTTATTCCTCCGATGGCACCGACACCCAGCTGTTTGTAAATGGAGTGTTGAGTTATACCTTCACCGGGGTGGCGCTCACCGGCACCGGCCAGCAGGGACTGGCCACCGCCGCCCAATTGCCGATCATCACTGCCAGTTACTTCGACCGCCTTGACGGGCACATCCTCGGGTTTGCCAGTTATGCGGAGGCGCTCCCGCCGGCGGAGATTGCCGCGCATTATGCCGCGCTGCTCAACACCACGCCGGTGGCGCCGGGTCCGTTTGTCATCACCGGCTTCAGCCGGAATGCCACCACCCGGGCCATCACCCTGACGTGGAGTTCCGATGACGGTGCGACCTACCGGATCGACTATAGCGAGACCCCCGGCACCTTCGCCAACACCGCAGTGGCCGGCATTCCGGCCACCCTTGGCGGCACCACCTCCCGCACCTTTGCGGCCCCTTCCGCAGCGGAACGGCTCTTCTTCCGGATCGTCCGCCTCTGATTCCCTTTCCCCTCCAGCGTCCATCCCAACACAACACAACACCTGCAAAAATATCGTCCCATGAAAAAAGCCATCACCCTCTGTCTGGTTACCAGCGCCCTGCTCCTCCCCCTTCAGGAGGCGGGAGCCACCCTCACCCTCTGGCAGGCTGAAGTGAATGCCGGCAGCGTTCCGGCGGCGACCGTGTTCAGTGAAGTCTCCGCGCCTGTCCTATCGAACATCGGCACCCTGACCGGCGGCCGGGCCTTTGAATTTATTGTCAATGCCGACCCGTCTGCTACCGGTTCCATCTCGTCGGCCCTGCTCGGCACCCAATCGGTCGAGAATGGCCGTCAGGGGCTGAAGTACGAACAATACAACGATACCGGCAATCTTGGGATGACTGCCTTCGGGGTGGCGGACTATGAGACGACCATCGCGGCCCCCATCAACTCCAACACCCAGGTGGTGTTCACTTCCGATGGCATCAAGACAGATCTCTATCTGAATGGCGTCTTTCAAACGAGCTTTGCGGCCGCCCTGGCCCTGACCGGCGAGCAGGGACTCGGAGCGGCCTATGCGCCGGCGACGTCGGCCTTCTTTGATATCCTCCCAGGAAAAATCCTCGGATTTGCCAGCTATGACAGTGATCTGGGAGCGGCGGAGATCCTGACACACTACAACGCTTTCGCCGCCGTACCCGAAGCCGGCAGCAGCATTCTTTTCCTCACCGGAATCGCCGGGCTGGCCCTCCGCCGGCGGCGTTGACCGGCGTGGTTCCCCAGCCACCTGATGAGAGCGCTCCCTCCAGTCCGGGCAGGCCAGGCATGGTTGCGGCACGGCCGCGCCCGCCTTTGCGGCCTGGCCGCGCTGGTGCTGGCGGGGGCAGCTCCGGCAGGGGCCTCGTTGGCGGACTATGACACCGTCATTTCACGGGAGGCGGCAGGCGGGCTCATTCCAGCGGCGACCCTGACGGATGCGATCACGTTTCCCGGCAATCAGAATGCAGCGTTCAACTTCGGCCCGGTGACCGGAGACGGCACCTTCGAGTGCATCGTCGAACCCTCCGGCCTCGCCGCCAGTGCCTACCTGGCAGTGGGCTCAAATACCCAAAGCAACCTTCGGCTCCAGCAATATAACAACACCGGGGAACTGGGCATGACCCTGCTGGGGGTGGCAGACTATCGCTTCAGTCCCGCCGTCCCGGCCCCGGCAGAAACAGCACATCTGGTGTGGCTGTGGGACGGTGCGGGCACCATGCAGATGTTTGTGAACGGCACCCCCGCCGGAAGCCGGAGCGGGGTCGCCTCACCATTCGCGTTACCGACGGGCCAGGGCTGGCTGGGGGCCAATCCCAGCAGCGGCGAGGGAATGTCAGGCACCGTCTTCCGCGTCACCACCTACGATTCCCGCCTCTCCGTCGAAGCGATCCGGCGGCATGCCGAAGCCTTCCTCGGCATCCTGAGTCCCCCGGTCATTTCCTCGTTCTCCGCCGATCCGCCTGCCGCGGCCAGCGGGGCCACGGTCACGCTGTCCTGGACTGTCTCCGGGGCCGACACCCTCACGCTGGACGGCACTGCGGTGACCGGATTGTCGGGAAAAGTCATCACCCTGACAGCCAATGGCTCCCACACCCTGGCAGCGGCCAATGCCCATGGAACCACCACGCGCACCCTGCTCATTCCCATGGTGCAGGCGGCCAGCCATGTGGTCATCAATGAATTCATGGCCTCCAACCAATCCGGCCTGACAGACGAAACCGGAGCCTTCCCGGACTGGCTGGAACTCTACAATCCCACCAGCAGTGCGGTGAATCTGGCAGGCTATTACCTCACCGACAATCCCGCCAACCCGCAACAATGGGCCCTGCCCGCCGTTTCACTGCCCGCCGGAGGGTATCTCGTGATCTTCCTTTCCGGCCGGGATACCCCGCCGCTGGCGGCCCCGTGGCACGCCAACTTCCGCCTCAACAAAGACGGGGAATACCTCGCCCTGACCACTGCGTCCGGAGTGGTTCATGAATTCTCCCCCGCCTTTCCTCCGCAGGAAGACGACCTCCCGTGGGCCCTGACCGGCGGAGATCCCGGTCTGGCTGGATACGCGGAACGGCCAACCCCGGGCACCGCCAACGATCCGGCCCTGCCCCGGCCGGCGAGGGTGCAGTTTTCCCAGCCGGGCGGGCTGTTGCGCGGACCGGTGAGCCTGACCCTTTCCTCCGGCTCCCCCGGTGCACAAATTTTCTATCAAATCAACCAGGCACCTGCCTCCGCCTACACCAGCCCCATTGAAATCACCGCGACGGCGCAGGTCCGGGCGTGGGCGGAACAGGCGGGCCAGCGCAGCGCGGAGACCACCACCGCGTGGGTGAAGCTGGCCCCGGATCTGGCCACCTATCAATCACCGCTGCCGGTGCTCATGATCGATAACTTCGCCAGCGGAGCGGTACCGCAGAAAGGCTGGAGCGGCAACGGCTCCGGAGTCCAGCAGGTGCCCCGGCAGGCAGCTGCCTGGCTGGCCTGGGAAAGGTCAGGAGCCACCAGCACCACTGCCAGCGAACCGGCCTTCTCCTCGCGCATCGGTCTCCGGGGGCGAGGCGCCTTCTCCAGCTCGTGGCGGCAGAAACCCTACTCCGTGGAGGCCATGGACGCGTCCGGCAGTGAACTGGATGTCAGCGTGCTCGGGATGCCGGCCCATTCCAACTGGGTGCTCTACTTCCCTGATCCCGGGGCCGACAAGGACCCCACCCTGCTCTTCAACACCTTTGTTTATGACCTCGCGCGGCGCCTCGGCCATCCTTCGCAGCGGTTCCGCTGGGTGGAATTGTTCGTCAACGAGGACGGAGGCGACCTCTCCCTGAACGACCGCCGCGGTGTCTATGCGGTGCTCGAAAAGGTCTCCCGCGGAGCCGAACGCCTCGACTTCTCCCGGCTCAGCGCGGACGGCCAGCAGGGCGGCTGGCTGCTCAGCCTCAACCGGATGGATGCCATCCCGGAAACCGGATGGCCCGCGCTGAATGGAACCACCACTCCTTCTTTTTTCCGCACTGCCGGGGCCAACCGCCTCCAGGAAACGCAGCCTGACAATCCCGCCACCGGCGGCGACGACGAACCGAAACAAAGCAACGGTTTCCTCAATTTCGACAATCCCGGGGGTTACACCATCCTCCCCGCCCAACGGGCCGCGGTCCAGAACTGGTTCCGCCAGTTTGAGGACGTCCTCTACGGCAGCACCTGGCGCGATCCCGCAACAGGTTACCGGCAATGGCTGGATGCGGACGACTTCGCCGGCTATTTTGTCTTCAATGAGCTGACCAAAAACGGCGACGGAATGCTCATCTCCATGTTTCCCTGGAAAGGCGATGACGGCAAACTGCGCATGGGTCCGGTCTGGGACTACAATTATGCCAGCTATTACGCCGGGGGCGGCGCGACCGGCAGCCTGCGCTGGCGCGGAGACCGGATCTGGTACGCCCGCCTCTTTGCCGATCCGGATTTCCTGCAGCTCTACACCGACCGCTGGTTCGCCTGGCGACAGGGCGCCATGAGCAATGCCGGCATCACGGACGTGATTGACGATCAGGCCGCGGAAATCACGGCGGCCAAAGCAGTCGCCCAAGGCATCTCCAGCGCCGCGGCATGGAATAGCAGCCTCACGCAAATGAAGTCGTGGCTGACCCAGCGGGCCACCTGGGTGGATGGTCAATACGCCGCCCGGCCGGTGCTCAGTCCCGCCGGAGGGATTGTCAGCAGCGGGCAGGAGATTGCCCTCACCGCCGTGGGCGGCGTGCCATGGCACACCACGGACCGCAGCGATCCGCGCCTGGCGGGCGGCACCGTTTCCCCCGCCGCCTCCAGCACCGGCCTCCACACCATCGCCGCAGACACCAGAATAACTGCCCGAAACCGCGTCTCCGCCACCCGCTGGAGCGCCCCGGCCAGCGCCATCTACGTCACCGGCGCCATTCCGGCCACCGCCTTGAACCTGACCTTCTCCGAAATTCACTATCATCCGGCCCCACCTGACGCCGCGGAGTTCGCCGCCGGCTTCACCGATCCCGGGGATTTTGAGTTTGTGGAACTGCTGAATGCCGGGGCTGACAAAATCAGCCTGGCCGGACTGCGCCTCGTCAAAACCGGCCCTGTCCAGGGGATCGATTACCGCTTCGACGAGGGAACGCAGTGGTCGCTCGCGCCCGGCGCACGGCTGCTGCTCGTACGGAACATTCCGGCCTTCACCCTGCGCTACGGCCCGGGCCTGCCGGTGGCGGGGGAATTCGCCGGCCAGCTCGGCAATGGCGGCGACACCCTGACCCTGCTCGATGCTGCCAGCGCCCCCCTGCTCAACCTGACTTGGACGGACATCACGCCGTGGCCGTCAGCCCCGGACGGCGCTGGCTACAGCCTGACCCTCCTCTCCGGCACCACCCCGTTGTCCGCCCCCAATTCTGTTTCCTGGCGCGCCAGCACCGCCCGGGGAGGCTCCCCCGGCACCAGCGACAGCCTTCCCCTGACGGATGGCGGTCTCGCCAGCTACGCCTTCGGCACGGCTCCCTCCACGGTGACTTTCAGCAATGGCACCCTGTTCGTTACCCAGCCCCGCCGCCCCGGCAGCGATCTCGTCAGTGTCGCCCTCGAACACTCCCTGGACCTCACCACGTGGGTCCAGACCGGACCGGAGGAATTCGCCACGGAACCGGATGCCGACGGCATCACCCGCATCCGGCGGCAACTCCCCGCCGGCGCCAAGGGCTTTTTCCGCTGGCACCTGCGCAGCCGGTAACTTTCCGGCAGAAGCCGGCGATGGCCTCCGTTTGGCAGGAATCTTCACGCCGTCCGCGAATCCGGTGAATGCCGGATTGCCAGCGGTGGACTCCACCGTCATGGAGAGCCCGTCCCCTACCATCGCCATGAACTCATATCACCTCTCCCGGAACCGGGTCCAAACCGGCATTTTTCCAGAGGGCGAGATTCCGGCGATGCTGACGGCGGGCCATGCTGGACCGAAGGGACGCCGGAGTGGCGGCCGGTGCGGGAGGTAATTCCGCTGCCGGTGGAGATGCCGCCGCCGCTGCCTTATGGGACCCAACCCCCCGGCATGCCGGTTTCAGCGCGCCGGATCGGGGATGATGCGGGGATCCGGATGCTGCTGCCGGTGGGCCGCTCGGGCTGGGCGATTGCGGCAGGGTATCTGGGTTTGTTCAGCCTGATTATCCTGCCCGCCCCGCTGGCTCTGATCATTTCGATCATCGCCATGCGCGACATCAAAAAGAGCCGCGCTACCGCGACGCCAAAGTATGGCATGGGCCGGGCGGTTTTTGGACTGATCATGGGAGTGCTGGGCACCGGATTGATCCTGACGCTCCTGGTGAGCCTCCTTTCGAAGAAATAACGGGCTGACCACCGTGTTCCCTGCCGCCCCGGGGTGGGGGACAGAATTTGTGGAGGCCGCCGCAAACCGGCTCCGATCATGGAGACACGCCCTCTGCAAATCAATTCCTTGGAACAAAACAAGCCTGCCCTGAAAGGTCTACTCCTGAAGAATACCCGGCTTGACGCGCGGATTAAAAAACCTACGATGAGTCCCCCCGCCCCATCCCCTTGGATGGGGGGCCGGACCGGAATCCACCCCGTTTTCCCAATCCCATTGAAACCTGAACAGGAGGCACCCTTGGACTTAAAAGAGATTCGTCAAATCATCGAAATGATGAAACGCAACGACCTGTCGTTGTTCCACTTGGAACGCGAAGGGTTCAAAATCAAACTCCGCAAAGGCGTCGATTTCGACACCATGGTGGACAAACTGGGAGGCTCCGGCGTGATGATGGCCGCCCCGCATACGGCCCCGGTGGCCCATGCCGAACCGGCTTCGGCTGCCGCCCCCGAGTCCGGAGATCCGGAACTATCCGAGAGCGCTGCCAGTGGTAGTTCCCGTATTTTGTCGCCGATGGTCGGCACCTTCTACCGCGCAGCAGGTCCTGGGGAAAAAATCTTCGCCAGTGTCGGCGATACCATCACCGAAGGCACCACCGTCTGCATCATCGAAGCCATGAAAGTGATGAACGAGATCAAAGCCGAAATCAGTGGCGTGATCACCCGCGTGCTCGTGGAGGACGCCACTCCCGTGCAGTTCGAGACCCCGCTTTTCGAAATCAAGCCGGCCTGATCCTGCCCCCATCCGCCCGCCGCCTGTTACCGGTCCGCGGCTTCTCCCCGTCCTCTTCCGTTTCATGTTTAATAAAATTCTGATCGCCAACCGCGGCGAGATCGCCCTGCGCGTCATCCGCGCCTGCAAGGAACTCGGCATCCGCACGGTCGCCGTCTATTCCAAGGCTGACGAAAAATCCATGCACGTCCAGTTGGCCGACGACGCCATCTGCATCGGGCCCGGCCCGAGCAACCAGAGTTATCTCATGATCGACCGCATCATTGCGGCCGCGGAGATCGCCAATGTGGACGCCATCCACCCCGGCTACGGATTCCTCAGCGAGAACGCCCGCTTCGCCCGCATCTGCGAAAGCTGCAAAATCAAGTTTATCGGCCCCAGCGCTGAAACCATTGAAACGATGGGCGACAAAAACCGCGCCCGGGCCACCGCCAAAAAGTGGAAAGTGCCTATCACGCCCGGCACCGACGGCATCCTCAAGGACGAAAAAGAAGCTCTCGTGGCCGCCGCAGCCATGGGTTACCCCGTCATGCTCAAAGCCTCCAATGGCGGCGGCGGACGCGGCATGAGACCCGTCCACAATGAAGCCGCCATGGGCGGGGCCTTCTCCTCCGCCCGCAATGAAGCCGAAAAATGCTTCGGCAACGGCGACATGTACATGGAGAAGCTGATCCTGAATCCCCACCACATCGAAATTCAGGTCCTCGGCGATACCAAGGGCAACGTCGTCGCGCTAGGTGAACGCGACTGCTCCCTGCAACGCCGCAATCAGAAGATTATCGAGGAGTGCCCTTCCCCCTTCATCAGCGAAAAGCTCCGCAAGCGCATGTGCGACGCCTCGGTGAAGCTCTGCAAGGAGATCAAATACGTCAATGCCGGCACCATCGAGTATCTGGTGGATGAGCAGGAGAACTTCTACTTCATGGAGATGAACACCCGCATCCAGGTGGAACATCCCGTCACCGAGGAAGTCTATGGCGTGGACCTGATCAAGGAGCAGATCCGCATCGCCGCCGGCGGCGTCCTGTCCGAATACGTCAGGAAAGCCGAAAAACGCGGCCACTCCATCGAGTGCCGCATCAATGCCGAGGACCCCTATAACAATTTCGCACCCAGCCCCGGCCTGATCCAGAATTATTACGCCCCCGGCGGCCGTGGTGTCCGCGTGGACAGCCACATCTACGCCGGATACACCATCCCGCCGTATTACGACTCGATGATCGCCAAACTGATCGTCACCGGCAACACCCGGGAAATCGCCATCGCCCGCATGAAGCGCGCCCTGCTTGAGTTCAAGATCGAGGGGATCAAGACCACCATTCCCTTCCAGCACAGCATTCTGGATAACAGCGACTTCAAATCCGGCAAATACAACATCGGCTGGGTCGAGCAATTCCTCCAAGCCAAGCCCAAGGGCTGACGCCACAGCGCGCAGTAGAGCGCTCGGCAAGGTCCTGAATCGATGGTCCGCGGACCAGGGGATTCCCTGATCAGGCCCGGTCCTACCGGGGCAATCTGACTAAAACGTTGCATTTTCCAACTGGCTTCGGCCATAAGGACGGAATGCCCCTACCCGTCCCCCGTTCTGTGCTTCGAGCACTTCCCCCTCTGTTGGCCCTGTTGGGGACCCTTCCGGCAGGGGCTGAAATCGTGATCAACGAACTGATGGCCAGCGGTTCGGACCGCTTGCTGCGTTGGTCGGCGGCCGGAGTGCCTACTCTCGGCACGGGCACGCCATGGTATGCCAGCGGGTTCAGCGATGCAAGCTGGAGTACCGGGACCGGTCCCTTTGGATTCGGCACCTTCACCAATGTTTCGCCGGCCCCGGCCATCACGACCAATACGGCGACCCAGATGCAGAACCTGACGCCGACCCTGTACCTGAGAAAGACGTTTACGGTTTCCGCCAGCGATGCCGGGCGGGCCGACGCCCTGAGTTTCGACGTGCAGTTCAACGATGGTTTCGTTTGCTATCTCAATGGCGTGGAGGTGATCCGCCGCAATGCCGGCCCCGCCAATCAGTTTGTCTACCGCGACCAATTCGCCGCCTTCGGCACCCCGGCGAATACCGAGTCTACCACCACGCCGTACCTGCGCACCGAAACCCTGACGCTCGGCGCGGCCAACACCCGCCTCCTCTCCGGCACCAATACCCTGGCGGTTCACGCGCTCAATTACTGGGAAACCACCAGCCTGCTGAACACCTCCACCAACGTGTTCGCCTCCATCAACAACCGCGACAATTTCTATTTCAAAGGAGATCTCAAAATCACCGCGGCGCCGGCCGTCACCCTGGCGGCGAACAACACGGCGTGGCGTTATCTTCCCGGGGTGGTGGAACCCTCCGGCGGCCTCTATGATCCGACCCAGATTTTCCTAGCCAAACAAAATGCCCGCTGGGGCCGGCCCAGTTTTGATGACTCGGCCTGGAGCAGCGGGGCCTCCCCGCTGGGCGCGGGCACTCCTCCTGCCGGCGTCACTCTCGGGACCAATCTCACCCCGTCCATCCCGGGCCAATCCACCTCGCTCTACGCCCGCACGGTTTTTACCGCGACGGCAGCCGATATCGCCGACCCGCTGATGCTGCAGCTTCTGATGGATTATGATGATGGATTTGTCGCCTATCTGAACGGCGTGGAAGTTGCCCGCTCCGGGATGGCGGAGGCGAATTCCTTCACGCCCCATAATGCGGTCGCCAGCGCCGCCCGCACCCCGGGCAGTTACACCACATACAATCTGGATCCGCCCGCCCGCCTGCTCATCCAGGGGCAGAACGTCTTTTCCGTCCAGATCCATAATGTCACACTCAACGACGCCGATCTCTTCTTCCGCGCCCAATTGCGCACCAATTCCGCCGGCACCAACCGCACCCTCGTCACCCCCACCGGCATCTTCAATTATTTCGTTGGCATCGGGGAACCTGTGGAGTCCGAGGATGATGCCCTGGAAGACAACCCCGAAGCTCCTGACTCCGCGCTCGACTGGGTGGAACTGCATAACAATGGAACCGCGGCCGTTTCCCTGGGCAACTGGACCTTCAGCGACAGCGCTTCCCTGCCCGCCAAGTGGGCCTTCCCTCCGGAGGCCACCCTGCCCGCCGGAGGCTATCTGTTGCTGGCCTGCGATGACTTGAACATTACCGCCCCTGCCCCGGGAGGATTTTATCATACCGGCTTCAAGCTGGCCTCGCAGGGGGAATCCCTGGTGCTGCGCGACTCCCTCGGCACCATCGTCCAGCAAACCACCTTTCCCGCCCAGACTGCCTTCCAAAGTTATGGCCGCAGCGGGGACGGCAGTTACCGCTTCCATGATGCTCCGACCCCCGGGACGGCCAATGCCGGGGCGGTCCTGACAGGCAAGGTGGCGGCACCGGTGCTCAGCCTCGCCGGTGGCTTTTATCCGGGATCACGCACCGTCTCCTTTTCCTCCAGCACCCCCGGGGCCACCCTCCGCTATACCTTGAATGGCACCGAACCGACCGAAACCAATGGCACCGCCGGCACCACCGCGACCCTCAGCAGTTCGCGGGCCCTGCGCGTGCGCGCCTTCGCCGCCGCCCTGATTCCCAGCGACACCATCACCCGCACCTATCTGATTGCCGAACCGGTCTCCCGGCAGGGACTGCCCGCCCTGTGCGTGACCGGCGACGAGCAGCGCTCCCTTTATCAACCCTTCGGAGCCATGGCCATCAAGGGCGGGGCCTTTCCCAATTACATTGCCCCGCTTCCCACCAACAACAATGGCGTCTGGACCCAGACCGGAGCCACCGCGGGCACCCCCGCCGACCTGACGGCCTATAACAACCCCATCCACCGCGGCCGTTTCATTGAACGTCCGGCTCATCTGGAAATCCTCCGGGCCGATGGCACCCCGGGGCCCAACATCGGATTCGGTCTCCGGGTTTCCGGCAGCGGCCACGCCCGGCCACGCTACAAGCTGACCAATCAGAACCGCGCTCCGGGGGCCTCGCCCGCTCCCAACGATGGCGCGTGGAGTGCGACTTCCTTCACGGAAAAACCCTCCTTCAATTTCTTCTTCCGCGACGACTATGGCGGCGATCCGCTGGAACACAGCCTCTTCCCTGACTATCCAGTCAATCAATTCCATGACGTCCGCGTGCGGGCCGGAAAAAACGATCCCAGCAATCCGTTTGTCGAGGATGAATTCATGCGCCGGGTCTTTATCAGCACCGGCCAGGAAGGCAGCCGCGGCATGATCAACACGCTATACGTCAACGGCATCTACAAAGGCTACTACAACCTCTGCGAACACATCCGAGAGGATTTCCTCCAACGGCACCACGGCGGCACCAATGCCTGGGACGTGCGACAGGTCACGGCCATTGCGAGTGGCGATGGCCTCGCCTTTCAGGAAATGCTGACCTATATCCGCAACAACCCGCAAGGCACGCTTTCCAACTACCAGGGCATGAAGACCCGGCTGGATATGGTGAATTTTGCGGACTATTTGATTGTGAATCTGCTGGGCGTCACCGGCGACTGGCCGCACAACAACTTTGTGTGCGCCCGCGAGCGCTCCGTGAATGGCCTCCACCGCTACTACCTGTGGGACGCCGAGGGCGCCTTCGGGGATTTCAGCGGAAACGTCAGGACCAATATGTTTGTGGCCGGCACCACCGGCTCCATCATCACCACCGCTCCGGCCACCGCCGGCCAGGGCGAAGGCATCCGCATCCTCTACACCCTGCTGCGCGCCAGTCCGGAGTTCAAACTCCTCTTCGCCGACCGCATCCAGAAGCACTTCTTCAACGGCGGTGCCCTGACCGAATCGCGGCTCCTCGCCGCATGGAATGTCCTGAAGTCCGAACTCGCTCCGGTCATCGCGCCCACCGCGGTGACCGACCGCGTCGCCCCGTGGCTCAATGGCGTGGGCGATGCCACCCGCTACACCACCACCGGCGCCACCAATACCCCCAGCCGCCGCAATGTGCTCTTCAACGGTTATACCGATGACGTGGCCGGCGGCACCTTTGTCCAGCCCCACCTTGCCGCCGAAGGCCTCTGGCCCGCCACCAGGGCTCCCGGGTTCAGCCAGACCCCCGGCCCGGTCGCCAGCGGCTCCTCCCTGGCCCTGACAAATCCCAATGCCTCCGGCACAATTTATTTTACCCTGACCGGGCTCGATCCCCGCAGCGAGGGAGGCATCGTGGCCGGCACCGCTTACAGCGCTCCGCTGACCATCACTTACGGCACCACCGTGAAGGCCCGGGTCCGCAGCACTGCCGGCGAGTGGAGTCCGTTGGTGGAAGGTACCTTCCTCACCGCCACCGTCGAACCCCTCGTTTTGACGGAGCTGATGTATCACCCCACGGACTTCGGGACGGTGGATGGAGATGAATACGAATTCCTCGAACTCAGGAATGCCGGCACCCAGACCCTCCAACTGGGGGGCATGAAGTTCACCGCCGGCATCGACTACACCTTTGCCTCCGGCAGCACCATCGCCCCCGGAGCCCGCCTCGTGCTGGCCCGTATCACCTCCCGCTTCCTCGAAAAATACCCCACTGTGACCCCGCATGGGGAATGGGGTGCCGCCAGCAACCTGGCCAACTCCGGCGAAACCCTCACCCTGACCAATCCTGCCGGGCTGACCGTCTTCAGTGTCACCTGGTCCGATGCTCCGCCCTGGCCAGGGGAGGCGGATGGCCTCGGCCGCTCCCTCGTCCCGGTCGATCCCGATGCCACTTCCACCCCTGCCCTTGCCCCGGGCTGGCGCACCAGCAGCCAGCCGGAGGGCAGCCCCGGGGCTGACGATCCCGCCCCTCCGGCCGCGACGGTTTACATCAACGAACTCCTCTCCAACGCCCTCGCGCCGGATACTGACCGCATCGAACTCTACAATCCCAATCCGGTGGCAGTCGATGTGAGCCACTGGTGGATCAGCGATAGCAACAATCTGCTCCAAAAATTCCGCATCCCGCCCGGCACGGTGATCCCCGCCGGTGGTTTCCTGGTTTTCAGCGAATCGGATTTCAACACTGGCCTGAATGCCTTTGCCTTCAGTTCCACCGGCGAAAATGCCGTGCTCAGCAGTGGTGATGCCGGCGGCGCTCTCACCGGTTACAGCACCTCGCTGAACTTCGGCCCGGCCGATCCCGGGGTCTCTTTTGGACGCCATTTGAATTCCCGGGGCACCGCTTTTTTCACGGCCCAGGCCCGGGCCACCTTCGGATCCGCCAATGCCGGACCGCTGGTGGGTCCGGTGGCGCTCAGCGAATTGTTGTATTGGCCAGTCCCCGGCAATGATGAGTTTGTGGAGCTGCGCAACATCAGCACCCAGTCGGTTCCACTCTTCGACCCCGCCAATCCCGCCAATGTCTGGCGCGTCGACGGCATCGGCTTCAGTTTCCCGGCCGGCATCACCCTCGCTCCCGGCCAGATCGTCCTTGTCGTTCCGATCGATCCGGAAACCTTCCGCACCAAATACAGCATCCCGGCCGCCACCGCCATCTACGG
Source organism: Verrucomicrobiota bacterium (assembly GCA_040387795.1). Taxonomy (GTDB): domain Bacteria; phylum Verrucomicrobiota; class Verrucomicrobiia; order Verrucomicrobiales; family V1-33; genus CAIZWU01. Next base: position 119,660 of record JAZKDC010000003.1, read on the forward strand.
CCCGGCGACGGCGTCCCTGCGGAACGAAGGGGAGCAGATCACTTTGCAAAAGCCCGGCCCGCCCTGGCTGGACGGGACCGGCCTCACGGTGGTTCCCTTTATTGAGGTCGACCGCGTAAACTTCAGTCCGCTCGCCCCTTGGCCGGTTTCCGCCGGCGGCCCTAACGGCATCAGCCTGGAACGGCTCAATGCCCATGTCTTTGGCGATGACCCGGCCAACTGGCGGGCCGCTGCCGCGCCTGGCGGCACCTTCGGCCGCTCCGCCGCCCTGACCTGGTCCCAGTGGTCCGCCCTGCATTTCACCCCGCTGCAGCAAGCCGATCCCGCCACCGGCACTGCCGGGGCCGACTCCGACTTCGACGGCCTCACCAACGCCGAGGAATGGGCTTATGGCACTTATCCCTGGCAGCCCGAGGCGACCCCCACCACGGGGAACATGGTCCCGGTCGGTCCGGCCCGGCACCTCCAATTGACCACCCGCCGCAGCCGCAGTGCCACCGGGCTCACCCTGCAGGCTGACACCTCAGCCAATCTGAACTTCTGGTCTCCCGGCGCGGCACCCCTAACCGGCACGCCGATCGATCAGGGAGACGGAACGGAATCCATCAGCTTCCGCCATCCCACCCCGGTCACCAACGATTCCCGGCAATTCCTCCGGCTGCGCATCCTATCCAATTAGGCAGGGGCGGTGCCCCCGCTCCTTCCAGAATCAGCGGCTCCGCAGGGGAACGCGCCGGCCCAGTTTTTCGTCAGGGAATCAAAGCCGCCGCAGACCGTCTTCTGTCATGGGACAGGGAATGGCGGCGTCGATGGCATCGATCCGGGCCAAAGTCGCCGGATCCAGCACCACCTCCGCGGCGGGGAGGGTTTCCTCCAATTGGGCGACACTGGTGGCACCCACGATAGTGGAGGCCACATAGTCGTGCTGCTTGCTCCAGGCAAGGGCCAGCACTGCCACGCTGATGCCCAGGTCCCGGGCGATCGGTTGCAGGCGGCTGACGGTTTCCAACGACCGCTCATTGACGAAGCGGCGGGCCATGTTCAGCTGGCGGGGAGCACCATGCGTCAGGTAATCGGTGAAACGCGCTCCCTCCGGCAGGGCTCCGGCATTGTATTTGCCCGTAAGCACGCCCCCACCGAGCGGCGAGTAGGGCAGCAGGCTGACGCCTTCCTTGCGGCACACCTGGGCCAACTCGCTTTCACAGCGCCGGTTGATCAGGGAAAAGTTATTCTGCACGGTGTCATGCCGCGCCAATCCATGCTTTTCGGAGATCCACAGACTCTTCATCAAGCCCCACGAAGTCTCATTGCTGCACCCGACCGCACGCACCTTGCCCTGCTTCACCAGGGTCGTCAGTCCCTCCATCGTCTCTTCCGGCCTCATGCCATGGTCGGGCCAGTGGGTTTGATAAAGATCCAGATAATCGGTCTGGAGGCGGCGCAGGCTGTCTTCGCAGGCCCTTACAATCTGGTGCCGGTCCAGCGCGGTGAACCCTCCGCGCACCGGCGGGCGGAACCATCCGTGCCCTGGCCCGGTGATCTTGGAAGCGATGATGAATTGCCCGCGCGGTTTCGCTTTCAGCCAGCGCCCCACAATCTCCTCGGTCACCCCGAACAGCTCCGCGCTGGGCGGCACCGGATACAGTTCCGCGGTGTCAAAAAAATCGATCCCGGCTTCCGCAGCCCGGTCCATGATGGCTCGTGAGACCGTTTCATCGGCCTGTAGTCCGAAGGTCATGGTGCCGAGACAAAGCTCCGTCACCACCAATCCGCTGCGTCCCAATCTTTTTCGGTTCATGGAGCACCATCATGCCGTCCTGCGGGCCTGACTCAAGCCGGATCAACGGAACCCGCCGGAACCTCAGGGCCTAATTCCCGGCGTGGGCCTTGAGGATGCGCCGGACTTCGGCAATGGCCTGCGGGTTCTGGTGGGCACTGTGGTTGGACGGCACGGTCAGCTCGCTTTGGGCGCCATCCATACGGCTGCTCCAGTATGGGACAAAACCATCTGATTTGACGGGCTTGGTGTGGTCCGGATTCCCGCCCTTGCCGCGGTCACCGACGATCACGTGGTAGGGAATGTCCCGGGCTGGCTCGATCTTGTTGATGGCTTGGACAAACCGGTTCTTCGGCGACATGGTATCCACGCTGTTGGGCATGCGCTTCAGATTGAGGGTGTCGCCGGTGTTGGTGACAAACTTCAGGGCCTCGGTCCCTGCCTTGAGCAGGGAGGTGGGGGATTTGACGAGCCTGGACCCGAACCGGCCCAGCCAGTTGGTGGCGAGGTCGCTGCCACGGAGCGGCGCTGCGATGAAGATGACCCGGTCCACATCCTCGCGTTTTCTGAAAATGAGGGCATCGGTGATGATCTGGCGCGACTCTGGCGAAAGATTGGTCTCGGCGGGGGACTGCCGGAAGGTTTCCTGCCAAATTTTATCACCACTGTCAGTGATCATGAGCCGGCTGATGCAGCCGCCCATGCTGTGGCCAATCAGGATGGCGTCCTTTTGGCCGGGATATTGCTTTTTCATTTCATCCAGCTGTTTCCGGAAAATGGCGGCGGAATGGGGGTAGGGATACCCGCTGGGGTAACTGTAGAACCAGATTTGATAGCGGGCCCGGATGGCGGGATCGGCGCGCAGGGCATTGATGAGCGGGGTCCAGGTGGCAGGGGAATCCATCAATCCATGGACACAGATCACCGGGATTTTATCAGGATCGTAGGGCTGCAGCCGGGCCAGCCGGGCGGTTTCGGCATACTTGGCCGGGCGCAGCAGGCGGGACAGCTCCATCTTCTTCGGGTTTTCCCGGGCGAGCATCATGGCGAGGGGAGCGGTGTAATCCGCTGCCAGAGGATACCGGTGGCCGGCGAGGGTGGTGGTTTCGGCATCAAGCGGGTCCTCGAAACTGACGATGCAGCGCCGCCCCTCGAACCGTGCTACCGCCGTGACACCCAGGTAGATGTGCTTGCCTTGGACGAAGCGGTCTTTTTTCAGAAGCGCCGAGGCGTCGTCCAGGACAGCGATCAGGGGAGCCCCCAAGCCAGCCTTGGTGACGCGGTCCCTCGTGTAACTGCCGCCAGTCAGGATCTGGTCCGCGGGGATGAATTCTATTTTGTCGAGAATGGGCTCCTTGGTGATGGAAGTGGTGCCGGTCAGTTCCCAGCTCCCGCTGGCACTGGAGACGGCGAGGGGTTTGTCCCAAGCTTTGATTTTGGCATCGCGCAGGTTGGTGAAGACCCGGGCGAGGGCGAAGTTGTAGGCGTCACGTGCGGCCGTGTTGCCCGGACTGCGCTTGAGTTCGGAGGCGGCTGTTGCTGCAGCGCTGAGAAGTTCCCCGAGGGCTGCCTGCGGATCTTTGGTCTGCTGGGTGAGGGCCTTGGTGATACCTTGCTGAGCAGTTCCGAGAGCGCCGGCCGTAGCCATGAGAGGGTGGAACTGGGGCCGGGTTTCGGAAACGGTGGCGTATTGCTTGCAGCTGGTGAGGGCGACCAGGCAGCAAAGGAGAGTGGAGAGACGGTTCATAGGGAAGCTTTTTCAGAATAGCGCCGTTGGCAGTCAATAGAGTATCCGGGCGAAGGGAAATACATCGTCCGCAGCAGCTCGGCAACGAAGTAACCACAGCCTCCGGCAGGTTTGACGACTGAATGGATGAAGAGGGCTCCTGCCTCAATCCTCCTCCGCGCCGGGTCAGGACAGACATCCTGGATCAGCTCCAAATCGGCACCTGACTGCGGGAGATTGCCGCGGGCGGGAATCCGGATCAAGATCGCCGCCGCCGGACCCTTGGCCGGGTAAGTGAAAAGCCGGGCTCCGTGTGGAGCCCGGCTTGAAAATGATCAGTGGTTTTGCACGCGGCGCAGGGCTGAGGCAAGATCAGCGCGGCTTTACTTATCCCCGAAGGAAATGCCGACGGCACGGGCGGTTTGGACGACTTCGCTGTCCGGCTCAACGAGGCGGCAGGCGCTGACGGCTTCTTCGATCGGCACGGAGTCCACGTGGTAGGCCTGGTAACTGACCATGTGGCCGTACTTGGCTTCTTCGATGAGCTTGACGGCTTTCACACCGAACCGGGCGCCAAGGAGGCGGTCGAGAGCGGTGGGGCTGCCGCCGCGCTGGAGGTGACCGAGGGTGCAGGAACGGGTTTCCTTGCCGGTCATTTCTGCGATTTTATTGGCGACGTAATCACCGATGCCGCCGAGGCGGTGTTCGGAGGAACTGCTCTTTTCCTTGGTCATGGCATCACCGCCGGGGAGGTGGGCGCCTTCGGCCACGACGACCATGGTGCTGTGCAGCCCTTGGGCTTCGCGCTGGCGGATGGCATTGGCGACGTTTTCAAAGTTGAACTCGATCTCGGGGATGAGGATGACATGGGCGCCTCCGGCGATGCCACCCCACAGGGCGATCCAACCAGCGTTGCGGCCCATGACTTCCACCACCATGACGCGCTTGTGGCTGTCGGCGGTGGTATGGAGGCGGTCGAGGGCATCGACCACGGTGCTGACGGCGGAATCAAATCCGAAGGTCATGGCGGTGGCCGCGAGGTCGTTATCGATCGTCTTGGGGACGCCGACCACGGGGAGGCCATTGCGCATCAGCTGCATGCCCGTGGTGAGGGAACCATCGCCACCGACGACGATCAAGGCGCGGATTTCGAGGAGCTTCAGGGTGGTCTTGGCTTTGTCGATGATCTCCTGAGGGATTTCGGCGACGTTGCCTTCACCGACTTTGGCGGCGAAGTGGCCTTTGTTGGTGGTGCCAAGGATGGTGCCACCCTGCTTGAGGATGCCGGCCATTTTCTCGGGCTCGAGCATCATGTAGTCGCCGGGAGGGAGGAGGCCTTCGAATCCGTCACGGAAACCGACGACTTCCCAGCCAAGTTTGGCCGCTGCGCCAACGACGCCGTAAATCACTGCATTGAGTCCGGGGCAGTCGCCCCCGCTGTTTAGGATACCGATTCTCATGGATGGGATGGTGGAAGGGATGGGATGGAGTTGGGAGAGAGTGGTGGGATGGGGGAAAGACGCAAGCAGCATTCCGGCCAGCCGGGCAGGAAGCGGGAGTTCAGTAGACAGGCACCGGCTGATACCCTCCTTGCGGGTAAGCGGGGGCTTGGGGGTAGGGATAAGCCGGCGCTGCAGGATATTCGGGAGCCGGAGGATAAGCTGGGGCGGGGGCGGGGGCGGGCGGGGGGGCCGGTTGGGCGGGCGGAGCCGCAGCGGGCACGGCGGCCGGAGCACTGCCAAGGTACTCGGAAAGGTTTCCGGCGGGGCTGCCAGCGGCGCGCCAGGCATCGTAACGGCTCCATCCCTCGGAAAGGAGACGGGTGGTGGCGTTGAAGCGGTCAGGCGCGCCGAGGACCACAACCGTAAGGCGGTGGGGAATGACCAGCGTGCTGCCATCCGACCGCTTGATCACCGTGGCCGGTTTCGGGGCAGTGACGGCAAGGCAGGGACCGGCGAGGTTGGTAGTGCCGGTTTTTCCGGCATCGATCCGGTTGCGGCCGATGATTTCGTTGGTGTTCCGGACCGAGAGGGATTGGGCCATTCCATTGCGGAGGAAGGCGATGCGGCGTTCTTTCTGGGAGGTGTAGAAGGTGAAGCCTGGAGTGGTCAGAGCTTGATTCAGCAACCGGGCGACGTCGGAAGCGCAGGAGTAGCCGGTGGCCCCGGGAAGTTCCAGACCGTGGGGATTGGCGAAACGGGTGTTGCGCAGGTTGAGTTTGGCGCGCAGGCCGTTCATCTGACTGACAAAGGCCTGGAGGGGCGCCCCGCCCAGACCCGCCTGGGAAAGTTTAACCCCGAAATGGGTGCCGAGGGTTTCAGCCGCAAAATTATCGGAAGCCATCATCGCCGCGTAGAGGGCATCCCGCACGCTGATCCCATCACCCGGCTGCAGGCCCAGGGGGCTGGGAACGCCCAGGGTCGTCACGCTGGGGGGCACGGTCATGACTTCATCGATATCCCCGGAGGAACCCCGGATAAAATCGAGCACAACCACCGCGGTGGCGATCTTGCACAGGCTGGCGACGGAGCGCTTTTGATCCGGCTGGTTGGAAAGCAGGACGCGGCCGTCATTGGCATCTGCCACCACATAGGAAGCGATGCCGGGATAAACCGGGCCGATGTTGGCCACGCTATGGGGTCCGGCGTCACCGCTGGCTTGGAGACCCACACAACTGGGGAGGCAAGGGACGGCGCACAGCCCCGCGACCAGTCGGAAAAAGGAGCGCAAAGTCATAGATCGAGAAATACCGCGGGAAAGCGGAGGGGTCATCTAAGCAGGGCATCCCCCCGGCGCAACGTGGAATGTGCTCCGGCTCTTCCAATTCATGTTGGCGGCCCGGGGCCGGCGCGGAATCGCCCGTGAAAGGCGGCGTTTTCCGTGTCATCCAACCGGGCGCCGGTGGCGTTCTGCCCTTGTAGCTTGCATTTCCGTGATGACTCCCCCTCCTGCCTGGCAATCCGCGTCAGCCCGTGCGACGGCCTGCGCGGCCGCCTTGCTGGCCACGGGTTGTGCCGTGGTGGAGCGCGCCGGCATTGCCGTGCTTTACGAAAAATCAGCTCTGCCCGGGACACAAATCCAGGCTGATCTCTCCTATGGCCCCGCCCCCCGGCAGCGGCTCGATCTTTTTCTCCCCTCCGGAAAGTCCGGCTGGCCCGTGGCCATTTTTGTCCACGGGGGGAGTTGGACCGGCGGCGACAAGGGGCTCCGGGTAGGCGGAGCCGATGTGTACGGAAACATCGGGCGCTACCTGGCCGGCCAAGGCATTGGAGTGGCCGTGATCAACTACCGGCTGCAACCACAGGTGGGCTGGAGGGAACAGGTGGCAGATGTCGCCCGCGCCACCAGATGGGTCCACCAACACATTGCTTCACGCGGCGGCCGGCCTGATCAGCTTTTTCTTTTCGGTCACTCGGCCGGCGCTCAACTCGCCGCCTACACCGGGCTGAATCCACAGGCTCTGGACGGAACCGGTTTGCCCCCTGGCACCCTGCGCGGCGTCATCGCGGTCAGCGGGGCCGGCCTCGACCTGATGGATGCCGGCACCTACGCGCTGGGACACCGCCCGGATTATTACCGCGGCATCATCGATCCCGCCAAAACCAACCAGGCGTGGCAGCGGGAAGGCTCGGCCGTGAGTTATATCCGCGGTTCCTCCCCGCCATTTCTGGTGATGGTGGGCGGCAGTGAGGAGAAGGCCATGATCCGGCAATCGAACCGTCTTCACGAGGCACTGGTGGGCCAAGGGGTTTCCTCCACCCTGCTGGAAGTGCGCGGTCAGAGCCACGGGCGCATCGTGTTGACGCTGAGCCGGCCTGACAAAAAGGCCGGCCCGGCGGCGGTTGATTTTATCCGTCGCACCATCGGCGGAGGGTGATCCTCCCCGCCCGCCGGTCATGATCCTCCCCGCCCGCCGGTCATGAGCCTCCCCCCGGCTTGTCCTGCCCAAACCCAGTCCTTGCCAGGAAGTTATCTGCGAAAGTCCGGTTTCCGGCCTTTACTTTCCGTAATTTCGGTTTAAACAGAAATTACCGAAAGAAAGCCGCCGGCTTTCCGGTTCACCACCAACCAGGATCCCCAACCATGAACCACATGATCGTCACCTACACCCTCTACCTCACCCTCAGCCTCCTGCTGACAGTCTGGGTGGCCCGCACCCTGCACCGCAATGGCCGCATCTTCCTCGTCGCGGCCTTCAAGGGAAATGAAGCGCTGGCGGACAGTGTGAACCATCTGCTGGTGGTCGGCTTCTATCTGGTGAATTTCGGATTTGTCGCCCTGTATCTCAAGCTCACCGGCAGGGTGGCAGACGGTCAGGGTGTCTTTGAAGCAGTGGCGGGCAAACTGGGCATCGTGCTCCTCGTGCTGGGCGCGATGCACTTTTTCAATCTCTATCTCTTCAACCACCTGCGCCGGAATGCCGAACTCGACACCGCACCTCCTCCCGTCGCCCCGGTGACAACCTTGGCCCAGGTGATCGCCCGGGCCACCACGCCAGCCACCACCCTCCCCACTCCCCGCGAAGGATAGACCTGCCATCAACGGCGGGGGAGGCCCGGAGCCTCCCCCGCCCTGCTTTCTCCAACCTGAAACATCCCAACTCACATGGAAGCCCTTTTTGTTTTTTATGATGGCGAGTGCGGCCTGTGCAGCAAAGCCCGCACCCATCTGGCGGGCTTGGCCCAACACGTGCCTTTGATTTTTGTGCCCTACCAGGATCTCCGCCTTCAGGCCGTCTTTCCTGAACTCGAATTGCTGGATCCCGATCAACAGGTGATCGCCATGAGCGACACTGGCGACATCTACCGGGGAGACAGCGCTTGGATCACCATTCTCTGGGCCCTCCGCGACTACCGCCGTTGGGCCTTCCTCCTGGCCCGCCCGGCCTGGCGGCATCAGGCCAAGGCTGCGGTCCACTATCTGTCCCTGAACCGGCGCCGCCTCTCGGCCGGGCTGGGGCTGCGCGTGCGGTCCACCTTTCCCGACTGACCCCGGCCGGACGTTTGAAACGGGCGGCTTGCTTCCCGCGACATTGTTTCCGTCTTCCTTTTCTGTGCCTGGCGGACCTTGCCTATTTTGCAGGAGTTACCCTGGTTGGCTCCTGCAATCGCCGGGTGATAACAGGCCGGTTGAGGAGAATCTCCAGTTTGCCGCGCAGGTCACCGACCAGGATCCTGACGGTTTCCGGAGGGAGCTTGCCTTCTATGGTCAGAACCATCTGATTTCTGTTGTCTGTGTAACGGGCGACTACGCCGTTCACGGAGATGCGGGTCCCGTCGAAGACATCGCCGGGTTGGCTGTAGTCTTCCTCGTCCCAATCATAAGGGCCGTTTTCATCATACCCCTCGTCCGCTGTTTCCTCATCGTTGGATTCCGGTTCCGGTATGGCCGTATGCGGCAGGGCCGGCTGGTAAAGTTGCCCGAAGACCTCCAGGTCCGGGTTGTAGCCTTTGGCATAAAGGCCCGCGGCGTCGGCTTGGGCTTTGGGATTCGTTTTTCCGAAACGGTCTTGGAACTCTTTCCATTTTTCCGCAGGGACGATTTTTTGAGGCGCGGGCTTGTCCGGATCCGGTTTGCTCCCCCTGTCATACTGCATGGACCAAGGGAGATTGCCCATTTGCCAAAGTGGCAGAACCCGCACGCCTTCCGCATAAAAGACGTGTCGTTCCCACGGGTGTTGTGTTAACCGGGTCCACGCCCAGGTGCCGAGGTCCAAGGACCAGGCGTCCGGGTTTTCCAGCAGACTGAACCTGTCTTTGTAGGCAGGATCAATCAAGCCACCCCGCACCTGGATGGACTTCTGGTCGGGTGCCAGTTCCGCAATATGCTTGTGGATCCACCCGGGCGGCGTGCCGGTGGAGCGGATGAGCCGGATCGCGAACGTATTCAGGTCGAGTTCGGCGATTTGGGTGATGCCGGCTTTCCTGTTGTCAGGGTAACCCAGATTGCCAATCACAATAATCCGGTCATCCAGCAGGGTAGCGGTATGAAAATCGGTCGGAGGAAAAACCGTCTCCGGATAACCGAAGAGATCCAGCTTCCCGTCGGGATGATACAACGTGACGTCGTTGTAGATGTGAAAATCCGGATCGTAGGAATCCTCATGTTCTCCCGCGATCAAAATCACCCGTCCATCCGGCAAGGCAGTGACGGATTGGCCAAATCGGGCGAAGCACCATGCAGGGCCGGCAGCGAAAGGGGAGGGATAGCCGAAACGATCTCCTGCGGAATAGGCATCAATGCGGGTTTTGACCAGCCATTCCCACAGCGGATTGTTCATCCGTTGGGGATTCTCCGTGCCGAAGCGGGGCGCGCGCCATTCCAAAGCCAGTTCGGGCGTAATGGCGGAGGCATCCAGCCGGTCCGGTTTGTAGCGTTTGGGGCGTTTCGGTTTCATGGGCAGAAAGCACTATCGTGAAAGAACAGCGGACGCTTGGCCAGATAAACCGCACCGTTGGCAACGGAATGTTACGGCCATGCTGCCTGTCGCCGGATGGTGTCAGGCAGGCGGCAGAATCCAATGGGGAACAAAGCGCGAGGTGTTGGCGGTGATGCGTTGGGAGTCCTCGCGGATGCCGAGGCCGGCGGGGGTGCCATCGATCATCCAGACCCCGAGCACCGGCCAGTTTCCGTCACAGGATTCATTTTCCGCGACGGCCTGGTAAACAAAACCTTCCGCGCCGTAAGGGCCGTCCTGTTCGTCCGAAACCTTGCCCTGCTGCACGATCCTGACATTGGCCCCCTCGCGGCTGAAAACGGGTTTCCTGACGTAGGTATCGCCCAGCAGTCCGGCCTCGCGGTAGCAGGGCAGCAGCGCGGGATGGGAGGGAAACATCTCCCACAGGATGGCCAGCATGGCTTTGTTGCTCCAGAGCAGTTTCCACGGCGGCTCCAGAAACCGGCATTTCGATGCGCCGATGTGTCTGCCGAAATCCTCCCGCAGCATCCACTCCCAGGGATAGAGTTTGAAGAGCGTGCGGATCGGGATTTCCTCCTCATCGGTGAAGCTCCGCTCCGCCTCATTCCATCCGATGGCAGCCATGGCGAGGCGGGTGGTCGGCAGGCCAGTCTGGCGGGCGGTGTCTTCCAGATAGGCAGCGGTAATTTCATCCTCCCAGCCATCCGCGATGGAGCCGAAATGGACGTGCCCGGGAGCCAGCCGCTGCCATGCCGCCAGCAATTGTTCATGGATGCCGTTCCACTGGTCGCAGCCGGGTTTCACCTCCTTCAGCCAGTGCCATTGGATCACGGAAGCCTCCAACAACGCGGTCGGCGTATCCGCGTTGTATTCCAGCAGGATGGGCTGGCCCCAGCGGTCCAGCACCATATCGAACCGGCCGTATAACGTGAATTCGTCCTCTTCCCACGATTTCCGGATCAGCGGCACATGGTCCGGGTGGATGCAGAGATCGGCCCAGCGGTTTTTTTGAATCACGTGGTCCGTGGCTTGGATGTAAAGCTGGTGCACTTCCGCGGCCGTTTCCTCCAGCAGGCCGACTTCGACCTCGTTGAGTTCGTAGGCGGTGCTTTCATCCCAGTAGGGCGTCTCCGCATCATCATGATGCCACGCGAGTCCCTGACTGCGGACGGTGGCTTCCCAATCCGGGCGCGGGGTGAGGCGGTGGCGGATCATGAGCGTCCGGAGAAAAAACCGCCGGTGCGGCCGAACCCGCCGCGGCGGGATGCCTGGGTGGAGTGGAATTGGTTGTTGGCACTGGCCACGGCACTGCGGCTGGGAACGGAGGACGTCAAATTCCGCGCCGTATCCGGGCTGGGATGCCAACCGCCGCCGTAGAAATAACTGCCACGCCCGGCGTCGTAATGATTGTAGCGGAAGGGGAAGAACCCGTGATAGCCGGCATGATAATATCCGGCTCCGGGGACATAATGGTTGTTGGCGTAGGACTGCCCTTCCACCACGGGGTCCTCGTCCCGGCTGCATTGATGGAACAACACCGGAGCCCCGATGACGATGGCCGCCGCCACGCCGATGGTGACCCACGCGCTGCGTCGGCGCCGGGCGGCTTCGCGGTCTATTAATTCGGATCGGGCAGGATTCATCCGGCAATGGCAGCCACAATGATGGCGCAGATCCCGAGGACGAGGGCCGCTCCCAGGATCGCGGCGGCGACATTGCCTTCTTCAAAAATTTTCTTGTTCAAATCCCCCGGCGTCAGCCAGTCGAGGAGACGGAAAGCCAGCAGCGCCAACAGAATGCCGGCCAGGGAATAGATGACAGTGGCCGGCAGGGCCTCTTTGAAGAGGTGCTCCCAGTAGGCATCGGCAAGGTATGGCTGCAGCATGACTTCCCTCTACGCTGAGCCCGCCGGGTGTGAAATTACAAAATGCCCCGGCAATTCCCATGAAGAACAAAAAAGCCCGGCTGTTTACAGCCGGGCTTTTTGTGGGTGATAGGATCGGACCGGGCTGGCTCAGTAGGAGCCTTCCACGCGGGTCGCGACGTCCTTGTAGCCGTAGTCCACTTCGTAGATTTGTTTGAAGGCTTCGAGGAACTCGTCCTTGCGGCCCATCTTTTCGAGGATGTTGCCGAGCACGTAGAGGACTTCCTTCTTGATGGCGTCGAGGGTGGGGATTTCGCTGGCAGCTTCCTGGAGCTGGCGGACGCCGAGGTCGAGCATGTTCTTGGCTTCGTAACAACGGGCCAGGGCCAACATGGCCTTGGTGCGGATTGCCGGGTTGTTCTTGGCGCGCTGGAGTTCCGGGATGGCCTCGGTGGGATGACCGGCGTTGAAGAGGTTGATGCCCAGCTCGTAACGGAGCTGCGGGTCGGTGGGGTTGCGCTCCACCCGCTCCCGGGAGGAGGCGACCAGTTTCTCGATGCGGCGCTGATGCAGTTCCTTCAGCTGTTCGCGGGCGGCTTCGGCGGTGTCGGCAGTCGGGTCGGCATCAATCACGGACTGGAGGTGCGCGAGATTGGCTTCATCGAGACGGTCGGAGATTTTGTGGACCTTGGTTTCGAGGGAGGCGTCGCCGTTGCTGAGCTGATAGGCCCACTGGTAATAGGAGAGGGCGCTGGCGTAGTCGTCGAGGCGCTCGTAAAGTTCGCCGATGCGGCGGGAGGTGTCCACATTGTTGGGATCGGCCTCGTATTCGGCGCCGAGGTAGGCCAGCTGCTCCATCATCTGCTCCTTGGTGGCGCCGATGCGGTTGAGATCTTCCAGCTGTTTGGCCTTATCCTTGTTTTTGAGAAGGTCGCGGAAGTTTCCGCCTTCGCCGCCATCCCATTTCTGCTTGTTCATGGACAAGCGGGCGTTGGCATTGGTCACCCCACGGCGGGCTTCGCCGTCGGAGTTGTCGACCTTCAGAATATTATTGAAGACCGCGATCGCCTTTTCTGGGTCGTTGATCTGCATAAAATACTCGGCCGCCTTGTGCATGATCTTGATGTTCGTGGGCGCGCCCTTGATCATCATTTCCAAGGCAAAGGCAGCGGTCTGCGGCATTTTGGCGGCCACGGACGCGTCAAACATCATCTGGTTGGCGGCGGTGTTGAAGGGGTCGGTGGCGAGGATTTCCTCCAAGTCGTAGAGCACACCGACCGGGTCCTTCTCGGCCTTCGTTTTCAATTTCATCACCGAGAGGCTGGAGGTATCGAGCAGCTTCTTTTTGCCGGAGTGGGCGAGCGCGGCGGCGGTGCGCAGGGTTTTGCGCCCTTCAAGGAAAGTAGGCACGTCCTTGATGATGGGCAGGAGCAACTGGACGGCGTAGCTGGCGTTCTGCATTTTCACCGACGCCGCGGCCTTCTCAAAAAGGCTGCGGTGGGCGGGTGAAAGATCGGCGGTGGTGGTGACGACTTCGGACATGATGGGGAATGGGAGAAAAAAATCCTGAGTGGAACGGGGTATTTACTCAAGGCAGGGGGGGGGCCGCAACAAACATTTTTCGATTCGTAGGGGAATGGCCGAGGCCGCTGCATTTTACCTTGCGCACCTGACGGGCGGCTGCTTCTGTCGCCCTGTCATCCGAACGAGCGGATGACGCCATCCCCGACCGACTTTTTATGATCACCCGTTCCCTGTTAAGCGCGGCTCTCGCGGCTGCATTGTTGACCTCCGCCACGCCCGCTTCCGCCCAGGAAATGAAAATCGGCATCGTGGACATGAAACGTGTCTTCCAGGAATATTTCAAAACCAAGGACGCCGAGAAGAAGGTGAACGAGGACAAATCCAAGGCGAAAAAGGAATTGGACGAACGCAGCGCCAAATACCGTGACCTCATCACCAAGTGGAATGAGATCGAAAAAATCCTCAAGGACAAGCTCGTCAACGAAGAGCTGAAGGGTCAAAAACAGAAAGAGGCCCAGGAAATCATCTCCGAAGCCCGCGCGCTGGAGCGCGACATGGAAGAATTCCGCCGCCGCCGCGAGCAGCAGCTCCAGGAGCAGGTGATGCGCATGCGCAAAGGCCTCCTTGAGGACATCAAGAGCCGCGTCGAAGACAAGGCCAAACGCGACAATTACGATCTGGTCTTCGACAAGAGCGGTATGTCTCCCAGCGGGGTGCCCTTCCTGCTCCACAGCAAGGATGCGGTGGATTTCAGCACTGAAGTCATCACCGAGCTGAATAAAAACGCCCCGGCGGAATCCGCCGCTCCGGCCGTGGCCCCTGCTGCCGACGCCAAGAAACCGAAGTGATCCCGTCACCCACTTGGCCTGCCGCCCCTGCGGACAGCCCGTAAATCCACGTGGAAATTTCTCTCGAACAATTGGCCATTCTCAGCGGAGGAGTGGCCGAACCGGGGTATGCGGCCGTCACGTTGACCGGTTTTTCCGCCCTCAAGGAGGCGGGTCCGGGTGATTTCAGCTTTTTTGGCAACGAGCGCTACCTCCCGGACCTCCGCAAGACCAAGGCCTCGGCGGTGCTCGTCCCGGCCGGGTTTGCCGAAGCGATTCCCGGCGTGGCCCTCGTGCGGGTCGAAAACCCCTCCGCGGCCTTCGCGGAAGTCGTCAAACAATTCCTCCCGCCGCCCCGGGTCTTTCATCCCGGCATCCACCCCTCCGCAGTGATTGATCCCGCCACGGTGCTGGATCCCGCCAAAGTCTGTATCAAAGCGGGCGCCATCATCGAAGCGGGCGTCGAAATCGGCGAAGGCACCGAAATCGGAGCGGGCGGTTTTGTCGGGGAAGGCACCAAAATTGGCTGCCATTGCCTCCTGCATCCCCGGGTCACCCTCTACCACCACACCGTGCTCGGCGACCGGGTCTGCCTCCATGCCGGGGTGGTGCTGGGAGCCGATGGATTTGGCTACGAATTCATCGACGGATGCCACCGGAAAATCGACCAGGTCGGTATCGTGCAAATTGACGATGATGTCGAAATCGGAGCGAATTCCACCATTGACCGCGCCCGCTTCGGGAAAACGTGGATCCGTCAGGGCGCCAAAATAGACAACCAGGTTCAAATCGGTCACAATGTGGTTCTCGGCCGCCACTGTGTGGTGGTTGCCCAGGTCGGCATCGCTGGCAGCACCTGCATTGGCGATTACACCGTCATCGCCGCGCAGGCCGGGATCGCCGGGCACCTCGAACTGGGGCCGCAACTGGTCATCGGAGCCCGGGCCGGCGTCACCAAGTCGATCCTGGAAAAAGGCCATTACATGGGCTATCCCGCCGGGCCCGCCGCGGAAATCCGCAAGCAGTGGGTCCACATCCGTAAAATCGGTGGCCTGCTGCAGCGCGTCTCCACCTTGGAAAAACAGGGCTGATCCGCCTGCCCTGCCCTCCGGAAAATCCCGGACCCGTCGTATTTCAGGCCTTTGGAAATGAGTTGATCCCCGCCGCGGCCTGGCCGGAACAGCACAATTTCACTTGCCCATCCGCCCCCCCTCCATCAATCCTGGAGAACGCGCCATCACCCGCCTTTGCCGTTGGCGGGGCCATCGTCCGGCCCGTGCTTCCTTCCCATGTCCGCCTCCCCTCCTACTCCGCCTGCCCGCATTCTGATTCTCGGCGGCGGACCCACCGGCCTGTATGCCGCCCGCACTCTGGCGGCCCAGGGACATCAGGTCACCCTTCTTGAAAAAGAGGGTCATCCCGGCGGCCTCGCCACCAGCTTCAATCACAATGGGAACTGGTATGACTTGGGGGTCCACATGCTGCATGAATTCGACCAGGAAATTTTCCACGACATCCGCGACAACATCATGGGCGAGGAACGTCTCGCGGTGCAGCTCGACTCCAAAATCCGCTGGGCCGGCTCTTTCTACCGGTATCCGCTGCAGTTTGGCGATATGATCAAGGGCATCCCGCCCCTCACCCTCGCCCGCTGTGTCTTCAGCCTCTTCGGCACCCAATTGTGGTTCAAGCTTTTCCCGAAGACCCCCATCAACGCGGAAGAGGCCCTCATCCAGCTCTACGGGCGCCAGCTTTACGAGTTCTTCTTCAAGGATTTCACCCAGCGTTACTGGGGATTTCCCACCACCGAACTCGACGCCAAATTCATCACCACGAAGATGCCCCGCCTCACCGCGGTGGATGTCCTGAAGAAAATCCTCTCCAAAGTCGGCATCAAGGACAACCGTGTCCACGCCGTCGACAGCGCGCTTTCCGAGGAAACCCTGCACTATTCGAAGACCGGCGCGGAAACCATGACCCGCCGCATTGCCGCCTACGCCCAATCCCTGGGCGCCTCCATTTTCTACCATCAGGACGTCACCGGGGTGCAGCTGGAACACGGCCGGGTCACGGCAGTGGACGTCCGGAATACCGTCACCGGCAACCTCACCCGCCACGAGTGCGACTACTGCATCAATACCATCCCCCTGCCGGAACTGGTCAGGAAAATGGTCCCGCCCCCGGCCCCGGAAGTCCTTGCTTCCTGCAATTATCTCAAGTTCAAACCGATCACCATCCACGGCCTTCTGGTGGACAAACCGAAGTGTATTGATGGCCTCTATATTTATTACCGCGAACGCATCTTCCACCGCGTCGGCGAGCCCAAAAACGCCGGGCTGATCGTCAATCCGCCGGACCACAGCGTGCTCATCGTCGAAACCACCTGCGAACTGGGTGATGAGAAGTGGCGGGTCACGGATGCCGTCAAGGAGCAGATCATCCAGGACCTGGAGATTGAAAACATCTGCACCCGGGCCCAGATCAAGGAGTGGCACACCCTGCAGGCCGTGCATGGCTATCCGATTTTCAAACTGGGCTTTGAACCGCACTTCCAGGCCCTCAAAGGCACCGTGGACGGCATTCCCAACCTCCGCACGGCCGGCCGCCAGGGGGCTTTTTGCTATCCAAACATGCACGGCGCGATGCGCCAGGGGGCCAACGCCGCCAAAGCGATGGCCCGGCAAATTGCGGAAGACCACCATGAAACCACCACCCGCTCCTCCCCGGTGGCCAGTGTGGAGGAGATCGTGGACTAGCATGAGTGCCGCTTGATGGATGATCCAGGTAATTCATGACTCCGCCAGACTTCCCCTCCGTGATGCGACGCGCCTTTTACCTCCTGCCCGTCCTGGGGTTGCTATCCCCATCGTGCCGCAGCACCGGGAAGGACCCTGGCATTGCATTGCGCCAGACCGCCATCCGTGCGGAGCCGGCTGGCGACTACTGGATCGGTCGCCGCTATTTCGTGAACGGCCCCCAGGGCACGACCCGCTTCTGGGGTTATGTCCGCCGCCCCGGGCAACCGTGGGAAAAAGCCAAACTGGTTATCATGGACGAATCCATCCGTAAAACCCCGGACCGGCTGCCGGCCGCGACAGACCGCGGTCCAGCCCATGGATACGATCAAAATTACGAATACAGAATCTCGGGCAATTACTCCGGCCATGAATGCTATGACCCCAATTCAGATCTGGTCCTGCCGGTTTTCCGGGCCACCCATTATGAATTGATCACCCCCCAGCCTGGTTTTCTTTTTACACCCTCCGATGCCCAGGACCGGCGGAATTACATCCCCGCCCGTGAAGCGGAGCACACCACACCACAAAGGATGTGAACCACCGCTCCAAAAAACGCTTCTTCCCTTTTCAACTTTTCCATTCCGCTGTTCAACGCTCGCATTTCCCGCTTCACCATCCATCATTTCCCGATCATCCTGCTCCCCATGCGCCGCGCTCTCTTCCTCCTCCTTGCCCTGCTCCCGCTCCTCCCGTCCTGCCAAACCACTGCGGGCGGCCCCTTGGTCGAGGCCCGCAATCAGGCGATCCTTGCCGAACCCCGCGGCGACTTCTGGATCGGCCGCCGCTACTTCGTCGACAAAGTCCGCTTCTGGGGCTACCTGCGTCGCCCGGGCCAATTGTGGGACAACGCCCAGCTCGTGGTCATGGATGAATCCCGGATCAAAACCCCGGACCGCCTTCCCGAGATGCCGGCCGATGGCGGCCCGGCCCATGGTTTTGATCACAACTATGAGTACCGCATTACCGGCTCCTTCAATGGCCGCAAAGTCTATGATCCCAACGCGGACATGGAACTGCCGGTTTTCTCTCCCGGCAGTTATGAAGTCATGAACCGCACCCCCGGCTTCCTTTTCAGCCCCAACGACCGCTACAGCCCCAAATATATCCCCGCCCGCGAGGTCTCCCGCACCACCCCGGCGCGCCTCTAGCCACCCGCGCGCTTTGAATCCGGCCCCCGGCTAAGGGGAGGAATGGCCGCCCTCCCAAGGAGCTTGCGGCGCCCCTGTTCCGCTGTCAGAATCCTGGGCACTTTTGTGATCCTGATCCTGCGGCAATGGTGGCCTCCGTCTCCTTGAATGAAAGAACAAAAAGTATCGATCTCCCGCCAGACCTTCCGTCTGCTCGGACGGGCGATAATGGTTTTCATGAGGTCCCCGGTAGGAGGCCGGGCCAGGCTGCTGGGGCTTTCCCTGCTGCTGTTGATGCTTTGCATCAATGGGATGAATGTCATCAACAGCTACGTCGGGCGTTACTTCATGTCGGCCATCGAAAGCCGGGACCACGCAGGATTTGTCCGCTACGCCTGGCTTTATGCCGGCGTGTTTGTCTGCTCCACCATCGTGGCGGTATTTTTCCGCTTTTCCGAAGAAAGGCTCGGGCTGCTCTGGCGCGATTACCTGACCCACCGCTCGGTCGGCCGATACATCGACCAACGCATTTATCTGCACCTCGGGACCACTGCCGGAATCACCAATCCCGATCAGCGCATGAGCGAGGACATCAAGCAGCTGACCACCACGACCTTGTCGTTTTTGCTGATGATTCTGAACGGCACCCTGACGGCGATTTCGTTCTCCGGAGTGCTCTGGGCCATCAGTCCCAAACTCTTCCTGATCGCGGTGCTTTATGCGGCGGCGGGCTCCGCCCTGACGATCCTGCTGGGACGCCCGCTCATCCGGCTGAATTACCGGCAATCCGACGTGGAGGCGGACTTCCGCTCGGAACTGATCCGGGTGCGGGAGAATGCCGAAGGGATCGCCCTCACCGGCAACGAAAGCAGAACCCGGGAGCGGCTGATGAACCGGCTGGATCAGCTCGTGGAGAATTTTGGCAGGATCATCCGGGTGAACCGGAATCTCAGCTTTTTCACCAGTGGTTATAACTACATGATCCAGCTGATCCCGATCCTGATCGTGGCCCCGCTTTTCATGCATCATGGAGCGGAGTTCGGGGTGATTGGTCAGGCGGCGATGGCGTTTGCCACCCTGCTGGGAGCCTTTTCCCTGATCGTCACCCAGTTCCAGGCCATCTCGGCTTACGCCTCGGTCACGGCTCGCCTGGGCGAATTCCTTGAGGCTTCCGAAAAAGCAGCGGTAAGGAACGAAGCTTCGTGCATCGGGTGTTCGACCATCTCCGATCATTTCGCCTACGTGGATCTGACTCTGCATTCCACCGACCCGGAGGGCACGGTGCTGTTGGATCGGCTGAACGCGTCTTTTCTTCCCGGAACCAGAGTGCTGGTCCATGGCCCCAATCCCGCCGCGAGAATGGCTCTGTTCCGGGCCTCTGCCGGACTGTACGAGGCCGGCACGGGGAATATCGTCCGTCCTCCGGCCGGGAAGTTGGCTTTCCTGCCCGAACGGCCTTATCTGCCCCCGGGCACCTTGCGGGACCTGCTGGTTCCATCCGGAAACGACAACCGGATGACCAATGAGGAAATTTCCGGAGTGCTCCGGGAGGTCGGGCTGGAAGCTTTAGCCAATAAACGCGATGGCTTTGAACATCCTGCAATTTGGCTGGAGCTGTTGTCCTTTGAAGATCAGCAGCGCATGTCCGTCGCCCGGGCGATCCTCGCCAGGCCCGACTTTGCCTTGCTCGATCAACTCAATTCAGCCTTGGGCGGGACAGAGCATCACCGCATCCTGAAACTGCTGGCCGCGCATGGTATCACCTGCATCTCCTTCGGTGATGATGCCCCGGATACCTCCGGCCATGACGCCTGTCTTGAACTGAATGCGGATGGTTCCTGGAAGTGGACGGATCTCCGTTAGCTCCCCGCCCCCGAAAAAACATCGGCCCCGGTGCGGGCGGCTTCCCCCGGAATAACCAGTGAAGCCACGGTGATTTGACGCCGTCCAGCCATTGTGCCCGGCGCATTTCTCGTTTATAGACGCGGCCCGCCGGATCCCAGCTTCCGCTGCTACGGCGGGTTTTTCGATTCAAGAACCGATCCCCAACCACATTCCCATGGACGCATTGCTCGACCTGCTCACCAAGGACTCCCGGCTCAGCCCGGAAGACCTCGCCGCCCGCCTGAATCTCACGCCGGCAGAAGTGAAGGCCAAAACCGCCGCGTGGGAAGCAGATGGCACCATCCTTGGTTATCAGGCCGTGGTGGACCCGGAGAAAACGGACCAGGGCGGAGTGACGGCCCTGATCGAGGTGCGGCTGACCCCGGAACGCGGAGGTGGTTTCGACCGGCTGGCGGAACGCGTGGCCAAGTTCGACCAGGTGACCACCTGCTGGCTGATGAGCGGCGGGTATGACCTCGCGGTGGTGGTACAGGCCGGCAGCCTCCAGGAGGTCGCCCGGTTTGTCGCGGAGAAGCTCAGCACCCTGGGCGGCGTCCTCAGCACGGTGACGCACTTCCAACTGAAAATCTATAAACAGAACGGCTTCCTCTCGGCCCCCACGCCGGACGGCTCCCGACTGCCGATCACGCCATGAAGTCTCCCTCCGATTCCCCTGACAACCTTTCCCCCAGCGTGAAAAGTAAAATCTCCGACCGCATCCAGGCGATTCCCCGCTCCGGCATCCGCGAATTCTTCGAACTGGTCCTCAACGCCGGCGATGTGATTTCGCTGGGCGTGGGCGAACCTGACTTCTCCACTCCCTGGCATATCCGGGAAGCCGCGATCTACTCCCTGGAAAAAGGCCAAACCTCCTACACCAGCAACCTCGGCCTGCTGGAGCTGCGCAAAAGCATCACCAAGTATGTCGCGAAAAAATTCCACGTGGACTACGATCCTGCCAAGGAGGTCATCGTCACCGTGGGCGTTTCCGAAGCCTTGGACCTGGCGTTCCGCGCCCTGCTGAATCCGGGCGAGGAGGTCATCTACCATGAACCCTGCTACGTGAGTTATAGCCCTACCATCTACATGGCCTACGGGGTACCAGTAGTCGTGGAAACCAAGGCGGAAGACGACTTTGCCCTGCGTGCTGTCGATGTGGAGAAATGCATCACGGCGAAAACGAAGGTGATCATGCTGAACTTCCCTACCAATCCCACCGGAGCCGTGATGGATCCGAAGGAATTGCAGGGCATCGCCGACCTCGCCATCAAACATGACCTCATCGTCATCACCGACGAGATTTACAGCGAACTGCTCTATGATGACCGCACCCATCCCAGCATCGCCGCCCTGCCCGGCATGAAGGAGCGCACCATCCTGATGCACGGCTTCAGCAAGGCTTTCGCCATGACCGGATTCCGTCTCGGCTACGCCTGCGCCCCACCGGAGTTGACGGAAGCGATGATGAAGATCCACCAATACTCCATGCTCTGCGCCGGGATCACGGCCCAGGTCGCCGCCATCGAAGCGCTCGAACACGGCGCCGCTCCCATGGAGGAAATGCGCAAGGCCTACTGGCGCCGGAGGAATCTGGTCGTGAGCAAACTCAATGGAGCCGGCCTGAAGACCTTCCTCCCCGGCGGAGCCTTCTACGCCTTCCCGGACATCCGCAGCACCGGCATGACCAGCCGGGAATTCGCCACCCGCCTTCTCGAAGAGGAAAAAGTCGCCGTGGTGCCCGGCACCGCCTTCGGCAAAGCCGGTGAAGGATTTGTCAGAGCCTGCTACGCCACCGACGAGAAGCAGCTCGCCATTGCCCTCGACCGCATCGCGGACTTCGCGCAGCGGCACCGGAAAAGTTAGTCTCCACCTCAAGCAGCCTCCCCGGGGTGGACGAAGCTTCCGCTGCGTTTCTCTGGATCATCCGTTTCACTCCGAGTCGGATACCTTCTGCAATCGCTGCTAAAGGACGGGCGCGTCCTAACGCAGTGACCCCAGAGGTTGGCCGAACCTAAGCAAAGCGGAGATAGGCCATCTCATACGGGGTAACTTCAGCGGCAACTGCGAAGCTCATTTAATCTCTGGCTTCTTATGGCGTAATCGTCTGGGGTTTTGCTTGAGGGTAAGTTTTTGTTTTACAAGGATCCCATTCGAAGAATGCTGGCGCAGGAATTCCCGGCGTTGCAGCAGCTCCTTCAGCCAATGGATCAGATCATGATGTTGCTTTTCACCAAGGTCCCAAGCAGCAGGAGGGCCAATGACAAAACGGTCGTAGAACTCCTGAAGGACGTCGCCACGCATGTCGTGGGACCAGCTTTTCCAGCTGAATGACTCCTTAAGCCACTCGTCGTCGACCGCATAATTAGCACAACCCCACAGAACTGGCCCGAAGTGATGGTCCCCCGAGCGAATGCTATCGCCATCTTGCGCTGTCCTGCTCCCATCGCTCCACCCGCCTATTAACAGTAGCGCCAACCGACTCTTGCCCTCAGGAAACCGCTGGAGCCACTCGACAATTCGGAGGGAATTGGTTTGGGAATGAAGATAACCGCCAACATAATGAAAAAATGTGTGGAGCATAAGTTGGGGCTTCGGCACGCGAATGAGCAGATCGCACACATCGAGCGTCAGCTTCGAATCGGTTCCTCCCAGTGCCCACAATATGGAAATCGTCAAGAAACTTTGATGGCAGGGCGTTGCTATATCGATTGCTTCGGGCGGGATTACGCCCTCGCGCAATAGCTTCGAAAAGACGTTTACACCGTGTAAATCAGATAAACCTCGAAGCCTCATCGAGTCGACGCCATTCTCTGAATAGTAAGCCTCGGGAACAGTCCCTGAAATGCTCAATGAATTCGAGTTCCCTTCTTTGGGTGCCCACGAGCCACTCAATAGCTTCATCGCCAATTTCTTCCGAACGTCGTGCTCAAGTCGCTCCCCTTGATCTCCCAGCAGAGCAAGCGCAAGCAAAGGGCCGTCATCCCCGTTCTCTTCAGCCAGTTCGAAGG
Organism: Verrucomicrobiota bacterium; assembly: GCA_040387795.1. Lineage (GTDB taxonomy): Bacteria > Verrucomicrobiota > Verrucomicrobiia > Verrucomicrobiales > V1-33 > CAIZWU01. The sequence continues at coordinate 142,613 of JAZKDC010000003.1, forward strand.
AAAACTTCTCCAATTCCAGCGGCGTAGTCTTGCCCGCCCAGAAAAACAACACCGCAGTCCATGTGTCCTCGTGCCGATGGTCCCAGAGTTCCTTGCGATCCAACCGTGTGCCATTGGGCAAAAACGTGGTGCCATTGCAGATCAACTCGGCGACCAAAAACTCGCCGATCGTCTTATGCATGAATGACCAGGCTCCAGGACCTTGAATCAAACCAGTTCGCTCACACAGCGCGGGCAGCAGACAGTCGGTTGTTTCGTCGAACTTGAACTTTTCAAGCGCTTCGGTAACAAGTCGTCGCATCGTATCGTCATTCACCTCATTCAGGCCATTCCAATGGAAGTGCAGCGAAATGTGGGCGAGCACTCGACGCTTTTGTTTGTCAGTTAGCTTCGTAGCGCGGGCTTCAATGCCCAGTCCTGAATCACGCAAACCGAGCATGGCAGCAATGTAGCGCTCGTAGAGGTCCACTCGACCACTCGGGAGTTTCTTGTCCCTATGGTGCACAAATAGCAGTGTACCCAACATCAGCGGGGTGTCGGCCAACGGCTTGAGGCTGGGGTCCTTAAAGAACGTCCGTGCTAACGCCTTCGCGTCCACTTTTCGCTCGGAGGGTGACAGTTCGCCTTCGGGCAAATGCCGATGCCAGCGCTGGATGAAGTCCACAATTCTCGATTCATCAAACGGCCGGAGGTCCCACTGCTGCCACGGCCCCGGCAGCGCTTCCAGATGCCCGCTTTGTAATGGACGCGACGTAACGATGATGCTGCTCTGCCTCGCGGAAGCACCGAGGTCCTTAATCCACTTCTCCACGCCATCGCGCCTAGCCTCGGGAACTTCGTCGAAGCCATCGAGAATAACGACGAGCTTTCCCGCTTCATGCCAGCCACGTAGTAGCTCATCGGTGAGCGCATTTCCTAGGTGCACGCCTGCCTGTTTCTTCACTAAGTCAAGCAATGAATGCGATTCAATATTGGTTTCGCCACGCAGTCGAATGAGGACAGCGAGGCGGCTGCCCGAGGCCTGAAGCAAGCATGATTGCAACCATAACGCACACGTAGTCTTACCCACGCCTGCCCCTCCGTGTACGACGTTTCTGGCTCCAGGCATGCAAAGCCGGTGCAGAATCCATTCTTGTTGGCCTACCGGTTTTGCATTTTGCTTCCGCTCGCGAAACTGAGGAACGACGAAGTGATCCGACAACGAACCGAAGAGACTGCGCTCTGCACGTAAAGGCGAAAGGTCAAGCCGCAGTAGAAGGTTGTTGAGCAGGGTCTGGGCGAACTCGCGAAGGAGTCCGTCGGCCTTCTTTTCTTTAGCGCCCTGCATTGCTTCTACGACGGAACCCGGTAGGGCCGTGACCTTTGCACTCATCCCGCTGATCTCGTCAGCTAGATGGCTTAGTCTGCGGAACCCCTCGCGGTAGCCTTCGGCCTGCCACTCGGCGAGTGCAACTCGTGATCCGGCGAGAAAGTGTGCGATCTGCGGGAACAGCACCGTATAAAATTGCTCCATTCCCTCATGCCTGATAGCTTCGGGAAGTTCGCCTTTCGGATGGCACTGATCGAAGAGCTTTTTTCCATCGAGATCACCTGCAAAGAACTTCTGCGGTTCGTTGGCCAGAGGCTGCAATTTGTCGCAAAGGCAGGTAATGAGGATTTCCTTCTTGGAATCATCGGCTTTTTCCGCACGCAGGTATTCGTCGGTTTGCTCGACGATGCGATCTACGGCGTCCTCGACGAGGCGCTTCATTTTCCGCTGCAGGAAAATACCTTTCACTTTATCTCCGAGGATCTTGTTGCCCAGGGACGTAACGACACCACTCACCTTGTCGGCAGCAAATAATAAAAAGCTCATACGGGCAGGCTACAGATGGAGTGATTCATGACAACCTTAGATCATCAAGGGCCTCAATCTCGTCCAATCCCACGTGGCAGAAGCCGGAGATATCCCGCCTGCACCTGCCACATTCCGGGATGACATCCGGCGCGGGCGGGTTAAGGAGCGGGCGTGAGTTCTGATTCTCCAGCCTCCTCCTCCAGCCGCACGCGGTCCCTGCCGCCACCGACCATCACGCACACGGCACCATTCCTCGTGTTCATGGGTTTCCTCGCCCTGAAGGGATTGTTCAAGGAACCTGGCCAATACCCGCCGGGCACCCCTTGGTACTTCACCCATGCCGACCAGTGGATTTATCCGCTGCAGACCCTGACGTGTCTGGCCCTCATTGCATGGTGGTGGCCGGCCTATCCCATCCACCGGATCAAGCTGTCCACCGCCCTCTTCGCCATCGCAGTGGGCGCGGCAGGCATCGCCTTGTGGATTCTGCCCTCCGTGCTGCATGACCGGTGGAATGTCGCCTCGTGGGCCGCGCCCTCCTGGTGGAAATGGAAGTGGCTGGGCCTGGAGTCGCGCGGAGGCGAGGGTTTCAATCCAATGATCTGGCGGGATCAACCGGCGGTCTTTTACGGCACGGTATTCATGCGTTTTGTGCGGATGACGATCGCCGTGCCGATCCTTGAGGAGTTATTTTGGAGGAGTTTTCTCTGGCGCACCATCGCTGAACCCTATCGGGATTTCTGGCTCGCCCCCATCGGCCAATGGAGCGCCCGCGCCCTCGCCGCCACCGTGCCGCTGTTTGCCTTGGCCCATCAACCCTCCGACTGGCTCGGAGCCATCATTTGGGCGCTGCTGATCAGCTGGGTGCTGGTGCGGACCAAAAGCCTGACGGCGTGCATCCTCGTCCACGCCACGTCCAATCTGTTGCTCGGTTGGTATGTCATGCAGACGCAGCAGTGGGGCTTCTGGTGAACCCTTCCTGGTCCGGCCCGCGTTTTTCCGGGGGCGGGGCACCGGCGGAACTCCCTTTCCACGCACTTTCCTGATTTGATCTTCCTGCCCTTTGCGGCCTTTTGTTCCTCCAGTTTTACCCCTTTGTGATTTGAATATGCCTTCCCCTACCTTGCTCGACCGCATGGAGCGCCGTTTTGACCGCCTCGCCATCCCCGGTCTCCTTCGTGTCATCGCCAGTTTTCAGGTCATTTGTTTCCTGCTGATTTACGCCAAGCCAGGATTTGCCAGTCAGCTGATGCTGACTCCCGCCGCATTGACGGAGTGGGAGGTTTGGCGGTTCTTCACATTTTGCTTCATCCCGAATACCCTGAGCCTGATCTGGATCTTTTTCGCGGTGATGCTCCTGCTTTTGATCGGTGATCAGTTGGAGGCGGAATGGGGCAAATTCCGGCTCAACCTGTATTATTTCAGTTCTGTCGCCTGCCTCTGGGCCGGAGTGCTGCTGGCTGGGCCGTTGGGAGCAGCAGTGGGGCTGCAGGCCAGTACGCTGTTGTATTCCAGCCTCTTTCTTGCCTTTGCCACCGTCGTGCCGAATTACACTTTCCTGATTTTTTTCATCCTGCCGGTGAAGGTGAAGTGGCTGGCGCTGCTGACGGGCGCAGGCCTGCTCTATGAATTCCTTGCGGTGCCCGCCATGCGGCTCCCGCTGCTGCTGGCCTTCGTTCCTTACGCCTGTTTTGCCCTCCCCATCGCGTGGCGCCGTTGGCGGCATGGGGTGCGGGTCTCCTCCCGCCGGGCGGAGTATGAATCAGGCAAACTGCCGGCAGATGCCGCTTTTCACCTTTGCCGGACCTGCGGCCGGACGGAAATGTCTGATCCAACCCTGGAATTCCGCATTGCCGCGGATGGCGAGGAATACTGTCAGGAGCACCTGCCGGAAGGCTGAACATCCACAGTGCAGGCCATGGGCCGCACTTCATCGTGGGATCTACGTCATGGGGAGCGTCAGCCGTTCCCGTGGAGTCAGGATTTCCGGTCCATCGGCGGTGATGAGAATGGTGTGCTCAAAGTGGGAACTGGGTTTGCCATCCCTCGTTACGGCTGTCCAGCGATCCGCCAGGACATCCACTTCGGAAGTGCCCATATTCACCATCGGTTCGATGGCGATGACCATGCCAGGCTCCAACCGTGTTTTGATTCTCCCGGAATCGTAATTGGGGACTTCCGGTTTTTCATGCAGCTTGCGGCCCAATCCGTGGCCCACAAATTGTTTCACCACCGTAAAACCGAACCGCTGCACCAATGCTTCAACACTGCCACAAACTTTGCGCAGCATTTCTCCCGGCTGGGCCAGGCTGATGGCGGTATGCAGCGACTCTTCGGTCGCTCTTAATAGCTGATGGACTTCTGGAAGGATGGCGCCCACCGGAACACTGGTCGCATTGTCGCCAATCCAGCCATTTTTGACTACGCCGACATCAATTTTAACGATGTCACCGTTTTGAATGATCCGTCTCGCCCGGCCAATGCCGTGCACGACTTCCTCATTCAGGGAAATGCAGATTTGGCCTGGATACCCTTTGTAGTTGAGAAAGGCACTCCGGCAGCCGGCATCGGCCATGAACTGCGCGGCTGCGGCATCGATCTCGCCCGTGCTGATGCCGGGACGGACCAAGGCGACCGTCTGCTGGAGCACTTTGGCGGCCGTGTGACCGGCCTCCCTCAGTCCGTCGATCTCCGCGCCTTTGCGCAGGGGGATCCCGGTTTGTCCATTGCTCCGCTTCATGTAAATGATTTATCCGACAGATTTGCGATAAATCATGGCACTGACCCCGGCGATGATCAGAATCCCAAGGATGACCCACAACCAGACCATCTTCGAGGCTTCGGCAAGCTGCCCTTCCCGGGAGGTGCCATCCCCATCATAGCGGCTCTTCAACCGTCCGCGTTTGAGGAACCCGTCATAGTTTTGCTGGATCAGGTGGGTTTCCACCTGACGCATCACGTCAAGGAGAACGCCCACGATAATCAGGATGCTGGTCCCACCGAAGAACTGAGCGGTGCTGGAAGCCACCTTCCAGTAATAAGTCATCATTTGCGGCACGATCGCGACCAGCGAGAGGAAGATGGCCCCGGCGAAGGTCAACCGGCTCATGGTGTAATCGAGAAAATCAGCGGTCGGTTTCCCCGGACGGATTCCCGGGATATAACCACCATTGGATTTCAAATCCTCCGAAATCTGAGTCGGTTGGAACATGGTCGCCACCCAGAAGTAGGCAAAGAAGAAGATCAGCACGCAGTAAATGCCCCAATGCAGAGGGCCCTGTTCATTCATCAGGCGGTAGAAACTATTGACCCACTCGGAAGTGGGGAAGAGCCACTGCAGAATTAACGCGGGGAACGAGATGATCGCCGAGGCAAAAATGATCGGCATCACGCCTGAATAATTCAGTTTGATCGGCAAGTGGGTGGATTGCCCACCCATTACCTTGCGGCCCACCATCCGTTTGGCATAGTTGACCGCAATTTTGCGGACGGCTTGCGTCAGGACGATGATCGAGGCGATCGACAGGAAGAACAGGAGGAGGAGGCCCACAAAGAGGGCGGCCTTCAGAGGATCACCGGGCTGGATGTAGGTGGTGAAGGTTCCGACCAAGGCATTGGGCAGGGCCGATAGGATGTTGACACAAATAATCAGCGAAGTGCCGTTCCCGATACCCCGTTCGGTGATTTGTTCACCGAGCCACATCAAAAAGAGACATCCTGCGGTCATCACGGTCACCGCCATGAAGTAGAATCCAGGCCCCGGATTGGCCACCAACTGGTAGCCACCCTGTTTCAGGTAATCGTCCATCCCCTGCAGCAGCGGATTGCTCGCGGGAGAAACCAATCCCTTGGCCAGAAGATATCCCTGCACCAAACAAAGGAAAATAGTGAGGTAGCGGGTATACTGGGTGATTTTCTGACGGCCACCGGTTTCACGGGAGATCTTGCTCAGGCGGGGTACCACCGCGGTGAGCAGTTGCACCATGATGGAGGCACTGATGTAAGGCATAATGCCCAAACCGAATACCGCGCAGGCACCGATAGCCCCCCCACTGAAGGCATTGATCAGGGTCGCCACCGCATTGGTATCGGCCGAAGACGCCTTGTCGAGGTAACCTTGAACGACCGTCGGATCCACCCCGGGCAGGGTGATGGCAGCGCCAATGCGGACCACCGCCAGCATGGCGAACGTGAACAGAATGCGGGAACGGAGTTCCGGGATTTTGAAAATATTACGGAAGGCGGAAATCATGAGAGGCAGGTAGCGGTGGGAAGGCCGGAGCGGCGGAAGAGTGGGAGCGTAACAAAGCGGGCGCAACTGAGGTTGCGCCCGCTCCGGAGGATTCTGCTGCTTTATGCCGCAGCGGGCCCGCGGGAGGTCACGGTGCCTCCAGCCTTTTCAATCTTTTCCCGGGCGGAGGCACTGATGCGGTCAACGTTGACCGTCAGTTTTTTGGTGATCTCACCAAAACCGAGGATCTTCACGCCGTCCCAGCGGCCTTTGACCAGCTTGGCATCGCGGAGGGTGACTTCGTTGATTTCATCGCCATCTTCGAAGACCTCATCAAGTGTGCTGACGTTGATGCTGGCCCAATTGTAACAGAAGGCGGCATTGTTGAAGCCCTTTTTGGGGAGACGACGATAAATCGGCATCTGGCCACCTTCGAAGCCGTGACGGACGGTTCCGCCGGCGCGGGCTTTTTGACCTTTGTGGCCCTTGCCGGAGGTCTTGCCATGGCCGGAGCTTTCGCCACAACCGAGGCGTTTGATCCGGTGCTTGGCACCCGGATTGGGGGAGAGTGAGTCGAGACGCATAATGCTGGAATTTTAAAGGATGGACCGGCGCGGGGCCGGCGGGGAGGACTGGCCGTCCGGGCGGATTACGCCTTTTCGGTTTTGAACTTGCCGCGGGCTTTGAGGAACTGCTCGCGGGTGCGCATCTGGGTCAGAGCGCTGAGCGTGGCTTTCACCACGTTGGCTGGGTTTTTGGAGCCCAGGCTCTTGGCCAGGATGTCGCGGACTCCGGCAGCTTCCACCACGGCGCGGACGGCACCACCGGCGATAATGCCCGTTCCGGGGCTGGCAGGTTTCAAAAGAACCTTGCCGCCGCCGAACTCGCCGAGAACGACGTGGGGAACGGTGTTGTCACGGAGGGAGACCGACACCATGCCCTTGCGGGAGGCTTCACTGGCCTTCTTGATGGCGTCGGAGACTTCGTTGGCCTTGCCGAAGCCGAAGCCGACCTTGCCCTGACGGTCCCCAGCCACCACTAGGGCGCTGAAGCTGAAGCGGCGTCCGCCCTTCACGACCTTGGCGCATCGGTTGATGAACACCACCTTTTCGGTGATTTCGGCTTTGCTGCCGGAATCGGAGTGTTCGGAAGTAATAACAGTATCAGTTGCCATGCGTCAGGAATTTAGAATTTGAGACCGCTTTCACGGGCGGCGTCGGCGAGGGCTTTGACCTTGCCATGATAGAAGTGACCCCCACGGTCGAAGACCACGGTTTCCACGGAGATGGCCTTGGCGCGCTCGGCGATCAGCTGACCCACCTTGAGGGCGGTGTCGGCGTTGGCCTTGGAGCTGTTGACGGCTTCGTCCTTGGTGCTGGCGGAGGCGATCGTCTTGCCGCTGATATCGTCAATCAGCTGGGCATACACGTTCTTGTTGGAGAAGTGGACGGCGAGGCGCGGGCGCTGCGCGGTGCCGGACACTTTGCGGCGGATGCGTGTGTGAACACGGCGCCGGGCTTCTTTGCGGTTAACCTTCATGATTTTGAAATGGAGTATAAGTTGGAGGAAGCGAAGGGTTACTTCACTTTCTTGCCTTCCTTGCGGCGGATTTGTTCGCCGGTGTAGCGGACTCCCTTGCCTTTATAAGGCTCGGGCGGATAATAGGAACGGACATCCGCGGCGAACTGGCCGACGCGCTGTTTGTCGATTCCTTCGACTTTGATCTTGGTGTTTTCGGTCACGGTGACGGTGAGGTCAGCCGGGATCGGGTGCAGCAGAGGGTGGCTGTAACCAAGGCTCAGATCCAGTTTGTCACCCTTGACGGCGGCGCGAAAGCCGGTGCCATGGATTTCCAACTGGCGGACGAAGCCGTCGTTCACACCGATGATCATGTTGCTGATGAGGCGCTGGCTGGTGCCGTGCAGGGCACGGAGCTTGCGGTCATCACTGGCACGCTTCACGGAAAGCTCGGAGCCTTCCTGGGAGAAACTGATCCCCAGCGGGAGGACGTAGCTGAGTTTGCCCTTGGGTCCGGCCACAGAGACGGTGCCGTCTTTGTTTTCGATGGTGACCTTGGCGGGAAGCGGAATGGATTTATTACCAACTCGGGACATATGCTTGAAGTGTTAAGGAGTTGGAGGTTTACCAGACAATGGCGAGGAGCTCACCACCGATACGTTGCTTTTTGGCCTGGGATCCGGTCATCAGCCCTTTGGAGGTGCTGAGGATAGCGATGCCGAGGCCGTTCAGCACCTTGGGAATTTCTTCGACAGGCACATATTGGCGCATCCCGGGGCTGGACATACGCTTGAGATCGGTCAGGACAGCGCGGCCATCGGTACTCTTGGTTTTGACGCGGATCTGGGGATGTCCCTCTCCGGTTTCGACTTCGTAGGACCAGATGTAGCCTTCTTCCTGAAGAATGCGGGCGATCTCCGCCTTGATGCGGGAGAAGGGAGCGGTGAACTCTTCTTTCCGGGCGCGGCTGGCGTTTTTCCAGCGGGTGAGGAAGTCGGAGATGGGGTCGGTGAGGACGGCCATGATATTTTAGAGATAGAAAGTTGGAAGGAATTAGGCAGCAGCCACTTCGCTCTGGGAGACAGCGGCAGGCTTGTGGTCGCGGAACGGCATCCCGAGAGCGCGCAGGAGTTCGCGTCCGGCGTCATCGGTGGTGGCGGTGGTCACGATGCAGATATCAAAGCCGAGCTGGCGTTTGATCTTATCAATTTCAATCTCGGGGAAGATCGATTGGTCGGTGATGCCGAGGGTGTAGTTCCCTTTGCCATCGAAGGCTTTGGGACTGACCCCACGGAAATCGCGGACCACAGGAAGAGCCATCTTCATGAGGCGCTCAAGGAATTCCCACATGAGGCGGCCACGCAGGGTGACCTTCACGCCGAGGGGTTCCCCTTCGCGGAGTTTGAAGTTCGAGATCGCCTTTTTGGATTTGGTGATCACGGCTTTCTGACCGGTGATGGTCTGAACGTCATTGAGGGCATCTTCGACGGCCTGCTTGCGGTCGGCCTGTTTGCCAACCGAGCAATTCACCACGACTTTTTCAATCTGGGGAATTTGGTGCAGGTTGGTAACCCCAAGCTTGGCTTTGAGGTGCGGAGCGACTTTCTCCTTATAAAACTGTTTGAGGGCGGGTACTGGTTCCATGTCCGTGTGGGGTCAGGGGCTTATTCGGTGGCTGCTTTGGCGCGCTTTTTGGCGGGAGCCTTGGCAGGTTTTGCAGCCTTGACGGCCTTGGGCTTTTCCTTCACCGGAGCTTCGGCAAGGCGTACGTTGGAAAGATGGATCGGGCCTTCACGCTCGATGATGCCACCCTCGGAGGACTGGGTCTTCTTGACGTGCTTTTTGATCATGTGCACGCCCTTGATGATCACCTGCGACTTCGTCGGGTTGACGGAGAGGATGACACCGGTCTTGCCTTTGTGCCCGCCGGAAATGATGACGACCTGGTCGTCCTTCTTTACGTGTGTTTTCATGGGTCTAGAGAACTTCGGGGGCAAGGGAAACGATTTTCATGAAATTCCGGTCGCGGAGTTCACGGGCCACAGGGCCAAAGATGCGGGTCCCGCGGGGGTTCTGATCTTTGTCGATGATGACAATCGCGTTGGAGTCGAACCGGAGGATCGACCCGTCATCGCGGCGGATGGGAGCACTGGTGCGGACGACGACGCCTTTGACGACTTCGCCTTTTTTGATGGCACCGGTGGGGGTTGCTTCGCGGATGTGGGCGGTGATGATGTCGCCGATGCCGGCAGTGCGCGAACGCTTGCCGAGAACGCCGATCATCTTCGCAACACGGGCTCCCGTGTTGTCCGCCACCTGCACCTTGGATTCCATTTGAATCATGGTATTATGTTTGGGATGTGGTTTGGCTTGGTGAGTAAGCAGTTTAGTGCTTGAGAACTTCGACGAGGCGCCAGCGCTTGAGCTTGCTCAGCGGGCGGGACTCCATGACGCGGACGCGATCACCCACTTTGGCTTCGCCGGCGTCATCGGAGGCGTAAAGCTTGGTGGTTTTTTTGACGATCTTGCGGAACTTCGGGTGGGGAACGCGGCGGACAACGCCGACGACGATGGTCTTGTCCATCTTGTCAGACAGGACGACGCCGACACGGGTTTTGCGGGTAGGACGGTCGGTTTCCTGTGGCTGGTTGGTTTCTTCGGACATGGGAAAAGTCTAAGGTATAGGGAGGGAAACCAACTCAGGCCACGCTGGCGGCGCGTTTGGCGGTCAGTTCGGTTTCAATGCGGGCGAGGTCCTTGCGGATGAACGTAAGGCGGGAGGGATTCTCCAATTGGCCACTGCGCTGCTGCAGGCGGAGGTTGAAGCCCTCCTGTTTGAGTTCACCGCGCTTGGCGATCAATTCATCGACCGACAGGTCGCGGATTTCACTGTTTTTCATGGGACGGGAGACGGATGGAGGTTAAGCGGCGCCATTGCGGCGGACGAAGCGGCAACGGATGCCCAACTTCTGGGCCGCGAGACGGAAGGACTCACGGGCGAGGGATTCCGGCACGCCGGCAGTTTCGAAGAGCATATTGCCGGGACGGACCACGGCGACCCAGAACTCAGGCTGCCCCTTGCCCTTGCCCATACGGGTCTCAGGAGGACGGGCCGTCACTGGCTTGTGGGGGAAGATGCGGATGAAGACCTTGCCCTTCCGTTTCAGGTTGCGGGTGATCGCCACCCGGCACGCTTCGATCTGGGTATTCTTGATCCAGCCCCGGTCAAGGGTTTGGAGGCCGAATTCACCGAAATCCACGTTGGTGCCGCGTTGGGCATTGCCCGACCGGCTGCCACGCATGGTTTTGCGGTGCTTTACTCTTTTAGGCTGCATTGCCATAGTGATGAAAGATAGTTAGGAATTAAAAGGAAAGGACAGTTCAGGCTCAGGCTTGAGCAGCAGGGGCTGGAGCTGGAGCAGGGCCGCGATTGCCGCCACGGTCACCACCACCACGGGGACCACCGGGGCCTCCGCCAGGACCACCACGGCCGCGGCCACCAGGACCACCACCACCGGGGCGGTCACCACGGGGACGCTCACGGCGGGCGTTGGGTGGCGGGGGCGGCGGGGCTTCGCCTTCGGCGAGGACGCGACGGTTGATCCAACACTTGACGCCGATGATGCCATAAACGGTACGGGCTTCAGCGAAGCCGTAGTCGATCGGAACACGGAGAGTTTGCAGAGGCACTTTGCCTTCTTTATACCATTCAGCACGGGCGATATCGGCTCCACCGAGGCGGCCGGCGGCACGGATACGGATGCCCAGAGCACCAAAGTCCATCGCGGTCTGCACGGCACGCTTCATGGCGCGGCGGAAGGAAATACGGCGTTCCAGCTGGGTGGCGACGTTCTCCGCGATCAATTGAGCCTCGATCTCGGGCTGTTTGATTTCGAAAATGTCGATTTTGACCTGTTTGCCACCGCACATCTCACTGATGGCGGCGTTCATGAGTTCGATTTCGGAACCCTTGCGGCCGATCACCAGACCAGGGCGGGCGGTGAAGAGGGTGACACGGACGCTGTTCCAGGCACGCTCAATGACGATGCGGGAAAGGGCGGCAAACATCAGCTTCCCTTTCAGGTAACTGCGGATTTTGATGTCGCTGTGGAGAAAGCCGGGAAAGTCGGCTTTGGGGGCGTACCACTTGGAGCGCCAGTCCTTGTTGACGGCGAGGCGGAAGCCGATCGGATTGATTTTCTGTCCCATAGAATCGTGTCAGTGAAAATTTAAGTCGGCTTATTCAGCAGCGGCAGCGGTTTTGGAAACGTGCTTGCGGCCTTTGGTTTTGACGACGGGTTTGTCGTCGGAAACGATGATTTGAAGATGCGCCATGGGTTTCCGGATGGCGGCGGAGGATCCCTTGGCCAACGGCATCATGCGCTTGTGCACCGGGCCGTGGTTGGCGACGGCGGATTTCACAATCAGCGCGTCGGGGTTGAGATCGAAATTATGCTCCGCATTGGCTACCGCGGACTTGAGGGTCTTGGTGAACAACACTGCAGCCTTTTTGGGGGTGAAGGTGAGCAGGCTGAGGGCTTGGCCGACTGGCAACCCTTGGATTTCGCGGGCCACATCACGCGCCTTGAGCGGGGAGATGCGGACATATTTGGAGATGGCTTTGACGTCCATGACTGGTAGTTTTACTTTAAAGTTGAAATGGTTTCGGGTTTGGCCAGATCACCGACCTTGAGGGCACCGGCAGAACTGGTAGAAGTCATCAGCAATCCGGCAATCCGGCTCCTCACATCGACCACCAATCCGGTGGCGACAATTTTCTCCCCACGGACCAGTCGCATCGGGGTTCCAAGGCGGAGGCCACTTTCAGCGCCAGTATTGATGACTGCAAGTCCAAGATCGTTTTTCAGGGAAATGACTTTGGCGGACTCGAGTGGAGTGGGAGCGGCGGCCGTTTCCGCTTTGGCGGAGATCAGGGATTGGTTGGCGGCGGCAAGTTCCTGTTGGAGACGCTCCCGGCTGAGTTTGTCCTGCGGATCGCTCAGCAACGCCAAGGAGGCTTCGGATAGACTGACCACCCTCTCCGTCAATTCCTTGACGCGGCGGTCGGCGAGGCGGTAATCTGAAACGGCAGCAAGGAGACGTTCCTGGAGCGGTCGCAACTCCGGCTTGAGGCCTGCCAGACCGAGCGCTTCCGTCTGCAGGCGCAGGCGTTCATACTCGGCACGGAGGGTTTCCAATTCCTGGTTGGCTTTCGCGAGGCTTTCCGCCGGAGCAGCCGGGTTGGGGACCTCAACCACAGGTCCTGATGGCGCGGCACCCTGGTCCTGTGCCACGACACGACCGGCGAGTGCCGCCAGAAGGGCGGCACCGCAGATGACGGTAGTGGCAGAGGACGAAAAGGACACGGAGGCGCTGGAGGATTATTTGGATACCTTGGCCGTGGTGGCGCCGTGACCTTTGAAGGTACGGGTCGGGGAGAATTCCCCGAGGCGGTGGCCGACCATGTTTTCGGTGACGAAAACGCTGATGAAGTCCTTCCCGTTATGAACGAGGAAGGTGTGACCAACAAAGTCAGGAGAGATGGTTGAAGCGCGGGCCCATGTTTTGATGGGGCGCTTTTGGCCGCTGTCATTCATCTTGTCGATCTTCACCAGTAGCTTCTGGTTGATAAAAGGACCTTTTTTGAGGGATCTGCCCATGGTATTGAACTATTTAAAGAGAGTTGGGTTGGGCGGGCTTATTTGCCTTTCTTGGCATTGCGGCGCTGCACGATGAAGCGGTCGGTCTTGTGATACTTCTTGCGGGTCTTCTCACCCTTGGCGTGACCCCAGGGACTGAGAAGGTGTTGGCGGCCACCACCGGATTTGGATCGGCCTTCACCACCACCGTTGGGGTGATCGACCGGGTTCATGGTCATCCCGCGGACGGTAGGACGGACGCCCATCCAACGGGTGCGGCCCGCTTTTCCGGAAACCACGTTCATGTGCTCGCTGTTACCAACGGTGCCGATGGTGGCGTAGCATTCCTGATGGATCTTGCGGATTTCGCCGGAAGGCATCTTCATGAGGGCGTAGTCGCCTTCGCGGTTGTTCAGCATGACCGATTGGCCGGCGGAACGGGCGACACGGCCGCCTTGACCGGGCTTGAGTTCGACATTGTGAACGGCGGTGCCGAGCGGGATGGAACGAAGCGGGAGGGCGTTGCCGACTTCCGGAGCCACTTTCTCTCCTGCGATGACGGTCATGCCGGCGACGAGGTGGTTGGGGGCGAGGATGTAAGCCTTGGTGCCGTCCTCGTATTTCAGAAGCGCAATACGGGCGGTGCGGCCTGGATCGTATTCAATGGCTTCGACGTTCGCGGGAGCGTCACGCTTGAGGCGCTTGAAGTCGATGATGCGGTATTTGCGCTTATGGCCACCACCGATGTGACGGCAGGTGATAACACCTTGGTTGTTGCGGCCACCGGAACGCTTTTTGACATCAAGCAGGGACTTCTCGGGCTTCTTTTTGGAAAGCGCGGAGAGATCGGGGTGCTCTTTGTAGCGGTTGGTGGGTGTGTAGGGGCGGAAGGTCTTGAGTGCCATGATGTTGGATCAGGTTGGCAGTGGAAATGAGTGAGGGGAAACCGGAAGGATTAGACCAGATCGATCTTTTCGCCTTCGGCCAGACGGACGATGGCTTTCTTCCAGTGATTGGTGCGGCCTTTTTGGGCTCCGCGGCGACGGGCTTTGCCGGCGTAGTTGCAGGTGCGGACCTGGGTGACCTTCTTGCCGAAAATGGTGGTGACGGCGAGTTTGATGTCCAGCTTGTTGGCCTTCGGATCGACTTCGAACACGTATTCGTTGTTCAGTTCGCCGAGGACGGTGGCCTTTTCACTGAGGCGGATGTTTCTGATGACTTGATAGACGTCTTTCATAGGGCGGTCCTCCGGGAGAGAGTTTCGAGGGCGTCGGCGGTGACGATGATCTTGCGGTAGTTGAGGAGATGCTCAGTGTTGACCTCGTTGGCGGTCATGAGCAGGGCACCGGCGTAGTTGCGCCCAGCGAGGTAGGTTTGCTCATCGAACGCGGCGGCAATCACGATGACTTTCGGGGAAACCACGATGCTGTTGAGCAGCGCGGCGAAGGATTTGGTCTTGCCATCGGCAACTGAGAAGCCGGGGATGGTCAGGACGTCCTGCATTTTGATGCGCTCGGAGAGGGCTTTCTTGAAGGCAATCTTCTTGTCCTTCTTGGAGACCTTCTTGGAGTAATCGCGGGGCTTTGGTCCGTGGGCGACACCACCACCGACGCGGGTCGGGGAGCGGCGTTCACCGGCACGGGCATTGCCGGTGCCTTTTTGGCGGTAGAGCTTTTTGTTGGAACCACGGACTTCGCCGCGGGTCTTGGTGCAGGCGGTGCCGCTGCGGCGGTTGGCCCGCATGGCGACGACGACGTCGTGAACCGTTTGCGTATAGCGTCCGTTTTCGACCACGCTGATGTTAGCGGCCTTGGCGGATTCGAGAGTGAGCACTGAAGATGCCATAAAGATAGTCCTTTCCTTGGATCAAATGGGGTTACTTGGCCTCGGGAGCGGGGCGCTTTTTGGCGGGGCGGATGATGACAAGGCTTTCCTTGGCACCGGGGATGCTGCCGGAGATGAAGATGATATTGTCCTCGGGGCGGCTGCCCACGATTTGCAGATTCTGCGTGGTGCGGCGGTCAACCCCCATGTGGCCGGGCATTTTCTGGTTTTTCCAGACGCGGCCGGGTGTGAGGCGGCAACCGATGGCACCCGTCCGGCGGTGCATCATGGAACCGTGGGTCATGCGGAGACCACCGAAGTGGTAGCGCTTGACGACGCCGGCGAAGCCTTTGCCCTTGGTGGTGCCGATGACATCAACCCATTGGCCGGTGGCGAAGTGGGTGGTGTCCAGCTTGGTGCCGACTTCGGGAGCGGAACCGGCTTCGACACGGAATTCACGGGCGTGATATTTCGGGGCGGAACCAGCCTTTTTGAAGTGACCGATTTCTGGTTTGGTGGAACGGCTCTCCCGCTTGTCAATAAATCCGATCTGGACAGCGGAATAGCCGTCTGTTTCGGTGTTCTTGACTTGGGTGACTTCGTTCTGACTCACGTCAACGACGGTCACGGCGACGGCTTTGCCTTTGTCGTCGTAGATGTGGGTCATGCCCAATTTTTTGCCTAAAAGTCCGAGGCTCATGGTGATTACTCAGTTGGTGACAGCGCAGTGATGCGAGTCGGGTTTAAATCTTGATGGAAATATCGACACCGGCGGGGAGATTGAGCTTCTTCAGCTCATCCACGGTGCGGGCGGTGGGATCGACGATGTCGAGAAGCCGCTTGTGAGTGCGGATTTCGAACTGCTCGGCGGACTTCTTGTCAACGTGGACGGAACGGTTCACGGAGAACTTTTCGATCCGGGTCGGGAGAGGCACGGGGCCGGCGACGCGGGCTCCGGTGCGTTTGGCGGTGTCCACGATCTCGGTCACGCTGCGATCGAGAGTGCGGAAATCATAGGCCCGGAGGCGGATGCGGATGCGCTGGTTTTGCATGGGAATGGAGATAAAAGAACTAAAGGATTACTGGCCACCGCGGCGGTTGCCGCCCCCGCGGGCTTCGACGACCTGCTCGACGATGTTGTTGGGCACCGGTTCGAAATGGCTGGGCTGCATGCTGTAGGAAGCACGGCCGGAGGAAAGAGTCCGGATGGCGGTCGAATAACCGAACATTTCGGAAAGCGGCACTTCGGCATTTACGATGGAGGCGTTCTGACGGCTTTCCATGCTGTTGATGCGTCCGCGGCGGCGGCTCAAGTCACCCATGATGTCTCCCTGGTATTCGTCAGGGGTGGTGCATTCGACCCCCATGATCGGCTCGAGGAGCTGGCACTTGGCTTTCTTGAAGGCGTCCTTCATGGCGAAGATCGCCGCCATCTTGAAGGCGTTTTCGTTGGAGTCCACGTCGTGGAAGGAACCGTCGATCAATTCGATGTGGAGATCGACCACTGGATAACCAGCGATGATGCCGTTGGTGGTGGCTTCCAGGATGCCATCCATGGAAGGCTTGATGTATTCCTTGGGAATGGAACCGCCGACGATCTTGTTTTCGGTGGTGATGCCCTTGCCGCGTTCGGAAGGATACATTTTGAGAACCACGTGGCCGTATTGACCGCGACCGCCTGACTGCTTGACCAGCTTGCCTTCACCATCGGCGGGGACGGTGGTGCACTCGCGGTAGGCGATCTGGGGTTTGCCGGAATCCACTTCCACCTTGAATTCGCGGAGCATGCGGTCCCGGATAATCTCGAGGTGCAGCTCACCCATGCCGGCGATGATGGTCTGGCCGGTTTCTTCATCTGTGCGGACGACGAAGGTCGGATCCTCATCGGAGAGGCGCTGGAGGGCGACAGCCATTTTTTCCTGGTCCGCTTTGGTCCGGGGCTCGATGGACATCGAGATCACGGGATCCGGGAAGGTCGGGGGCTCGAGGAGAATTTCGGCACTCTCGTCGCAAAGGGTATCGCCGGTGCGAAGTTCCTTGAGCCCGACGATGGCGGCAATGTCACCGGAATAACACGTTTCGATATCCGTGTGCTGATTGGCCTGAATCTGGATCAGACGGCCCACGCGCTCCCTCTTGCGGGTTCGGGGGTTGTAAATTTGGTCTCCCTTGGAAACTTTGCCGCGGTAGACGCGGAAGAAAACCAGCTTGCCGACGAATTTGTCGGACCAGAGTTTGAAACCGAGACTGACGAACTTGCCGTTATCGTCCGGGGAAACTTCGATCTTCTTGTCGAGATCATCCGCGTCGTGACCGATCTGCGGCTGAATATCGAGGGGGTTGGGAAGGTAGTCGACAACAGCGTCGAGAAGAGCCTGCACCCCTTTGTTTTTAAAGGCGGAACCACCAGCAACCGGGACGATCTGGTTGGCGATGACGGCGCGGCGGAGAGCGCTTTTCACGTCTTTGACCGTGATCGGCATTTCCTCGAGGAACATCATGCCGAGTTTTTCATCCACGTCGCAAAGGGCGGCGGTAAGATCGTCGTAGGCCGCATCGGCGATCATTTTTTGATCCTCGGTCAGAGGACCGTATTCGTAGGTGGAGCCGAGTTTCTCGGCATCCGAATACATGATGGATTGTTTGCCAATGACGTCGATCACTCCCTTGAGCTGATCTTCGGCGCCGATCGGGATCAGGATCGGGTGGGCGTTGGCTCCGAGTTTGGAACGGAGTTCACTGACAGCCTTGTTAAAGTCGGCACCGGTGCGGTCCATCTTATTGACGAAGGCCATCCGGGGGACGTTATACTTGGTGGCCTGGCGCCAGACCGTTTCGGACTGGGGCTGAACCCCGGCGACGCCGCAATAAACCAGAATCACGCCATCGAGCACCCGGAGGGAGCGTTCCACTTCGGCCGTGAAATCGACGTGGCCCGGAGTGTCGATGATATTCACCCGCATCTCCTCGCCTTCAAACATTTTGAAGACACCGGGATTCGGGAGCTGCTTCCACTTGGTGGTCACCGCAGCGGAAGTGATCGTAATGCCGCGCTCTTTTTCCTGCTCCATCCAGTCGGTCGTGGCTGCTCCGTCGTGCACTTCACCGATGCGGTGAATCATGCCGGTGTAGAACAGGATCCGCTCCGTCAACGTGGTCTTCCCCGCGTCAATGTGCGCGGAGATCCCGATATTTCGGGTACGCTCCAGCGGATATTGGCGGTTGGGACTGTTACGGGGATCAGCCATGACGGGGACGGAGGGAGGAAGAAAGGTCTTCTAAGAGATGACGAAAAAAGGAGGCGGAACGGAAGCGACGAACTGGAAGCGGACTACCAGCGGAAGTGGGCGAAGGCGCGGTTGGCCTGAGCCATCTTGTGCACGTCGTCGCGTTTGCGGACGGCGTTGCCCTGATTGGTGCTGGCATCGCGGATCTCATTGGCGAGGGCGAGGTGCATCGGGACCCCTTTGCGCTTGCGGGCAAAGTTGATCAGCCAACGCATCGCGAGGGACTCGGAACGGTCTGGAGCGACTTCCAGCGGCACTTGGTAAGTGGCACCACCAACGCGGCGGCTTTTCACTTCCAGACGGGGCTTGGCGTTTTCCACGGCGCGGTTCAGAATTTCGAGAGGGTCCACAGTCTGGGCACCATCGTTCACCTTGTCGATTGCTGCATACACGATGCGTTCGGCGACGGAACGGGAACCATCATACATGAGCCGGTTGACGAGCTTGGCGACAACGGAGCTGTCGTAGCGGGCGTCCCTGAGGTCGGCTTTTTTGTAAACGCGCTTTCTGCGGGCCATAAGAGTAGGTCGGTAGGAATTGAGTAAAGTGGATGACCGGAAGAAGATTACTTCTTACCGCCCTTCTTGACGGGAGCGGCGGGTTGGCCGGGCTTCGGACGTTTGGCACCGTATTTGGAGCGGCCCTTGCGGCGCTTATCGACGCCGAGACAGTCGAGGGAACCACGGACGATGTGATAACGGACACCAGGCAAATCCTTTACCCGGCCGCCGCGGACGAGGACGATGGAGTGTTCCTGGAGGTTGTGGCCTTCACCACCGATATAGGCGATGACTTCGAAGCCGTTGGTGAGCCGGACCTTGGCGACCTTACGAAGCGCGGAGTTCGGCTTCTTGGGGGTGCGGGTCATCACTTGGAGGCAGACCCCACGGCGCTGTGGGCAATCGGCCAGAGCGGGCGACTTGGACTTTTCCGTCTTGGGACGGCGTCCTTTGGTGACAAGCTGGTTAATGGTGGGCATGGCGTCTGAAAGTGTGGAATACCTTCTCATCAGAGGATCCACCGGGACAGCCAAACCCGGACGACAATGCGTCCGACCAAACTATTCGCAGCAACTTTTCCGGCACTGCGTTCCGATAAATCCTATGCGGAACACAAACGATGAAGTTTGCAGGGCCGAGGAAGGAGGGGCGATTATAGGAGGCCTTTTCCGGTCCGCAACTGGTTTTTGTTCTTTTCTTTCCTTGTCCCGCAGGAATGCGGCAACCCTTGACCGACCGACCATCCATAGCATTTCGGCATCCTTTATTATCAGCGCCACGCCCTTCCATTGTCACATGTTATTCACCACAGGCAGTCCAATCCGGGACGCTTGGAATGAGCGGGAGGGATCTCACCGGATTGTTACGGAAAGCCCGCCGGCGCTGAACAGAAGGTCGTTGTGACAAAGGGCGCAACCCCATCACCCGGTAAAAACCGGGGGGGCATGATGGCGTGGACGTTGCCGGACAAATGACGAAAGTGAAGTGCCAGGCGCCTGCCTTTTGCCGCCAAACGGCTGGCTGCACAGGCTATTGCCACCTGAGAACCCCGCGCCCACCTACCCAACCAAGCATTGTTTTCTGCTCCGACGGGGGTTGACTCCACGCTCCCGGGAAAAAAAGCGCAAAACCGATTCCAGGATTGCGAAACCGCAATTCCCGACTAGGGATTCGCCCCCCGGCGCGATCCCCCGCGCCCTAACCAGAAGCCATTATCCGACATGAAGGACCTCAGCAAATACCGCAACATCGGCATTTTCGCCCACGTTGATGCGGGCAAAACGACCACCACCGAACGTATCCTCAAGCTTACCGGCAAGATCCACAAAATCGGTGAAGTGCACGACGGCGCCTCCACCATGGACTTCATGGAACAGGAAGCCGAACGCGGCATCACCATTCAGTCCGCCGCCACCACCTGCTTCTGGAAAGGTTACCAATTCAACGTCATCGACACCCCCGGTCACGTGGACTTCACCATCGAAGTTTACCGCTCCCTCAAGGTGCTCGACGGCGGCGTCGGCGTGTTCTGCGGTTCCGGCGGAGTGGAGCCCCAATCCGAAACCAACTGGCGCTACGCCAACGATTCCAAGGTTTCCCGCGTCATTTATGTGAACAAGCTGGACCGCACGGGTGCCGACTTCTATCGCGTGGTCGCTCAGGTGAAAAAGATCCTCGGTGCCCTCCCCCTTGTCATGGTCCTGCCGATCGGGATTGAAGGTGACTTCTCCGGCGTGGTCGATCTCCTCACGATGAAGGCCCACATCTGGGACGAATCCGGACAGCCCGAGAACTTCACCATCGGGGAAATCCCCGCTGACATGGTGGAAAAAGCCAAAGAATACCGCGCCGCCCTCATCGACATCGCTGTCGAGCAGGACGACGAGGCCATGGAAAAATACCTCGAAGGAATCGAACCGGACATCGAGACCCTCAAGAAGTGCATCCGCAAAGGCACCATCGATCTCGTTTTCTTCCCGACCTACTGCGGTTCCTCCTTCAAAAACAAGGGCCTCCAGCTCGTCCTCGACGCCGTGGTGGACTACCTCCCGTCCCCGACCGACGTGCGCCCCCTCCCCGAAGTGGACGCCGAAGGCAACGAAACCGGCAAGTTCGCCATCATTGATCCGAAAGCTCCGTTCCGCGGTCTCGCCTTCAAGATCATGGACGACAAGTTCGGCGCGCTCACCTTCACCCGCATCTATTCGGGCACCATCAAGAAAGGCGATACCGTCCTCAATTCCTTCACCGGCAAGACCGAGCGCATCAGCCGCATGGTTGAAATGCACGCCGATGACCGCAAGGAAATCGACTCCGCCCAGGCGGGTGACATCGTCGCCATCGTCGGTTTGAAGAACGTGCAGACCGGCCACACCCTCTGCGACGAGAAAAACCCGGCCACCCTCGAGCCGATGGTGTTCCCCGACCCCGTCATCTCCATCGCCGTCGCTCCCAAGGACAAGGCCAACGCTGAAAAGCTGGCCAACGCCATCGGCAAGATGATCCAGGAAGATCCCTCCTTCCGCGTCGAAACCGACGAGGAAACCAAGGAAATGATCCTCAAAGGCATGGGCGAACTTCACCTCGACATCAAAATCGACATCCTGAAGCGCACCCACAAGGTGGAAGTCATCGTCGGCGCCCCGCAGGTCGCCTACCGCGAGACCATCACCAAGGAAATCTCCGACAGCTACACCCACAAGAAGCAGTCCGGTGGTTCCGGTCAGTTCGCGAAAATCGACTACCGGATCGAGCCCGGCGAGGCCGGCACCGGTTTCATCTTCGAGTCCAAGGTCGTCGGCGGCAACGTTCCCAAGGAATACATTCCTGCCGTGGAAAAAGGCTTCAAAGGCATGGTCAGCAAAGGCCCCCTCGCCGGCTACCCCTGCTTGGACTTCAAAGTCGTCCTCCTGGATGGTGGCTCCCACGCGGTGGACTCCAGCGCCCTCGCCTTCGAAATCGCGTCCAAAGCCGCTTATCGTCAGACCATGCCGAAAGCCGGCCCACAGATCCTTGAGCCTATCATGAAACTCGACGTCTTCGCCCCCGAGGAAAAAGTCGGTGACGTCATTGGCGACTTGAACCGCCGGCGCGGCGTCATCCAAGGCCAGGACGGCACCCCCGGCGGCATCCGCGTCAAAGCCGAAGCCCCGCTGAGCGCCATGTTTGGCTACATCGGCGATCTGCGCACCATGACCTCCGGCCGCGGCCAGTTCTCCATGGAGTTCAGCCACTACGCCCCTTGCCCGAAGAACGTCAGCGACGACGTCATCGCCAAGGCCAAGGCCAAGGAAGAGGCCCTCCGCGCCGCCAAATAATCCGGCCGGTCCCACGTTTCAACAAACCCCGTTGTCCTCCCCAGGGCAGCGGGGTTTTTGCTTTCGCCCGGTTCTCCTGCTCTCCAGCCTCCAACAAGCAGCGGGGCCACACGCAAATCAGTGGCGGTGCCCTGAATCGCCTGCGGCCGCCAGCAATCCAACCCTGGCAACTTTCACCCGGTTAACTTACAAAAACCTGGCCCATCCTGTCCAAATCAGCGGCTCACCACCGGATCCGCCCAGACCGCCCAGGAGTTATGCGGATGCCCTTCCCCGCCTTCTGCCCGCAGTTCCAGTTCCTTCACGCTGGTGATATCCAGCTCGATTTCCCGGCGTTCCCCGGCCCGCAGGATCGGCGTGCGGTGGAGTTCCCGGCCATCGCCCCACACCGTGAAAACCGCCGATCCCTGTGCCAGCGCTCCAGTGTACAGCCCCACGGAGGCGGTGAATTTCTTCCACTGCCCCGCCACCGGAAACATAAAACTGGATGGCGAATGCGCGTAGAGGCCCTTGTCATAAGTCCGGCCCGCCAGCTGAAGAAAAGGATTCGTCTGCGGAGTCCCGGCAAACCAGAAGAAATTCCGCGCAGGCTGACCCCAGCCGACTTCCCTCTTGGTCCACACGGCATCCGACAGAAAAAACTTGGCCTCCGTCACCGCAGCCAGATCCACCGGCTCGGGCGGCTCCACGATGCCACGCAGCACCTTCATCTTCAACTTCGCGAGCGGCGTGGGGGCCGCCGCGATGACTTCATCCGTCAGGAACTGCCGTGCTTCCGGCTGCTGCCGCACCACCGCCTGCACCGCTTGGTTTACGGCCCAGTCCGCCTGGAGCGCATCCACATCAGGATCACCCCCGGAGCGGACGGTAAAGGTCAGTGCCCTCGTCGTCGTCCCGCCGTTGAGGTGCAGGGCGGTCAGTTTCATCCGATAGCTCCCTCCTTTCAGACGCCCCAGGCCAAGGGCAAATTCCCCTTCCTTCAGCAACACCGGGAAAGTCTGCGCCCCATGGTCCGTCCGGCTGCTGGCAGGCCACAGATAAGCCACCACGGCGTAGGGGGCGATGCTGCCGCCCGCCTTCCCTTTGATGGTCAGGGAGGCTTCTTCCGCCGTAAACTTCACGTCCTTGAAATCCCCGCCTGTCTCCGCCCAACGCCCCTTGTTCGATCCTGTCATGAGCGGATGCGCGATCAATTGCAACGCCGACCCCTGCGACAAATATACCGGCTTCCCGCCACCCCACACTTCCTGGCGATACGTCAGATTTCCCCCGCCCATCAGCGAAGTCCCCATCCACTGCTCGCGCACGCCGCCGGAATCATGCGGCAAACCCAGGCCGTGCCCCAGCTCATGCGCCGTGCCGCCGAGATACATGCTATTAAACTTCGCCACCGTCTGCTCCATGCGCGGATAGTAGTGCTCCGCATAGATGATCTGTTTTTCCGTCTCCGTGAGTAGCAGGGGATCCAGCAGCTCGCAGTCTGCCGCATGGCACAAACCACCGCCCTGCGTGCCCCGGCCGTAATACGGCGCATCAAAAACATAGCGACCATCCGGCTCCTTCCGGCACAGTCCATACATCACCAGCACATGTTCCCGATCCAAATCAAAAGTGCCCCGCAGCGCTCCGCGGATCTCCGCTTCTGTCTGGCTGCCGGACTCATGCTGATAAGCCGACGCCGGATGTTTTCCCTTCACCACATGCAGCACCAGCTTCCCATCCTTCTTCTCCAACGGCAGCCCCTCGTTCGCTACACCAAAGCGCCGCAACCCATCGCGGTAAAACCCGCTGACATCCGTGAGCACCCGGTCCAGCCGTTCCGCGTAGTCCGGCAGAGGATCCCGGTCCGACGGATGAAAATAAACCACCCGCAACACCCCACGCGAAGCCGCCTCTCCCTCGTGCCAAGCCGCCACCGCCTTCCGCGCTTCCTGGACCAGCGCCGTCCCCGCCGCATCGCCGGGCAATTCCGCCGCCATCCCAGCGCGGCCACTCACCCACAATTGCAATCCCGCCAACATGATCCGGAACCAGGGAGAACGCTTCATACCCTGACATGAACGAAGCCCGGCGCGCCTGTCAAGATTTTTAGCCCACTGTTGCCGCGCCTTTTGCAGATCGCCGCCGCGACCTGCCATCCATTTGCCCGCCACGCATGCGCCTTCCATTGATTTCCCTCCATTCCTCATGATCCTCCCTGTCTGCCCTTATGCCCGAAACCGACCGCTCCCTCCTCGCCTGCTTCGCCCATGAGCGCGGGGATGCCCGGGTCAGGAAGCGCGTCACGGCCTTGCAGGCCACCGGCTGGGAAGTGTTGGGTTACATGTTCCACCGGAACCGTGACAAAGTGGAGGAAGCCCCCTTTTGGGAAAATGTGGAACTGGGCGTCACCGAGAACCGCCGTTATCTGAAACGCGCCTTCGTTTTTCTCGGCAGTCTGCCCCGCCTCTGGCAGCATCGCGCCGCCCTGCGGCAGGCCGACGCGTTTTATGTGGTGAATACAGACAACGCCCTGCTCGCCCTCGCCGCACGCTGGATGGCGCGCCGGCTCGGCGCCCCGGCACCAATCGTGCTGGAACTCGCGGACGTGCAGCCTGCCATGCTCGGTCAGGGTCTGCGCGGGAGGCTGCTTCGGGCCATGGAACGTTTCGTCCTGCGCCGCACCGCGCTGCTCGTGACGACCTCCCCCGGCTTCGTCCAAAACTACTTCACGCCGCTCCAGGGATTTACCGGTCCGGTTTTTTTGTTGGAGAACAAAGTGTACCCTTCGACTGGAATCGCGGAAGCCAGCCCCGCCGCAGCCCCAGGCACCAACCGCCAGCCCGCCCGCGGAGGCGATCCATGGGTGATCGGCTTGTTCGGTGCTTTCCGCTGCCGCCGCAGTATTGAAGTGATGCGGCAACTGGCCGCCCGGTTCCCGGATAAGCTGCACTTTTACCTGCGCGGCTACCCCTCCGGCACCGACGCCGCCGGGATCAGGAGCCTGTTGCAAGGCTTGCCCAACCTGGAATGGGGCGGGGCCTACCAGTATCCCGGCGACCTGGCAGACCTCTACCGCCAAATCGATTTCAACTGGACCTTCGACTTCGCCGACGCCGGGACCAACTCCGCGTGGCTCCTCCCGAACCGCATTTACGAAGGCGGCCTCTTCGCCTGCCCCGCTCTCGCCGATGCCACTACCGAAACCGGCCGCTGGGTCGCCTCGCACGCCACCGGCTGGACCTTCGCAGAACCACTCGAGGAATCCCTCACCTCCTTCTTCGAAAACCTCACTGAACTGGACTGGCGGGAAAAACAGACCGCCTGCGCCGGCTTGCCCCGCAGCCTGACCTGCGGCGAGCAGGACTACGCCACCCTGTCCGCTGTTATCAAAAAACTGACCGATGGATAAGCAAGACGCGGGGCCCTTATTCCAAATGCAGCGTCCGCCGTACGGCTTCACGGATTTCCCCCACCCGCCCTGGCTCCCAGCCTGACTTCACTGTGCTCGCCCACACCGTCCCTGGCCATGCCGCATCCCCTTCGCTGCGCCCCACCACATGGATGTGCATCTGCCGCACCTGATTCCCGATGCAGGCCACGTTCAACTTATCCGGCTTGAAGTAACCGGACACAAACAACGACAATTCCCGCACCACCCCCATCACCTCCATATAGCGTGACGGCTCCAGCTGGTGCAGATCCTCCACCCCCTCCGCCACCTCCGGCACGATCAACAGCCAAGGGAAGCTGGCATTATCCTTCAGCAGAATCTGACAACCGGCCAGGCGCCCCAGCCAATGGGAACCATCGGCCAGGCGGGGATGAAGTTTGAATCCTATCATTGGGAAGCGGACGGGAAAATCTTTTGCTCCGCCCTCATCGGAAGCTGTCAGCCAGACCGAAGGAGTGAGCAAGTCTTGAAGTCATTTGAAATCGACCCGGGTGGATCCGCCCAGCCAGGACACGATCCGGTATTCTCCATCGTCAAACTCGGAGAGGATCAGATTGACATAATACCGGCCGGCCGGCGGACGTGCGTATTTGGCCGTATTCTGCACCTTGTTATAAGAATATCCGGTTTTGAGAGCATCCTTCTTCACGAAGCCCAGTTGGTAGCCCCGGAGACTGCCGCCGGCATAAGGGGCGTCTGTGGCCCAAACCGCCAGCTTGAGCGAGCCGGTATTGCCGGCACGGGTGTGGGTGATGGAAGCCACTTCCAATTCCACCGTTCCCCCTTCCGTGCTGGACTGCCAGCGCCACGGGGCCTTCATGGTGAACAGGGGAGGAGGCGCGAGCACGGTGCTGCCGGAGAAATTCCGGTAGTCGGTGATCACATACCCGCCACCCTGGTATTCCATCACTGTCAGACACAGGACATAAGCCGCGCGCCGGCCGGGCAGCGTGGTTTTGACGGTTTTGGAGACATTAGGGTAATGGGATCCTGGGTTGAGCCCCTCCAATTTGAATTCCGCGATAATTTTCCCACTGATTCCGCCGCCTTGATAGGCGGCATCCAGCGCCCAAAGCCGCACCATCAGGGTGCCGGTGGCGTTCTCTTTGCTTGGATTGTTGATGCCGCCGCAGCCGAAGGTCACTTCGCCATTCCCGGCGCTGAACTGAAATTTCGTGGATCCGGAGATCTTCGCCCCGGCCATCAGGCCCAGCGTGGAGCCCAGCAGCAAAAGGATCGTTAACAGGGAGGCAACATTCATGTATCGATGGGAGCGCGGGAGTTACAGCCACGCCAACCCTTTTTTGGGGAAATCTTTGCACAACGCTGGGAGATCATTCGAACTGGCCCCCATGCCAATGTCCCGCCTGTCCGCTGCCCTGATCCTCTTTCTTTTCACCCTCACCGCCGGAGCGGCGGATGATACCGCCCACCACCGCAAGGTCTACGAAGGGATCAATGCAGGAGAGGCTGGCTATCAAAAGTCCCAAGCCATCCACAAGGACGACCCGATCGTCTTTGAACTCACCGGATGGTCCGAAAAAGGAAAATTGCGTAAAATCCTCGTGCAGGTTCCCGGCGAGGACGGGGACGGCATCGAGGAATATTATCTGGAGGACGGGAAACCCCTCTTTGTCTTCCGCCACTATCGCGGCACCCACCCCGACACCGGCAAGGTCAATGCCATGATCGAGGACCGCTTTTATTTCAACGACGGCAAAATGTTCAAATGGGTTGGAGCCGGCAAAAAAACAATCGTCCCGGAGGAGGCAGAGTTTAAAGCAGAAGCCGACAGACTAACCGGGAACTGCACCACTTTCATCAAAGCCCTCGAAGGAAAGGGCGCTGCCAAACCGAGGGAAAAAGCGGATGCCGGGCAGCAGGCGGAAGGCACCTTCACCGGCATTGATGATGGGGACTACCCGCACTGGAACATGAAAACCAATCTGGGCAAGGAACGGAGCTTCTTTGTCCTGCGCCCGGACGCTTCGGTGGAAAAAGTGTTGGAGGAACCCGGTAAGTTCGTGGGCCGGAAGTGCCGGGTGCGCTGGAAGTCGTCCACGGAGAATATCCCCGAAGCGGGTGGCAAAATGAAGGTGGAACAGATCCTCAGCGTGGAGTGGCTGGGGAAATAATAACACCGGCCATTTCCGTCAGGACTCCTGCCCGCCCGGAGCAGTATGGGTGGCACCGCCCGGTTCAGGCCAGCAGGTTTTTCACCACGCTGACGGATTCGACCCCGGTCAGGCGCTGGTCGAGGCCTTGGAATTTGAGGGAAAAACGTTCGTGGTCGATGCCCAGGCAATGGAGCATGGTGGCATTGATCTCATTGATGTGAACCGGATCCGCGACCGGGTTGTAGGAAAAATCATCGGTCTCGCCATGGACGATGCCGCCCTTGATCCCGCCGCCAGCCATCCACATGCAGAAGTTCCTCGGATGGTGATCGCGTCCGTAATTTTCTTGCGTCAGGGTGCCCTGGGAATACACCGTGCGGCCAAACTCGCCGCCCCAGATCACCAGCACGTCGTCCAGCAGTCCCCGCTGCTTGAGATCTTGCACAAGGGCGGCGGTGCCGCGGTCGGTATCCAGACATTGATTGCCCAACTGGTGGGGAAGGTCCCCGTGGGAATCCCACCCGCGGTGCATGATCTGCACCACCCGCACGCCCCGCTCCACCAGCCGCCGGGCCAGCAAGGCGCTGGACGCAAAAGAGCCCGGCGTCTTCACTTCCGGTCCATACATCTCCAGGGTGGCGGGCGATTCCTTGGAGAGGTCCGCCAGTTCAGGCACGCTGGCCTGGAGGCGATAGGCCATTTCATACTGTGAGATCCGGGTTTGAATGTCAGGATCCCCGACACGCTCAAAGCTGCGTTGGTTGAATTGATTCAGCACATCCAGCATGGCCCGCCGGTCACTGCGGTCCACCCCGGGCGGATTTTCCAGGTAAAGCACCGGATCGCCCGCCGACCGCAACACCACTCCGGCATGCCGGCCTGGCAAAAAGCCGCTGCCCCACATCCGGCTGAAAAGCGCCTGGCCATTGCCGCTTTCCGGGAAGCGCGGCATCAGGGCCACAAACGCCGGAAGGTCATTCGCGGCCGAGCCCAGCCCATAACTGATCCACGAGCCCAGACTGGCTTTGCCGGGAATCTCGCTTCCTGTCATCAGGAAGGTGCAGGCGGGGTCGTGATTGATGGCGTTGGTGTGGACCGTCTTCACCAGAGCGATGTCGTCGACAATTTTTGCGGTATGGGGCAGCAGCTCGCTCACCCACCGGCCGGACTGGCCATGCTGGGCGAATTTGAACTTGGAAGGCGCGACCGGAAAGCTGGTCTGCCCGCTGGTCATGGTGGTGATACGCTCCCCCAGAAACGAACGCGGCAGGTCCTTGTTGAAGTGGTTTTTCAGTCCTGGCTTGTAGTCCCACAGATCCAGCTGGGAGGGCCCGCCATTCATGTGCAGGTAGATGACCGCTTTGGCTTTGGCGGCGAAGTGGGGCAGCCCGGGCAAAGGAGGATGCACGGCTGCGGGGGCCGCGGCCCCGGCAAGATCGCGTCCCAGCAGATAAGTCAGGGCCATGCCACCAAGTCGCAGGCCGCTGTGGCCAAAAAAGTTCCGCCGGGTCAGCAGCTGCTGATATTCAGAGAGAGGATTCAAAGCAGTTCAGGTCAGGGGTTCAGGGACGGGTGACGGCTTCGTCCAGGTTCAGCAAAAGATTCGCCACCAGGGTCCAGGATGCCAATTCCGGCTCCTTCAGCACATCGCTGGGCTTCACGGTACCGAACGTGATCGCCTTGAGCGCTTCGGCGGGAGCGACCCGGTATTTTTCGAGGCGCGATTGTTGGAATTGGAGCAAAGCCACCCGCTCCTCTTCGGTCGGTTCGCGGTTCAACACGGTGCGGCAGGCGAAGCCGATGCGGGATTCGGGCGTGGCGCCGCCCAGCAGCAGGGTGCGCTCCGCCAAGGCGCGGGCGGCCTCGAAGTGCTGCACATCATTCATCAGCTGCAGCGCCTGAAGCGGGGTATTGCTCCGCTCCCGCCGGGTGCAGGCCTGCTCGCGGCTTGGGGCATCGAAGTTGATCATGAAGGGGGCCGGCGCGGTCCGTTTGTAGAAGGTATACAAGCTGCGCCGGTGGACTCCGGTTCCCGCGCTCTGCACATAGTTCCGGGTATTGGATCCGGTGTAGGCGACCGGCTCCCAGATGTTGGGCGGCTGATAGGGATTCACCCCGCGCCCGCCCATGGTCAGATCGAGCAACCCTCCCGCAAAAAGCGCCTGATCGCGAAGTTGCTCGGCATCAAGGCGGAAGCGGGATCCCCGGGCCAGCCATCTGTTATCGGGATCGGCCTGCCAGGCTTCAGCCGGGGCCGCACTGGTCCGGCGGAAGGTTTGGCTGATGAGCATCAGGCGCATCAGGCCTTTCACATTCCAGCCGCTCTTTTGGAAGTGAAGCGCCAGCCCATCCAACAATTCCGGGTGACTGGGCAGGTCGCCCTGCGTTCCAAAATCATGGCTGCTCTTCACCAGACCGGTTCCGAAAACCTGCTGCCAGAAACGATTCACTGTCACCCGGGCCACGAGGGGATGCTCCGGGGCCACCAGCCACCGGGCCAGGTCCAGCCGGTTGGCGCGGGTTCCGGCCCTGGCCAGGGGCGGCAGCACCGCCGGCGTGCCGGGTTCCACCTTTTCCCCGGGCTGATCATACTGGCCCCGCTTCATCACAAAACTGTCCCGGGGCTGCTCCAGATCCCGGAAGATGAAAGTGGAGGGGATGCTTTCCAGATAGGCTTCCAACTCCTTGCTGGCCTCTTTCAGTGCTCCCTTTTCCGCGACCAGCGCCGCCGCGGTTCCGGCACAGACATTTTGCAGGTAATACCCGCGCAGCTGCTGCAGCTCAATGCCAGAGCGTTCCTTGTCAGGGCCTTCCTTCAGCCACCCACGCAGCGCGGCGGGCACTTCCGGCAGGTCCTTTCCGGCCACGGATTTCCGCCAGGCGGTGAAGGATCGGGAGGGGTCGGTGGCAGGATCCAGCCGCCCCTTGATTCCCAGCCGGTCAAAATACGCCGTCCCTCCATGGACCGTGAACGCGATGCCGCTGATCTTCATGCCCGGCAGAAGTCCCATGCTCGAAGCCTCCACCTCCAACGGCACCCACTTTCCGGTTTCCGGCAGAGGTCCGGCCCCGAAACGCTGGGTGGTGCCCACCGCTCCGAATGGGATGATATCCTGCCCCCACCACGCCCGGTGCAGCCATTCCCCAGTGTGAAATTGAATCATGATTTCCTCAGGAGTATCCTGTGGATCCAGATAGACCTGCAGGAAAACCCGGCCACCGGCGGGAACTTCCAGCGGAGCGGCCCCGCTTTGATAATAGTCCTGAGCCATGCCTTCCCCGCTCCGCTTCAGGGACCGCTGGCCGCTGGCGACCGGCGCGGGCTTTTCCACCAGTTGCTGCGGATGCCCCGCGACGCCGGTTTGAGCCCCGGCGGGGAAGGCATCATCAAACCAGATGACTTCCGTTTCCGTCACCTCAGGCGGGGGATTTTGCTCCGCCGGATCCTGATACCCCACGGTCGCAGTCTTCGCATTCAGGGCGGCTTGGAGAGCGTCCCGTTTTTCCTCAAAGGCAGCCACTTTGGTCTGATAATCCGGCGGCTTGATCTTCATCACCGGATTTGTCAGGAGCGTGTTGCCATCCATCGCGGGATCGGCATTGGAATGGAAGAAGGCATAGAATGAGTAGAACTCCTTTTGTGAAACCGGATCGTATTTGTGGTCATGGCAGGCTGCGCAGCCAACGGTCAGGCCGAGCCAGGTTTGGGCCGTGGTGGAGGCCCGGTCCACCGCATACCGGAACAACTGCTCGGCATCGATGGAGCCCCCCTCGCCGGTGGTGACATTGCAGCGGTTGAATCCGGTGGCAATCAACTGCTCCTGGGTCGCTTCCGGGAGGAGGTCGCCCGCCAACTGCTCCACCGTAAACTGGTCAAAGGGCTGATTGTTATTGAAGGCACGGACCACCCAGTCGCGGTAAGCCCACATCTGCCTCTCATTGTCGAGGTGCAGGCCATGGGTATCGGCATAGCGGGCCACGTCCAGCCAGTGGCGCGCCATTTCCTCACCGTAGCGGGGCGAAGCCAGATACCGGTCCACCATCCGTTCATAAGCCTCCGGATGGTTGTCCCCCAGAAACTGTTCCCTCTCCTCCAGCGACGGAGGCAGGCCCGTCAGGGCGAAACTGACCCGGCGGATCAGCACCGGCCGCTCCGCCGCCGCAAGAGGAATGAGATTGGCGGCATCCAGGCGTGCGTCCACCAGTTGATCCAGCAGCGGCTGCGTTTCCGGATCCGGAAGCACCCGATGCACGGGCGGTTCAAAGGCCCAATGTTTTTGATAAGCCGCGCCTTGTGAAATCCAGCGGCGCAGGATTTCCTTTTCCTCCGCCTTCAGCGTTTTGTGGGAATCGGGCGGCGGCATCACCTCCTCCGGATCCACCGACACGATCCGTTGCCAGACGAGGCTGGCGTCCGGATTTCCCGGAACCAAAGGAGTGCCTTCCTTCAGCGGTTTCACCGCCTCTTCCAGAACATCCAACCGCAGGTCAGCTTTCCTCTTTTTTGAGTCCATGCCGTGGCAGGCAAAACACTTGTCGGACAAGATGGGCCGGATATCCCGATTGTAGCTCACGATTCCAGCTTCAGCGGCCTGCTCAGCGCCTGCGGGGACGCACGTCAGGAAATAGAGACCGGAAAGCAACCAAGGGCGGGACATTGCATCGTAATACTGGCAAATTCCGCGCAATCTTGCGCGACAGGCCGCATCAACTTCCGGCGTTTTCCGGCCGCTTCCGGTGTTTTCCCATGTTCAGGTTGCCTGAGCGGCACAAACAATACTCTGATTCCAAAACGGAATCACAGGCTTGGCACCTCTCTAAAAACCGCGTTTCCGCTCCTAATAAGCCAACCACGGGGAGAGCCATTTTTCGACTTCAGCCAACGTCATGCCTTTGCGGGATGCGTAGTCTTCAATCTGGTCCTTGCCGAGGTCGGTGCCGATCCCGAAGTACTTCGCCTGCGGATGGTTGAAGTAGAGACCGCTGACGCTGGAGCCAGGGTGCATGGCACAGGACTCGGTGAGCTCGCAGCCGGTGAGGGCGGTGGCGTTGAGCAGGGAGAAGAGGGTGCGCTTTTCCGTGTGGTCGGGCTGGGACGGGTAGCCCGGGGCCGGGCGGATGCCGCGGTATTTTTCCCGGATGATTTCCTGCCGGGTCAGCTCGCCGGGCTTCTCGATCCCGCAGAAGAACCGGGCGCGCTGATGCAGCCATTCGGCGAAGGCTTCGGCGAAGCGGTCAGCCAGGGCTTTGACGATGATGGAACTGTAAGGATCCTGCTGGTCGTCGTAGGTTTTGGCATACTCATCCGCACCGTGGATGGTGACGACGAAGCCTCCTACCCAATCCGCGCGGCCGCTGGAGGCAGGAGCGGTGAAGTCGCTCAGGGCAAAGTTTGGGGTGGGACTGCCTCCGGTCTTGATTACCTGCTGGCGCAGGGTGTGGAACGTGGCGCGTTTTTCCTGACGGCTTTCGTCCGTGTAGATTTCGATATCGTCGCCCACCGCGTTGGCGGGGAAGAAACCGGTCACCCCCTTGGGCATAAAATACTGGCCGGCAATGATTTTATCCAGCAGGTCCTGCGCGTCGGCGTAGAGCTTGGCCGCTGTTTCCTCGGCCTGGATCTTGAGTTCGGGGTCCTCATGGGCGGAAGAGAACCGCTGTTCCTCCTCTTTCCAGCGGCCGCGGAGTTCCCAGGCGTGGAAAAAGGGCGACCAGTCAATGAACGTGCGCAGTTCCGTCAGGCTGACGGGAGGAACCGTGGCGGCCTCTCCCTCCGTTTCGGAAACTGGGATCACGCGGGTGACCGGAGGTTGGGCGATGTCCACGCCGGCCCAATCCGACACGAACGCTTTGGCGCGGGCCTCGGCAATCGGGAGGATGTCGCGCTTCTTTTTGTTGCCATACTGCTCCCGCAGGGTGGCATGGCGGGTTTCGTTGTCGGCGATGAATTTTTCCTTTTGCCCCTCGCTGAGCAGGCTGGTGGCCACGGGCACGCTGCGGGAGGCATCCAGCACGTGGACGATGGTGCCGCTGTAATTGTGCGCCAGTTTGATGGCGGTGTGGGCCGCGCTGGTGGTGGCTCCGCCGATGAGCAGCGGAGTCTTCATGCCCAGGCGCTGCATCTCGGAAGCGACATGCGCCATTTCATCCAGGCTCGGAGTAATAAGTCCTGACAAACCGATGATATCGGCGCCAACTTCCACGGCTTTGGCGAGGATTTTGTCGCAGGGCACCATCACGCCCATGTCGATAACTTCGTAATTGTTGCACGCCAGCACGATGCCGACGATGTTTTTACCAATGTCGTGCACATCGCCTTTGACGGTCGCGAGCACGATCTTCCCGGCGTTGCTCTTCTCCTCCACTTCAGCCGCGACGGCAGTGCCGCTGGCCAGCGCGGCGGCCTTGGCGGCCGCGCGTTCCTGAATGCGCAATTCCTTCTCGGCTTCCATGAAGGGCTGGAGCCAGGCGACGCTTTTTTTCATGACGCGGGCGCTCTTCACCACCTGCGGGAGGAACATCTTGCCGGCGCCGAACAGGTCGCCAACCACACTCATGCCGTCCATCAGCGGCCCCTCGATCACCCCCAGCGGCTTGCCGTATTTGAGACGCGCTTCCTCGGTGTCTTCATCGATAAAATCGGTCAGGCCCTTGAGCAGCGCATGGCGCAGCCGCTCCTCGACGGGGGCCTCGCGCCAGGAAAGATCGGCTTCCAGTTTCTTGCCGGCAACCCCTTTGAACTGCTCGGCATAATCCACCAGAATTTCGGTAGAATCCGGCCGGCGGTTCAGCAGCACGTCCTCCACTTTCACCAGCAGGTCCGGCTCGATTTCCTCGTACACTTCCAGCATCCCGGCGTTCACAATCCCCATGTCCATTCCGGCCTTGATGGCGTGGAAAAGGAAGGCGCTGTGCATGGCCTCGCGCAGCTTGTTGTTGCCGCGGAAGCTGAAGGAAATATTGCTGACGCCGCCGCTGACCCGGGCGCCGGGCAGGTTTTCCTTGATCCAGCGGGTGGCGTTGATGAAGTCGACCGCGTAGTTGTTATGCTCCTCGATACCGGTGGCGACGGTCAGAATGTTCGGATCGAAAATGATATCCTCCGGCGGGAAACCCACGTCGTTGACCAGGATATCGTAGGCCCGTTTGCAGATCCGGATCTTGTTTTCGTAATCGGCCGCCTGCCCGTCCTCGTCGAAGGCCATGACCACGGTGGCCGCCCCATACTGCAGGATGCGGCGGGCCTGTTCCTTGAACTTCTCCTCGCCTTCCTTGAGGGAGATCGAGTTCACGATTCCCTTGCCCTGAAGGATCTTCAGACCGGCCTCGATGACGGTCCATTTGGAGGAATCCACCATGATCGGCACCTTGGCGATTTCCGGTTCGGCCTGAATCAGTTTCAGGAAATGCGTCATGGTGGCCTCCCCATCAAGGAGGCCTTCATCGAAATTGATGTCGATGACGTTGGCGCCGTTTTCCACCTGTTGGCGGGCCACCGCGAGGGCTTCGTCCAGCTTGCCTTCCTTGACCAGTTTGGAGAATTTCGGCGAGCCCGTCACGTTGGTGCGCTCGCCGATCATCAGGAAATTCGACGCCGCGCTGACGGTGTAAGGTTGGGAACCGCTCAGGCGCATCGGCGGGATCGCGGGCTGCTCCGGAAGGAGGCGCGGCGCGTGGCGGCTGACGGCTTTGGCGATGGCGGCGATATGCTCCGGCGTATTGCCGCAGCAGCCGCCGGCGAGATTGAGCAGACCGCTGGCGGCGAAGTCATCCATCAGCCGCTCCATGTCTTCCGGCAGATAAGGGAAGCCGGTGGGAGACAGCGGGTCCGGCTCCCCGGCGTTCGGATACGCGCTGACGAAGGTATCGCATTTGGCAGCCAGTTCGGAAAGATGCGGGCGCATTTTCTCCGGCCCGAGTGAGCAGTTCAGGCCAATGGAGAGCGGCTTGATGTGGCGCACCGCATGCATGTAGGCCTCGGTAACCTGGCCGGAAATCATGGTCTCACCGCCATTGCCCACCGCGGCGGAAATCATGACCGGGAGCTTGATTTTGTCCGCGGCAAAAACGTCACCGATCGCCACCACCGCAGCCTTGGCGTTGAGCGTATCAAAGATGGTTTCGACCATCAGAATATCGGAACCGCCGGCGATCAGGCCGCGGATCTGATGCCGGTAAGCCTCCACCGCCTGGTCAAAGGTGATGCGGCGGAAACTGAGATCCTCCGGGTCCGGAAACTGCGAGAGGGAGACCGTCATCGGCCCGATGGCACCGGCCACATAACGTTTCCGGCCGGTTTTGTTGCCGATTTCATCCGCCCATTTCCGGCAAAGTCTGGCGGACTCAAAATTGATATCCCACGCGAGTTCGTTGAGGTATTTGTCCTCCAGCACGCGCTGGAAAAACTCCGGGTCCTTGCGGCCTTCCTCCTCATGCGTCCCGTTGTCCCAGCCAGGGTGGAAGAATTCGCTCTGCGCCAGGCTGGTGCCGGAAAAGGTATTGGTTTCGATGATGTCCGCGCCGGCTTCGAGGAAACGCTTGTGGATATCACCGATGACACCGGGGTTGGTCAGGGAAAGCAGGTCGCCATTGTTGCGGACGTCCTTTGGCGCCTTTTTGAAGCGCTCGCCCCGGGTTTGCTGCTCATCAAGCCCGTAGCCGCGGATGGTGGTGCCCATGGCGCCATCAATGACCATGATGCGTTTGGCCAACTCGGCGCGAAGCTCGGCTTCGGCATTCGGGCGCGTCTGGTGGAAAGCAGGGGAATCGGGAGTGATAATCATGGTCACGTGGACAAAATAGGAAAATCCGGCCGCGTTTCAAGGGCAATGCATCATAATATCCTGATATGTTGATGCGTTCCAATAATTCTGCCGGCCACCGTCAAATCGGATTATCACAGCTTCCACTAATTACCCCTTCTTTTTCTTCCCGGCCGTGAGCGGCCCCAGCACCGACTCGACCGTCCGGCGGCAGTTGCCGAGGTGAGTCGCTTGGTCTGGATAAGCCTCATTCAGCCTTGCCAGCAGAAAGACCAAGTAGATGCCCAGCAAGGCGGATGCCACCGCTTCGGCATCGACTCCCGCTTCCAATTGCTGCCCGGAGGCCGCGGACTGCACCAGCACGCGCAGTCCCACAAAATAATCATTGAGCAGCCGGTCATTCGGAGTGCCTCCGCCGGGCTGGGAACTGAGCAGCATTTCCCGCAGCAGCACCCGGGAAATCAGCTGATGGCTTCCGTAGAAATCAAAAAGAGCCGAATAAATCCCCATCACGCGATCGGCTAGGTTTTCAGCGCCGCCAAAGGCCCGGGCAAAGGCATGCTCGCCAACGCTGCGCACTTCGCCATCAAACGCCGCCACCGCCAACTTTTCCTTGGTCGGTTCGACGGTGAAGACGGCGCCATGCGACACCCCGGCCCGCTGCGCGATGGCTGCCGTGCTGGCGGCATCAAATCCATTTTCCCGGAACTCAGCCAATGCCGCCGCCAGCACCAGCTGACGGGTCAGCATTTTTCTCTCCTCGCGTCGCAGAGGCAGCGCGGGTTCAGCCACAGGCAGTTTTTTCTTCGGCATGGGGAGGAATGGAGTGAATTTTAAAATGAGTTGACTCAATGAGTATGGTCATTTAATGAAACATATCAACAAACGACCATTGCCCCATGAGAGACCTAGACTGGACCGGAATTCTCACCGGCGCGACCGTGGTGACCGCGGTGCGCTATTTTCTTTTCGCCGGGCTGGCATGGCTGATGGGTTATGTGTGGTTCCGCCGGCGGTGGTTTCACCGAAAGATCATCCAGGCGCTGCCCGAATCCCGGCAGGTGCGTCAGGAAATTCTGCATTCTTTGAGGACGCTGTTCATCTTTGGATTGGTGGGGGTGCTCACGCTGGAAGCAGCGCGCCGGGGTTGGACGCAAATGTATTGGCGGTTGGACGAGCATTCGTGGGGCTGGTGGTGGGGCAGTATCGGCCTGGCCATCCTGCTGCATGATACGTGGTTTTACTGGACACACCGGGCCATCCACCATCCGCGGCTGTTCAGGCACTTCCATCGCACGCATCACCTTTCCACCAATCCCACGCCGTGGGCGGCATTTGCCTTCAGCCCGGGGGAGGCGGTAATCCAGGCGACCATCTTTCCCCTCGCCATCACGGTCATGCCCATGCACCCGCTCGCATTCTGGCTCTTCATGATCTGGCAGATGCTCTTCAATATTATCGGCCACACCGGCTACGAATACAATTGGCGTGGATTCATGCGCACGCCCCTGCGTCTCGTTTTCAACACGCCGACCAACCATATCATGCATCACGAAAAAATGCGCGGCAACTACGGCCTCTACTTCAATATCTGGGACCGGCTCATGGGCACGAATCACCCTGACTACGAACGCCGTTTCGAAGAAGTGACCTCCCGCCCTTCCTCATCCGCTTCCCGCAAAAACACTCCTCCCACCCCGAAACTTCCATGAAACGTCTGCTCCTCATCATCTGCTCGGCCGCCTTGTTCCTATCAAACTCATCCGCTGAAGATTTCGCCCTGCGCGATGGCGATACCGTTGCCTTCCTTGGCGACAGCATCACTGGCGCCCGCGGTTATTCCAAGGTCATCGAGAACTATACCCTGCTGCGTTTTCCCGAACGGAAGATCCGCTTCGTCAATGTCGGCCAGGGCGGCGAGACCGCCCAGGGCAGCCTGGCCCGTCTTGACGAAGCCGTCTTCGCGCGCGGCGCCACCGTCCTCACGGTCGCCTACGGCATCAATGACATCGGCTGGGGCACCAAAGCCGATGCCAAACACAAAGCGGAATTCCTCGCGGCCCTTGGCAGCATCATCGAGCGCTGCCAGGCGAAAGGCGTGCGTGTCTTCATCTGCTCCGCCGCCATCACGGCGGAAGCGCCCGATGAGGCGGAGCATAACTTTCTCCAGACCATGTGCGACGAAGGCCTGGCCATGGCCAAAGCCAAAGGCGCGGGCGCCATCGACGTGCAGCGTGGCATGCGCGCCATCCAGCGCAGGGTGCTGGCCGCCAATGAAAGCAAACCTGACAAAACCAAACACGACTCGCTCCACGCCACCGACGGCATCCACCTGAACGACCTCGGGCAGATGGCCATGGCTGTGACCATCCTGAAAGGGCTCGGCGCGCCTGCTGAAGTCTCCGCCGCCACCATCAATGCGCAGAACGGGACCGTCGCCCTGGCGCGCGATTGCGACATCACCGCCCTCGCCACCAGAGACGCCGCCCTCACCTTCACCCGCCACGACCACCGCCTCCCGCTCAATCTCCAGCCCCTTTGGATGCTGCATGGATTCTTCATTCCCATCGGCGAGGAACTGAACCGCTACGACCTGACTATCACCAATCTGACTCCCGGCCGTTACGCCGTCCTCGCCGGCGGCCGCAGGCTCGGCACCTGGTCCGCGGAGCAGCTTGCCCAGGGCGTGAATCTGGCCTCCGCCAGCGCCGAACCATGGGAGCCCGGTGGCCCGTGGCAGGCCCAGGGCCAGCTCCTCAAAACCCTGACCGATCTCCGCGACGAGATCGACTGGGCCGGACGTGATTTGAAAAAATTCCTCACCGCCCATCCCGCGCAGGCTGATCTCGCCACCAAAACCGCCAGCATTGAAACCGCGCTCACCGCCCTCCAGCGCGATCTCGCCCGCCCCGTGCCGACGGATTTTATCGTGCGGCCCGCTGCGGCAGAAGCCGGAAAGTGATCCAGCCTCCGCAAATCGAAGCCGTCTTTTCAGGACCTTCGGATCAATGCAAAAAGGATTGCTTCGGACTGGGTCAGTCCGTTAACTGCCATCATGAAACTACCCTTCTGCGCTGTCCTGCTGGCATTCCTCGTCCCGGCTCTCTCCGCTTCGGACAATTGGCCCGGCTTCCGCGGGCCTTCTCGGCAAGGCCTCTCCACCGGCCCGGAATTGCCGCTGAAATGGAGTGCCACGGAAAACGTGAAATGGAAAACTTCCGTGCCCGGCGAAGGCTGGTCCTCTCCCGTCGTGTGGGGCGGCGATGTCTTTTTGACCACCACTGAAGACAAGGGTGTCTCCTGCCGGGTGCTCTGCTTCGATGCTGCTACCGGTGCCTTGAAATGGAATACCGAGGTCTTCAAACAGGCCACCGCCCGGAAGGAAAACCGGAATTCCTACGCCACGCCCACCCCGGTCACCGATGGCAAACACGTCTATGCTGTCTTTGGCGGCGGCGGGATCGCGGCGGTGGATTTCTCCGGGAAAACTGCCTGGACCTTCACCGATTTCCACTTCTACAGCCGCCATGGTCTCGGAGCCTCACCGGTGCTGGAGGACGGCCTGCTGGTGATGCCGTGGGATTGGAGCACCGATCCTGACAAAGAAGGCACCGACAAGGAAAAGGTCGGTTGGCAGATCCCATGGGACCGCTCATTTGTTTTTGCCCTCGATGCCGCCACCGGCAAGCTGGCGTGGAAAACCGGCCGGGGCTCCTCCCGCATCGCCCACATCACGCCCAATATCTGGACGGATGAAACCGGCCGCAAACAGGTGGTCAGCGGAGCTGGCGATGTCCTCCAGGGCTTTGATCTCAAAACCGGGGAACGACTCTGGTCCGCCAAAAACGAAGGTGAAGGTGTCACACCGTCGGTGGTCATCGCGGATGGCATGGCGGTGCAGGCCAACGGCTGGGGCGGCTTCGATTCCGTGCGCGCCTTCCGCCTCGCCGGGGCCAAAGGCGACGTCTCCGAATCCGCCTTTGTCTGGGAGCAAAAAAAGAACGCCCCCAAACTGCCCTCCATGGTGTACGTGGCCCCGCATCTCTTCTGCGTCACCGAAGGTGGCATGGCCTGGTGCGCCAAAGCCGCCACCGGCGAAATCCTCTACCGCGAGCGCATCGGCGGCACTTTCGCCTCTTCCCCCGTCGTCTCCGGAGGCCGGATCTACATCACCGATGACCAGGGCGAAACCATCGTCCTGCCCGCCACCCCGAAGTTCGAAATCCTCTCGCGCAATCCCCTCGGCGAAAAAGTCCAGGCTTCCCCTGCAGTCTCCGGGGGCCGGCTGTTCATCCGGGGCGAAAAGACGCTCTTTTGTGTGGGGAAGTAAGCAGCATCCCCAAGCCGGACCGGATGGGATAACCTCCGCCCACCAGCCGCCTCTCATTTGGTTTCTTCAGGTTTTCCCGCAAATCACGCCGCACCACCTTCCCATCCTCCGGCCTCTGCTCCCCCCTGCCCTTTCCGTTCCAGGCAATGCCCGGCAAAACGCCTGAGTGCGACGCTCCACCACCGCCGGAAACGCCCCATCCCCCAAGGAGCAGGTTCCACCTCCCGCGATTCAGACCTCACCCCCTACGGCCTGATCCCCCCTCTGGAAACTGAAAACTTCTTCCCACGTCGCCTTCCTCACTATCCGCACCACCCGCGAGGAATTGCACGAAGCTGTCAACTCGATGCTCGAAAGACCAACCAATGCAAAAGGCGTCCTACCCGCCGCGCTACTTCCCGTGTTCCTGCAAGAGCTTCACGACGACTTTATCACATGTCCCGAAGGCGTTGGCGGCCCCCGAATTTGTCGTCACCACGATGGCCATGTTCTTTCCCGGCAAGACCCACATCACGGCCATCCACATGGTGTTGGAGCCCATCATCTGGAGGCAGTGACCGCCCATTGCGGGTATGTCCTGGACCAGCCAGCCGCCGACGCCGTG
Source organism: Verrucomicrobiota bacterium (assembly GCA_040387795.1). Lineage (GTDB taxonomy): Bacteria > Verrucomicrobiota > Verrucomicrobiia > Verrucomicrobiales > V1-33 > CAIZWU01. The sequence goes on from JAZKDC010000003.1 coordinate 184,012, forward strand.
GTTGCCGCTGTTCTTCAAAGTGGAGTGCAGTTTCTCATCCTTGTTCTGTAGGCAATAGCGCGCGAATTTCGCCCAATCCCCGATGGATGCGTGGACCGTGCCTGCCGGGCCGATGGCGTCCGGATTGTCGCCATGCGGGTCCGGGGCGACTGGCGTGCCGTCCTTGTGCCCCCACGGCTGGTCCGGCTTTGGTGCGCGGAATCCGGCGCTCGTCATGCCCAGCGGTTTGAAGAATTTTTCACGCATCAAATCTTCCCATGGCTTCCTGGCCAATGTCTCCAGCATGACTCCCGCGACGGCATAGCCCTGGTTTGAATAAACGGACTTGGTTCCAGGCACATAGTCCGGCTTTCGTTCCAGCAGGGCTTTGACAAACTTCTGCCGTTGTCTGGTGGGTGAAAGCTTCCCTTGATCGGCATAGGCTTGCGCCCAGATTTTTGGCGGACACTCCCCGGCGAATCCGCCCCCATGCGCCAGCAACTGTTCAATGGTGACGTTCTTGAATTCCTTGTGAACGCCGCCCTTCAGCACCTCGCCGATGGTCGTCTGCCAGGTAAGCAAGCCCTCCTTCACCAGCATCGCCGTCAACGCGGCAGTCATCGTTTTTGTGCAGGAACCGAGGTGGTATTTGTCGTTCACAGTCACCGGAGTCGGCTCACCCAACTTGCGCACGCCAACCGCTCCGGTGTCCTCGATTTTGTCGCCAATCACCACCGCTGCCGCGATGGATGGCAGTTTGGAGTCCGCCAGAATGGGTTGGAGCATTGGCGCAAGATCACCCGCCCGCAGTGTGTGGGCAAACAGGAGAGGCCCCAAAACTGTAAGCGCAAGCGTGACGAGAGAGGTCTTTGAGAGAGTGTGTTGCATGGTGTTTGGTTGGTGAAGATGTCGTCTTTTCCATGAAACGGAGAAGCTGAGTTGCCGTGGGTGGGCGTCTTGTGATTTTGAAGGCCATTGTGAGTAGTTCGGGGCGCCTCCCTTTTGATACTATGCCCTGGATTTGATGGCCTTAGCCGGCACGGCTCGGGCTCCTATGTGACTGGAGATAATAGCGCTGCCCACGCACAGGCCATTCACGTGAAATGCAGGCTGTCCGGTTCCATGGTGGCGGATTTCGTCCCTATCACGACAGCGGATTGCGAAACCCATGCCGAAAGTGGTCAGTTCGCCACACCCTTCGCAAAGAGCCAGGCGTGCATCTCATTGTCCTCGAAGACTTTCGCACCGATCCCGTGGCCGCCATCAGGATACTCGGTGTATTTGCATTCCTTGTCCTGCTTGAAAGCCTTGGCCAGGTCGCGGGAGTATTTCACCGACACCACCGTGTCATCCGAGGCATGGAACAGCCACACCGGCACTTTCCTGAAAGTGCCGGCTGTCTCCGGCCCCGTGCAGCCAGCGACGGCCACCCCGGCGGCGAAGAGGCGTGGCTCGGTGTTGATGAGATGGCAGGTGCCGAACCCGCCCATCGAGTAGCCGATGCAATAGACGCGATTTTTGTCGATGGGCAGGGATTTGAGCAACTCCTTGACGAGCGAAACGGCCTCGGTGCCCGGCTTGTCGCTCCATCCGCCGCCTGTGGCACCGTAAGGCTGGTAGCACAACGGAGCGGCGATGATGCAGGGATTCCTGGCGAAGCGCTCCTCCTTGAGAAAGCTCTTCATCCATCCACCAACCTGTTTGCCGTTTTCGTCATTATCGCTCTTGCCATGCAGGGCGAGGATGAGTGGATATGATTTGGACGCGTCGAGTTCCTTCGAGGCATAGAGCGCAAACGGCAGGTTCTTGTGCTTCGAAAGTGCCCAGTCGCTGGTTACTAGCTCCGCGAACGGACCTTCGACGGGTTTCGCAGCGGCGGGTTTAGAAACCTGTTCCTTCACAAATGCCTGATCAGCGGCAGACAAGCGGTTCAGCGGAATGGGTGTATTCTTACCCGCGATCTTGAGAATGACAGTCGTGGCATCCGCGGAAACAAAATCCGCCTGAAGCTTGCGGCCATCGGAGGAGGTCCACTCCCGGGAGTGCAGCAGGGACACAACAGCAAAGAGGAGCGAGATGACGAGTGGAAGTGTCTTCATGGCCTAACTGGGTTGTGACTCGAGTTGCATTACGGGGTCGGAGATTACCTGAACTGCCTGCTTAAGCTGCGCAAATTACATGATTTTGAGTCAGGTTGTCCAGATCATCTCTCAGGTCGCGGGGTTCTACCTCGTGTATATTACTTTCCCGACCAGAGCGATCATGGGGAGGGGCCCGATGTGGCGGCTGTCCCGTGAATTGCCCCGGTTGTCGCCGAGGACGTAACAGTGGTGGTCGGGGATGGTGACCGGGGGCAGGTTGGCTTTGTCGGGGTGGACGCCGCTGACTTCTTTGATGGCTGCTCCGTTGAGGTGGACGATGCCTTCTTTGATTTCCAACGTATCCCCTGGCAGGGCAATGACCCGCTTAACCCAGGTTTGCCGTCGATTCGCGGGGTTGAGGAAGGCGACGAGGTCGTTGTGCCCGGGTTGGCGGTCACGGTAGCTGTCTTTGCGCACGAGGATTTTGTCACCTTCATCGAGGGTTGGGCTCATCGAGCTGCCGGCCATGGCAAAGACGTGCATAAAGTTTTCGCGAACGGAGAAAGCCAGGCCGGTGACGACGGACATCATGAGGAAAGTGAGCGCGGCATAGACGGAAAGACGGTTGTAGTCCTTAAGTCGATAATCTTCGCGACTGGCGAGGGCCATTCGGCGGGCGTCCCATGCTGAGTAGGCAGTGGGGATGAGTGCGAGAATGATGACGGTGATGAGAAGCGTTTTCGGAGGGGCGGATTGGGTCGCCAGGAAGACGATGGCGACGACGAGGAGGGCGGCGAGGCAGGAGAGTTGAAGAAGGCCGCGACCAAGGGCTCCGCAATAGACCTGTCCGAGACCGGGTAGGAAGAGCGACAGGTTGATGGCGGTGGATGATTTCCGTTTGCTGACGGGACCAAGGGCGAACTCGGTTGAAGGGTGGGTGTTCATTGTCCTGGATGTTTGTTTTCGTTTTTAGAATGCGAGGCGAAGAATGAGGCTGAGTTTTCCGATGCCTGCGATGAGACAGGCGGAAGCAAGGAGCCAGGACGGCTGTTCAGGTCGGGGTGAAGAATGGGGAATGGGGTGGGACGCATTCTGGATTTCCTTCATGACAGACGGAGCGAGGTGCGCGGATGGGTCTTTCTTTCGCGCTGCAATCCAGAGGTCGAGTTCGTAATCAGATGACGGTGTCATGGTTCAGTGGTGGTTGAGGCTGGCTTTGAGAAAATCACGGGCGCGGCTGACGCGGGACTTGATGGTGCCGACGGTGGTGGATTCGATCTGGGCGGCTTCGGCGTAGGAGAGGTCTTCGAGGGCGACGAGGGTGAAGGCACGCTTTTGCTTTTCGGGGAGTTGATGAAGGGCTTCGTCGAGCATTCTCAGGCGGTCCCCGTTACCGGGTTCCGGGGTGTCGGCGTATTGCTCGGGAAGTTCAGCCAAGAGTGTCGGGCTCTTCTTCTGAAGGGCATTGAGTGAGCGGCTGCGGGCGATCATGAACAGCCAGGTGGAGAATCGACTTCGAGCGGGATCGAAATCCTTGAGACGGCGAAAGGCTTCCACGAAGACGATCTGCGCGAGGTCCTCGGCGTGGCGTCGTTCGTCATTCAAAAGAGTGGCAATCATACGGAGCAGGCGATCCTGGTAATGAAGAACGAGATGCTCAAAGGCCTCGATCTCCCCGTCCACAATGCGTCGGATGATTTGGAGTTCGTCGGCTTCGTTCATGTGTTGTTCCTTGATGATACCGGCAGGGAAGGGAATGGTTCCATTTTTTGCTCATAAACCTAAAAGCCGTTCCCCACGGATGTTTGAACTCCGCCCCGCGTCGCAAATTTCCTCCTGTGGAACACGGGGCCTGCTGGGGAGGTTCTGCGTGAGCCAGCGACCACAAAGACACCACCCCATTCATTTCCCCATCATTGAGGAACTCCTTGATGGCGGCATCGCTGGCCTTTTTGCTGGCCTCGAATTTATCCGTCACGGTCTTGCGCTCTTCTTTGCTTAGGCTGGAGTGCCGATGAGTTTGGCATATTGCATTTCGATCTGCATGACCGCCGCGCCCTTCATCGCCTCCCGCAGCTTGGGATCCTTCATCATCCGGGACATCGCTGCCGGATCGGCGGGCCGCCTGATTGTTTTGGGGGGCCCGGAGGCAGCTGGGGAGCTGTCGGAAGGTGCTGGCGTGAGCTTGGCTCCAGGAGTGGATTTGGCGATGACCAACTCCGATTTGAGCGTGGCGATCTCAGAGGTGGCTCGTTGGAGTTTCCGCTCCAATTCTGCTAGCTGTGGAGAATGAGCTGGCGGACGTGAGACGAAAAGACCAACCGCGACGGCCGCAAAGATCAGCGCTGTAGACAAGGAAATGATGGCGAGTCGTTTCATGGGTTTGGATTGGTTGAGAAATTGCGCCGGAAAGAGCTATAACGACGTTGAAAACCCACATGCACCTTCAGTCGTTGAGAATGGCGATGCGATATTCCGCCGGGTGATAGGATCCGTCTTTTGCCACCATCAGCAGTGTTTCCGGGCTGGTGTAGGCAGTCCCGCGGAATCGTGAGCGAGCGGGAGGCATCAAATGGATTTGATAACACCCTGGTCCGCAATAGCCAGTCAGCAGGGCGCAGCCATCCGCAGAGGTAAAGTCCTCGGCATGCCCACCATCTCCGCCATCTCCGCCATCATCGCCTATCAAAGTATACCGCACACCCACACCTTCGACGGGTTGAAGGGTATCGCCTGCTATGATACGCAGCCGGACGTTCCGCGATGCGCCAGGCACACTTCTTTGGAGAGACGTTGGCGGCTCGTGCCTGAAGGTGACGAACCACCCTGAATAGATCACTCCAATGACCAGCCATGACCAAAAGACGGAGCTGGCGAGTTCACGTTTGGCCCACGGACCGAGGTCGGGAGGGGCGAAATCCTCTACCGCGAGCGCATCGGCGGCACCTTCGCCGCTTCCCCCCCCGTCTCCGGGGGCCGGATCTATATCACCGATGACCAGGGCGAAACCATCGTCCTGCCCGCCACCCCGAAGTTTGAAATCCTCGCCAAAAACCCTCTCGGCGAAAAAGTCCAGGCTTCCCCTGCAGTCTCCGGGGGCCGGCTGTTCATCCGGGGCGAAAAGACGTTGTTCTGCATCGGAAACTAGCAACACAATCCAAGCTTCCGGATCATCCGACAGAAAACAGGAATGTCTCAACCCCGCAGCGCTGCCTGAAGCGCGGACATTTCCTCATCGATTTGCGTATCGCCGGGGTTCTGCAGAGTGGTCGCCACTTGACGCCGGAGGGCCACACGGAATTTGCGGCGGAGTCGGCCGACCGCCTGGCGGATGCCTTCGGCGGACATCCCCAATTCCAGCGCCGCCAGATCGGTGCGGGCATCTCCAGCGGTGTCCGGATCAAGGAAAGGGGCCAGGATTTCGAAAACCCGGCCATGTCCTGCTTTGAGCTCCGTCTGGCGCAATGCGTCGAGAGCGGCCCGTAGAACCTGGAGCGCCCAAGCCCGTTCGAATGAGGTTTCCGGGGTGACCAGTTCGGCGGGTTCACGGAGATAGAGCTCCTCGGCTTCCAGCGAATCCAGCGATAAAAATACCTGCCGGCCGCCCCGTTTCCAAGCCTTCGCACGGTCTTCCACATCCCCGATATAACGTTGAAAAACCGCCAGCAAAAACGTCCTCAGTTTCCCCAATTCACGACTGGCCGAGGCAAGAATATTTTGTTCAAAAAGGTAACCGAAGAACCCCTGCGTGAGATCCTCGGCATCATGCTGGCTGTGACCGGCCCGGCGGGCAAATACATACAGCGGATACCAATAATCCCGGCACAGACATTCCAAGGCGTTGCGCCGGGCGGTTTCATCGGGCTCATGGCTCAACTGCACCACCGCCGTCCACTGGGTGGGCGGAAACCTCGGATCGGATTGCGGGAACGCCATGACCATCAGAGGCAAGCGTGCGGGCCGGGTTGCGTCAATCGGGCAGCAATCCCGCTTTTCATTTTTCGTAATCACACCACCTTTGGGAGCCCCCTCTCCCCATGACAGATGGCCCCCTCAGTCCCCCGGATTCCCCACCCTGGCCCGGGGCCGGGCTGATGGCGCTCGGATTTTTCACCCAGGGGACTGAAGGAGTTGCCGGGCCAGACGGGGTGGAACAGTCGGGCGGTCTGATTGGCCGATATGAATTATTGGAGCCTTTAGGCGAGGGCGGCTTCGGCGTGGTCTGGCGGGCCCGGCAACATCAGCCGATGCATCGGGATGTGGCGCTGAAAGTCATCAAGCCCGGGATGGGCAGCCGGGAGGTGATCTGCCGTTTTGAAGCCGAACGCCAGGCTTTGGCGTTGATGGATCACCCCAACATCGCAGCAGTGCTGGATGCGGGAGCGACACCTGATGGCCGTCCCTATTTTGTGATGGAACTGGTGCAGGGCCAACCCATCACGGACTACTGCGACCGGCACCAACTGCCCCTCCGGGACCGGCTGGCACTGTTCATCCCGGTTTGTCAGGCCGTGCAGCATGCGCATCAGAAATCGGTGCTGCACCGCGACTTGAAGCCCTCCAATATTCTCGTGACGGAAGTGGACGGGAAGCCGGTGCCCAAGGTGATCGACTTCGGCATCGCCAAAGCCTTGGGACCGGCAGCGGAAGGACTGGATGAAAGTCATCCGGACCGCACACGCATTGGCACCGTGGTCGGCACGCCACGCTACATGAGCCCGGAACAGGCGGGCTGCGGACTGGACGTGGACACCCGCAGCGACGTCTATTCGCTGGGCGTGGTGCTTTGCGAATTGCTCACCGGCCAGACGCCGCTGCCCGCCGCCTCCACGGATTTGGCGGGAGCCCTTCGTTCCATTTTCGAAACCGCATCCGTGCGGCCGAGCACCCTGGTCCAAACTCCTGACCCGGTGGTGGAACAAACCGCGTCCCGGCGGCGGCTGGATCATGGCAGGCTCCTGCGGGCGCTGCGGGGGGACTTGGATTGGATCACGCTCAAGGCCATGGAAAAAGACCGCACGCGACGTTATGAAACCGCCACCGCGCTGGCGCGTGATCTGCAGAGGCACTTGGAGGGAAAAACCGTCAGTGCCGCCGCACCGGTCTGGCATTATCAATTGGGGAAATTCGCCCGCCGTCACCGCACCGTCCTCATCGCAGCGGGCCTGGCGGCGGTGGCTCTGCTCGCTGGCATGGGGGTCAGCCTCTGGCAGGCGTCACAGGCGAAATCCAGCCGGATCGAGGCCGAGCGCAACCGGCTGGATGCCGAGGCAAACTTCGACCGCGCCCGCCAGGCGGTTGAGCTTTACCTGGGCCGCGTGAATGACCATCCCCGGCTGCAGCAGGCCGATTTTCAGGATTTGCAGCGCGATCTGATGGAGACCGCCCTGCCGTTCTACGAGGAGCTGAGCCATCTCCGCGGCCAGCATCCCAGGCTGCGGATGGACCGGTCCCAGGCGCTGGCACGGTTGGCGCCGATTTACCAAAGCGTCGGCAGAATGGACCAGTCGGAAGCGGCCTGGCAGGATTCGCTGGAGCTTGCTTCCGGACTGGCCGCGGAATTCCCCGGAGACCCGTTGTATCAGCAGACCCTCGCGGAGCGGTATTCCAGCCTGGCAACCTTGCTGCTGACCCGCAGCCGCCGGGAAGAAGCCCTGACGTTTTACCGGAAGGCTGAGGAAGTATTCCTGCCGCTGATCAGCGCATGGCCGGACCGCCCGGAATACGTGCTGGGACTATCCATCGCCACCCGCAACAAAGGCACAGCCCTGAACGCCCTGAAGCGTGGGGATGAGGCAAAGCAGGCCTTCTCGGAGGCTGGGTCTCTGGCAGAAAAGCTGACCGCCGCCCACCCGGATGAACCCGCCTATCTGCAGCAATCCGCCGCGAACCTGATGACACTGGGAGACCTGTACAAGGCTGCCAAAGATTACCGCACCGCGGAAGCCTCCTGTCTTGAATCCATCCGGCTCCAGGAAAAAATTGTCAGCGGGCACCCTGAACTCGGCTACCGCCGCATCCTTGTCCTCAAATACCTCAACTACGGCCAGATGCTCTGCCTCATCGGAAGAAATCAGGAAGGAGTGGACCGGCTCCAGCAGGGCCTGACCCAGGGCCAGCAGTTGGTGGATGAATTTCCAACCTACAACGGGCTCCGCTCCATGATGGTGCAGGGGCTCACGATTCTATGGCAGGACTACGATGAGCGCGGGTTGCTAAACGAAGCCAGGTCCACGCTGGAACGCCTGCGCCTTCAGCAGACAAGCCTGACCTCCGCCGTGCCGCAGTCAAAGGAATACCGTGAGGAACTGGCGCTGACGCTGGAGCACTTGAAAGACCTTGCTGCCAGGCAGGAGAAGGTTCCTGCCGGAACGGCCACGGACATGGCGGAATCGGAAAGCAAATCCCCCCGGGAATTCCTATTGGACTATCCACTGGGAAAAGACGCCGGCGTGCGACGCTGGGTCAGGGTAAAAGCCGCCTGGACCGAAACCCAGCCGTCTGGGCAAATAAATAAATTTACCGCCGTTCGCCGATTGGTGGTGGATGGTGTCCGTGGGACGGAGATCCGGCGGAATGGAGGGCCGCTGGATATCTTCGTCCCGGATCAGGACACCCCGCCCCCCTTTATCCTGAAACTGAGAAGCCCCGACGGCACCTGGGGGTGGTTGGGCACGATGACCGGGGTCGAATAAAATTTCGCCCGGCCGGCATTTTTTTGTCACGGGGTTTCACGGGTTTCCCAAAAAAGATCATGAACCCCTTTTCGTGCGGTGGCCTACCCTCCGCCGCGCGTTTCGGGGAATCGCCACCGGGGTTGACTCCCGGGACCGCCTTAACCCAAACAGACAAAAATCAAATGTCCCACTATCACAAGCTCTACACTGCCGAAGATACCGCCGTCGTTTTCATTGATCACCAGCCGCAGATGACCTTCGGGGTCGCCGGCACAGACCGCGCCACGTTGGTCAACAACGTCACCCTTCTCGCCAAAGTCGCCAGAGAATATAAGGTCCCGACGATCCTCACCGCCGTGGAAACCGAGAGCTTCTCCGGCTACATCTGGCCCCAGCTTCTGGATGTCTTTCCCGGCCAGCCGATCGTCGAACGCACCAGCATGAACTCCTGGGACGACGAGGGATTCCGCGCCGCCATCCGTGCCACGGGCCGGAAAAACATCCTCATGACCGGGCTCTGGACGGAGGTCTGCGTGACGTGGCCGACGATCGAAATGATCGGCGAGGGCTATAACATCTACGTCGTGGAAGACTGCTGCGGGGCGACCTCCCCCGCTGCCCAGGAAGCTGCGCTGAGCCGCATGGTCCAGGCGGGGGCCACCCGTCTGACGACCATTGGGGCGCTGCTGGAATTCCAGCGCGACTGGAAAAACCGCGGGCACTACGACGCGCTTATGGGGATTCTCAAAGGCCAGGGCGGCGCTTACGGCATCGGCGTCGAATACGCCTACACCATGGTTCACAAAGCCCCCCAATCCGCACAAGTGCCCCAAGTGGTGCCCGCTGCTCCGAAACACTGAACTCCGCGGCGGTGGTGGGAAGGGCCGTTGCGGAAACGGTGAAGTTTTCCACAGGCTCTTCCCTGCCCGCCCATTTCCCATCATGAGCATCCATGTCGCTATCACCCGCCAGGTGCGTGCGGGCTGCGAAGCGGAGTTTGAGGAAAAACTCCGGCGCTTCGCGCAGAGATCCTTCGACCACTCCGGGACGCGAGGCGTGCAGATTCTGAGCCCCGCACCCGGCGCGAACTCGCGGGAGTATGGGATTCTGCGCTCGTTCGCCACCGAGTCCGACCGCAATGCGTTTTACCAATCGCCCATGTTCAAAGCCTGGGAAACCGAAGTAGCCGGACTGGTGGAAGGAACCTACCAGCAGCACGACCTGCACGGCCTTGAAGCCTGGTTTTATCAGGTGGGCCAGCCGCACCCTCCACGTTGGAAAATGGCCTTGGCCACCCTCCTCGGCGTGTATCCCACCAGCTTGGCGCTGGGGACTTTTGTAGTGCCGTATCTGCATGGCTTCCCCAAGCCACTGGCCTCGTTCATCGTCGCCTCCTGCATGGTGATCTGCCTGACCTGGCTGGTCATGCCACAGGTGACCAAGATCCTTCACCGGTGGCTTCAGCCCAAACTCTAGCACGCCATGTCTTCTTCCCGTTCACCGCAAATCATGGCCGGTCTCTGGACCGTGCTGATGGCTGCGGCGAATGGCGGCGCCATCCTCACCGACCCTTGGGACAAAGTGCCACCCAATGCGGAATCCCTCCTTCAGGCGGACTTTCCTATCCAACCAGGAAACGGCTGGCGGCTGCAGCTGGGCGGCCACGCCCGTTCCATGTCCGAGGCTTACCGGAATCCGGATTTCGGATTCAAGGGTGTCGATGAGGACGCATGGATTCATCACCGGATCGAGGCGCTCATTTCCCTGGAAAACGCGCAACACTTCAAGTTCGCCACGGAGCTGATCTGGGGCGAAATGGAGGGAAAAGACCAGCCGCTTTCACCGGTGGATGGGGATATGCCGGATTTCCTGCAGCTGTATGCACACGGCCGACTGCCTTTGGCTGACAAATCCGAACTGGTCCTGCGCGCCGGCCGGCAAATGCTCATCTACGGCTCGGGCCGCCTGCTGTCGCACCGCGAGGGCGCGAATCAGCGACTCGCCCACGATGCATTTCGCCTCTCCTGGCGCCGCGGCGATTGGCAGGTGGACAGCCTCCTGGCCTCGCCAGTCCGGATCCAACCGGGCGCGTTTGATAATCGCTCGCACTTTGATCAAACCAAACTGTGGGGCATCTATGCGACCGGAGCTTCCTGCCTGGGAGAAGGGCACGGCACCGACATATATTACCTGGGCCTGCGTCAGGAAGATGCTCCCCTCAGTCCGGGCCGCACGGAAACCCGGCACACTTTCGGAACGCGTTGGTTCGGGTCAAACGGCGACTGGAGTTACAATCATGAATTCATCCTCCAAACCGGCGACAGCGGCGGTCGCGACATCCTCGCCGGGGCCATCAGTCTGGGAGCCGGCCGCGTATTGCATAATCTGCCTCTGAAACCCACCCTCGGCTTCAAAGCAGATGCCGTTTCCGGCGGCGGCAATCAAAACGAAGTCCGCACCTTTCATCCCCTTTTTCAGGGCAATAACTATTTCAACGAGGGTGGTTTTGTCTCGCCCTCCAACCTCTGGAACCTGAACCCGGTGCTGGATCTCCAACTGCACCACACCGTCAGCCTGTCCCTCGGCGTGAACTTCCTCTGGCGCTTCGCCCCCGGCGACTCCGTCTATGCCCCGCCCTTCAACGCCATCGCGGGACCCGCGCCCCATGGCGAACGTTATCTCGGCACGGCCTGGAATTTGGCGATGACCTGGGAGCCGCACCCTTCCTGCAGTTTTTCCCTCGGCTTTACCCATCACGAAGCCGGGGCCTCCATCACCAGTCTCGGCGGGAAAAGCGTGGACTACCTGCAAGTCGCCGCCCGTCTCGAATTCTAATCCCGTTCATCCCTCACACTGCTAAAATCATGTCCCCCGAAACCACCCTCAAAGCTGACCTGATTCTTTACAACGGCCGCATCACCACCCTGGATCCGGCCTATCCCGAGGCCCGCAACATTGCCATCGGCGGCGGTCACATCCTCGCCGTGGATGAAGGAGAGGAGTATGCCGATCTCTCCACGCCGGAAACCAGGCGCATCGACCTGCAGGGCCGCCGCGTGGTGCCCGGTCTTTATGACAGTCACCTCCACGTCATCCGCGGCGGGTTGAACTACAACCTGGAACTCCGCTGGGACGGCGTTCCTTCGCTGCACGATGCGTTGACCATGCTGAAGCTCCAGGCCGACCACACGCCCGCGCCACAGTGGGTCCGCGTGGTCGGCGGTTGGAGCGAATTTCAGTTTGCCGAAAAACGCCTGCCTACTTTGGATGAAATCAACGCCGCCGCGCCAGAGACGCCGGTCTTCATCCTGCATCTGTATTGTCAGGCGATGCTGAACCGCGCCGCCCTGCGCGCCGTGGGTTATGACAAAAACAGCCCCAACCCACCCGGCGGCGAAATCCAGCGGGACAAAAACGCAGAACCCACCGGACTGCTCATCGCGCGGCCCAATGCACTGATTCTTTATGCCACGCTGGCGAAGGGACCGAAACTTCCGATCGAGTATCAATACAATTCCACGCGGCACTTCATGCGGGAGTTGAACCGGCTCGGCCTCACCAGCGTGTGCGATGCGGGCGGTGGATTCCAGAATTATCCTGACGACTACGAGGTCATCAGTGCACTCCATCAACGCGGCGAACTGACTCTGCGGATTGCCTACAATCTGTTCACTCAAAACAAGGGTCAGGAACTCACCGATTTCTCGCGCTGGATTGGTATCACCAAACCCGGCACGGGTGACGATTTCTACCGCGTGAATGGGGCGGGCGAAATGCTGGTCTTCAGCGCGGCGGATTTTGAGGATTTCCTGGAACCCCGTCCCGACCTGCCCGCAACCATGGAACCGGAGCTGAAGGATGTGGTCACGCTCCTCGCGCAAAACCGCTGGCCCTTCCGACTTCATGCTACCTACAACGAAAGCATCACCCGCTTCCTCAACGTCTTCGAAGAGGTCAACAAGGAAACCCCGTTGGACGGCCTGCATTGGTTTTTCGATCATTGCGAAACCATCACCGACCACAACCTGGAGCGGGTCAAAGCCCTCGGCGGCGGCATCGCCGTGCAGCACCGCATGGCCTTCCAGGGCGAGTATTTTGTGAATCGATATGGAGCAGCAGCCGCAGAGCGCACCCCGCCCATCCGCCGCATGTTGGAGATGGGTGTTCCCGTGGGAGCCGGCACCGATGCCACCCGCGTGGCCAACTACAATCCATGGAATTCCCTCTACTGGCTGGTCAGTGGGCGGACGGTGGGCGGGTTGGAACTGTATCCGGAAAAGAACCGTCTGACACGCACGGAAGCCCTGCGCCTCTACACGCAAGGCAGCGCCTGGTTCAGTCGCGATGAGGAAAAGAAAGGCATTCTCAAGGCCGGCCAACTCGCCGATCTCATCGTCCTCAGCGGTGATTATTTCACGGTGCCCGAGGAGGAAATCAAGAGCCTCCATAGCGTCCTCACCCTGCTCGGCGGCCAGTGCGTCTGGGCTGATGTTGAATTCAAACTCCACGGCCCGCCGGACCTGCCCGTCACGCCCGACTGGTCCCCGGTCGCCAAATTTGGCGGCTACGGCGCTCCCAATTTCGTCCGCCCGGAGCGATCCATGTCCTTTTGCTCATGGGCTGCTCCACAGAGAATGCACCGCAGCGATCCCTCCGCGCGCCCTCCCGTGCTGGGCCAGCTTTGGGGATCAGGCTGCGATTGCTTCGCTTTTTGAAACCCGGAAGAATCAATTCACTCAACTTCAACCACTATAGCAAAATCCAATGAGCACCTTTACCACCAAAGACGGAACGGAAATCTACTACAAAGACTGGGGTAATGGCCCAGTTGTCGCTTTCAGCCACGGCTGGCCCCTCACGTCCGACGCCTGGGAGGCGCAGATGTTTTACCTGGCGTCCAACGGTTACCGTTGCATCGCGCATGACCGGCGCGGCCATGGCCGGTCCAGCCAGCCCTGGAATGGAAACGACATGGACACCTACGCAGATGATGTGGCAGAATTGTTTGAGGCGCTCGATTTGAAAGACGTGGTCATGATCGGCCACTCCACAGGCGGCGGCGAGGTGGCGCGCTACATCGGACGCCACGGCACGAAGCGGGTTTCCAAAGCAGTGCTCATGGGAGCAGTGCCACCGATTATGCTCAAGACGGAGGCGAATCCCGGCGGTCTGCCCATGGAGGTTTTTGATGGTTTCCGCGCCGCCTACCTGGATGACCGGGCGCAGTTTTTTCTGGATGTCGCCAGCGGTCCTTTCTTCGGCTTCAACCGCCCCGGAGCCAAGGTTTCGCAAGGCCTGATCCAATCGTGGTGGCGTCAGGGCATGATGTCAGGACACAAAAATGGCTACGATTGCATCAAAGCGTTTTCGGAAACGGACTTCACGGAGGATCTGAAGAAATTCGATGTGCCGACTCTCATCGTCCACGGCGACGATGATCAGATTGTGCCCATCGGAGCCTCCGCGATGCTTTCGTCCAAACTGGTCCCTGGCGCAGTTCTGAAAATCTACCCCGGCGGCACTCATAGCCTCGGAGACACCCACAAGGAACTGCTCAATGCGGATCTGCTGGCGTTTATCCGGTCCTGAACAGGACCGGGGACCCGGCCTGCTTACTCCGCCACTTCCAAGGAGAATAATGAAACGAACCGACCGAGCCTTATGACCACCGCCGAGATCGTATCGCTGTGCTCCCTGACGGTATTTTGCTTTTCCCTGGTGCTCACCGTCTGGAATCTGGTCTATCAAATCCGCTCCTCGCGCGTGACTCAGACCGGACGTTTGCATGAGGTTTGGTGGAGCAGGGAGATGATGGACACGAGGGAGGAGGTGTTTGCCCTGTGCAAGGATCTGGCACACGAGGGCCGTCAAGTGGATGCCATCGCCACCTACTACCATGCTCCGCTCACCACCCCGGAGCCTCCGGGGCGCACCGCGTTCGGCAAGCTGGTCGGCTTTTTCTGCAATGTGGAAATCTGCCTCCGTGCCAAGCTGCTCAACGAGGATTTGACCTGCGCCCTGTTTGGTGAAGCGCACTACGCGGACTATCAACCGCTCATTGCGAGGCTGCGGGCGGTGGTCATCGCGGAGATGCCGCCCGGAAGGCCCCTGCCCCGCTGGTTGCAGATGACCGTCAGTCTGGAGCAGCGTTTTATGAAACAGGGCGTGCATTTTGCTTCAGCCTACAATAACTGACTCCACCATCACCGGCCACAAAACCATGTCCCGATTTCCCCGCGCTGCCCATCCGGTGATTCTGGCGTGGGTTCTTCTGATTGCCGGGAGTGTTTCCTCCTGCACTCTGGCTCCGGCGCGGCTGAAGCAGGTCCGCACGGGACGCTCCAACCACGCCGAAGCCCGGCTTCACAGTGACGCGGCGGGATGGAAGCCGTGTTTTGATCTGATTGAAAAAAATCCTGACAGCCCCGAAGGGCAGCGTTCCCTGATTGCACTGATGGATGAAGGCCGGAGACGCCTGTCCAAAACGCCGGGGATCCGGCAGGTGGATCTGGCGCCGGATCTACAATTGGAGTTCAGCCCGGGCAGCGTCACCACCTATGCACACGATTATTTCGAGGAACTGATCCCGGCTTCCAGCGTGACAGTGGCCAAGCTGACGCATTACCGTCGGGAAGGCATCGGCCTGCCCCTGATCGGGCGGCGCGAAAATGCCGGCCGCGAACCGATCGAAGCCTACTATCCGCCGGAAGCCATCACCCGTCCGGTCACGGCGGTCGCGGAAATCAAATCCGGAAAAGGCGGGAAACGGCGGATGATCATCACGCTCTATTCACCCTTATGTCAGGACACCATCCTGTTCCATGGCCGGCGCCAGCCACTGGCGGCGGAAATTACCGCCTCCTTTGTGGCCCTGCTGGAACGCACGGGCAAACTGCGGGCCACCGGACTCACGGGTTTTCTGCGTCCAACGGCCGAACGCAAGCCCCAGCTTTATTTGATGGAACCCTACGATCCCAAACGGGAACCGCTGATCCTGGTCCATGGGCTGCTCTCCACGCCGCTGACCTGGGCGACGCTCACCAATGAACTCTGGGGCGATCCGGAGGTCCGTCGGCGCTATCAGATCTGGCACTATCATTACCCGACTTCGGCACCCTTCCTCTATTCGGCCAGCGTCTTCCGGCACCAGCTGAGGACAACCCTCGGCCTTGTCCAGGGGCATCGGGAAGTCAGGCCGATCACGATCATCGCCCACAGCATGGGCGGATTGATCAGCCAGACGCTCATCACCGATTCCGGCGGGAAGATCTGGGACACCATTATGGCGGTGCCTCCCGGCCAAATGAAGGGAAGTGCCGAAGATCTGGCCGCCGCCCGCCACCTGCTGCACTGGAAAGCCAGCAAGAAAGTGAAACGCGTCATCTTCGTCTGCGTGCCGCACCGGGGCAGTCCGGTATCCGCAGGTCTGGCTGGCCGGATCGGCACTTCACTTTCAGCCCTTCCCGACGAGCTGACCAGTCTCTGGGGCCGGCTCATCCGCGACAATCCAAGGGCCACTACCGAGGCCTTCCGGCAGACCGTGGGACGCGGCAGACTGACCAGCATTCAAACCCTCTCTCCAAAACATCCCGTCCTGCCCGTGCTCAATGCCCTGCCGGGAGCGCCGTGGGTGACGACCCATTCCATCATCGGCAACCGGGGACGCCCCGGTCCCTTGGAGACCAGTTCGGATGGCGTAGTGCCTTATTCCAGCAGCCATTGGCCCTCCGCCGTGTCCGAGAAAATCGTCCCCGCCGGTCACAGTGCGGCGCGGAACCCGGAAGCGATCAAGGAGATGAAGCGGATTTTAACTCTGCCCTGAGCCGCGCCGCCGCCTCTCCGGTATTTCTGAAACAAATTCGTCAGGCAGGAAGGTTTGCCCACGTAGTCAACCCGTGGCAGCCCACTGCATTGCCGCCCAAATCCCATCTGCCCCTTTCCATGAAATCCATTGTCCATCATTGCCTGTTCGCCTTGCTGCTTTTGCCCTTCCCACTCCCGGCTCTGGACATCATCGCCCACCGCGGCGCCTCGGAGGATGCGCCGGAAAACTCCCTGCCGGCCATGCAATTGTCGTGGGAACAAGGGGCCGATGCCGCCGAACTGGACCTTTGGCTCTCGCGCGACGGCAAGTTGGTGGTTTTTCATGATGCGGATACCAAACGCTTTGCGGAGCCGGTACGGAAGATCAAGGAGATGACTCTGGAGGAAATCCAGCAGTTGGATGTGGGTGCCTTCAAAGGTGCCAAATTCAAAGGGGTGCGGGTGCCGGCGCTGGAGTCCATTCTGGCTACCGTGCCGGCCGGAAAACGCATCGTGCTGGAGTTGAAAGATGGACCGGAGCTGATCCCGGAGTTCGCCCGGGTCATTCAGGCTTCCGGCCTCAAGACGGAGCAGCTGTGTGTCATCAGCTTCAAGGAAGATACCCTGCGCGCCTCCAAAAAGGCCCTGCCTGAAGTGCCTCACTACTTTCTGAAAGGATACAAGGCTGACCCCAAAACGGGAGAACTTCCCCGGCTGGAGCCGCTCCTGACCTTATGCCGCGAGGCGAAGTTTGAAGGACTCAATCTGCACTTCGACTGGCCGGTCACGGCGGAATTTACCGCCAAGGTGAAGGCCCAGAAATTGAAGCTGCTGATCTGGACCGTGGACGATGCGGCCGTGGCGAGGCGGCTGGCTGCCGCGGGAGTGGACGCCATCACCACCAACCGCCCCGCCTGGCTGCGGGAACAGCTCAAGCAAAAGGACTGATCCATCCTGAAGGGCGGCATGGAGCCGGTTTTGACGGCTCCCTGCTGATTACTCGCCATATCATATTCGCTGGAAAGGGATGGTGCAGGACAGCTGCCATACCAAGGACTTCGGCCGCCGGAGGGGACGGTTGAAGTTCCGGGAATGTGTCCGCAAGGAACCCGGCATGAAAATCTGACGCTTTTCAAATGCGATTCCACGGATGTCGGAAGCAGGCACTTGATCATCCTTGGGGCATCGTTCACTTTAAATCCCACGCCATAGGCGCTGCCGCCCCTGAAGATTTGCAGATCCATTTCCGCAGCGTCTCAACGTCTCCTCGAGAGGCAGCAGCCGCATTGCTTCTGCGGAGATCGCGTGTATTGAGATATGGGGATCACGCTATGGATGGCACTTGCTTGAGCGCCAATAGACAGCCTCTCCGCTCTCCGATAAAGGTGGTCCGCCATGAAAAAAGTGTCACGCCCTACCCTCCCGCCACTGGGCCTTTTCTGTCTGTTTCTCAACATTGGCCTCACGGAAGCATCGAAATCGTCTGCATCTGCTCCAGACAGGGGCGCCGGAATGTTTCACCGTCTTAGCCGGGAGCACGGACCGGACAAAGCAAAATATGATTTAACAGACATCGGTAAACTGCTCATCGACATCAAGACAGATGGGCCGCGAATGAGTGAAAGTATCAGCGAGCTCAACGCCGCCGCGCTGGAAGGTGAGATTATTGCAGGCTTGGACATGGACGTTGCCCAATGCAGGAAGAGTATACAGGAAGGCTTGGTTTCCAATAACCTGACGGATCAGGCGATTTCCCTCATGGCTCAGGCAAAGTATGTTGAAGCTGAACAAAAATCTATCGCCTCAGCCGGCAAAAACGTATCCCAATCCATGGAAGCTGCGGTCTTCGATTACCGCCTCGCGGCCAGTGCCTGTTTTTTCCGAAAGGAATACCGATCCATGATGGATCACTGCCATGCCGCATTGAAGATTGCCCCGCAGGAGCGTGCGCCCCTGCTTTGGGGGACTTTGCAAATCGACCTCGGCGATGCCATGCGTTTGCTGGCCCGCACCGAAAAAGTCACTGGCGATGAGTTATGGATTCAGGCGAGCCGTGCCTACGAAGCGGCAGCGGAAATAAATGCCCGGGAAATCAGTCCGAAGGAGTGGGCCATCATTCAGAGAAAGTTATCCCGGACTCTGTCGGAACGTGCTGAAAATAGTCAGAATTCCCAGCGCGGAAACCTGCTTGCTCAAGCCGTAACTGCTGCCCAGGGGGCATTGGAGGTTTTCAACCTGGACGAGTTTCCCGATGACTATGCCAATACTCATTTTAATCTGGGGAATATTTATCTGATTCAAGCCAACGGCTTGAACCGATCGGCCCGTGATGAAAAGAATGCTCTGATCGACAAAGGTATCGGCTCCTTTCGCAGTGCGTTGGCGGCGGTTCGATTCAGTGACTACCCATCCCGGTGGGCCTCCCTGCACCAGAATCTGGCCATCGCACTGATGCGGCGCGCGACCGGACAACAAGGGGGCGATGGAATAAAATCAATCTACCAAGCTATCGAGGCCAACTCCGAAGCGCATAAATTCTACACCAGAGAGGATCGTCCGCACAGTTGGGCGGAAGTTCATCACAATCTCGGACTTGCGTTCCGGATGATGGCCACGGGACAGCCCAAAGACCGTGCGGTTCCTCTGCTGCAGGGCGCCATGCAGCACTACAGGGACGCTCTGGAAATCTATACCCGCGAGGCTTTCCCACAGGATTGGGCCACCACGCAGGTTGCCGCCGGCAGAGGCTTTGAGGACCTGGCTATGCAGATGGAGGATACCGAGCGAACCGATCTATTGAAAGAGGCGGAAAAAAGCTATGAGTCCGCTCTGGAAATCTGGACCAGCTCGGATCAGCCCGACTCATACCGGGAAGCGCTGGGCAGACTCGAAAAAGTCAGGGAGAAGCTCAAAGCCACTTTAAAAACCAACCGGCAAGCCCTTTGTCAGCCATGAAGGAGTGGCGGGTGCCGGCCAAAACCCCATTGCCCGGAGCGTCCGGCGGGGGCATGGCTGCGTTTCTGACTCACGAACGATGGGAGTGCTGACGCCGGAGTATAAAGAGTCGCCGCAGACCTGGGATGAGGTTGCGGCGGGGCGGGAGTGGTGTGCCGTGGCGGCAGCGGCGGCGGTGTTTCAGAAGAAGCTGGCCAGCCTGACCGCCCCGCGGAAGGGGAAGGCAAAACGGATCGTGCTGGAACAGGTGGCGGAGGCGGCGCAGGGGTTTGCAGCGGGCATGGTGCTGCATCATTTGGAGCAGGCGGGTGCGCCCCGGCGGGTGTGGGTACTGGCCCGGGATTTGAAGGCGCAGGAGATTCTTTCCCAGGATCTGGCCACGTGGTGGGGCGCGGCGACATTTTTCCCGGAGGCCGAGGAACTGCGCACGGAAGAATCGCTGCCGGATCTGGAAGCGCAGGCGGAACGATTGGCGCTGCTGCAGCGGCTGGCGGTGCCGGCGGAAGGCCTTGAAGTGTTGTTGTTGAATGCGTCGTCGCTGTCGGAAATGGTACCCCCGCCGGGCGGTCTGGCTTCGTCCCGCCTCACCCTGCGGGCGGGTCAGACGGTGGAGCTGGATCTGGTGGTGCAGCAGCTCACCGAGGCGGGTTATGACCGTCAGCCCCAGGTGGGCGAGCGCGGGCAATTTGCGGTGCGCGGCGGCATCCTGGATGTGTATCCCTGGCAAAGTGAGCTGCCGCTCCGGGCGGAGTTCTTTGACCGCGAGGTGGAAAGCCTGCGCACCTTTGATCCGGATAGTCAGGTGTCAGTCGGCAAGTTGGAGGAAGGCAGCATCCTGCTGAAAGTGGACGGCGGCGGGGAAACCGGCGGAGGGCTGGTGTTGTTGGAGGAATGCATCGGGAAAGGCGATGTGGTGATCGCTATCGATTTGGAGGAAGACCGGCCGGAGGCGACGGTCTGGATCGGAGTAGGGGCGGACCCGGCGGCGCTGGCCGTGGAGGATCCGAAAACGGCGTGCGATGATCTGCCGATGGGCGAATTTGATGCCGGCGACTTTGTGGTGCAGCAGACGCGGCGGGCGGAATTTGTCAGCCAGCTGCAGCGCTGGCATGCAGACGGATGGCGGACGGTGATGTTTTTCAACAACGAGGGGGAGATTGAGCGGTTCCGGGAACTGATGGAAAGCGAGGCCCTGGAACAACAGGTGCTGGAGACGCATCTCGGCCGGGTGAGCCGCGGGTTCACGGTGCCCTCGGCCAAACTGGCGGTGCTGAGCGATGCCGAAATCTTCGGCCGCTATCAACACACCCGGGCCCGCCGCCTTATCAACGGGGCGCGGCGGCAGCGGTCCGGCAAGGCGCCACTGGACTTGTCAGACATCACCGACGGCGACTTCGTGGTGCACCAGGAATATGGCATCGGAAAATACCGCGGCCTGATCCAGCGGGCCGCCCCGAATGGGCTGGAGGAGGATGTGGTGGTGCTCGAATATGCCGACGACAGCAAGCTCTATGTTCCCCTGCCCCAGGCATGGCTGATCAGCCGTTACGTGGGGGTCGGCAAGCGCACCCCGGATCTGAATACCCTGGGCGATGGCCGGTGGGGAAAGACCAAAAAGGCGGCGGAACGCTCCATTTTTGAATATGCGGAAAAACTGCTGGGGATGCAGGCGCAGCGGCAAACCGGAAAGGGATACGCCCATCCGCCGGACACCCGCTGGCAGGGGGAATTCGAAGGATCGTTTCTCTACAAGGAAACCCCGGACCAGCTCACCGCCATCGACGACACCAAACGCGACATGGAAAACGAACGCTCCATGGACCGGCTGATCTGTGGCGACGTCGGATTCGGCAAAACCGAGGTCGCGATCCGCGCCGCCTTCAAGGCCGTGATGGGCGGCAAACAGGTCGCCATGCTGGCCCCGACCACGGTGCTCAGCCAACAGCACTATCAAAATCTGCGCGAACGGTTTTCCGACTATCCCATCAAGGTGGAAGTATTGAACCGCTTCCGCAGCGCGGCCGAATCCAAAAAGGTGCTGGCCGCCCTCGCGGCCGGGGATGTGGATGTGCTGGTGGGCACGCACCGGCTGATTTCCAAGGACGTGAAGTTCAAAAACCTCGGCCTCGCCATCGTGGACGAGGAACAGCGCTTCGGCGTGAAACACAAGGAGCGCTTCAAGGAACTCTTCCATCTCGTTGATGTCCTGACGTTGTCGGCCACGCCGATTCCCCGCACCCTCTACATGGCGCTGATGGGCGTGCGCGACATGAGTACCATCGACACTGCGCCACCCAACCGCACCCCGGTGGAAACCACCATCTGCGCCTACGACGAGCGGGTGGTGAAACGCGCCCTCGAACGCGAACTCAAACGCAAGGGGCAGGTGTATTTCCTGCACAACCGGGTGGCCACGATCGAACGCACCGCCGAAAAAATCCGCGCCCTCTGTCCGCCCGGCACCCGGGTGGATGTGGGCCATGGCCAGATGGAGGAAGGCATGCTGGAGGATGTGATGGCGCGGTTTGTGAATGCCGAAACCGATGTCCTGGTTAGCACCACCATCATCGAAAGCGGGATCGATATTCCCAACGCCAACACCATCATCATCGACCGGGCCGATCTCTTCGGCCTGGCGGATCTTTATCAACTGCGGGGCCGGGTGGGACGCGCCGGCCACAAAGCCTACGCCTTCCTGATGATCCCGCGTTCGCAGATGACCACCGGCGATGCCCGCAAGCGCATCAACGCCATGAAACAATACACCGCGCTCGGCTCCGGCTTCAAGATCGCCATGCGCGACCTCGAAATCCGGGGCGCCGGGAATCTGCTGGGCACCCAGCAAAGCGGTCACATCATTGCGGTCGGCTTCGAGATGTATTGCCAGATGCTGAAATCGGCGGTGAACAAACACCAGGGCAAACGCGCCACCGGGCGGGTGGAAACCGTGATGGCGATTGATTTCGTGGCCTTCAACGAGGCCTCGTGGCTGGAGGCCAAAGACAAAAAGCTCCCTGCCTTCATCCCCGCCACCTACATCACCGAACCCACCCAGCGCATCCCCGCCTACCGCCAGATTGCCGAGATTGCCTCCCTCAAGGAACTGGCCGATCTCACCCGGCAATGGCGCGACCGCTACGGCCGCCCACCGCACTCCGTGGAAAACCTGCAGCGCTGCACCGAACTCAAACTGCTCGCCCATAACAAAGGCATCAGCACCATCGAGATCAAGGACCACAAACTCATGCTATCCAAAAACGGCGAATTCATCCTGATCGGCGGCAAGTTCCCCCGGCTGCGGGAAAAAGCAGCCCCCCTGCACCGGCTGGAGGAGGCGATCACCCTGCTGAAGCAGCTATAAGCGGACGCTTCCCGGGGGAAGGCAATACCGGGGCGAAAATTGACCGGGTAGTGCAGCCCCTGAATCTGTTCCGCGACGGGATGGTCGATTCATCTGTTCCTGCGGCCGGTCTGGTTTTAAGGAATCAGTGACGCCCTTCCCGGGGAACCGACCGGAGTTTATTCCTTTGCCGCAAAACCTCCCAACCTCTGACGCCATGCTTTCCCGCCGCTGTCGCATTCTGTTGATTTGCCTTCTGTCCGGGCTCCTGCCATCGCAGGCCGTTTCCGCGCCGCCCAACATCCTGCTGCTTTTCGCAGACGATCAGCGCGCCGATACCATCGCGGCACTCGGCAACCCGGTGATCAAGACCCCCCATCTGGACCGGCTGGTGCACCGCGGCCTTTCCTTCAACCGGGCCTATATGCAGGGCGGCAGGAATGCCGCGACCTGCGTGCCTTCGCGGGCCATGCTGCTCTCCGGGCGGAATCTGTTCCACATCGACGAGAAGCTGATGCGTGACTCCACTTGGCCGGAGGCCTTCGGCCGCGCCGGTTATGCGACCTTTGTCAGCGGCAAATGGCACAACGGGGATGCCTCTTTGGAACGGAGTTTCCAGACGGCCCGCTCCATGTTCACCGGCGGCATGACCAATCCGATGCAGGCCAAACTGCGGCATGTGGTGGACGGCAAGGTGGGCCCGGCCATCCCTGCGATCAAACATGCCTGCGAGGTCTTTGCCGATGAGGCCATCCGGTTGCTCAAGGAGCCGGGGAAGGGTCCCTTCCTGGCTTATGTGCCGTTTGATGCCCCGCACGATCCCCACGTGGTGCCCGACGATTTTCTGGTCAAATACGAAGCGGATAACATCCCGCTCCCTCCGGACTTCCTGCCGCAGCATCCCTGGAACAACGGGGAGATGACCATCCGGGACGAACAGCTGCTCCCATGGCCGCGCCAGCCGGAGCAGGTGAAGGCCATGATTGCGGAATACTACCGCTACATTTCCTATCTGGATGGACAAATCGGGCGGGTGCTTGAGGCGCTGGAAGCCTCACCGTATGCGGAGAACACTCTCGTGATCTTCACCGCTGACAGCGGCGTGGCGCGGGGCAGTCATGGATTGATCGGAAAACAGAACGTCTACGAGCATTCCATGCGGGTGCCTCTGATCATCGCGGGCCCGGGCATTCCCGAAGGCCAGCAGACGGACGCGCTGTGCTACCTCTTTGATGTGTTCCCCACCCTCGGAAAAATCTGCCACGTCACCAGCCCCAACCAGGGGGACGGCTTTGATTTCAGCGCCACCCTGACCGATTCCAAAAAGCCCGCACGCAGTCATTTGATGTTCGCTTACAAGGACGTGCAGCGGGCCTTCACCGACGGACGATGGAAGCTGATCCGCTATCCCCAGGTGGACGAAACGCAACTGTTCGACCTGCAATCGGACCCCTTCGAAACCATCAATCTGGCCAGCCGGCCGGAACATGCCTCAAAGGTGGTCCAGATGACCCGGCAGCTCGCCGCTGAAATGGAACGCAGCGGCGACCAGGCCCCGCTGGTGGTCGCCGATCCCAAGTCTCCCGATTGGATGCCTCCAAACCCCGGCAGACCGTCCAGGAATTGAGATGGCCCAGCCATTCCGCCGGAACCCTGCTCAGCGGGCTTCGGCGAGAAGCCATTCCATGATCATGGGGCGGCCTTCGCGCAGAAGATGGAAGCGGACCGGGATGGGCAGGCCGGCGAGTTCTGGATACGGATAATGTTTCGCCTTCTGGATGTCGTCGACGCTCAGGACGTTGGTCAGTTCGTGGGTGCTGCGGAAGAGCGCCTCCAATTCCGTGGAGATGGTGATGTCGAGGAAATCGTGCATCTCAATCAATAGATCGCAGCCTTTCAAGGCATCCCGCACCGCCGGGGTGAAGAGCACTTTTTCATAGGCCTCGCAGTCGACGATCACCAGAGTCCGGCCCCGTTTGGGGAAAGTGATCAGCGTTTCCGGGGTGCAGGTGGTCTGGACGGATACCCGGTCGGCCACCCCGTTGAGTTTCGCCATGGCGGAACACAGGTCCCGCGCGGTTTCACTGGTGTCGTAGGCATGGATCCAGGCTCCGGGCAATTTCATGGCCATTCCGATGGCGTAATAGCCTTCAGCACAGCCGACATCAATCACGTCATCGTAACCCTTGGCGATGAGCTGCCCGATGATGGGGTGAAGTTCGCGCTCATAGCTGCCGAGCAATTTCGGAATCAGCGCACTGCCGGCCGCTTCGGCGCCTGGATATTTCATCCCTTGGAAGGGACCCGAACGGACGGTCAATTCCCGGACCAATTCATGGAACATCGCTTCATACCGGGCGGCCACTTCTCCCTCCATGGCCGGCATCCGGTTTCTCCGGTAAAAATCAGCCGCTTTCACCAAAGACCCATCGAGCAGCTTCTGCATCGGGGGAGAACTGGAAACTTTGGTTAAAAATTCGGCGACAAGTGCTTTCATAAGTGAATTATTATAAATTCCACTATAATTAAAAAATATCAAAGGAAAAACCGGTCCAGTTCTGGCCCGCCGCCGTTTCTCCGCCAAACCTTTCCTTGGAAAATTCTTCCACGCCCGTTACGGGAAACCCAACCGCCGGCATTCCCCTTTTCCACCTGCCTGTTTCGTCCGTCACCCTTCCCTTTCCATGCCCACCGCCATTCTTCTGATTCACTGTCCGGACCAACCCGGCCTCGTCCGCGCTGTGGCCTCGTTTATCGCGGAAAACGGGGGCAATGTGGTCCACTTCGATCAACACGTCGACAGCCAGGAGG
The DNA here is from genome assembly GCA_040387795.1 of Verrucomicrobiota bacterium. Taxonomy (GTDB): domain Bacteria; phylum Verrucomicrobiota; class Verrucomicrobiia; order Verrucomicrobiales; family V1-33; genus CAIZWU01. The sequence goes on from JAZKDC010000003.1 coordinate 209,658, forward strand.
GCACCTTCTTCATGCGGGCTGAATGGGACCTCGCTAATTTTGTGATCTCCCGGGAGAATCTGCCCGTCTTTATCCGGGCGCTGGCGGAGCCCCGCGGCATGACGTGGAGCCTGCACTTCTCCGACGAGCGGCACCGCCTCGCGCTTTTTGTCAGCAAGGACGCCCATTGTCTTTACGACCTCCTCAGCCGTCATGAGGCCGGTGAACTGGATGCCGAGATTCCGCTCATCATCGCGAACCATGACACGCTGCGCCCCGCGGCCGAGCGCTTCGGCATTCCCTTCCATCTCATCCCCGTCACCCCGGAAAACAAACCGCAGGCCGAAGCCCGGCAGCTGGCCCTGCTGGAGGAACATAAAATCGAAACCGTGGTCCTCGCCCGCTACATGCAGATCCTCTCCAACGACATCTGCACCGCCTGGCCCAACCGGGTCATCAATATCCACCACAGCTTTCTCCCCGCCTTTCCGGGAGCCAGACCCTATCACAGCGCCCACCGGCGCGGCGTCAAGATCATCGGCGCCACCAGCCATTACGTCACCGCGGAGCTGGATGAGGGACCGATCATCGAGCAGGACGTGATCCGGGTCACCCACAAGCAGACCGTGCAGGACCTCGTCCGTCAGGGCCGTGACCTCGAAAAAGTAGTCCTGTCCCGCGCAGTGCGCTGGCATGTGCAGCGCAAGGTGCTGGCCTACAACAACAAGACCGTGGTCTTCGACTGAGCGTGCCCGCCATGGAGGAAAACCCTGTAATCACCCTCAACGGCGCCCCGCATGCCTTGGCGGCCGGCGGGACGGTGCTGGCCCTTTTGCAAACCCTGGGGCTGGCCGATATTCCCGTGCTGGTCGAGCACAACGCCACGGCCCTGTTCCCCCGCGAGTTTCCTGACACCCCTCTGGCTGCGGGAGACCGCGTGGAAATCATCCGCATCGTCGCGGGAGGCTGAAAGATATGAACCGGCAGCGTGGCCTGCCCCTGGCTGACCTCTCATGAAAATCCGATTTCTCACCCTCAGCTCCGGACTGCTGCTGGCGGGCCTGACATCTCCGGCCCTGGCTTCCGGGGAAACGGCACCCGTTCCCCCGCCCCCGGTGGCCCCGGCAAAGAGCGGCCTCCCTGCCGGACCATTCAAGATGGAAGCCCAGGTCATCGTGGAGGGATGGAAGGTGACCATTCATCCGGCGCTGTGGGAAAAGGAACGGGATGCCACGGCGGCGGCGCTGCGGCTGCTTCAGGCGCAGCTGGCCGAAATTGTGCGCGTGGTGCCGGCTCCGGCTGTCGCGAAACTGCGCGAGGTTCCCCTGTGGTTTTCCCCGCAGTATCCAGGAACCAACGGAGGGGCGGAGTATCATCCGGACGAGGGCTGGCTGCGCGGGAACGGCCGTGATCCCGCGATGGCCAAGGGGGTTGAATTCAGCAACATCAGCCGCTTTGCCCAGGAGATGGAACGGATGCCTAACTTCGCGCTGCATGAACTGGCACACGCCTTCCACGACCGCGTCCTGACTTTCGGCCAACCGGAGATCCTCGCCGCCTTCGCAGCCGCCAAGGCCGCCGGAACCTATGACCGTGTGGCCCGCCACCATGGCAACGGCCGGCCTGGAACCGTGGAAAAGGCCTATGCCATGGCGGACGCCAAGGAATACTTTGCAGAAGGCACCGAGGCCTTCTTTTCCCGCAACGATTATTTCCCCTTCACCCGGGCGGATCTGGACGCCCACGATCCGGTGCTGGCTGCCTTGCTGGGGCGGTTGTGGGGCGGGACTTTTTGAGCGGCCGGTTTAGGGTGCCGGCTTGAGCTGCATGGCATCAATGTGGATCTTGGCCGGGCCGGGAGTGGGGCGGAAAGTCACGCTGGCCGGTTTGCCGGGCTTGAATTCGAAGATCCCCAGGAGGTGTGAACCATCCGGGAAACGGGAGGCCAGCGTCTGGTCCACCTTCATCTCGCGGGGCCCCTCCGCCGTTTCCACCACCACCGGCGCAGCCTTGGCCCGGTTTTCATACGGCTGCCAGAAAGCGCGCACCTCGTAGCGGCCGGCGGTTTGGATCTCAAAGGTGAAAACAGCACTGGCCTGCGGGTCATTGGTGATACGATAACCGGTCCCGGCGTAGGGCTTGAGATTGGTCGAACTTTCCCAGGTGCCCGTGACCACCGCCTGCGCATCATCCAACACGAGGCCGGGGAGGCTGGTCAGGTCGAGTTTTTCTGGAGGTGCCGGCGGCTCCGGGGGCGCGATCAGCGGCGCCTCGAAATCCGCCCGGCGGGCCGCCCCGGGCTGGGTCATCAGCTCCTTGAGGAAATCGAGGTATTGGTCATGGACCCCACGCGGCGTGGTATGGTGGCGGAGTGCGAGGTAGGCGGCCTTGCCCACCACCTCCCCGAACATCCCGCAGGTTTTCATCACCCGGGTGCTGCCGAGGGCGTAACGATCCACCGAAATGTTGCGGCCGGCCATGAAGAGATTGTCCACGTCCTTCGAATACAGGCAGCGGTAGGGCACCGGATAACCATTTTTCCGGTCGGTGTGTTTGCCGAATTCCGCACGGCTGATGAAGGGATTGTCAGAGAACTTTTTGGCATATTGCTCCTTGGGATAATGCAGGTCCTGGTCCCAGGTGGTGGGCACACAGGCGTCAGGATGGACGATGCCCTTGACCATTTCCTCACCGGTCAGGATCAAATCCCCCACGAGGCGGCGGGATTCGCGGGGACCTCCAATGAAAGCCAGCCAAGACAAATCGTAACCTGCATAGGGATCAGCGGCATCGCGTTTCAGGGTGGTGACGGCTCCATAGACCGCCCGGAAATTCCAGTCCCGGATCCGTTCCAATCCATTGATAGGGTCCTGATCGAATCCGCTCTCCCAGAACCACTCCCCATGAAGGAAATCGCCTTTGGTTTCCACCGCCGTGAACCCGGGGGCGAACCAGTCCGGTTTCCCGCGCGTGCCGGTGGTGACCATCGCTTTGGGATGCGGGAAATCCTCCAAACCCAATGGCAAGGCCCATGGGGTTTCCGGCCACGGGCGGGGCTGGGCGGTTTTTTTCATCACCCACATGTTGCTCATGCCCATGCGGCCTTTTTCCTCCATCATCTGGGACGCCCCGGCCAGCGCCCCCACGGTGGCATGACCGGTGCAATCGCTGAACAACTTGCCGCGGAAGCGGGTTTCCTTTCCGGTTTTCACATCCAGACCGGTCACACTGCGCAGGCTGATCCGGTAGCCGGGCCGCGCGGCTTCCGCCAGTTCCACCCGGTAAACATGGGTGTTCAAAAAAAGCGTCAGGTTCGGCTCCGCACGGACGACTTTTTCCTTCAGCTGGTCATTGAATTCCGCAGGGGAAGCCGCCGGGCTGTTGCCGGCGCGGTCTGCAAATTCCTCCACAATATCCCCAAGGTTAGGGAATAAACCGCGCTGGGTCCCGCCCTGAGCCCACACCTGGATTTCACTGCTGCCATTGCCCCCCAGCACCGGGCGGTTTTGCAGCAGGGCGACCTTCAGTCCCTGACGCGCCCCGCTGATGGCCGCTCCGAGTCCGGCATACCCGCCCCCGACCACCACCAGGTCATACTCCACCGTCTCCGGGGCCACTTCCGGCAGTTGCCGCAGGGTGCGGCGGAGTTGCGCGGTTTCCTTGAAGTCATCCGACGGACGGAAGGCAGGATCATCACTCAGAATCAGCGCATCCAACCGGCCATCGAATCCTGTCAGGTCCTTCAAAGCCAGCTCCAGGGTGGTCCCGGCGGCCTGCACCGTGCCGCCATCCTCCCAACGCCAGTCCTGGCCGGTGGCCCCGAATTCAGGGTCCAGCGCCTTGCCGTCCACCGCGAGGCGGAACCGGCCGGGCGATCCCGGCGCATTCCATGGTCCGACCCAATTTTTCGTCCTCACCCAAACCCGGTAAGGACCGGCGGCAGGGACATTCACCGTGGTGGTGGCATCCTTGACGGGTTGTCCCATCCCATGCGCCATCAGATAGGCGCTACCCATGATATCGATGAACTGGGTATCCAGCACCCAGCCACCGTGATTGGCGAAGGATTCTGCTTCGATCCATACAGGGGCCGCCGCTGCAGCAGCGGGGAGACGGGAAAGGACCAGGGCAAGAGCCAGGGAAAGGGCAGGTTTCATAGGGATGAGCAGGTGGCGCTAAAATGGGGGGTAGGACCGGACTGGGTTGGAAACCACGCCGCACCGTCATGAAGGCATTGTCTCCAGTTTCCCAAATAGCACCGCCATACTGAACGAAACGAAACTGCAGGCAAAACATTTCCTGCAATTCCGGGAGGTGCCGGATACGCTTTTTCCGGGGAGACCGCCTGAGCCCTGGGTCATAGCCTTCACGGCCTGGTCACTGGGCGACCAGAGGCAGGGTCTGCTTTCCTTCCTCCCATGCGTCGGACCGCGTGATCCTCAGATGCCCCCGGGCTTCCTCCGTCACAAAACGGGCCGCCAACCCCAGCCGGTTGGCGAGCGGCAGCCCCTCCGCCACGCCGAGCACATTGAGCGCAGTGGCCCAACTGTCCGCCGTCAGACTGTCCGCCGCCAGCACACTGACGGTCACGGTGCGATGCGCCACCGGGTAACCCGTGCGGGGGTCGATCAAATGGCAGTTAGGTCCCCTGCCCGGCCGGTTTTGCCGGTAAGTGCCGCTGGTGGAAAGACTGCGCGATTTCAGCATCAGGGTTTCGGCGGGAAGCTCGACCGCGACCGGCCAGTCCCCAGCGGAGCGGAGTTCCCCGCCCACTTCCAGCAGATAATCGGAAATCCCCTGCCCTGCCAGCCATCGTGCCGCTTCATCAATGGCCCATCCCTCCGCGAGGGAAGTCAGATCGATTTCAAGACCTGGATGCACCCGCGCCGCACCGTCCGGAAAGAGCGTGAGTTTGTTCCATCCGGTCAGGGCCAGGAGCGTCCGGATTTGATCAGAATCCGGTGGCTGGGCCGGCCGCGGCGGCGGTCCATAACCCCATGCCCGGACCAGGGGACCAACCGTCAAATCATAGGCGCCTCCGGTGAGCCGGGCCAGCTGCTGGCCATGACGGAGCAACGCCATGATTTCGTCAGGAAGCGGCTGCCTTTCCGTGGTGGCGGCCTGATTGAAGCGGGCCACGGGTGTGTCGTTCCGCCACGTGGAGAGCAGGTTTTCCACGCGATCCAAGCCAGCCTGAATGCCCTGATGGCAATTTGCGGCATCCAACGGGGCATTTCTGATTTTAAGCGACCACGTGGTGCCCATGGTGCGCCCGGAAACGTGACGGAAGCCGACGGGCGCCTCCGCCACCCCGGCCGCGGCCCCTGACGGATTGTTCCGTGAAACATAACCCCACCCGGCCGCCGCGATGACACAGGCCAGCGCCAAGGCGTCACGGCGGCTGAAGCGGTCAGCCGGTCCGGCGGTGCGCACCCACTTCAACAAAGCTCCCGTCGGACATCCATAACGGCAATAGGCCTGGGGAATCCACACCGACGCCAACAGACCCCCGGCAGCCAGCAACAACACGCCCAGACCGGCGGCCCGCCATGCCCAGGCATCAAAAGGCTCCAGATGGGCCACCTCCACCGGGATCAGATGAAACGCCGCCGCCAACGCGATGAGGAGCAGGATCCCCGGCATCCGTTCCAACCAGGATCCCAGCTTCCGCGGCACGCTGATTTTCCGTTGGGTGAGGCGCCCCAGCCAGAGCTGCGCGGCCCCGTGCGGACAGATCTGATGACAATACAGCTGCCGCCCGCTCGCCCACGGAATCAGCAGGGCGGCGGCTCCCAGCAGCACCAGGCCCGGGGCGTGGCGCCATGCCGGCCCATGGGTGGCCCAGCCCGTCAACAGCCCCAGCGACAACAAATCGTGGCTGACCAGCCCGACATAACCAATCAGCACAGCCTGCCAGCCCCTCCGCACCCAAGGCTTCCCCCGCAACGGGGTAAACGCCATTACCAGCGCCCCCAGCAGCACCAGCGCCAGCAAGGTATCGCGCCACTTCCATGGAAAAGGCGGTGGTTCCGGCTTCGGCGCCAATTCCATGGCCGCCCGCCGCTTCAGCCCCTCCGCCACCGCATAGCTGGTCTCTGTCGCTCCCGAAACGCCCTCGATGCCCTGCCTGGAATAATCCATCGCCGCCAATTGTGCGAGGGTCCGGCCGGTAAACCCGGCCAGATAAAACCGATCATCCCGCACCTGGTCCGTGTAATCCGCCGTGTCATAGCTTTTGCGCAGGCGAACCTCCCGCACCGTCAACCCATCCGGCTCCAGCGCGATCAGGGATTCGGTCGGGCCCGCATGGCCCCTCACCTGATCGGAGGCAGGCGAAGTGCGGAGCACCAGACCCAGCAGTTTTCCTGACGCATCGCTGGCTTGCCGCCCATCCCAGGACGCCGCGGCGGGAAACAGGGAACGCACTTCCTCCATGGTGACAGGTTCCGGAAAACGGAGTGAGACGGGATTGGCCTCCAACCGACGGCCCACCGCTTCCGCCATCGCCAGACTGGTCAGGGTGGAGCCACTCACCGCTTCCACCCGGGGCATCGGCTGGGTGGCCGGCTGCCAACCGGTCAAGGCGGTGGCAAAGCGGGAATCCTGCTCCACCAGCGCGGTGTGGTCAGGCGTATCGCTGCTGCTCAGGATCGAAACCCCGCGGACCGCGCCATCCGGTGCTTCCGCAATCAACAAATCGCTGGGGCCGGCATAACCAATGATTCCGTCGGTGGACGGCGCCGTCCGCAGCACCTGGCCCAGCAGCTGGCCATCCCCCGCCAGCACGGGCCAGGCCTGCCGCGGGGAGATCACCGGCCCGAGGGAACCCATCTCCGGAAACCAACGGCGCACCGTCTCCAGCGGAGGAGGAGTGGCAGGACCCGCCCCCTCCGGCGGAAGTTGCCCCTGCAGCATCCACACGACGGCCTCCAGCACGGACAGACGATAAAGCTGGAGCAGCCTGGGTTTGGTCAATACCATGCCTGAGGAGGGAAAAAACGGGTTCCGGTCCATTTGGATTTGGACCAAATTCCCCTATCCCCGGCCCCGGGGAATTCAACGGTAGCCTGCCCTGGCCGGTCACTTTGCCGGGGTCCACCTTCGCCTTTGCGGCCCGCGGACAGGCTTTTTATAATAGGATTCAACCCCATGTCCTTCGCCATCTTCGACCTCGATCAGACGCTGCTGCCCTACGATACCCAGGTTCTGTTCTGCAATTTCGTGCTGAAAAAGCATCCCCTGCGCCGGGCCTACCTGGCCCTGTTCGGGCCGGCTGCCGTGCTCAAAGCGGCCCATCTGCTCAGCACCCGCACCCTGAAGCGCGTTTTCCTTTCCTACCTGCGCGGCCTCTCCCAGCCGGAACTGGAAAAGCTCGTCTCCGCCTTTGTCGAACAGGAAGTCCTGCCCGCCCTCTATCCGGAACTCCTGGCCGAAGTGGAACGCCAGCGCGCCGCCGGCCGGACCCTCATTCTGAACTCCGCGAGCCCCTCCTTCTACGTCGGGGCCATCGGCAGCCGGCTCGGTTTCCATCATTCCATCGGCACCGCGGTCCGCCTCACCAATCCCATGCCGCTCTTCCCCGAAATCGACGGACCGAATAACAAATACGAGGCCAAGCTCATAGCCATGCGCCACCTCATGCCCACGGAACTGTCCCTGCCCCTCCCTGGTGCCTGGGCCTACTCTGACAGCAAGGCCGATCTCCCCCTGCTCCGTTTTGTGGAAAACCCCGTCACCATCCATCCGGACCCCTTCCTCGCCAATATCGCCGAACACGAACATTGGCCGATCCTCACCCCTCCGCGTCCCCACCCCACCCGGTTTGCGTTCCTGAAAGACTGCACCCTCCAAGCCCTTGGGCTCTTCCGCCGCCCCTGAGCCAGTTCCTCCCCTTCAAAATCGACCTTCAACCTCATGTCCCCCTTCCTCGATTCCTCCCTGCACATCCGATGGTCCACCCTGACCCCGGATGCCATCGTTCCTGACATCACCGCCGCCCTCGCCGAGGCTGAGGCCCGGGTGGATGCGGTCTGCCGCACCGACCGCGGCCGCATGACTTTTGAAAACACCTTCCTCGCCTTCGAATCCAGCACCGCCGGCCTCAGCGAAGCCTGGGGCAAGGTCGGCCATCTGGATGCCGTCTGCAATTCCCCGGCCCTGCGCGAAGCCTACAATGAGATGCTGCCGAAGGTCACGGCCTTCTACACCAAGCTCATGATGAACGAGGCGCTCTGGGACCTGCTCAAAACCTACGCCGACACCCCGGAAGCCAAGGCCCTGACCGGCGTCCAGAAACGCTACCTTGAGGAAACCCTCGCCGACTTCCGCGCCAGCGGAGCCGACCTCCCGCCTGACAAAAAACAACGCCTGGAGGAAATCGAAGCCGAGCTGGCCACCGTGACCCAGAAGTATTCGGAAAACGTCCTCGATTCCACCAACGGCTGGCAACTCATCCTCACCGATGAAACCCAGCTGGCCGGCCTGCCGGATAGCGCGAAATCCGCCGCTCTGGCCGAAGCCAAAACCAAAGGCCACGGCACTGCCGAAGCCCCCGCCTGGCGCCTGACCTTGAAGGCCCCCTGCATGATTCCCGTGATGGAGCACGTCGATGACGAGACCATCCGGCGCCACATGTGGGTAGGCAGCTCCGGCATCGGCCGCACCGGCGCCTGGGACAACACGGGACTCATCCGCACCATCCTGCGCCTCCGTCAGGAAAAAGCCCAACTGCTCGGCAAAGCCAATTTCGCGGACCTCGTGCTCGAACGCCGCATGGCCCGCAATGGCGCCCGGGCCCTTGAATTCACCGAGGACATGCACCGCCGCATCGCCGGCGCCTTCAGCCGCCAGACCCGTGAACTGCAGGAATACAAAGCCGAGGCCGTCAGCCAGCCCACCGGCCCGCTCGAGCCCTGGGAAACCGCCTACTGGTCGGAAAAGCGCCGCAAAGCCCTCTACGATTTCGACGAGGAGGAGCTGCGCCCGTACTTCCCGATCGATGGCGTCCTCGGCGGCATGTTCAACATCGCCGAGCAGCTCTTCGGCATCCAGATCAAGCAACGGCCCACTGTCTTCATCGACCCCGCCGCGCCGACTCCGGAGGCCGGGCCTGACACCATTGAGGTTTGGCATCCCGAGGTCAAATTCTACGAGATCCACAACGACCGCGGCACCCATCTGGGCTCTTTTTATGCCGACTGGCACCCCCGCGATTCCAAGCGCGGCGGGGCGTGGATGAATTATCTCAAAACCGGCTCCCCGCCCTCCGGCGAACGCGACCGCGAACCCCACCTCGGCCTGATCTGCGGCAACATGAGTCCCTCCGTGGACGGCAAGCCCGCCCTGCTCTCGCACGGCGAAGTCGAAACCGTCTTCCACGAATTCGGCCACCTGCTCCATCACCTCCTCGGCAATGTCGAAATCAAATCCCTCAACGGCGTCAACGTCGCCTGGGACTTCGTCGAACTGCCCTCACAAATCATGGAAAACTTCTGTTGGGACCGCGAGAGTCTCGACTGTTTCGCCAAACACCACGAAACCGGCGAACCGATCCCCGGGCGGCTCTTCAAGAAAATGATGGCCGCCAAAAACTACCTGTCCGCAGTCACCACCATGCGCCAGCTCGCCTTCGGCAAAATGGACCTCGACCTGCACCGCATGCCCGCCCTCGCGGAGGACGCCGACCTTGATGAAGTCACCGACGAACTGCTCAAAGGCTACGTCATGCCCCTCCGCACCAAGTCCCCCAGCATGGCCCGCCGTTTCACCCACCTCTTCTCCAGCCCGGTCGGTTATGCCGCCGGCTACTACAGCTACAAGTGGGCCGAAGTCCTCGACGCCGACTGCTTCAGCCGCTTCCAAAAAGAAGGCATCCTCAACCCGAAAACCGGCCACGCCTTCCGCGACTGCATCCTCAGCAAAGGCAACAGCGAGCCCCCGGAAAAGCTTTTCAAGGATTTCATGGGCCGCGACCCCGAACTCACCCCGCTTCTGGAACGCAACGGCCTGGTGTGAGGCCGTGGCCCAGGCTGGGTGAAAAAGAGCCGGTTAAAAGTTAGTGCACCGCTATCCGGCAATCGCCGCCTCCGCGGATGCGCAACGATTTTGCCACCCGTGGGGGCCGGACTCCCTAGCGCGGTGCGCAAATTACTTGCGTGTGGGAGCGTCGGCGGCATAGTGTGTCAATTGTTACAAAATTGCCCCAAACTTTACGTAACTGAAGCAAGCAAATGCTAAAAAGCGAAATCTTCAGAAGCCATGCGGGAACAATCGTTGAACCCCAGCGAACTGGCCCGCCGGATGCAGTCCAGCCCGTCCACTGTCTCACGATGGACCGCGGGATCGCTTCCCCACATCCGCACGCTGGAGCGTTTGCAGGAAATCCTCCGCTGGCCCTTGGTCGATCCGCCGGATCTCGTCCACGCCACGGCCCCGGAATCCACCAAGAAACACCCCGCGGAGTGGACCGACTGGGAAGTCGCTCTCCAATCCATCGCGCTCCTCGGCCGGCCCAATACGTGGGACCTCGTCGGCCGCGCCCTCAGCCGTATCGAGGCCCAACCGCATACCCTGACCAAGGAACTGCCCTCTCTCCGGATGCTGCTTTCCTACCTTAAAGCCGGAGAGGCGATGTAAGCGCCCGCGTGCTCCCTTCCACTATCATGAAAGCGTATCTCTCCCTCATCATGGTCCTCTTTCTGGGATCTGCCTTGGCCCAGACCGCCAAAACTCCGGAGGAAAAAGCGGCCCAACGCCAAAAGTGGGTGGAGGAGATGGAGGCCAACACCCGGAAGAAACGCGAGTCTGAATCAGTGGACGTGCTCGCGGAAATCAGGGACCCCAAAAACCGTTGGATGAAGCCGCTCTGGGAGGACTATTACGCCCGGTATGTGGAGATGACGGATCTGGGGAGGATCAGACGGGAGGAAGCGCTGCTCGCGGCGCGGGTCGTGGCCCTGAATCTGATGGAGGGAAAGACCCTGCCCAAGGAAGTCTTGGCATGGTCCAAGATGGCCATAAAGAAGACCATCGAAACCGGCATGCCGGCGGAGTTCATCCTCCTGTCATGGGGCGAGCCCGCCAAAAAAGAAACATCCTCGGACGGATCAGCGATTTGGTTCTACAAGGGCAACGGCGCCAAGCGGCATCGGCTGATCCTAATAGACGGGCTGCTTGATCAATGGACCCGGTTCAATTCCTGATCACTTCCCTGCTTCAACGCTGGATCTGAATAAATGGCGACTTCCATCATCCAAAGGCACTGCAAAACTTGCCAGCAAAAGCGCCCGTTCGAGCGGCCCTGCCTGAGCCACCTCCTCCACCTGATATTGACGCTCATGACGGGGGGAGCGTGGCTGATCATCTGGATCTTTCTCGGCATCGGCCAAATCTTCACGGCCTACCGGTGCCGGTTCTGTGGCGGGACAAAATACTGATGCCAAGCCCTCTCATGAGCGATCATCAAGATCCATCCCCTGAGGGCAAACTTCGCGCCCAGCTGTTATCACTGGGGAAGACCATCCTTGCTGAATTGAAAACCACCTGGAAAACGGCGGAGAGCGCCGAGTGGAAGCAGCGCCTGGACCAACTGGCGGCCCTGAGGGCATGGGCCATCGAACGGGAGGCGGAGAGCGTCTCGCCGGAATTCGAGGCCCTGTTTCTGAAATCGCCATCACAATCGGACACCAATATCCGGACCGCGAAGTCGGCCCATGATGCCATAGCCTACCTTTTCGCGGAGCCCCGTGTAACCATTGGGTTTTGATTTCTTTCGATCTGTGATAGTCTACTGGCTGTAGGGCAATGTGTCCCGGAAAGGGCAAATCTTCCCACCTGCCGTATTCGAGACAGATGGGGGGTCTTGAAAACCGACCTTTCACCTTCCTACCTGATTCCGCCATGTGAAGTAGCTACGGTACTCCACGCCGCCGGCGCCCTGTCGCGGCCGTGGGCGCGGAGGTGAAAAATCTGTTGCATGGGATCAGGCTTTCCGCACAGGCGGGAGGGCAGGACGAGACGCCACCGGAGCGGCTTCTTGTGGTGTCGTGGGGCCTCAACCAGACCTATGACGGCCCTCTCCTTTGTGATGCGGAGACTTTAAAGATCCTGCCGGAAAGGCAGCGTCAGGCCCGGGCGGACCGGATCGCGATAGATCTCGACCACGCTTGCGCCTTTGGGGCCAACAACGGCCAGCCGCGCCACGTCGCCGGCTATGGGACGCCCCGCGTCGTCGAAGGGGAGGGGATCGGCTATATGACATCCGGTGGACGCCCACCGGGAAACAGTTCTGGGCCAACTACGAGGACCTTTCCCCCGCCATCCTCCAACAAAATCACGTTCATCGACAGCGTCGCCCTGACTCCCCTCGGCATGATCGAAGGCCTCGGCCGCTGGCATCGCCGTCGTCGCTAGCTTAAATCCGCGATATTCTCCAGCAAGGCCCCGGCACAAGCGGCGGCGAAACCCGGTTCGTTGACGTTGCCGGCGTATTCCCGCACCGGAATCCCTTCTCGCAATCCTGACTTCAAGGCGGCGAACAGCGCGGCATCCGCGGCGGCATCGTGGAATGGGCCGCCCGGCGCACTGACCACGCTGATTCCACCCAACGGCAGCAGCACGGTGACCGGCGCGGTGTAGGCATTGATCTTTTCTGCGAGGATGCGGCCGAGCTCGGCATTCTCCTCCGGGGTGGTGCGCATCAGGGTGACCTGGGGATTGTGATGGTAGAATAAGCGGTCCTTGAACTTGGCAGGCACGGATTCGGGCGCACCGAAATTGACCATGTCCAGACAGCCTGGTGCGATGATGGCGGGCACGCCGAATTTGCCGGCGGCTTCGAGGCGGTGCGGTCCGGCATTGAGCACGCCGCCCACCAATTCATCGGCCCATTCCGTGGTGGTGATGTCGAGGACCCCGGCCACCAGGCCACTTTCGATCAGGGACTCCATGGTTTTGCCACCCTGACCGGTCGCGGCAAAGACGAGAACTTCATACCCAGCTTCCTCCAGCAGGCGCTTGGCCTCGGTAACGCAGGCCGTGGTGTTGCCGAACATGCTTGCGACGATCAGCGGCTTGGCTTCGCCCGATTCCACCGCTGTGGCACCGGCTTGGACCATGCCGCAGATGGCTCCGGCGGCCTGGGTGAAGAGCTTGCGGGAAATCCGGTTCAGGCCCGCGACATCCACGATGGACGGCATCATCACAATATCCTTCACACCCACATAGGGTGCCGTATTTCCACTGGCCAGCGTTGAAACCATCAGCTTTGGAAAACCCAGGGGAAGCGCCCGCATGGCCGCGGTGGAAATCGCCGTGCCTCCCCCGCCACCCAGCGAAATGATGCCTTGGATGCGACCCTCCGCCGCCAGCTTCGCGACATAAGCCGGCACCGCCTCCGCCATCGCCGCCACCCGGAGGCCACGGTCCAGCGGCATGTCCGGCAACCCCGGCAAAATGTCCGTGCGGCTCACCTGCGGCTCCACCTGAGGCGGCTCCAGACAGCCCACATCAATCAGCAACGGTTCATGGCCCAACCCGCGGATCACCTCCGCGACGAAAGCATGTTCATGTCCTTTGGAATCAAGCGTGCCGAGAACTGCGATGGTAGCCATAATGCCGCGATCCAACCAGCCGCAGCCGCGGGAATCAAGCCCAACTACCCATGGTTTGCGGGATTGCGGCAGCCGCCTCCGTGCCTACTGATTCCTTTTAAGCCATGGATACTCCCGCCCCCGTCACCCTGCTGGGCTCGCACGCCCCCCTGCCAACCGATCCCAAGGACGCCCGGCTGGAATGTTTTCCCAACCGCACCCCGGACCGCCCTTACTGGATTCACCTCGACTACCCGGAATTCAGCAGCCTCTGTCCCGTCACCGGCCAACCCGACACCTGCCGCCTGCGCATCTGCTATGTGCCGGACCAGCTCTGCATCGAGACCAAATCCCTCAAATATTACCTCGCCTCCTGGCGCAACACCGCCGCCTTCAATGAAGACGTGGTGAACCGCCTGCTCGACGAACTCAGTGCCTCCTGCACTCCGCTCAAAATGATCGTCCGCGGCGACTTCTCCGCCCGCGGCGGCATCCGCCTCACCGCCCAGGCCAGCCTGCCGCCGGGCATCATTGAAAATCCATTCGGGCTTTAGCACTGGAACAGAAGATCACGAAAGACACCAAAGCACCCCGACGGCCCGACCAGACCAGGGATCCCCTCGCTTTCCTCCCTTTCTGTCCTTCGTGATCTTCTGCTCAAATCCTTCCATCAACCACTCATGAAAGTATGCGTCCTTCTCTCCGGCGGCATGGACAGCGTCACCGCGCTGCATCACGCGGCACGGGAACACGAGGTCGTCTCCGCCCTCTCCTTCGATTACGGCTCGAAACATAACGCTTCCGAGATCCCCTGTGCCCAATGGCACGCCGCGCAGTTGGGAGTGCCCCACACCGTGATTGCTTTGCCATTTGTAAACGATCACTTCGCCTCCGACCTCCTGCAAAGCGGCGGCGAGATCCCGGACGGTCATTACGCGGAGGAAAACATGAAACGCACCGTGGTTCCGTTCCGCAATGGGATTATGTTATCCATCGCGGCCGGATTCGCCGAAAGCCGGGGCGCGGAAGGTCTGGTGATTGCCGCCCACAGTGGCGACCACGCCATCTATCCGGATTGCCGCGAACCTTTCATGCAAGCCATGTCCGACGCCATCTGCCTCGGCACTTACGTGGAAATCCAAGTCCTCCGCCCCTTCATCAACACCGACAAAACCGGCATCGCCCGGCTCGGCGCCGAACTGGGGGTGGACTTCGCCCGCACCTGGTCCTGCTACAAAGGAGGCGCCACCCATTGCGGCACCTGCGGCACCTGTGTCGAGCGCCGCGAGGCCTTTCTCCTCGCCGGGATCGGCGATCCCACCCCCTATCTGGCCACGCCACCGTTGCCCGCTGCTCCGCCATGCTGATTTCCGAGATCTTCTACTCCGTCCAGGGCGAGGGCATCCTGACGGGCGTCCCCAGCATTTTCATCCGGACCTCCGGCTGCAATCTCCGCTGCCGCTGGTGCGATACGCCATATGCTTCCTGGAAACCGGAAGGCACCGAACTTAGCGTGGATGCCATCCTCACCAAGCTCCAGGACTGGCCCGCCGCCCGCCACATCGTCCTCACCGGAGGCGAACCCATGGTCGCCAAAGACATCGATCCCCTCATCCGGCAAATCCGTACCGCTGGATACCACCTCACCATCGAAACCGCTGGCACCATCCCGCTCCCGGAGGCCGGATGCGACCTTGCCAGTCTTAGTCCAAAGCTGAGCAACTCCACGCCCCTCCCGGGAGAAATCAGCGAGGGCTGGATCACCCGCCACGAACAAACCCGCCGCAACCTTCCCGTCATCCAATCGTGGATCGCGGGAGCGGTCGAAACCCAACTCAAGTTCGTCATCTCCAACGAAACTGATCTGGAGGAAGCCCGGATGCTGCTGGCCGATCTTGGTCATCCGCTCCCGCCGGACCACATTCTCCTCATGCCCGAAGGCCGCACCATGGAGGAACTCCGCACCCGGTCCGCCTGGTTGGTGGAAGTGTGCAAGACGCACGGTTACCGCTTCTGCCACCGGCTTCACATCGAGCTCTTTGGGAATACGCGGGGGACGTGAATCAAACCACCAAAAACGCCTCGCTATACATTTCCAGAAGTCTTGTGTGCCAAAAGCAAAAGCCCCCATGACGTCAGAGCTAATCCCAAGAGCAAGGCCGCGATTTTAAACGCATGCAACCTAAGCAGCCTCCTTTCAACGAATGGAAGCATGACCAATATCAGCAAAATCGAAACTGCTGCCACGGAGGCCAACACGACAAGCAAGTATATAGCACTTCCCATGGTGGAGATTACTTTTCACCATGATTACGCATGACCTCTCCCAATGTCAAAGTGATCCTCACAACCAAGGCGTCAGCGCATCGATCAGCGCATCATCAGGCTCCACGTTGAAGCGTGGACCGGCGCTGATCTCGAGGCGGATGCCGTCCACCGTCCGGCAGCTGAGCACCAGTGGAGTGCGGCCAGGAAACCTGACCACGATGTCGTGGATGTTTTGCAGCTCGCTTACGGAATTTTGCATGACGTCGAGCCGCAAGGTGATGGGCTTGGGGCCGGCGGCAACAAGAGCGGGTTGGCGGCTGTAGTTCCCGTTGGATGCGGCGGGTCCATGGGACGCGTTGCCATTGCCCTCCATCATGGCCGCGCTCGGCTCCGGGAGGGGTTTGATGGCCTGGGCCACCAGCTGAAGGGCGTCGCTGCGGTTGTCCTTTTCGATCTTCGCCGTGATTTCCACCACGCTGCCTTTCTCGAGGGTTTTGCCGAACTTTTCGTATTCCTCGCCCCAGACCATCACTTCGCTGGACCCGGTGAAATCCTCCAGCCTCATGATCGCGAATTGCTTTCCGGTCTTGGTATATTTGACGTTCAGCTCGCTGATGATGCCGCCGAATTTCTGTTTGCCGCGGCGGTCCTTTTCCGGGATTTCTTCGATGAATCCCAGTTTCCGGAAAGCCTGGCTGGCGAGGGTCGAGCGCCAGCGGTCGAGCGGGTGGCCTGAAACGTAAAAACCCAACAGTTCCTTTTCGTCGTTGAGCATTTGGGCAGCGCTCCAGGGCTCCGGTTTCAGCGTCATACTGCTGGCCGCCGGGGCCGGGGCCGCATCCAGTTCCTCACCAAACAGGGAAAACTGACCCGCCGCTTTGTCCCGCTGGGTGGAGGCTCCGGCGGCGATGGCCTGATCGATCCTGACAAAGAGCGAAGCCCGGTCCTCGCCGGTCCAGTCGAAGGCCCCGGACTTGATCAGCCCTTCCAGAATCCGTTTGTTCACGGCCCGGGAATCGACCCGCCGGGCGAAGTCTTCGAGGCTCTTGAAGGGGCCCTTTTCATCGCGCTCCGCCAGCATCATGCCACAGGCAGCTTCTCCCACGCCCTTGATCGCGGCGAGACCATAACGCACGCCCCATTTGCCATCGCCCACCGCTTCCGGCAGGAACTGGACGCCGCTGTGGTTGACGTGCGGCGGCAGGATGCTGAGGCCCATCGCCTGGACCTCGCCGACAAAAATCGCGATCTTGTCGGTGTTGCTGATTTCATTGCTCAGCACCCCGCACATGAATTCGACCGGGTAGTTGGCCTTCAAATACGCGGTTTGATAGGTGACGAGTCCGTAGGCGGCGGAGTGCGATTTGTTGAAGCCGTAACCCGCGAATTTTTCGAGCAAATCGAAAATGTCGTTGGCCCGCTGTTCCGGGATGTTATTGGTATCGGCGCAGCCTTTGACAAAGATCTTGCGCTGCTGCGCCATCTTCTCCGGATCCTTCTTGCCCATCGCCCGCCGCAGCAAGTCGGCCGCGCCGAGGCTATATCCCGCCAGCAGGTTGGCCGCCTTCTGGACCTGCTCCTGGTAGATCAGGATGCCGTAGGTTTCACGGCTGACATCCTCCAGCAGCGGGTGCAGATACTCGACCTTCTGCTTGCCCTTTTTCCGGTCGATGAAGTCAGGAATCAGTTCCATCGGACCCGGCCGGTAGAGGGCGATCAGCGCGATGATGTGGTCGATGGTGTCCACCCCGAAGTTCTTGCACAGGTTGGCCATGCCACCGGATTCCAGCTGGAACACCGCGATCGTCGCGCCCCGGCTCAGCAGCTCGAAGCTGGGTTGGTTATCGAGCGGGATGTGCGAAATATTGAACTCCGGGGTGTGCCGGTGAATCAGCTTTACGGCATCGTTGATCACCGTCAGGGTCTTCAGCCCGAGGAAGTCCATCTTCAGCATACCCAGTTCGGTCAGGGGACTCATGGCGAGCTGGGTCACCACTTCATCCGCATTGCCCCGGGTGAGCGGCAGGAAGTCGGAAAGATCCTGCGAGCCAATCACGATCCCCGCCGCGTGGATACCAACTCCGCGGGTCAGACCTTCGAGTTTTTCCGCCGTTTCGTAAAGCCGGGCCACTGCGGGATCATTCTCAATCGCCGCCTTCAGGTCGGGATTTTTCTTCTTGGCGGAAGTCAGGGTGATGCCCAGTTCTGCGGGAATCATCTTGGCCACGCGGTCGGTGTCGCCATAACTCATCCCGAGGACCCGTCCGCAGTCGCGGATCACCGACTTCGCCCCGAGGGTGCCAAAGGTGATGATGTGGCTGACACAGCGTTCGCCATATTTTTGACGGACGTATTCGATAACTTCCGGGCGGCGCGTCTGGCAGAAGTCGACGTCGATATCCGGCGGACTGACACGCTCGGGGTTGAGGAAGCGTTCGAAGATCAAACTGAAACGCAGGGGGTCGCAATCGGTGATGCCCAGCGCATAAGCCACCAGCGACCCGGCGGCCGAACCGCGTCCCGGCCCGACCGGAATGCCGTTGTCCTTGGCCCATTTGATGAAGTCCCAGACGATCAGGAAATAGCTGAGAAAGCCCATCTTCGTCATGATCTCCATCTCGTAGTCGAGACGGGTTTGCAGCTCCTCGGTATGGGCACGCTCACCGAACCGGACTTCCAGGCCCTCGCGGCAGATGCGCTGGAAATACTCCTCCCGCGGGCTCCCATCCGGCGAATCAAACTGTGGGTACTTTTCCGAGGAGGTGGAGTCCAGCTTGATATTGATATCCACCTTGTCGGCGATCTCCAGGGTGCTCCACAGCGCCTGCGGCACGTGTTTGAAGAGCTTGATCATTTCCTTGGGGGTCTTGAAATAGACCTCCTCGGAATACTTCATCCGGTTCTCATCGAAGACCATCTTGCCGGTGCCGATGCAGATCATGACATCGTGCGCGGCGTGGTCGGTGCGGTCGAGAAAATGCACATCATTGGCCGCCACCGGTTTGATGTTATACTCCTGCGCCCATTCCAGCAGCTGGATGGTGCACTTCCGCTGGGCCTCCGCCACATCCCCGTTGATGTGGTCGTGCAGTTCCAGGTAAAAATCATCACCCCACCGTTCCTTGAACCACTCCACCGTGCTCCGGGCGTGATCCAACTGGCCGGCGCGGATCGATTCATTGATCTCGCTGTTCAGGCAGCCTGACAGAATAATCAGCCCCTCGCCATAGGTTTCCAGATCGGCCCGGTCCGTCCGCGGTTTGTAGTATTGGCCATCGAGATGCGCCCGGGAGACGATCTTGGACAAGTTCTGGAAGCCGACCGCATTTTTGGCGAGGACGGTGAGGTGGTAATTATTTTTAAACCCGGGGACTTCCTTCCTCAGTTCCTTTTCCCTCGGGGCGACATAGAGTTCGCAGCCGATAATCGGTTTGATCTTGGCCTTCTTCGCCGCCTGGTAGAAATCGATGCAGCCGTAGAGATTCCCATGATCCGTCATGGCCACGGCGGGCATTTTCAGTTTCACCGCCTTCGCGATCAATTCGTCGATCCGCACCGCGCCATCGAGCAGGGAATACTCGGTGTGGACGTGGAGGTGGACGAAGGATTCTGGAAGTGCGGGGGCAGCCATGGGGGAAAGATCAGATTGGAGCGGCCTGGGCGCGACGCAAGCGGGGGGCGGCGCGGGGCACGTTTCCGTGAACAATTCCGGCGGCGCTCCCGTCAGAGGTTCCACGGGCCGTCAGGTTGACAACCAGGCCGCCCGCCCCGACTTTCGCGACCTTTCCCCCATTCCCCGACCCGCATGAAGCTTTCCCCGATTCTCCTCGCCTGCACCGTGCTCCTCACCGTCAGTTTCACGCTGCCGGCCGGTGCCCAGGAAGCCCCTCTGGCGGTCCCCGGCGATCCGACGGCCGATCAAATCGTGGAGCTGGTCCATCTCAGCCGCGCCCTGAAAAAGCACGAGTTGCGCGGCACCCTGAGCAAGGACGATCTGGAAGTTCCTTTTGTGGTCCGGATGGAGGCTGATCTGGTCCGCTTCTACTTTGAGAATCCCAAGCAGATCATCAATCTGAACATTAAACAGAAGGGCGCGGAATTGACCGAGGTCATGGCCGGATCCAACAAGCCGGTGCCCGCCAAACGCTACGGCGAAGGCATCCGCGGCACCGATCTCACCTACGACGATATCTCCTTCCGTTACCTCTATTGGCCGAAAAGGGTGAAACAGCCCAACGAGGAGACCGTCAAGACGCGCAAGTGCTGGGTGGTCGATCTTTACGCGCCGCAGCAGATTGGGGAATACGGCATCGTCCGCATTTTTGTGGACAAGGATAGCGGCGGCCTGCTCCGGACCCAGGCCTACGATTGGCAGGGACAAATGATCAAGGTGTGCGCGGTTACCTCCGGCATGAAGGTGGATGGGGCCACGGTTCTCAAATCCATGGACGTGATCCGCTATCAAGCGGGCACCAAAAAGGTGGCTGGCGAGACTACGTTTGAATTGAAAAAACCGTGATGGATCAATCCCCGGCCTGACGGATCAGGACCGGTCTGAATTGGCCTGATCCAGGCGCCCGGCGGCATACGCTCCAAACACCTGGGCGATGGCATCACGGACCTGACGGAAGACTGCCAGTTGCTCATCCTCTGTCCCGGCCGCGTGCGCGGGGTCGGGAAACGGGAAATGGTGGCGGTTCCTCTGCCCGGGAAACACAGGACAGACCTGGTCGGCGTTGCCGCAGACGGTGATCACCGTTTCCACCTCCCTGGTGAGGAATTCATCCAGATGCTTGGACGCATTCCCTGACAAATCGATCCCGATTTCGGCCATGGCCCGGAGGGCGAGCGGATGGACGTAGCCCGCAGGGTGCGACCCGGCGCTGGCCACCACATAACCCGGGCCGAGGGCCTTTTGCAGCAAGCCTTCGGCCAGGTGGGACCGGCAACTATTGCCGGTGCAGAGCACAAGGATGAGAGGAGGGGACATGATGGAAGGGCGGACGGGAACAAGCACCTCAATCGCAGCCGCCGGGGCCGCAGCAGGAAGCCGGCTTG
This sequence comes from Verrucomicrobiota bacterium, assembly GCA_040387795.1. Lineage (GTDB taxonomy): Bacteria > Verrucomicrobiota > Verrucomicrobiia > Verrucomicrobiales > V1-33 > CAIZWU01. The sequence goes on from JAZKDC010000003.1 coordinate 230,552, forward strand.
GCAAAGGCTTTGGCAAACATGGCGGGGACGGTTCCACGCGGCACGCAGAGTTCCTTGGCGAGACAGTCGGTGTGTTTGGTGGTGAGGGAAAAAACCAGCGCTCCCTCCTCCCTGCCGGCGCTGCTGACAGGATACTGCGAGATCAGGCCGTGTTCATATTCGATCTCGACGGGGATGTCATCCGATCCGAAGAGCGGTGCGCCTTTCCGGAGGATGCCCAGCAGCTTGCCCGCGTAAATCCGGTGGTCGGCATCGGGTCCCACCCAGGCCTGCAGCTGGCAGGTGATGACCGTGCGGCGGGTGCCTCCGCAGTCGATGAAATCCTTGGTCACCTGGCCGACTTCCGTGATGTGAAAGGAGACCGGCACCGGATCGCCACCGGGAAGACGGAGTTGGAGAAGTTGTTCCGGATCGCCGGAGAGGGCGGTTTTGAGTTCAGCGAGGGTCATGGCGAGGGGGTGGGTTGGAACGGGCATGGAACCGGATCCCGGCTACCGGATCATCTTTTCCAATCATGCAGGATGCCGCAGGCAAATCAACCCGCGATCGCCTTCCGCGTGACGTTGGCACCGGCGGAAATAGCTTCCGGGCCGGCGGGTTCACCTTCCCGGCGGCATCCTGATCCCCCTTTGGTTTTGGATTTGCGGGAATGGTTTATCGTCGTTAGGAATGGTCATGACATTCTGGAGACGCTGGACCACTGCGCTGGCGGTAGCCGTGCGCGGCTGGATCAGGCAGATGAACGAACCCCTCTTCGTTCTGGCGTGGGCCGCCGTAGCCGGCATTCTGCTGGCTGACCGCTGGCCTGTCACCGGTGGATGGCTGGGCGCCTTGGTGGTGGCGGGCCTCGCCGCGGGGTGGCGCCGGTGCCGGGGCTGGATCCATCTGACGGTCTTGTGCTGTTTTGGAATGATGCACAGCCTCCAACTGGATGATCCCCTGCGGACGGAAACCGAACGGGTGATCGCCCCTGGCGGCAGCCTGCAAGCGGTGACGACCGGCGTAGTGACAGATGCTCCGGCGGCAGGATATTCAGGGGATTCCTGGCAGTTTCCGCTGCGCGTGGAAAGTCTGGAGGCCCATGGCCGGTCCTGGCCTGCCGCCGGCTCCCTGATTTACGTCAGGATGTATGACACCCTGGCCCCGCCTGCTTATGGGGACCGGGTAGTGCTGGCCGGACTGTTGCGCCGTCCGGAGCCAGTGCGCAATCCGGGCGAGTTTGACTTCGCCGGGTTTCTCAGGCGCCAGGGATTTGCTGCGGAATTCAGTGCCGACGGCAACGGGGAGCGCTGGCAACGGTTGGCGGCGGAGGCCGGCCATCCGGTGATGGCGGCGGCGCTGCGGGCCCGCGACTGGATCGCGCGAACGGTGACGAGGGATTTGGAGGACTCCCCGGACATCGCGGCTACCGTGCGCACGATGGTGCTGGGGACCCGGGAAAAAACGCCGGATGAAATCACGGATGCCTTCCGGGCCAGCGGAACGATGCATGTCTTCTCCGTCAGCGGCCTGCACGTCGCCCTGTTTGCGGCGATGTTATGGTTTGTGCTCAGCCTGACCCGCCTACCGCGCGGCTGGATCATCGGCCTGAGTCTCGCGGTGATGTTTTTCTATGTGTTTATCACCGGGCTCCGGCCCAGCGCCTGGCGGGCGGCGCTGATGGTGGCCATGCTGATGCTGGCGCCGCTCTGGAACCGCGAGGGAAATCTCTTCAACAGTCTGGGAGCGGCGGCCCTGCTCCTGCTGGGCTGGGATACCCAGCAACTGTTTCAGGCAGGCTTTACCCTTTCCTTCGGCGTCCTTTTGGCCATCGCGCTCTTCCAAACTCCGTTTCAAAAACTCGCCGGCGTGTGTTTGGGCCGGTGGAATGCGCCGGACCCGTTTTTGCCGGAGGAACTGCGCAGCCCCGGGCAAAGCGGCTGGTATTGGCTGAGGGAAAAACTTTGTCTGTCCCTGGGGGTTTCCACCGCCAGCACCCTCGGATCCATGCCGCTGATGATCGGTTATTTCAATCTGATCACCCCGGTTGGCATCCTCGCCAATCTGGTGCTGATCACCCTGTCGCTCTGGATTCTGGTGGTTGCCTCGCTCAGTCTGGTGTCCGGAGCGCTGGGGCTGTCCCCGCTGGTCCTGCTCTGGAACAACGCCAACTGGGCCCTCGCGTGGGCCTCGATCAGCACGGCCAAGTTTTTTGCCGCATTGCCTCTGGGCCATGTCCGGGTGGATCCGGCCCGGCTTTGGCGGGGCGATCCCTGCGAAATCACGGTGCTGGCCCTCGACCATGGCGGCGGCAGTGCGCGGATTGACACCCCGTCAGGCCGCCAGTGGATGATTGACTGCGGCGGCCTGCGGCATTGGAACCGCACCGTGCGCCCCCATCTGGAGCGCACCCCGGTGAACCGGCTGGATGGGATCTTCCTGACACACTCCGACAGTTATCACACCGGGGCGGCCGCGGCCCTGACGGAGCTGTTTCATCCAGAGCAAGCCTGGAAGTCCGGCGTGACTGATGGCGCGGATGCTTCACCCTTGGAGGCGGGACAGGACTTCACGCTCGATGAAACCGTGCGGCTGGAAGTGCTGTTTCCACCAAAAACCTGGCAAGCGGGCGTGGCTGATGACCGGGCAGCGGTGCTGCGGCTGGAATGCCGGGGCTTCCGCCTGCTGTTCATGGGGGACGCGGGTTTCCTCACAGAAAAGGCGCTGCTGGCCTCGGGACAGGATCTGCGGGCGGATGTGCTGGTGATGGGGCGCCATGGTTCCGATTTCTGCGGTCTGCCGGAGTTCGTCCGCGCCGTGAATCCCGGGGCGTTGGTCTTTTCCAACAACCGCTTCCCGGAAGCGGAACGGGCCCCCGGATCGTGGCAGGAACGCCTCGCCGGGATGGGCATCACGCTCTTCGACCAGGCGCTGACCGGCGGGGTCACCCTGCGGATCGATAAAACCGGGCTGAAGCTCGGGGCCTTTGCCAATGAAGCCAGCTGGCAGCGGAGTCCACGTCCGGCGCCTCCATGGACCACCCTGCCGGAGCAGCCCGGTCCGCTGATCCGGTAGCCTGCGGCCTGATCCGGCCATTGGTCCGCGCTTGCATGCGTTGCTGGATTCTTCCCTCATGCAGGGTGATGATGAACCGCCAATCCTTTCTCCGCCTGACCGGCACCGGCCTCCTTGGCGCGGTGCTTTCCTCCTGTGCCACGGCTCCGGTTTCCAGCGTGCCGGTGGTTTGGCCGACCCGGAAATTCGCCACCGTGCGGGCCTTTGTCTATGACTGCGACGCGGACAAATCGGTCAGCTTTTTCCAAAAAAATGGCGCAGTGCACCGAGGCGTCATCAACGGGCCCGGCGTCCTCCTGACCGAAACCCAGGTGCAGCGTCTGATGCCCGCGCTGACCACCGCCACGGTGCGCCAGCACCGCACCGCCTGTTATCTGCCGCACCACGCATTCCTTTTTTACGATGCTTCCGGCCACGTGGTGGCGCATTCGGAAATCTGCTTCACCTGCACCATCCAGCGCAGTTCGCCGGCCGGGTTGCCGGAACATATCAACTTCCAGGCGGTGTGGGATATCCTGCGCGAAGCCGGCGTGCCCTGCGGGGACGGCAGCCAGTTTTACAAGGACCTCTTCAAGGAACTGCAGGCGGGGATATAGTTCAGCGGGGCGGTCTGGCGCCGGGCCGGAGGGGATGACTCATTTCATGACCGCCAGGCCGAGATGCCGGCCAAACACGGGCGGCCCTGACAGAACGGCAGGGTCACTCATATCATTGAAGTGCCACCATTCGTCCGCATAGAGGGAGAAACCGGCGGAGGTCATGGCCTGCTGGAGCCGCGCCAGATTGCGCTTCACTTCCGGATCCTGACCCTGATACACGGCGGCCGCATTTTTGGTGAAGTCATCGAAAGTGCTTGGCATTTCCTGAACCTTTCCTGACAAATCCACCAGCGTCACATCCACGGCCCGGCCGTAGCAGTGCTTCGACCATTTTTTGCGGGGATCAGCCACGTATTTGTCGTCCTTGAACAGCTGGAACAATTCCCACTGCACCTCCGGCGGGCGGTAGGCATCGAGGACCAGCAGGCCCAGGCCGTGGGGTTTCAGGGCGCGTTGGGCGGCGGCCAGTTTTCGGGCCGTGGCCTCCGCCGCCATGGCAGGAAAGCCGGACGGATAGAGCACCTTTTTAAACACATTGTCAGGCGTGGCGTAGCGGAGATCGGTGCGGATACTGGCGTCATAGGCCTGCACCGGGACCAGACCTTGCTGCCGCGCCCGGTTCACGATGGTGCAGGCATCCACCGGCTCCAGCTTCAGTGGCTGCGGCATGGCACGGCAGCCGGTGAAAAATCCGAGGAGGATCAGACAGCAGACTGGCCAATACATAACAGGAGCAGGATAAGGGCAGACCGGGCCGCGGCCTTCAATTCCCAGCGATTTTGCCGGGCAGTTTTGGTGCAAAGCGGGTGCCGATCCCCTGCCCCGCCACCAGATCCGGGATTTGCTGGGGCCGGCGGCCGTTGGCGATGATGGTTTCCACTCCGGCATTCACCGCACTTTCCACGGCCCGGAGTTTGCTGATCATGCCCCCGGTGGAGTACTCGCCCTTCTCATCGCGCGCAAAAGCCAGCACCTGCTGGATATCGTCAACCTGCTCCACGATGCGCTCCGTTTCTCCCGGAGGCATCAGCCCATCCACACTGGTGAACAGGATTAGCAGATCGGCCCGGACAATGCCGGCAAGACGGGAGGACAGGGCATCATTGTCCCCAAACTTCAGCTCCTCGGTGGCCACACTGTCATTTTCATTGATGACCGGGATAATATTGCCGCGTTCCAGGAGACTGAGCAGGGTATTCCGGAAATTCTCCCGCCGCTGGGGATCCTCAAAGTCCTGGTGCGTCACCAGCAGCTGCCCCACATGCAGACCGCAGGCCCCCAGCAGGGTCGCGTATTTATTCATCAAGCGCGTCTGCCCCACCGCGGCACAGGCTTGGAGCACATTGGTCTGATCCGGCCGTTTGGCAAATCCCAGCGGCTGCAGGCCCGCGGCCACCGCCCCGCTGCTCACCACAATCACCTCGTGCCCCTGCTGCCGCAGGATCGCGATGGCCTGGCAAAGGTTCGCGAATTGACTCTCATCCAAGGCCGCAGTGCCCGGACGGGTCAGGATGCCGGAACCGAATTTAATCACCAATCGTCTGGGGGAAGTACTCATTTGGAAGGAAGGCGGAAAATGGGTTGCGAAATGCCCCGTGTAAAGACAGATTGCCGACCACACGACATGGTTCCGTCGTCTAATGGATAAGGCTCTGGTTTCCGGAACCAGCGATCTAGGTTCGATTCCTAGCGGGACCACCACCCCTCATCAGCTTGATTGCGGTGATTTTTGAAAAGTGGGACCACAAACCATCAAGTGACCTGTGGAAATTACGGCTTCGGGGTTCATTCTGGCGAAATCGTTGCGCCGCCCCTCCGCGAACAACTTGCCCTGCCATTTTATGCGACGCATAAATGGGACGTTTGGCAGAGTTTTTGCATTTGAATCCCTTTGCGTCCCTTTCCCGCCATTTTGCCGATCCCTGAATTGATCTGATGCCTGAAAGTGGTGTCATTCCTAGAAACACCCCAGCCATGTCCAATGTTTTGACCCTTTCCCGTTTTGCCCCGGGGCTCTCCTTGCGTTCTCTTCATCCGGCTAAGGCATGGGTTGGATTATTTGCGGTCGCGGTCCTTTCCGTGCTCCCCCTGAAATCCCAAGCCCAGGAAGAACCCTTGGCCGCATGGGACGTCAGCGGCGCGGTCAACTATGGGGATTCACCCTTGGCTGCTTCCAGTGCGGCTCCCAATACCACCACCATTCCTCTGACCAAGGGGAGCGGGGTGACCGTCCCGGCCAGCGGGGCTGCAGCCCGCGCCTGGGGAGGAACCGACTGGACTTCGGTTGATGCCGCCAGCGCCATCAGCGGAGAAAAGTTCTTCACCTTCGGAGCAGCTCCCGGGGCCGGGTACCGGGTTTCCTTCACCCAGATTGACCGTTTGGACTACCGCCGGTCGGGCACCGGGCCACCCGAGGGGCTCCTGCAATACCAAGTCGGAGCGGGCGCCTTCACCGATGTTGGGCCTTTGTCATTTTCCTCCTCGGCGTCGGGCGGCGAAAGTCTGGGTCCCATCCTGCTCAGCTCGATCAGCGAACTCCAAAACGTTGCCGGGGAAACTCCGGTCACGTTCAGAATCGTCCCCTTCGGTGCCACTGGCGCCACCGGCACCTTTTATATTTTCGACCGGGCCAATACCACCGCCGCTGACCTCTCGGTGAAGGGATTGGTGAGCCCGACCGGCGGGACCCCGCCTGCCATCACCTCCTTCAGCCCGGACAATGGTGGAGCCGGCACCGTGGTGACGATTGACGGCACGCTCTTCACCGCCGCTCCCACCGTCAGCTTCAATGGAATCCCTGCTCCTGGGGCGACGGTAAATGCGGGCCGCACCCGGATAACGGTGACCGTCCCTGCGGGTGCCACGACCGGCTTGATTGTTGTCAGCACCTCCGGCGGGGCCGCCGCTTCGCCTTCAGCGTTTACAGTGCCTCCTCTGCCGGCCCTGGCCCTGAGCACGGATCCCACCTTTTTCCCGGAAAATGCCACCTTGGACGCCACTGTCACCCGCCCCGCTGAAGACCCTTCCCTGTCCAGTCCCCTCACGGTAAATCTTACCAGTTCCAACAGCGGCAAGGCGGTTGTTCCTGCCACGGTGGTGATTCCGGCCAATGAGCTGTTTGCCACCTTCACCATCTCCGGGGTTCCCGACAATGTATTCACTCCAGCCGTCACGGTCACCATCACGGCCTCGTCACTGGGTTACACCAACGGCACCGCGGACGTCTCGGTCACGAATATTGATCCCGCCCCACCGGCCGGAGCCCCAATTGTGGTGATCAATAAGTTTCTTAATATCACTCCCGATCTGGTGGAACTGCTGGTCGTCGGCAATGGCACCCCAGGCACCACGGTCGACCTGCGGGGCATGATTCTGAAGGATTTCAGCGTCAGCATGGCCAACGATGGTGGAGGCAAGCGCGTCTTCAGCAGCACCGCTCCGATCACCACCCCGGGAGCACCGGAGGGCAGTAATTTATTTGAAGCCGTCCCGGTGGGAACCCTGATTGTGGTAACCAACAACACCGTGACCACCGACACCGATACCTCCGACTTTCTGATCCGGGTGGGACTGGCCGATACCGCCTGTTTTACCGGGACCACCGGCACTTTTGATCTCAGTGGTACGGAAATGGTGATGCTCAAAGCCGCCGGCTCCGCCGAGGCTGGTCAGGAAGGCGCCATCCATGCCCTGGCGTCCGGTCCGAATGATCCATCCTCCTATGCCCGGTTTGATAGTGTTATCTCAGCCAAACTTTTCGCCACCGGCACCAACTCCGCCATCGCCCAGAATGCGACTTCCACGATTTCCGACTTCAATGGAGTGGGGGCCATTTCCAGCGGGACCCTGTCCGTGGTTGATTTTGGCAAAGCCAACAATCCCTCCAACAATGGTTACATCCGCAGCCTGCGCGGGATCACTTCGCTGAGCGGGGTCGGTGCGGCGTCCATTGAAAACGAAACCCCCGGCAGCCCCTTCATTGACAAAAACATCTTCGGGCGGGGCCTCAGCGCCCAAAAAGCCTCCATAACGGTATTCAGCGACGTTTCCCCCGGCACCTTGACCCGTCTCTCGATTGTGGTTCCCTCTGCCCTGGGCACCCCAACCGCTCCAAACCTCACCGTAACAGGGGCCGGAGCCGGCACCCCGGTCGTCTCCATCACGGGGCAAACCATCTCCATCACCGGCACCTCGGCCACCACTGTGAATCCGGTGGTTATTACCCTCTCAGGACTCATTACCCCCAGCCCTGCCGGACCCTCCGCCGATGGACGCTATCCGTTTATCGTCAGCACCGCAGGACCCTCCGGCACTCTGGCTCCCCTCGCCACCACCCCCGCGGCCGTGGTCATCATTCCGGTGGAATCCCTCCGCGATGTGGATCCCGTCACCGGCATCCCTGAGGAATTGAACAAGATTGTGGCCATCAGCGGCGTGGTCACCGAGGAGAACTTCAACAATTCCCAGCTGAGCGCCTTTATCCAGGATGGCAATTCCGGGATCAATATTTTCTCCTTCAACTTTGCCTTGGCCACCCTCACCCGCGGTAACCGGTATGTCGTCACCGGCACCATCGTCCAGTTTGCCGGCCTGACCGAAATCAGTCCGGCAGTCGCCTCGGACCTCATCGATCTGGGGCCCGACACCGCGCCCCTTCCCTTGGTGGTGACGGCGACCCAGATGGCTGACCCCGTTTTTGCGGAAAGCATCGAAGGCCGGCTCATCCGGATGGAAGGCCTCTCCTATGTCTCGGGAAATTGGGCTGATCCTTCCAGCACCAACACCAATGATGTGGTGCTCTCGGATGCGGTGGGCAGCAACATGACCATACGGATCGCTCAAGCCACCGACGCCAATTCACCGCCCGTTTCCTATCCCGCCTCTATCACCGGCATCCTCTCCCAGGCGGCCCTCCCCCTCAATCCTTTTTCCGGCTACGTCCTGATGCCACGGGACGCTGCCGACGTGGTGGCCAATCCCGCCGGTTACGGTTTCTGGGCGGCATCCTATCCGGAAATTGGAGGACCTGATGATGACGCCGACGGGGATGGTCAATCCAACTTTCTGGAGTATGCCCTGGGCACCATTCCCAACGACCCTGGCTCGGTCCAGGTCCCCGGAGTCACCCTCATCCAGGGGGAACCCGGGATGATGATTACCAAGGGCACCGCCGCCGCTTCCGATCCCATGGTCAAATACCGGATGGAAGGATCGACTGATCTGAACGATTGGGCTCTGACCCCCGATCTGGAACTGGCGGAAGACGCCACCACGTATTCGGCGCGTTATCTGGGCACTTCACCCCGTTATTACTTCCGCCTCAAAGTCGGCCCCCCACCCGTCATCCCGGGTTTGGAATGAACGACATTTGTGCAATCATCGATTCCTGCCGGAAGTGGTAGTCCGGCAGGCCCCTTGGAATATTTTCCGGCATGAAAATTCCCACCTTCCTGTTCCTGCTCCTCGCCGTTTCCTCCCCAGCCCAATCGCCGCCGGCTCCGGCGCTGCCGGGCAAATGGAAGCTGGTGCCGGAGTTTACGGATGAATTCGACGCCCCGGCGCTGGACCCGGCGAAGTGGCAGCCCCGCAATCCGGAATGGTCCGGCCGCCCGCCCGGCTGCTATCAGGAGAAAAACGTGGTCATCAAGGATGGAAAACTGCACCTGCTTTTGAAAGCAGAGAACGTTCCGGGCATGCCACCCGGCTACAAGGACTACACCTGCGCCATCGTGCGCAGTCTGAAACGGATCCGCTATGGTTATTTCGAAATCCGCTCCCGGGCCGGTGCTTCCGTAGGCACCAGCGCGTTCTGGTTCTACCATCAGCAGCCGGAGCGGTGGGTGGAAATCGATGTCTTTGAGCTCTCTCCCCGCCATGCGCAGTATGGCCGCACGCTTTTCACCAATGCTCCCGTCATCCGTTATCCCGGCCAGACGGGCGAATTGGCCCACAAGCAGGAATTCACCCTGAAGGAGGACCCGTCCGCGGGCTTCCACACCTGGGGCCTGCTCTGGGAAGCCGATCTCCTGACCTGGTATCTGGACGGAAAACCAATGCGCAGCCTGGCCAACACCCATTGGAAAACCCCGCTCCGGCTGATACTCGACACCGAAACCCAACCCGAGTGGCTGGGCCTGCCGGATCCCGCAAACCTGCCCGCCACTTTCGTGATAGATTACGTCAGGACATGGCATCCCGCGGCAGATTGACCCTGGAACCAATCCCTCCCGGAGGGCCCTTCCCTGCCCCCCCCGCAAAAATGGACCGGTTGATTGCCCGCACAAAAGTTCGTTTCAGAACCGTTCAATGGTGCTAATCTGTTGGGACGAAACCAAATATTCAATCATATGACCCCATCAGAACAGGAATCGATTCTTGCCATCGCCCTGATCGCGGCTTTTGCCGACGGCGCGAAGGATGAAGCCGAACACGCAGCTATCCGGGGCGTCCTTCATCAATTCCAGCTCGACGGCGCCCGGATGGCAGGACTTTACCAGGGAGTTATTTCGAAGGAAACCAGCGTGGCTGGGGCCGCTGCGGGTTTGACTTCGCCGGAAGCCCGCGACCTCGCTTATGAAATCGCGCGGTGCCTCTGTGAAGCCAACGGCCCCGTGGTGCCGGCAGAACAGGCGGTGCTCGATGAATTGAAATCTGCCCTCGGCATGGCCAGCCTTGCCCCGGTCCCTCCGCCACCCGCCACAATCCAGGGTGACCTGGAGCCAATGCTGATCCGTTATGCCGTTCTGACGGCCGCGTTGGAACTGCTTCCGCAAACGGCGGGGTCGCTGGCCATTGTGCCCATTCAAATGAAGCTGGTCCATGATATTGGTCAGAGGCATGGCGTGGCCTTGGACCGCGCCAGCCTGCAGGATTTCGCGGCCACCCTGGGCATTGGCGCGGTTTCCCAGGTGATCGAGGCCGGCCTGCGCCGCCTGTTGTCGGGCGTGGCGGGCAGCGTGGCCGGAAAGACCGGCGAAGCGGCCGCAGGAATTACAGGCGGAGTAGCCGGGACCGCCCTCACGTTTGCCACCACATATGCCCTGGGAACGGTGGCCGACCGCTACTACGCCGAAGGCCGCAAAATGGACCTCCCGATTCTTAAAGCGGAGTTCACCAGCCTCGTCGGAAAGGCCAAAAGCCTGCAAACCCAATACGGCACCGCCATTGCCACCAAGGCGGAGGAATTGGCCGGAAAATTCAAAGGCATGGATGTATCCACCATTCTCGGCAACATCCTGCAGGGCAAAGCCCTGTAACTGAGCCTTCATTGCTTTTTCATCCGCCGGCCTCCACCGAAGGTCTTCCTCGTCCTCCGGCCCTCCAGACGGGACGCACTGGCCCGGCAGAAAGGCCCTTTCGGTTTCGCCCCAGTCCGGTGGAATCTCCGCCTCCCATCATCAGCCGTCCCGCCCACGGAACGGCAGGTTCCCCAATCCTCAATTGAACCTGCTCCGTAGCTGACTTAAACAATGCCCACAAGTTGATTTCCCATCCCCCTCTCCGTGACCCGCTTTCTTCCACTGGTGACCGCCTCGGCTTTAATGCTGCTGCCCTATCCGGCATCTGGCCAGGAGACGGCTGCCACATCCCTCGATACTTCACCGCACGTGCACCGCGCCATCGCCGCCATGCGTTCCCAGCAGTGGAAGGCCGCCCGCAGTTCATGGGAGGCCGTGCTCCGGCTGGAACCGGAAAACGCCGCCGCTCTTTCCAATCTTGGCAAAGTCCAGTATCAACTGGCCGAACACGAAGCCGCCCGGGGGTCGCTGGAAAAAGCCACCACGCTCAAACCGGATCTGGCCGATTCCTGGCTTACCCTTGGGCAGGTCTATTTGGAATTGAAGGCGCCCATGATGGCCGTTTCCGCCACCACCCGCGGCGTCGCGGAAAACCCCGCCGATCCCCGTGCCCACAACTCTCTCGCCATCATCCTCAAACGCATTGGCTGGACCAACGGGGCAGAGGTCGAACTCCAAAAAGCCCTCGATCTGGATCCGGACTACACTGAAGCCCATTTCAACCTCGCCGTGATGTATCTGGAGCGGAAGCCGCCCTCCCTGGAAATGGCGGGCCGGCACTACCGGAAGGCCCGGGCGCTGGGGGCAGCGCCGGATGAAATCGTGGAGCAACAAATCCGCGGGGAATCGGCCGTCGAAGAATCCGAAGTTTCGGAAGATGAGTCCCCCGAGTCCCCGGCCGGCGGCGCTTCCAGCAAACCAGCTCCTCCTTCAAGGCCTCCCCGCGCCGCACCGGTGGACCCGCCCGAAGCTCCGGCCCGCCAGCCTTCCGCCAAAAAACCCACTCCCCCAAGGAAACCCACCCCCCCATGAAGCGACGCACGCTCCTCCGAAACGCCGCCCTGACCCTGCCCACCGCCGCCTTCCTTCCCCGGGCGTCGGCCCAGTCAGGCCTGCCCAAACCTCCCCCGACCTCCGCCAAGGCCTGTATCGTGCTCGATGCTGTGGGCGGCCAAATCCTCTTTGAACGCAATGCGGACGAGCGCCGCGCCGTCGCCAGCACTCAAAAACTGGTCAGCGCGCTGGTCTGTGTTGAAAGCACCGCGCTCGACAAAACCGCCAGCGTCTCTGCCTTCGATGCCGCCGCCGAGCCCCACAAAATGTATCTCAAGGAAGGAGAACATTATCCGCTGAAATCCTTGCTTCAGGCCATGCTGATCGAAAGCTGCAACGACGCCGCCCGCTGCGTCGCCCGCACCTGTGCCGGCAGCGAACCCGCCTTTGCGGTCTGGATGACCCGCCGTGCCCAGCAACTCGGCATGAAGAATTCGAACTTCAAAAATGCCAGCGGACTGCCGGCCGAAGGCCAATATTCCACCGCCCGGGACTTGTCCCGCGTCGCCCGCGCCGTGCTTTATAACAGCACCCTCCGGGGCATCGTCGGACGGCATGAACTCAGCGTGTCCCGGCCGGATGGCCGCGTCAAAAAGCTCACCACCACCAACCACCTGCTGCGCCCCAACTCCCCCTTCTACCTGCCCCACTGCATCGGCATGAAAACCGGCTACACCAACCTCGCCGGAAAGTGTCTCGTCTCCAGCGCCAACTACCGGGGCCGCACCATCATCTGCATTTCCCTCGGCAGTTCCTCCAAGTACATCTGGAAGGAATCCGCCGCCCTGCTCAACTGGGGACTGGGGCTGGCTTGAACCCTGTCACCAAAGATCCAGGGATGGGCCACCATTCTCCGATGTCATCCTGATCACTCCCGGGGCGATCCCCAACCTCCACCCGCATGCGCAGCTATGATGAGGATCTCGCCCCCCTGCACGCCGCCTCCCTGCACCGGAAGCTGCGCCCCCTTGAGACACCCCAGTCCCCGCTCGTCAGGGTAGGCGGCGCCGACCTCCTGAATTTCTCGTCCAACGATTACCTCGGCTTCGCCAATGCGGAACCCGTCCGCGCCGCTTTCAAACAGGGGCTGGATCTCTACGGAGCCGGCTCCGGCGCCTCCCGCCTCGTCTGCGGCACGCTCCCTCCCCATGCCGCACTGGAGCGCAGCCTCGCAACCTTCAAAAAAACGGAAGCTGCCCTCACCTTTTCCTCCGGCTACGCTGCCGCCATGGGCACCCTCCCCGCCCTCTGCGGTCCGGACGACTTCATCCTTCTGGACAAACTCAGCCACGCCAGCCTGATTGATGCCGCCAGGCTCAGCGGAGCCACCGTCCGGATTTTCCCGCATAACCATCTCGGGAAACTGGAGCATCTCCTGCAGTGGGCCCGTGCCAAGGCCACCGCCGCCCACCGCATCCTCGTCGTCACCGAAAGCGTCTTCAGCATGGATGGCGACTGGGCTGATCTCTGGGACATCGTCCGTCTCAAGGAAACCTACGGAGCCCTCCTCCTGCTGGATGAAGCCCACGCCTTTGGCATCATGGGCCCCCAGGGCCGCGGGCTCGCCGCCAAACTTGGGCTCGCCGCCCGCATCGACATTCAGATGGGCACCTTCAGCAAAGCGGCCGGCCTCTCCGGCGGCTATCTCTGCGGCAGTTCCTCCCTGATTGACCTTCTGATCAACCGCGCCCGGTCCTTCATCTACAGTACGGCCCCTTCACCGGCTCTCGCCCACGCCACCGAGGAAGTCATCCGCCACTGGCTTCCCACCGCGTATGGAGAAGACCGCCGCGCCCGTCTCTGGGCGAATCTCGCCTATCTGACCAACGTCCTTGAGGGCCGTATCCCTGAACCCTCCAGCGCCATCGTTCCGCTTCCTATTGGCGACGAAGCCGAAGCCCTGCGCCTCAGCGGCCTCCTCCTTGAGGCCGGCTTCCTTCTTCCCGCCATCCGCTATCCGACCGTCGCCAGGGGTAAAGCCCGCCTCCGCCTGACTCTCAGCGCCACCCACACCACGGAACAAATCGATGCCCTCGCGGCCACCCTGCTCCCGCTCCTCCCGCTCCCCGGCGGGTAATCCACCGGCCGCCTATCCGGAGCTTCGACTCCACTTTTGTCAGTCGGAACGGGAACGGGCATCGTCACGAAACCTTCACAATAGAATCATATCAAATACAGTGGTTGGATATAATTGGTGGGGACTTATGAATCGTATAAATCCACCTCTCCATCTGCTGGGTCTGTTGTCCCTCACCACCCTCACGGCAGGGTCACTCCAGGCCAAATCCCCCTCCTCCATCACCCTCGCCCCGCTGGGCAGTGTGGCGGCCGGATCCTTCCTCACCAGCGCCGCGGAAATCGTGGCCTACGATGCCGGCACCAGACGGTTGCTGGTCGTCAATGCCCAGGCGGCCCAGATCGATGTGATCGATATCACCAATCCTGCCGCCCCGGTCCTGCGCGATGAGCTGTCCATCGACGTGACTCCCTACGGCGCGGTCGCCAATAGCGTGGCAGTACGGAATGGGCTGATCGCGGTGGCCGTGGAAGCCGCCGTCAAGACCGACCCGGGAAAAGTGGTTTTCTTCGGACAGGACCTCCAGTTCAAGGCATCGGTGGAAGTGGGCGCCTTGCCTGACATGATTTGTTTCACTCCGGACGGACACTATGTTTTGACGGCCAACGAAGGCGAGCCCAGTCCTGACTATGCCCATGACCCCGAAGGTTCGATCAGCATCATTGATATTTCCCAGGGAGTGGCCCAGGCCACTATCCGTACTGCGGGGTTCACCGCCTTCAACGGCCGGAGCCGTGCGGAACTCTTCGACGGCAGCGGCCCCGGCCCCAAGCCAGCCGTCCGGGTTTTCGGACCCGAAAGCACCGTAGCCCAGAATATGGAGCCGGAGTATATCACCATTTCCCAGGATTCAAAAACGGCGTGGGTGACCCTTCAGGAAAACAACGCCCTGGCGATTGTTGACATTGCCACCGCGACTGTCACTTCCGTCAACGGACTGGGAGTCAAGGATCACAGCCTGGCCCTGAATGGATTCGGCTCCAGCAATGCCATAGATGCCAGCGATCGCGACGGCACCCCCGTGGCAAACGCCGGTGGGATCAATATCAGGAACTGGCCGGTCAAAGGGCTCTTTCTTCCCGACGCCATCGCCTCCTTTAAAATCGGCAGGGAAACCTATCTGGTTACCGCCAATGAGGGGGATTCGCGCGACTGGTCAGGCTACTCGGAGGAGACCCGGGTGGGCAGCATGGCGCTGGATCCCACCGTATTCCCGCCAGCGCTGGCGACCGAGTTGAAGAAGACTTCGAACCTCGGGCGGCTCAAGGCGACAAAGGCGCAGGGGGATACCGCAGGCAATAGCATCTACAAGGAGATCTATACCTTCGGCAGCCGCTCCTTTTCCATTCGCTCGACCTCAGGCGTTCTGCTCTGGGACAGTGGTGATCAAATCGAGCAGATCACTGCCGCCCTGCATCAGCCGGTCGCGCCTGTGCTTCCAACGGATCCCCCCCAGTTCCTGTTCAATTCGAATCACGAAGCCAACAAATTCGACGACCGCAGCGACGACAAGGGTCCGGAACCGGAAGGAGTGGCCGTGGGCAAAGCTTACGGCCGCACCTTTGCTTTCATCGGACTTGAGCGGGTCGGTGGCGTCATGGTCTATGACGTGACCACTCCTGCCGCCCCCCAATTCGTGCAATTCGTGAACAACCGCGATTTCGGCCAACCCGTGGATAGCGCGGCTGCGGGAGATCTCGGTCCGGAGGGCCTGCTGTTCATCAACGAGGAGGACAGCCCAACCCACCAACCTCTCCTCATCATCGGGAACGAGGTCAGTGGAACGACCACGATTTACGGTATCAGCCAAGTGAAATCCGACAGGGAATAAACGAACCGCTCACCCCAGCAGAATCAAAGACGCAGGATGTCCTGGCTCCGTTGAAGCAACCAGCTAGTCAAATCACCCCGCGCTCAGGCCGGGTATCCGCAAGGGTACCCGGCCTCTTTTGTGTATTGGCCAACCTCTCTCACTGTCGCAGTGTCCCCGGAGGTCTTTGACCCCGCCGTGCCTCGCCAAGGTTTTCCCCTTGGAATGCCCGGGCTCCCAGACCGTCCGAAGGTGGCAAGTGCCGGCACAAAAAAGCGCACCTTCCTGGAGGAAGATGCGCTGGGAAAAGGGGAACCGGAAATCAGGCGCTGGCCTTGGCCAGAGCCGCCGCGATGCGGGCCTTGAAGCGGCTGGCGGCGTTTTTGTGGATGACGTTCTTGTTCGCGGCCTTGTCAGCGGTGGACGCGTAGATCGCGACCTTGGCGGCGATGACGTCCTTGTCTCCGGTCAGGATGGCGGCAAGGGCAGCCTTGCGGGCATTTTTGACGCGGCTCTTGATGGAGCGGTTACGGGCGGTGCGGGCGACCGTTTGGCGGTTGCGCTTTTTGGCAGATTTGTTGTTGGCCATTGCTTTGGAAATTCGTGAGCTTGAAAAAGGGAGCGGAGACTAATCGCGGATTCCCGGGTGTCAAGCGGCGCGTCGCCATTTGCGCTCAGGATTTGCTGCGGCGGGTGCTGGCCATGGCGGTCGACTTGGTATTGCTGCCTTGCTGCCGGGCCGGGCCGTAATGCTTGAGCGCAGCGGGGGGCGCCGGCGGCGGGGTGTAGACATATTCCTGCTGGTTGCGGGCATCTCCCGGCAGACGGCCTTTGACGATCTGAACCGGAATGCCTTCCGGCACATGGTTGAAGAGATCGATCACATCCATGCTCCGCATCCGGATACAGCCAAAACTGGCGGGCCGCCCGATGGTGGATTCTTCCGGCGTGCCATGAATGTAGATGAAGCGGCGGTAGGCGTTGCGGGTTTTGCTCTCGGTGCCTTGGAGCCACATGATGCGGGTGACAATGGGGTCGCGGCCGGGGGCATTGGGCCGGAGCACTTCACCGGTGGGCTGCCGACTTTTGAAGACCATACCGGGTGGCAGGCCGTACCCAATCTTTTTGGCCACCTTCATTTTGCCGAGGGGCGTGCAATTGCTGGAGGGGCTGTCGCCCAATCCAAATTTGGAGGTGGATACCTTGTAGACCCGGACCGGCTCGCCATTTTCATACAGGGCGAGTTTTTGGTCCGCGACGCTGACCCGCATTTCCCGCGCCGGCTTGCTGGTCGAGCAGCTGGAGAGGAAACAGGCCGCGATCACATTCAGCAGCGCCAAGGCCTGCCGCAGGGATCGGCGGGACGTCGTGGAAAAGCTTGAAGCACTCATTTTTTTAGAATTTTCAGACAGCGGCAGGGCCATCTGGTTCATCTGGTTGCCGATTTCGGAAGAGTTGCGGGAAAGAACCCGCCACCATCCCCCAAAATCCCAACATAAATATAAGCATAAATGGCAGAGAACTCCAGTAATTATTTAAAATTGTAAAAATAACGACACCTGTGAAATACAAGGCAAGCAAGATTTCCAACCCCAGCAGGGCCTTTTTCGTCGGACGGCCCGCCGCCGGCTTCCAGAGTTGACCCTTTTTCTCGATTCCATACTTCGGAGTCCTGATGAATGCACTTTCCTGGCCAAGCATGGCTTCGATGACACCTTTTCCATTGCTGATGCTCATGCCGATCCCCAAGGCGAGCAAAACCGGAAGATAGATGATGTTTTTCCAACCGTGCTTCGGGTAAGCTGCGATCTGGCTGGAGAGGTAAAAAGCGCCGATGGAGCAAGTCGTCAGCAGGAAAATCGGCAGGTCGAACAATAATCCACGATAGCCACCCATCTTGAATTCCGCGCCAGCCCCGGGGAAGACCAGGAACAACATGATGAACAGCAACAAGTAAGCGTAGTTGGCGCCGAGGTGGACAGTGGCTTCGATCTTCAGCAGCAGCGGAATATCGCTGCGCCAGACCGGACCCAGAATTTTCCGGCACGTCTGTATGGATCCCTTGGTCCAGCGGAATTGCTGGCTCTTGAAGCCATTGATGTCGACCGGCAGTTCGGCGGGGCTGATCACGTCCTTGAGGAAAATGAATTTCCACCCCTTCATTTGAGCGCGGTAGCTCAGATCCAGGTCCTCGGTCAGGGTATCGTGCTGCCAGCCCCCTGCATCAATGATGGTCTGTTTCCTCCAAATGCCGGCGGTCCCGTTGAAATTAAAAAAGCGGCCACTGCGGCTGCGGGCGACTTGTTCCACGACAAGGTGGCCATCCAGGAAAAGGGCCTGAGCCTTGGTGAGCAGGGAGTAATCGCGATTCAGGTGCCCCCAACGGGTCTGGATCATCCCGATCTTCCCGTCCGTGAAATAGTGCACCATCTCGTGCAGCACTCCCGGGGTGGGCACGAAGTCTGCATCGAGAATGAAGATAAAGTCGCCCTTGGCCTGGGCCATGCCATTTTCCAGCGCGCCGGCTTTGTAACCCGTGCGGTCCACCCGGTGCAGCAGGGTCACGTCGAATCCGCGAGCCTTCAATTGCGCGGCCTCGGCCTCGCAGATCTGTTTGGTCTCGTCGGTGGAGTCGTCCAGGATTTGGATTTCCAGCAATTCCTGCGGGTAATCCAGCTCCGACACTGCCTTGACCAACCGGGACACCACGAGGCGTTCATTGTATATAGGAAGCTGTACCGTAATAAGGGGCAGCTTTTCAAACCTCCCCTTTGGCTGCGGTGGATTTTTCAGATTCTTCCAGAAGAGTCCCACCATAAACCAACGATGGACCCCGAACGCGGACAGCCCGACCACCACAAATGTGTAGCAGCAAAGCCAAAGAATAGTCAGCCAATGCATAGTGAAAACAAAACTGGCCCGGCGAAAAGGCACCGGGCCGGGGAGGGGGAAAGAGCAACTTGTTGCCCCCCCCGTCAACAGAGCAAATATTCCCAGGAAAAGACTCGAAATCAACGCCCTCCCAGTTGATATTTGCCATAAGCCAAAAGGTCCCCCCTTTACAACGCGTGTTCCATGCCCCTCCACCCATCCGCCGCTTTTCTCTGCCTGCTGGCTGCTATTCTGTGCAGTCTTGCGCTCCATCCGGTCCAAGCGCAAAAACCTGAGGCCTCTGCCCCGCCGGAAACGGCACCCGCCAAGCCGCTCAAACCCGAGAATGCCAAACCGGAAGTGCCAGACGACCTCCTTGAGGACGATCACCTCCGTGAGGAATATGGCGTCAATCAATTCACCACCCCCTCCATCCGTAAAATCTTCGGGCAGATGGAAGCCCTCGGTTCTTTGCCCTACGACAAGCTCAAACGGCCCGTTCCTAAATCGGTCGGCAGTGACCGGGCCTTGGTCGCTCTTTCCCTCGGAGTTCTGATCGGCGATGGTTTCCTTTCCGTGCAAACCGAAAAAGTTTCGGATCTGGAGGATGTCGGGCGGGCGGTGCTGAAACACGCCAAATCCCTCGGGGCCGGCGCCCGCGTCACCGAACACGCCAAAAGCCTGCTCGAAAACTCCGCCCTTGGCGATTGGAAGACCCTGCGCAGCGACCTCGCAGGTACCCAAAAGGATGTCGAAAGCGACATGGTGCTGCTCCGCGACATGGAAATGGCGCATTTGATCAGCCTCGGTGGCTGGCTGCGCGGTCTGCAAATCGCCAGCGGAGCCGCCTCCGATCCGTTTTCCCCGGAACGCGCCGGTTTGCTCGCCCGTACCGACCTGCTTGAATATTTTACGGCCATGCTGGCGGAACTGAACCCCACGCTCCAAAAGCGCGCTTGGCTCAAAACGCTCCGCCCGGGTCTGGAGGAGATCCGCGTCCTGATCGATATGCCCGAAGGCAAACCCTTCGAACCCGCCCAGGTGAAAAGCCTTTACGAAAAATCCTCCGCCCTCGTGAAGCTGGTGACCGGCGCGGAGTAGACGCGCCGGCCTGACGGGATCAAGCCCCGCTGCCGAGCGCGGTGGTGGCGTCGAGGGCGACGAATTGCAGAAGCGCTTCGTTGGTCATTTCGGTGAGGGCCATTTCAGCGCCCGCTTCGGAACCCAGCAGTTGGTGGGCGGTGGCTTTTTTGTCCTCGATCATGGCATCAATGCGCTCTTCAAGAGTGCCGGTGGTCACGAATTTATGGACCAGGACATTGCGTTTTTGGCCGATCCGGTAGGCGCGGTCGGTGGCTTGATTTTCGACGGCGGGATTCCACCATCGGTCGAAGTGGATGACGTGGCTGGCGGCGGTCAGGGTTAGTCCGGTCCCGCCCGCTTTGACGCTGAGCAGGAAAAAAGGCGGCCCGCCGGGCGCCTGGAATTGATCGACCAGTTTCTGGCGTTCCTTCACGGGGGTGCCGCCGTGCAGAACGAGCCCGGGGCGCTTGAAGAGCGTGGTCAGGAAGGCGTGGAGGGGGTCGATGATTTCCCGGAACTGGGTGAAAATGAGGACGCGTTCCTGGCGGTCGGCGATGTCCTGGCAGAGTTCGGCGAGGCGTTGGAATTTCCCGCTGTCGGCCGGAGCATAGACGCCATCCCCGCTCCAATGGCTGCTGTGGTTACAGACCTGCTTGAATTTCATGAGGTAGCCGACCACCAGTCCGCGCCGCTGCATGGGATCGAGGTTGGGGTCCTTGAGGTCGGCTTTGAGTTGTTCCACCAGCTTCCCGTAGATGATAGCCTGTTTGCGGCTGAGGGTGCATGACGCCGTGACCTCTGTTTTGTCAGGGAGATCCGCAATGATGGACTTGTCCGTCTTCATACGCCGCAGGATGTAGGGCGAGACCAGCCGCCGGAGGGGCGCGTATCCACCGGTGGCGGGGGATTCGGCGAGGCGCTTCAGGGTGCTGGCGAAAGCCGTGGCCCCGCCGAGGAGGCCGGGATTCAGGAAATCGAAGAGGGACCACAGGTCGCCCGGGCGGTTTTCGATCGGAGTGCCGGTGAGGGCCAGCCGCCAGGGAGCGGAGGCTTTTTTGACGGCTTTGGCTTGGGCGGTGCCGGCGTTTTTAATGGCCTGGGCCTCATCAAGAATGATGGCCTGCCAGCGGTGGTTTTGCAGGGAAGGCGTGCGTTGCAGCACCCCGTAGGTGGTAAGGACCGCGTGGTGATTTTGGAAGGCTTCCGCAGGGCGGGCGAGGGCAGCTTCCAACTGGTCGCGTGGGGTGCGGGAAGGATGGGCGGGGAAGATGCGGAGCTGGGGCGCAAATTTCGTGAATTCCGACAGCCAATTCCCGAGGAGGCTGGCGGGCACCACCAGGAGGACAGGCGAAGGGGCGGTCCCCGGGGCTCCCGGGCTGGCCAGCAAGGCAATCACCTGCAGGGTTTTGCCGAGTCCCATGTCATCGGCGAGGCAGGCCCCCAGGCCAAGCCGGCGCATGAAGGTGAGCCACGCGAGGCCCTTTTCCTGATAGGGACGCAGGGTGGCCTGGAGGGGAGGCGGAACGGGCGGGGTGTCAGGATTGCGGATTTGCTCAAGCGCGGCCGCAAGGTTTTTGCCGGCGACGACGTGGGACCAGTTGGTGAGGGTTTCAACGAATCCGGCCGCAGGGCCGGACGACCCTCCGGGCTGGAAGCCGGCGAGGAATCTCATGCCTTCATGGAATGTCAGGCCCCCTCCGGCGTGGGCGGCCGCAACTTTGTTCCAGTGGTCCATGACCTCGCCGAGCTGGGCCTGGTCGATCTCAATCCATTGCCCACGCAGGTTGACGAGACCTGTGGGGCTGTTTTTGATGCGGGCCCAGTCTTCCGCACTGAGCGGAGTGCCCTCAAGCGTGGTGCTGATCTGGAATTGCAGCATGGCGCCCACCCCCAGCATGGATTTGTCGGTATCCAGCTTAACCTGGACCGCAGGACGTGAGGGGCGGCCGCCTTTCCACCAGTCCGGAACCTTGAGCACCAGTCCGGCGGATTCGAGGGCGGGCAGGTCGCGGATGAAACGATAGGCTTCGGCAGGAGTCCAGGCGAGGGCTTGAAAGACCCGGCGGGATTCCAACAATTCGCGGACCCAGGGAATGGTGGCCGCGGCGGTGCGCACCGGGTTCAGGATGGAGTCGAGGGTGCGCTGATCCGGGGAGGCGGCATAGGTCTGGAGCGCGCGTCCAAGGGGAATATGCTGGGGTTTGCCGGTGGCCCCGAGGGCATCCGTATAAGTGGCCAGGAAGGCAAAGGGCCGGTCCGGGTCCCGTTTGTTTTCCGCGAGGTGGAACGTGACCCTGCCGACGAGGTGCCAACCGGCACGGCTGGAGCGGAGATAATCATTGAGACCGCCGGGGAGCCCGGCGCAGGCAGCCGCAAGGGCCGTTCCGGCGGCGGCCCATAGGGTGGCGAGGACTTCCGCCGTGCAATAATCGGAACCGGGGAACGGCGGCGCCTCCAGCGCGCAGGAGGTGAGGAGGGAATGGCCGGTGGAATCGGCGGCCGGCACCGGAGGGGCGGCGTGCCGGGCGCGGCAAACTTCGGCCATCCAGTGGTGGCTGAACCGATGCAGCCAAGCCAGGGCAGGGTCCGGCGGGGCCTCATGGGACGGGCGGGCTGCAAGGTGGAGCAGGGCATGGGCCGGGCTGTGGGAAAACGCCTGGACCAGCTCCAACGGGTCTCCGGCTAATGGTTCACCGCTGAGGAGGAGCAGGCCTTCGGGGAGGCAGGTCAGGCACAAGGACATGGCAGGCGGCGATTTGTCAGGATCAGGAAGGAAATGCCCTGCCCTGGCTGGCAGCAAGTGCTTCCGGGTCGGGATGGCAGCCTGAGCACCCGTCAGTAAAGGTGCAAAGGCAGATAAAAGAGGCTTGCCTGAACGTTGTGCTTTTGTTCCGCTTCATTTTCACCCGTTTCCATCCCATGATTGCTTCCTCCTTCCGCCCGTTCCGACGCTGCCTTTTGCCCTGCCTTGCGGCCTTTGTGGCGGTGATCGCGCTTCCCAATCCGGCCAGTGCCGAGGAGGCTGTAGCCGTGCTGCTGTTCAACGGCAAGGATCTGACGGGTTGGAAGGTGCCCGCTCCCAATCCGTTCTGGAAAGTGGCCGACGGAGTCCTGACCGGAACCAACGACGCCGCCAAAAAGGGAAACATGCTATGGACCGAGCAGCTGTATGGCGACTTTGAGCTGGAAGCCGAGGCCAAATGGGAAGGGGAGATCGACAGCGGTTTCATGATGCGCAAACCGGAATTGCAGGTGCAGATCGGCGTGTCGCGCAGTTTGAAACAGGACATGACAGGCTGTTTTTATCTGGGCAAATATCCGGAGGCCGGACAGGCGAAGGAACGGGCGAAACTGCTGAAGCCAGGAGACTGGAACCATTTCAAAATCCGCGCCAAGGGAGATACCTTCACGGTGTGGATCAATGGGACCGAAGCCGTGAATTACCAGGATGCCAAGTTTGCCGCTCCGGGACCGATTGGCCTGCAAATTCACGGGGGCCTCGAGATGACCGTGCACTTCCGCAATCTCAAACTGCGGGAGACGAAGTAATCCCAAAAAGCCGCAGAAACGGTTGTCACACTACCGCATCGGCCTCGCGCTGGTCTTCATGAAAACTGAGTCCGGAAGGCATTCCTGGTGGAAAGTAAACCCGTAGAAAAAGCCCCGGCAAGGCTCATAATTCCATGGCCTGCAGTCACTTTCGAGGGGACTTGCAAAGCGGGATGGGTGATGGAACCTGCCACTTCCCGATGCCCAATTCCCCCCTCCCGCCCGTCCCTGTCCATTTGCCTTGGTGGAGATGGATCAATTGGCTGGCCTTGGATGCTGTGGCGGTAGCCGTGGCTTGGCTGCCGGTCTTCGCTCATTTGACGGGCGCGCGCCTGACCCCGGTGAACACTGGGACTTTGGCGGCCGGAGTCTGGCTTTTTTACATGGCTGACCGGATCCTGGATGGACTGACCGGGCATGGCAAAAGGGGAAGGCATCAATTTGCGGGGCGCCAGGCCGCATGGCTGCTGGCCCTCATGGTGGCGGTAGCGGCCGGCTCCGGTTATTGGATTCTGCACAGCATGCGGGCCATCACGGTGCAGTCCGGCGTGTGGGTGGCGATGGCTGGATTGCTCTACTTTGGAATCGTGGCGGCCTCGCGCTGGAAGCCGGTCAGTCAGGTCCTGCTGCTGGGATTGAGCGTTCTCATGATCATGGGCCTGGTGCAGCAGGAAGATCACATTGCCGCTGGATTTCAACTCTGGCGGGCCATCGGCGCCGGAACGTTGTTGACCGTGCTCTACTTTGGGTTGCGCCAACAGTATGATCCGCCTCCCTGGACCCTCGTAAAAAAGGGATTGGGCGGTTATCTTTTTGCGCTCGGGGTGGCGGTGGGACCATTTTCCCATGTCCTGGATTGGGGCGGGCTGATCCGGGCATCACCCGTGGTCCTCTTTGCCGGAGCCTGCATGCTGAACTCGCTGGGCATCCGGTTGTGGGAAAACCCCACGGCCTCTGATCCCGAAAGTCTGCTGTTAAGGCGGCTCTATCCCTGGCTGCTGGCCGCGGTTGGCTTCGGCGCGTTGGCGGAAGCTTGGGGCTCAGATGCCTGGAGCCGCCCCGTGCTGCTCGGAGTGGCGGCCTGTGCGGCAGGCTTCGCCGGGCTGCATCTGATGCGGAACCGCTGGCCTGCCGGAGTCTTTAGCCTGGCCGCGGACGGGATCATGGTGGGGGTCGCTCTGATGGTGGGGTATTTTGGACAACACTCCCTGCCGTAGACTGGGGGACGGCACCGGGGTCAGGACCTATTCCTCAAGGGGCGTCGGCAACCGCCTTGAGCAGCTCCGCCGCCAGTTCACGGCTGAGGTTGCCCGTCACCGGACCGTCAATGGCAACATCCAGCCACGACCAGCCATCCGCCCCGGACTTGAAATAACGGGCGGCCACGGCCGGCTTGATTTTAGCCAGCACCATGGCCGGCACTCCAATCTGGAGAAGTCCCTCGATCTTCATCCGTTCCCCGGGCAACTTCCCGTCCAGATTTCCGATTTCCCGGATCTGCTCCTGCCGGTAGTTCCCCTTCAGCCGCACCATGGGGCCGCAGGCCCACTCAAAGGCCTTGATCTCCACGATCAAACCCCCGTGGTCCTCTGAACCGCTGGTGGAAAACGTCAGGGTTCCGGCCTGCAGGGAAAGACGACGGAACTGGTCCTCCTTCG
The DNA here is from genome assembly GCA_040387795.1 of Verrucomicrobiota bacterium. Classification (GTDB taxonomy): domain Bacteria; phylum Verrucomicrobiota; class Verrucomicrobiia; order Verrucomicrobiales; family V1-33; genus CAIZWU01. Next base: position 255,604 of record JAZKDC010000003.1, read on the forward strand.
TGATTTGACTCAGCGCATCGAAGACCGGAAGGGTGTTCAGGCGGCCGGATTGCAGGTCCAGGGTGCCTTCCATCCGGATTCCGGAGCTGCGGTTTACACTGCCACTGAGCTTGACGGTCCCACTGGCCGTAGCCGTAAAAATGCTGCCGGCCGAGACGGCCACCAGATCCTGCAGACGCACCTCCTCCAACTTCAGTTCCGCGTCCAGGACCGGCAATTCACCCAAGGTCATGCTGCCGGTAATTGACGCCTTGCCGCCGCCTGCACGGGACAATCTCACGTCATCCAGCACGGCCTTGCCGGGAGCGATGGTCACGGCCAGCTTTTCGACCTTCATTCCGTCCAGCCACCCTTGGCGGAACTGCCCGCCGTTCCCGGAAACCACCCAGCCGGCGGAGGTGCGGGCCAAGTCTGTCTGCATCCCGGTCACCTCCCCCACCGTGGCCGGACTGGATCCCCAGGTGACATTCAGGTGCGAAGTCTGCACTGCGTTGATACGCAGGGCCTTGAAGTCGGGCGAAACGCCATATCCGGCCCGCAGCACCTTCGTGGGAGGCAGCCCGCGCGCTCCGGTTTTCGGGGTGCTCTCGAAGACGGGAGGCAGGGAGGGGAGCCGCACTTCATCATCCGGGTCGGCCTTTAATTCATACAAGGGCACCTGCCCCACTCCACCCGAGCGCAGGGAAATGCTGAGATCTTCGATGCTCACGCGGGGCAAGATCCACTCACGGCGGAACACCATGGGCATCGGCACCCGGGTGGCAATCCCCTGGGCCTCCAGCTGTTCAAAAAAGGCCCCGCTGCTGCCAGCCGCCTTCATCGACTTCAGAGCCAGAATGCCATCAAATTCCCAGAAAGCCCCATGCGCCGTCACCTTGTCTGCGTTCAGCACCGTCGCGACCCCGTCCGAAATCATCTGATTGAACTCCTTGCTCTTCACGTGACTGCCTAGCAACACCAGATAAATCACGAGAGGGATGACAATCACCACCAGCAGACGGCCCAGATAGCCCAGCACTTTTCTCACTGGATGAGCATCGAAGGGCGGATGCAGCAGGCGGCTGCGGTTTCCCCCCATGAACTCGCGCTGCGCAGCCCATTCGTTCATGACTTCGCTGTAGGATTTCCCGGCAGGGCGTTTCGGCGGCTCCATAGTTGATTGGGTTGGGCAAGGCGGCGTCTGGTTTCAAAACCATGTTTTCCTCCCCCGTGCGCAGCGCCTAGTCCAGCCTGCCCCTGGATTCCAGCAAAACTTCCGCCGCACGTGGCCTAAAACCGCACGGCGACCTGGGGCGATTTCTTCCACGCACTGGGCGACATGCCGGTCTGCTGCCGGAACCATCTCGAAAAATAATTATTGTCGAGAATCCCGATCCGTTCCCCCACCGTCTGGATGGGCAACCCCTGCTGGATAAACCGTTGGGCCCGCTGAAGCCGGTGACGCGACCGGAGTTGCCCGAGGGTCAGCCCGCATTCCGCCTTCAGCCGCCGGTTCAAATGGTCCATTTGGTATCCCGACCGCGCCGCGATCATCTCCAAAGTCACTTCCGCCCCATCCATCCGGTCCAGCACCCGCTCCACAAACCGCGTGGTATTCATCACCTTCGCATTCCCATACCGGTTGAAGGGCTTGATCCACCCGATCGCCAACAGGACCCGGTCCAGAATCTCCAGCACGATGGACCCCACCAGCAACATCGACTCCCGGGCCTCCACCTGCCGGATTTGAAAAAGCCGCATCACGGAGGTTTTCACCTTCGCCAAATCCGCATCCGGCATCTGGGCGCACGGATGGGGGGTCGCCCGCGTGATTTCCAGATCAACGTCGATCACCAGCACCAAAGGCGGCCGGACCAATTCCCGCTCAAATCCATGCACCGCCCCCGGCTCCAAGTAGATTACGGTTCCGGGCCGGCATTCATGCGGTTTCTCCTGCACTTTTTGCCGTCCCCGGCCCGTCAGGTAAACCAGCAACTGGCCATGCTCATGCGAATGTTTGGTCCACACCGCTTCCGGCGTGTGTTGATTCAGCCGGAACTGCCGCACCCGCACCCCCGGCACCGTTACGGCCAGATTTTGCAGCAGGATCGGTCGGTAGTTTTTCATGGGGAAACAGGGGAGTGTCCTGTTATGGCCCATCACAGCCGCTCTGGCCACGGATTTTCTCCACCCAATTTCCAGTAGCACCCGGGCACGGCGTGTGCTCATTGAGGTCACCCAGCGCCCCTGCGCCGGCTCTCAACGCGCCCTCCGGTCCATGGGGCGCGTTTCCCATTTCAGCCCCACGGCTGATCTCTGACTCCTGACCTCTGAATTCTTCGCCCATGAGCACCGCCCCCGCCTTCAATCTTAAAAATCCCTGCCCCGCCACCATGAAGCACGCGGTCAAGCTTTCCAAGGAAGGCTCTCCCAAGGACACCCGTCACTTCGAAATCGACCTCCGGGGCAGCGGCATGACCTTCGAGCCCGGCGACTCCCTCGCGGTCCTCCCCACCAATTGCCCCGATCTCGTCCAGGACGTGCTGAACACCCAGGGGTGGACGGGTGATGAAGCCGTGGAAGACCTCAGCAAAAAGCCCACCACGCTCCGGGAGGCCCTGACTTCCTCCTGCAATCTCGCCACTCCTGACAAAAAATTCCTCCAGGCCATCGTCCAAAAAACCGGGAATGCCCCGGAGCTTGCCAAGCTCCTCGAACCCGAGCGCAAGGAACAACTCGAAGCCCACCTCCACGGCCGGGAGCTCATCGACTTCCTCCACGACCACCCCGATGCCAAATTCGAACCCCAGGAATTTGTCAGCCTCTGCAAGAAGCTCCTGATCCGCCTCTATTCGATCAGTTCCAGTCTGAAGGCCAATCCAGATAGCGTGCATCTCACCGTGGCCACCGTCCGTTATCACACCTTTGGCCGGGACCGGAAAGGCGTTGCCTCCACCTTCCTCGCCGAGCGGGTGAAGCTGAACGAAACCATCATCCCCACTTTCATCAAAGAAGGCAAAGGTTTCCGCCTCCCGGCCGCAGACGATGCGACTCCGGTCATCTTCTGCGGGCCCGGCACCGGCATCGCCCCCTTCCGCTCCTTCCTCCAGGAACGCGATGCCACCCAGGCCAAAGGCAAAGCCTGGCTCTTCTTCGGTGAAGTCAGTTCAAAGACAGACTTCTTCTATGAGGAGGAGTTCAACGCCTACCTCAAAAAGGGCGTCCTCACCAACCTCACCACCGCCTTCAGCCGCGACCAGGCCGAGAAAATTTACGTCCAGCACCGCATCACTGAACACGCCGCCGAACTCTGGCAATGGCTTGAGGAAGGCGCCATCTTCTACATCTGCGGGGACGCCAGCCGCATGGCCGTCGATGTCGACCAAGCCCTTCACACCGTCGTGGAAACCGCCGGTGGTAAAACCCCGGAGGAAGCCGCCGGGTACATCGAACAGCTCCGCAAGGACAAGCGCTACCGCCGCGACGTTTACTGAGCCGGCAAGCCGGGGAAATCCAACCGTCCGGGCAATCCCTGGCGGAATGGACCGTCCGCTCTAGTTTGCGGAGACCGTCAATCGTTTCAATTCCTCCATCCAGTCATTGCTGTCCTGATGGGTGGGATTGGCACTGATCAGGGCCATCATCGCGGCGGCCGCCTGCTTTTGCTGACCGGCGGTCCACTGGTCACGATACATGGAGAACTTCATGGCGGGCACTTTGACCTCGGCATACTCCTCCTCGATCTCATCCACTTTGGTGGCTTTGGCCACGCGGGCGGTCTGTTCGATGCGGCGGGTCCATGCCGAGGCAATCCCGGCCGCGTCCTTCTTTTTGCGCAACGGATCGAGAATCAGCGCGTCGTAGATCTCATCAATGTTTCCCGGGTTGGTGATCGATCCATTTTTTTGCTTCACGCTCCCATCCAGTTTCAGGTGCCTGGCAAAAATACTGTCCAACACATCCCCCCCCAGCGCGGAGGAGGCCTCGCGCACTTTGGCGAGGGTCTCCTGGATATTATCCGCCGTCACCGCTTCATTGGGATCAGCCCCCGTATTCATGATGCTGCCCATGATGCCCTTCGCAAGGTTTTCCTCCTTTTCACAGAAGGCCGTCAGCGATTCCAAATACGCGGCGGCTCCGGAAGCCACCTCGGCTTGCTGGGCCGGGGTTTCGGCATGGGAATCCAACACCACCAGCATCAGAAAATGAATTTGCAGGCGGAAGCCGGCGCAGGCGGCATCGTTGGTGCCGATGGTCTTGATTTGAGTGCGCTTCCACTCGGAAAACTCCGTGGCCGTTTTGCCCTTCATGTCGAAATCCTGATCTTTTTTGCAGTCGAGCCAGAAATTGAACGCCTTCTCGTTGCCAGCCATCGCCTCCTTCAGGATGGCGATCTGACTGGCGTGCATCCCCCCGCGTTTTTTCGCCAGATCCTTCTCCAACAGCAGCACCTGCTCCTTCAATTTAGCCATTTCCTCTGTACTCAGCGGAGTGGCCGAAGCGGCCGGAGTCTCGGCCCCGGTGGCCGGTTTGCGCGGGATCAGCTCGCCATGGGCAACCACAGCTGAACACAACAAAAGGGCGGACCAACAGGGGATGGAGAGTTTCATGGGGAAAACGGGCCGCCGGAATACGGCTTGCGGAAGCCAATTTCTTACAGATTTCCGGGTCGCTGACAAGTCCGGGGAAACACAAACTTCACCCAGGGAAAACCCCCACCTTCCCACTGCCCGCACGGCCATCTACCCAATGTGGGGATAATCAGTCATTGCCTCCAACTTCACCCCATACATCGCCGCGAGGGCATCCGCCTCACTCCCCGTGTAGTCATCCCGGTAATAGATTTCCTTGATGCCGTAGGCGCACAACATCTGCATGCAGCTGGTGCAGGGTTTGGTGGTGACGGCCACCAGCTTCACCGATCCCCGGGTGAACAGGCTGCACAGATTCACTTCCGCGTGCAGCATGTATTTCTGCCGTGCGTCCCGGTCCACCCAGAAATCCGCGTCGGCATTGAAGCCCGGGGCCAATCCGTTGTAGGCGGTGCCGATCACCCGGTTCGCGTGGTCGATCGCCACCGCGCCCACTTTCCGGTAGGGATCCTCCGAACGCAGACTCGCCACCTGGGCCAGCGCCATGGCGTATTGCGGAATACTGATGCGCCCCGGGGGCACCGGAAGGTGATCCGCCGCATCTGTCGTGGTTTCACTCATTTGATTTCCTTGGTTTTGGCCGCCTGCCAGGCCGACTCCATCACTTCCAGCGAAGCCGCTTCCAATGTCATATTCTCCGCCGCCAGCGCCTTTTCCATCGCGGTAAACCGCCGCTCGAACTTCGCGTTGGCCGCCGTCATCAACACCTCCGGGTCCAGCTTCAGTTTCCGGGCCGCATTCACCGCCGAGAACAACACATCGCCCAATTCCTCCGCGATGTGCTCCTGATCCCCGGCTGAAACCGCCAGTTCCAATTCGCCGCATTCCTCCCGCAGCTTCTCCAGCACCCCGCCCACCTCCGGCCAGTCAAAGCCCACCTTGGCCGCCTTTTTCTGCAGCTTCGCTGCCCGGCTCAGGCCCGGCAAGGCCTTGGAGACCCCGGCCAGGAAGGCCTGCGGCACATTGCCTTTTTCCTGACGCTTTATCTCATCCCACTGCTTCAGCACCCCTTCCGTATCCGCCACGCCGCTGTCGCCATACACATGCGGATGCCGGCGGATCAGCTTCTCCGCGATGCCATGGGCAATTTTATCCAGATCAAAAGTCATGCTCTCGCTGGCAATTTCTCCATGCAGGACCACCTGCAGCAGCAGATCCCCCAGTTCCTCACAGAAGTGTTCCATATCCCCGGACTGGGCCGCCTCCACGACCTCGTAAGCTTCCTCCACCAGATTCGGCAACAGGCTCAAATGGGTCTGCTCCATGTCCCACGGACACCCCCCCGGCGACCGCAGATCATGCACCACGCGCTGCAGGCGCACCAAACCATCACAGGAATCAGGGGGAGTCTTACCGGGCATACTCCTCCGCCCTAAATCAAACCCGCCCTCCCCGCAACAACTCAGGAGCCGAGGCTCCATGGACTGTGGGCAGCCTGCTGCCGAAACCAGACGTCCCCCGCCCATCCGGATCTAGGGGCTGTTTGATAACATGGTTTCAGATCAACCAATCGAAAACGGCT
>JAZKDC010000004.1:0-431949 GCA_040387795.1 Verrucomicrobiota bacterium
CGCTCCACCGGAACGCGCACCCGCCCCAACACATCCTGCTTCAATACCAGAGATCGCTCATGCATAGGCGTGAGAGATTGCCTGGTTCTCACATCTCTACCATCCCTTTCAAACGGCGCCAGACGTGACGCTTACGGAAGACTGGCTGGCCGAACCGACCTTCCAAGACACTCTTGCGGGTTTGTTCCTCCGCATTCAGATCAGATGGAGTGCTTTGAGCGCGTGCCTGAACGGCGTGGCATCGGGTGTGGCGCTGATTTTCCCCGCCAGACTCCCGTCATAAGATAAATTTCGTAATAGACGAGCCATTCTGCCGTCCACGGCAAGATCTTTTCATGCAGATTGTCAGTATTTTGCCAAGGTGTCTCCTTCGGATAATAGAGGCACAACGATCCGTCGCTGTAGACATGGATGTTTTTGTTGAGGGCAATCTTCGGACTCATTACCCAGACTTTGGGCGAGTGGTCGGCCACATAACTAATCTTCAAGGAGTATGTGGCGCAGCCTTCTTCTGGCGTGATTGATCCAACACAGGTGAGGCAGCGCTTGGAATAAGAGCATGAGAAATTGGGGAAATGGTCCCCCATCAACTTCTTCTGCATCACGAAGCGTCGATAACCTTCAGCCCCTCGGCTCCAGCTTCTAAATAATGCACCCATAGAAGAGGTGTGGAGGGTTGACGACACCAACGGAGCCGATCACCCCGAAGGGTGAAGTGCGGGCAGTTCCTGATTCGATGGTGGAGGCGAGCCTCTCCAAACGCGCCTGCTTTTCCCGCTTCTCCTTCTTCGCATCGTATTCGCGGAGGAAACCATCGCTCTGGAATACCCAGTCCCATTGCTCACGGGCACTCTTGGTGTCTTGATGGTCGGGAGAGTCCAGAACGGACAGTTTCTGCAGCGCTTCCTCGATTTTTTCCAGGAAACCTACAACGTTTTGGTCCGAATCGGTCCGGGTAAGCGCTGGTTGGTCCGGATGAGCAAGATTCCGGATGACCTTGTCTTCCTCAAGCCGAGCCTTTAGTTCTTCCAAGAGACGCCGGAATGCGAGATCCAGGCGATTGTGGAAGGCTGGTTGGCACTCCGCGACCAGCATAGTGAGTTTCATGCCATTCGGCATATCCCATGCGTAGCGGCTCCGGCAGAAGCGCTTTATCAATTGGATCAGACGGCGCATTTGGGTGCCTTTCCCCGCGATGTTTTCGTTCCGGGATTCCACCTGTTCGTTGAACCATTTGTTCACCTGCGTGGGATCCGACTCCACCCAGCCAGTGGCACTCGCCAGCTCCCTGACTACGTCTCCCTTGGCATTGATAAATTTGCGGTAGATGGGGAAGTCGATGTGGTGTTTCTCCTCGTCGTCCTCCTTGTAGTAAACGCGGATGGCATTTGAAGCCATGTTGGGTTGCTTGACGAAGCGTTTGTCCTTGAGGGCTTCCAACACGTGATCCCGCACTTCGTCTGCGGTCAACTCCTTGCCCTCGTCGTTCACAAGCTCGTGCCGACAGAGCACGAGGCCGTCGTCAATGTCGTATTCCTCGTAGACGAACTTTGTCTGAATGATCGTTTTTACGGCGGATGACCCCTGCGGCTTGAACGAATCGTAGGAGATCGTCAGTCCCGGAATGCGCTTGGGCAACCTGAAGACCAAACGGTCCCGGTTTGAATCCCGGTGATCGAAGAGTTTCTCCCTAAACTCCTTCGGCAAGCGGACTCTCTCGTCGCGGAAGGCTTCAACTTGTTCTGAGTAATCAAACATGGCTTGGTTATTGTGGGGTGATGATTTTGCTGAGTTGTGAAGCGTAGGCCGACCAGTCCACCGCTGGAACCGTAGCGCAGGCTTGAAGCCGGCTGAGCAGCCGGAAGGCGAAATAGGCGAGCGAGTTTTTCGTCGGACCGAACGTCAGGGACCGGTCTTCGTTGAAGGTATCGAAACAGGCTCCTGTGGCGGCGAAGCCGCAGTCCAAAGCGAACTGATCCTGCAGCATCGCATGATTTTCCTCGAAGGAGGACCCGAGTCCGTCGGTCCATTCCACATCAATAGCGAGTATGCCTGCGACGATGTCGTGGGGTGGTTTTGGAGGGTAGGGGGCCCCACTTGCGTTCGGGATGGGAATGGAGGTGCGGTGTAGCCGTCTTACCGAGGCCGCCTTGTCCCCGGCGTAAACGAGGTAGGTCTTGTTGATTGTCGGCTTGCACTCGAACACGGCGTAGACGCTTTCCGCCGGGACGTAGCGGTGTTTTTCGCTGTCGAGGAGAGTAGGCGTGTATTGGCGGTCAAAGACCACAATGTCTATCGAGTCGCTGGTTGCTCCAAGCGAGTCGATGACCATGGCCTTGTCCACGGTGTATCGGTTGGGCAGATAGCGTCGGAGGAAGTCGATGAAATGCTGTTCATTGACCTCGCCTTTATCTCCCTGATGACGGATTCGGTTGGATGAGCGGAGGCTTGCCTCAAGGCAACGCTGGTCGCTGTGGAAGGCCTCTTGGAGGAAGATCACTCCCTCGTCGTCGGCCACTGGCTCGGATTGGATTGATTTTACCATGATTTCGACGCGGGTATGTCCCGCTACCTTCTTAGTGATGAGGTGGCGGGTAAAATTGCCGTCGATTTCGAACAAATTTCAAATATACTGGAAGAGTGAGTCAAAAGGAGGCCAACGAGAGGCGGATCAACGCCATGAAAGACGCGGAAATCCTCGATCTTTTAGATCGGGCGACCGCCTATGCCAGCAACCTGATCAGGGGAAGAAGCTGGAGAGGAGCGCATGGAGGTGTGCTACCAGACGGCAATTCTGCCCAGGATCTCGCTCAAACTGCTTTTGAAAAGATTCTCTGTGGTGCTAAATGGGATGAGGAAAAGGATCTCAAAATGGTCCTGTGCGGGATCATCCAAGGGGCGGTGAAGAACATGGTCGAGTCTTGGGAGAATCGGAGATTCTCTAACCCGGAAGATGAAGCCCAGTCGCAAGACGACGACGAGGCTGGCTCGGTAATCGACCGGTTTGCCTCGACGGATTCAGCACCTGACAGGAAAGCCTCCGAAAGGGAGGATGAGGATCTCCTTCTTGAGATAATCGAGTCTCTGAAGGATGGCTCCGAGGAGAGGAAAATCGTGGAAGCGATCGTTTTTTCGGGAGCGAGGAAAAGGGGCGAAGTCCTTGATGATTCAGGAATGAATGAGAAGGAATATGAGGCAGCCAAAAAGAGGTTGCGGCGCTTTCTCGAAAATTATCGGCAAGAACGGGCCACAGCCCACCAATAGAAAGGAGGACCCAATGAATGACAAGAACGACAGAACCGGAACAGACATGGTCGAAGATCTCTCGGCTCTCGTTTTCGATTTGGACGAGTTTCCTTCATCTGAACAGGCCCGAGAGATCCTAAAGGAAGAAGGAATCGACACGACCACTTTGAAATCGTGGGCAACTGAGAAGCTGAAGGGAGTGCGCGCCCGCCAGCGGTTGGCAGCCGCCAGGGAACGGCGTCTCGGATTTGAGAGCAAGATCGACTCAATGAAGCGGACCATCGGCGGATCAATGGCCTTGATGAGGCAAAGTATTTTGGAGCGAATCCAAGTATTGGGAGCCTCCGATCCCGATGCCGCCCAAGTGTTTTGCCGAAAGTTCGAAGAAATTCCGGATGAGGATCTCAAGGATCTGGATGCGGAACTCTTCCTTTTGGAGGATATGGAGAAAGCGGACACCAATGAGGATGAAGCTTGAACCTGAGAGAATCAAAGCCACTGCCACGGCGTTCAAGATCCAAAAGGAACTGGGATTTCCCCATCCACGCGAAGTCGATTTGAAGGACCTCGCCATGGACCGGAATGTCTTCGTCCGGGAAGGTGAGATGAAAGGTGCGGAGGGCCGTCTGTTGAGAAAAAAAAAGAGCGGAATCATACACATTCGCAAGGGCATTGCTCCCGAGGGGCGCAGGAGGTTCACGATTGCCCACGAGCTTGGCCATTGGGAGCTTCACGCAGAATATTCTCAGTTTCTCTGCAACGCCGAGGACATGCGGGACTATGGACGCTCCGCTCTCGAAGTGGAAGCAAACCACTTTGCGGCGGAACTGCTGATGCCCACAGCCTACTTCAGGGCTTCGTGTGAGAAGGCTGAACCTTCGCTGGATCTGATACGGGCCTTATCGACTGAATTTGAGACCACCCTGACCGCCACCGCGATCCGATTTGCAGACACCACACCGCAAAAAGTCGTTGTTGTATGGTTCGAAGGGGGAATTATTCGCTGGAGCTACAACAACGCCAAGAGCGGAGCGCCCTTCGTGGTTGCCGGAAGAAAGCCTCCTGCATACAGCTCGGCAACTCTCCCCGAGGAGGAGGTCGATGTTGATATGGCCCATTACGACGATGCCGATTGGTTTCCTGAATTGAACTGGGACAAGGACGAAGTGGTGGAACAAACCATTCGGATGCCCAAGTTGAACGCAGGACTGACCTTGCTATGGGTTCCCTGAGCACTTTTAATCAGCCAAGCGTTACGGGTAGTGCCGACGGAGAGGTGTTGACGTAGCGCTGAAGTCAGTTGGCGGGCAGCGCGAAGCCTCTTTTGGTTTTGGCACTGGCGTTGGGTGCTTGGCCAGGGAAAAGCTGGAGGGGCGGTCCAGCCGGTCCAGCCGGTCCAGCAAAGGAAAAAGGACCGTTTCGGCTCCGGGTTGGATCACGTTCGTTATACAGCGAACGGGCGTTCGCCCAGTAACGAGGGTTATTGCGTCGGGGCAGGGGCCGTGTTTCCGTTTTCGATGACACCTCCTCCGACCCCACCAAAGCGCTACGTCACCTACTGTCGGGTTTCGACCCAGCGGCAGGGAGAAAGCGGACTCGGCCTTGAATCCCAAGCGGCGGCGGTAACCCGCTTTGTTGCCCACAACGAGGGGGAGGTCGTGGGAGCATTCGTGGAAACGGAGTCGGGAAAGAAGGCAACCAATCGCCCTGAACTACAAGCGGCCATGGAACTGTGTCGCGGGACCAAGGCAACTCTACTCATCGCCAAGCTCGACCGACTTGCCCGCAACGTCCATTTCATTAGTGGGCTGCTGGAGTCGGGGGTAGACTTCGTAGCCGCTGACGCACCGTCCAAAGACCGCTTCATGCTCCACGTCCAAGCGGCCTTCGCGGAAGAAGAAGCACGTCGCATTTCCCTGCGCACGAAAGAGGCCCTCGCAGCCGCCAAAGCCCGGGGTGTGGTTATCGGAGCCACGGGCCGGGCTTTGGCGCTCCGGCACGCAGCGGAGGCGCAAGAGCGGGCCCTTGGCTACGAAGCCCACTTTCGGAAGGTGGCGGCTGAAGGCGTCCGCACCACCACCAAGGGCTTCCGGGACGCTCTCAACGGCTTGGGAGTTCCGGGGCCGGGCGGAGGGCGCTGGCACGTCCCTACGGTCTGGAAGGTGCTTCTCCGGCTCGGTATGAGGCCTTCCCGGTCGCGGAAGCAGCGGCTGCCGGAGAGTTCTGCAACTGTGGCCTAGCGAAGTCGGCGGCGGACGCTCGAATCAACCTGTGCTTATAAGTATACCCTTGGCTTTGGGCTCTGCCGGCTGGAGTGGAGGTTGCGTCCTTGACGTTCCCAGCGACCGGAAACGAGCGGCGTAGCCGTCTCAGTACTCGGCTGGCAACAATAGCGTCGTGACCGAGCGATCACTCTCCGTGATTACCCAATACACGATTCCAGAGGCACTTGTGTAGAGGGACATGATCTGGCCGCCGCCCTCGACAGCGTCTTCGTTCGTGGCCGCATCTTCGGCGCAAATTTCACCCCAGTCGCCACTAAGGTGACGGGCAAGGGCGGCTGCGATCTCATCCGTCGTCATGGCGGCGCGAACGCCCGGAGTGGTGTAGATCTCGCCGAGCTGGAATCGGATCGTGGCAGGCTGGGTCGGCATGTCTTGGATGGTGAGGTGGCGGGGAGGGTGACTTAGTAGTCTGATGGCAAAAGGGCGCAGGTGCTGGAGCGGTCGGCTTCGGTGATGATCCATAGCCTGTTATCGTCAGACAGCTGATACACGGAGAAGACACGGTAGCCGTGCGTGACCGCGTCCTCATTCGCTTGCGCGTCTTCGGCCGAAACATCGCCCCAGTCGCCGGTAAGATGACGCTCAAGCGCCTCCAAGAGCTGTTGTGGCGTTGTTATTGCCAGGGCGGCGGGAGTGGCGACGATGGAGCCAGGGGCGAAGCGGTGGCGGGCAGGCATAGGGAGAGTTGAGGGCATGGAGTTTGGTTGTTGGCGTAGGGCTAAACCCGGCCGTAGCTTTCGTGGGTCTCGGCGCTCTCCATCACCGCCACGAACGTCGCGATGGCGTCAGGGTGGAGGGTGACGGCGAAGTGACGGTGCCGACCCCAGTGCGAGGCCTGGGGCAGGGGGGCGAGCTCCCGCACCAACCACTGGACCGGCCCTGCGGGGTCGAGCTGACATTGGGCGACGTAGAGGGTGCGATGCCGGAACCCCGCTCCTCCCGCAATCTGCCGCAGCGCGGCTTGGTTCATGGATTTGGCGAGGTGGGCGTGCTTCCGGTGCGGGAGGAAGGTTTCGGGCTGTTTTGTAATGACGATCATGATTGTTTTGTGTTAAAGCATTCCGGATTCGCGGAACGAGAAAATGCCGGGTTCGCCAATGATGACGTGGTCATGGAGGGGGATCTGTAGCAGCGTCGACGCCTCCCGAAGCGCACGCGTCGCTCGCATGTCTGCCGACGACGGAGTCGGGTCGCCGGACGGGTGGTTGTGCAGGACCACGATGGAAGCGGCGGAGGCGACGATGGCGGCGCGGAAGACTTCACGCGGGTGGAAGATCGTGGAATCTACGGTCCCGACCGAGGTCACCGCGTGCCCGAGCGGAACTCCCCGGCAGTTCAGGGCGACCACGACCAACCGCTCAACTTCGGGCGTGAAGTCGGGAGCGGTTTCGACCGCCTGCTTCCAGTAGGTCTGGGCCGCCTTGGGATCGAGGATGGCGGCGAAGGCAGAGCGCGGACGCGGACGCACCGGAACCAGCTTCCACTCGCCAACGTAGGCACCCCCGCGCAGTCGGGCAGGTTGAAAGCAGAATTCTTCCTGAACGAGCATTCGGTTTAGGCGGTGGGTTGGAGTTCGAGACCGCCGGCCAGCCGCCGGATCGTGGCCGGGGCCATGTTAAGTTCGCGGGCGATGGCTCGCTTCGAGACCCCTTGGGTCAGGAGCCTGAGCGCGTGCTCCCGCTTGTCGTCGGTGGGCTTGGGAGCGGCTTCCCGTGTTGCAGGGACGGACTTGGCCACAGGCTTAGGTTTGGGCCGGGGGCGGCGTGCAGGCACGGCTTGGACGGGGCGGAGGGTGGCGGAGAGCTGCCGGAGCAGGCTCTCGTAGCTGAGCCCAAGCAGGAGCGGCGGCATGGCCGCGACCAAGCACGAGGACACGGTAGCGTGGGCGTGGGCGATGTTGAGGACGATACTGGCTAGGGTGGTGGTGATGACGAGCCCGATGCTCCACCAGTCCGTGCGCCCGAAGAGCGAGGCCCGGAGCGCCGCTGTAGAGAAGATGATGACGGCCCCATCGATCAGGAGCGGGAAGATCCACGCCTTCTGCGGCGCGATGGCACCGCTTTTGGCAGCCAGCTCCGAAAGCGCCTCGAACGACAACGCGAAGCTCGCCACGGCCAGAAGGAGGACGAGCACGACCGTGACGCGGCAGATGACGGCATCGAGCTTGGAGCGGGCGGCGATTTTGGGGTCCGGGGTTTCGGTCGCGATCTCGTTTTCGCAGATGGAGGCAAGCATGTTATAACATAATATTGCGCTGATTTCCTGTCAATAGGACTGGACCGAACAGGGGGTGTTGTTATCGATGTTATTGCTCTGACTTGTCCGTCCGGGGGCTTGGTGTTATGGGGGACGCGTGAGCCATTGACAGATAATTTAATGTTATGGATGCCCGCCCCCGACTCCGTCTTCCTTGACCTTGATGAGACCTTGATCCACACCCGCGTCGTCGGCAGTCAACTCGAACCCGGTCTCACGACTCCCCTCCGCTGCGGTCCCTACTTCGCGTGGCTGCGTCCCGATGTCAGGGAAATCCTGCGTATTGTCGGTGCGCTTGGAGTGCCGACCTACCTTTGCACGGCATCCCAATATGCCTACGCCGTTCGTCTGTCAGCAGTCTTCGGCCTCGGCATCCCGGAGCGGAACATTTTGGCGTTGGAGCACCTACAGGCGGGGCGGTCCGGGGTGGCTCCGAAGGGCGTGCTCATCGACGACCTCGATCCGGGAGATGAATTTGCGCTGCTCAAGCGGCGGGTGTTGGGGATCGGAACCGAGCGCTACTTCCAGATTCCGGCGTTCCGGGGTTTCCCGGACCCGCGAGGTCCCCAGACCCTTCGGGCGCTGGAGGCATTCCTGGGCCGGGCGTAGGCAGCAGCCCCGGCGAGGCCCCGGCAGGGCTGCGAAGGGGTCTGGCGTCGACAACGGCTTCGTGTAAGCCGGAAACCCACCGTGTTCCCTCAGCGCAGTTTCCGCAGGCCCGAGTCCTCCTCGTCGTCGTCTTTCATCAGGCCCAGAAGTTCAATGATGGGAAAACGCAAGCTGCCTTGGTTGACTTTAGTATCTTTATCGTCCGTCCCGTGGAGGGAAGCTTGGACTTCGCCCATAATGTCACGGTAACGCCTCCCGGTGAAGTGTCTGGAGACGAACGCGGTGTAGAAGTCCCGATACCGTTGGCAGAGCTTCGGTGCCCGGTCCTGCGTTAAGAGAATCGAGTAGGCTAGTATCTTCGCGTAGCACGGGCCGCAGTCCGCATGCGTGGCGCGCATGGCGTCGATCATCCGCATCCACTTTCGGAGAGCAGGTGCCGGCAGCCCGGTAAGGACGGGGTAAAGGAGATTGAAGTCGTCCATCCCGCCCCGGTTCCCGGCGAAGGCGTGCGGCGAATGCTCCGACTTTTGGTTAGTGATAAGGCGCTGAATGTTATCGTCGGTCATGGTGGTGGAAGGTCGTCCTTCCGCTGATCTATGAAGGCGGGAGGGGTAACGGCCACTATAACATTTAAGGGGATTTCTGTCAATTTCGGCCAGTCCGCGCTTGTTCAGGTCACGTTGTCGCAACACTTTATTTGGCTATGTGTCGGCTGCGGTGGTAACTAAATGTCGGTAGTGGCGGATTGTATTTGGACAGAATTCGGCATCGAAGCTGGTTTTCCGCCATGAATAAACATCGTGATTTCAATCGCTCTAAGTGGAGTTATTTGGTAGCCGGTTTTCGCTGAAATCGCGGCTGTTACCGCAGTCACTTCAGGCCAGTGCGACATTTCATCACAAATTTCTTGGTAACGGAGGTAGTTGCGTGCACTATTTACTTGGTAATGGTGGCCTGTTGAATTCATGAGATAACGATACACACGGCTGTCCCAAATTGCGTGTTCTGAAGGATTTAGAAAATGTAGGATTTTTGAGACTCCAACAATGGAATTGTTGACGAGCCCGGCTAAAAACTTCAGTTCGCTATGTGATCTCAGCCTATTTATTTTAGCTAAAGTCAAAATATTGGCCGCTTTACTCCAGTCGTCGTCTGTTCCCGATAAATCCAATATCGTAGGCATCCATCCGTAGACAAAATTGGCTGCAATTACGAAGTCATTTGCGGTGATTTTATCAAGCAAACTAAAATACCGAATGAAAGAGGGGTAAACTCTGATGTAGGTGTCTTCGTTTGAGATCGTGAGCCCACGCATCTCGTAAAGAAACTTGGCCTTTTCCGGCAAGTTCATTCGCCGTCTCCTCCTAATGCCGTTGAGGTTGAATTATCTAAACGCATGGCGGGTTGTGATTGCTGATGTTTTTGGGCTAAGATCTTCGTGCAGAGACTAATGATGGGAATGCTCGGAGGCTAGAATTTCCTCTTCGGTAGCCCCAAAGAACAAAAATTCCCAGTTTCCTTTGGAGCGGAAATAATCGACCAGTCGGGCAACGTGGCTGGTGCAGTAATCCTGCGAGGCATTCTCACCCCCATCGGTAAAAACGGCAATAACGACCTTCCCCGGACGCTCGCTGTCAACGAGCATGGTAGCGCATTCGTAGGCACTGAGGAGGGCCTGCCCCAAGACGTCCAGCAGGGCCGTCGGGCCTTGTGGAACATAATCAGCCGGAGTGAGCGGGGTGGATTCGCAGATCGTCAGCGGAAGTTCTCGGGACCAGCTGTGGTCGTTGAAAAAACTAATGTGGAACAGGGCATCACCTTGGGACTTTTTCCTGATTTGGACAAAATTATTCACCGAGGTAATGACCTCGTCGCGTTTTGCGGCCATGGAGCCTGAACAATCAACGAGACAGCTTATCTGCTCCCACCCGGGATTCATGTTCATGCGCCCCATAGGCAGCGGCAAGCGAAACTGGGGAGGAACTTCTTTGGGCTCAAGCCAAGTGAATGAATTCTCCGGCCGGCGCGGTTTTGGAACATCTCCATTACTTGCGTTCGTTTCACGCTCGCCGCAAATGCTTGGCGGGGCGAAGGTCGAAAGAGTCGATCTGTCGGGGAGGGGCATGCAAGCTTGCTATAACGCTCTGCCGCAGTACAACCTTTCCATCTATCCCTACTTTGCCCAATTAAGGTTCAAGAGCGGCTGTGGTGGTTCCCGGAGTTTCGCGCTGTCTCGTCTCAGATCAGCGAAAATGCTCGAATCTGCCGTATGGTGCGTTTGCAGCCGGTCGGTTTTGCGTTTTTGACCGTGGCTGGGTTTTCGTGTGTATCCGGAGCTTGCGATACACTTTTCGAAAGCGGAAGTAGTAATGCCAGCAATAACAATTAAGGGGATTCCGGTAAATGTTCCGGACGGTTTCGGTCTGCCGACGGACGCCGCCTGCGTTTGGTGGTTTTCGTTTCTGGCTGTTCGGATGCACGCCTCGGTTCGGGCTGCGGACGAGGTCAGGATACCGATGTCTTGGATTATTTCCAGACTCCGCTTGCGCACCCTCCTGGCCAACGTCTAATCTGGTTATAGTCCAGCCCAAACCATGAAAATTCGCTTCGGAACTCAACTGGACGGCGTCCAAATAAGGACGGACGGGGTCAGGATGAACGAGTTGACCTGCGGCGTCCTCGGTCTGGTCCAACAGCTTGAACTGCGTCTCGGGATAGCAAATCCGGCGGTCTCCCAGCTTAAACGGATCGTCTGCTATGAGCGGGCTCTGATCGAAGCCGCCAAAGAGCCCCGATTCTTCTCCCAGTCGCTCGGAAAGGACTCCTTCGCCGTGGCCGCGACGCTCCTGAATTGGCGGGATGAGCTGAAGTTGGCGGGGTGGCTGGGCGATGCCGGGGTGCAGGATTCGCCACGTGTCCGCGATCTGGCAGCGGTGGAGAAGCTGGCCGCCCCCGAATGTGCATCGGGGCTGGGTGACCGGCTGCTAACGATCCTTGACGAACTCGACCGTCGCACCGTTGCTATTGATTCGGTGGAGGTGATCGACAAAGCCGACGTTCTGCCTTGGACGCTGCGCCAAGTTCTTCAGCGGCTTGGGGCTGGGTTTGGCGCGGTGCCGACCGTTCCCGTGGCGGAAGCGGGTTCGGATCTGCGTAACATTCAGGAGATCATCGCAGGCGGAAGGGGAGGGCAGGTTGAGTGGAAAGGGGACGGCTCGGTCCTTGCCCTGACAGCCTACAGCGAGGTCACGCTGGCCCATACCGCCGCACAGCTTTTCAAAGACGCGCGGGCAGCCGGTGACGACTCGGTCCAGATCGGCTCCGCTACGTCCCGTCCCGTCGAAACCGCGTTGACCCAGTTGGGGGAACCAATCACTCCTCTGGGTGGGAACTCCGCCAACCGTCCAATCCTGGGCGTGCTCGCGCTTGCGCTCCGACTACGGTGGAAACCTCTGGATCCCTCACACCTGTTGGAGTTTCTGACCCATCCGACCGGACCGTTGCGCCGTGGCCTGCGTCATTCCTTGGCCGCCGTAGTAGCCGAGTATCCCGGCATGGGAAGCGAGGCGTGGAAGGCCAAGATCGAACAATGGCGCGGTCGGATCGCCGACGAAGCCGAGCCCGGGCACACGCAGCGCAAAGCTCTGGAAAAGTTTGAGGACGAAATCCGGTTCTGGTTTGACGCCCCCGGCTTCGATCCCGGCGGCGGTGCTCCCAGTACCGCGTTGGCAGAAACCTGTGCCCGGGTACAGAGCTGGGCGGCGGGCAGCGCGGCTACGTGCGGGTCCACGGCCGAGGCCGGCCACTTCTTGCTCGCCGCTTCCCAGGCTCGCGAGCTGGGCGAGGTGTTGCGGGAGATGGAATTCGTGACACGCCCGTCTCTGCAACGGTTGTTGGGCCAGACCGCCGCCGTCGGGACCACCAGCGGGGAAAGCGTTGCCGAGGTCGGCCAAGTCCCCAGCGTCCGCTCGCCCGGAGCCGTGGTCGAACCCCATGACCTTATCGTGTGGTGGGGCTTCCACCGGGAGTCGGCCGCCGACAACAGCCCGTGGATCCAGGCCGAGAGGGATGCCCTGAGCGAACGCGGTGTCCAGCTCCTGCCAAAATCCTCAGCTCTTCACCAGTCCAATGCCGCCGCCGCCCGGGCTGTGCTTTCAGCCCGCAAACGGCTGGTGCTTCTGATTCCAAAGCAGCGGGGCCACGAACCGCTTGGAACCCATCCCCTGCATGACCGTCTCAATGCATGCGTCATCGGCGGGCTACCACTGACAGACTTGGATTCCGAGGTCTCCCAAGGTGGTGCTTGGCTCACAACCGCTCCAATTCCCCTCCGCCGCCTCCCTCCGTTACGTCGGTGGTGGAAGTTGCCGGACGGGTCGCGGCTGAACGTCAGGGCGAAGGAGTCATTCACCAGTGCCCATCAGGTCATCTACAATCCTTTGGCTTGGGTCTTCCGATACGCGGCAGAACTCCGCCCCGGATCTATTGCGACCATCAATGAATACCGGCAGCGCGGGAACTTGCTTCACAGGGTGATGGAGCGCCTATTTGACGTGGGGTCGCCGGTTGACTGGAGGACAACGACTCAGGAGGAACTCAATCGCTGGCTGGATTCCTGGTGGCAAGGACTGCTGGAAACCGAAGGATCGAACTATTTGGTTTGGGGGCGTCAGACTGACGGCGAGCGTCTGCGGGTGCAGGCACAGAAGGCGGTGTGGAGCCTGGTCGGGCACTTGCGCGACGCCGGAGTCGTGCGGGCGTCGGTAAAGGTCTGTCCGCCTGACATCACGTTTGGGGGTGGTACGCTTGGAGGCGAGATCGACCTCTTGGTTGAAACCGCCGGTGGGAGCGCCGCCGTCGTCGATCTCAAATATGGCACCCAACAAAAGCCGGAGGAACTGAAACAGAACACACAGCTCCAACTTGCCATCTACGGACGACTCTTGAGCGGCAATGACGAGTCCGCTTGGCCAGAAGGAGCCTACTACATTCTGCGCCGAGCGCGTCTACTTGCTCAGGGCCGGCTCTTCTTCCCGAACGCGAGGCTCGTCCCCACCGATGCTTCGTCTCCGGGGTTGGCTTCGTGTTGGCGCAGCTTCGAGACCGTTTGGAACTGGCGGCGCGGACAATTGGATGCCGGTTGGATCGGGCTCTATCCCGATGCCGCAGCCATCGGTCAGGATGGCGGAACCGAACCAAGCCTGGAGCCGCCGATCCTCGGGTGGAAGAATGATCCCAAAGCCAGACGATACGACGACTACACAGCCCTGAATGGATGGAGGTACGACCAATGAGCGATATCATCGAACTAACCACGGCCGGGGCAGGAAGCGGCAAAACCACCGAACTCACCCGCATCATCGGTGATGCCGTTGCGAGCGGGGAATGCCGGGCCGGAGGCATTATCGCCACCACCTTCACCAACAAGGCTGCCGGAGAACTCGTCGAACGGGTGCGGCAGAAGCTCTTCGAGTCCGGCCGTTTGTTGGAGGCCCAGCAACTGGATGAATCGTTGTTGGGGACCGTTCACGGCATTTGTGCCCGGCTGCTGGGTCGTTTCGCCTTTGAGGCCGGGATCTCACCACAAATCACCGTCATCGACGAAACCGATGCCCGCCTGATTCTGAGCGCCGCCATCGAGGAGGCCAGTGAAATTGAGGTGGTGCAGAAGATGGAGCGACTGTGTTCGATTCTGAGCCTGCGCGACAGCAAGACCGATGACGGAAAGTGGCAGGCACATGTGAGAGGAGTGATGAACGCGGCCCGGGAAAATGGGATCGAGCCTGTTCAGCTTCCTGCGATGGCGGAAACCAGCATTCAAGAACTTGCGGATCACCTTCCACCTGCGACTTCCGACGATCTCAATTCGTTGCTGGTTTCCGCCATCCAGCAAGCCCTCTCGGAAATCGATGGCAATGGAGATGCCACAAATGTGACGGCTGCTGCCAAACAGGAGCTGGAGAGGGTGTCCACCGAAATCGATGACAAGCGCGCGGGTTGGGCAGAGTGGTGGCGTGTGGCAAAGGTGAAAATTGGCGCAGCAAGTAGGGATGCTGTTGCACCGGTCCGGGATATTGCGGGCCGGGTGGAAGAGCATCCCCTGCTGCGGCGCGACCTCGCCGAATATGTGCGCGGCGTTTTCACCATCGCCGGTGAGGCGCTTAGCCTTTACCAGCAGCGCAAGGAAGAGCGGGGGTGGCTGGACTTCGGAGACTTGGAATCGAGGACGCTCGCACTTCTCAACAATCCTGATGTCGCGGCAGTCATTTCCGTCGAATTCGATCTTTTGCTAGTGGATGAATTTCAGGACACGAGCCCGCTGCAACTGGCGCTGTTTCTCCGGCTCGCCGAGCTTGTGAGAGTTCGGACAGTCTGGGTCGGGGACGTCAAGCAGGCGATCTACGGATTCCGGGGAAGTGATCCCGCCCTGATGGACGCTGCTGTTGACCTTGTCCGGGAGAAATGTGGAATGAAACCGCCTCTGAGCAAGACCTACCGCGCCCGACCCGATCTTGCCGCGTTTCTGAATGGGGTGTTTGTGCCGGCGTTCGGCAAGCATGGCTTGGCAGAAGCCGAAGTCAGGCTCGAGCCCGACCGCAAGGAGCACGAGGGGCTGTCACCGCCCCTCGAACGCTGGCTTCTTTCGAGCGGCACAGTGCACGGCAATGGCAACCCCGTGCAACTCACCAACCCGGGAAGTGCAGCCGCCTTGTCCGAAGGCGTGGCCCGACTCCTGAGCGGTGGATATCAAATTGAAGACAGTCGGTCGAAGACCTTACGTCCGCTCCAAGCTGGTGACATTGCGGTGCTCTGCCGCACCAACGACAACGCCGCAGAGGTGGCGAGGTGCCTGATCGCCCGGGGCATTGATGTCACGCTCGACACTCCGGGACTGCTCAGGACGCCCGAAGCCTGTCTCGCGATGGCCAGCTTGCGTCGGCTTCTCGACCTCGGAGATTCGCTCGCAGCCGCCGAAATCATCGCGCTGGAAGGCGACCGCACGCCCGAGCAGTGGCTGAGCCAGCGGCTGGACTGGCAACAGTCATCGGACAAATCTCGCTGGGGCCTCGAAGGCGACCTCGTCCACCCGGCCTTGCTTGCTCTGGAGGAGGCGCGGAAGAACCTGATTCTATGGACCCCACTGGAGGCCCTCGACTGCGCCATCGGCGCGGCAGCGGTAATGCACACGATCACGGCTTGGGGGCCGACTCAGGCCCGGGTCGGCCAGCGACGTGCAAACTTGGAAGCGCTTCGGGGGCTTGCCATCAAATACGAGGGCCGCTGTGCCGGTATCGGACAGCCTGCCACGGTGGCGGGCTTCCTCCTCTGGTGTAACGAATTGAAGGATAGCGGCAAGGACGCCATCGCTGCCGAGACGGGGCCGAAATCGGTCTGCGTCCACACATGGCATGGGGCCAAAGGCCTTGAGTGGCCTGTCGTGATCTGTTCCGATCTTGGGACGGAGCCGCGCCCAAGGCTTTGGAACCAAGTCGTGGTAGTGCAGGAAAGTAATGTTGACCCACACGCCCCGCTGGCCTCGCGGCGATTGCGCTTCTGGCCTTGGCCTTTCGGCAAACAGGAGCAAGGGGTTGACCTCTTTACCACAGTCGAAAACAGCGAGGCCGGCAGGGTCGCCGCCAAAGCTGCCGAGCAAGAGGAGCTGCGGCTGCTCTACGTCGCCCTTACGCGCGCCCGAGACGTGCTTGTCCTACTGTTCCGGCACGGCAAGGAAGCGCACGCTTTGGCACCTCTGGACGCTTCCTCGTGGCTTACGCCTCTGGACAGCCAAGAGGCGCTGGCGGACGGCCCGGTCGGGGAGTTTCGGGGCCGGACTCGGGTCATCCTTCCGCCGGAATCCTTAGCGGCACCGGGCTGGGACGCCCAGTTTAACTGGTTCCCGGCAGCGGCGGAGCGGACGGACCGGCTCCCAGCTGCGTTGCGACCGCATGAACAGCCACCTGTTGACGGTACCGTTGTCGGTAAGGTCGTCGAGTTCGGGAGCCGCATCCCAATTCGTGGGAAGTGTGGTGATATGGCGCTCGGAGATGGACTTCATTCGCTAATCGCATTCCACCTCCTCCACCCTGCCAGCGCTGACCGTCAAATCGTGGCGGAACGGCTGCTGAACGCGCACGGGATATCGGGCTCGGTCGGCGTCGCGGACGCGCTGGCGATGTGCGACGCTTTTGCTTCAGAGATTCAGCGCCGGTTTAAACCCTCCAAGGTCCTCGTCGAAGTGCCGTTCACTTACGTCTTGGAGAACGGCCAAACGGCCCGGGGAGCTATCGACCTCATCTTGGAGACCGAAGGCGGCTGGGTGGTGATCGATCACAAGACCTTCCTTGGCTCGAGGGCTGATTGGCCCGCGCGTGCGGCCTCGCACTCCGGCCAACTCGCGCTCTACCGCGCCGCGTGCCGGGCTACCGGCAGTGCGGACGTTGCAGTGTGGGTCCACTTCGTAACCGGAGGCGGCTTGGTGGAGGTTGTCATCCCCTGAAGACTTATTCCGATGCTGGAAGTTCCTTGCGGTAGCTTTCGAGGGGCTCCCCGATCACGAAAAAGAGGTCAGTGAGGAACTGCTCCCGCTTCTCGTCCGTGGTGGGCTCCTGGGGATTCATGAGCCGCAGGATCGCGGCGCGTCGGCCGCCATCGTCTTCTACCGGCTGTGACAGCCGGCGGATCCACTCCTCTTCTCCGAGCCGTTCGATGTCGGCGGCCATTTGACGGTCCCAGACCTCGCCATCGTAGTAGTTTGTCAACCATTCGAGAAGTGGTTTGATCTCCTCATCCGGAAGCTGGAGGATCTGGGCTTTGATTTGGTCCGTCATTGTTTTCTTGCGGGTTGTTTTGGAGCAGGGGGACCAGTGCGGTCACCAGGGAGAAACTTTAACAATTTGGGATGAGCCATGCAATAAGGCCACGACCGGAGTCGTCGTGACCAGCGAGGCATTCGATAAATTGCGGCGGGCCGCTGCTCCAAAGACCTGTGGCAGGTTCATTCGGTCAACGTGACGTCAAGCCGCACGAACCGCCGCATCGTGGCGCTCGTCGTCAGGGCATCCACGATTTTCACCCGCTCCCAGCGCGGGTTGATCGCGACCACGTTCACCGTTCCCACGGCATCCCATTTGGCCAAATCGGAAGAAAACAGCGGTCCATACCTCAGCCCAGATCCGCTGGCGGCCGTGCGCCGGACAAATTCGATGGTCACGCGATCGGCCCCAGAAATGGTCTCGACGCGGACGAGCGGGAGACCGCGCAGGCCGTTATTAGCCACCATGATCGCCCGTTCATTGAACGTCGGATCGAGGTTCAGGGCGAATTCCAGCAAGTTTCCAACACCATCGTTGTCATAATCGGCCGCTGGCCCGGTGATCGCAGGGGTGGCAACCTGGGCAGGCGTGAAATAGAGCCGCTGCCAAGCGCTGTAGCTTTCGTCCGGCAGCGAACCGTCCCCGCCGGTCACGCTGCGGATCCAGGCGAGCGATGAGGAAATCCGCGAACTGAGGAAACCTGACGGAACATCCTCGTCCCCATCGGGTACCAGCATCCACCCTCCATTCTGTGCCTCCAAGCCACCGGTGTCGAAGAGAGCGGAATCAAACGGAGTTTCACTGGAGTCGTGACGGAAGGGGCCTTCCACTGAGTAATGCACACCCGCCAACCGCCACAGCCCATTTTCGAGCACGAACATTCCCCCGCCGGAATCGCCGACCGATAGGTGGCACTCATCAGGAAGTGCCTGAGCGTTGAAATTGCAAAAGAGCAGTTCGCCGATGCCCGGGCCGCCGGGAAGCACTCCCTCGACTTCGTTTCGCCCCCACCGCTGAACATGGTCGGAGGAGCCCCATTTCCAGCCTTTCAGGACTTCGCCCACCGTTACCGGGACGCCTCGCTGCGTGCCTCGGCCGATGACCGTAGCCGTGGTCATGGTATCCCCTGCCGCGCTGGCGAGGGGAGCGAATGTAGGAAATGGCTTGGAGTGATCGACTTCCCAGATTTGCAGGTCGGTGGTCGGGCTGGGATGGGAGGCGATGACGGTGTAGCTGTCTCCGTGGAAATCCAAAACATTGCCGATGCCGCCGCCAATGTGCTTGGCCGTGATGAAAAAATAGGGAGCGATCGGCACTCCCAGAAAGTCGCCGAATTTCCCCTCATACTGCCAGCCCGAGTTGTCGCCCGGAGTCGTGGTGTTGTGCAAAGGATCGTCCGTCTCAAGGAAGATGACCGCACCAGCTGGGCTGGCGAGGCCGGCAAGGAGGCAACCTGCGATGAGGGCGTGGAATTTCATCAAGGGAAGCTGGGAGGCTTTGGTGAAATACGATCCGTATGTGGTGGTCGGCCAGGGTTTTGTTCACAGGGGCTTTGGCTTCGAGTGTCACGCTCGCCTGCACCGCGGGTCCTTTGCTGCCAGCCGCGCATGTCGCTCTTTGGCGGCAGGAATCAGGGCCGCCGGGTTCCGCAGCATTGTGGCCACGGCCACCGCGCTGGTGGCCAGGATGGACGCACTCTACGCCATCGAGCGCCAACTCAAGGAAAGCCAAGCCGAGGAAACCACCCGGCCGCAAGTCCGTATCGAACGCACCCTGCCGCTCTTCGACCAGCTCATGAGCGAACTCAACACGGCCGCCCTTGATGAAAAGGTCCTGCACGGCGGCGCCTTGGTCAAAGCTTGCCGCTACGCCCTCAACTTGTGGGGGGCAATTGGGCTGTAAATCAACTCAGGTCCGGCGAGGGAGGAGGTCTGCAGCTTCATCCGCTTCCTGAGTCCATCATCTATCCCTTTGTCGGATGACCATGGGTATTTATCGAGCCCAATGAAAAGGCTTGACACGAAATAGGGCCGTTTCGGCGCGAATGTGGGCGCAAGCCCACTTATCGATACCGGGCGGCACCGCATACCGAAGGCTCAACGGGCCTTGCCGTCACTGCCGATTCAGTCGCCATGCAAGAATCAGAACCGGCACGAGGAACACCCAGCACCCCAAGGCGTCGCCGATAACAAAGAAGGCTGGGACACCCGCACGCATGCCGGCAAAGATTCCCACCGCAGAGAGTATCATAATGGCAACCGCCTGATACTTGATGACTGTGACGTATCGCCGGACATCACGGGCAAGCAGCAGAAGCAAGCCGCCGTAGAAAGCGGACAATGAGCAGACCGAGCGGGCAAGATATTCTGCAATGGGTGCGGTAGGAAAGTCACCAAGCCCGAGGAGCCGATGCCCTGAGTCCAGTGCACTCAGGGGCATAAACAAGGGAATCAGTGCCCCCAAGCAGATCCAACCGAGGAGGCGCAGCAGCAATGGGAGGAAGGACTCACCCAGAATGCTGCGGCCACGGGATGCGATGATGGGTGGTGTCGCCATTCAAACCTGGCTCCTTTACCGCACCAAGGCCTGATACAGGTAACCGCTCCCATTGGCAGAAACGGCTGTAGCCATTCCTCCTTGGCAGGAATACCCCTTGGCCTGCAATGCCTTCACGCTGGTGACTAGTTCGGAGACGCTTGCGCCCTGGGCCACTACGTAATCCGCATTCCCGGGAGGCGGGATGGGAGCAACAGGCATTGGGATTGCTCCGGGCGCCTGTGCCTGGACGGCGGAGTCGGGACTGGCGAGGAGAAGGGCGATGACAGCTGCGCCGAGTGCCGTGGCGATGGTAAAAGAGAGTTTCATGAGTGGGGAGATGGGGGTGGGGGTGGGATACCAATAACCGATTGGAGAGGGTTGGTCACGCAAATTCTCAGCGGTGGAGCCGATCCCCAGCCCGCATGCATTTCCGGCCGCAGCGGGAGGCCATTAGAACAGGGAACCTCCCGGTCATGCGCTGTAAGGCGTGGGCCACCGCCCGGGAACTGCTGGTCGGTTTTCGTGATCATTGTTGAACAATCCCAGGTAGTTGCCGGTGGTTCCGTCATGGTTTTCAGGGAAGCTTGCCGACGTCTCCCCTTCAGAACTCGCGGTCCACCCGGCAACGCGGCTCCGCTATACACAGCCTTCCCTCAACACGGTGGCAGCCGGCAGCCGCACCTCTTATTGCACAATTTGTGTTGCACAATTTGTGCGAGGCATTTTGCCACGGCTTCCTTACTCCGTCGTAACCCGTAGCCGGTAGAATCGCCGGGAGGCAGCAAATCTGGCACCGGAATCCTTTACCTGCACGATGGCGCCGTTTCCGCTGATGCCCGAGCCAAGAAACTGCCATGTTCCAAGTTCAAAACTGTTGCTCCACTCCACCTGATAGGAAAGACCGGCAGCCCCAAAGAATGAAAGCACAAAATCACCCTTGGAGCCCTGTTCAAAGGTATGCCCGGAAAAATCCGGATGACTGCCAGGGACTGAGGGATCGGTGCTGCTTAGGAATTCCTGCAAGTTTGTGAATCCGTCCCCATCCGCATCAGCCGCCGGTTCATCTGCGGTGTCTGGAAGGACATTTTCCCACCAATCGGGAAGTCCACCGCCGTCGGAGTCTACGATGCCCAGGAGATTGAGCATTCCTCCGGTCGCAACTTTGCCGCTCAAAGCCGTCAGTGGAGTGACATTATCCAGGATGCGGGCCATGCGCTGCTCAAGGGTATCCGCCGGGAAATTCAAGGCGGCAAAGGCAACGGCTCCGCTCACATGCGGGGCAGCCATGGAGGTGCCGTCAAGAAATTGATAAGATCCCCCCGTGGCGGTGTAGTTCACCACCACGGCGGAAAGGTCGGAGGTGGCTAGTTTCGCCACAATTGCCAAGCCATTGGAATTGGTGATATGGAGGGCCGGAATCCAATTGCCGGTGGCCGCCAGCGTCCACCCACCCGAACCCGCCGAGGATGAGGTATTGTCGTAAATGATGGCCGCTGCGGCACCGGCGTTGCCGGCATTGGTTACTTTTTCCGCAAAGGTGGTGGTTCCCCTTTGGATGAGTGCAATATTCCCTCTGACGGCGGCCGGAAATTCCGCCGTTTTGCCCAGCCCGCAATTATAGATCGCCCCTGTTATTCCCGTGTTGGTGGTGACGCCGGAATATTCGACCGCGGACGACGTGTAGGTGGTACCGTCCACAGTCAAGCTGGAAACCCTTGAGCCTGACGCGGGAGCGGCGGAGTAGATGTTCACGCCGGGTGCAACCAGATCCACCGAGGTTCCTCCATAATTGGAAAAGCTCGCCAAGCCGCCCCCCGGGGTCAGTGCGGCCACGGAAATGATGTTGGAGGTGGTATAGGATGAGGGATAGGCGGCCTTGCTGTCATTATTGGTCCCGTCGTTGCCGGCCGCCGCGCACATGATGATGCCCGCGTCCCGCAACGCTTCAATGGCGGTCCGCTCTGCAGTGGTGGCGGACGCGCCTCCGTAGGAGGCATTCACGGCCACGATATTGACACCACGCTCTTTGAGCAAAATGGCGTAATTCAGAGCGGCCAGTACCGCAGAGGTTGTCATGGACCTCCCGTCGGAGGAGACTTTGAGGGGAAGAATCTTCGCATGCGGCTGCACTCCGATCACCCCCATGCCATTTCCTCCTTCCGCAGCAATCGTCCCCGCCACATGAGTGCCGTGATCGCCGGAGTCCGTAATGTCCCCGGTATCTTTGGCAAAATCATAACCGTGGATGTCGTCGGCGTATCCATTACGGTCGTCGTCGATTCCGTTGCCGGGAATTTCATCCGGATTGAGCCACACATTGTTCACGAGATCGGCATGAGTAATGTCCACTCCGGTGTCCACCACACCCACTACCGTTTCCTTTTCCTCCGTCGAGCTGCGGGCCAATTTCCACGCCTCCTGAAATTTCACATCCACTCCACTTACGCCCGCTGTTGCGTTCACGATTTGTCCGCTGTTGCTTATACCCCAGAGTTTACGGAAGTCCGTATCATTCGTGGGGACGGACGATATATGGCGGAGATAATTTGGCTCCACGGCCTCCATCTCTGCAACATCGTTTAATTCGCGGATCAATTCTTTGGTGGTGCGGTTGCTATCTCGCACCAAGCCACTAATTTTTCTCCGGTTCCTTGAGATACCTTCATAATGTCGGGCAAAACTCAGGGAGTGACGTCTCAGGGCTTTTTTGGCGGCCTCCTCTTTCACCGAGGTTTTGAAGGTGATAATAACCTCCCCTTCAACGGCATTATCCTCTTGGGACAAGGCGGTGGAAAGTGGCAGAGATGCAAATGCCAGACAGAAATAAAGAAAATTTTGGAGGGACATACTGGGGGATTTACGCGGGAGCATTGGAGGGAAGCTTCGCAGTGCTGAATCCGAACAGGGAATGGGCCACCAAGGAAATGGCCGATTACTTCAGGCTGAAAGTGGAATGCTGGTGATGGACGACGGCTTGGTGCAGCTCAGCTTTTTCTATCCGAGGACGAATATCCCCTCTACTTTCTCTACATCATGCCGTTCGCTTACAGATGGGGGGCCGCCGGGATGGATTCCCCGCTCTGACGGCCGCCCCCCCCAAACGGGGAATCGTGGGGTTTGGCACCGCCTCGCCCGAGGACTGAGGCGAGTTTGTTTGCGCCGCTCCTCGTCGTGCCCGACTTCCAATCCGGGCATCTTTGCGTCTGGTAAGCGGACTAGGCACCATCTTCCCATTCTGGCTTCAGTTGGCGTGGACACTGAGTCGCGAGAGGCCTTGAGATCCGTGCCGCTTTGCTGACGGGCCGCGTCCCGTTTTCCGGCTCCCGGATGGATCCGGGAGCCGGCCGGCTGGTGGAACTGGATGGTTCCGTTGGAATCAAGGACGACGGACGCGGAAGAAAAGCCGGGTCGGAGCCGTCCCCCCATTCAGGGTTGCAGGGTTCAGGGTGACGGTGGTCGTAGTGCCCGCGGCCCCGGTGACGGTGCCGGCGGATGACCAGATGCCTGCCAGATCCAGGTCATATTCGATCCCATAGATCACGCCAGGAGTGGACGGGAAGCTGAGGGTGATCTCGCCGGGATTCGGGCCCGCCGTGACGTTGGTGATCACAAAGCCAGGATCCGTGATCGTGGCTGCGGTCAGGGCCAAGCCTTCCGGTCCGCCCACCAGACGCCAGTTGCCGGTGTCCGCATCGTTGTTGAACGCCCCCCTAGCGGCATACAACTCGAAGTAGGAACCGCCGCCGCCTTCAAACCAGATGAAGTCCACCTCGTGAGGGCCTTCACTGAGCGTGACGACCGCGCGGGCATCCGAGTTGCCGGTGCCGAAACGGAAATACACCGTATCGCGCAAGGCGGGATCGATGAATGACGCTCCGGAGACCCGTTGGAAGACTCCACCATCGATCCGCAGGGCGAAGCCATCATCGGAGTGCACCCCGAAGGTCCACTCGCCACCTTCGCCGGCCGGGATCTGGATGGTGGCCTTCGCCACGCCGATGAGGTTGTCATCGGCTCCGATGCTGTCGGCGTATTCGAAGTCGGCCACCTGGTAGGCGACCGTGGCACTGCTGGCATTGAAGAGGCCGAGGTCGGTTTGCCCGCCGTCGATATCCGCGTAGTTCAGATAGGGGGTGGTGGTATCGGTAATGGTGCCGCCCGCAGCGATGGCGGAAGCGCGGGCATTGTAGATATTGTCACCCTGGCCGGGCACTCCGCGCACGAAGCGCAGACCCCACGCCGCATCCCCACCGGAAGGACCGGGGATCGTAGCCGGCAGGAACGGCGTCGGCGCGGGCACACTGGCGGGAGTTCCCAGCAATTGCCAGGCGCTGGTGCCACCCACCGAGCCGAAGTTGCCGGGAGCGTAGAAGAGCTCCCACGCGGCCCCGCCCACGCCTTCCTGAGCAAGGAAGAAGACGTCGTAGGTGCCTGCGGCCGGCACATTGAGCACCGCCAGGGTAGGCGTGTCGCTGTAGCCCGGGGCATACACCGTGGTGCTGCCCTTCGGATCGAGCGCACCGGTCCCATTGGTGCCGGTAAACCAGGCTCCTGGCACCGTCATCGCCCATCCGTCATCGGCCAGGACCCCCAGGGTGTAGAGGCCGGCTGCGGGGATGGTGATGGTGGCGCGGCTCACCGAGATGAGTTCGTTGTCGTCACCCGCCGTATTGCTGAGGAAGGGGACATCATTGTTGAACAATCCCAGGTAATTGCCGGTGGTTCCGTCAAGGTCGTTGAAGTTGATGACGGGGGAAATGCCGTCCACCACCGTGAGACCTGTCAGGTCGCCGGAAGCCGTGGTTACCGCCCCACTCAGGGTGTTGCCATAGGCCGTGCGGATTTCGCGGACATTCCATTGGTTGGCCGGAGCCCCGGTGGGGGTTGCAGGCAGCACCGCGGGCAGCACCGTGTTTTCCCCACCACCGCCCACGAGGCTCCACGTGGTGCCGTTGGTGTTGTTGATGAAGTCGCCGGTGGCCCACGCCACTTCATTGTAGGCCCCGCCTCCGCCTTCGAAGTAGAGGAACTCGACCACATACTGCCCGGCGGCCGGGAATTGGTACAACCCGCGGGTGTCGCTGTTACCGGTGCCAGCGAGGAAGGTCAGGGTCCGGGAGTCCGACGGATCAATCAGGCCGCCGCCGCTCTTGTTGATGAAGCTGCCTCCCTTGATGCGCAGGGCAAAGCCGTCATCGCTCTGCACCCAGAAGGACCGTTGCAATTCCGCCGGCGTGGTGCCGGTGATGTTCACGAGGATGTTCGCGCCCTGAATGATGTCGTTGTCGTCCGCATCCGTATTCGTCAGGAAATTCCGGTCAAACCGGAACAATCCGCCGCCGCCCCCGTTGGTGTTGGGGTCGTAGTAGTTCATGTAGGGCGTGGTGGCGTCCGTGAAGACGGTCGGGCTGCTGAACATGTTGGCGGCCCGGCCGATATCGAAGGGATCAATCCCGCCGTCCCTGACTTCACGCACATTCCACACATCCAGCACCGGCGCGGCGGCGAGGAGATCGGCTTCCGCCAGTGCCGGAGTGGTCACAGTGCCGCTGGCGGTGAGGTTGATGTTATTCTGATCCCGGAAGTCCAGGCTGTAGGTATGCGAACTCCGGTTGGTCAGCGGGGTGCCGGGCACGTAGGTGACGGTGGTCACGCTGCCGCTTTTGGTCACGGTGGTCGGGGTGACGGTGGTCCCGTCGATTGTGAGGGCATCGACGCGGGATGGGATGACCACACTGCTGGTTCCGAAGTCGGTGATCCGGAAGGTATAGCCGGTGGAGGAGGCCACCGCCTGGGTCACCGTCGCCAGCGGGGCGGGCGTAGTGGTCAGGGAAACGTTGTCGAAGTGGTGGGCCTCCCACTCGCCGCCGGTGCGGGCTGCAAAGACCATGCGGCCGCCGCTGGGGACCCAGCCGGTGGCGAGGTTGTCCACCACCTTGGTGCCCTTCCAGGTCACGTCGAGACTGCCATCGTTTTTCAATTCCACGCGGAAGCGGGCCCAGCCAGCGCTGCCGATAGGACCGGTTTGCAGGGATAGTGGATCATCCACGGCGCCGTTACGCACCGGCGCCGGCACTTCCAGCAGCACGACACCGTCCAGTTTGATGCTGAAGCCGACGACATCGCCGTTTCCATTGTCATAAGTGTCGAAGCCCACCGACAACCCGGTGGGCGTGCCTTCCTCGGCCGCGCCGGCGTTGAACCCGGCGCCGTCGTCGAGCGTGTTGTCGCCGGTGCGGGCGAAGTTGAGGCTGAAGCCATCCGCCGGATTCGCGGTGCCATTGCCGATGCGGCAGTCCACTTCAAAGATGAACGACTGCACCGCATAACCGGCATCCAGATCCGGGAAGATTACGGTGGAGGTGGTGCTGCCGATGGCGTCCGTAAGCTTCAGATATCCACCGGGGTTGCCGTCGGTGGGGCGGACTTCCGGAGGAGCACCTGCGAGGGTGTAAATCGTGAGGCCGGTGGCGCCGGCCGAGAAGTCATTGGTGTAAGAGCCTGCGGTGAGGCAGGCAGGAATGGCGAAGAGACCGCAGAGCGATCCCGTCACCAACGCTGGGTAGCGGGTGTTTCTCATGGGGGGTGGGGGGTGGGGGGTGTTGAATCCAATTGAGAGGTCTGGATTCGATTGCATATTAGCCGCATTAATATTAATAGATAATGAGTCTGAGAAGAACTTTTCAAAGGTGAGCAGTCGGCCCAAGTGAGCCTTGAATTGTGGTGTCTCCTCCGAAAGGATCACGAACTGGCGCGGTCAGAGGAATGCGTCCCGGCCAAAGGTTTTGGCCTTCAGCCGGGACACGCCATCCAAAAGCCTACCTTGTTGAATGGCATACAAAACCAGCGCAATCCGATGCCTTTCTGTCTAAGGAATGACGCGGATTCTGCGGCAATCGCCTGCCCATTCAGATTTACCAGTTGGGAAGACCAAGGCCGACCTAAACGTAAAGTTGGGAGACTCTCTGGTCGGCTCCTCTCGTGGTTCCGCTCTCCCCCAAATTGCGGAGGCGCTCCCCCCGCTGACATTGGCTTTTCCTGCCAGAAATTCACGAATTAGTCTCGCCGGCTTGAGGTAATTTGGCTTGCCCTTGTGGCTTGGACCGGGCATCCGGCCGCGCCTCCTCATAGCCCGGGATGTGGAGCCGCTCTATCATCTCGAATCCTTCCAGCTGGGAAATCCTGTCCGCGGCGATGAGTTGCAGCAGGTTCATGAGTCCTTTCGGGCCGACAAAATCTCTTAGCGCGCTGTCGCTAATGTGGGATGCCGTTCGGGCACTTTTGAGATCGACGTATTGGCAACGCGCTTCATGCCTTTGCTGGTTGCCGCCAAAATGAACCAGCCGGAGGCCATGCCCGACCATCCGTCCACCCGCTTCCCGGTTGAGCCCTTCGATCCAACCGTCTTCAATCGATTCGATGGGATTGCTGCAGGAATCACACGTCCATGGCCTCGAAACTGTCGCTTCTTTCATCCTACGGGTCTGGTTTTGGCTTATCGCCATCGGTCGCGCAACTTATAAGGCGGCCCCTCATCAATTCTAGCAACAATTACGCATTTCCCCGCAGTTGTCGATGAATTGAAAACAGCGGATGAGGGCCAGTGAAGTGCCCGGTTCAAGTGCATGCACAAAAGCGGGGGCGTTTTGTATCTGTGGCACCATGACAGCAGCGCGGCTCATTGATGAAGCGGAGGGCTTGGCATTCCTCGGGCTTTATGAGGATGCCTGGAGAGTCCTTGATAATTTGACCCTCCCCGACCAAGTGAAGCCTGCAGTGCGTGCCGTTCGCGTCATGGTCTGCCAAGGATGGAAGCGGTGGGAGTTGGGCACTGAGTGGGCCAGCCAAATTGGTCCGACTGAGGATCTGCAGCACCGGGCGGCGGCCGGACGATTTCACTTGGCTCATGCACTGGCCCAGTGCGCTGCTGGTGATCTCATGCGGGCGCGGACGGCGGTGTGGGCGATGGCGCTTGTCTGGCCGGAAGGGAGAGAGCTGGCGCGTGACTCCCGAGCCCTGGCCGCGATGTGGGGACCAGCCTGAAGGGCGCCAATCCCAATCGATCCTCGTAGGAATCCTGCAACGCACGCTCAACCCGTCATCCTGTGGCAAATTGCCGAGCGGCTCACGGCAATTTGCAGCTTGGTTTGGAGCCGTGGAGTGTCTCCCTCCCGACAGGAGGACATGGAATGTTTTTTGCAGAATGTGCGCCGCTATGCCACCTTCCACCACCTCCACTTCTTCAGCGCGAAGCACCGCCACACAGGACCGCAGGAAAAGACGAAGTTCGATATGGGCGGAAGAGCAAATTCTTTGGGAGGCGGCATTCCTCTGGGGTATTTGCCTGGTCGTTTTCGGGCTCGTTCTGTTCGGGTTCGCCTTCCTCCTGCAGAAAAGTCTGCTTCTTAAGGGTGTTGGTGTTACCGGTGCCGGAACCGTGCTTCTGGTGGGCTGTTGGGGTTACTTTAGAGGATCACGCACACCTCGTTCCGGGGGAGGCAAGGAGACACTGAAGGATTAAAGCCCGAACTTGACTCCTGAACTCCTGTTTCCCGAGGCCCATCGGAAATTCGGCCCTGTGACCCGTTTTGGCATATGGCCTGCATAGAATGATTCCGTTCAAAAAATTCACCCCCCTACGACCATGAGCCCAAGTCACTTAATAAGTTCACTTCAACGCCTCGCAATAATGGAGCCCTGCTGCATCAGAGCCCATTCGTTCAAGGCAACTTCTGGGGATCGCCGATTCTGCTAAGAGTCGAACAATTCACTCATATAAGTCATGTCTGCCTCAAAAGACCAAAGGGGGTTTTCAAGCGGCGGCGATTCCCCTGAACTTGCAAGAAAGCTGTCTGTATCCAAAGAGGAACTGCAGATCAAAGCCAAGCTGCTCGCGGAAACCAAGGTGAGGTATACGAAACTGACGCTTCGACCCCCGGGCGTCATCACCGGGAAGCCCACACCCCCAGAGCTCTGAAGGACGACAAGCATTCACCCCTATGGACAACTTCGGAACTCAGTTTGCTATCGCCGAGGGATTCGTCCTGCTTGGCATGCTCGTTGATGCATGGGACACGCTCGAAGAACTGCCGGCATCTTGCCGTGCGCTCCCGGAAGCGCTCAAGGTCAGGCTCATGATCTGCACCAGACTGGATCATTGGGAGATGGGAAAGGAGATCGCGGGGGTTATCAAACCAGAGCACGATTATGAAGTAAGGGAGGCAGCGGGCAGGTTCCACCTTGACCACGCAATTGCCCTGTGTGCTGCGGGTAATGTTCCTGGGGCTCGGGTTGCTCTGGCAGCGCTGTCCTTAGTGTGGCCGGAAGGAGAGGCACTGGCGCTTGTTTCTGACGCGCTGGCCGCCGTTTGGTAAACCATGCCAGCGTGCTATACCGCTTCAGCACCACACCGAAGTATAAGGATCCCCCCACCCTGGGTCGCCTCTTGGGAACGCAGGTTTCGCTTTTCCTTATTTGGGAGTGAATGAGGGGCCGTATTGATCGAGGGATGATCTGGAGGGAGGCTCCTTCATCATGAAACGCTATGACTTCGTGATGTTTAGGTGGGGCCGGAGCCACGTTGTGGTCATTTTGACGGACCGGGCTTGTTCCTCCAAAGATTTGGCGAAGATCGATGAGGCTTCCCGCCTCCGCTGGCCTGAGCATCTGAGGGTGTTTTGCAGGGAGGACGAGGAAGGTGAAGCGGACTTTATTGGGGGGAACGATGAAATCCTTTCGATCATCAACGGCTGCCCCATGGATCACCTTAAGGGCTTGGTCTCTGGGAAGATCGCGTCTTGAGGGGTATGGGCAGAAGGGGGCCCTCCTATGCGAATTACTCCGTCAGATCCGCGAATCGTATCCCCGTGACCTTCCCCGCGTCATGTGCTCAAGGGGCGGTCATCTCAAGCCAGTCGTGAAATTGCCGGTTGAGTTCTCGCTCTAAATCAGCGCCACCCCAGTTCCCATGAGGCAGGGTTTGCGTGTGTAGAACACCATCAATGTAGCAGGTGTAAACGCGAATGGGGGGCGGATCGTGCTCGGGGGGCATTCCCTACTACTCCCGCCGCAGGGCGCACCCTCAACCGCAAAACCACTGTGCCCCGGGGATTAACCACGTCGCTGTCAGGGGGGGCGCCATCCCCAGCCTAGGGGCACGCGGGATGCTTCGGGGCAGAAAAGCTTAGGGTTTCGCCCTCAGGTAGAAGGGCGCTTTCACAGTCGCCCACCCCCAATTTTTCTTCACCCGGTTCTCTGCTCCGCTCAGGGCGCGATGGTTACCTGTAAGCGGGTGAAATACCTCGATCCGTTGCCAGAGGGGATTAATACGCTGATGAGGTCTGGATCGGTGCCATTTTCGTTGATGCTGACTCCAGCGCTGGAAGTGGCAGTGGTGGCCCCTATGCCCAGCATTCCCGGCCATATCACGAGATCGGTGCCGGTCCCGACCGTCAGGCTGATGTCCGTCGTTTCTGAAACATCGGAGCGGCTGAAGGTGAGGCGGGTGATTCCGCCGCTGGCGGTGACCATGATAGGCTGACTGGACACGTCCGGAGTGGTGGGGATCCCGCCGAGAACGTATTCCACGGCATTCAGCAGGCCATCGCTGTCAGGATCGGCATCGGCCGAAGCCGCCGCGCCATAAAGCCCAAAACCGGCCACCCAGCCCGCGAAAGACAGCGGTGCCGGAATTTCCCGGTAAACGACGGTTGCCACGTCGGAGTTGATGCCCGTCCCGGCGTCCCCATCGGAGGAACCTGTCACCGCAAGGAGGCCATTGGGGGCCAGCGCGAGGCTGGACGCACTGTCGCCTCCATTGGCCGGGCCATTGTAACGTCTCTCCCAAAGCAGGGCGCCGTCGGCCGAGGCATACTTGGCGGTGTAGTAATCCCCGAAGGAATCAAAGGCGGCCGGGGTCTCGTAGGACGACCCGGTGACCACCACATTGCCAGCCGCGTCCACCGCCACGGCCCGGGCCCGGTCATCTCCGTTCGCGGCACCGTTGTAACGTTTCTCCCAAAGCAGCGCTCCATCGGCGGCCGCATATTTGGCGGTGTAATAATCGAAGTCCTGGGCCGGCGCGCCGCTCACGGAGGACCCGGTCACCACCACATTGCCGTTGCCATCCACCGCCACCGCACTGGCAGAGTCTCCGCCCGCCCCCGGGCCCGTGTAACGTTTACTCCACAAGAGAGCTCCGTCCGCCGCCGCATACTTGACCGTGTAGTAGCCTCCGGAAGACCCGGTCACCACCACATTCCCGGCGGGGTCCACGGCGATTGCGGAAGCAATATCCCCAAAGGCCAGTAAACCATTATAGCGTTGCTCCCAGATCAGGGCTCCGTCCGCCGCCGCATATTTTGCGGTATAGTAGTCGTTGTCGTAGAGTCCATCCCCATTGCTGTCGGATCTTGACGATCCGGTCACCACCGGGTTGCCCCCGGAGTCCATGGCCACCGCGGCAGACGCGTCCGCGCGGTTAGCCGGGCCGTTGTAGCGTTTTTCCCAGAGCAGGGTGCCATCCAATGACGAGTACTTGGCGGTGTAATAATCATTTCCGTTGGGGTCAGTGCCACTGCCGGCAGTGCCATTGTTCGAGGTCCCCGTCACCACCACATCACCGCGCGAGTCGACCGCCACCGCAATGGCCACGTCCTCGCCATTGCCTGGGCCATTGTAGCGTTTTTCCCACAGCTGAGCCCCATCAGCCGCCGCATATTTGACGGTGTGAAAATCCGTTTGGCTGGCAGCCCCAAGGGAAGACCCCGTCACGATGACATCCCCGTTTCGGTCCACCGCCAACGCACGCACCGTATCGCTGCTGCCTGCCAATCCCGTGGAGCGCTTCTGCCAGATCACCGCGCCATCAGCCGCAGCATACTTGACGGTGTAATAGTCGCCCCCCCATGACCCGCCCACCACGACATTGCCGCTCCCGTCTACGGCTACGGCCTGCCCGGATTCGTTGACCGCCGCATCAGTGGTGCGCTGCACCCATGCTTCCGTGAGTGCAGCCCCCGCGCCCGCAGTCCCGAGCGCCAGAGCGGCAGGAATGGCCAGGCGGGTCAGCAGCCGGCGGCCAATTTCATCACGGGTGGAAAAGCGGCGGGTGTACGTAGCTGCAGGCAGGGCTTGGGTCAGATTCAACATGCTGGGGAGGAATGGCGGGTCTCGGGACAACGACGAAGCGGGTTGCCGCGCACAGGTCTGTTGCACTTAGAGTGCCGGGGCGGAGGGTATTTTCCAACACGCTGATGACCAACTAATTACGAAAAGATTAGGGGCGGCTTGGTGCCAAATCAGTGGCGTTTTGTCATACTCGTCCTGCGGGGGGATGCAAATTGCCGAGATAATCTTGGCGCAACCGCCTCCCGCTGAGGAATTGATCACTGCAAGGTGGCTGTGAGGCAGAAGAGATTCCTCCACGCGTCGCGCTGCTCCCCCCCTTTTTCCGACATGGTTCGGTGTGGCCGCACATGGCTATTTGCGCTCAATGTGCGGCAAAATGCCTGTTATCTGGGGGGGCAATGCCTTCCGGTTCCCCCGTCGAGGGGCGCGGTACGCGCTTTGCAGTAGGGTCGGTCTCATGTCGACCAAGAGCTGCCCCACACCAGCACCCCCTTTCCACGAAGCATTGGAAGGACCCCTGCTTTCAGCAGCTGCCGTTGCCAGTTCATCTGCCGTCTTTTTTCCCTTCCTAGGCGGTTTGGCCCGTACGGGGGAGGGACGCCCAGGCACCTCAGCTGTCAAGCAGGAGAGTGCAGGTTCCATGAGGAGGAAAGGAGTGTCGGGAACCTTTACTGCCACAGTTTTCGCACAAGTTATTGATTGCGAACAGATTATGTAACCCCCACCCCCC
Organism: Verrucomicrobiota bacterium; assembly: GCA_040387795.1. Lineage (GTDB taxonomy): Bacteria > Verrucomicrobiota > Verrucomicrobiia > Verrucomicrobiales > V1-33 > CAIZWU01. The sequence continues at coordinate 32,607 of JAZKDC010000004.1, forward strand.
CAGTATCACACTAACTGTCGGAATGATTTACACCACCCCCCGGCGGGGCATGGTGATAAATATTGCGTGCCAAAACATGACTGTTGGATATTCATAACTCGTTGAATACAAGCGTTTTAAGCGAATTAAAATGGATTGGCATGATAAATGTTTACCCCCACCTACCGAGGCCGCTCTTGGCCTCGTCAACCCCCCACATAAAAACCCCCCATATGAAACTACAATCCATCCTTTGCTGCGCCGCCATGGTCGGAGCATTATCCTCAGCCAGCGCTATTGAAATGACCATCTCGGGCTCGACTGCGGGCTCATTCAATGGCGCAGCCTTCGGCTCGCCCACTTCCCTCGGCGGCTTGACCTTCACAGGCGCCACACCGTTCACGGAGACCACGGTGGGGAATTTTGCCAGTCTGGTGCTCGGCAACTTCAACTTGTCCAACAGTAATTTCGACTACGCGGGGGACACCTTCCGCGTCCAGTTCAACTTCACGGCGCCGAGCGGCATCCTCCCCGGGGGTCCCGCTATTTACAGCGCCAACATGTTTGGCGCGGTCAATGCGAACAGCGAAGGTGGCGTAGGCATTAGCTTCGGAGGACCACAGACGTTCACCTTCACGACGCCGACGTCGACGGGCTCGTTCGTCCTCACCGTCAATAGCCTCAACGTGCAGCCAGGCATCCCCTCAGTGGACCTCACCGGGTCTGTCGTTGGTGGCTCACAAGTCACGTCAGTGCCCGACGGCGGCAGCTCCGTTGCCATGCTGGGTCTTGGCTTGCTGGGCTTGACCGCGTTGGGACGGAAACACACAAGGGTTGCCTGAGTTCTCCCCCAACTCTCTCACCCAAAAGCTCGAAGGCGGGACCGGGAATCGGTCCCGCCTTTTGTTTGTCGGCGCCAGGATGCATTTCAGCGAGACGTTCATTTGCGCCGCAGCCCGCGATCAGGACCCATGCTCTGTTACTCCATTCACATTCGCCCTCTGGTCGAGCGGCACCACAGCACGGTTACGGACTGGCGGAATACCAAGTCCGCCGCAGTGGAGGGCGTTCTGGTGATTATTACGCCTCGTGCTTAATCTGAAATCTCAGAAGTCACCTTGGTTTCAGCTTCCTTTATCTGTTCCACCAAGGCTTCAGGACGGGTGGCTTGCTCCAGGACATCGATGGTGGGATCTTCATCAATTTCCGCCCCCACTCGCTTTGCGATGAGGTGAAGCATCCTCAGCATCTTGGTATTTTCCTGTTCTGCCAGAAGGTTGATTTGTAGATCAAGATGATTGCGCCGCTCGGTAAGTATTCCGGAGTTGTTCTGGCTGATCAGAATGAAGGTAGATAGAAAAATCGCTTCAAGTGAAACCACCAAAGTCAGGAAAGTGAACGGGAATGAATCGAAACGTGATGTCCCGGGAAAAGTGTTCCAGCCAATCCAAACTCCAAACCACAGGACATGGACCCACAGGAAGGTAATGCTTCCGCAAAAGCGGGCCACTCGATCGGACAAACGCTGAGAGAAGGTGCGGCCTGCATGTGTGGCCGCTTCCAACTGCACGATGGTGGCTACATTTTGAGCCGTCAGTTCCTCCACAGTCTTCGGCTTCTCAGCCGAAGTGGATTCAAATTTTCGCCTTGAGTTTAAGGCTGGCATGGGTCGTCAGGGCAGTTATGGATTAGGTGGTATCGCCGCGGTCCCCTTGGCCTTTGGGAACCTTCTTCTTCGCCTTCGTCCTGCTATCGGCTGCCAGGGATGCGCCCACATCCACAGTCTGGCCAAAGGTGCCACTTTCATTCCGGCGGACATACCGTTTATCCCCTGGTGTGGGTTCAATGAGCTCCCGTTTTCCGGCAGGCTTTTTTGCAGACATGGTGAAGGATGGTTGATGTTGGGTTGGGCAGGTCGTGCGCTGTAGGAGAGGTGCAGCACAGCTGGGGTCAGGAAATGATCAGCACCTTACCGGGCGATTTCAGCAAAAAACGTTCCACGCCTTCGCCCCCGACAGAGCTCGGGCGGGCTGCCATTCCAGCTGCATTTTGCCATTTGGGGAGAAGGCAGAATGCCAGAAAAAGCTCACGGAGGGCAGGATCGCCTCCCCGGTGATTGGCCCCTTCTGAGGCTTGGAATGATTTTTGCAGAGGAGATTATTGGAACTTCCTGAATTCCAAACACATCCCTCCACGCCCCTATGAAATTTATCGCCCTCATCCACCCGTCCAATGTTGGCCCTGCCTACGGCATCGGCAGAACCGTCGAAGAAGCCCAAACTAATGCCACCTCGAGCGGCTTCCTCAGGCTGGGAGATTGGGTCGCAGTGGAAATCAGCCAAAGAGCGTATGAAACAATTAGTTCCCACGGCTTCGATGCCGTTCACTTGGGTCTTCCCCGGGAACCCCAGGAAATGGAATGGAGGCAAACAGCCTAAACGAGAAATCAACACGCGCTCAGCCTTTGATGGCACTTCCAAGCGAGGGCAAGTCCCCTTCACACAGCTATGAGTGAACCATTCAAACCCGGTTTGCAGCATTTCCTGGAGCAGACAGACTTAAACCTGCTCAAGGAGTTGGACTCCAGGAACGTCTCCTTTTTGATCCCCTTTTTGGAGCAGGACGGCCTTCATTTTGCAGTCGGTTCGGGCCAGTTCAGGCTCGATGGGGCACACGCCAAAAACTGGGCAACCATCGTGGTGCAGAAAAAAGATTCGTCACGGCCGGGTATCCGGGAGGAAACTTGGATTCTTCCAGCACGTCTGGCTGAACTGTTTTCACGCCCTACGGACCTCCCGCCTGCGATCCATGCTCGTTTTGCTCCGTTATCCTGGCCGGCACTGGTAGTCTGCACCAAGACCACCCACGGCACCGTTCATCTGGCAGAGCGACCCCCATTGGAGCTGAAAGAGAGGGACCGGTCCAGATATGAGGCGGCAGTCGGAGAATTGCTCTTTTTGGAGATCGCTCAAGGGTTGGAACGACCCCGCTTCACCGGCAGGCGGACGTCCTGCAAACAATCAGCGGCGCCCGCGACAAATCAAAACCCGAGGTGCTGACTACTCGACTTGCCAAGAAGAGCATTCAGCGTGACACCAGCGTCGGATTCAGGTGCAACGATAGGCGAGTCGTCGCCTGCAACTCCGGATCTAGAGGTCCTGGGTAACAAAAACATAGGCCCCCATTACTTTTTGCCCCGCAGTGTCTTTGAAGTTTTCATGCCAGCGGGAACCAATTACTTCATAAAGGGTTCCACCCACTTCAACTTCAGTTCCAGCGGGAGGAATCTGCGGCCAATTTACACCGCCTACTTCTTTACCATCCGCGTCTGAGCCCTGATTGAGAATAAAGGTGATTGGGATCATATTGTTCATTTCCGATTATTCCGGAATCCTCCTGAGGTTTATTGTTGCGTCCATTTGGTTTCGGGGTGGCGAGCCGGGCAGTCATCCGTGCTGGGTTTGAATCGGCTACTCGTCGACGACGACTGCGCCACCGTGCATCAAGTCCGGCGGCCTTCGGATGAATTCCGCCGGTCAACTCAGTCAGCCAGCTCCCAGCGCTTCAGTTGAGTAAACCGGCTGCACCCCCCGGAAGCCGGCTGCTTCCGGGGGGACTACGGCCCTTCCTCTGCCTTTGGACGGGCGGGATGGAGAAGGCAGACCGTGGCTTCGCTCTCGGCATCTACTCCGACCGAATGTGAAAGGTTAGCGTTGCAGCCAGTCCCTGAATTAATCGTCCTTCTCTTTCTTTTTGATTTCGATTTCACCATCGTCCACCTCGACATCAAATTTAACCGAAGGCACGCGGAGGGAATCCACTACCTTGTAGGACTTATCGACGGCGATCACATTCCCACCAGCCACGTAGTAGCGGATTTCAGGCTTGGGAGCGGGCAGCACTTTGACAAGGGCTGGAGGAGCTTCCAACAGCAGCTCCTGCTGTTCCTTGGTCACGATGGTTCCCGCCGGTATCTGAGTTGTCCGCCAAGCAGGCGGTATTTGTTTGATTTTCATACGGGTCGTCCATTCTGGTGGGAGTCCGTAGGGGTTCGCTTTGTAAGCATCGAAATATTCAACGACCTTGGTGTTTGTCTCCGGATTGAACGTGGTGATCGTTGTAGTGGTTTGCTGCGTCGAACCATCAGGGTTTGTCTTGGTCGTCTTCTCCGTTTTGGTTTGCGAGTCTTGGCCATTCGCGGACATCACGAACGAAAATGCGACGAAGGCGGGAATAATGAGCGGTTTCATAAGGGGTAGTTGGTTGGTGGTTGCGAGGGCCCCAACGAGCGAAGTCTGAAGAGGCCATGCTGTCACTTTGCAGTTGGTGTTCCACTTGGAGCTCAACAGGAAACATCGGGGAACAGGGGGCCGAACCTGCCAATTCTGCTTGCGATCGTTGCGCAAAACGCCTCCCAAGCCTGCCTGGCATCTGGCATTTTGCCATCCAACCCGAAGTAGAGCGCCTCCCTGCTAATTTGCCTTCCATCTGGCAGGGCAAAAGCTCCTCAAAAACCGTTCGTCGGCGACAAACCCCCCGTCATGAAAGTCTCAATCTCGCGACACCGCTTCGTTGATATTGTCGATCCCTACCGTATAGCGACGGCAGAAAGGAAACGGAGCGAAGCGGCCATGATCGCCTCACTGGTGGACTCCCCTGCCTACCTTGAGGCTGCAGTGCAAGCCGCAGAAGCCGCAGGTCGGCAAGCTGGGTTGCTGATTGCTTTATTAGTGTGAAGGACACGAAAACCCGGATGACCAGGAGATTGTGGGGAGCCTTGCGATGGAGCGGCATAAACGGGAGATGGAGCTGCTGGAGCAGCGGCACGAGTTGGAGATGAGGATGCTGGCTCAGGGGAAGGCGGTGGAGCAGCAGGGGCGCTTGTTGGAGAGTCTTAAGGGAGTTGGGGAGTAGGTTTCAGGGTTCACTCGCTTTTTTTGGATCAGTCAGCTCGTCTGTCTCCAGAGCGCTTGGGCTCAGGTTTCGGATGGGTTAGGGGAGCGGGAGACGGGGAGGCCACGGATGGCACCGGCTTTACGGATGGAACGGATGGAGGAACGTCCACGCGCGGATGGAGGCTCATGCTCCCGGGCGATGAGGATGTCAGGGCGACCCGTCAGGGTTGGCAAGGCTCGCCTTGTTTGGCTTACTGGGTCTGCCTTCACGCGGGGCTGTTTACGCGTTGATACCATATCCAAAACGCCAATGTTGCGAGCAGCATTACTGAAACATAACCAACCCACCCCACGACTCCAGCATGTGCTTCGAAGCCATCCTCCACGACCGCCTTCCAAAAGCCAGTGGTCTTACCGCCGCCGCTACGCATCCAATCGCCGAAATTCCAAGCCGCGTGCACACCGATCGGCACCGCCAGACCTCTGGTCGCAATCGCGGCCATCCCGAACAGTAGTGCGCCAACCCCTGCGCCGGCGATTGCCTCGCTCCAAGCCATGCCCCCAGCCACATGCTCAATCAAGAAAACCACCGCTACCACAAGCTGGGCGAACCATGGTCCAATGACTGATTCCAGACGCCGCAACGGATAGCCGCGAAAAGCCAGCTCCTCGCGGCACGACAGCGCCACATAAGCCATCAGGGCGAGCGACATTTCTCCAACATTGACTTCTCCTGTGCGAACCCATCGAACATGCCCAAAGACGACGAGGATAACGGAGGTCAGTATCACAAGGAGCAAGCCCAGCATAAACCCGAGAGCCAGGCGGTGGAGACTTCGCCCATCGGGCCAGGCACCGACGTCTCCAAGGCGGGTGCGATCCCACCGGACAAATGCAAAACTTAGGGACAAAACTCCAAGACTTCCCACCGTTCCGATGAACAAGACGGCGTTAACTCCACGACCTACCGGTGCCAGGGAGCCTGTGATTATGTGAAAGATCACACAACAAATGAAGAAGACAATGATATGAAAAAGGTTGCGCAAGAGGGGCGGTTTAGGAGACATATACCGTGACGGAGACTTGGGGGATGCACCAAATTATGGAAAAGGAAGCCAGGGGGCAGGGGGGCGACCAGGGATGGCACAGATGAACGGACGGGACGGCATGGAGGAACACTGGCTATAAGGCGGCGGTGCAGGAGAAACGGTGCCCTTGAATCCCCCTCACTTTATGACTTTTCGGAGGAAGTTGTTCATGAGATAGGAAATTGAACCTGCCATGCCAATCCCCAGGGCAGCGCTGCCCGTTGCGAGTATCAGAGCCCACCCAGTCCCGGCCCCGGCGCTGATCGCCAAAGCTGCCGCGATAGCCACAGAGCGTCCCGATGGTTTGTCGTCTGGTGGTTTTTCCATCCTGTTTGTGCTTTCGGTGGGGGGCGGTTTTCTGCATCAGGCACCGAAATTGGTCACGGTGCGTTGCCGCCTGCCTGCGGTGATTCCCGGTTCAATCGGGCGGCAAGCATCAGGATTGGCAGCAGGAAAATCCAACATCCAACTGCGTCAGCGACCACGAGGAAAGCCGGAACACCGGCACGCACGCCCGCGAAGATCCCCACTGCAGAGAGGGTCATAATGGCGACGGCCTGATACCTGATGATGTTGATGAACCGCAGAACATCTCCCGCGAGCAGTAAAAGCAGCCCACCGTAAAAGGCGCACAAGGAGCAAACCGAGCGGGCAAGATACTCCGTGATCGGGGCCGTGGGAAACGGGCCCATCCCGAGGGACCAGTGGCCGGCGTCGAGCCAACTCCGAGGCATGAACAAGGGAACCAGTGCCAGCACGCAAATCCATCCGAGGATGCGCAGCAGCAGTTTCAGCCAGGATTCGATCATAATGGGGAAAGGGAGAGGGAGATCACGAATGGCACGGAATCTAGGCGGCTAAGCACAAGCCTTATACCCATGGGGAAGATAATCCAGTTGCAGGGATTGAGAGGATCCCGGTATGGTTGGGCGTCATGAAAACCCGGAAATTTCCATGGGTGCCACTGACCCTGTGTTGTTTCCTGCTGGCTGGCGCTGCTGTGATCGTTGCTGCTATCGCGGCGCTCACGGCACCCCGTCTTCCTTGAGGGAAAGGGAAAGCGGGCACGGAAAGGGAGGACCACCGATGTCACGGATTTTATGGATGGCGCGGATTTTATGAAGGCCATAGGAGTGGTTATAGTTTGCCCATCAGTTCGTCGCGTTTGGCGGTGAGGCGCTGGTAGGCGGCGAGGTTGCGGCGGAGGCGTTCCACGAAGGCTTCGTCGACTTCCTTCAGGCGCCGGAAGTCTGAATTGTGTTCCAGGTCGGCGATTTTGACTTCCAGCGAAATCCCGTTGGCCATCAAGTTCCCGATGTATTCGTCATAGGGTTCCCCTGGCTGGTGAGTGACCAAACGAAGCGCGGCGATCACCTCTTCTGAAAACCCCGCGGCCTGGAGTTGTTCGAAAGTGGTGTCGGTGTGTTCCACCACGTCGTGCAGCAGGGCGACAATCTGGGCATCGGGAGCGGTGCAACCTATCATCACCGGGATTGGGTGGAAGATGTAGGGAGCCCCATTTTTGTGTTTCTGCCCGGCGTGCGATTGCAGGGCAATCTGGAGAGCGCGTTCCAAGTCAGCCATAATAGGGGAGGAGGGTTCAGGGTTGAGAGGGCAGAGGAGCAGGGTAGGGGGTTCTATTTAGTTTTTCGAGCTTTAATGTGATCCGGGCCATCATTTGCTGAGGTAGCTCATACGGGGGGTTGCATAATGCAACGGGTCTGATGGTACCGTGCCAGCCACCTAGAGGTGGGTAAGGAACCCAAAGGGGGAGCGAGGGGGGAAAAGCTCTGCTCCCGCGGTTGGAACGCCAACTGCTATTACAAAACCATGGTTACGCACCCCACCCTATGAAACGCTATTCTTTGGACAGAAAGGGCCTCTATTGGGAATTAAAAGACGAGGACACCAGCGAGGTGCTGGTACGCTCCAGCAGCAAACAAGCGGCGATTCTCAAGGCCACCGAGTTGGGACTCCAGACAGGAGGCCGGCTGAACATCTTCAAAAAAAACGGCGCTTGGGAACGCAGCCGGCACTTTGAGCGGGGCCGGCAGATCAGGGCGCGGAAGCATATGGAGGCAGACGGTCCGTCCTAGGTCAATGGGGCAGGGGGACAGAGGTCAGAAGAAGGTAGGCAAAGGATGGAAAGGCCCCGGAGGGCGGGCACTTTACAGATGGCACGGATTTTGTCTTCAGGCCGGCGGAGCAAATAAATCGAGGTTTCCGCATTGGGGGCAACGGAAGGTGATGACAGGAATTTGGTGGTCTGGGAGCTTGAGGCCCATCCACCAAGTCCGTTGGGGAGGGCCCGGTACCCAATTAGGCTGCCGACGTGACCCACCATGATGAAAATGCGGAATGTATCCGTTTTCCATCCCGATCCCACATCTTAAGCATATGGGTGCATTTATAGAATCGTGGCCCTCAGTTTCATTTTCCCCCCCAGCGCCAGCGGGGGGATTCGCCTTTCCAGAGGCAGACCGCGACCAGGGCCGCGGAGAATGCCAGGGTGAAGGCCAGGAAAAGAGGAGGGTTACCGCCCGCAAGGAAGATGGCCCCCAGGGTGAGAGTGAGGGTGTAGGCGATGAGCAGGGCCCAGCCCTGCCAGCGGACGGGAAGGCCCCAGCCGTAACCATACCGCTTCGTGAGAAACCAGGCTTTATCTTTAGGAAGAGACATCGGGTTGAGAGTGGCCGATTGCCAAGCCTCAGGTGATTACCTCGGCTTGCGCTGCAGTTCCTCAATTCGCGCACGCAATTCCTGAACCTCCTGCTGCAGTTTGGTGGTTACGGCGCCCACGAACAGGAAGCACATGGGCAGGAAGCAGAGGAAGGGAATGACCCATGCCCCGGGGAAACCTATGAAGGTAACGACGCAGCTCACTGACATGGCGACGCAGAAACCCACGGGCAGCCAGTGGGAAATTTTTTCTCTCATTTTGGGGATGGGGATGGCCTTCAGGTGCCTTGCAGAAATGGCTTTTAATGAAGATGCCCGATGGTATGCAACCGAGGCTGTGATGGCAAGGATTTAGGGGGGGCGGCCTCGTATGGCACGAATTTTACGATGGCACGGATATTGGAGGTTTTGAACAGAAGGGTGCGAAGGACACAAAGAGGTTTACGCAAGAAAGGAGAAGTGTAACTATGTGGGACAACGCATGAAAGCCACCCACTCTGAACCGACTGGAAACGAACTGCCTGCCGAAGCGGTGGGGTTGGAGGGGTTTTTGAGGGATGTGGCGGCGGGGGCGGAGTTGCGGGTTTTTTTGGGGACGGAGACGGGGCGGAAGTTCCGGGGGGTGCTGGCGGGGATGGACCCGATGCGGGGGCTCGGTGAGGTGCGGACGCTGAAGCCGGACTCGGTGCGGATGCTGGCGAAGGGGGAGGAGGGCAGTGCTGCTTCAACCCTGGCCTTTTGCCGGGGGTATGGGGCGGCGTTGAGCGTGATTGAGACGCTGCGGCAGCCTCCGGCGGAGAAACGGGCGCCTCCTCAGAGCCGGAAGGCGGGGCGGGGGATTCCGGCCCATCGGAGTTGAGGGTAGATTGGACTAACCACAGATTTCACAGATGGCACGGATGGCACGGATGGCGAAAGACGAGGCGGGGATGCCGGGGGTGCTCTGTGGCAAGATCACGGAAGGGCTGCGGCTGCGGTTCGCGGCCGAGGCCCAGACGGTGGGGAAGGAGCTGAGGGACCAGGCGACGGGGGAACTCTTCTTCCGCACCCCGGCCGGGAAAGCGGTGCTAGCCCAGATCCAGTCGCGGTTTGACGAGGGGTTTGACGTGACCCCAGCCGAGCACGTGCGCCACATGGCGATGGCGGAGGCGATGCCGATCTACCGGGACGTGGCGGCCAAACAGGCGGCCACGATCGTGGAACTGCAGCAACGGTTGTCCCGGTATGAGAAGGCGGAGCCGGCGCAGGGGGGGAGAGCGCCAGAGGGCGGGGGGAGGGAAGAGCGGGTTTGAGGGGGCGAGTTTGTTCAGGTGAGAGAGCGTTGACTCGTTTTTCACATCAGCCAACTCCTCTGTCTCCGCTGTGTTCCGGCTCAGGGTTCAGAAGGACTACTGCGCGACGTGGCTCTACCCGGTGGCCTGCATCGATCCCGAATCAGATCCCTCATGGTGTTTTCTTTCCCTGGTTTCAGAGAGAAGGCGCTCGCGGATCGCCTGCTTTTCGCAACTCAGATCCAGGGGCTCTCCGCCCTGCTGATGCACCAGAGTCTGGACCATTCCGGCCAGTTGCTCCTTGGTCAGCTCCGGCAACGGATCCTGCAATTTTGACTGATGGCGCAATCCCAACCGAGCCAGGAGGCTACAGAGGATCTTTTTAGGGATCATATAACAATCAGAGTTCATAATGGGAAAAATGAACAAAACTTTTTCGGCGTGTAAAATGAAAATTTATTCCTAGCGTGAAGATTTTTCGTGGCGGCGTTCCAGGAGCGGGACGTCCACGCCTCCAGGAGGGTTGAGAGGATAGGACCGGAGCCGAGGATAATAAAATCCCAGCCAGCCCCGGGCGGGTGAACCGGGGCATTTTGCAGTGATAGGGCCTTTGAATATGGCGTAATGCGCAAATTTTGCCGCGCGCCCCCCGACGTGGGGGCTGGAATGAATTCTGCAAAGCTCTGGGACCGCCCCGGCTCAGCGGGCCTGCTTCCATGGAGGCATGGCTACGCGGGGCCGGGCAAACCTATACCCCCCTACCATGAAAAATACCATCGCCATCCTCGCCATCGCCGGCATCAGCCTGTGCGCTTCCTGCAAAACCGCCACCCATACTGCCCAAACCGCTGCCCGGGGCACGGGGCATATGGCTCAAAAAGCCGTGGGTGGCACCGTGGACACCGCGGCCGCCGCGGGAAGGACGGGCGCGGGAGTGGTGCGGAATACGGTTGGCGGGACCGCCCGCACGGTCGGAAGCACGGCGCGGGGAGATCTGTCAGGGGCAGGGCGGTCCGCCGTGAACACCGCCACCAGCACCACCACGGGTGCCGTGCGCGGCACGGTTGAAACGGGCCGACAGGCCGGCAGCACCGGAGTGAACGCCGCTACGGACGCAGGCAGGGCTGCGGGCGATACGGTCCGCGCCGGGGCTCAGTAGCCGGGCAGGCCACACGACCTTCCTCCAAAAACACTTGCAGTCCCTTTCCGGGCCCAATAGCTTGCCCAGCAATGCAACTCCGCCGTCCCACAGATAGGCTTGCAGGCTGCGTGTGGTTCCCACGCTTGGTCGACAAAGCCAAGCATCACCTCGCAGGTTCGCTGGCTCCAGAGTTCGTCCGGCCATTCTGTCACCCTCTGGCCACTGATGGCGTTTTTCTGGATCATTTCGGCATCGAGAAAAACGAATTTCTCGGCGCGGTGGCCGATTCCAATGGGAGCGATGAGTTCGTGGAGGAATGGTTCAGGCGTCTGGCACAACACACGCCCGAGAAGGTCAATGCATGGAATGAAATGGCGCCAAATATTGGGAAAGAAGGTTTTCCAGTGCGCCGTGGATTCTTATGGGTGCTTAAGGAGTATTACGGCGGCGCCGCACCAGATCCCCGCGTCGACAGCGCATTCACAGCAATTGCTTACGACGAAGGCTTCATTGATGACCTGCCTCATTGTGAGGCCTGATTCCTGGTTGTACACAGGCGCGTTTTTGGGAAAGCGCATGAGTTTCATGGGGGCAGTAAAGTGGCGGAAATCTGGTGCGCGGATTTACCTAGTCCAGATATCACCAATAAATTAGCACCCCATTAGAGAACGCCTCAACCGGGCAACAGTCGGTGCGCGATCCTTACTAGCAATTGATGGGTGTGCATGGATTGCATACGAGCCGGAAGGGCCTCCATAGTGTGGAAGGTGTCGGTACTATGACACTCTTCGAAGCCACCAAAAACGGGGGAGCATCAATCCGTTGAGCAACACAGAAACAGCAGTCGGGGCTGGAAAGCGCTGCGGGAGTGGCTGAAGCCGTAAAGGATGACCTTGGTGGTTAAGGTTTCCGTCACTCGGAAGAACGAAACTCCCGAGGATTTCAGGCTGGACTATAAAAGCCGTGAGGCGCCCCCACTTATTCTGGAGCCTGAATGACTTGATGCGAGGCAGGTGCCCGGCCAGAGCGGCCTCACCCAACTGCAATAATGACCTAAATGGATCAGGTCGGAGGAATCAGGGTTAAATACTAGCTTGGCCGGGACCAGTCTCGCGAGGAACAGCCGCTTTTACTCCATAGCAAGCACGGCCACACCGCCAAGCCCCCTTGCAGTGGCCCTGTGGCAGGAGTTCGCGACCACGGTATATGGGACCAAGCGGAAGCTCTAGTCCAATACACCTTTGGGAACCGTCGTTGAGGAGATGTCCCGCGTTCGCGCGGTTCCGCGGCGGAGCGTTGGAGTCCTCTCCGAACTAACCAGAGATTGTCCGCGGGAGGAGCCCTAACGCGCACCCGCTGGCGGCCATTGTCGAGGAAGGATGGCCTCGGGACGCAAGGTAAACGAGCCTTGGGGATGGGCAGGGTGGATAAAATGGTGTCCCGAACTGATTGCTACCCATTGATAATTTCTCCTCCGTTGGGGTGGAGCACTTGACCTGTCATATAATTGGATGCCTCAGAGGCGAGGAAGACATAGCATTCCGCACATTCCCAAGGCTCTCCTGCTCTTCCCATGGGACTGTCTGCCCCAAAGACAGCGATTTTTTTTGCGGGAAAAGTGGCTGCTATAAGTGGTGTCCAAATGGGTCCTGGGGCTACTCCGTTTACCCTGATATGAACTGGGGCCAGACTGGTTGCCAAGGAGCGCGTAAAAGCTACTATGGCCCCTTTTGATGCCGAATAGTCCAAAAGTTCCGCACTGCCGCGATAGGCCGTGACAGAGGTAGTATTGATTATGGAGGCATGCACCGATTTTTCCAAGTAGGGGAGGCAGGCGGAAGTCAGGTAGAACAGTGGAAAGACATTTGTCGCGAAGGTTGATTTGAGTTGTCTTGCGCTTATTTGACTGATCCCCTTCCGGGGGTGCTGCTCGGCTGCGTTGTTGACCAGGATGTCAACCTGCCTGAACTCCTTCACCGTCGCGGCGACCGCTTTCCGGCAATGTGATTCTTTGGAAATGTCTCCCCGGATCAGCAAACACCGCCTTCCTTTTTCTCTTACTCTCTCCGCCGTCTCCGCCGCATCCTTCTGCTCATTTAAATACAAAATGGCAAGATCGGCACCTTCCCTCGCAAAAGCCAAAGCGATGGCTCTTCCGATGCCTGAGTCCCCGCCAGTTATGATGGCAACCCGACCCAGTAGTCGGTCGCCGTTCGTGAATAGCGGATGTTCCGAGACCGGTCTGGGTCGCATGATCGATTCAACCCCTGGCTGGCGGCTTTGTTTTTTCGCTGGCCGCTGTGGCTTGAGGGCCGCTTTTGTGGGCTTGGATTTGTTGCTGATTGGTTTGACCACTTTATTTTTCATGGCAGTAGGAATTTGGGGCCGAGGGGCAGTATCGGCTTTATGCCCGCCTATGAAGCGTACCACTATAAGCTAACAGCATGCCGCGATCCTCACCGGGGAGGTTTCTCCGTTGAGGGTTGAAAATTGCATTGGATTGGGATGTTAACGTTGGCATAATGCAAGGTTTTTGCGCCTCAATTTATGTTTCCGGAATTGGACGGGGCGGAGCGAAAATCCGACTCTGATGGATGGAATAAGCGTTGCTCCGGCAACTGGGACTGCCGCGATCTTACAATAGGCTCTTAGCTAGCGTCATCCGGAACAGCCGACATTTACAAAATGCAGTGTGACGATTGGTGCTGCCCCCGAAAGGTGGCGTGTCAGCGTTCTTCATGCATTTTAATCGACGGAGCGTTGTATCTCGCGACGGGTCGCCTTGCGGGCTTTGCGTTTTTCGTGCGTGGGGAGAGGAAGAACGTCGGAAGCGGAGGTTTTGCTACACATGGCGTTTAGAAATGTGCTACGGGGCTCATTTCCACCCAGATTTGAAGACGCTGCTATTATTTCTTGTCGTGCGCTCTAGGAGGGCCATTACCAACCCCGCCGCCAGCAGCCACCCGACCGAGGTGTGCTGCGGGCTTGTTTGGAGAACGCTATGCTCCTCCTGATCGATCCTTGCTCCGTGCTCAGCAGTTTCACCCGGTTTTACCGGGTGTGCAAGGTTCAGCCGGGAACCCAACCGCCGGGCATAAACCTCGGTAAATTCTGCTCCGAAAAAGAAGATTTGCGCCGAGTAATACACCCAGATCAGCAGAATCGCTAAAGCGCCGGCGGCTCCATAAGAGGAGGCCGGATTGGACCGGGCGAGGTATTGTTCCAGCCCAAATTTACCGAGCGTAAAAAGGGCTGCGGTGACTCCAGCTCCCACCCACACGTCTCTCCACTCGATCTGTGTTTTCGGCAGGAATTTAAACATGGCCGCGAAGAGGACGGTGACCACCCCCAGTGACAGCAGGAGATTGAGTATTTGCGCCACCACGGCCATTCCTTGGATGTGCTTGAGTCCGTAACTGGTTACCGAGGCCAGGGCCGCGCTGGCGAGGAGCGAGACCAGCAGGAGGAAGCAAACCCCCATCACCATTCCAATTGAGAGAAAGCGGCCCCTGATCCAGACCCAGATGCCTCCCTCCGCTTTTCCCGTGACTCCCCAGATTTGATTCAGAGAGCCCATCAGTTCCCCAAAGACGCCGGACGCTCCGAACAAGCCCAACCCAAACCCGGCGATGGTGCTGAGCCAACCGGTGGTGGGTTTGTCCGCTGCCTGTACCATCTCTTGGACGGATTTAGCCACCGTTGGCCCCACCGCGCCTTCCAATTCCGCATAGATCCGTCCGGTCGCAGCATCATGCCCAAAAATCAGACCTGCGATTCCTATCGCTGCGAGCATCAGCGGTGCCAGTGAAAACACCGTATAATAGGCCAGAGCCGCCGCGAGACGCATGGCGTTGTCGTCCTGCCACTCGCGACCGGTTTCCTTCAGCAGGGCAGGGCCTTCTTTTAAAAGCTCTTTAATCATGGCGTTTTTGAGGAGGGTGTGGAAGGGACATCAAACCATCAATATGGTCAGCCGGATTCATGCCATGACCCGTTCCCCCGATAATCGCCCCATTGGCCAACGGAACCATGGCATTTTGCCACTAGCAGAGGTGTCCGGTGGGTTGAAATGCCCCGCATTGGAAGTCATGGTGCACGGCCTCAACTGCAAAGGCACCACCACCCCCAGTAGGGCAGGGGTGGGAAGTGCGCCAGTGCCCGAGGTCTTGTCCCGGCCTCTCTCCCTCCTATCCTCTTGCCTTCACCTTCCGGACCGTAAGGTATCGATGACGTGCCATTTTGCTCAGGGAGGTTCAGCAGGAATTTAGGCGAGGAGAAAAGTCCGCCTCCACCTGCTTGATTTCCCGACATTTAATACAGCGGCGGCAGCCATCCGGAAGCTCCTCGGCCGGTTAGACGATGACAATCGGTTGACCGAGTAAAATCTGTTGCCGGATCAGAGGGCCGGGAGGCAGCACCCCTCCTAAATGCCGGCATTACAGGAGCGAAGGGAAAACCTTGGATGGCAGAAATTCAGACCATTTGAATGCTCAGGAAACCAAGCCATTGAGGCTGGCCACGTGACTCTGTAGGCGTGGAAGGAGATTACGCACAAGCACCTCCCGAACATCCAAGGGAAGCTCTTCGTCCTCAATCGCGTCCTCATATTGACCGATCCCGTGTTCTTCACCCTGTTTCAGCGCAATAATGGCGGATGAACTACCTAAAAGGGCGGCGGTGCCTTCCACTGCCATTGCGAAAGTTCCCCACACGCCCGAATCAGTTTCGGGTTCAACGCCCCGCATTTGAACCAGGCTTCGCAACATAGAAACGCTTTCCTGATGATCATCGCGGATGGTTCTAAGCGAGGAGACGACGGGGGAGTCTGCGAATTTGTGAAGTGCCTGATTGTAGGTCTCAATTGCGGAAAGCTCTCCGCGAAGAAGAGAATTCAGGGTTTTCGCCGATGGGTCGATTGTGTTCATAAAAGCTATAGGATAGGTTGGTGATGCGTTGCGTCTGATTTTGTCCCATTTCAGGGAGTGAGGACGACCTTGATACAAGCGTCTTCCCGGTCCCGGAACGTTTTGTAGGCTTGCGGTGCGTCGGCGAGAGGAAGTCGATGCGTTACTACGAAAGAAGGGTCAATCTGACCTGCTTCGATTTTCTCTAGGAGCGGTTTTGTATATCTTTGAACGTGGGTCTGACCCATCTTGAGTGTAAGTCCCTTGTTCATCGCCATCCCCAACGGCATCTTATCAACTGCTCCGATATAGACGCCTGGAATGGAAAGGGTGCCGGCTTTTCGGCAGCAGTAAATTGCCTCCCTTATCACATGCGCCCGATCCGTGGTCAGCTTGACGGCAGCTTTTACCCGGTCAACCACAGCATCGACGCTTCCTGCTCCATGAGCTTCGCAGCCCACCGCGTCGATGCATCTATCAGGCCCCCGACCTCCGGTTATTTCCTGAAGGCGTTCGTAAACATCTTCATCATCAAAATTGATGGTCTCAGCCCGGCCTTTTGAACGGGCCATCTCGAGCCTCTCCGGGATTCGATCTATAGCAATTACTTTGCTTGGACTGAACATCCAGCAACTTTGGATGGCCATTTGACCAACAGGGCCGCAGCCCCAAACTGCGACGACATCGCCGGGCTGAATTTCAGCATTCTCCGCCGCCATGTAGCCCGTTGGGAAAATATCGGAGAGGAAAAGAACTTTTTCGTCCGGAAGGTCAGATTCGATTTTGATAGGGCCAACATCCGCATGTGGGATCCGGAGATATTCCGCCTGCCCGCCCGCGTAGCCGCCCATAAGGTGAGAAAAACCAAAGAGGCCGGCGGGAGAATGTCCCATCAGCTTCTCCGCCTCCTTAGCATTCGGATTCGTAGTATCACAGCAGGCGAAGAGAGTTTTTGAGCAGAAAAAGCAACTGCCGCAAGCAATAACAAACGGCACCACCACGCGGTCCCCTTTTTTGAGTCGCTTCACAGCGCTGCCTACTTCCACCACGACCCCCATGGGTTCATGACCCAAAACGTCTCCTTCTTCCATGGTTGGCTGATAACCGTTGAACAAATGCAAGTCTGACCCGCATATCGCAGTGGATGTTATCCTGATGATCGCATCGGTTGGTTCAACGATTACAGGATCAGGGACAGAATCGATCCGAACATCTGATTTTCCGTGCCAGCAAAGTGCTTTCATTGTAGTTTATTTAGGGGTGTTAGCAGTTTTCCGCATGAAAATGTCGTGATTATTTCACTTCATGGTCTGAGTGGGTTTATTTTCCTTGAGACTCGTGGTTACTTCCTCCGCAACATGGCGGACGGCTTCTCCGGCTTTCGTTGTGAGGTCGGATAAATTAGCGCCGACACTTTCCGCTGTGATGCCTTGTTCCTTGGCTTGACCTAGCAGTTCTCCGCCCAATTCCGTGGCTTTTTCCTTCCCTTGTTCGAGTAGTTCCTCCCCTTTTTCTTTTATTTCTCCGACCAGCTCGTCGGATTTTGCGCCTAGCAGAGAGTCCTCCCGACGGGTCGGGGGCAGCATGACCCCAGCGAGTGCACCGAGCGCAAGGAAAGCCGCGCCGATGGCTAAAGGGTAATCGTCCATCGCGTCCCGCAGCTGCTCCATTCCATCGTTCAGTTTGTTCTTAACGGTCCTCTGGCCGCTTTCGTAGAGTTCGGCAGCCTTATCCTTCACCTCTTCAGCTTCGTCCCGTAGCCCTTGGGCTTTTTGTTTAATGGAGTCAAAAGCACCCGAAAGCGCTTCCTTTGCCTCACCAACTTTTTCCTTCATTTTATCCACTGCGTTATCTGTAATCCCATCCTCTTTTGGCTTATCAGCCTGGGGGAGACGTGATGCCCTAACCGGTGACTGTGCTGTAGACTCGTCCTCCGAATTGAGGAAGAGCCAAGCCAGACCTGCTCCAATCAGAAGGGTAGGAGCGGGATGTTTTTTTGCTTGATGGGCGACCATCCGGTATGTTTTTTGCACGCGAGATTTGCCGACAATATCTGAGCTGTTCTCGTCCCACCAATCCATGGCGGAATTGAGAAGAGATCTGGGGGTTAAACGCTGACTAAGTTCGTCCAGCGTTTCGTCCATTCTTTTGCGGGTGTCACGGATTCCACCTTCGATTTCAGTGCTGGAACGCGGAGCGTCTCCGGAAATTTCTTGGTTGTTCATGGTAGGTTATTTTTGATGAATTGTTTATCGTCTTTCAGGGACCTGATTGTTTTCCTTGGGATCAGCTTTTCCTTTTTGAACCCATTCAGTCCGTTAAGGAGAAGGGCGGTTCCTGCGGCCGCTGAAAGGACGGCGACTGTGAGGAACGCGAAGAAGGTGGACATGTCTGCCGACACACCCATTGACCTCAGCATCATTGCCGCAAGAAATGCGACGGCAACCAATATCAAGATGAGTGCCACATGGGCAACCAAAGCACCCACCGCCATCATCAAAGCATGACGTGAGAGCTTAGCGGCCGTCTCTGCAATTTCGGTCTTGGCTAGTGCGATCTCCTCCTTGACCAGGGTAGTCGTGTCGTCGCGAAGCTGCTTGAGCAAGTCTGCAAAATTGTTCTCACTGGAGTTCATACATTGGAAGGGTTGAAGTACGTGGCACCGGAACGGGTTGAACCTGCATCATTACGGGGCAAGTTTTTGCGACGGTCTTCCCTCAATTTTTCCGCTGCCCTCGATCCCGAAGCCTTTAGGAATCTTGCGGCCAGGAGGCCGGTAAGAAAAAGGCCCCCATAGACCAACTCGGGTTTCCGTCGGGCCAAATTCTCCACTCCGTGCAGAATTTGCTCTGGATTTGATCGTTTCAGAAACTGCGCCAGGGTAGTCAGTTCTTGTGCAAACGACTGGGCGGGCCCGGCGAGCAAATTGGGCTCCTCTGCCTGCTGAAGTTTCTCACTTAGGGCAGTTACGGCTCCCGCCAGTTCACCGGCTTTTTCCGCAAGTGCTGTTTTCTGCGATTCGGCGAAACGCTTCCCTGCATCTTTCAAATGTCCTGAAGCTGCTTCTGCCTCGTCTTTGATCTTAACTGCAGTTTGCTCGGCCTGCTCCTTGACCGCAGTTTTCACTTTCTCGGCCTCGGCCTTTACAGTTTGGAGTGGCTCAGTCTCCTCTGAACCAGTTGGCGGGGGGAGGTTTGAATTCATGATGTTTAGTTGATTAAGATTGAAAGTTTTAATTCGGGAGGGCGGATTTTTCCGTGCTGGAACGGTGCCAAAGCCTTCCGCCCCGACGGCGCACGGACGAGACCGGCGCAGGTGATGCAAATTGCCCGCAATGGAGTGAGCCGCCGTGCTTTTTGCATTCCCGGGAATCAGGGCGACGACTTTTCCAAACCACAGCTTTGGCTCGTCGACGCAGGCTCCCATACCCCGATGGAATGGCATAATTTTGGCTCAGGGACGAGACAATTGGACGCACTCAGTGACGCGACCGCCTCCCGCCGGTCATGGCTTGATCACTCTAATCCAAAACCCGATGCAAGCAGTCTGTTGGCTTGGCAAAAACGACCTCTTTCTCGATATCGGAGCGGATCTTGAAATCATGGGTCGCGGGCCTATTATTATCCGAGTGAACCCGATTGGAATATTCTGCTCGGATCGTAATCAAGAGCCCCACAGCGGAGACGCGGCAATCAGATGATTTTGTCCAAGACAATCAGCAAACGCAACGATGATTCAATTTAGTTCACCCATGGAGCCAAGCGGTGCGGTGGGCCATGGCCGCCCGACTGCATCGCATCCAACGATAGTGAGCTGAACCAGCAAGCGCTGAGGCAAATGCGCCATCCTATTTCAAAACCTGGCTCCCACCCGTCAAGGGAAATTGATTTCAGTCCCCCCGTCCCACCCCAGCTGGGGTGGGACGGGGGGACTGGATCTCAGGTTGAAAGCGGGCCACGAATAAGACTGGAATGATGCTCCTTGCTCCCCGGAAGGTATTCACTTCACCGGTGGCGCCGGATAGAGCAATGTCATGACCCCGTTTAGGCAATAGGCCACCGCCTCCTGGTGCAACCCGGTTGCAAGATCGACCGTCAGACGCAGAAATCCCAGCCCCTCCTTTTCCCAGGTGAGTTCATCGGAACTGAATTCGATGATTTGAATGGATTCCCACTCAACTGATTTTCGGAAGTTCACGAAATACCCGGTAGCAGCGTAACGGGTTATTCCGCCAAATTTTTTCGCCAACGCCACGCTGATCTCATGGGTGAGTTGATCGAATTCAGCCAAGGGGCGGCCTTCCTTGTCCTGACTGGGTAAATAAAGCTGGACCCGAATTGGTTTGGAAATGGCACTCACGCTTCCACACTTATCGAAGTTATTGAAGAGGTAAAGGGATGTAACCACAGCTTTTGCGGATCCCTTGCCCTTTGGAGCAAAATGCAAGGCAGCGTCACTCCTTGGCATGGCATTTTGCGCAAGGATGACGCCCTTCATCAGCGTGCCGCCCCAGTCATTCATACTGGCCCCTTTCCTGCAAAACTCTGGCGGTCCTTAACCTACCTCTCCGATCATGTCTATTCACTCCTTTAATGTGCCCCGTGCGGTATCCGCACTCGGACTGATGACCATTCTCACCGCTCAAGGGCAAAATCCCGGGGCGGCAACACCGGTCCCCCCGGCCGCCGGGCCCGCGCCGTCTGGCGAAACTCATCAAGCTACCGGTAAACCAGACGGCTCGCTGACTACCAATCACGGAATCCCCCTGTCCGACAATCAGAACAGTCTGAAGGCCGGTGTCAGGGGGCCGGTGCTGCTGGAAGATTTCGTGCTCCGCGAAAAACTGACCCATTTTGATCATGAGCGTATCCCGGAAAGGATCGTTCATGCCCGGGGCACCGGAGCTCACGGCTATTTCCAAGTTTACAAATCCCAGGCCGATATCACCAAAGCCGCCTTCCTTCAGAACCCCGAGGAGAAAACTGAGGTGTTCGTGCGGTTCTCCACCGTGGCTGGCAAGGCAGGGTCGGGAGATACCCCTCGCGATGTGCGGGGGTTTGCCGTTAAATTCTACACCAAGGAAGGCAATTACGATTTGGTGGGCAACAATATCCCGGTGTTTTTCATTCAGGATGCCATGAAGTTCCCAGATCTCGTTCATGCCGTAAAAATGGAACCGGACCGTGGGTTCCCGCAAGCGGCCTCGGCTCATGACACCTTTTGGGATTTTGCATCCCTCACCCCTGAAGTGAACCACATGCTCATGTGGGTCATGTCCGACCGGGCTATTCCGCGTACCTACCGGATGATGGAAGGATTCGGTGTCCACACATTCCGATTGGTGGATGCCAAAGGCGCCTCCCGGTTTGTGAAATTCCATTGGCTTCCCAAGCTAGGAACTCAATCCCTGCTTTGGGATGAGGCCGTCAAAATCTATGGGGCCGACCCCGATTATCATCGGCGTGATCTGTGGGATGCCATTGCGGCCGGAGCTTTCCCGGAATGGGAGCTCGGGTTGCAGGTGTTCGATCAGGAAACTGCGGACAAACTGGATTTTGACGTGCTGGACGCCACAAAGCTTGTTCCGGAAGAAATTGTCCCCTTGCGGATGGTAGGGAAACTTGTCCTCGACCGTAATGTGGATAACTTTTTTGCCGAAACCGAGCAAGTCGCCTTCCTTCCCTCGAATGTGGTTCCTGGCATTGAATTCAGCAACGACCCGCTGCTGCAGGGTCGTTTGTTTTCCTACCAGGACACCCAGCTTTCCCGTTTGGGAGGCCCAAACTTCCACCAGCTTCCCGTCAACTCGCCAAAAGGATGTCCCATGGGGTTCGGAAAGAACTTCCAGCGCGATGGAATGCATCAGATGCAGATTCCCAAAGGCCGGGTGTCCTATGAACCGAACTCCTTGGACCCGGGCGTTCCACGGGAAAACCCTACTCGTGGATTCAGCAGCGTGCCGGAGGTGATGGACGGGGCCAAAGAAAGAAAACGCTCGGAAACCTTCGCCGACCATTACTCTCAGGCGCGTCAGTTTTATGCCTCGATGACCCCGACCGAGCAAAATCACATCATTAGCGCCTTTGCCTTCGAACTGACCAAAGTGGAGACTCCCGCCATCCGTCTCCGGATGCTGGCCCATTTGGCAAACATCAACACTGCCCTTCATGACGGTGTCGCGGAAGCTCTGGGTATGAAGGAAAAGGAGCAGCCCATCCAACCCAGGGTCGCGCCCCGTGATCTTCCCGCTTCGCCTTCCCTAAGCATCTTGACGAAAGCACCGAAAACCTTGGAAGGACGAAAAGTGGGGATACTTGTAACGGATGGGTTCAGCAGTGCCGCGCTCAAAACGCTAAGGGAAAAGGCCAAAGCGGAAAAAACGGCTGTGCTAATCATCGCCCCGAAGGTTGGAGGTGCTATGGATGATAAAGGCGTATTGACTCCGGCGGACCAAAGCCTCACCACAGCCCCTTCACTCTTGTTCGACACTGTGGCGGTGCTGGCCTCCAAGGAGGGAGCACAAGATCTGGCTACCCAGGCTCCGGCGATCGACTGGGTCCGTGATGCTTTCGGGCATCTGAAAGTAATAGGCCTCTCTCCGGAATCCCAAGTGCTGCTGGATAAGGCGGGCATCGCCCCAGACGCCGGAGTGGTCGAAGTAGATCAGAGCAAGGGAATCGATGCTTATTTTGAAGCGGCCAAAGCCGGGCGGGTCTGGAGCCGTGAGCCCACTCTCCGCCGCCCGGGCTGAAAACCTCATTGGCCTCTCTAAGCCATGTCCACCAACGCCACCGCTCCACCACCTCCCCTGACTATGGAGGAACGCCGGGCTCGCAAACTCGCGAGAAGAGAAAAACAAAGGGAAGCCAACGTGGGGCGGGCAGCGAAAATGCACCAAGCTCGACTCGACCTTCCTATACCTGTCCCCGTCGCCGCTGAACCACCCCGGGTCAACGTCGGTTGCTCGGGGTGGTTTTACTGGCACTGGCGGGGTCTATTTTATCCGGAAGGAATGCCTACCACGGGCTGGTTCCAGACCTACATGGCACGATTCCCAACCGTTGAGCTCAACGCCCCTTTTTATTCCTGGCCAACCCGGAATGGCGTCAAGGCCTGGCTTTCCCAGGCCGGCGAGAATCCCTTCATTTATACGGTCAAGGTCTGTGAACTCATCACTCACGTCAAACGCTTCAAAGGAACCAAAACCCTTGTTCGGGATTTTTGCTATATCGCTGACTTGCTCGGCCCAAAAATGGGATGTTTTCTGTTCCAGTTGCCTCCCAGTTTCGACTACACACCGGCACGGTTGAAGGCGGTGCTGGGCCAATTGGACCACGCACGGCGAAATGTAGTGGAATTTCGCCACAAATCGTGGTGGAATGGAAAGGTTTACGATGCGTTCCGAAGAACGGGAACCATCTTCTGCTCGTGCAGCGCCCCACGTCTTCCTGACATTTTGATCAAAACCGCAGGAGAGATTTATATCAGGTTCCACGGCCGAGCCAAATGGTATAGGCATGACTACACCCGGCCCGAGCTCGATGAATGGAAGGAGCGAATCGTGAGATCCGGAGCGGAAAGAATCTGGGCCTACTTCAATAACGACCGCGAGGGCTTTGCGTTAAAAAATGCCGCAACCTTCCGGGAGATTTTGAGTGCCGCCTGAACCAGGAAACGCTATGAACGGCGAGCAGGCGGGGACCTGACTTGTAGACTTTCCACCCAGCAACAGCTGAGGCGACCCAGAAAATCAAAAAGATGGCTAGCAGGTTCCTACAACAGTCCATTGTTCCGCAGAAATCGCTTCAGTTCAGTGTGACTTCAGCAGCTATCCGGAAAATCTCATCTTCCATGCTTTGGAGCTTGGAGGAGGCGGTTTGCTCCTGAGCTAGGATTGCTTCAAGCTCCTCCGCCTCCTCGAAGAACTGCATTTTCCTGGCTAGGACGGCGGTGATGCTGTAGGCCGCGATCTCGTAATGCTCTATCCTGAGGCAATGAGCGACGACCATCAGGTCACGAATGGCCGGCACGTCTACTTCATCGAGATGAGCATCTCCTCCCTTGATCAATCCCTCCATTGCCAGGCACCTGTCCTTCCCCGGCTCGAACCCGTTTTCCCGCAGGATGCGGGTAACGACCTCCCAATGATGGCGCGTTTCGCCAAGATGGTGGTTCATATGGACCACCAGAGGGGCAAAGCTGATGCGGGGAACCAATGTAGGCAGCGAGTCCAATAACTGCGACTCGACACTATGCAGATCCTGAAGCTGATCGAAAAGCAAGTTTTCAGGCGTTACTATTTTCATGGTAGGTGGTCCAATAGGATTTACAGGATTCGGGATGGCTTAAACGCCCCCGCCTCCTGGGCGGAGACCCCGGCTCTCCTGCGTCACACGGTGATTCGCATAACTTCAACCTTCGTTATGAGCTGCGAGGTTGAAGACAGTTTCCGCCAGGTGCGTGAGCTTTTTGTCGGTGGCACCTTCCTCATCCAAGGTGGTTTGCAGGATTTTTGCGGCTTCCGTATCACCGAGGAGTTCAGCATAGGTTCGGACACAACCGTAGCCTGCGATCTCGTAATGTTCCACCTTCTGAGCGGCGGCGATAAGCCCCGCATCGCGGACTTCGGGATCGGCCTCTTCCTCGATCATGCTGCTGCCTTCTTCAATCAATCCTTCCATTCCCTTACACTTCGGTCCCCGGGTTCCGGATCCCAGGGCGGCGAGCACTTCTTCCAAACGCGTCACATGCACTTTGGTTTCCTCCAAATGGGCCTCAAAGCCCGCTCTTAGATCAGGAGCAGTAGCGGCCTTGGCCATGTTGGGAAGGGCCTTTAGCAATTGTTTCTCAGCGCTGTAGAGATCTTTTAGTTCGTGAATGTAGAGGTCCTTTAGAGTGGCGAGTTTCATAAATGTGATGAGGTGTGAAGAACTCCTACTGCAAAGTGTATGCCGCGGGATTCTCCCCCGAGGAAACGCAATCTCCAGTGCCGAGCCCACTGCAAATTGCAGTGGAGTGGCGAGGCACGGCGGTGCAAAGTGCAATAAATTTGATTCTATCTGGGTGCCGCTGGTTGCAGAGATTCACCGTGGACTTACCACGAACCCATCTCCGGTTGACCAATTTTGGAGAAATTAGAGTCACAGCCCATCTACGATCTTAGCGAGCATTTTGTTGGCTTTTACATCGTGCCCTCTGTCCCATTCCAACAAAACTTTGGCGAGCAGGGATCTGAGTTGCTTCAAACTCATGGTTTTTTTCTTATGCGGCACATCCCTTGTTTTCACGGTTGTAGCCGTTCTTTTCCTGGGGCGGCCAAGCGGTGCTTTTGGGGGCGGCCCGGGATGGCCCGCCTCGACGGGCTTGCTCGAAGGCGGCGTTCGCAGGGGTGCAGGTGCCGGTACCTCTACCGGAATCGGAACCGGCTTTGGCTTTGGCTTGGGTTTGGCCGCGCTGGTTGCTACCGGCTCATCGAGCAGAGTGTAATCAAGGCCGACAATTCTGCGGTCCTTGAATTTTTCCAAGCTCTTGGGGAAAATAAGAAGCTGGGATACTGCGCCTCCCTCATAGCCCACCACTGCATAATCTTTCCCATTCCCCACCACAGTTCGGGTTACGCTCATGACCCGGTTTTTCTGAAGGGCCGCCTGAAGCTCGGCGTCCTTTTCCGGGGCAACCAATTGCAGGTGGGTTTGAGGCCTGCCTGCCTTCGCGACCACGGATCGGAAACGGGCGGTGTGCATGGCGGTCAGGTTCCTTCAGGCGGGCGACGCCGCAAACTCCACTGATTCAACACTGACGATTCGCTCAATGTGAGGATACATTCTCAGGTAAGCTTCGGGACTCCAGCCTCCTTCGGGGAACCGCACATCCACGACGCCATGAACCTGGCCTTCTCGTGTGAAAGTGAAATCCCCACCAGATGGGGACTGGCACCGCCCCGTTGCCAGCCCAATAGCCTTAAATGGAATGGCGCAGGTCAAGCCCACACAATCGGCAAAATCCAACTGGAGGGGCAGGATTAACTTAAAGGCGATAACCTCACCTGCGTGGCTGGCTTCCTCCGATGTCAGCTCAATAGGCCGCCCGATCATGTCCTCCTGCACCTGAAAAGTCACTTCCTCAATGAAAACAGGATGCTGATTCAGCCAAGGAATGAGGGACATGCCTGCCATTACAGTGGAGTTGCCCAGTGTAGGCCAGCAAAAAATTTCCTTATCGAATGTGGCAATCTGCCCGCCTTAGAAACACAGCATCCCGCATTGCGCCGCACTGGGGCGCAAATGATGGCACTCGCATCGGGGAAGCGATCCGGGCACAACAACTGCAGAAGGATTAAGAGCCCCGCCCGTGCTTTTGGCTCTAAACCGAAGATATTATCGACGGGGAGGGTGTCACTCAAATCTTCATCACTATGCGTGCAATCTGGAAAGGGTCCATCAGCTTCGGGCTGGTAAATATTCCGATCTCGTTGTTTCCGGCTACCCGGAGCGAAGACCTAAAATTCCGCCTGCTGCGTGACGGCGATCTTAGCCCTGTGAACTACAAGCGTGTGGCGGAAAAGGACGGCAAAGAAGTCAAATGGGACAAGATCGTGAAGGGTTACGAATACGAAAAAGGGAAGTTCGTCGTGTTAAAGGACGAGGACTTCAAAAGGGTGGATATTGAGGCTACGCAAACGGTGGACATTTTGACCTTCGCCGCCTTGCAGGAGGTGAACCCGGTTTTTTTCCACAAACCCTATTACATGGAGCCAGCGAAGGGCGGGGACCGCGCTTACGCGCTCCTGCGCGAATCCCTGAAGGGAACTGAAAAAATCGGGATCGCCAAAGTTGTCATAAAGACCCGGCAGCATCTTGCGGCGGTCAAACCACAGGACGAGGGACTGATGCTGGAACTTATGCACTTCCCGGATGAACTGCGGGAATTGGACGAATTCCGCAAGCCCGCGGCTGTTTCCGTCGGGAAAAAGGAACTGGAAATGGCCCGTTCGCTGATCGATTCGATGACCGCCAAGTGGGATCCGGAAGATTACAACGACGACTACCGCAAGGCGGTGGAGGAGATGATCGAGGATAAACTGAAAAAGGGTGTAAAAACTTCACCCAAGGCAATGCCCCGCAAAGCACCCAGCAACGTAATTGATCTCGTGGCAATACTTCAGCAGAGCTTGGCAGCCAAGCCCGGCAAGCCATCCAAAAAGACCTCTACAAAAAAAGCCACCACAAAGAAAACCACTCCAAAACGTGCCACGTCCACTCCCCGTAAACGGGCTTGAGAAGCGCAAGCAATTTTTCGAATGGACAACTGGAGGAGGACCATTAATCCGCATTCCCGGCCATCATGCCCGCCAAACAAATAGTTGAAGTGGATGGCAGAGAGCTGGGGTTCTCGAATGCGGAGAAGATCCTTTACCCAACGACAGGATACACCAAAGGACAGGTTATCGCCTCTACGCCAAAATTGCTGATACCATTCTACCGCACCTGCAAGGACGGCCGCTTACGATGAAGCGCTACCCCGAGGGCGTTACCAAGCCGCCTTTCTATGAGAAAAACGCGCCGGGGCACCGTCCGGATTGGGTTGAGACCTTTCCGGTGCCCCGAAGCGAAGGCGGGAGCGACATCAACTATATCCTGTGCAACGACCGAGCCACCCTCCTGTGGGCGACCAACTTGGGTGACATTGAAAAGCACACGTTCCTGGCCCGGGTGCCGGATCTGAACTGCCCGACCGCTTTGGTGTTCGATTTAGACCCCGGCGCTCCCGCCGACATCATTGACTGTTGTCATGTCGCGCTCTCTCTAAAGGCGATCTTTGAAACGTGGGGGCTGCAATCGTTCGTCAAGGTCTCTGGATCCAAGGGCCTGCATCTGTCAGTGCCCTTGAACATGCCTACCTCCTATGAGGTGACACAGCCATTTGCGAAGTCATTGGCGCAACTGGCCACTGCGCAAGATCCTGAGCGGGTTGTTTTCGATATGTCGAAGACCTTGCGAAAAGGCAAGGTTCTGATCGACTGGAGTCAGAATTCGGACTTCAAAACTACGGTCTGCGTTTATGCCATGCGGGCAAGGGAGGATGGACCTTTTATTTCCATGCCTGTGACGTGGGATGAAATCGCGAAGGCTGCCAAAAGTAAAAAGACCTCCGGTCTGTTTTTTACCCCCGAGCAGGCGGTCAAACGGATCGGAAAATTGGGCGACCTTTTTGAGCCGGTACTGAACATCCGGCAAAAGCTCCCATCTGCATTCCTCAACGCGCTCGAAGGCTCGGAGGCACCCAAGTTGATGACATGGCAGCGACGCGCGGGAAAAGTGCGGGATAAGAGCCTGAAGGAATATGCCTCAAAACGGGATCATTCCAAAACCAAAGAGCCTCCGGCTCCGAAGGTAAAGGGTGCCAGCAAGTCGACGGGGCCGCTGCGCTTCGTCATCCAGAAACACAACGCCAGCCGTCTGCACTACGACTTCCGGCTGGAAATGGACGGGGTCTTGCGGTCGTGGGCGGTCCCCAAAGGCCCGCCGGTCGCACTGCGTGAAGCGCGACTTGCGGTTCATGTCGAGGACCATCCTCTGGATTACGCATCCTTTGAAGGCACCATCCCTGCCGGAAACTATGGAGGCGGGACGGTAATGTTATGGGACCATGGCGAATATGAGGACCTGACCGGCAATCCTTCGGAGGCCTTTCGCGCTGGTAAGATGCATATGACACTCAAGGGCGATAAACTTCAAGGAGAATGGATCTTGGTGAAGGATAAGCGTGATACCGAAGATAATCGCTGGCTGCTTATAAAAGCGGGCGAGGCCATGAAGCCGCTCTCCGTAAAGCGGGATGATGCATCTGTCGTGAGCGGGAGGACCATGAAGGCCATTGCGGCCGGCAATGACGCTCCCTGGGAAAGCTCCCCGCCGAAGTCAAAGCCTGCCAGCGCTAAAGCTAAGCCCCGGAGAGCTGGGACCGCTACAAACGCGCCGCCCCGCTACATTGAAGCTATGCAGTGCAAACCAGTCATGGAGCTTCCGAAGGAGGAAGGCTGGTCCTTTGAACTTAAATTTGACGGGTTTCGTTGCCTGGTCCTGAAAATTGGCTCCAAGGTAACCATGTTTTCCCGGAACCATAAATCCCTGGGTGAGCGTTTCCCCAACCTAATTCCAGCCTTCGCGGCGTTGCCGGGCAATTTTGCAATGGACGGGGAGATCGTGGCTCTGGACCAGCAGGGAAAGCCATCCTCCAGTTGCTCCAGAATAACCGCAGCAAAGCACTCCCCGTCTTTTTCTATGCGTTCGACCTGCTGAACGCTGGCAGCGATCTGACCACTTCAGGATTGGTGAAAAGGCGCGCCTGTCTTGAGGACTTCAGCAAACCTTTCATGGATCCGATCCGGCTTTCAGCCCTGCTGCCTGGGGAGCCCGAAGAAATGCTCGAGGCAGTAAGGAGCATGGGCCTGGAAGGAGTTGTTGGAAAGAAGATTTCCTCCTTGTATGAGGCCGGAGAGAGGTCGGGTTCTTGGGTCAAATGCCGCATCAATCAGGAACAGGAATTTGTCATCGGAGGTTTTGTGCCCGGAGCGAAGGGATTCGAGAGGCTGTTACTGGGAGTCTATACAGGAAAGAAACTCACCTATGTTGGGAAGCTGCCCAATGGATTTGTGGATAAGAGCCGCCGTGCCCTGTTCCTCAAATTGGACGCTCTGAAAACGGCCTCATGCCCTTTCGCCAACCTCTCTGAGCCTAAAGGAGGGAGCCGGTGGGGAGAAGCTTTAACGGCGGAGAAAATGAAAGAATGTGTCTGGGTAAAGCCAAAGCTGGTTTGCCAAGTTGGCTTTGTCGAGTGGACCAGCGGAGGCAAGCTGAGGCATCCAACTTTCATAGGGATGCGTGAGGACAAGCGGCATACCGACGTGGTCCGTGAAGCGTAGCTCGGGCCGGATCAAACTTGGGTTACTGCGACTTGATGGTGCCATTCACCCAAGGGGGGGGTATGCGTTGCGACAGGATATTGCGGCAAACCGCTTTCGCGTTTCATCAAGCAGGCGCTCCTTGGGATCATCTCCTCCCCAGAAAGTGGCGGCGTAGGCTTTTCCGGCCTCATAGGTTGCTGGGCCTCGATCAGGAACCGGAGCTAGGGCTTGTTTACATTGGCGCCCAGAGGCCATCCTTCTCGTAAGTTGCTGATATTGCGACGATTATAAACATGAAAAACATCCGCTTGGTTTTTTCATACCGATTCGCCACCCGGCGGAAAACCTTGAGTCGTTGAAATCTGTTTTCGATGCAATGCCGGGTCCTGTAGAGAACTTCATCATAGGGTTCAGGATTTTTGACGTTGCTGCGGGCGGGGATGCAGGGTTCACAACCTTGGCGGCGAAGTTGATCGCGATGCCTTTTGCTGTCATATCCCTTGTCTCCCACCCCAGCAGTGTCCCTCAAGTCTGCGGTGAGTTCGGGGGCGACCGTGTGATCACTGATGTTTCCAGATGTTAGAATGATTCCTGCAGCCAACCGGCCCACCGCATCGACTGCCATGTGCAGCTTCGTGTTGAGCCCGCCTCTGGATTTCCCAATCGATTGATCCTCAGCCGTTCCCGGGCCGTTGGCATGCTGATGGACTTTGTGGTGAGTGCTGTCGTAGAATACGGCCTCGGCTTCATTTCCACAGATCAGGCGTTGTTCCAGGAAACTGAAGAACCCCGCGTGGGAGAGGCGGTTGAAGTATTGAAAGATGGTTCCCCATTTACCGAATTCGGAAGGCAAGGCCCGCCATGCGGGACCGTTGAGCATCATATACCAAAAGGCGTTGAGGTGCTCGTCCACGGCGACCGGCCGGCCGCCTGTAGGCACAATGTCGTTGCTAGCAACTTGGAATTCCTTGACTTAATTTTTTAAGCCGCTCGCGGAGCGGAACCGGCATGAAGCGGTGGTAGTCAGTCATAAGAATGAAGGCTGGAAATTACGGGGTAATCCACTGATTGTCAATGGATTGAATGGGGATCGATCAATGTAAACAAGCCCTAGTGGGCGAGCATTCTGTTCGTAGCGTCATGATCATCGCTGAGGCGCGATACCACACTCCAAAGCAAATCCCCGGGGACTGGGTAAACCGAATTCATGAGGTTGTGATAGTAAGAGCCAGATTAATAAGGCGAGCCTTGACGAATGCCTCAAGGCCATGGGTGGAATACCAGCGGCCCCGATCTATCGGGGCTAAAGGAAGGGCCCTCCCGTTGCGGGACCCCTCACTGCTCATAGATTGCAGTTCTTCCGGGGGAGGAACACCAAGTGGAACAAGTTAGGTGATGTGCGATTGGTCGGGAAAGAGTGCCGAATTCCGGGTTGGTTTTCGGCGGGTGCTGGTCTACCGGGGGAGGGCGATTTGTCAGTGCGGCATACCAGCCCAGAGAGCCAGAAACGGTTCCAGGGCGAACCAAACCATAAAGGTCAGGGCAAGGATCAGGGGACCGTCAATTTTCCCATGCTCCGTCCTGCGTCCGGCCCGCATCAATGCAATGACTAAGGCCAGACCATGGAGGGTCGCCATGATGTTGATTGCGATAGAAAATGGTCCATGGCTAGTAGTCAAAAATTTGAGGAAGAGGCTCACTCCCGTGGCGACAATGGCTAACCGGGTGGCTGTGCGGACGCCCCACCGCACAACCGTGGTCACCTTTCCGGAAAGCCGGTCTGCTTCCTGATCCGGCACACCGGCCAGAATTATCGATGGCAGAACTGAAGTGAAGATAGCGGAAGTGGATCCCCATGGAAAACCGGCATGCCAGGATGCGCCCTGCGACGCCCACCCCAGACCAGCGACAAGTATGCTGTGGGTAAAAGCAACGTCCACTTCTCCCAGGGTCCTATAGGATAGCCTCAAGGGCCCCGCAGAATACTGATGCCCCAGAAGCCACCCGATCAGAATCAGGATACTAAGGAGCAAGGGGTTGGAATTGGCAGTGCAAACCAAGGCGACCCCCAAAATTATAAGTAGGACACCCGCCGCCCTTCGTCCCATCTTTACCTGGTTCTCGGAGAGCCACCCCTCGACCAACACGCGAGATCCTCCCGTGAACCGGCCGGCGTTGCGATTTTGCCGGTCCGTCTCCAAATCTTCCAGTTCATTGGTCAGCACGGTCGAAAATTCCAGCAAAAATCCGCAGGCTGCCGCCAACAGCAAAGGCACGGCTTGGATAGGATGGTTGAGACTGTCGGAAGCGGCCAGCGCCCCTGTCGCCAGAACCAGTATTGGGAAGGGATAAAATTGAAGCCGGGCAACGGTAAGCCACGCTTTGAATCGGGCGGCAGGGGAGGTGCGGAGTAGGCCATCGACCGACCTTCCCATGCGAAAGACTTCGTCCAGCCAAGCTTCGCGCTGCGCCAGTGTTGATGAATGAATCGGCCCCAGGAGTTTGACAAAGGTCGGCTTGATGGCGCAAAAGCCAAAAGTCGCCCATGCGACGGCCCGGACGCCGGGGGCTCCTAGAATCCATCGATAAATCCAAAATGGTGTGTCCATGGTGGTGACAACCTGTGCTGACCGACCGGCCAGCAGCCCCTTCCAACTTTTTCCCTCGGTTTGAAAAGCAAATCCCTGAGTCAGAATCCGATCGATAAATGCTTTGAAAAGGGCGGGGTAAGTGCCCCACCAGTTGGGATAAATTACGGCCAAATGTTGGCACCACTTCAAGTCCGCCTGGGCCAAAATTAGATCGGGTTCCAATGCATCATGGGGGGCGTTGGGAGCGAACGCCAGATCGCGAAGCGCCACTAGACGGACATCATGCCCCGCCTCACTTGCGCCCGCAGCGTAACTGGTAGCAAGAGCGGACCCGAAACTCCCTGCGAGGGGATGTGCATCGATCACCCAAATCCGGTAAGCTTGATTGTGACATTTCATTTGGCAGGGAGGGAAAAGGGGGCTTAATAAATGTATTCGGGGAGATACGACAAAACAGAGGGGTGGTTAATATGGTCCGGAAGGCCGTTGTTTTGCCCTTACTCCCCGTTGCGCGTCAGACTTTAAGTGCATCCCCGGACTTGGGCACCGTCCGATTATTCAGGGGCTCTGCGTTTGGAACGGTGCTCATGCGGAAAGACTGCTCAAAGGGTCTCCTCGCAGACGTTGTGCCAAATTCCGCTTCTCCAGCTACGGGGAGATCCCAGCACCCGGGGATGGATAAGAGAGGCATCATTTCCTCCGAATTACCGAAGCTGGTGCCCTCTCCACTAAATTGGGGAATTGGGATTAGGGATTATGGAGGCTTAAGCGAACCGCTTGCGCTTTGCC
Organism: Verrucomicrobiota bacterium; assembly: GCA_040387795.1. Classification (GTDB taxonomy): domain Bacteria; phylum Verrucomicrobiota; class Verrucomicrobiia; order Verrucomicrobiales; family V1-33; genus CAIZWU01. The sequence continues at coordinate 65,850 of JAZKDC010000004.1, forward strand.
CGTATGTGCGATGCAAACCCGTCGCAAAACGCAAGCTTGGCGACCTGGTTCGCGCGTATGAATGGGAGGCCCTGATGATGGGTTTGTCCCCGTCCTCCGGGAGACCGTCGGCGGCCGGCTTGCAAAAGGACGGGACGCCGGAGTGGCGAATTCATCCGACGCCCGCCCCAACGTCAGGTGGGAGAAACCATGAAACCGGGACTGAAAAGCCGCCAACAGCCATCGGTGAAGCGGCTACAGGGTTTTCACTTAATTGTAATCGAAAAATACTGATTTCCCCGCAGGGTAATGACGTTCGAGCGCTGCCCGAACATCCCCCCCAACAAATGAAATATCTTAGATTGAACGCCGGCTTCCCCCACCGGATTCACCTTCGTGTGGCGCTTTTGGCGACTGCGGCCGGATTCTCGATGGCCAGCGGAAGCTGGGCCCAGCTTCCTCAAATCAACGAGTTCCTCGCGATCAATGCCGCGGGAATTATCGACGAAGATGGAATGGCGCAGCCGTGGATTGAGATCTATAACCCCCATTTGACCAATCCGATGAGCTTGGCTGGTTACAAGCTGACGGATGGCACCATGACATGGAACTTCCCTTCGGTCCAGGTAATGCCTGATGACCGCCTGCTGGTGTGGGCCTCTGGGAAGAACCGTGTGGTTACCACGGCTCCGCTGCACACCAATTTCACCATTCCAGCGACCGGAGGCACACTATCCCTGCTCAATGGGTCAAATGCGGTGGTATCCTCTTTCGTCAGCTACCCCGCCCAGACAGCCGATGTGTCCTATGGCCGGGATCTTTCCGATGTGAATACGACAGCCACTCCCCCGGCCACCTCCATAGCAGGACCCAATACACAGGTGGGATTCTACTCCACCCCGACTCCCGGGGAGGCCAACAGCTTTTCAGGGGCTGGCGTTGCGGGAGAAGTCTTGTTCAGTGTACCGAGCCAGGCCTTCCCCGTCCCGGTCGCCCCCGCGACCTTCACTGTCTCGCTTTTCCCTTCAGGGACAGACCCTGACGCTGTAATCCGCTACACGACCAACCGGACGGTTCCCAATGCGTCGTCCCCGGCCTATACGGGTCCAATTGGAATCACTGCGACGACCTTGATCCGGGCGCGGATTTTCAAGACCGGCCTCCTGCCGGGCCCGACCCAGAGTCATGGATATCTGCAGCTCGCGGCCAATGCGGCGGGCTTCAGCTCCGCCATGCCTATCGTGGCCATCAGCAACTTTGCAGCTGGAACTCCGCCAGGGGAGGGGGACCAGGCTTCCTTCATGTGGGTATGGGAACCGGTGGCGCCGGATAACCGGGCCCGCTTCACCAATTCCCCCAAGCTCTTCACCCGATCTGTCATTGACCGGCGTGGTTCCAGTACTTTGGATAACCCAAAATTCAGCCTGAATGTGGAAATGAGGCAACCTTTCAATGAGGAGGACAAGGACCTTTCCCTGCTGGGCATGCCGAAACATTCGGACTGGGTGCTGCATGCTCCCTACAACTACGACCGCAGCCTCCTGCACAATCCCCTGATGTATGCCCTGAGCAACAGCATCGGGCGCTATGCGGTGCAGACCCGCATGGCAGAAGTCTTCGTGCAAACCGGAACGGGGAGCATGACCTTCAATGGCAATGCTACCGGGGATTATTTTGGAGTTTACAACGTCATGGAGAAAATCCGCAGGAGCAATGACCGGGTGGACATTGAGAAACTGGATATGTATGACAACGATGCCATCAGTAAAACGGGCGGTTACATTTGGAAAGTCGACCGGCTGGATGCAGGCGATAGTGGATTCAGCGCCGGGGGCCAGAACATGGCCTACTATTATCCAAAAGAAAAGGATCTCAAATCACCCCAGAGAGATCCACAGGAACAATATCTGACCTCCTACATCAATGGCTTCAACACGGCTTTGCAGGGGGCCAATTCCGCCAATCCCACCACCGGCTACGCGGCCTGGCTGGATGTCCCGGCAGCCGTCGACCATCATTTGCTTAACATTTGGTCCTTCAATGTCGATGCGCTGCGGCTGAGTGGGTATTGGACGAAAGACCGGGAGGAGAAGATGTTCCCGGGGCCCATCTGGGATTTTGACCGGACGCTTTCGTCCACCGACGGACGGGATGCAGATCCTGCAGTGTGGCGCTCTGCCAACGGCGACTTCGGGACCGATTTCTTCCACTTCACGTGGTGGAACCGCCTATTCCGGGACATCGAATTTTATCAGAAATACATTGATCGCTGGCAATCCCTGCGGCGCCAGGGGAACTTCCGTCCGGAGGCCGTGAACGCCCTGATTGACTCCCTGAATGCGGAGATCATTGCCGAAGCCGTAACCCGCGACCTCGCGCGGTGGAATCAGAGCAAGCGCGCCTGGACGCGGCCATTCCCTTCCCCTAACAACAATACCATTGCGGCCAGTCAAGCGGCGGAAGTGCAGCGGTTGAAGGATTACCTCCAGCAACGCGCCAACTTCTTCGACACTCAATGGGTAAGTCCAGCGACCGCCTCCCCGATAGCGGGATTCATACCCGCCGGAACCTCAGTTTCTCTTTCGGGACCGGCGGCTGGTACCATTTATTACACCACCGATGGATCGGATCCCCGTCCTGCCGGTGGGGCTGCGCCGGCCGTGGGAGTTGCCGCCTATACTGCTCCAATCACCATTGCCGCCAATACCCGCATCCGGGCGCGTGTCTACAACCCTGCCTTCACCGCGCTGACCTCCCAGACCAGCAACAATCCGCCTCTGGTCAGCAAGTGGAGCGGATTGACGGACCTGTTCTATTCCATCGATTCCCCGGCCGCGCCCGGCGAAGTGGTTGTCTCCGAGATCAACTACCACCCCACCAACCCCACCCCGGCAGAACTCACCATCAATCCGGCCTGGACTGGAAAAGACTTCGAGTTTCTCGAGCTAACCAATATCTCCAATCATGCCGTGAGTCTCGATGGAGCCTCGTTCACTTCGGGAATCGGGTTTGACTTCAACGAGGCCGCCAGCAGATCATTGGGCGCAGGGGAAAGCATCGTGCTCGCGTCCAATCCCCAGGCGTTTGCTGCAAGATACGGAGCTTCATTGGCAGTGAGCGGGCCTTGGAGTGGAGATCTCGCCAATAGCTCGGAAACATTGACCCTTATCTCCAGTTCCAACGAGGTGATCTTCTCAATGACCTACCTGGACTCCTGGGCTCCGTCCACTGATGGCGGTGGGTTCACCTTGGTGCTTTCCGACCTCCGCGCGCCGGAATACGATGTCCCGGCTGCATGGGCCCCCAGTGGGCAGACCGGAGGGTCTCCCGGCACCCTGAGTGCAGCCAATCCGGTGCTGACTCCCGCTGAATGGCTGGCGCAAAATCCGCAGCTCGGGATACTGACAGGAGACTTTGACGGGGACGGGAGGAGCAATTTCCTCGAGTTCGCTCTCAACATGGATGCCTTTGTTGCGGACTTGGAAACAGCCCCGATCGTAAGCGTGGAAAATGACCGGCTCGTGCTGACCTATACCCGCCGCACGTCCGGCGCGGGTATCATTTACGGGGTGGAGGTTTCCAATGACCTTTCCACGTTCAGAACTCCGGCTGCGGGAGAGTTGGCCGAAACGATTGTTTCCGAGGATGGTTTGTTTCAAACCGTGAGGGTCACTGACACCATCACCCGCGGCTCCCAGCCACAGCGCTTCCTCCGGCTGGCGGTGCGGGTGCCATAACGGCACCCGATAGGGGTCACCACGCCGCTCACCGCCAAATTCCGCTGGTGATCCCGCATAGCTCGTCCTATCAACCATCAAGCGGCGAGGCGCTTGAGCAGGCCGGCTGCCGGTCCTGTGGACTCCGGGTCCGGTTTCCAGCTTCCCCGTAGACGCCGGGCAAGCGTTCGGTGAACCGGCGGGTCTGGTATTCCGACAACCCCAGCACCTTGGCGATATCCCCCACCGCGCCCCCCACCTGGTAAGTGGATGACGCACCCACCGCCGCGCAGTGCTCCGGCCCATATTTGGCGAAGAGCAGGTCGATCACATCATCCTTGCAGTCCTGGGGGAAATCGATGTCGACGTCCGGCAGCTTGTTGAGGGCCATCCGGTCCTTGTTGACGAACCGTTTGAAGTAGAGCTCAAACCGGATCGGGCACACCCCGCTGATGCCCAGGCAATAACACACCAGCGAATCCGCCGCACTGCCCCGGGTGATCCAATCAATCCCCTGGCGCCGGCATTCCTGGAGCAGATCCCAGGTGATCAGAAAATAGTCCTCATAACCAACGTCGGCGATGATGGACAACTCCTCCCGCGCCTGGGCTTCGTAGCGGGCCGCACGGTCCCCATAGCGGCGGCGCAGGCCTTCCATCACCAGCCGGGCCAGAAAGTCCCGTGCGGAACTGCCGTCCGGTGGAGGCCATGCCGGGAACTGCGGCGGGCCGAACGGGAAGACAAATTCACACCGCTCCGCCAGTTCCACGGTATGCGCCAACAGGTGCGGGTGATCCTTCGCCAGCCGGTTCAGTTCCGCCGGACTGCGGAAGTGGAAAGCCCCGTCCAGTCGTTTGTCAGGGTGTTCCTGCTGGAGCAGGGTGCCGGTGCGGATGCTCTGGAGGATGTTCTACCGCTGCCGGTCGGAGGGGGAACCATGATGCACCCGCTGGCACAGCACCCCCCGGCAAACCTGCGGGCAGATCGGCCCCCGCCCGTCCGGCGGCACCAACGCTGTCACCTCCCCCAAAGCAGCATGGGCAAAGCCATCAGCTATGCGCTCCACCTCTGGCCCCAACTGGAAGTCTATCTGCACGACGGCCGCATCGGCATCGATAACAATCCCGTGGAAAATGCCATCCGTCCCACCGCCGTTGGAAAGAAAAACTGGCTGTTCATCGGCGAAGCCCGGGCCGGCCAGCGCAGCGCCATCCTCTACACCCTCATCGAATCCTGCCGCACCCACCACCTCGATCCGTTCGAATACCTGCGCACCATCCTCACCCTGCTGCCTGACCTGACCACCGGCCAGATCAATCGGCAGAGTCATCGTATTCTTGGAAGCGGTGATGGCCGCCCGCAAAGAACCCTACCGGTAGTTGAGCACCGGTAGGGTTCTTTATGAGATGATCACCGCCCGCCATTTACCTGTCGCCAGGCTTTGGCGTTGGGGTAGAGCCTGGCTTGGTGGCATCCGCGCCGGCAGGTGGGGATGAGGTTTTATCCGCCGGGGCGTGAGACTCATGGTCGAAAACCGCGAGCGGATCGTCACTCTCCAAGCCTTGGATGTTCTCAGGAGTCCAAAGCGCAAACTCGTCGAGATCCGGACTGTAAACCGCAATGATGTCCTGGATGCCCAACTTGGCCACCATTCTGCCGATCATCTGGTAAACCGTTTTGATATCCGACTTATCGTCCTGCGCGACCCAGTCCACGGAAACCCAACCCTTACTGGTCTTGATGGAATCGCCCAGATTATGGAACTTGAGTTCCGCAGCCAGCTTTTCCGCATCTTCAAAGTAGGGTTCCGCCACGGAGTTGACGATAAATTTATCGGGACCAACGGTCACGAGATGGTAAGCCTCCTTATGGGCGATATCCTTTTCGGCAACCTTGGTCCCGGTGCCTTCACTCACGGCCTTGGCAATTTGCGAAGGCTTCAAATCCTGGGGTCCTTTGGTGAGGATGACCATGGAGATAAACCGATCTGCCTCTTTTTTGGAACTGGCTTGCCCGGGAGCTTCGGCGGCCGGAGATTTGGGGGCGGGCTTATCTTGTGCTTGGATACCCCCCATCCCCATGACGAGGCTGAGGGACCATACAGCAAGACGGAGGTGGCGCTGGGGCTGGGGGGCACTGAATGACAATGATAGTTTCATGACGTGTAATCTGGGTGGAGTTAAAGGGGAGGGTGACTTAGCGGCGCAACAACTCGCCGAACAAGCGCAGCGCTTGTTCACGATTGTAGTCATGCCCCCTGCGGCGGCGTTCCTGCTCGGATTCCCGCCGGTTGTCGTATCGCTCCCGGTAACCGGAATGCTCATAGCGGCGCCTGTAATCGTTGCGGTCAGAATCGGGCCGCTCGCGGACCACTTCGACTTTCCTGCCCCGTGCATCGTATGTGTAATAGTGAGTATGGGGGCGCCTGCGTTCATCGGCGCTGGCATCGGGAAGCACACAGGAAGCGACTGCGGTGACGGCCAGGATGGCTAAGGGGCTGAAACGGGGGATCATTTTCATGGTTTTTTTGGGGGGTGGGGTGAGTTTTTCACAACGTGCGTCGGCCTCCCGGAAACATGGAAAGCCTCCGTTCCTTCTGCATGACTCGGGCCACACATTGACTGTTCCCAGTTGTCCGAAGAAACGGCATGGCGACGGGGAGATTAGGGCTTGGTCACTGATCGAATGAAGCCGGAGAGAGGCATCCCGCGACCCAGATTGGCGAATCGCCTGCAATATGCCATACCCGCCGCAGTATTGAGTTAGTCCCATGTATCGGGTGTTTCGGTTTGCGGTCCACGGAAATCAACGGGCGCGGGCCCGAGCATCACTGACTCGCCCCGTCCTCCTAAGGCTCAGCGGGTCGCGGGTGGCGCGAGGGGGTGTGGCAGCCCCCCAAGTAGTTGGCATCTTCCATGCGAAAGAGCGCCCACCCACCCCCACCCTTGCTATGATCTCAAAATCTCCAGATGACAAAATCTTGCGTGCCCTGCTTCGGGGCGAATTGGCCGCTGTAGAATCCTACCGCCAAGCAATCCGATGTTTCCCGGAACTTGCCGCCCATCCCCTGATTGAGGGCGTTCGTGCCGACCACAGTCGGGCAGTCACTACTCTTACGAACCTGATGGTTTCACACGGGGGCGACCCGCCCCCCGAAAGCGAACCTTGGAATTTTTTATTCGAAGCGGATGACCCCAAGCGGATTTTTACGCCGCCATGCGCGGCGCTGGCTGCCTTTAAACAGGGCGAAAAACACACCGTCAGCCAATACAAACTCGCGCTCGAAGAGGATGACCTTCCCAGTCCCGCCAAGGCGGTTATCCGCGATGAACTGCTCCCTCTAGCATGGAAGAACTGGCTTCACATGGCCACTTTGGTAACCTGATCATGCCACACGCAGAGAGGGTCAAATGCCGCACGGAACGCATAAATCTGGCAAAATGCGATAGAACAATAGGTCGCAGTTGACCCACCGGATTGGGGTCATAGGCTCAGCAATGCGACTCTCGGAATTTATCTTGGTGGGAATGGCGGACTCCTGGTGGAGTGGGACAAGTTTGCGGGGACCTTGTACCCAGCAAACACCCATATGACCCCTGCGGGACTTCGGGATCACGCGAAGGAGATTCTTCAAGCGATTGCGTGCGATTTTCGGACTGAACAATCAGACGTCACGCAATCCCTGAAGTCCAGAGGGCTGGTGGCTCTGCTGGCGGGTGCCCCGGAGACGGCCGCCCAGACCCATGCCGTGCTGCGGGCTTAGAGTGGCATCGACATCAATCAATTGGCCTCGGAATACAGGGCGCTCCGGGCCAGTGTGCTCCTTCTGTGGGGACGGGATCAAAGCTTGGATGCAGGGAGCCTGCAGGATGTCATCCGCTTCAACGAAGCGATTGACCAGGCCCTCGCGGAATCCATCCGCTTCTTCAGCGCCCAGGTGGACCGGTCCCGCAACCTCCTGATCGGGATGTTGGGACATGATATGCGCAGCCCGTTGAATGCCATTACCCTCACCGCGGAGGTCCTCGCCTGTCTCCATGCGGGAGAAGAAGTCTCGGAGGCCGCCCGCTGCCTCATGGATAGTGGTGCCGAGATGGAATCGCTGCTGAATGACCTCGTGGATTTCAGCCGGAAAAAACTGGGACTGGGGATCGGTATCGAAGTGGGTCCGGTGGATCTGGGGGCCCTCTGCGCCAATGAGGTGAGACAGCAGCGGGCCGCGCACCCGGGTTGCCAACTGGAGCTGACGCTGGACGGCGATCTGCACGGGCTGTGGGATGTAGCCCGCCTGCGGCAAGTCCTCCGGAATCTGCTTTCCAATGCCATCGCCTACGGAGCGGCAGGGCACCCCGTCATCCTCGCCGCCTCTGGACAGGACCTCGAAGTTTGTCTCGAAGTCAGAAACACCGGGGCCACCATTGATGCGAATAGCGCCCAGCGTATTTTCGAACCCCTGCAACGCGCCACCGCCGACGGAAGCCGCGCCAACCGCAAGGGATTGGGCCTCGGCCTGTTCATCGTCCGCGAGATCACCCAGGCCCATGGAGGCCGGGTGGTGCTGCATTCCGCAGATTCGGAGACCCGGTTTTCAGTCCTCCTCCCCCGCGTGGCAAGCGCCTAGAAAGCGGTTTTGGGCAGCGGGCGGACAACCGGGTTAGGCCTTTTTCTAATGGCATAAGGATCCCCACCTCTGTCCGCCACTTCCTTGAGTAGCAGTCCCCGCGCCTGCTGCCCCCACCCGGGCGAACGAGCTCAGGGAGATGGAGGTGATAACCATGGGTGTTATAGAATATGTGCAAACCAAGCCGCGAGCCCGCCGGTAATTGAATCTGGTAGCGGAATAAATCCATCCCCCGGCGGATGGCGCATTTTGCCAGCCAAGGCGGGGCAAAGCGCCGTAAAAACAAGAAAAACCAGCAGCGGGGTCGCGGTTCAGTTTGATGTAAATCCCTAATTATCAACGCATTGTCAAAATCCAATACGTGACGGCACAACTGATGCAAGAAATGATCACAAGGGATTGAAAACAAGCTTTCCCGCCACAACAACCATCAGACAACTCAAATCATGAATTCCAACAATCTAATTCCTTCCGAAGCAGACGACGACACTATCGACCATCCCGTCGGCACTGGCGTGGGTGCAGCAGGCGGAGCTGCCACTGGTGCCGCCATAGGATCCGTAGGCGGCCCCGTCGGCATGGCCATTGGAGCAGCAGTGGGAGCGATCGCAGGCGGCCTGACGGGTCGCGGTGTGGCCCAGGCGGTTAACCCTCAAAACTCTCATACCACGGCAGGAGAATCCGTCGGAGCGGGCGTCGGCACCGGTACGGGTGCGGCGACTGGGGCAGCGCTCGGTGCTGTCGGTGGCCCCGTCGGCATGGTTGTAGGGGCTGCGGTGGGCGGCCTTGCCGGCGCTGCTGCCGGAGATACCGCCGGAGAAGCTTTGGACCCGGAGAACCGCAACGATCTCACCCGCCATCCCGTGGCGGCGGGCGTAGGAACAGCCGGTGGGGCGGCTGCCGGAGCAGCCTTGGGCAGCGTCGCTGGGCCTGTAGGCATGGCCGTCGGCGGTGTGATCGGTGGCTTGGGCGGTGGGGCCTGTGGGGCCGGGGCCGGCGAATTGGTGAATCCTGGAACCGATGCTCCCCGTCAGGATCATCCCATCAGTGCGACTGCCGGTGCCGCCGGCGGTGCCTTGGCAGGAGCGGGTATAGGCGCAGTGGGCGGACCCGTCGGCATGGCCGTTGGTGCTGTAGCCGGGGCGGTGGCTGGAGGCTTGGCTGGCGAAGGCATCGCCGATGCCGTTGATTCCGAGGTCGAGGATTCCTACTGGCGCGCCAATCATAGCACCCAGCCTTGGGTTGCCCCGGGCGACGCTTACCAGGATTACGAGCCAGCATACCGCTATGGCTATCAATCCCGCAGCCGTCTGTCCCAAAGTTGGGATGAAGCGGAACGCGACCTCGCCGTAGGCTGGGAAAGGGCGAAAGGCAATTCCCGCCTTGGATGGGAGAGGGCCAAACATGCGGCGAAGGCCTCATGGCATCGGGTCGAACACGCCCTCCCCGGCGACTTCGATGGCGATGGCCGTTGATCCCCTTCTGCACTCCCAAACCACCAACCCATTCATTGGTTATGAAACACCCTTACCTCCTCCTCTTCTCCGCCCTGATCGGAACCTCACTGCTCAGTTCCTGCGACCGCCAGGAGATGAAGCAGGCCGCCGCCGAGGCCCGCGTCGAAAAGAATCAGGCCGCCGCCGCCGCCGACCAGGCTGCCGCCGAAGCGAAAGCAGCCCTGCAGCAGGCCAGCCAGTCCGTCGGCGCCGCTGGCGAACAAGCCAACAAGGAAATGAAGCAAACCGCAGCCGAAGCCGCCCAGGCAACCCGCGATACCGTCGAAGCCACCAAAGATGCGGCAACGGTGGTGGGAAACAAGACGGCTGAAGCGGCTATCAAAACCAAGGAGGCCGCCGCCGACGCCACCAAAGCCGCGGCAGATGCCACCAAAGGCACCTTGGACAAGGCCACTGAAGAGGCCAAGAAAGACGGTAACTAATAGGCATCCATTCATTCAGAAGGGAGGGCACTCTTCCAAGCTCAGATCCTCCCCGAATCATTTTTCGGGGAGGATCGTTTTTTTTGCGCAGCCATTGGCGGCTGAAATGGGGACGAGGGGTCTTTTCCACGCGACTGTGGGTCGACGAGGGATATCACGTCCCGAGGGCCCGATTTGTGGGGTGGCCCGGCAAGACCGCACCGGCGCAAAATGCGCGCCGAAATCCGCTACTCATTCTACCCAGGTTCCAACCTAAGTTTGGGCTACCTACCTCCCTATGAAAACCATAGTCATCAATTCCGAAAACGAGAAACTTCGAATCGCAGCTTTGCGGAGCTACGAAATTCTCGATACCCCCCCGGACGGCAGCTTTGAGGACCTTACCGCCTTGGCCGCAAAAATATTCAACGTGCCTATCGCAATCATCAGCTTGGTGGATGAGGACCGCATCTGGTTCAAAGCCCGTCACGGCTTGGAAATCAATCAAATCGAGCGTCATCCCGGCCTATGCGCCTCCGCCATATTGTCCGATGACGTATACTTGGTGGAAGATGCCCGGAACGATCCGCGGTGCCTCGCGAACCCATTGGTCGCCGGGGATTTCGGCCTGCGGTTCTACGCCGCGGCCCCCCTGCAAGCCGCCGGGGGAAATATTGGTACGTTTTGCATCCTGGATAAAAGACAGCGCTACATCAACTCAGATCAACAGGAGATGTTGAAGCAGATGGCCCGGATCGTGACGAAGGAGATCGATCTGAGGCTTCAGGCACGCGCTTTGGTCAGGGAGTATGAGGCCAAGCTGGAGGCACTCAAGAAGGGGCCGGCGGCCGGCGGGACTATTTGAAAATTGGCTTGCGCATGGTCTCCACGGGGTCGTGCGCTTTCTTCTTGCCAGTAAGGCTGATGGCAGTTTCCCGGACAAATACTGCAGGATGAAGCTGTTCAACGCCTGGCGGGTGGAAGACGAAGGAGCGGGGCCTCGCCGCGCTTGCCGGTGATGCCACCGGGGTGAGGCCAAGTTCGATCATGGCGAAACAGGAGGGCGCTAGTCTGAAGTCAGCTTTCCTTTTCCACGCCTTCCATTTTACGACGTTTGCGATAGATCGTGGCAGCATCTATGCCCAACACGCGGGCTGCCTCCTGGATGGTAGGCGTGGCCTCTACCACGCGCCGGATGTGTTCGCGTTCGAGTGCTTCAAGGCTCATCATGGAGCCGATGGCGGGGAAACCTCCTGTAAGAGTAGGAGTTCCAGTGGTCTGGACGCAGTTGGGGAGATCCTGGGGCAGGATTTCCGTGCCGGACGTCAGGATCACGGCGCGTTCGATGGTGTTGCGCAGTTCGCGCAGGTTGCCGGGCCATGAATGAGAGAGCAGGCAGCGCTGGGATGCGGTGGAGAAGCAGTTGATTTTCCGCTTCATTTGGCCGGCAAAAAACTTCAGGTAATTGTTGGCGAAGACCAGCAGATCGGCGGGGCGGTCGCGCAGGCTCGGCATGGAGACGGTGATGACGTTCAGCCGGTAGTACAGGTCCTCGCGGAAGCGGCCGGCGGCGACTTCCTTTTCGAGGTCACGGTTGGTGGCGGCGATGATGCGGACATCCGCGGGGCGCGTTTTATTTTCGCCCAGACGCTCGTATTCGCGTTCCTGGAGGAGCCGGAGCAGCTTGGGCTGGAGTTCCAGAGGCAGTTCGCCGATTTCGTCAAGAAACAGGGTGCCGCCTTCCGCGGCCTTCACTTTGCCCCAGTGATCCTTGATGGCTCCGGTGAAGGCGCCTTTGACATGGCCGAAAAGATCACTTTCCAGCAATTCCTTGGAAAGGCTGGGGCAGCTTACTGTTACGAAAGGTTTTTCCTTCAAATGGCTGGCGCCATGGGCGGCCCGGGCCGCCACACTTTTCCCGGTGCCGCTGGGACCGAGGATCAGGATGCTGGCATTCGACTCGGCCGCGCGGAACAGAAGCTCGAGAACAGCCTGGACCGAGGGGTCCTGTGAATGGAATTGAGGCTCGATGTGGTGGGCCTTGACCTCCGTTTCCAGTTCCGCGACGCGCGTTTCCAGATGCCGGGTTTTCTGGGCCAACGCCAGCACGTGGCGCAGCCGTTCCAAGTGAAACGGTTTTTCGATGAAATCGACGGCCCCGCGCCTGGTGGCTTCCACAGCAGTGGCGATGGTGGCTTGCGCGGTGAACATCACCACCGACTGCGCAGGATTCATTTTCTTGATGGTGCTGAGCACATCCAGTCCATTCTCCTCTCCCAGCATCAAATCCAAGATCACGAGATCGAACTTGTCCTCGCGAAGCCGCCGCAACGCCAGTTCGCTGTTCTCCACGGCCTCGCCGTAATGATCCAAGCTTTCGACCGCCATCAGGGTGGATTCGCGGATGGAACGGTCGTCGTCGATGATGAGAATATCCATTTGGGTTGTGGGGGGAGAATTAACAAGAGTGGGTCAGGCAGGGGGCACACAGAGGGTGAAAAGGGCTCCGGGACCATCCGGGCGGTTTTCGCCTTTTATGGTGCCGCTCATCCGTTCCGCCAGCATTTTAACAATGGCGAGACCAAGTCCGGTCGAGCTTTCCCCTCCGGTGGGGCGGGCGCTGAGACGACTGTATTTCTGGAACAGACCTCCCATGTCCTCGGGGGTAAGCCCCGGTCCTTGATCGGCCACGAGAACCGCGGGCATTTCCAAGGCCTGTTCATGGGCGGTAATCGAGACTTTGCTGCCATGCGGGGAAAATTTGATCGCATTGGAGATTAAATTGTCGAGGATATGCCGCAGCGCTTGGGCGTCGGCTTGGACGACGATGGAGGCATAGGGCACTTCCACCTCCAATTTGATCTGCTTGGCAGCGGCCGCGCTGCGCAGGGCGGCGGCGGCATCCTTGACTGCAGCCTGCAGGTTGATAGGCTGGAAGGTGAGGGGGAACTCTGCCCGCTCCGCTTCCTTTTCCGTTAGCAGTGACTCAATGCTTTCGCGCATCTGGTTCACGGTGGTTTCGATGATACCAGTCACCTTGGCGAGGAATGCGGGATCTGGATCGGGTTTGCTTTGGATAGTCTGCACCCCCAGGCCGATGGCGGTGAGGGGGTTTTTCAGATCATGGGCGAGGACTGCCATCAGCTCGTCCTTTTCGCGGACGAGCCGGGCGAGTTTGTCGCGGGAGGTTTTCAGCGCCAAGTGGGTGCGCACGCGGGCGATCAGTTCGGCCTGGCGGAAAGGTTTGGTGATATAGTCCACGCCGCCGCCTTCAAGCGCCCGGACAATAAATTCCGACTCGCCGGCCGCAGAGAGAAAGAGCACCGGGATGGCGGAACATTCCGGAATCAACCGTATCCGCTCACACAGCCCGAAGCCATCCATGCCCGGCATCAGCACATCCATCAGGATGAGGTCCGGCAGCTGGGAAGCGATGCGTTCCAGCGCCTGTGGGCCACTGGAGGCGGCCATCACTTCATATCCTTCATCAACCAGAAATCCACAGACCAATTGGACGTTGTGGTCCTGGTCGTCGACGACGAGGATTTTGGGAGTGACAAGGTGGGAAGAAGGGCAGGAACTCATGACGAAGGTGCGGCTGAGGATCGGAATCTTCCCCTCGTTTGATCAGGGCGATCGGCACGTCAACGGTTTCCTTGGAGAGGAGGCTTGATCGGACCTGCCCTCCGCTGACCGGCCACATGGTCAGCAAGCCTTGGAAGCGCGCGTGCAGACAGCTGGTGACCCTGCAACCCTGGGGAAAAAACCTTCTCCGCACCATCGCCGACGCGTCCCAAGCCGACCGCTGGGTGAATTTGGAAACGGTCCGCGATGGTTCGCATGGCGGTATGTGAATGACTCCACCGACGGCCGGCTCATCTATGCGAACACAGCAGCGTCGGCTCAAGGCGTGGGCTGTGGGTGGATCCGGCTCCAGTTGCCCCGGGGGAGTGGCGGAAGCAGCCGGCTCGCTGGCGCTGTGCCGGTTGGCCAGAAATGGCCCGAAATGACGGGAAATGACAGGGTTTCACCGAGAAACTTCCCAAGGGATTCCCTGCCATCCGCAGCCAGAAACTACCGGAAATCACCGGATTCTATCGGGGGTGGTATCCGAGTCGTTCCCGGTCAGAAATGACCAAGAATGACCAAATCAGAATGACCGGAAATGGCCAGATTCCGGAAAGGCGAGAATGGCGGAAAATGGCGGTATTTTGGCCGCGCGATCATGAGGTTTGGTTCAGGGCCCAGCCCTTGGAAATTGCTCAGGTGATGCTCAGGATCTTGGGGCGGGCGCGGTTATTGGCGCGCTTGAATTTGCGACTATAGGTAACCCTCTGTGTTGAGAACACTGCATTCCGCCATGTCCTCCTCCATCCTTGATCGAAAGCCCATCCTTTCCACCCGTGACCTTCTGGAGGTGCTCCCCGGAGTCGGAACTGGCTTCCTGGGTCTCTTGCTCGATTCCCGCTGGCTGGCTCCGTGCAATCCAAACGAGTCCCGCCCTTTTTACTATTCCCTGAAGGTGCGGGACTGCTTGGAGCGCGTGGGTAACGGAGAGATGCCGCGCACGGTCTACGTCTGGCGCACAGCCCTCGGGCAGGACTCCGCGCATCTGGTGGACCGCAGGGGCAAGCCAGTCTGCAACACCCGGGAACGGGAATGGATGGGGCAGGTATCCAACTGGCAATGCACCCGGTGCATGGGTGCCGCCAAAGCACTACGGGTGGAAGAGGCTTGAGCCGGCGGCCTCCTATGCCTCCGCGGATCCCAGCTCGAAACCGACACTTCCGGGAAGATCGGAAGACCCAGCGCCCTCCGCGCTTTGGCCAAGCTCCCGTGGCCGGCCAGGGCGTTGTCCTCCTCAATGGCCGCGAGCCGGTTCGCGTTGGCGCCATTCCCGCGGCGCAAGGGCCGCTGTCCCCGCGCCCAACCGATCGCGGGCCCACGCCTGGAAGGAGGATCACTGGAGGTGCTTCTGCTACAACCTGAGCGGCAGAACCCAGCAGGAGATCATGAACGCGCACGGGGTAAGTGAAGCCGAGATGATGGGACTTCACCGGCAATTCAAGGAGGGGCTTGGGATGGCAGATGAATCGGAGGTGGATTTCAGCAATCCTCCGCGGGTGATTCTTTATCGGTGATGATCCATGAGACGGGGGAGCGGTTTTGAGGGCGCCTCGGTCGGGACCGCCCGAGGACGGGGCAAATGCATTTCGCGAACCTGAAGGAAATATCAGTGACGTCGCGCTGCCGGTTTGGTATCACCCGCTGCCTATGACCGCAGCACAGCTCACTGATGAAGCAGAAGGATTGGCATTCCTCGGGCTTTATGATGATGCGTGGGGAGTTCTTGATAACTTGACCCTCCCCGACCAGGTGAAACCTGCGGCGCGTGCCGTTAGGGTCATGGTCTGCCAAGGGTGGGAGAGGTGGGAGCTGGGCACGGAGTGGGCCAGCCAAATTGGGCCGACGGAGGAACTGCCGCATCGGGAGGCGGCCGGGCGATTTCATTTGGCCCATGCACTGGCCCAGTGCGCAGCAGGCGATCTCATGGGGGGCGCGGACGGCCGTGTGGGCAATGGCGCTTGTCTGGCCAGAGGGGAGTGAGCTGGCACGTGAATCCAGAGCCTTGGCCGCGATGTGGGGACCAGCCTGAAATGCGCCAATCCCACTCAATCCTCGGAAGAATTCTCCAACGCAACGCTCAACCTCTGTGGCAAATTGCCGAGACGCTCACGGCAATTTGCAGCTTGGTTTGGAGCCGTGGAGTGTCTCCTTCCCGACAGGAGGAGATGGAATGTTTTTTGCAGGATCTGCGCCGCCATGCCTCCTTCCACCACCTCCATTTCTTCAGCTCGAAGCACTGCCACACAGGACCGCAGGAAAAGACGCAGTTCGATATGGGCGGAAGAGCAATTTCTTTGGGAGGCGGCATTCCTCTGGGGTATTTGCCTGGTCGTTTTCGGGCTCATTCTGTTCGGGTTCGCCTTCCTCCTGCAGAAAAGTCTGCTTCTTAAGGGTGTTGGCGTTACCAGTGCCGGAACAGTGCTTCTGGTGGGCTGTTGATCAGGCGGGCCAGGAAATCCCGGGAGGTGCTATCCGGTGGATCCGTTTAAAAAATGGAAAATTTATGATGGGTTTTCGGCCGGAAATCCGCATTACCTCCTGTGATGAGTTCTCCCTTTATTCCTGTGCATGCGGAGCCCGATGACCGGGCCGGGCTCCTTTTTTTCCAAGCCCTCCAGCAGCCCGCGGATCAACGGCCCCATTTTCTTGACGCCGCCTGCGGAGAAGACCAAGGACTGAGGGTGGAAGTGGAGTCCATGCTCAAGGATCACGGTAAGGCGGCCCACTTTATGACCGGAATCACCGAACGCATTCCCGCCGTCGATAGGGAATCCGGCCCGTTCCAAGCGGAGCAGACCGGCGACCGCATCGGCCCATACAAGCTGCTGGAGCAACTCGGCGAAGGCGGGTTTGGGGTGGTCTGGGTGGCTGAACAGGAACTGCCGATGCGCCGCTGCGTCGCCTTGAAGATCCTCAAACCCGGCATGGACACCAAGGAGGTGATTGCCCGTTTTGAACAGGAACGCCAAGCCCTCGCGATGATGGATCACCCCAACATCGCCAAGGTCTTTGATGCCGGAGCCACAGCTCTGGGGCGTCCGTTTTTTGTGATGGAGTTGGTGAGGGGGGTCAAAATCACTACCTACTGCGATGAGGCCAACCTCCCCACCGACGAACGGCTCCGGCTTTTTATTGCCGTCTGCCATGCTGTGCAGCACGCCCATCAAAAAGGCATCATCCACCGCGACCTCAAGCCCTCAAACATCCTTGTTACCCTGCACGACGGCGTGCCGGTGCCCAAGGTCATCGACTTCGGCGTGGCCAAAGCCACCCAGCAGCAGCGCCTCACCGATCTGACCATCTACACCCAGTTCGAGCAAATGCTAGGCACCCCGCTCTACATGAGCCCGGAACAGGCGGAAATGAGCGGTCTCGATATTGATACCCGCAGCGACATCTATTCGCTGGGCGTGCTGCTCTATGAGTTGCTGACGGGCCGCACCCCATTTGATCCCGCAAGTCTGATGAAGTGCGGCTTGGACGAAATCCGCCGGGTGGTGCGCGAGCAGGAACCGCAAAAACCCTCCGCTTTTGTCAGCACCCTCGCCCTCGGCCGTCGCACCACCCTGGCAAAACATCGCCAGACCGACAGCGCTAAACTGGTCGGCCAGATCCGCGGTGACATCGACTGGATCGTCATGAAGGCGCTCGAAAAAGACCGGGCCCGCCGCTACGAAACCGCCGACAATTTTGCCCAGGACCTTCAGCGCCACCTCAACTGCGAACCCGTCCAGGCCCGCCCCCCCACCACCGGCTACCGCTTCCGCCGCTTTGCCAAGCGCAACAAACTCGCCTTTGCGGCCGGCACGGGCATCGCCGCCGCGCTCGTCGCGGGCTTGGCGGTTTCCACTTGGATGTTTTACAAAGAGAAGCATGCCCGTGAACGGGCCGTCGCCGCCGAAGCCGCCCAAGGCATCGAACGTCGCAAGGCTGAGACAGAAGCCACCAAGAGCCATCAGGTTGCGCGGTTCCTCAAGCGGATGCTCACACGGATCGGTCCGTCAGTGGCGCTGGGCCGGGACACCAAGCTGCTCATGGAAATCCTGAAGGACACCGAAGAGCGCCTCGACACGGAATTAACAGAGCAACCGGAAATCGAGGCTGAACTGCGTCACACTATCGGAACGGTGCATGAGGATTTGGGCAATTTTGCGCAGGCCGAAGTCATGCACCGGCGAGCAGCGGAATTACGAGAAGAGCTATTGGGAAATGGGCATCCAGATCTGGCCGAATCACTTACCCACGTGGGTCACGCTCTTTTCTCGCAAAGGAAGTATGAGGAGGCTGAAATTCTTTACCGCAAACTATTGATATTGCGCAAAAATCTAAGAGGGCCAGATCATCCCACTTTGGCTGGAGCCCTCGGTAACATGTCTGCGGTATTGCATGTCCGAGGCAAGTCCGCGGAAGCCGAAGTATTAGGGCGCGAAGCTTTAGCCATGCACCGCCGACTCTTGCATCACCAGCATCCGGATCTCGCCACGATCATTAACAACATGGCCTCTCTGCTTTATGATCAAGGTAAACTAGATGAGGCCGAGATATTGTATCGCGAATCGCGGGAGATTTTCAAAGGGATTTATGGCGTCGAGCATCCATGGGTGGCCAGCACAACCCATGGATTAGCTCTCGTACTCCAGAAGCAAGGTCACCTCCCGGAGGCGGTGATTTTACAACGCGACGCGCTCCGGATGCATAGAAAACTGTCGGGGAACGAACATCCGGATGTGGTGTATACGCTCAATGGCTTGGCGGCAATGCTCGTGGAACAAGGCAACTTGGACGAAGCCGAATCACTGCAAAGAGAAGCGTTGGAAATTGCACAAAGGTTTATCGGGAAGGAGGATTGGAAGCTTGATCACGCTCTCGATAAGATGACCGGCATCCTGAATCAAAGGGGCAAGCCGGCGGAGGCCGAGGCAATGCACCGCGAAATGCTGGCGCTTCGAAAGAAACTTCTCGGGGATGACCATCCAGACGTCGCCAAATCTCTGAACTTGCTGGCCAGACTGCTTTTCGCCAGAGGCCAGCTCGCGGAGGCCGAAACTCTATTTCGGGAATTGCTCGTGAGGCGAATCAAACAACTGGGTCCGGAGCACGGCGATATTGGAGTTACTCTGAATGAACTGGCCCTCGTTTTGAGTGGCCTGAACAGAAAAGCCGAGTCTGAAACCATGTTCCAGGAGTCGCTTGGGATGCTGAAAAAGTTCCTCGGCAAAGAAAACGAAAACGTAGGAACAACCCTCTCAAATCTTGGAGGTGTTCTTCGGGACCAAGGCAAGCTCCTAGAAGCCGAAACCATTTTCAGGGAAGCACTCACCGTCCGTCAAAAAGTTCTAAGCCCCAGTCATCCATCGTCCATCGCCTCACTCACGGTTCTTGGTGAGGTGTTGCTCGATCAGGATAAGCTATCAGAGGCGGCGGTCTTGTTTCGCGAGGCGCTTGCAGTTGGCGTTCCGTCTGGCGAGACAACTCTGATAGGCAGGGTCTTACCCCAGTTGCCCGAGTTACTTTACCGCAAAGGCAAATTCGCAGATGCCGAGGCACTATACCGGGAGATCAATGAGCATAAAAGCAAGCATCTGGCCGGCGATGCGGGGGAGCGGATATTGAGCATGGCCAGCTTGGCCCGGTGCCTTTCCGACTGGGCATGGAGCGAGAGAGGTGAAAAAGGCAGATTGTTATCACCACACGCTGAACGCGCTCGCGAAGCCGTTAGCTTGTTACGTGAATGTTTAGTCATCCGGCAGCGTGGGAGCGGCGTGGTCCACTGGCGCACCTCGGATGTGCAAAGCCGCCTCGGGGGGGCACTTGTGGTATTGGTCGCAACTGATCCGGCCTTGTCGGATGAAGCCCGCCAAACCACCCTGATCGAAGCCGAATCCCTTTTACTGGAAGGCCACAATGCAATGGCACAAAATCCCACCGTCGGCACCAAGTATCAGCGCGACAGTCTCGTCCGGATGGTCCGCCTGTATGAAATTTGGGACAAGCCGAGACAAGCAGCCGTGTGGCAAGGAAAGCTCAAAAAGTTGGACGAAAAAACCCCGTAATGAGGGCGACGTCCGGGACACTTGCGACCGACGGGCTGCCCTCAAGAGCTGTGCATCCTCCATCTGCTATGTCGGCATTCCATCCACCCCGTCGGCCCACGGCCCCGGACGTCTCCGCAGCGCGCGGTATGCATACTCGCGATCCCTTGCTCCGAAGCGGCCGTGTCTGCCGCATTTCCTCGTGCTGGGAGTAGCCTCCTCCCGCTCCATGACCGCTCCGTGCCAGTCCATTGACGCGGCCGGGGCACTTTGCGTGATCGCCGACACCAGCAGCTACCCCCAATAGACCGTGCGCCGCCAGCTGGCCCCAAGGCCGCCTCCAGCACCCTGACACACCAAATCTACGCCCGCTCAACAATCAAATCCACCATCTCGGCCATTCGCGTGGCGCGCCAGTAAATTCCCGGCTCGCGCGCTGCGTTTTTCTTCACATCCTTGAATGAAGTACCCCATCATGTACGATCTCCCCATACTCTGAACCGGGCGAGCGATGGCGCTCTATCATAGGCGACTCGGTGCTGCGGTTGTTTTGCGGGAACCGCCGCCCGTGACGGTGGGCAACCGCACTCATACCGCACGACGTGTCCTTCGCAGCAACCGGACCCCAAGCCATATCAACACCGCTCTCCCCCGAGGGGACTCACTGGGGCCATCCATCGAGCCCTTGCGAAAAATTTCCGAAAATCGCTGAGGGGTTTGGGAGCGGAAAATCCGCATTCGGATTGGGAAAGTTATTTCCGGAGCCATCCGCCGATAGGCTGACTCATCAAAACGGAAGCTTCTCCTACCATAACCAAGAGGAGCTTCCGCTCCTCCATCCAAGTAACCATATGAAAATTGATCAGAAGTTCGAAAATATCCCGGATGCCCGAGCGGTCCGGACAAGTCAGAACACCACGGATGAATTACCAGCATGCGGCAACCGATCCCTCGGTTGCCTGCTGGCAGCTGTTTTCTGCTGTATTCCTATCGGGAATGTGCGGGCAATAGAAACATTTGACGTGCTGAAAACCTTCGAAGTGACTACGTCCGGTGCCTACCCACGGGGCAGGCTGATGAAGGGTGCGGACGGCTTGCTCTACGGCACCACGGATGGTGGCGGCAGCAACAACGCCGGCACGGTGTTCAAGCTTAACCCGGACGGAAGTGACTTTGCTGTTCTCAAAAACTTCGATCACGCCACAACCGGCAGTTCCCTCTACGCTGGTCTGATCCAAGGCACGGATGGATCGCTCTACGGCACCGCCGCTCTAGGGGGCAGCAACGATGCCGGGACAGTGTTCAAACTCAATCCGGACGGCACCGGCTTTACAGTTCTTCAAAACTTCGATACAGCAACCACTGGCGGAAATCCGTATGGCGGAGTGATGCAGGGAGCCGACGGCTGTCTTTATGGCACCGCCACTTTCGGAGGCAGCGGAGGCTCCGGCACGGTATTCAAACTCAACCCGGACGGCACCGGTTTCACGGCTTTTCCCCTTAGTTATTGGACGACCGGTGGCCATCCTTATGGCGGCCTGATTCAAGCAACGGACGGGACCCTTTACGGGACGGCTTCATGGGGTGGGAGCTCCGGGGACGGGACAGTATTCAAGATCAACCCGAATGGAACGAATGCTTTGCCCGTTAAGAATTTCGATGCCGCTACCTCCTCCGGCACGTTCCCCTACGCGGGTTTGCTTATGGGAACGGACGGAATGTTGTATGGCACCGCGTTCTATAGCGGCAGCGGGGGCTTCGGCACGGTGTTCAGGCTGGCGACGGACGGCACCGCCTTCAGCGTGCTCCACAGTTTCGAAGGAACGAACACCGGTGCATACCCTTCCGGCTGGTTGATTCAGGGGGCGGACGGTGCTCTCTATGGCACCGCCGCCTGGGGTGGGATCAATCATACCGGGACGGTTTTTAAAGTCGCTACAAACGGCACCGGATTCACGGTCCTCAGGAGCTTCGGCCTCGACTTCGTAGGGAGCGGTGGCTATCTTTATGCCGGACTTCTGGAAGGGGAGGACGGGACGCTCTACGGCGCGGCTAACTCAGGCGGGACCTTCGACCGCGGCACGTTGTTCAGCCTTGGATTCGACACTTCACCAGTTGGGCACGCCGGCTTGGACTTTAGCGTGAACGAAGGACAGTTGACGCTGCTTGATGGCAGTCAAAGCAGTGACGCTGATAACGATGTTTTGGCCTATGCGTGGACTCAACTGCCAGGCGGCGCGCCGGTAACCCTTACAAATGCCAATACAACTCAACCTACTTTTACCGCTCCAGCGGTGGCGATTGGTGGGGAAACTCTCAGCTTTCAACTCACGGTCACGGCCGAAGGCAAAAGCTCGACGGATACCGTCAGCGTGACGGTGGTTAACGTAAATCATCCGCCGGTCGCCGATGCCGGAGTGGACCAATCGATTGCCGAGGGGTCCCCCGTGAGCTTGGATGGTGGGGGCAGTTTTGACATCGATAATGACAGCTTCAGCTACGCCTGGGTGCAGGTAGAGAACGGCAGTCCCTCAGTATCCCTCACGGGTGCGGACACCTCGAATCCTACCTTCACGGCCCCCTTTGTGGGCACCAACGGCCAACCCGGCGTGGTAGCCACGCTCGTCTTTGAACTTAGGGTTGATGACGGCTACCCGCAGGAAGCACCTGCACCGGGCTACGCCTTGGAAAATGTGCGTGACCGGGTGACCATCGCCGTTACCAACCTGAACAATGAACCCACTGCCGACGCCGGGGCGGATCAGACTGTAGATGAGAACACGCTCGTGGCGCTGAACGGCACCGCGAGCAGTGATCCGGACTGCGACAGCCTGACCTATGCTTGGTCGCAAATCAGCGGCCCTGCAGTGATTCTGAGCGATACCTCATCGGCGACTCCCGGTTTTTCCGCGCCTTTCGTCAATGCCGGTGGTGCAAACCTTGTGTTCCAGCTGACGACGGATGACGGCCATGGGGGCACGGACACGGATTCGGTGGTGGTTCATGTGCAGAACCGCAACGATCCGCCTCTCGCCTCTGCAGCGCTGCCCACGATTTCCGTGCTGTGGCCCCCGAATCACTCGATGGTCGCCGTAGGCATCACCGGAGTGAGCGATCCGGATAACAACGCGGTCATTACCATCACTGCCGTCACCCAGGATGAACCAGCCAACGGCCTGGGCGATGGCGACACGCCGGTTGATGCGGTTATCCTTGCCGACGGCACGGTTCTCCTGCGCGCCGAGCGCTCGGGCACCGGGGACGGACGCGTATACCGGGTGTATTTCACGGCCTCGGATGCGGAGGGCAGCGCCTCCGGAATGGTCAACGCAACCGTTCCCCATACATTCAGGAAACCCGCGATCGATAGCGGTGGGGTCTATTCGTCTACCGAGTAATTTAACGCTACTCCCATTGGTAAAAGCTTAATGCAGGGGCGCAATTTGGCGCCGGGGGCGGGACTCTCATGAGTCCCGCCCTGTTGCCTTCCTGCAAATCAACTTTAGGTTGACCGCGCCAGACGCTAGTTTACTTCTTAACACCGATGGACGATCTCACGATACTCCTGAACCGTGCCAGCGATGGGGGCCGGATTTCGGCGGACCAGTTGTTGCCGCTGGTCTACCAAAAGCTGCGGGAGGTGGCGGCGGAGAAGATGAACCGGGAGTCGGGCGGGCACACGCTGCAGGCCACGGCACTGGTGCATGAGGCGTGGCTGCGGGTGGGCGGGGAGGTGCAGGGGTGGCAGAACCGCTGGCACTTTTTCAGTGCGGCGGCAGAAGCGATGCGGCGGATTCTGATTGACCGGGCGCGGAGCAAACGGGCGGAGCGGCATGGGGGAAAACTGCACCGCGTTGAGCTGGAGGCGGTGGAGATTGCCGCCCCGGGGGGAGAGTCGGAACTGTTTGAGGTGCACGAATCCCTCGATCGGCTGGCGGCCCAACATCCGCAGAAGGCCGAATTGGTGAAGTTACGTTATTTTGTGGGTCTGACAATGGCGGAAGCTGCCGAGGTGCTGGGAGTCAGCCTTGCTACGGCGGAGCGGCACTGGGCCTTGGCACGCTTGTGGCTGTTTCGGGACATCCAACAGCAGAAGGGCGCGGTGGACCCACAGGGGATATAACTTGCGGCGGGTTTTGTCACGTCAACTGCCGACGGGCGTGGGACGGCAGGAGGAAACAGAGGTGGAAGCCGGAGGCCAGAATGTGGAGGCCGGCTGCAAGCATCTTGGAGTCAGCTCTCCAACTTAAATCCCGCCGCGCCGGGTGGAGGCGGAAAGACACGTGGACACCTGGTCAGCCGGAAAGGTGACTCCAACCTCCGCTTCATCGAAGACACTGACGGCACCTGCAGTTGATCCGTGAAAGCGGAGCCCGCAATTCAAATCGGGAGAGGGAAGTTGCCGGAATGTCCCGCGCCCTGAAGCTGGCAGCCAAGGAAAACGAGGTTGGAATCATAGCCCTCTCCCAGACCAATGAGGCGGGACAACTCCGGGAATCCCGCGCCATTGAGCTTGGGGCTCAGGTCGGGTTGCACTTATCCTAACCGCGCTCTCCCGCGGAAAGCAATTGTCTCTTTTCTAGAGTCTACGATCCTCGGTAGCCGCCTCGAGAAGGTGGCTGAAAATAGCCACATTGACATCATTCGAACGGCGCGCCGGACGAGACCCCTCAGGATTTGATGCAGAGTAAGTAATTGGACATCAAGACCTATGATCATTCATACCCATTCTTGCAGTCGTCGCATACGCTGCAATCCCTGTCCTTAGGGCTTTAACCGGGGGCGAAAAGCGCAGGATTCCGCTTAAGCCTCTGGTGTAGAGGGTTATACATGGGAAAGTGGGTTTCTGAGCTACGGATTCATGGCGAAAGTGCGCAGGAATGGGAGCTTGGGAGGGTTTTGCAAAAATCCTGTTTTCATGGCTCACAAGATCGTGTGTTGACTGAGATGCCAAGGCCTTTGCCAAGTACCTCCTATAGAGGAAGAAAAGAAGATGGGGACGGGTGTGCCCCTTGGTGGTAGGTTGCTGCCCCGATCCGGACAGGTTGTGCCTGTGGACGATCTCTTTTTCTTACCGGAGATTTTTCAGTGCACGCACTTTGATCCGCCTTATCAGATAAACAGGGCAGGGGAAGCGCTGGTTTCGCATGCGCTTGGCCTGGGCAGATGACGGGGTTTGTCCCCGCTCTGACACGAAGCCTTTGCTGAAGCTGTGGCTGAAGGAGCGTCCGGATTTATTGTCTTCCGGAGAAATTCCCAGGGTTCAGCACGGGGGTCTACCCGACCGCCCGGTAGAGAAACCGCAGTTCTTCCTCAAGCGCTGCGGGGTCGTGGCTGGCGATGGTTTCGGCGATTTCGGCGAGGAGCGCCTCGCGGTAGTCCCGACGCAGCTGGCAGGCGCGATGCCGGGCGGCGTTGACAGTGATGCCGAGAGCGGCGGCGGTCCCGGAGAAGTTGTCCGAGGTGTGCCATGCCCCGCTCAGAAATGGTGTCAGGGCCGTAAAAGCCGCCGACTTTCCGCCCGCAGACCATGCCGCTTCCACTTTGGTAAGGGACGTGGCCAGCAGCTGGATGGCCCACGCCCGGTGATAGAGCGTCTCCGGCGTATCTGTGGTTTCCGGCTCCTTAGCGTTCTTCTTCCTCGCCGCGCCCGTCGAGCGGGACAGTTGCCAGCCGGTTGCGTTTCTGGCAAGTTTCGGACTACCAACGCCGGTGCAGCGACCTTTGATAAGCCGTCAGTAGAAAGCTGCGTAGCCGGCCGAGGGTGGCATCCGCTCTGGCGAAGAAGTCTTTCGCAATTAAGGAAGCAAAAAAAATAAGGAAGCAAAAAAAATCCTGAGTGGCGTCCTCGGCATCCTGCGGTCCCATCCCCTGACGCCGCGCAAAACAGTAGAGCGGGTAGTGATAGATTGCGCACATCTCTGACAGCGCGCGAAACGCTTCCTGCCCCTCGCCGCGGGCTCGACACAACAGCGTCCATCGGGTGGGACGAAAACTTCCTTCAGATGAAAGAACCTGGGCCGGCATAGGCCCGACTTTGCAGGAAACACTACCACAAATCAAGGGCGAGCCCGCGGAGAAAGGCCGCAGGAATCACATTTTGCTGCACAAACTCCCTCTGCTGCGGTAAAAACAAGACATGGACAGCTCCCCACTCCACGGATTGGACCCTCGCGATTTGCTCCGCGAGTCATAGGACAGGACGCCCAGGCTGTAGAGGTCCACGGCAGGTGACGGCGGTGCGGTGCCGGCGAGTTGCTCGGGCGCTGCGTAGGCCTCCCCAGTGGCCGTCGGCACTGGCGGCAACACCCCAGACTTCCGTAGCGTCCGGCGGAGACGACAGGCGGTGCGGCTGCACCGCCGCTGGATGCGGGGCCCAGATGCGCCCTGTCCCGTCTGATGACGCCGTCACGACCTTGGTTCCAGCGGGGGACAGGGCTTCGCCGGTTGGTTGCGGAGGTTCACGGCAAAAAGGTAGGTGGCACCTGTTTGCTGCTTCACCATGAAGGCAACCTCGGTTTCCGGGGACAAGGATTCGACAGCTGCGGCATCAATGACCGTCGGACTATTTAGAGCCGGAGCTAGTTCGTGCACCTGGGCGTTGACCGCAGTAACAGCAGCGAGCATTTCAGGATCATCCAAAAGTGCGGCTTCATTGAACGATGGCGCAAATTGATGGACGAAATAAATCAGTCCACGGGATCCGCTGACCAGCGACATCCAGACTTCTGCCCGCACTTGAGCTGGTGTGGGTTTGACGGCTGCATTGCCGATATGGGTGCATTCAATGCAGTTCCAAATTCCCTTTTTCCCACCCGTCCACTGGGCTAGCCGCTCGACGCCTCTTGCGACATACTCGAGCTTGCCGGCGACTTCCGATGAATCGTGGACGGCCGGGTAGATGTCAAAGGACGCTATGTCGCACCCCTTGACATATTCCAGGTAATCCTCCGGATGATTGCGCCGCACGCCGCGTCCAATGTAGTTATCCCATGCAGCACCTTGCCCAAGGTTGAGCAGAATAGGGCGGGTCGGATCTGCGTCGCGCATGCGTTCGTAATTGGCGGCGAAATTGGCGGCGATTTTCCCGGGTGTGATTGGTGGGCCGTAGCCTTTCCCGCGGCCCAGCGACTGCGCATTGTCCGGCTCATCATCGTGCATCCAGCCGGCGATGAGCGGATTGTCTCTCTGGGCGAGCGCAGTCTGGTTCTGCCCGCAGATCACCCGCATTTCTGCTTTCTCAAGAGCCTCAAGTTGTTCCGCCGTCGGCCCGCTCCACAGTCCAACATAGAGGTTAATCCCCGCAGCTTTGTACCGGGGCGCATTTCGAGGGTTTTGCAGCCAGACGCCTATAGGAAAGAAAGTTTTGTCCTGAGACAAACCGTTGGTCCATCCGGGCTGGCTCGTGCCTTCTGTGCCGTGCGTGGACAGGGCGAGCGACAGAATGCATAAGGCTATAACAATGTTAGATGTCGTCCGGTTGGCATGGTTGTGATGAAGTGCGTAGTTTTTAACTTGCGTGACGAAGGTGCAGCCAGCGCGCATTCGGGGTAGTCACCGCGGTGATAGGACTTCCTCGATAACCGCAGCATAGCTCATAAGGGTAATGTGGTTGCGCAAACCAAACCCATTTGTGCGCAGTGCATGCTCTGAGAAGTCTCCGGCAAATGCACCTGGGTTTGAAGGATGGACTCCGTCGCGTGAGATCAGCGTTGGCACTTCATACACGTCTCCTGATGCAGCCGTAAAATTGGGGGATGAGCCATCCCAATCATCGGGCCGCCGCTTGAGGATCTCAGCGTGGTAGTCGGACAAAGGCACGCGGAGATCCGCTGCTATCTTACGCACCGCCTCTGCGAACCGGGCCGACTTCTGCACGTGTCCGCTCCGGGGAGGCATCGTGCTTAGAATGACAACCGTGCCATTATTCAGACAGCGCTCTGCCACGGAGCGCGTTTTTGCGGCATATTCCTGCACCTCCATTTGCACCACGTCATTGCTGCCAAACATGATCAGCGCTACTTCAGGGTTCAGCTTCGCCAGCCACCCATCCAGATTCTCCTCCGCCCAGCGCACTGTCATTGAGCCGTTGTTGCCGAACTCTGGTCCTTTCCAGTGGCGCCAGCAGTCTGGCTTCTGATAGCGCTTCACGAGTTCATAGGCACGTGCAGCCTCGCCGGTTGTGTTTTTTGGCTGCGACTCCAACCCTGCCCAGAAGGCAAGGGTGACTGTGATGGAATCGCCGAAATGGGCGAACGTTCCGGGAGAGCCTTTGAACCGCGCATGCACTTCGCGCATTGGCCCAACCCAGCCACCCTCTAGTTGGTCTGTGGCGACAGCTGGAAACGGCACGAGAAACCCAAGAAGAAGAATAAGAGTTGCAGGAAGGAAGGAGGTTTGCATTCTGGCAGTAGCAACGCTTTGCTGACGCACACCATTTACGACCGGGAGCATGAATCTTTGCGGGCTGCCCCGAAAAATAAAACATGCCGCTGGGAATTTTCCGCATTCCATCCCACGATTGTCGTGCCGCGACTGGAAGAAAAGACGCCAAAAACCGGCCAATCATGAAACGAAGGATTCTTTTTTTCGCTACTCTTGGGGCCGCAGTCACGAAAGGCTGCTTGGCTGCCGCATTGACCTCCGCTGAGGTGGTCCAGCCGTGGCACCCCAAAGCTCCTCCCCTCGCCGCTGCTGCTTCGAGGGGCGTCGTCCGCGTTTCTAAAGTGGAGGAACTCTTCCGCGCTTTGGAAACAGCGAAGCCCAACTCGATGGTGCTTATTGCTGACGGCCACTATTCAATCACCCGCCCTCTGCAGATCAGCACCAGTGGCCTTAATCTCCGTAGCGCCTCCGGGCAGCGGGGTGGTGTGGTACTCGACGGCGGAGGCAGCTTGGGCGAGGGGATCCGCATCACCGGCTGCACCGGGGTTACGATTGCGGATCTAACCCTGGAGAACATCCGTTGGAATGGAATCAAGATTGATTCAGAAACTGGGGTTCAACAGGCCACAATCTACAATTGCGTGCTGCACAACATCTGGCAGCGAGGGATCAAAGGTGTTATGGTGCCGTTGGAACGCCGCGGCTCAGCCAGCCCAAGTGGCTGTGTCATCCGCTATTGCCTGTTCTACAACGACCGCGCGAAGCGCTACGTCGACGATCCAGCCGACACCCCAGAGAACTTCCAGGGCAACTACATTGGCGGGATTGATGCGATGTATGTACGCGGGTGGACGATCAGCGACAATGTCTTCATTGGCCTGCAGGGACGGACCCAGGAAGGGCGGGGGGCTATCTTCCTGTGGCAGGACTCCAGGGACTGCCGGGTCGAGCGCAACATCATTGTTGACTGTGACGCAGGCATTTCCTTGGGTAATCCGCAGCGGGCAGAGGCGGATCAAATTCATTGCAGCCGCTTTCTGGTCCGGAATAACTTTCTCACACGGGTTCCGGAAAATGGCATCTTCGCGGCCTATACCCGTGACTGCAAAATCCTCCACAACACCATTTACGACCCGGAGAGCTCTCGGGGGCGGTTGATCCGGGTCTTTAGCGACAATGCCGGGCTGTCGGTCATGAACAACCTTGTCATTGGTCCTCCGCTCAGCAATCAAAGCGGAGCACCCCTTGCGCTGCATACGAATGTTGTGGTGCCGAAGCTGGAGCTGCTAGACCCATTAACGGGAAATCTGCACCTGACACGCTTGTCCTCTGAGGCTATTGGCCATGTTGGACCGGTGCCAGAGGTCGAAGAGGATATCGACCGTGTTCCGAGGGGCAGTCGCCCAAATGCAGGGGCACATGATTGGGGGCGTTAACAGGAATTCCAGGCTGCCAGCAACAAAGCGAAGTTGGTTGGGTCTGCAGAAACTCGCCGCGATGCTGTCGGGGCGTGAGTATCCTCAGGGGGGATTTCGGGGTGATGCACGGCAGTTTCCTGCGCCGCCTGTGCACCGCGTGGGCCAGGTAACTAACCGGGAATCCAATTGAAATTCACGACATGGCCAATCCGCTCAGGGTTCCGGTGCTTGACCCAAAGTGGTCGGATTCGATCCCGAGTCGCTGGAGCATGCTGACGTAGAGGTTGCACAGCGGTGGCGGGTCCTGCGGATCGAAGTGTAGGTGCTGGCCGTGTTTGAAGCCGCCACCCGCCAGAAGGACGGGAAGGTTTCGGGTCGAGTGGCTGCTGGCGTCACCGAGATTGCTGCCGAGGAAGACGGTAGTGCGGTCGAGGAGGTTGGCATCGCCTTCCTGCGACTTGCTCAGCTTGGCGAGCAGATCGCGCACGGTCTTCATGGCCTCTACCTCGACGATCTTGAGCTGTGCAAGCTTGCCGGGATCCTTGCCGTGGTGGGAAAGATCGTGGTGTCCAAGATTCACGCCTGCAATCGGCGGTGCCGCAGTGGAGCCTGCGAGCATAATGGTGATCAACCGGGTCGAGTCGGTTTGCAGGGCCAGATGCGTGAGATCGAAAAGCAATCGGGTGCGGCCGATCAGGTCCGCAGGGTTGGGTATATCGACAGGTGGTGGGACGTCGACTTTCGATTTTGGTTTGCTGGCCCAATCCCTGTCACTGTCCATCTGCTGTTCCAGCTCGCGGATGCTGGTGAGGTATTCGTCGAGTTTGTTGCGGTCTTCCCGGCCGAGGCCGGAACTGAGCGAGTTCGCCTGCTCCCGGACATCATCCAGGATGCTGCGCCCATCTTCGAGATGCGCCATCTGCTCCCGTTTCTGAGCTGGCGTGCCTTCGAGGAAAAGGCGGGCAAAAACCCGGGAGGGCGAGTCATCAGAGGGAATGAGCGCACCCGTGCGCGTCCAACTGAGCCCGCCAGATCCGTTCCCTGCCAAGGCTAAACTAGGGAATCGCGTCCGGGCACCGATGTGGCTGGCGGCAAATTGGTCGAGCGAGATGGCATTGCGAAAACCGGGTCGGCCCGCCCCTGGAATACCCGTGAGGAAACTTGCCGACGCTTGGTGCCCAAACGACGAATTCATGCCGGCATGCTCCAAACCGGAGATGACAGTGAATCGATCCCGGAAATCTTTGATGATACCCAAGTGAGGCGAAAGCTCGTAGTCCCGACCGGTTTTTTTTGGGAAAAAGAATTCCGGGTGCAGGCCCAGCGGTGCACATATGCAGACCATGCGGCGTGCCCCGCTGTCAGATCCAGGCGCGGCAAACGCTTCGAGCCAAGGAAGTGCTAGCGACACTCCTGTGGCGCGAAGAAAGTGGCGGCGGTGAATCTTCATGGAATCAATTGGCGTTGAGCTTACTTGCTCCGGAACAGTTCGCTCTGCACGACCTCATGAATCAACGAGCGGAAGCCGAAATTCCTCTCGCGGATGCCGGCGATGATAGACTCGATCTGTGGGTCATCCATCGGGGTCGGCGGGGCTCCGGTGGAGTAGGCGATCACTTTCCCGGCAAGATTCCTCGCCAGCTGATCCTTGTCCGTCAATAACAATTCCTTGTATTCGTCGATGTTATTAAACTTCCGTCCGTCGGGCAGGACGTCACCCGGGTCGACGGCGGGGCCCTGAACCACCCTGCGTGAATGATCGCCGATGGCGCGGTAGTTTTCGCGCCAGCCACCGATCACATCGAAACTCTCCAACGCGAATCCCGGAGGATCGATATCCCTGTGACAATGGGCGCAGCTTTCCACGTTGCGGTGTTTTGCTAGCTGTTCGCGCATGGTGGTGGCACCGCGGATGTCAGGTTCAATAAAGCCGATGCCTGGAGGCGGCTTGGGCGGTGGGGTTCCGAGAATGCGGTCCATCACCCACGCCCCGCGGATGACAGGGGAGGTCGTGGTGCCGTTGGCGGTCACTTTCAGCACGCTGGACATCGTGAACACGCCACCCCGATGGCTTTCCAACGGCAGCGGCACGCGGCGCATTCCCGCACCCTCGACTCCGGGAATTCCGTAGTGTTTCGCCAGCCGGGCATTGAGGAAGGTAAAATCGGATGACACTAAATTTGTCATGCTCAAATCATGCTGCAGCACTTCCTCAAAGAAAAGCTTGGGCTCTTTGAGAGGGGCGGTTTTGAGAACATCGTCGTATTCGGGATAGAGGGTGCGGTCCGGTGCGGTGGCGTCAATCGCCCGGAGGCTCAGCCACTGACCAGTGAAGTTTTCGGTGAAGGCCTTTGATTTGGGATTGTTCAGCAACCGCTCGACCTGCTGACGCATCACATGCGGTTCGGAGCGGGCGGATTCATCGATACCCCCAACCAGCCCTTAGCAGTAAGGCAGGCGGGAGCGATCACCAGTGCGGATGACCTCGCCCGCAGCGTCGTCGAGTTTCGGAATGGTACGCCGCTCAGGCTGGGAGATGTCACCGAAGTGGTGGAAGGGAATCCCGCACCCATTGGCAACGGCGTCATCAATGATGGCCCCGGCCTACTGCTGATTGTGGAAAAGCAACCCTGGGGCAACACTTTGGATGTTACCCTGGGAGTGGAAAAAATGTTGGAGGAAGTGCGGCCCGGCCTCGCCGGAGTGGAGTTGGATTCCACGATTTTCCGCCCGGCGACTTTTATCGAACTGAGTATCGCCAACCTTACTCACGCGATGTGGCTGGGATGCTTCCTCGTCATCATCGTGCTGGCCGTGTTCCTGCACGATTGGCGCACCGCTTTCATCAGCATCACCGCTATCCCCCTCTCGCTGGTCGCCGCCTTGCTGGTGCTGCGCTGGCGCGGGGAAACGCTCAATACCATGGTGTTGGCGGGTTTGGTGATCGCGCTCGGCGAAGTGGTGGATGACGCCATCATCGACGTGGAAAACATCCTCCGCCGGTTGCGGCAAAACCGTGTCCTCGCTGAACCGCGCCCCGCCTTCAAGGTCGTGCTGGATGCGTCCCTTGAAGTCCGCAGCGCCGTCGTTTATGCCAGCGCCATCGTCGTGCTGGTGTTCATCCCAGTGTTTTTCCTCGATGGATTGATGGGCACTTTTTTCCGTCCCCTCGCCCTTAGTTATATTCTCAGCATCCTCGCCTCGCTGGCGGTGGCGCTGACCCTCACTCCCGCGCTCTCGCTCATGATGCTGCGGGGCAAGGCGCTCGAAAGGAAAGCGGACGCCCCGCTCGTGCGAGTGCTCAAAGCAGGCTACCGTGTTCTCCTCCCGCCCTTGCTTCGGGCACCATGGGCCGTGACGGCCGGGCTGGTATTAGCGTTCACGGGAACATGGGTGGTCTATCGCAATCTGGGGGAGGAATTGCTGCCGAACTTCAAGGAACGGGATTTCCTGATGCATTGGGTGGAGAAACCCGCGACCTCGCTGGATGCTATGACTCGCATCACCATTTCCGCCAGCAAGGAGCTGCGTTCCATTCCCGGCGTGCGCAATATGGGTGCCCACATCGGACGGACGGAAGTTGCGGACGAGGTGGTCGGTCCGAATTTCACCGAGCTATGGATTTCGCTCGATCCCGCCGTGGAATACGACGCCACCGTGAAAAAAGTGCAAGCTGTTGTCGATGGTTATCCCGGACTCCAGCGGGATGTGCTAACGTACCTTCGAGAGAGGATAAAAGAAGTCCTGACCGGCCAGAGTGCCAGCATTGTAGTGCGGATTTTCGGCCCGGATCTTCCCACGCTGCGCGCTAAAGCGGCGGAGGTCGCAGGCGTCTTCAAGGACGTGCCAGGAGTGACCACCCTCAAAGTCGAGCAACAGGCGCTGGTGCCGCAAATCGTGGTCACACCCCGCAAGGAAGCCGCCGCCCTCTACGGGTTGACCGAGGCGCAAATTCTGCGGACGATTGCCACTCTGGTTAAAGGCCAAAAGGTAGGAGAAGTATTCGAGGAACAAAAAATACACGCGGTTGCTGTTTGGAGTGTGCCCGCAGCGCGGACCGATATTACGGCCCTCCACGAAATGCTGATCAATGTGCCGGGGAATCCCGCCCTGGCAGGTTCCGCCGGGGCAGTGCGCCTTGGCGAGGTCGCCGACCTCGTCATGATCCCCACGCCCAACGAAATCAAACGGGAGGGCGCGTCCCGGCGCATTGATGTCACCTGCAACATCCAAGCAGGCAGCGATCTCGGGAACGTCGCCCGTGATCTCCAGGCCCGTCTTGCAACGGTGAAGTTTCCCTCCGGCCATCATCCCGAATTGCTGGGTGAATACAAGGAGCGCCGGGATTCCAGCCAGCGCCTCCTCTGGCTGACGCTCGCCGCGCTTGGCGGCATGTTTGTGTTATTGATGGTGGACTTCCAAAGCCTGCGGATCGCCCTGCTCGTCTTCCTGACCTTGCCCTTCGCTCTGATCGGCGGCGTATTGGCCGCATGGCTCTTCGGTGGCGTTCTTTCGTTGGGGTCATTGGTCGGCTTTGTCGCCGTGATCGGCATCGCGGCCCGCAACGGGATCATGTTGGTAAGCCATTTGAGGCATTTGGAGCACGAAGAAGGCGAAACCTTTGGCCGCGCTCTCATCCTGCGCGGAGCGGAAGAGCGTCTTGCCCCGATCCTGATGACCGCCGCCACCGCCAGTCTCGCCCTGCTTCCCTTGGTCTGGCGCGGCAATATTCCCGGCCACGAAATCGAATACCCCATGGCCATCGTCATCCTCGGCGGGCTGGCGACTTCCACTTTGCTAAACATTTTTCTGCTGCCCGTCCTATACGGGAAATTTGCGGATCACCCGGGAGGGGAAGTGAAGTCCTGAAACCACGATGTACTCTCGTGAGTGCGAATTCAAAAAAGCAGCTTGGCCTCATCCCCGAGTTCATCGGTTCCCTGAAGCAGAATCAATATTCCGGCGGATCCCGCAATTTATCGTCTTGTTGCTGCTACCTGCCCTCTCGTCCTCTTCTCCACCGCCGCCGCACTCTTTATATCTATACTCCTCATTTGGAAGGCCGTCTCATCAAACGTCTTTGGGAGGCTGTCCAGAAGCGTAGATCGAATCCCGGTCCCATCGGATGAAGTTTAGAGGGCGATGGAATTCCAAAGCACTGAGTGAGGGGAGAAGGGGTTTCAAAAATTCGACCTGCCACGGTTCAGACTGGTCCTTTTTTCCAAGCGACGAGGACCACCCCGGCCACAATCAGCGAAGCTCCGATCCATTGCACCGTCGTAAAACGCTCCCGGAGAAAGAGGACCGCGAAAACGATCGCGAAGACCACACTCAACTTATCGACCGGAGCCACCCGGGAGACTTCCCCGAGTTGCAGGGCCCGAAAATAGCATAACCAGGATAAACCTGTGGTTACGCCAGAAAGCGCGAGGAACACCCAGTTCCTACGGGACAGATCAACAATGCTCTGCACCGGCACCACTGCGAGCGCGATGCACCAAGTGAAGAACAATACTACCGTCGTTCTAATCGCAGTCCCGAGGTGGGAATTGACGTTCTCCATCCCTTGTTTCGCCAAAATCGCCGTGACTCCAGCAAAGACGGCCGAAAGCATTGCCCAAACAAACCAGTTCATAGAGCGCAAAATGCACCGTCAAATCTTGTTTTCCAGGGAAGGTCGGTCATTATAAAAGTCTCCCGGGTGAAGCCCACTGGCGGCGGGGGGGGGGGGGGGCGGCGGCCCCCCCCCCCCCCCCTCCCCGTCACGCGGCCTTTAGCCGTGCGACTTCTAGGCGAATGCGTAGCGAGGCATGGAGGCATCCGGAGTCCAACGATAGGTCCGATTTCAAGGATTGGACTGATGGCACCCGCCCGCATTTGACACCAAACCCCCAGACGCGGTGACGCGTGGAGATGAAAAAGTTGATTCCACGGGAGCTAAAAACATGAGGGGCAGGGGGTGCAGCCGGGTCCGATTTCATGGGGGGCGAGGTTGACAACTTCACCGGCGCGGGGCCGCCGCCCGCATTTGCGCCTCTTCCGGAAAATGTGATGTGATCCATTTCATGGCCTCCACCGGAGAGGACGCCTGCCACCGACGGGCGATTTCCACTTGGACATCAATGCGCTCCTTGCTGTCGGAAATGGCCCCGGCCCACGTCACCGCATCCATCGGATTTTCTTTGGCCAAGGTCCGCGAAAAGGCTTCAATCGCCGCATCGCGACCGGGTCCTTTCTCCATTCCGTTCAGGCTTTCACTGGCACCCAGCGGATCAGCCCGGGTCCATGTTTCATAGACATCTTCCAATGCGTGATTCCTGCTTTCCCCGGCAGGGAGCGCCGCCGCCCACGCTGCTGCCTCCCGCCCGTTCACATTGGCGTATTCATTCGCCACATCCGCCACCGCCTCATGCGCATCGGGCCGGTCCGCAATTTTCCCCGCCCATTGGATCGCCGCCGGCAGATCCTCTTTGATGTATTGGTAACCAATTGTTTCCAGCGCATTCGTCCTCATCCCCTCCTCCGGTAATCCCATCGCCCAGTTAGCTCCCTTCGCGACCCCTTCCCGCATGACGTGCTCCGCGAGCACATGCGCCAATTCCGCCCGCTTTTCCTCCTTTTTGAAAGTCATCACGTAATCCAGCGCTGCTCCCGGGTCCTTTCGGGCCAGTCCGCTTACCAATCCTGTCGCCAAGGCCTCCTCCCGACGGAGTTCCCTGCCTGGGATTCCTTTTTGTTCGGGTTGGGTCAGCCACCTCTTTGCCGCCTCCGGATCCTGCGAGGCCCATGCCGCCATCGCCGTCCCCACCGCCCCGTCCAGATCCCTCCGCTTCAGCGACTGCAGTCCGGCCAGCGCTCCCGCTCCATCCAACGCACCCCACGCGTGGGCCAACAGGCTAATGAAACGCAGCTCTTCCGCCCCCTTGGCGTTTTCATGGATCCCCTTCAGAAAGGCCCCGGCGTTTTCAGCGGTCAGTTTTTCGAGGAGGTGCGCAAAATAAAGGGTCGCCTTGACGGGGTCGGGATTGCGCAACGCGTTGCGAACCGCCTCCTCCATGCGTTCAGCCAGGATGGTCCCACCCTTCTCCTGGTAAGATTCCAGCCACCCCAGGACCCCGGCCGGGGGATCTCCCCTAGATGCAGCCGACGGCAGGGTCCCCGCACGCATGTGCACTCCAGAGGAGACACCTCCCGCCGTGACCGCCGTTCCGGAGGGGTGGTCTTGCCACCTCCCGGCTACATACGCTCCCCCCGCCAACAACATCCACGCTCCGGTCTTCAAAAAATGCATTCGTTCCATAGCTAAAAGCCTCCAATACTGGTTCCAGAGTAAGGGCTTACTGAGTGACTCACAAGAACATTTGAAGGCTGCGCGGCGGCAGCCTGCCGGAAGCCGACCAAGTTACATTTGAGGTTTACTGCGGCAACCCAGGGGGTGGACCAGACTTGGGACCCCAGGCCGGACTACCGTGGCAAAGGACTGACCTCGCCTAAAGCACGCCAATCTGTTTTAGAGTGTTGATCTTGAGCGATCCAGCGGTGTCGCCCATTTATAAACCCGGTAAGCCCCTTCCCCCGCTTTTATTTTCTTGCTGGCGTCGCCCTCGCTGTAATCCCTGTCCCTGCGGTTATTACGGGGATTCCAAGCGTGAGTGCCGGTGCAATCCGATGCAGATTACGCGCTACCGCCAGCGCATCAGCGGCCCTCTGCTCGACCGCATCGATCTTCATGTGGAGGTGCCCAATGTTGACTACAAGCAAATGTCCTCGACCGCGCCTGAGGAATCGTCTGAAACAGTGCGGGATCGAGTCATCGCCTGCCGGACCATCCAGCAGAACCGTTACCGGAGCGCCGGAATCACGAGCAACAGCGCGCTCACGTCCAAGCTCCTGCGTCTGCACTGTGTCATCGACTCCGAAGCCTCCGGGCTCCTCGAACACGCCATGACCAACCTCAACTTCAGCGCCCGCGCCCACGACCGGATTCTGAAAGTGGCCCGCACGCTCGCTGACTTGGCGGGTTTGCATAACATCACCGCCAACCACGTCCTTGAAGCCATTCAATACCGGACCTTGGACCGGACGCTTCTCACCTGACGGACAGGCACGCATGGGTGGAAAGAATTGGCACCGCCCCAAACTATGCGTTCTCTCCGCTGGCTTTCAACTTCCGAACCGTCAGGTATCGGTGGCGTGACATTGCGCGCAGGCAGGTTTTGCAGGTATTGAGTCGGGCGTAAAAGTCCGCTCCTACTTGTTTGAGCTGGCCACATTTGATGCCGCGTCGGCAGCCATACGGAACTTGTTCGGGCGGTTCGACGATGACAATCGGCTGATCCATCAGAATCTGTTGCCAAATCAAAGGGCTTCCCGGAGGCAGGACACCCTCGTCACTTGTGCATCACGCACGATGATCTTGGAGAAGGTTTGGGCCAGCACACGCTTTTGTTCCCTGGCATCCTTGCTTTGGCCGAAACGCAGGCCCCTCTTCACGATGAATCGCGCGGCGTCAAGAATTTCATTGTTTGGACGCTCCTCGGGTTTGGAACCGGCCTCGCGAAGTTGATCCAGCGGGATGAGCCATGCAATAAGGCCACGACCGGAGTCGTCGTGACCAGCGAGGCATTCGATAAATTGCGGCGGGCCGCTGCTCCAAAGACCCGTGGCAAGTTCATTCGGACAACGTCACATCCAGCCGAGCAAACCGCCGCATTGTGGCGCTCGCCGTCAAGGAATCCACGATTTTCACCCGCTCCCAGCGCGGGTTGATCGCGACCACGTTCAGCGTTCCCACGGCATCCCAGTTGACCAAATCGGACGAAAACCGCGGTTCATACCTCAGCCCAGGTCCACTGGCGGCCGTCCGCCGGACAAACTCGATGGTCACGTGATCGGCCCCGGAAATGGTCTCGACGCGGATGAGCGGGAGGCCGCGCACGCCGGTATTGAGCACCATGATCGCCCGTTCATTGAACGTCGGATCGAGGTTCAGGGCGAATTCCAGCAAGTTTCCAACACCATCGTTGTCATAATCGGCCGCTGGCCCGGTGATCGCAGGGGTGGCAACCTGGGCAGGCGTGAAATAGAGCCGCTGCCAAGCGCTGTAGCTTTCGTCCGGCAGCGAACCATCCTCACCAGTCACGCTTTGGATCCACGCGAGCGATGAAGAAATCCGCGAACTGAGGAAACCTGACGGAACATCCTCGTCCCCATCGGGCACCGGCATCCACCCGTGATCCAGTGCCTCCAAGCCACCGGTGTCGAAGAGAGCGGCATCAAACGGAGTTTCGCTGGAGTCGTGCCGGAAAGGGCCTTCTACCGAGTAGTGGACACCGGCCAACCGCCACAGCCCGTTTTCCAGAACGAACATTCCCCCGCCGGAATCGCCGACCGATAGGTGGCACTCATCGGGAAGTGCCTGAGCGTTGAAATTGCAAAAGAGCAGTTCGCCGATGCCCGGGCCGCCGGGAAGCACTCCCTCGACTTCGTTTCGCCCCCACCGCTGAACATGGTCGGAGGAGCCCCATTTCCAGCCTTTCAGGACTTCGCCCACCGTTACCGGGACGCCTCGCTGCGTGCCTCGGCCGATGACCGTAGCCGTGGTCATGGTATCCCCTGCCGCGCTGGCGAGGGGAGCGAATGTAGGAAATGGCTTGGAGTGATCGACTTCCCAGATTTGCAGGTCGGTGGTCGGGCTGGGATGGGAGGCGATGACGGTGTAGCTGTCTCCGTGGAAATCCAAAACATTGCCGATGCCGCCGCCAATGTGCTTGGCCGTGATGAAAAAATAGGGAGCGATCGGCACTCCCAGAAAGTCGCCGAATTTCCCCTCATACTGCCAGCCCGAGTTGTCGCCCGGAGTCGTGGTGTTGTGCAAAGGATCGTCCGTCTCAAGGAAGATGACCGCACCAGCTGGGCTGGCGAGGCCGGCAAGGAGGCAACCTGCGATGAGGGCGTGGAATTTCATCAAGGAAAGCTGGTTTGGCTTTGGTCAATAACTATCGGTATGTGATGTTCCCGAGACCTCCGCCACGATTTTGGCCATACGGACCTCCCTATCACGTGTCACTGTCGCTTGCACCAGGGGACTTTGCTGCCAGCCGCGCATGTTGCTCTCTGGCAACAGGGACGGCATCCCTCCAAGGATGCTTTCTTGATGATGAACTTCCCGCAGGGTAACCAAGTCACGGCACGGCGGCCCCGGGAACCGGCTCCGGAAGGCCATGGAGCAGGCGACCCTATGCTCTCGAACCCGGGCGCGGACGGCGGCGCCCCAGAAGACCGACAAGACCGACCCCGACGAGCAAGGCGCTGGAAGGTTCAGGCACCACGCCGATATCAAAAGACAGGCTGTTGAAGGAAATATCTCCTCCCCCATCATTGATGAAACGGATGCGGTCGATGGCATAGCCTGCGCCGGAACCGCCTCCAGGACCTGAGGTGGCTCCGGGCATGGTAAGCAAGGGCGTGCCAGTGGCTGTGGCCCCGTCGTAGAGATTAACATCTCCTGTATTGAAATTGTAGGTGAAGGTGGTGACTTGAGGACCATTTCGCCCCGCTACGATGGCACCCGTTCCCCCACCGCTGAACTCCACCCCATAATCCGTCAATGCTCCGGAGCGGTCGCCGATGAAAAACCTCTCTGTGGCTCCCGTGAAAAGGCTTAAGCCCCCCAACCGAGTCTCGGGTGGAGTATTCCGGAAAAAATTCCCATCGATGACCGCGGTCAGAAGGGGCGTAGAAACACCCAGCATAGCGAGGCCGGAATTGAAATCAGCGAAAACCACCCGCTTTGCACCGTCGGAAATGTATTGCCCGTTTAGGACCGAAAGTCCTGCTCCCGCAACCCCGCCGTTGTTGACGTCATTGGCAGCCCCTTCGGTGACCGAATAAACGGCGCCTACATCAGGCAATTTCCCGTTTATGGCAGTGCCGTTAGCCTCGCTGTAGTCATCAGCAAAAACGACCGCGGCAGGCGCAGCAGAAGGAACCGCCAGAACAGCAAACGTTGTAACGGCAAGGAGGGAATGGGATAAGGTAATTTTCATGGGGGGGGTGTTTCTGCCGAGGAATCGGCTTCTCAAAGGGGGGGCCTGAACGAGCTTGG
The DNA here is from genome assembly GCA_040387795.1 of Verrucomicrobiota bacterium. Taxonomy (GTDB): domain Bacteria; phylum Verrucomicrobiota; class Verrucomicrobiia; order Verrucomicrobiales; family V1-33; genus CAIZWU01. The sequence goes on from JAZKDC010000004.1 coordinate 106,653, forward strand.
AAAGCCGTTTCAGGCCAATGGCCATTGTCGATGACATGTTGGATGGTTTCAACCTCTTTTGTCAGTTTCCCGGGCTGGCTTCCAAGTTAAGGGGCGATGAAAGCGCCGTGTCCTTTTGGTCCGCCAGACAGCTAGGAGACCGTCAACCTCAAGGGTCACCAACCGCCATTCGGGCCGAACTGTGGACAGCGCAGAAACTGCAGGACTTGCCGCTACAACGTCACTGGTAGCACTCTGAGCAGTTGTATCGGCTTGGAGAATATTGTTGCGCGGTTTCCCGAACTTGGAGGCGGTAGGGCGGGGTGGCATCCCAAACGACCACGGCTACTTACCGGACTTGCAGGATGAAGTGGTCAAGCCGGTGCTGTAACAGGCGCAACTGCTGTATGCGAAGTGGATTTGCGGAAGAATCAAGGTCTCAAGGCGTAGAGTGGTAACGAATGTCCAGGTTTCGCCTTTTATTCCCATGCTTCATGGCAGTGCTGTTGAACTGCTTGGCGTGCCCTGCATCGGAGCAGGCAGTCCTGAGTGCGGACTTCTCCGTGCCCACGGGAAGACTGCGTCCGCTGCACGGCATCAATAAGGGGCCGCTGGCCCCGGGTGGCATTTTCGATGTGATCCAGGAGCAAAAGGAACTGGGGATACCTTTTACCCGGCTGCATGACTGCGGTTGGCCCAATCCATATGTGGTCGATCATCATGCGGTGTTTCCGAACCCTGAAGCGGACCCCGGCCGGCCGGAAAGCTATGATTTCCGGCTGACGGATGAATACCTCGCGGCTGTCCGCAGCACCGGTGCCGAACCCATCTACCGCTTGGGCGAAAGTATCGAACACACGACGGTGAAACGGTTTGCCCATCCGCCGGTGGATATGGAAAAATGGGCGGCCGTGTGCCTAGGTATCATCCGGCATTACAATGAGGGCTGGGCCAACGGCTTCCACTATAATATCCGCTACTGGGAGATTTGGAATGAGCCGGAGAACCGTCCGGCGATGTGGAGCGGGACGGATCAAGATTACCTCCGTCTCTACCGCACCGCCGCATTGGCCATCAAAAAGCAGTTTCCGGCACTGAAAGTGGGCGGCCCGGCGTTGGGAGCGAGCGGAAGGTTTGGAGAAGGGGGAGCATTTGTTCCTACCGATTTCGCCCTCGGTTTTCTGGAAATGTGCCGCGAGGACAGGGTGCCGCTGAATTTTTTCTCATGGCACTGCTACACAGCGAACCCATCGGAATTGTCCGCGCGTGCATGGGCGATCCGACGACTGCTGGATTCCAAGGGATTTACAGAGACAGAGAATCACCTGAACGAGTGGAATTTCCTGCCTGGGAACAGCTGGGACCCGATTGGCAAAAACTCTACTCCAGCAGGCCGGCAGCGTTTTTACGAAGAGATGGGAGGAGCGCAGGGGGCCGCTTTTGTGGCTGCATCTTTGCTGGAATTGCAGGACGCGCCTGTCGATGTCTGTAATTTCTTTCACGGCGAACTGGGAGGATTCGGGATCTTCACGGATCAGGGCGTGCCGCTGAAAGCCTACCAAGGCCTCCGTTCTTTCCAATCCCTCTTGGAAACTCCGAATCGGGTGGAGACCCATGGATCTACAGAGGGCAAGCTTGCCTTGGCCGCCGGCCTGAGTCCTGATGGCCGGGAAGCAACGATGCTGGTGAGCAACTTCCAAGGAATCTCCAATGATTTTTTGGTAAAGTGGAAAGGCTTTGGTTGGACGGGAGGAGTGAAGGCGGACATCCGAATTATCGATGCCACAAGGAATTTTTCCGAGGTCCGGACAGAGTCCATTCCCGAGGGCAGAGATTTCCTGGGACTAGCATTGAGGGCACCCTCCATCGCCTTGATCCGGCTGCGCCCGGCACTGGGGGAACAAGCTAAACCGACGCTGTTAGTCAATGCTCCTGCAAATAGACTGGTGTTTCAGCGCAGCCAGGCCGGAGAAGCAACCATCACCGTCGCGGGAACCTGTGCGTGGCCGGGTATCCCAGTCGAGGGCCGTATGCTGGACCTTGAAACCGGCAAGCCCGGTGCGTGGATCCCTTTGGGCCTGGTGAAAGAGGACGGTCGCTATGAGGGCAGAATCAAAGCTGCGGGGGGGTGGTATACTCTGGAAATTGGAGCGCATGGCGCGGCGAATACCACGACAGCATCTGTAAGCCGCGTGGGGGTGGGTGAGGTTTTCATTGTCGTGGGCCATTCGGTCGCACATGGCGGAGCCATCAACCTTGCTGGAGCAGAAGATGACCGGGTGAGCACCATCGCCTTGCCATCAGGCGACCGGGACATGCAACGTCGTTACCAGGCTACTGGGGATTCCAGTTTTCTGCCCGAAGCAGTAGGAAGGCATTTTGATTCCAATGTGCAGCCTGCTCCGGCTGGAAACGGCCCCTACTTTTGGGCGGCTTTCGCAGAGCGCCTTGGCAAGGCGCAGAACGTTCCGGTATTGGTGCTGAACGCAGCTTTTGGGGGCACCAGCTTGGAACACTGGGCAAAGTCTGCCCGCGGAGAGCCTTTTGAACATCCGTTCGTGAATGCCGCCCACCGGATGCCCTACATCCGTCTGGAGCATGCACTGCAGAAGTATGGAACGGTTACCGGGCTCCGTGCGATCCTGGCGGACCAAGGCCAGAACGATTGGCCGGAGAAAGATGAGGAGAAGGTTTTCTCGAACTACACCACGTGGATCGATCAAGCCCGCCGCGACGCTGGCTTCCCCAATCTGGCGGTGGTCGTGAACCGGCAATCTCCGCCCGACGGATTCGGACAGATCCGACGGGTGCAGGATCGTCTGATTCAGGTGCATCCGCACTGCTTTAAGGGCCCGGACTACGACACATTCACAAGGGAGGATACTACGGACAAAATACACCTCAGTGAGGCCGGTGCCAGGAAGGCGGCACAGCTATGGGCGGAGGCGTTGGATTCCAACTTCTTCAAAGCAGCCCAGCCTATGCCTGCCAAGTAGTGGTCAAGGGCGATGCATCATTCCGCAGACGCTGCAAGGAAGGCTCGGACTCCGCACGGGACCCTCCAAAAATTGAGAGGGGTGCGCTCTGGATTTGCTCCGCACGGCGTGGGTGGGGGCTTCCGGACCTTGTAGCTTCCGATCATTCCGGCGCACCGCTGATTTTTGTTGGTGGGTGCGCACGATGGGTCGACAATGGCCCTCAACCATGTCCCATTCCCTGCTATCCCAAGTGATTCAATCCAGCTGGTTCCGAAGCGAGGTCGCTACGATGATCCAGAGCCAGATCCTCGAGCGTGACTGCATCTGCTAACCAGCGGGGACCGCTACTCCCGGAACCCTGGTGGACTATGAGCTCACTGGCCCGTTGGTATTCGGCCCTCCCGAGTGGGAAGGGCTGCGCTTCCATGTCGTCTTCGAGAGCAGGGGTGTGGCGTCAGGTACCTGCAAGACCAGTGAAGGTGAGGATTATAGCTACTCCCGGGACGGTTCTATAGTTGGGCTGGTATTCCTGGAGCTGGGCCCGGACGCCTTGGTTTCCGAAGGTTTCGATCAAGTTTTGGAGAGCACCCGGATCGAGGTTGCGATCACAGACTTGGAAACTGATGATTTGAACCCTACCGATGGTCCTCCTGAAAAGTTTGCGGGGGAAGCTTGACTACGCCCGGTTGGCTGGGCCGGGGAATTGTCAAAGCCGGTCAGCCAATGCTCAAGGGCAAGCCCACCCCTCGTCCCCTGGTAAAGGGCGCTTCGCGATAATTTGGCACTCCGAAATGTCAAGATTGACTAGCTCAAAATGTCTTGCTCTGCGCCGGTTTACCCGGAATACTGGTCAAGTCGGACGCAACCTCCCCCCCCACTCAAATGCGTGCAATTTGGAAAGGAAGCATCAACTTTGGTCTGGTGCATATTCCGGTATCGGTCTATCCCGCCACCAAGGAGGAGACGATCAGCTTCAAACAGCTGCGCGCCACCGATCTCAGTCCCATCAGATATAAAAAGGTTGCGGAGGCAGATCAGAAGGAGGTCAAAGCTGAGGAAATCGTAAAGGGCTACGAGTATGCCAAGGACAAGTGGGTGACCCTGAGGGATGAGGATTTCGAGAAGGTGCAGATTGAATCCACCCATGCGGTGGAGATCACCGATTTTATTGAGCTGAGCCAAATCAATCCCAAGTTTTACTACAAGCCCTACTTTTTGGAGGCGCAGAAGGGAGGCGAAAAAGCTTACACGCTGCTCCACAAAGCCCTCACCGAAACCGCAAAGGTCGGGATTGCCAAGGTCTCAATCAGGAACAGGGAGTATCTGGCCGCCGTGAAAACAGATGGGCTTTTTCTGATCCTGGAACTGATGCACTTTGCCAACGAAGTGCTGGAACCCGACCAACTGAAGGAGGCCAGCGAGACGGTTTCCGCAAAAGAACTGGCCATGGCGAAATCGTTGATCGAAGCCATGACGACGGAGTGGGAACCGGGAAAATATGAGGATCAGTATCAGACCGCGGTGATGGAAATGATCGACGCTAAAATCAAGAAACATCCGCTGAAAGCCGCCCCGGCGGTGCGGCAGGCCAAGAGCAATGTGATCGATCTGGTCGCCGTCCTCCAGCAAAGTTTAGCCGGCAAGGGTTCAGCAGTTAAGTCACCGCCGGCTAAATCACAGCCCGCGGCGACTCGAAAAAGTGCGGCTAGATCAAAGAAGTCTACCGCCTCTGCCGAGAAGGATATCCCTTCCTTCAAGGCAAAGAAGCGCGCCTGAATCCTACCCCCCGTGCCAACCTCAACCCTCATTCACCATGCCTGCGAAAAAATCTGCTGGAAAACGCGAGCTCATTGAGCCGAATCCTGGGGATAAGCGGTACGTCCGCCGGAATGAGGACGGCACGTTTGGAGAGACGGTGGATGTGGGAAAATCCCTGGCAGCCGACAGGAGGACGAAGGCGACGAAGAAGGTTCCCAAGGGCCAAGGGGACCGCGGGGATACCACCTAACCCAGCCCCGGCTGACGACCCATGCCGACAAAACAACTCATCAAGGTCGACGGCAAGGAGTTGTCAGTTTCCAATTTGGACAAGGTCTTCTTCCCGGAATCCGGATTTACCAAGGGCCAGGTCATTGGATTTTACGCATCCATTGCCGACACCATTCTCCCGCATCTTCACGGCCGGCCCCTCACGATGAAGCGGTATCCCGACGGAATCTCAGGCCAGCCCTTCTACGAGAAAAATGCCCCATCGCATCGGCCGGAGTGGGTGGAAACCTTCCCTGTGCCCAGAAGTGAAGGGGGCGACCCCATCAATTACGTTCTGTGCAATGATAAACCGACCTTGCTGTGGACTGCCAACCTTGGTGACATTGAAAAGCACACCCTGCTGGCCCAGGTGTCGGATTTGAATTGCCCCAAGGCCTTGGTGTTCGATTTGGATCCTGGGGAGCCTGCCGACATCCTCGACTGTTGCCGCGTGGCCCTTTCACTCAAGGGGTTCTTCGACGGCTGGGGTCTGCGGTCGTTCGTCAAGGTTTCGGGATCCAAGGGACTGCATTTGAGTGTTCCCCTGAACACCCCGGCAACCTACGAATTGACCCAACCGTTTGCCAAGGCGGTGGCTCAACTCGCCGTCCAGCAGGCACCCCAGGAGGTGGTCTTTGATATGACGAAAGCCTTACGCCGGGGCAAGGTGCTGATCGACTGGAGTCAGAACTCGGACTTTAAAACCACGGTCTGCGTCTATTCCATGAGGGCCAAGGAGGGAGGGCCATTTGTTTCCATGCCTGTGACCTGGGAGGAAATTGGCAAAGCTCTCAAAACCAAAAAAGCCGTCGGCCTGATTTTCACGCCCGAACAGGCGGTTAAACGCATCGGAAAACTGGGCGACCTCTTCCAGCCAGTGCTGGAAGTTCAGCAGGAACTGCCTCCAGGCTTTCGAGCTGCCCTGGCGGCATCGCCACCTCAGAAATTGACCACGTGGCAGCGGCATTCCGGTAAAGTGCGGGACAAGAGCCTGCGCGAATATGCTTCCAAACGTGATCATAGCCAAACCCGGGAACCCGCTGCTCAAAAGGTGAAGGCCCCAAAGGCAAACAAACCACTGCGGTTTGTGATTCAGAAACATGCCGCCAGCCGCCTGCATTACGATTGGAGACTGGAAATGGACGGCGTGCTGCGCTCCTGGGCAGTTCCCAAGGGCCCACCCACCAAGCCCAGGGAAGCACGTCTGGCTGTCCATGTAGAGGACCATCCGTTGGAGTATGCCAGCTTCGAGGGCACCATCCCGGCGGGGAATTATGGCGGCGGAACGGTCATGCTCTGGGACCATGGCGAGTATGAGGACCTTACCGGAGATCCACCCGGTGCTTTCAAGGCAGGGAAAATGCACTTGGTGCTTCACGGGGAAAAGCTGCAAGGGGAGTGGATCCTGTTGAAGGATAAGCGGGATGACGAGGGAAACCGATGGCTCCTTATCAAGGCAGGGGCGGAGATGAAACCTCTATCCATCAGGCGTGATGATACTTCCGTAGTGAGTGGCCGCAGCATGAAGGCCATCGCCCGTGACGGCCATAAACCTCTCCGTAAAACGCCCCCTGCGAAGGTGACCGCGGGAATTACCAAGTCTTCAGGTCCCGCAAAGAAAAGGGTGCCTCCGCGCTATTTGGGGGCGATGCAATGCAAGCCCGTGGCTGAACTCCCCGATGAAGAGGGTTGGTCGTTCGAACTCAAATTTGATGGCTTCCGGTGCCTGGCCGCGAAGACCGGCGCGGAGGTGAATCTGTTCTCCAGAACTCACAAATCCCTGAATGCACGGTTCCCGACCTTGGTCACCGCATTGGGAAAGCTGGGCGGCGAGTTCGCCATGGATGGGGAAGTAGTGGCCTTGGATGAGCAGGGGAAACCCTCATTCCAATTGCTTCAGAATAGCCGGACCAATGAACTCCCCGTGTTCTTTTATGCCTTCGACCTGCTGAACCTCGGGGGCGTTGAGCTCATTCAAGAGCCCTTTCAGACACGCCGCAGCAAACTGGAAACGTTCAGCCAGGGATTTTCCGACCCCATCCGGATTTCCCCGCTGCTTCACGGCACACCGGAACAAATCCTGGGCGCGGTCGAGCAGATGGGCTTGGAAGGGGTGGTGGCCAAGCAAGAAGCCTCCCTATACGAAGCCGCGACAAGGTCGGGAGCCTGGGTGAAACGGCACACCCATCAGGAGCAGGAATTTGTGATCGGTGGCTTCGTGCCCGGTTCCAAAGGCTTCGACCGGCTGCTCCTGGGAGTCTACGAAGGGAAGCAGCTGAACTACGTAGCCAAACTGCCAAACGGTTTTGTGGATCAAACCCGACGCGCCATCTTCCCGAAACTTGATGCTCTGCGGACTCTGAAATGCCCATTCGCCAACCTGCCGGAGCCCAGGGGAAGCAGCCGCTGGGGAGAACCCCTCACGGCAGAAAAAATGAAGGAGTGCGCCTGGGTAAAGCCCAGGCTGGTTTGCCAGGTGGCTTTCACCGAATGGACTGCCGGCGGGAAACTGAGACACCCCACCTTCGTCGCCATGCGGGACGATAAGAAGGCCAATCAGGTGGTGCGAGAGACCTGAGGTGCCGAACCTCCAAGCCACGTGCCCAGTTGAGGTTATGTTGGCCCCACTCCGCGGGTCCGGGCGCTGTCACCCAGCCGCCAGTTCGCCCTGACGGTAGCCGGAACGGATTTCATCGCACCGGCTACCCATTCCCCGCCGATGCCTGTCCATCGCCCTCGCGGATACCGGCAGCCTCCACAGGGAAGCCCTCGTGCAGCTGGCCGTGTCATACTGCCTGCCTTGGGGCACAACTGCCGCGCCCGCACTGGGGGCGGCGCTTAGTGGGATTGACACCCCGCGGTAGCCTCCGGCGAGAGGCCTGCGCATCCTCAGAGGCGGAAGGCGGGTAGAACGATTCCGCCACATCAACCAATTCCGGGGACTGGGCCGGTCGAAGGAGAAGGCCCTGAAAGCCCGACGGCGGAGCGGCGGGGACGCGGCGACCCCTCGCGAGGTTGCTTTGAGGGTGGAATACCTAGCGGGCTCAATACTCCGGCAAAGCAGGTCCCGGGTTACCTGCTGTAACACAACCGTCATCGAGGTGGCAAAATGCAGGCGGCGGGCCCGGTAATTCATGCACAATGCCTGAGAGCGGCGCTGCCCGGCCGGAGCGGTGACATTCTTCTGGAGGAATTTCCCCTTCAAATCCGACTAGATTACCGTCCCGGCAGATGCGGGGGCCGTGGCATATGGCCTGCATAAGAAGAGCCGCAACTTACCCCCTCCCCTCTTATGCAAACCATCGATCATACTATTGAAGTGCTGGGTTCCCTGCTGCGCGGCGAACTCTCGGCTGTCGAAACCTACAGTCAGGCGATTCACAAATTCCCCGGTTCCTCCGCCCGCTCGCAGTTGGAGGAAATGCGGACCGAACACCTCGACAGTGTGGAGATTTTACGTGAGCTGATCAGCGAACTCGGAGGCGATCCTCCCACCGATTCCGGTGCCTGGGGCACGGTGGCCAAAACTGTGGAAGGCGTGGCGACGGTGATTGGTGATTCCATGGCCATCTCCGCCCTGCAGCAGGGCGAGGAACACGGAATAGGCGAATACGAGGACGCTCTGGCGGACAATGGGCTCAATTCCGAGGTCAAGGAAGTGATCCGCGACCAACTGCTGCCTCCTTTGCGCGATCACCTGCATGATCTGGAATCCCTGAGCAGCTGACGCCGGGCATCCAGGATTCCGCTCGCGGTGCTCATTTTACGGATACCTGCACTCTGATCCCATGAAAGACCTCAACCGAATTCTCCATCATGCTGTGACCCAACGGAATCAGCCTTGGTGTCTCGCTACCCTGGTGAAGGCGGAGGGTTCCAGCTACCGCCAGCCTGGAGCCCGTCTGCTGGTGCATGCGGATGGCCGGCACACCACCGGCTATATCAGCGCGGGTTGTCTCGAAGAAGAAATCGCCCGGCAGGGCGGGGAAGTGCTGGACTGCGGCATCCCGCGTCTCGTGAACTTCGATACCCGAGTGCTTTTTGGCTGCGATGGAAGGCTATCGGTTTATCTGGAAAGAATCCCCCCCGCCGGAGTGGAGGGGAATTTCCTGACAACCATGGCGGCCCGGATCGGAATCCGCGCCCATTGCCGGGTGGCGGTTCCCTACGCGGCGGCCGGGGCGTCGGAGTTGGTTCCTGACACCATTCTTCCCGGTCCCTGCGATGGCACTTTTCTTCAGACCCTGCCTCCGCCGAGGCGGATGATTGTCTTTGGCAGCGGACCGGAAGTCGCTCCCCTGAAATCCTTTGCAGCCGTGCTGGGGTGGGTTTTTGAAGCCTACGCCCATCCGGATGAATTGGCTGAAGAATTCTCGGGCGATGCGGCGACCGCCGCCGTGGTGATGACTCACAAAATCGGACGCGATCTTTCGGCGCTGCACCGGCTCGTGCCACTGGGCCTGCCTTACATCGGGCTCCTTGGCGCCAAAAGCCGGCACCGGGAATTGTTATCGCTTTTCGTCGATCTGCACGGAATGGATCTGCCCCGCAACTGGACACACAATATTCACGCGCCGGCGGGATTGGACATCGGCAGCGAGTCGCCCGAGGAAATCGCCTTTTCGATCCTGGGCGAAGCAGCATCGGTGCTGGCGGGGCGGAGTGGCGGATTCCTCAAGGAAAAACAAGGATCAATCCATGGAATGGAGGCAGCCGCATGACCACGATCATTCTATTGGCCGCCGGGGAATCCAGCCGCTTCGGCTCCCCCAAGCAATTGGTCAAGCTTGGGGGCGAAACCCTGCTGCGCCGCGCCGCCCGCACAGCACTGGAGTCGGGCATCGGTCCCGTCACGGTAGTCCTTGGCGCGGCTGCCGAACCCTGCCGCCGGGCCTTGGCCGGGATTGAGGTCAACATCGTTTTCAATGCCCAATGGAAGGAGGGAATTGCCAGCTCCATTGTGGCAGGCGTCCGTAATTGGTGGCGACATTCCCTGGAGGGCGCGCTGATTCTCCTGGCCGATCAGCCGGGCGTGACGGCGCAGCATTTGCGGAACCTGCTGGCGTCAGCGTCGGCTTCCTCGAATCCGGTAGTCGCTTCCCGCTATGCCGGTCAACTGGGTGTGCCTGCCTGGTTTGCGCACCGCAAATTCCAGGACCTGCTCCGTCTGGAAGGTGCCAGGGGAGCCAAGGAGGTGATTCTGCGGGAACCCGGAACCGCGTGGATCGACTGGCCCGAGGCTGCTTTTGATGTGGATACTCCTGAGGACCTGACCCGTGTCTCACTGGCCTTGGGAAGGCGGACCGGATTATCGTGAAGAATCAGCCGCCCCTGTGGCCATCGGTAACTTTTAACCAGTAACGAACCTATGAATGATCCCAGTGATTCCGAAATCCCGTCCGGGGAATTTAGCCGGAGAAAATTTCTCCTCGCCGGTGCGGCGGGGGCTGCGATGACCAGCCTGTCCCGCCTGAACGCTCAGGAACAACCCAATGCCGGCCCCCACTCCATGAAGCCGATACTGACCCATGTTTCCTTCACGGTGAACGGAAAGACGGCCGAACTGGAAGTTGATACGCGCACTACGCTACTGGATGCCCTGCGCGAGCATCTCCATCTCACTGGCACCAAAAAAGGCTGCGACCAAGGCCAGTGCGGAGCCTGCACCGTCCTTTCCGGCGGGCGGCGCATCAATTCCTGCCTGACTTTGGCGGTCATGCATCAGGGGGATAAAATCACCACCATCGAAGGACTCGGAACTCCCGACCGCCTGCATGCCATGCAAAGCGCCTTCGTGAAATGCGATGGATTCCAATGCGGCTACTGCACGCCAGGTCAGATTTGTTCCGCCGTGGCCATGCTGGATGAGATCAAGGCCGGCATCCCGAGCCACGTGACCAAAGATCTGACGTCCGCGCCCGCCTTCAACGTCGCCGAGATGCGGGAACGGATGAGCGGGAATCTCTGCCGCTGCGGCGCTTATTCCAACATCGCCGAAGCGATTGCTGAAGTAGCAGGGAGGTCCGCATGAAACCTTTTACCTACGAACGCGCGACCTCTCCCGCCGGAGCAGCGGCGGCGGCGCTGCGCCATCCGGGAGCCCGGTTTGTGGCGGGCGGCACCAATCTGCTGGATCTGATGAAGCTCGAAATCGAAACGCCGCCGCATCTCATCGATGTCAACGGCCTGAAGCTTGATGCCATCGAACCCACCAACGACGGTGGCCTCCGCATAGGAGCCTTGGTGCGCAACACAGACCTCGCGGCGGACGCACGCGTCCGGCGGGATTACGGCGTGCTGTCGAGAGCGCTGGTGGCCGGTGCCTCGGGGCAATTGCGCAACATGGCGACCACCGCCGGGAATCTGCTGCAGCGCACCCGTTGCCCCTATTTCTACGATACGAACCAAGCCTGCAACAAACGCGCGCCCGGCAGCGGTTGTGCCGCCATCGGCGGGTTCAGCCGGCAGCATGCGGTCCTTGGGGTCAGTGATGCCTGCATCGCCACCCATCCGAGTGATATGGCGGTGGCGCTCCGCGTGCTGGATGCCGTGGTCGAAACCATCCGCTCTGACGGAATGGTCAGGACCATTCCTCTGGCGGAGTTTCATAGTTTGCCCGGCAAAGAGCCGCAGCTCGAGACCGTGCTGGAACCCGGAGAACTGATCACGGCCGTGCTGCTGCCGAAACCGCTGGGCGGGGTGCATCTTTATCGAAAAGTCCGGGATCGTGCGTCCTACGCCTTTGCCTTGATTTCCGTCGCCGCGATTATCCAAAAGGATGGCTCAGGCCGCGTCGCCTTGGGAGGAGTAGCCCCGAAACCCTGGCGTGTCGGGGAAGCCGATGCCGAAATGCCGAATGGCGCCCGCGCGGTGACCGCCAAATTGTTGGCGCAGGCCACGACCACTCCGGAAAATGCCTTCAAACTCAAACTGGTGGAACGAACGCTGGCCTCGGTGCTGGCGGAAGCCAAAGGAGCCTAAGTTATGAAATTCGACACCCCCGCCCAAACCAATCCCATCGATCAATTGAAGGTCGTCGGGAAGCCGGTGGACCGGATTGATGGTCCTCTCAAAACAACCGGCCGAGCACCCTATGCCTACGAACGGCACGACGTTGCGGCAAAGCAGGCCTATGGTTGGATCCTCGGTGCCGCCATTGCCAAGGGCCGCATTGCTGCCATGGATCTGACAGCAGCGCGGGCCGCTCCCGGCGTCGTCGCCATCGTCACGGCGGAAAATGCCGGAAAGTTGGCCAAGGGAGAGTTCAACACTGCCCTGCTGCTGGGCGGGCCGGAGATCCAGCACTATCATCAGGCCATCGCGCTGGTGGTGGCTGAAACATTCGAGCAGGCCAGGGCCGCTGCGAATTTGATCCAGGTGAAGTATAAGGCAGCCAAGGGAACTTATGACCTCGCAGCTGTCAAGGATACCGCGCCCATCGCCAAAAGCGGAGGGCCGGGCGGAGCGCCCGAAAGCAAAGTGGGTTCCTTCACCAGCGCTTTCGACCAGGCACCCGTGCAGTTGGATGCGACGTATACCACTTCCAACGAATCCCACGCGATGATGGAACCCCATGCGACCATTGCGTCGTGGGAAGGTGATAAACTCACCCTTTGGACCTCCAACCAGATGATCGCCTGGAGTGTGGGAGATATGGCGAAAACGTTGGGCATTCCTCCTGAAAATGTGCGTCTGATTTCGCCCTACATCGGCGGCGGCTTTGGAGGGAAACTGTTTCTCCGCGCAGATGCTTTGATGGCCGCGCTGGGGGCCAAAGCGGCAGGACGTCCCGTGAAGGTCACGTTGCAGCGGGCGCTCATGCCAAACAACACCACGCACCGCGCGGCGACCATTCAACGCATCAGAATCGGGGCCGGCCGGGATGGCAAAATCACCGCAATCGGCCACGAATGCTGGTCCGGTGACCTGCCCGGCGGCAGTCCGGAAACCGGAGCGATCCAAACGCGTGCGCTTTATGCCGGTGAGCACCGCATGACGGCAAACCGGTTGGCGGAACTGGACCTGCCGGAGGCGAACGCGATGCGTGCGCCCGGCGAAGCTCCGGGTCTGGCAGCTTTGGAAATTGCCATCGACGAAATAGCGGAAAAGCTGGGCATGGATCCGGTGACCTTCCGCATTCTGAATGATACTCAGGTGGTTCCTGACAATCCACCGCCGCCTCCGGCCAAGGATGAAAAACAGGGCCAACCCAAGGAGCCGCCGAATCCGCATCCGCCGTTCTCGCAGCGGCAGCTGGTGAAATGCCTGACCGACGGGGCAAAGCATTTTGGCTGGGCGAAAAGGAATCCCAAACCGGGCCAGGTGCGCGACGGCCGTTGGCTAGTCGGACTCGGGGTGGCGGTCGCTTTCCGCAATAACCTGCTGATGAAATCCGCCGCCCGCGTGAGGTTGGATGCCAAGGGATTCGTGACCGTGGAAACCGACATGACCGACATCGGAACCGGCAGTTACACCATCATTGCCCAAACCGCCGCTGAGATGATGGGGGTGCCGTTGGAGAAAGTCGTGGTGAGCCTGGGGGATTCCAGTTTTCCCGTTTCCTGCGGCTCCGGCGGCCAGTGGGGCGGCAACAACTCGACCTCGGGAGTTTTTGCGGCCTGCACGAAACTGCGGGGCCTGCTGGCGGAAAAAGCGGGCTTCAACGTCGAGGAGGCGGTCTTTACCGGCGGTGAAGTTCGATCAGGGAAAAAGACGATTTTGCTGGCAACACTTGCAGGGTCCGAAGGATTGGTGGCCGAGGACCTGATCGAGTATGGCGACCTGGACAAGAAATACCAGCAGTCGACTTTTGGTGCTCATTTTGTGGAGGTGGGCGTGGATGCCTACACCGGCGAAACCCGGGTGCGGCGCATGCTGGCTGTTTGTGCCGCAGGCCGCATTCTCAATCCCAAAACTGCCCGCAGCCAAGTGATCGGTGCCATGACCATGGCTGTAGGCGCGGCCCTGATGGAGGAACTGGTGGTGGACAAACGGCTCGGCTTTTTTGTGAATCACGACCTCGCCGGCTACGAGGTTCCGGTGCATGCGGACATCCCCCATCAGGAGGTGATTTTCCTGGACGAAACAGATCCGATCTCCTCTCCGATGAAGGCCAAGGGCGTGGGGGAACTCGGCATCTGCGGGGCCGCCGCCGCCGTGGCGAATGCCATCTACAATGCGACCGGGATACGCGTCCGGGATTACCCGATCAAGCTGGATAAACTGCTGGATGGGCTGCCCGAACTTCCCGTTGAGCAATGAAGGGGTAGTCTATCGTGAATGGGCATTGCTGGCCACTGGATTCATGGCGAAAACCCGCAGAAATGTCAGCAGGGGGGCTCAAGTGCCGACAGGGGGCTTTGAGTGGCCAGGGTCTCCGCCAGATAACTACTTTAGCAGAAAGGAAAGAAGATTGGGATGGGTGTGCTCGTTGAGGGCAGGTTGGTTTCCCAACAAGGACAGGTTGTGCCGGTATTGCGATTGTTGTTCCGACCGGGGATTTTTGAACGCGCACCGTGTTCCGATTACTGGGCGAGGGAGGGCAGGGGACATGCGTTTCGCCGGCTCCACGTGCTTTTGTCCAAGGGGTCGTCCCATTCTCCAAAGAAAAGGGATGTAAACCCTAAACCTGCTGGCTCGATGAGATTCCCTGCCCGGTAGACCGAGGCCGAAAAGCAGGTCTGCTCGGACTCCGTGGAAGCCGCCCTCCCGTATGATGACGAGGAAAAGTGGGAATGGTTCATCTGAGATGGATTCAAAAAACCGGGCCACCGGCTAAGTTATGATTGGGACTGGACCTGGGCGCACGAAACCGCGAACCCAAAAACCACCCAATGAAAGCCAAACGAAAGAGACATGATGCCGGATTTAAAGCCCGTGTGGCGCTGGAAGCGCTCAAGGGGGAGAAGACCATTCAACAGATTGCCCGGGATTTCGACCTGCATTCGGTGCAGGTTTCGGAATGGAAGAAGAAGCTGTTGGAGGGGGCGTCGGGGGTTTTTGCCGGCGCGGGGGGCCTCCGGGGTGGATGAGGCCAGCCTGGAGTAGCTGTGCGATCCGCTGCACGCCAAGATCGGGGAGCTGACGGTGGAACTGGACTGGCTGCGAAAAAAGTCCAAACAACTCGGTCTGTGAGGGAAAGATGCGCAGCCTCCGCTGCGGGCGGCGCACGGCCCTGCGCTACGCTCCGGACCGTGCTGCGCCCTCCGCTCCAGCTTCCCAAAATCGACCCTCCCCCTGCACCAAACTTGACATTGCGGGCAGGCGGATTAGCTAAACTGGCGCACCGGGCAGTATACCTTAACTTGGCCGGTCGGTGGCCGGACTTTGGGGTCCACCTCACTTTAGGGACCGACATATCCAGGTAACCGAAAACATCGCCCTCTGGGGTGGTAATGGAATCGCCATCCTCGGCGGTGATTGCCTTGGCCACCACTTTCCCATGGAACGGAATGGAGCAGGTCAGGCCGACTCACTCCGGGAATTTCCCAGCAATGGGCCAGTCAGCTGAAACTCGGTCGCGTCCCGCCTCCCGGCTCAGGATCCGGCAGAGATTGTGGTAACCTGTGGCGTTCAGGACGCAGCACAGCAGGTGGTGCGGTTCGAACGTGAGTTCCGCGCCGATTTTGGGTTTGATGCCGAGGGAAAAATCCAAAAATCCGTATTACGTGCGCACATTGAGCGACACGCTTGAGACCAAAGTGCTGGTCTTGGGAGAGTGAATGCAGGAACAGAGGGGCAGCCGCGGAGCCGTGGTCTGGGCGGAATCCCGTGGCCCGGAGGAACCAGAGCAGTTCAGGAATGGCAAAGTTCCACTCGTCATCGTGGGATCCGTGGCATTTTGCGACGGAGTTCAGTTGCCCCAACGGGGAAATGCTCCGGCATAGCTTATGCAACTAGGAATTCCGATTCTCAAATAAACACCTCCGCCCGCCTTGCCGCCATGAGTCCTGCCACCACTGCGGAAACAATTACGCGAAATATTTCGTACGAATGTGCTATCCACCTCTTGACCCCGTTGTCAGTGCGAGTGCCGGGTGATTGGGAACGCCGTGGAAGGCGAGGGCGCCATCTTCTGTGGCGCGCCCGATCGGACGACGATCATCAAAATCCCGCTCAGCTCGGTACTGGGGCAAACTATGGATGATTCCATGGAATAAACAGTGCTAACCGACTAGCAGAAACTGAGTGGCTATGGCGGGAAATCCCTTTGGAAAACCATCCCGATCACTTTAATTATATGCCTGATCACGCTCCGGAATTGATTTATCGGCTCATCCGTCGTCACACCCACGACTTGCGAAATCACTGCTCAGGCATTGGTCTGGCTGCGACGCTGCTGGAGGAGCTGAGCGAGGACCCTGAAGTCACCGCCACAGCCCATCGTCTCAAGCGGCAGGTGGCGCTCATAGAGTTTGACATCAAATTGCTTCTGCTTACACTGGAAAATCCTTGTCCGGTAACGGTCTCAGTCAGTGACCTTCTGCAATTTTGGCGAATGAAACTGCAGTCTCTAGGAGAAGAGAGTCTGGCTATCACGTGGCCCGAGGCCTGTGAGGCTTCTGTTGCCCTGGACTCCCGGCTTGTGGTTCAAGTGCTTTCCGACCTAACGCTGCGGGCTGGGGCGCGCAATCCTGGCTTGTGCCTGGAAGTGGTGGTCCGGTTGCATCCCCAAATGGTGGTAATCGACTTGGTTGAGCCCCGTGAGGGACTAAAGCCTCCGGCAGATTATGTGAATGATTCCGCGGCAATCTTGGCGGAACGGGGCCTCAAATTGACAGCTTCTGCTGATATTGCGGGGGATCGATGGGCCACCAGCCTTTCCATTCCTCTGGATGGGAGCAGGGTGTCGTGAAATACCCTGTCTTTTTTTCAACTGCCTGGGCCCCCACGCGGGGCCCGGATTTGACGGGTGGAGGCGGACTCACATAAAAGCGCCGATGAATTCCATGGCACCGCGATGGTTCAACCCACAGTGATTGGAAAGTTGAAGACGTTGTATCAATGATTTTCGCACCTGCGGACGAAACTCACCCGCAGCCGCCGTGACGGACCGCCGCCAGAATTATTTACCATCGCCAACCGTCACTAACGGCCCAATACGAGCAGAAAGGTTCCAATGCGAACCACAGCATGAATGTCAGTGCGAGGATGAGAAGCCCGTCGATTTTTCCGGAGTGTGGGTGGTGCCCATACCGCCACAGCACAGCGGCCAACGCCAATCCATGCAAAATTGCTGCGGCGTTTAACCACGGAGACAGTGTTCCCCCGCTGGAGGTGGCTATTTTTAGTGCCATGGCCAGAATGGTGGCGGTAATCGCTGCGTAAACCGTAGGAAGCCGGCCCCATCGCACCACCAGTGTGTGCTTGCCGGAGGCCCGGTCAGCTTCAAGATCGGGAAAACCCGCCAGCATGATTGACGGCAGCACCGCCGCGAAAATTGGCATGGAGATGCCCCATGCTGTTGCCGCGCCCATGCTTCCTCCTTGGCTCGCCCAGCCAAGGCCCACGACGAGGATACTATGGGTAAATGCCACCGTCAGCTCCCCCCACGCGTGATAGGCCAATTGGAACGGTTTGGCCGAATAATGATGACCAAGTAATATACCAAGCAGAATCAACCCGACCAGAGGCCCCGATCCGCGTTCCACGCAGAGCGCCAACATCACGATCATTGGCGCAAGACAAGCCGTGGCGGCCCTCCGCCCCGAACGCACCTGGGCTTTGGATAGCCGTCCGTCAACCAGAACCCGTGAACCCCCCGTGAAAATCCCCGCATTCCGGTTCCGACGATCGGTGTCCTGGTCTTCGATTTCATTAGTGAAGACTGTCAACAGCTCTACCAGAAACGAGCAACCTCCTGCCAGCAGCAAGGGAACCAGATGTACTTGACGTCCACTTGCGTCGGCGGCCGCGAGGGCCCCCGTAGCCAGCGCCAGCAGAGGAAAAGGATAAAATTGCAATCGCATAGCAGCCATCCACTTATTCAGCCCCGAGTCGCGGGATTTCCCGAATTGACGGGATACGGCGAGCCCCATCTGAAAAATCTCATCCAGCCACGCCTCACGGGTAGTCAGTGACGAGGAATGGATCGGTCCCAGCAGCTTGCTATGGATGGGTTTGAACCCACAGAACCCAAGGGTTGCCCGCTGAACCGCGCGGAGCCCGGGAGCCCCAAGAATCCATCGATACACCCAGAGGGGGGTATCCATGGTCGTGATGATCTGGGCGGAACGCCCTGACAATAGGCCGTTCCAACCACTTTTTCCGGTTTCGAAGGCAAAGCCTGGCAACAGGATGCGGTCGAAAAATGCTTTGAGCAAAGCGGGATAGGTTCCCCACCAGTTTGGGTACACCACCACAAGATGGACGCACCACCTCAAATCCTCCTGAGCAGCCATCAATCCTGGTTCAAGTGCCTGTTGGCGGGCATTGTAGTCAAAATGCAAATCCCGCAGTTTAGTGAATCTGACGGTGTGGCCCGCCTGCAGGGCGCCCTCTGCAAAACGGGAGGCTAATGCAGAACAGAAGCTGCCTTCCATCGGATGGGCATCAACCACCCAGATCCGGCCGGTTGTAGCAGTGGGATTCATTTCGCGTAGGGGTAGGAAGTGCTTCCTCCATTTGATTGTGGTCACGGAAATCAACCCTGAAGTACGTTGTTTTGGGGGTGAGTTCGAAGTCACCCGGCGGTTCAATGGCGGAGACGTCTCGCTTGATATTGCCACAAGTGGAAGCAAGCCGGAAGGATGAAATTTTCAGAGCCTGAAATGGACTATCTGAAATTCGAGAATGAGGCGGCACTGCCCACGCCAACTCCGCACCGCAGCCTGATTTCACCGGGAAAAACCGCTGAACATCAGGGATTTTCGGGAGCTCTTAAAGTCTTCCCGCCCGCGGGGGCAGCAAAATGACGAGGCAAAATGCAATTCCCCTCCAGGCGGGTGTTGCATTTTGCGGTCCCGCTTATTCCGCCAGATCAGCTAGCCACACCGGTGGGCGATTCGTCTTTTAGTACGGCAAAATTCCTGCAAGAGCCCTCCTGCGAAAAATCTTGTCCAGTTTTGACTGCTGCGCCAAAATCATCCGGGTAAGATTTCTGTGACAAGTCACACGACCTTTATGAAACCACTTGTGAAGTCCCCTCAAAAATCGAGATCAGTCAACTCCACCAAGCAAGAGTCTTTGGCGCATGAAAAGGAGAAAGGACATCTCAGCGACACCAGACAACGGCAACTTTTGACGGCTCTCCTTGCTTTCCGGGATGGAGATTTTTCCGTCCGGCTGCCTGTTAACTGGGGAGGTATCGACGGACAAATCGCGGAAGCACTGAATCAGACGATTTCGCATGAGGAGCGCATCACCGCTGAAGTGAATCGTTTGAGCATAGCCGTGGGAAAAGAGGGCCGGCTTAGACAACGATTGTCCCTTCCGGGAGCAATTGGGGAATGGGCTATAAAAGTGGATTCCATCAACAGTCTCATGGATGATTTGGTGAGGCCCACAACGGATGTGGCCCGCACCATTGGAGCCGTCGCCAAGGGAGACCTGGGGCAGGCCATGGATTTGGAAGTGGATGGCAGAGCACTCAAAGGAGAGTTTTTGAGATCCGCGAAACTTGTCAACACGATGATTGAACAGCTCTCCGTGTTCACTTCGGAAGTCACGCGGGTGGCCCGGGAGGTCGGGACCGAAGGCAAATTAGGAGGGCAAGCGAAAGTCAAAGGAGTATCCGGGGTGTGGAAAGATCTGACCGAATCAGTGAATCAAATGGCGGGCAACCTGACCGCACAGGTCAGAAACATTGCGGAAGTGACAATTGGGGTGGCCAACGGCGATCTTTCCAAAAAGATCACGGTCGATGTCAGAGGCGAAATTCTGCAGCTGAAGGAAGCCACCAACACTATGGTGGACCAACTGCGGTCCTTCGCTTCAGAAGTGACCCGGGTGGCGCGCGAAGTGGGAACGGAGGGGCGTTTGGGGGGACAGGCAGTGGTTCCCGGTGTAGGAGGGACTTGGAAGGATTTGACGGATTCGGTGAATGCCATGGCCTCGAATCTGACAGGCCAGGTAAGAAATATTGCGGCCGTCACCACGGCAGTCGCCCGCGGCGACCTGAGCCGCAAAATCACCGTGGATGTGAAGGGGGAAATCCTGGAATTGAAGGAAACCATCAATACGATGGTGGACCAGTTGAACAGTTTTTCATCCGAAGTCACCCGGGTGGCCCGGGAAGTGGGGACCGAAGGCAAACTGGGGGGACAGGCGGTGGTGCCCGGGGTGGCAGGTACTTGGAAGGATCTGACAGATTCTGTGAACTCGATGGGATCCAACCTTACCGGCCAGGTCCGCAACATCGCCGAAGTAACCACGGCGGTGGCCCGGGGTGACCTGAGCCGCAAAATCACGGTGGACGTGAAAGGGGAAATCCTGGAATTGAAAAATACTATCAACACGATGGTGGATCAGTTGAATGGTTTTGCCAGTGAAGTTACCCGGGTTGCACGTGAGGTTGGAACGGAAGGAAAGCTGGGCGGGCAGGCAGCCGTGCCGGGCGTCGCCGGCACCTGGAAAGACCTGACTGACAACGTTAATTTCATGGCGTCAAACCTGACTGGCCAAGTGCGGAATATTGCCGAAGTGACCACGGCGGTGGCCAATGGAGATCTTTCCAAAAAGATCACGGTGGACGTCCGGGGGGAAATATTGGAACTGAAAATTACAATCAATACCATGGTGGACCAGCTCAATGGTTTTGCCAGCGAAGTGACACGGGTGGCCCGGGAGGTTGGCACTGAAGGGGAACTGGGAGGCCAGGCGGAGGTCCGCGGGGTCGCTGGCACTTGGAAGGATCTCACGGATTCTGTGAACGCCATGGCCACCAACTTGACTTCCCAAGTGAGGAATATTGCCGAGGTGACGACTGCGGTGGCCAATGGCGATCTTTCCAAGAAGATCACCGTCGCCGTCCGGGGGGAAATATTGGAACTGAAAAACACCATCAATACCATGGTGGATCAATTGAATGCCTTTGCCGGTGAGGTAAGCCGCGTGGCTCGTGAAGTGGGCACCGATGGGAAACTCGGCGGTCAAGCGGCCGTTCCCGGTGTGGCCGGAACCTGGAAGGATCTCACCGACAATGTGAATTCCATGGCTTCCAACTTGACCGGGCAGGTGCGCAACATTGCCGATGTGGCCACGGCAGTTGCCAATGGGGATCTGTCGAAAAAAATCACTGTCGATGTGAAGGGGGAAATCCTGGAACTGAAGAACACTCTCAATACCATGGTGGATCAATTGAATGCTTTTGCGTCCGAAGTTTCCCGCGTGGCCCGCGAGGTGGGCACCGAAGGCAAGTTGGGGGGGCAAGCCCAGGTGCGTGGCGTCGCCGGCACGTGGAAGGATCTCACCGACAACGTGAACTTCATGGCGAACAACCTAACGGGGCAAGTTCGTAACATCGCCGACGTGACCACGGCAGTGGCGCGCGGGGATCTGAGCCGGAAGATCACCGTCGAGGTGCAAGGAGAAATCCTGGAATTGAAAAACACCGTCAACACCATGGTCGATCAGCTGAATGGTTTCGCTTCGGAAGTCTCCCGGGTGGCGCGCGAAGTCGGAACAGAGGGAAAGCTGGGCGGCCAGGCGGAGGTGGAAGGGGTGGCTGGCACTTGGAAGGATCTCACTGACAATGTGAACTCCATGGCTTCCAATCTAACAGGGCAAGTGCGGAATATCGCCGAAGTCACCACCGCCGTCGCACGCGGAGATTTGAGCCGCAAAATTACGGTGGATGTGAAAGGTGAGATCCTCCAGTTGAAAGAAACCATCAACACCATGGTGGACCAATTGAACGGCTTTGCTTCCGAAGTTTCGCGGGTAGCCCGCGAAGTAGGCACCGAAGGCAAATTGGGCGGGCAGGCGGAAGTCGAAGGTGTGGCCGGGACTTGGAAGGACCTCACCGACAATGTGAACTCGATGGCGTCAAACCTCACCTCACAGGTGCGCAATATCGCGGAGGTGACTATCGCAGTGGCCAATGGGGACCTTTCCAAAAAGATCACCGTGGATGTGCGGGGAGAGATATTGGAACTCAAGGAGACCATCAATACCATGGTGGACCAACTCCGTTCTTTTGCGGCGGAGGTCACGCGGGTGGCACGTGAAGTCGGAACCGATGGAAAATTAGGCGGCCAGGCAGCGGTACCGGGAGTCGCCGGGACGTGGAAGGATCTCACCGACAATGTGAACTCCATGGCCTCAAATCTGACAGGCCAGGTCCGCAATATCGCCGATGTTGCTACCGCCATCGCGAGGGGGGACCTCAGCCGCAAAATCACGGTCGATGTCAAAGGTGAGATTTTGCAGCTGAAGGAGACAATGAATACCATGGTCGAACAGTTGGGTGCCTTTGCGTCTGAAGTTACCCGCGTGGCGCGTGAAGTGGGGACCGAAGGGAAACTGGGAGGTCAAGCCCAGGTCATGGGTGTGGCTGGTACTTGGAAAGACCTGACGGATAACGTCAACTCCATGGCGTCGAACTTGACGGGCCAAGTGCGCAATATTGCCGAGGTCACCATCGCGGTGGCTAATGGGGACCTCTCGAAAAAAATCACGGTGGACGTACGGGGAGAAATTCTCCAACTCAAGGAAACCATCAATACCATGGTGGAGCAATTGCGCTCCTTTGCATCAGAAGTCACCCGCGTAGCCCGTGAAGTCGGTACGGAAGGCCGCTTAGGGGTGCAGGCAGTAGTGCCCGGGGTGGCCGGGACATGGAAGGATCTCACGGATTCCGTCAACACCATGGGAGCAAACCTCACCGCCCAGGTACGCAATATTGCCGAAGTTACCACCGCCGTTGCAAGGGGTGACCTAAGCCGAAAGATCACGGTCGATGTCAAAGGAGAAATCCTGGAGCTGAAAAACACCGTCAACACGATGGTGGACCAGTTGAATGCTTTTGCCTCGGAGGTAACCCGGGTGGCCCGGGAGGTTGGGACGGAAGGCAAGCTGGGGGGGCAGGCCCAGGTCGCGGGAGTGGGAGGCACTTGGAAAGACCTCACTGACAATGTGAACTTTATGGCGTCCAATCTCACCGACCAGGTAAGAGGAATTGTCAAAGTCGTCACAGCCGTGGCAGATGGCAACCTGCGTCAAAAGCTGACTGTCCAGGCTAAAGGAGAAGTCGCGGCCTTGGCGGAAACCATCAACAATATGACCGACACCCTGGCCACTTTTGCCGACCAGGTGACAAACGTGGCCCGTGAGGTGGGGGTGGATGGAAGACTGGGTGGCCAAGCGCACGTACCAGGTGCTGCCGGGATGTGGAAAGACCTGACCGGCAACGTCAATTTACTTGCCGCCAACTTGACCACCCAGGTGCGGGCGATCGCCGAGGTGGCGACGGCCGTGACTCAGGGAGATTTGACGCGCTCCATCCAGGTGGATGCCAAAGGCGAGGTATCGGAGTTGAAAGACAACCTCAATACCATGATCGCAAACCTTCGGGAGACCACAGCCCGGAACCGGGAGCAGGACTGGCTCAAAACCAACATAGCAAGATTCACCAGCATGATGCAAGGTCAACGTGATCTGTTCACCGTGGCCAAGACGTTGCTGGCTGATCTGGTGCCCTTGGTGCATGCCCAGCAGGGCACGATTTATCAAATGGTCCAGACGGAAGATTCTCCCCCGGTTATGCAGTTGCTGGCAGGATACGCCCAGCGGCCCGGCCAACCGGAACGGATCGCGGTGGGTGAAGGTATTGTGGGGCAGTGCGCCCTGGAAAAACAGCGGATTCTTCTCAACGAAGTCCCACCCGATTACACGCGTATCAGCTCCAGTCTGGGGGAGGCTGCCCCATCCAGCATCGTGGTGCTGCCCCTGCTTTTCGAAGGCCACACCAAGGCGGTTATTGAACTGGCGTCCCTCAGCCCATTCAGTTCCACCAATCTCATTTTTCTCGACCAATTGACTACCAGTATCGGGGTGGTGTTGAATACCATTGAGGCCACAATGAGGACCGAGGGGCTGCTCGCACAGTCCCAACAACTCACCGTGGAATTGCAATCCCGGCAGAGTGAACTGCAGGAGACCAACGAACAGCTTGGCACCAAGGCACGGTTGTTGGCCGAACAAAATGAGGAAGTGGAACGCAAGAACCGGGAGGTGGAACAGGCTCGAGGCGCGTTGGAGGAAAAAGCCGCGGAACTTGCCCTGACGTCAAAATACAAGTCGGAGTTTCTGGCAAACATGTCCCACGAACTCCGCACCCCGCTGAACTCGATCCTGATCCTGAGCCAACAACTTGGGGATAATGCGGGAGGAAACCTTCTCCCGCGCCAAGTCGAATTTGCCCGCAATGTTCATTCGTCAGGCTCCGATCTGCTGAATTTGATCAACGATATCCTGGACCTTTCCAAAATAGAGTCCGGTACAGTGTCCGTGGAGGCCGAGGAAATCACCTTCATCGGCCTGCGTGATAATATCGAAAGGAGTTTCAAGCATATCGCGGAAAACAAGAATCTGCCCTTCAACGTAAGCTTTTCCCCCCAGTTGCCTCGTTCCCTGACAACGGATCCCAAACGGCTGCAACAGATCCTCAAGAATCTGCTGTCCAATGCCGTCAAATTTACGGCCAGGGGCCACGTCAGCGTCAGGGTGGATTTTGCCACACAAGGGTGGAGTTTTGAGCACCCTGTATTGAGCAAAGCCCCGCAGGTCATTTCGTTTGCGGTGGAAGATACCGGCATTGGGGTGGCACCGGAGAAACAACGCCTGATTTTCGAAGCGTTTCAGCAAGCCGACGCCGGCACCTCCCGGAAATACGGTGGCACGGGCCTTGGTCTGGCGATCAGCCGGGAGCTGTCCGCTCTGCTTGGGGGGGAAATCCGCCTAAGCAGCATTCATGGGCAGGGAAGCACCTTCACCCTTTTTCTTCCCCTGCACTATTCCGGTTCTACTGGAACCAGTGGGGCCTCGGATTCCTTATCCCGCAGGGACTCCGTTACCACATTGGTGCCGCTGACCAAGGAAGAGGACGTGATCGATGACCGCGAGGACATTGAGGAAGGCGATCCGACCATGCTGATCATTGAGGATGATGCGCATTACGCGCGCATCCTGCTGGGATTGGCCCGTGACCGTGGATTCAAAGGCCTGGTCGCATCCAAAGGAAGCACGGGGTTGGCCTTGGCCCGGCAGTTCAGGCCGACAGCAGTCTCCCTGGATGTTTTCCTGCCCGACATGCTCGGGTGGACCGTGCTCAACCACCTGAAACTCAATCCCGACACCCGGCATATTCCGGTGCAGATTATCACGATGGAGGAGGAACGCAGCCACGGACTGGCTCATGGGGCTTTCTCCTACATCGTCAAGGCGCCCACCACGGATGGATTGGAGGCTGCATTCGGGCGCCTTTGGGCTTTCTCACAATGCCGGACCAAACGGCTTCTCGTAGTTGAGGATAACGATATTGAACGGGAATCCATCGTCGCCCTTTTGGAACACAGTGACATTGAGATCAGAACGGCAGGTAACGGGGAAGATGCCCTGGCAATCATGATGGACGAACCCTTCGACTGCGTGGTCCTTGATCTCAGGCTGCCGGACATGACCGGTTTTGAATTATTGGCGAAAGTGCAAAAAGACCCGGCTCTGAGTGAGGTCCCGATCGTTGTTTTCACGGGCAAGGACCTATCTTTCGAGGAAGAAACGCAACTTCGCAGCATTGCCAAAAGCATCATTCTGAAGGATGTACAGTCGCCCGAGCGCCTGCTGGACGAGACTGCCCTGTTCCTGCATCGTGTAGTAACCAGTCTCCCGCAAAATCAACAGGAGATGCTGGAACGGCTTAATAATTCCACCGCAGTGCTCAGGGGGAAAAAGGTTCTTGTGGTGGATGATGATCCGCGGAACATTTTCGCCCTGACTTCACTGCTTGAAAGCCAGGACGTGGAAGTGCTGACTTCGACCAACGGCCTTCAAGCCATTGCCCTCATCCGGGAAACTCCGGATCTGAGCATGGTGCTGATGGATATTATGATGCCGGAAATGGATGGGTACGAGACCATGAGGGAGATCCGCAAGCTGCCTGAGTTCCGCACCCTTCCCATTGTGGCCCTGACAGCCAAGGCCATGAAAGGAGATCGTGAAAAGTGTCTGGACGCGGGGGCTTCCGACTATATTGCGAAACCTGTTAATTCCGATCAACTGTTGTCCTTGATGCGGGTATGGCTGTTCCGGTAGCGATTCTTGCTGGTTGACCACTCCTTCTTATGAAAAGCGAATCCTCGTTTTCCCCCGCCTCCCGGTTGCCCATCGTATCGTCGCCCCCCCCGTGTCCAATCGCGTGCGAATCCGGGCCGATCAACATACTTCTCGTCGACGACGAGCCGAGGAATTTGATCGCTTTGGAAACGGTGTTGGATGATCCGGGCTACCGCTTGGTGAGGGCTGAATCAGCTGACGAGGCCCTGCTGGCCTTGGTTGCACAGGAATTCGCCCTTTTGATTCTCGATATCCAAATGCCGGGGATGAACGGCTTTGAGCTGGCCGCCATGATCAAGGGCCGGCATAAAACGGCCAGTGTCCCAATTATTTTTCTCACCGCCTATTACAGCGAGGAACAGCACGTCAAGGAGGGGTATGGGACCGGGGCCGTGGATTTTCTGCAAAAACCTATCAATGCCCACGCGCTGCGATCGAAAGTTGCCGTTTTTGCCGACCTGCACCGAAAAACACGCGATAACATCATCGCGAACCAAAATCTGCTGGTTGAAATTGCACAACGCCGCCAGGCACAGGAGGAGTTGCGGATTCTCAATGAGGAACTCGAAAGGCGCGTTGAAGAGCGCACCGCTCAGTTACGGGAAAGCGAGTCCCGATTTCGGGCTCTTGCCGAGGAAATGCCCCATTGTGTATGGGAGACGGATCCTCATGGCACCACCACTTATCGTAACCTCAAATGGCTGAGTTTTTCAGGCCACCCGCATGGTGCATCCGACAGCTGGTTGGAATTGGTGCATCCTGACGAAGCAGTTCACTTGAGGACGGTGTGGGAATCCACCCTGCAGGCCGGCGAGGATTCCGAATGGTATTGCCGGCATCGCCGGGCCAGCGACGGTGAATACAGGTGGTTCCACGTCAAGGCGGCTGCGGTGCGCAATGCCCAGGGCAACATTGTGAGATGGGTGGGGACCAGCACGGACATCCATGAGCAAAAAATCGCTCAGGAGGCACTGCGTGCCGCAGATCGCCGTAAGAATGAATTTCTCGCGATGCTGGGGCATGAACTTCGCAATCCTCTTGCCGCCATCCGACATGCTGTGAGGATCAGTCAGGAGTCCATCGACGGCGAGAGCAAAGAATGGGCAGAGGAGGTGATTGATCGACAGAGCGCCCAGCTCGCGCGGATGGTGGATGATTTGCTTGATGTGGAACGCATCAACCGGGGCCGGATTGAGCTTCGATCCACCAACATTTCTCTGGATTTGGTGCTGCTAGCTGCCATTCGTTCGATCCAGCCTGCGGTGGAACAAAAAAACCACGTGCTCATCCATGAAGTGCAAAGTTCACTTCAGGTCCACGGAGACGCCGCCAGACTGGAGCAAGTCTTCGTGAATCTTCTCAATAATGCGGTGAAATATACGCCGGAAGGCGGAGAGATCCGGATTCTGGCTAGGAGGGAAGGTGATGAGGCCGTCATTCAAATCGAGGACAATGGGGTGGGAATTCCTCCTGACCTTCTCCCGCATGTATTTGATCTATTTACCCAGGCTGGGACCTCGCTGGACCGTGCTCAGGGAGGGCTCGGGATAGGTCTTACCGTCGTCCGTACACTCGTGGAAATGCACGGAGGAAAGGTGCAGGTTGAGAGCCATCAGGGCGTTCCCGGCACCCGCTTGACTGTGAATTTTCCAATTATCGTGGAGGCTCCCGCCGAAGAGACTCCAGCCTTCCTGCCGTTGGCGGCACACACGCCCGGTTTGCCGAAACCACGCGTCCTGATTGTGGACGACCATGTGGATACCGCGCAAACTCTGAAACGCCTTTTGACGCGAAGGAATTGCGAGGTTTACCTCGCCCATGACGGGCCTGCGGGCTTGTTGGCCGCACGGGAGTTGCAACCTGATGTCCTTTTGCTTGATCTTGGCCTGCCTGGCTTTGACGGGTTTCAACTGGCGCGTAGTCTCCAATCGGATGCCGAGTGTTCCGGTTCGTTGTTTGTCGCGATCTCGGGATACGCCCAGGAGAGCGATCTCCTATGCTCCCGTGAAGCGGGTTTCCATCATCATTTCGCCAAACCCGTCAATCTCGGTGAACTGACCGAGGTTATCACGCAACACTGCCAGCAGCCCATAAGGCCCTGAACCACCTGGCGCGTCATGCCCCCGAAGCCGACTTGACTTAAACCGGGACGTATAATCGGTTACTGGAAGAAAGGCAAACCCGTCCGACGACCTCGACTGCTGAGCGACCGTATTCCCCCTCAAAAAGCGAAGAAGGCTGCACTGGCTCCCCAGACACAACCTGGAGCGCCTCTCCGTTAGCCACATGCATCCGAGCCCGCCGCTCCCGATGAATTGCAAAAAGTTTGACTCGTCTGACTGGTGAGGCGGTTTTGTTGAGATCCTTGAGACGTCTCCAAACTGTGCAATTCTTCGAGTGCTGTCTCATATCTTGACTGGACCATCTCCGTCACCTCCAATGGTTCACTCTCTGCCAAATGAAAGGCTCCGTGGGCGTTTTTGGTGCAGACCACCAGTTCCGGCCAGGATAACGGAGCAAACCGGGCATGAATAGAGGGCGGAAGTGCCTCAGGTCGGGAAAACTGTACCGCCAGACGTGTCGGTAGAAACCAGGTTTCCTCCCGGAAATCCGGCTCTATTGAACCATTTGGTTGAATTACGATAGTTGCCCAGTTTTTGGCGTCTGCTCCATCGAGTTTGAACTGCCCGGAACCCACCGCAAAGTGAAGACCGTCATGCTCCAAAAACGGGATCAGAAAGGAAACGTTTTTGACGTCCAACTCCTTCAGCAGATTTAAGTCTGTCTGCTCCAGGAAATGGTGTGGACCCGGTTCGAATATTTCACTCATAAAATTCCAAGGAGACTCATCCCCCCCCCGTTGAATTGGCTTCAATTGCTAAACGCGTTAGGTACGTCCTGCGGTTCCCGGGGAAGGCCCAGGTGAACAGCGTCCAGTCCATGGGAATTAATGGTCGGGTACGCCCTCTGGCTGATTTCCGCCGCGACCCAAACGCCCAGCCTTGCGAAGCTGGTCAGGTCGGCAGTCGCTTGTGCTTCCTTTACGCTTTGGCCGATGCCGTAGGCAGGACCAACATTGCTGGGGTGTATGAGGCCGAGGAATTTCATGAGGGGAGGGAGGTGAAGTGCTTGGAGGTCAAACGCTTCCTGAAATCCTTCTGCAAAAACCATTCCAATCTCCAGAAGGAGAGATCCACCGGGGAGAGGCAATTTTAGTCGCCGCTCTTTTTCTGGCATTCTGCCTTCCGCCAAAACTCGGGAGACGCGAAATGCGCGGATCGAAGACGTCCGCTAGCTCTGGGAAGGGCGGTCCGCAGCATGAACGCTCCAAACACCGCCGCCGCACCCTCCGGATTCGTGGAAGATCGACAGCAGCCACGCCAGTGCCCGCGACTGGGCCCACGAAGGGACTTGGACATCCTCCAGGCTTTGGGAAGTTTTCATCATCCGCCGAGCCTCCGTCTGGTCACGAAGATTGCCGGAGGTCAGGACGAAGGCGCAGAGGTGGCCCGCCTCATCAGCTGCTGCCAGCAGCTGGGTGGACAGGCCGCTGCGGGACAGGCAGATGACCTCCTGCTTCCGGAGCCTTTTGGCTCCTTGGAGAACGTGCTGGTGGCGCTTCAGATAACTGCCGTCCACATGCCGCAAGGGGCCCTTGGCCTGCTTGTCCCGCAATGCCGGCACGGCATCCCTGACGCCGCAGCGGCACCACCGGCGGAACTGGGGGGCGAGTAATCCGGGGGGCATGGATATTGAAGATTGGTGAAGACCAACGGACGAGACCCCAAACTTCAGGAACTTGGCGCGGCGGTGAAGGAAATCCCCGGGTGAAACCGTAAACGAATTCAACATCCATACTGCCGCCCACCTGCCGCGCGAAAAATCGTGGGTCGCGCACAAGGGCTGCGTCCGCTTTGATAGTGGTCTAAAATCCCATGATCCATTTCGATTTCCGTCCACCGTCCATCCTCGTCGCCTGTCTCGGCTTGGTCGGTGCCGTCCGCGCCGCCGGGCCGTTTGAAGACTTCCTGGAGACACACTGTATCCGCTGTCATGGCCCCAAAGAGGAGAAAGGTGAGTTGCGGATCGACCTGCTCCCGCGCGATTTCAAGTTGGGTGCGGACGCTCATCGTTGGGCGGACATCATCGACCAGATCAATTCCGGCGAGATGCCGCCGAACAAGGAGAAGAAGCCGACGCAGGACGAAATTGCGGCGTTTGTCACGAGTCTCGACGCGCTGCTCAAGGAGGGCCGCGCGGCGCGGATGGCGGCGCGGCCGGCGGTGGCACATTACCGCCTGAGCCGGAAAGAGTATCAAAACACGGTCTATGACCTGCTGGGCGTGCGCTACGATCCGGCCAAGCCCGGGGAGTTGAACGAAGACACCCTTTGGCATGGCTTTGAACGCATCGGATCGGAGCTGACGCTTTCGCCATCGCACGTTGATCGTTACTACCGCGCGGCGGAGCTCGTGCTCGACCGGGCCTTCCCCGCGGCCACTTCCGTTGAAGCCCGCAAAGTCCTCAAGACCGCGGCTGATTTGCGCTACGACGGCGGGAAGTCCCAGCAGGAAACGCTGGACCGGTTCGGCATCAAGCGGCCGCTGCGTTACCTCCTCTTCCCCGGGAACGTCCAAAACGCACTCTCACCCGGGTGGCTTGGTCAAACCGGACCGCAACAGAGCGGGCTGTATCGCGTGCGTCTCCAAGCCAGTGGTATCCGCCCGCCTGATGGCCAGCCGGCCCACCTGAGCATCGGCAAGGAGACGGGTGAGGAGACGGTTGCGGGTCTGATCGACTTTGACATCACGGCCCCGGAGGACAAACCGCAGGTTTATGAGCATGAAGTGTTTTTGGAGATGCCGGCGTCGTTGTCCTTCTGTGTGGTGGCCACCGATGTGGTGGACCGGAGGGGCGGCGCGGCCTTCCGCAATGCGCTAACCAGCCGGGGTGGTTATATTTTCACGCATAGCAGCGAGACCCTGCTCCTGAATCCGAACGCCCCGCAGATGTTTGACGGCAAGGGGAACGGCCTCTTCTCGACGGTGCTGCTCGATTGGATCGAATGGGAGGGGCCGCTGGAGACGGACGTGGAAAAGTCCCGGCGCACGGGACTGGTGCCCGCCGATGATGCGACGCCGGAGGTGGTCGCGGAGCACCTGCAACGCTTTGCCGAACGCGCCTGGCGGCGGCCGGTCACCAAGGAGGAACTGGAGGATTATCTGAAATCCTACCGCGTCGAATGCGAGGCGGGCGAAAAGACGGCCGACGCTTACCGGGTAGCGATGCAGGGCGTGCTGACCTCCCGGAATTTCCTCTATCTCGTCGAGGGCGAGCCGGTCGCCCGCGAGCGTCTCACCGACTGGGAACTCGCGTCGCGGCTTTCGTATTTTCTGTGGAGCTCAATGCCGGATGACGCCCTCTTTACCGTGGCCAAAGGCGGCACCCTGAACGGCGAGGGACTGAAAAAGGAGGTGGACCGGATGCTGGCCGACAGCCGCATTAATCGCTTCATCGACGACTTCTCCCGTCAGTGGCTGCAACTGCACCGCGTGGGCATGTTCCCACCGGACAAGAAGCTCTACCCCAGCTACGACCGGTGGCTTGAGATGAGCCTGCGGGCCGAGCCGGTGGAGTTTTTCCGCGAGATGCTGGTGAAGAACCTGCCCATGGATGGCTTCCTCGATTCCGACTGGACCATGGCCAATCCCCGGCTCTGCGATTTCTATGGGCTGCCAGAACCGAAGGCGAACGGCTTCCAGCGCGTCCCGCTCCAGCCCGGGGATCATCGCGGCGGTCTGCTCACGATGGGCGCGTCGCTGGGGCTGACTTCGGACGGAACGCGCCAACGCCCGGTGCACCGCGGCGTGTGGCTCAGCGAAGTGATTCTGGGCAAAACGCCGCCGCCGCCGCCGGCCAACGTGCCCGCCATCGAACCCAATCCGCCCACAAGTGCCAAGGCTAGTCTTCGCGATAAATTGGAAGCGCACCGCAACGACGCAAACTGCGCAGCCTGCCACGCGAAGATCGACCCCTTGGGCCTCGCGTGGGAAAACTACGATGCCATCGGACAGTGGCGCACCCGCGAGAATGTCGCCGCGGGAGTCGGTGAAAACCCTTTGGTCAATCCTGCCGGGCTGATGGCCGACGGTCGTGCCTTCAAGGATGCAAACGAATTCAAACGCCTGCTGATCGAGGACCGCGACAAGTTCGTGCAAGCGTTCATCGAACACCTCTGCACCTACGGTCTCCGCCGCGTGCTCACCGTTGATGACCAGGAAGACCTCAAGGCCATCGAAGCCGAAGCGAAGCAAAACAAATATGGGGTCAGGGACATCGTCCAAGCTGTGGCCCTCTCCAACCTCATGCGCAAACGATAGCGAAAATGTTCTTAATTCTTGGTTTTTTGTTCTTAGTTCTTCGATGCAACACCGATAACCGAGAGCCGAACCAGGAACGAGGAACCAAGAACCCATAACTCATGACCATTCGACGCTTTGAGGACATTGAAGGCTGGCAGTCAGCACGGGAGCTGACGAGGCAAGTCTATGCAATGGCCATGCGCGGAGCATTCGCGAAAGACTTTGGACTACGGGATCAGATTACCCGTGCGTCAGGCTCGGCCATGCACAACATCGCCGAAGGATTCGATGGAGGGAGCAATGCCGAGTTCGTAAAGTTTCTGCGCTATGCGCAGCGTTCATGTTGCGAGGTTCAGAGCCAGCTCTACGTCGCTTTAGACCAGTCCTATATTTCGCAGGATAAGTTCGACTCCATTTACGAACAAGCTGCCCAGACCCATGCCAAAGTCGGCGGATTCATCCGCTATCTCTTGAGCACCCCAAACGTCCGCTGACATCCTCAACCAAGAACCAAGAACAAAGAACAAAGAACCATGAACTATTTGTCCCAATCCTGGCTAATCGACCGCCGTCATGCTTTCAAAGCGTTGGGCACTTTCATCGCCCTGCCCATGCTGGAATGCATGATCCCGCTCCGGGCGGGAGCGGAGGGGGCCGCCACCGCCGGACCGCGGCGCAGCGCTTTCATCTATCTGGCGAACGGCGTGCATTCGCTGAACTACCAGATCACCACGGCGGGGAAGGACTACCAGTTCTCCCGGTCGCTCATGCCGCTGGAGAAGCACCGCGGCGTCATCACGCCGATCAGCGGTCTGCATCATCCAGGAAGCCTCAGCCATCACCACAACTGCATCAATGTCTGGCTGACCGGTGGAAAGCTCGGCCCCTCGGATAAGAACACGATTTCCGTGGACCAGAAGATGGCGGAAATCACTGCGCAGCACACCCGCTTCCCGTCTCTGGAAGTCGCCATCACCCAGGATTCCCTCGCCTGGACCGCTGACGGGGTCCGGCTGCCGGCGATGCGCCGTTGCAGCGAGATTTTCGCGTCCATGTTTGCCGGACCGAAAGGCGGCATCTCCGCCCAACGGCGGGCCTTGCGCCGCAAAGGCAGCGTGCTCGATGACAACCTAGCCGAAGTGCGCCGGCTCGAGAAACAAATGGGATCCGAGGATAAAGGACGCATGGAACAATACCTCACCTCCGTCCGCGAGGCGGAGATCCGCACCCGGCGGGCCGATGCGTGGCTCGATACCCCGCTGCCCGCCGTCTCCGAAGCCGATCGCAAACGCGTCGACCGCGACATCGCCGACACCATGGCCGGGGATTATTTCCGCACCGTCTATGACCTCATGGTCCTCGCATTTCAGACGGACCTGACGCGGGTGGCCACCTTCAGCCTGGGTGGCGAGGGCCAGGCCATTGCCATTCCCGAAATCGGCATCACGGAATCGCGCCATCAGCTCAGCCACCACGGCGGCGATACAGGCTACATGGAAAAGCTCACCAACTACGACAAATTCGCCATTGAGCAGTTCAGCTACTTCCTGACCCGGCTCTCGGAAACCAGTGACCTCGGTGGCAAAACGCTCCTGGGCTCGACGATGGCGCTCTTCGGCAGCGGCATGTCCTACGGCCACAGCCATGGCAACGCCAACCTCCCTCTGGTGCTTGCCGGCGGCTCGGACCTCGGCCTCAAACACGGCCAGCATCTGGATTTCAACCGGGAGGCCAAAGATTTCCAGGGCTATGCGCTCGGCGCGGACGGAGCACTCACCACCGCACATTACCAGCTCTGCAGTCGCCCCGCGAACCCGGACGCCTACATGAGCAATCTGCTGCTCCTCATGGCCCAGCGCATGGGCGTGGAGACCGACAAGTTTGGCGACAGCAACAAAGTGATCGCATTATGACCAACTTCTTCCTCATGCTGGGGGCTTCCTTTCTGGCTCTAAGTTTATACGCCACCGCTGCACCTGCTGCTGATGAGCCGTTCAGGCCCGGGGTGGGGAAGTTTCCCCCTCTCGAAAAGGCGCTCTCCTATCGGGGCGAGCTGGTGTTCGTGGATCATCCTAACCGCCGCGGCAGTATCCGCGTGCAAGCCTCGGGAATGTTTTTCCGGAATGACCCGCACCCCTTCGCGATGCTGCCCTACGGCCTCGTGCGGTATCACGGCGCACCGGCGGATCTGCGGGACATCCCGCTCGGCACCGTGCTGCACGTCCGGGCCTTCCTCCCGCCGGACCCGAAGATCTCCGCCGTGCCGGTGCTGCCGGTCAACAACAAAGAGAAAGATGCGGACCACAATCGGGGTGCCGGGATTGCCCCCGCCGAAAACCACGTCCTCCTCCTCGAGGACGAACCCAGTCACTGCCAGCGCGAAGGACTGGTCTGGAAGCTCAAAGAAGTCGACCTCAAGAACAGCGAGGGGATGATCGTGGCCAGTTGCGAACCGAAGGCCGGCGGAGACGGCAAGGCCACCGTGGAAAAGCTGACCTTCGATGCCGCTACCTGCATTTGGCGCGGTCGGGAACGCCTCGGGATCGCCGACTTGATCGCCGAGGGGGCCTGGCCCGCCGACGGCAAGAAATCGCTCGACGGCCAGGCCGTCCTGCTGGGGATCACTTGGAGACCCACGCCCGACGGGACCTTCACGCGCTTCCACATCTCGGACATCTGGCTTGATGAGATGGGCACACAACGCGCCGCGCAACTTCAAACCGAGCTTCACAAGACCTTTATCCGCAGCCGCTGGATGCCCGCCTGGGTGGATGCCGTCGAGTATGGCAAGTTCGGCCGCGCCACCGTCACCGCGACCCTGTTCGGCGGCATGGATGCCGCCCTTTACGCTGATTTCGAGGAAAACGGCCACGTGCTGGTGAATGCCTCAGAGAATACTTTGAAGCATGCCGGCGGCCAATACGGCCCCGCGCACATGGCCTCCAAAGGCCTCATCGTCGACGTTATAAAAGGGTCGGGAGATGCCCCTCTGGGCAGCAGCGGCATCCAGATCCGGTTTGAGACGGACCTCGTCATTGAAGGGATCCGCCCCACGAGAGTCGTCCGCGTCCGTCCTGAAGGCTGGCCTGCGGTGCAAGTGCCCCGGGAGGAATACCTGGGCGATGGCTCCAACGCCGAAGACCGATTCCCCACCCCGGCCATCTTTCCCAAATACTGATGCCGACTCGTTCTTGGTTACTAATTTGTAATGGCGGTGGGTCAGAAGCCTTGGAAAAATCCAATCCGGTCTCCCACGTCCCGCCTGGTGGGGCTGGGAGGACGTAGGCCGAGAAACAATTCTACGGGCGTAATTGGGAAACGTTGAAGACTTTTGGCCCAGACGGCCCCCCTTCCGTAAGCTGCATGGTGCGCCCCGCGTGAAGCGGAACCGGGAAGGAAGCCGGCCCGAATGCCTTTTCCTGCTGGCGTCGCCCTCGCTGTAATCCCTGTCCTTAGGGCTTTAACTGGGGGCGAAAAGCGCAGGATTCCGCTTAAGCCTCTGGTGTAGAGGGTTATACATGGGGAAGTGGGTTTCTGAGCTACGGATTCATGGCGAAAGTGCGCAGGAATAGGAGTCTGTGAGGGTTCTGCAAAAATCCTGTTTTCATGGCTCACAAGATCAGGTGTTGACCCTTCAACCGCCGGCGCGGGGCTTGAGATGCCAAGGCCTTCGCCAAGTGACTCCTATAAAGGAAGAAAAGAAGATGGGGACGGGTGTGCCCCTTGGTGGTAGGTTGCTGCCCCGACCCGGACAGGTTGCGCCGGTGGACGATTTCTTTTTCCTACCGGAGATTTTTCAGTGCACGCACTTCGGTCCGCCTTATCCGCTAAGCAGCGCAGGGGAGCGTCTGGTTTCGCCGCTCGACATACTTTTGGCCCAATCAAGTGACGGGGTTTGTCTCCGATTTCCGATGAAAAGCGTTGAGGCGTTGCCTCACTTATCTTAGAGGTGCGGGAGAGCGTGATCATTGACTGCACCTTGCGAAAAGCTCACGGGCTTGAGTCAAGGTGAACGTATCGCGCAGTAACACTGTTACCCCCCCCCGGTCATGGCCGCCCTCCCCGAACCAATCTCACGCCGCACGTTTATGCGCTCCGCCGCTCAGGTTCTCGCCGCCGCCGGGACCGTGCCCTCGCTCCTGGCGCAAGTCCCCGGAGAGCGACCGGCGCGCGCCGAGGGCGTCACCATCTTAAATCCACGCGGTCGCGTGCCGGTCGGAATCATCATCGACGACTCGACGGCGCTGGTAAATTTGAACCGCTACGCCATGCCGCAGTTCGACCAAGCGTTCGCGGGCACCAGACCGGTTTACCACAAGCCGTGGCGCGAGTGGCCTATGGAGATTCCCGACAGCTTCGTGCGCAAGTTTGCCGAGTGGTCCACGGAACATGGCGTGAAGGGCAAATACAGCATGGTGCCGTTTCCCGCCTGCGTCGGCCGGCTCGACCGCACGCTGCCCGGCTGGACCCAGCGCGAGCTGAGCGACAGCCTTGAATTGGTCCGCACGGCCATCATGCCCAACTGGGACATTCATCCCGAGATGGTCACGCACACACGTGTCATCGACACGAAAACCGGCCATCCGCACATTGATCATTCACCAAAGTTCATGGAAAACTGGGAGTGGACCACCGGCCGGAGCGTCGATGAGATCGCCGACTATTTGGCCTACGCGTTGCGCATTTTGAAAAACGTGGGCTTGCCATGCGAAGGCGTGACGACGCCAGGCGGCTTCGGCAACAAGGCTTTGCCCCAGCTTGCGCAGGCCACACTCGAATCCGTGAGCGACGTCTTCAGCGCGGAGATTCCGCATTACTTCCGCCACGTCTATGACGAGGGCGGGCAAAGTGTGGCACCACGCGTGGAGTATGTCAGCGGCTTGGAGGGCGCGGACCCGCGGTGTGTGGTGAGTGTCATCGGCTGCACGGGCGACTGGACCGGGGGCTGGGACTGCGTCAAACCCACCGGCGCGGATGCCTTCATCACCGCCGATCTGCAAAGCGGCAGGATGGTCGAAATCATCGGGCGCGGAGAGCCCGCGATGATGGTCTCGCACTGGACCGGCCTTTATTTCAACGGTCAGGAACTCGGCTTTAAAATCTTTCAGGAGGTAACACGCCGGCTTAACGCCCGCTTCGACAATCTCATTTGGATGAAGCTCAGCGAAGTCTCGCGGTACTGGGCCGCGAAGGAATTAACGCGGATTGAACGGCAGGGCGGACGCATCGCTTTCCATGCTCCATACGCATGCCCGGACTTTACGGTTCGATTTCAAGCAATCAGGAATGGAGCGCCGACTTTCCGGTCCGCGGGCAATTCCGTCCCGCTTAAAGAAGTTCCGGGGACCCTGCAATTACAGCCGGGCACGTGGGTGCGCGAAGCAGAATCAATCACCGCGTGTATCGAGCTCCCCCGCGGCCAATCAACGTTGGACTTAGACTAAAACTCATGGCTTTGCCGCGGCCTGTTGAACGAGTTCTCTGCGCTCAAGCGCTGCGAGGGTGGACGGGGGTGGGGCGTGCGCTCCACGAGCGCTTGGTTTTGCGCCATTTCGGGGTTTGTCCCCGTTTTCCGGGGAAGGTGACGCAATCTTACACCTCCTTGTAGCCTCGTTTCAATTTTTCGCCGATCAGTTTCTGTGCTTCGCGTGTGGCGCGGGCTTCGTCTGGGAAGGTCTTTGTCTGCGCCTGTCCGTTCGTGCCGATCCGGCCGAAGCGCACGGTCAGTTCGAATCCGTTTTGACCGATCTCCCAGAATTTTTTGGATCCGCCGTCAATGAATTCGAACCGCTTCATGCCTTCGGGTGCCGGGGGAGAAGGAACGGCTACCGGCGTGGTCACGGGGATGATCTCTGCGACGGGGTCAGGGGTTGCCCCTTCCTCTTCGTCCACCTCTTCCTCGATCTCATGCCGCAGCAGTCGTTCGATTCGTTCCACGACCGAGCCCGGGTCATGCCACCAGTCCTTTGGCAGAATAACAAGGGTCTGCCAGCCGAAGGCCTTCAGGATGGCGGGTTGAGTGTGGAAGCGTTCCAGCACGCCGGTGGTGCCGGTGACATCCAGCAGGATGCCAACTTGGTGATGTGCTGCACCTTTGGCGCGCACCGCCACGTCGCAACGGAATCGGCTCTGGCCGACCCGGGTTT
Source organism: Verrucomicrobiota bacterium (assembly GCA_040387795.1). GTDB lineage: Bacteria > Verrucomicrobiota > Verrucomicrobiia > Verrucomicrobiales > V1-33 > CAIZWU01. Next base: position 145,416 of record JAZKDC010000004.1, read on the forward strand.
CCGCCAGCCATCCACGGGCGACCAGGGCGGCGGCAATTTGCCCGCCCATGATATTGGATGCGTCAGCGGGGGTGAGGGCTTGACGTTTCAGTGGGTTCAATCCGTCGAGGACTTGGCGGGCGAGCGTCACATCGCCGCGCGAGAGACTTTCGGCGTAGTGGAGGAACTGCTTCAGCGCGTTGGCCCCATCGTTGTAATCGTTGGTGATGTCGCTGTGGCGCAGGCTGCTCACCAGCACCATGTGCAGCTTGGCACGGCTGAAGATGACGTTCAGGCGTTTCTCGCCCCCCCGCTGGTTGATGGGGCCAAAGTTCATCAGCAGGCGGCCCGTGGGATCCCGCCCGTAGCATACGGACATGAGGATGATGTCGCGTTCGTCCCCTTGGATATTCTCGAGGTTCTTCACGAAAAGCCCGCAGAACTGGTCGTCCTCCTCCCTCGCGTATTCGGCCTCAAGGAGTCCGCAAAAAACAGGGTCGGCTTCGGCCAGGGAATCCAGAGCAGCTTCGATTTCGCCCTGCTGCGCCTCGCTGAAGGCGGCAATGCCGATGCTGAGACGGGTTCCGTCTGAGAGCAGGCGGCGCACGATTTGAGCGATGACGGCGGCTTCGCCGGTATTGCGGCGATTTAGATAATGCATCCCTTGGCAGTGGATGAAGCTGATAGGCCGGCTCAGGAGGGACGGGACGATGGCGGAAGCTTCTTCGGGCGATTGAATCCTGGTTTCGCTGCCATCGCGATGGGCGACCTGCCGGTCGGGGATGGTAAAGAGTTCGCCGCCGTAGAACGCCGCATTGCTGAAGCTGATGAGGGCTTCATAGCGGCTGCGGTAATGCCATGCCAGCAGAGTGCTGGGAAGGTTGCGTGCACTCTGGGCGAGGAAACTGTCTGCATCCATCAGCACGCTGACTTTCTCACCCTCGTCTTCCAAGGTGATTTCGTCATCCTCCCCTCCGCTGCCGGCGCTGAAAAAGCTGGTTGGGGGGAGTTGCATCTCATCCCCTACCACGATCACCTGCTGTGCTCGGTAGGCTGCCGGCACGGCCTCCTCCACCGGGATCTGGCTGGCCTCGTCAAAGATGACGACGTCAAACGAGTGCGCATCGAGCGGCAGGGTGTCGGAGACCGAGAGCGGGCTCATGAGCCAAATTGGCTTCAGGTCCTTAACCACCATCCCGCTGTCGTTTGCCGCGAGATCCCGGATGGATTTGAAACGGATGGTCTTGCCGAATTCGTGCTCCAGCTCGCGCCGGCCGGTGCTGAAGGTTTTCTTGAAGAGCTTCTGCTGGGCGGTGAGCCCCGTTGCTGACTGGTTGGCCAGTTGCACATGCGCAGTGAAACGTCGCCGCGCCAGGCCGCGAATCCATCCGGCGTTGTGGTCCAGCCACTGGCGGTGCGCTTTCGCGACCCGGTCCAACTTTTGTTTCAGCACGTGGCCGTCGAAGCGCTGCAAAGAGCGGTCGTTGCGATAGATCGTTTCCAGTGACTTTGCCGCGCAGGCAGCCTCGATCTGCCACACCGTCAAAGGTAGGGTGCGCACGACATTGGCCAGACCCTGCGGGGCCGTGGCCAGTTCCCGGAGTGCTGGGAGCAGTTCCGGGAGCGCATCCATCTCCTCCTGCATTTCCCGGGTGGCGGCGGCCAGCGTCGCCAGGCTGTGAAGTTCCGGCTCAAAGAGCGTCTGGTTGAGTTCTCGGCGAAGCTGCACGAAGCCGGGAGCCAGGGCAGCCAGGGTTTCGACCAGCACCGCCCCCTGCGAGGAAACCAGCAGTTTCCCGCGCAAAGCCAGAGCGGCGGGCGAGGCGTCCTTGGCATAAAGCGCGGTCAACTCCTGACGCAGGGCGGTTGGGTCATCACCACAGAATTCTTGGGCGCATTGCGCCTCCACCGATTCCACTTCCACAGCCGCCGCATGCTCGGCAGCAAGATCGGAAAGCACTTTGCTCCACGTGGGTTTGACCGCGTGTTTGCTGAAATCATACCGGGCCCCCAGCACTTTCCGCAGCCGCCACCACGCCGGATTCAGAAAACGCAGGAAACCCCGGAGGCTTTCCGCCTGGGTGAGAGCGGCGGCCGTCTCCTCTGTAGGCAGCTTTTCAGTCCAGTAGCCGGTCTTCTTTCGTGCCGCCTCCAGAGCTTGAACCTTCTTCGCATGACCGGCGCAGAGTTTGGCTAAAGCCGCACTGGATGCACTGTCAGGATCCAGCAAACCAAGCAGACCTTTCCGTGCCAGCGGAAGCAGACGGGTGGTGGAATCCAGCAACTGCGCCACCTCGCCCAGCGTATCCCAGTGCTCAAGGGGAAGCCCGGTTTGTTGCAGGGCATCCTCAAGGTCGCGGAGACGCTGCTCGAGGTTTTCCAATCTACCCTGAGGAGTTTCAAGATCCTTCAGCCAGCGCAACGGATGTTTCGAAAAGATTGGTGAAGCCCCGAGATCTTCCAGCGCACCGGCGAGCCGGATCAGGACGTCTCCCCCCTGCTGCCATTCCCCGTAATCGGGGATGTTGTCGTGCTGTGCCGGACTGTCATTTTCAGGAGAGTCACGCAGCTCGATGAGCCGTAGCAGCAGCGGAATTGCGGCCTGGCTGGCGCTGGTGAATTTCTCCAACGCGGCCAGTTCGGCTTCTAAAATGCTCAGCGCCGCGTTCCGTTTGGCGTCCGTGTTGTCGGGGGAGGTTTCGGCCGTTAGCCACTGCTCGTACGTCTGCTTGAGATTGAGGACGAATTCCTTCTTGTCCGTCTGCGAGTCGTGAATCAGGCAGCAAAGTTCATCGAGCCCTTGCTGACGGAGGCGGTGGAAAACGACATCGATGGCAGCCCGCTTTTCGCAGACAAAAAGGACCCGTTTCCCCTGGCCCACGAAGTCCGCGATGAGATTGGTGATCGTCTGGGATTTCCCCGTGCCGGGCGGCCCTTGAATGATAAAGCTCCCGCCGGTGCGGGCCCGGGCGATGGCCCCTACTTGCGTGGCATCGGCCGCTATGATGAGGTGCTGCTCCGAGGGCGGCAACGCTGGAATCATCGGCGCATCGACCGCTTTCGGATCCAACGAGAAGACGAGGTCGAAGGCCGCATTGGGCGTGTCACTGCCGATGAGCTGGGCATAGTCCCGCACCAGGGTCATCTTGCGGTAGTTGAAATTTGCGAGGGTAAGGGAGCAGAGATCGAACTCCCACGAATATGGATTTGCCGCGCTGTCCTCCACGAGGGAGAAGGTCTTCTGTTCATCCACCATGTGGAGGGGGCGCGGCAGCGGAGGAGCCCCCGCCAGCAACCGCAGCGGCAGCGGAGCGGGCAGGATCTTCTTCCGGAACACCTCAAGTCCCAGCGGGCGGAAGTCCGCGCGGTCATAACTGTAATCCACTTTTGCAGCGATCACCTTCCGGTTGTTCCGGGCCAGACGCCTCCGATATTGATCCACCCGCTGTTTGGCCTTTTCGTGAATGAGCTGGATGCGCGGCTTTTCGGTGAGGGTAAGATTCACTCCGGGTTCACTGGCGTGGATCTGTGTCTTCAACTGCTCGTGGAAGGCCGCCAAGGTCGTGGTGCGCAGGTCAATGTGCTCTGGCAGATCCAAGTTGTAGAGCTGCTTCAGATGATGGCGCAGGGCGGGATTGACCTCGGCTATGGTGTCGCTGGGCTCCAAAGAGTAATGATCCTTGACCCCTTTCTTCCGGGTCAGCTCCACCCGCATCAGGAGCAGCGGGGAGTGGATACGCTCCTGCGGTGCCTCTTTGAGATTGTGCCAACGGAGGAATGCCAGAACGAGGCGGAGTTGCGAGAAACCATACTCCGCCCGGTCACGGCGGGCTTCACTGATAAGCTTATCCAATTGACCGGGCAGATAGGGCGCTTCCTCCATGCGCAGCCAGCGGTTGAGCGGCAGGACGTTCCCGGCGCTGACTTCCCGGGCGAGCGAATTGTGCCAGTACAGCAGGTCCTCCGGCTTCACGTTCCGGTAATCCAGCACCAGTGGAACACTGGCGACGGTCAGATTCAGAGTGGACTGCGTGCTCTTGAAGTAGAGCAACCGGTTCCGGCGGGAGACCTCAAACAGCCGGTCCCGGAGATGCGTCTGGATCAGAGTGCGCTTGTCCTGCTTGGTGCCGGAGACCAATCCGGGCAGAGAGGCGAGATCCACATCCACCGGTTGGTCCCGATAAGTCTCCAGACGACGGATGATCGAGGACAAATCCTGCGCCCGGCGTCCCCGGTGCAGTTCGGTCATTTCCGAAATGACCCTGGCGAGTACTGGGTGCAGCCTGGCCGACAAAGAGAATAGGTTCGTGCGGGAATTGGCGAACAGCTCCACGTCCTCTGCTTCAGTGAAATCAAGCCCGCAGGCTACGCTGGCGAGGATCAGGCCCAGCGAATGCACATCCGTGAGTTCATCGTGATGACCGATGAGGTGCTCCCATGTGGTGTAACCAGGCAAAAATACCGGCCTGGTGATCTCCCCATCGGCGGAACCGACATCGAGGTTTGTTACATCCTGCGCGAAGGTGTCGATATCCGTCTCGCGTTTGGATTCCCCTACGACTTCAAGCCCCCGTCCCACCGGTGCCAGGAGGACCCGCAGGCGCGCTTCATTCCGCATCGGAGAAGCGCCGTCCAGTGAGACCAATGCGAGCGCCCGATCCTCTATGACCCGAATGCCGGCCAATCCCCGAAGGGAGGCGACCAGACCGTGTTCATGGTTGGCCAGCACCTCCCTCATCAATGGAAGCAGGGCAGCCAGGACATCCTCTGTCTCGAAACCACCGCGACCGATGCCGTCCCTCAGGAATTTCAGGAACGCGCTCATTCCATGGCCTCCTTCAGTTTCTTGAGATCCTTGGCCTTCAGCTTCAATTCTCTGGTGAGGAGCTTTTCGAAAGCGCCCAAACACTCAAGGTCCCGGGCCAGCGTCAGACTCCGCGCCACCGGCTGATCGTTCAAATCGGGATCGACGGCGCAGAAATCCAGCATCAGCTGGGCAAAGTATTCGCGGTGCGGAGCGGGCCTTGCGGCCAGTTCAGCGATGATCCCCAGATCAGCCGAAACCCCGATGTCTGGAAAGAAGAGGCGGGCATGAGCCAGCACGGCATCGGTCTGAAACCACGCCGGGGACAGCAGGTGTCCGATAAACCGCCGGGTGAGAATGGTCATTTCCGACTGCTGTATGAGCGTCAGGCCATCCATCCCTTCATCAGGATCGAGCATCCGGGAAATGGTCTCCCCCAATGACTCATCCTTTTCCACCCAGAGTTGCAGGGATCTTGCCCGTATGAAGGTCTCGGGGTGACTTACTTGGTCAATCTTTGGCTTCGATTTCGAGAAAAGCTCCGCCGCCTGGGCCAGATAACTTTTCGCGCTCACTTGGGCAAGTCCGGTCGTGGTCTTGACGAGAGCACCGATGGTTGCATTCAGACTGCCCGTAGCGAGGTAGGCTCCCCGATCCGCAAACAACTCCGTGGCCAGTCTCCATACCCGCGCACTATGAGCATGGGCGGGCTCCGCTCCGGGGTGACTTGCACACGAGTGAAGGATTCTGTCCGCCAGAAGAAAGGCTCCCTCCTCCATCTGCCAGAGATGGTGGTGGGCCAATTCATGACCAATCACCGCCCGCAGTTCCTCCGCGCTCAGCAGGGAAAGAATGGGACCCGAAAAAATGACATGTGCTTCCCCTTCCAGATGACATACGGCCGCATTCGGCTGGGTGTGATGCTCCGCCTGATAGGCGTGGACGGTCGCCTTGATTTCCAGCGCGGCACAAGCCGCCTCGATTTCCCGGAACACCTCAGGATGCCCCTCCGCTTCCATGCGGTAGTTGTCCCTCAGCAGGGAGAGTCGGACCTCCTCATCATCGGCGGCAGCCTTTTCCTTCTCCGCAAACCAAGTCCAGACTTCCCGTTCCTCCCTGCACAGCCAATCAGCCAGAAAACGGTGTTGGGGCAGAGGGGTAAGAGTCGTAGGCACAGTGGGAGAGGGGGTAGGGCGGACTGATTTGTAGGACGGAAGGTGTAGACTTCAACAATCATTAAGTCATTCGCCGCTTCTCATAAGGGAATGAGCAGGGCCATGCCAGCATCAATAAATGCTGTCTGTCTGCCATCATAGGGGTTCAACCTCAACCTGGTCATGAGAACCGTGACCAGAGTGCGCGCCGCGGCTCCCAGCCACAGCGCTTCCTCCGGCTGGCGGTGCGGGTGCCATAACGGCACCCGATAGGGGGTCACCACGTCGCTCACCGCCAAATCCCGCAGGTGATCCCCCATGGCTCGTCCTCTCAACGAGCAAGCGGCGTCGCCATGGACCGCGTCGCCCAACCGATGGGTGTTGGTCTGATCGAACGTCTCAGTCACCGAAATATCATTAATGCCCTGGCCCCCTGGATCCAGAATAAGAGACTGCAATGGAAAGTCGGAAGGGCAGGAGTAACGGCTGGCTGTGGGGTCTTCAAGCTTCCAATCGCCAAAATGGCAGATTGCGGGCCATCGCAAGCGGCCTGTGGCTAAAACCAACAGTTTCGACGGCAGGGTTCAGGTCCGCACTGCTTGCCATCATTTGCGCACAATCCCGAAAGGCAGGTATGCGCCGCTGCCGTTGTATCTGGCATCCCCGTGATGATCTCTCCCGCCTTCCGACCAATCGTATTGACGATCAAGCTGTGCTTGCTGGCGATTTGGCTGGGCGGCCCTGACGGGGCCCCGGCGGATCAGCCTTTGGCGCCAAATTCCGGGGTGAACCATGGCGCGACGGCTTGCCTGAACGTGGACGACTACTTTCTGGATGAAGTTTGGACGAAGGTCGGAGCGCAATCCTGCCTGGAGTGTCACAAAGCGGGCGGCGACGCTGAAGACAGTGAGTTTATCCTCAAGGACCCGGCGCGCGGCGGCTCTCTGCAGTCTCTGCCGCACAACCGCGAGGCGTTTGCGCGCATGGCAGCGGCGCGGGAGGGGGACCAATCACGGCTGCTGCTGAAGGCGACGGGCGGGCTCAAGCACGGCGGAAAGGATGTGCTGAAGGCGGATGCCACCGGCTACCGAATTCTAGCGGAATATGTCCGGCGCGTCAGTGCGCCGCAGGAGCCGGAGCCGGCAGTGGCGCGCGGCGGTGGCAAGCCGTTTTTCGGCGGAATCACGATGCTGGAGGACCGGCGATTGCTACGGCGGGCGACGCTTTCGCTGGGGGCGCGGCTGCCGACTGCCGAGGAGCTGGCGCTGATCGAAAAGGAGGGTCTCAAGGCCATGCGGCCGGTGCTCGATATGGTGATGAAGGAGGAGGCTTTTTACGACCGGTTGGCGGAGGCGTTCAATGACATCTTCCTGACACGCGGGTATATTGATGGCGCGGAGAGTGCCCTCTCCTATGACCATTTTGAGAAAACGCGCCACTGGACCCAGGAGCACGACTTGAGTTATGCGGGTGAGGAACAAGCGCAGCAGAAAGCCCGCTACAAACTGGCCGATAACTATCGCGAGGCGCTGCTGCGCGAGCCGTTGGAGCTGGTCAAACACATCGTGCGGAACGACCGGCCTTTCACCGAGATCGTCACGGCGGATTACATCATGGTTTCGCCCTACACCTCGCGGGGCTACGGCAACTTCGACGAGGTTCGGGCGCAGTTCCGAAACGTGGACGATCCATTCGAATACGTCCCCGCCAGGCTGAAGGCGTTGAAGCATCGTGATGGCAAACAGCAGGCATCGGAAACCGGCTTTTATCCGCATGCGGGAATGCTCAGTATTTTTCAATACCTCCGCCGCTATCCGACCACGGAAACCAATCGCAACCGCCTGCGCGCGCGGATGTTTTACCAGCATTTCCTCGGCGTCGATGTGTTGGAACTTGCCGCACGGGTGCAGGACGCGGCCGCCGTGACCGCCAAATACGAAGTCCCGGTGATGCAGGCTGCGGAATGCGTGGTGTGCCACCGGACCTTGGATCCCGCGGCCGGCATTTTTCAGGATTACTACAGTCTGGAAGGCGTGTTCGGACCGCGCAAAGACGGCTGGTTCACGGACATGTTCCCGCCCGGTTTTGAAGGCGGGGACCTGCCGGCGGATCAACGCTGGCGCGCGCTGCAATGGCTGGGCGGGCGCACCGCGCGCGATCCACGATTTGCCCGGACGATGGTCGAACATGTCTATCAGGTCCTCACCGGCCGGAAGGTCCTGCTGCCTCCCAAGGGGATCGATGATCCGCTATTCGATGCGAAGCAGCACGCGTATCAGGCGCAGCAGGAGGAGGTCGGGAGTATTGCCGCGCACTTCACGAACTCGAACTTCAATCTTAAGGAGGTCTTTAAAGACTGGATCGTGTCGCCCTTTTACCGGGCCGACGGTGTGGCTGCCGCGGCGGCGAATCCGCAGCGCGAAACTGAGCTAGCCGATCTCGGGGTAGCGCGGATGCTGGGCCCCGAGCAGCTCGAGCGGAAGATCACGGCTGTTTTCGGCAAGCCATGGGGGCGTTTAAAAGACGAGGAGCTGGCGATGCTCTATGGCGGCATCGACTCGCAGGAAGTCACCGAGCGGGCTGCTGACCCCGGCGGAGCCATGGGCGCCCTGCAACGCACCATGGCCAATGATGTGGCGTGCAAAAACGTGGCGGCGGACTTTGCCCTGGAGCGTGGGAAAAGGCGGCTCTTCCCCAACATCGATCCCGACACCGTCCCCGGCGAATCGACCGGGAGTGACGGACGGATTCGGGAGGCGATGGTGTATCTGCACGGACTGGTGCTGGGACGCCAGCACGCAGCCGACAGTGCGGAGGTCACCCGGACTTTCGATCTGTTTGCCGGGATCGTCGCTGACGCTGAAGAGCGGAAGGATCTTGAGGCGCTGGAGAATTACCACTGCCGTGCCAGCGGCGAGGCCCGCTTCAAAGATCCCGCTTACACCGTGCGCGCCTGGCGTGGCGTCCTTACCTACCTGCTGCGGCAACGCGACTTTTTGTATGAATAAGGGCACCATCTTCCAGTCACGGCGCGACTTTCTGAAACAATGCAGTCTCGCGGGACTCGGCGTTGCTGCGCCGGTCTGGCACCCGGATTTTGCGCATGCGGAGTCGTCAGGATCCGCACCCTACCCGGGCCCATTCTACGTTGTCTTCAATGCTTCCGGCGGTTGGGACACGACTTATCTGATGGACCCCAAAGGCGTGGACGGGATCAACCGATTGTATAAAGAAGGCGATATTCAAACGAATGGAAACCACAAGTTCGCGCCCACTGCGGCCCACCTGGAAGAGGGAATGAGCAATGAGGAATTTTTTGGGGAGTTTGGGAGCGAGCTGCTTGTCATGAACGGAATCGATTACGCGGTGAATAACCATTCCCCCGGCGCGCGCTACATGGCAACGGGCAAGCTCGATAGCCTGGCTTATCCTACCTTCGCCGCCCTGGTCGCCGCCTGCAACGGCCCGGACTGCCCGCTGGCTTACCTGACTTTCGGCAACTACTCGAGCACCGGGAACCTCGTTGCGATGTCGCGCATTCCCTACCTGCCCTCCCTGCAACGGGTCGCGAATGCCGACAGCATCGAAGGCAACGTGAAAAGTCCGTATCACGATGATTTTGTGACAGGGAGGATCGAGCGCGCTTTGAAGGAGCAAACCGGGGCCGCAATCTCCGGGACGGCGCTGCCCCGCATTGAACGCGCGGAAAGCATGCTCTACGCGGCGCAACTGAACTCCAAAGCGCTGGAAAGAGTCACGCCGTATATCCCCAAAAACATTCCAAGGGAGCGGCTCTCCCAGCAGGCGGAAATTGCGCTCGCCTCCTTCAAGGCCGGCGTGTGTGTCTCGGCCAACCTGACTATTGGCCAGTTCGACAGCCACGCCAACAATGACGCGGATCAGATGAAGCTAATCCCGGAGTTTCTGTCCGGCATCGCCTATCTGGTCCGCCGCGCGGAGGAGCTCCAAATCCGCGATAAGCTAGTCGTCATCATTCAAAGTGAGATGGGCCGCACTCCCGGATACAACAAGGGCAACGGCAAGGACCATTGGTCTATTGGCTCCATTATGTTCATGGGGCAGGGCATCAAGGGCAATCGCGTCATTGGAGCCACCGACGAGAAACAATTCAGCGTGCCGATTCATCCCGGCACCCTGGCCTGCGATCGGGAGCAGGGGATCCGCGTGAGGCCTGAACATATCCACAGCAGTATAATCTGGCCAACAAGGTCGCCAAACACGTCCTCCGTGACGGAAGATGATACGCTGGACGTTTGCGAGGCCGATGCCCGTGCCTTCGAAATCGAATTGGCTGTGCAGGCGTTGGAACACACCGAACAGCTTGTCGGCGTATCGAGGGTCAAATCCTGCGCCGTTGTCGCGAATGAATAGGATGATATCGTCGTCCCCGCTTGGAGACGGAGGCCTTGGATTATCTGTATCGTCGGGGGACCTGCACAAACCGCGTTGCAGGCCATCCTATCGTCATCCTGCTCGATCTCAAGCTCCCCAAGGTCAACGGGCTGGAGGTATTAAGAATTATCAAGGCAGACCCGGATTTGAAGATCATCCCCGTGGTGGTGCTGTCGTCCTCGCGCGAAACTCCGGATTTGATTGAGAGTTACCAGTACGGGGTCAACGCCTACGTGGTAAAGCCGGTGGATTTTGCCGATTTTATGAAGGCAATCCAACAATTGGGCATCTTTTGGGCGGCGGTCAATGAACCACCGCCACACGCAATCAGAGCACCGGGACGGCGGCCAGCAGCCCGCGAAGTCCTTTCCGGAAAGGCAGTGGATCCATGAAATCCCTCCTTCACATCCTTCATTTGGAGGATGACCCCAACGATGCCGCGCTTGTGCTGGCCACGCTTGAGGACGGCGGTCTCTTGTGCGAGGTGACGCGCGTGCAGGATCGCGGGGCTTTTGTGGCGGCACTGGAGCAGGGCGGAATCGATTTGGTGCTTTCAGATTTCACCCTGCCTGCTTTTGATGGCTTGGCAGCAGCGGAAATGGTGCGCTCCGGCTGGCCGGACCTGCCGGTCATCCTGGTTTCCGGGACTCTGGGGGAGGAACTTGCTATTGATGCCCTCAAGGGGGGCGCGACCGATTATGTCCTGAAGGAACGTCTCTCCCGGTTGGTCCCGGCGGTCCGGCGGGCCATGCAGGAAGTGGGCGCACGGGCCGAATGCAAGCAGTTGGAGGCGCAATTTATCGAAGCCCAAAAAATGGAAGTGATCGGCCAACTCGCAGGCGGGGTGGCACATGATTTCAATAATATTCTCATGACCATCATGGGATACACCGATCTGCTCACCATGGAGCTGGCGCAGGACAGTCCCCTGCTGGAGTATGCCGGAGAAATCCGCCATGCGTCCGAGCGTGCGGCCGGTCTGACGCGGCAACTGCTGGTTTTCAGCCGCAAGGAAACCGTTCAACCTGTGGTTCTCGACTTCAACGTGGTGGTCCAGGAATTGGACAAGATGCTCCGACGCCTCATCGGCGAAAATATCGATATGGAGATGATTCCCGGAGCAAGGGGCGGTCGAGTCAAAGCTGATCCCGGTTATCTGGGACAAATCCTGATGAACTTGGCGGTCAATGCGCGTGATGCCATGCCCACCGGGGGAAAACTCACCATCGAAACCAGCAATGTCACGGTGGCACATGGTGGCGTTCTGAATTGTCAGGAGATCCTGCCAGGGGACTACGTGATGCTGCGGGTCAGTGACACCGGAACCGGTATGAGTGAAGAAGTAAAATCGCACCTGTTCGAGGCGTTTTTCACCACCAAACCCAAAGGCAAAGGCACCGGTCTGGGCTTGGCCACCTGCCATGCCATCGTGCAGCTCTGCCGTGGCAACATTTTGGTCAGCAGCGAGCTCGGCCGGGGAACCACCGTCGAGATTTATTTTCCACGGGTCGCGGGACCACTGTATCCTGCAGGCCGGGCGGAGCGCAGTGCCAGCTTGCCGCGGGGGACAGAAACCATCCTCGTTGTCGAAGATGAGCCCTCAGTCCGGCTGCTGACCCGCGGGGTCTTGCAGACTCACGGATACGAAGTGCTTTGCGCCTCGAATGGGCAGGAGGCACTGCAGGTAGTCAGTGAGCATAAGGGACCGCCGATCCGGTTGGTGTTCACAGATGTCATCATGCCGTGCATGGGGGGTAAAATGATGGCGGAATGGCTGCGGGCACTCCATCCTGATCTCAAAATCCTGTTCACTTCCGGCTATACTGACGAAACTATTGCGGAGATGGGGACGGATGACGCGACCTTGACATTTCTGCCCAAACCCTACACTCCGGCAGGTCTCGCCCATCGGGTGCGCGAGATGCTGGACAGCTGAAGCCTGTATGAAAGGAACCCCATCACTGGAGTCTGCTCAATTAGCGGATTCTGAAACGGTGCAGCGTCCCCGCGCCCCTGCCCAGGGTGTTCCTGTGGTTGCCAGAGGCCCGCTTATCAAACCTGTTCTAAAAGCCAGTCAAGCAAGTATGGCTGTTGTCGAACGCCTGTCCCATTGCGGAAGCTGGGAATTGGATTTGATCCAACTGATTGACATTGATTCCAACCCCCTGCGTTGGTCCGACGAAATGTTCCGCATTGCGGGTTACGAACCAGGTGCGGTCGAAGTGAGCAACGAGTTGTTCTTCAGTCTCGTGCATTCAGATGATCGTGCACCTATCCGGTTGGCGGTGGCAGCGGCCATCCGGGAGCGCCGGCCGTATTCGATACTACATCGCCTGGTCCGCCCGGATGGCGAAGAGCGTATCATCGAGGAAACGGCTCAACTCCGCTTTTCCGAAGTGACCGGTCAGCCTGTTCAGGTAATCGGGACGGCCCACGATCTCACCGGGCGCAGATGGGCCGAGGAGACGATATGGGAAAGTGAACAACGTTTTTCAAGCATCTTCGAGCATGCACCCAGCGGTATGATCCTGATATCACCGGAGGGCCATTGGCTTAAAGTTAATCGGTCTTTTTGCGATTTGGTCGGCTACTCCGAAGCCGTGCTGCTCAACCGGAGCGCTCAGGACCTTGTCCATCCCGCGGATACGGAAATGGAGCAGGAATCTCTCCGGCAGATGCTGGCGGGTGAAATCCATTCCTGTCAGGCCGAAAAAAGATATCGCCACTCCCAGGGACATTTCGTGTCTGTTTTGGAATGTGTCTCGCTGATCCGGAATGGTCATGGCCAGCCTCGGTATTTGATTGCCCAGTCTCTGGACATCACCGGGCGCAAACAGGCCGAAGCGCAAAAAAGGGAGGAAGAGGATAGATATGTCAGGCAGCGTAATGCCCTGATCAGCTTCTCGGGGGGAGGCACCCCCGATGATGAGGGGCTGAACAGCCGGTTGCGGCAATTGACCGAGGCCGCTGCCACCGCCCTCAACGTTGCCAGAGTCAGCGTTTGGCGTTACAATGCTGATCGCAGCAGCATCCGTTGTGTCGATCTATATGAAAGGGAGGAGGGCCGTCACTCCAGTGGCGTGGAATTGTCCGCGGCACATTACCCTCACTATTTCGAGGCACTGGCCACAGGAGCTGTGATCGCCGCAGGGGATGTGCACCTTGACGGGCGCACCTGCGAGTTCTCGGAATGTTATCTCCGTCCTTTGGGGATTTCTTCCATGTTGGATGCTCCCATCCACCTCGCTGGAGTGACTGAAGGGGTACTTTGCCATGAGCACATCGGGACGCCGCGCTGTTGGACCGCGGATGAGGAGACGTTTGCGGTGGCAGTGGCGAATGTGGCCTCTCTTGATTTGGAGGGATTGGAGCGTCAACGCGCCGAGAAGCAATTGCGTGAGAGCAAGTCCCGATACCGGACGGTGGTCGAGTGGTCACCTGAAGCGATGTTTGTCCACAAGGGGGGGGAGGTGCTTTTTGTCAATCCCGCGGCCGTGAGAATGTTTGGAGGAACCATCGAAAAGGACCTGCTGGTGGAATCCGAGATTGATCTGCTCCATCCTTATTTCAGGGACTTCATGGCTGGGCGGGTGGGAAATGCTGCCACTTCGGGAGACCAGGAGACCATGAGGGAGGAACGATTGCTCAAATTGGATGGGACCCCCATCGACGTGGAGGTTCAAGGGGCCTCGATTTTCTATGGGGGAGAACCCGCCATCCTCACTTCAATGCGCGACATCACCGCACGCAAACAAGCCGAGCGGGATCTCCAACGCAGCCAGGCATTGTTGCGGATGGCGGGCCGGATCGGCCGCATGGGCGCATGGGCCGTGGACTTGCCGGATTTCAAACTGGCCTGGTCTGAGGAGGTTTGCGCAATCCATGAGATGCCGCCCGGCAGGTCTCCCACCATTGGGGAGGCCCTCAACTGTATTGCTTCCGAGTTCCGCAAGGCCAGTCTTCGTGCGATCAAATCCTGTTTGCGTGAGGGCACACCCTTCGATATTGAGCTGCAAATTATCACTGCGCGGGGACGGCGGGTGTGGGTAAGGTCCCTTGGCGAGGCAGAGCGCGATGCCATGGGTGTCATCCGGCGCGTGCAGGGAAACATGCAGGACATAACCGGACGGAAGACCGCCGAGACCGCTCTTGGGAAAGCCCACAGCGAACTGGTTGGAGCCTCCCGTCGGGCAGGCATGGCAGAAGTGGCCACCAGCGTGCTTCACAACGTCGGCAATGTGCTCAACAGCGTCAATATCTCTGCAGGTCTGGTAGAGGATAGGGTGAAAAAATCCGAATCTTCCAGCCTCGGCAGAGTAGTGGGCCTGCTGCGGGAGCATGAACACGATTTGGCGGCATTTATCACGGGCGATTCCCGGGGCAAACATCTCCCGGCCCATTTGGCCCGGCTCTCCGAACACCTGCTTGCCGAGCAGGAGGCCATTATCGCTGATCTGGTATCACTTCGGAGCAATGTGGACCACATCAAACAGATTGTGGCCATGCAGCAGAATTATGCCGCGGCAGGGGGCGTGAGGGAACAGATCGACGTGTTGGGTTTGGTAGAGGACAGTATCAGGATTGCTGGAGAGTCATTGCGGAGACATTCGGTGGAAGTTGTCCGCCAATTTGAAGTGGTGCCACCCCTCAATAGTGATAAACACAAAATCGTGCAGATTCTCGTGAACCTGTTGAGCAACGCCAAACATGCCTGCCAGGAATCCGGACGTCCCGACAAAAGGCTGACGGTGCGCGTCTCCCATCGGGAGGACCGGGTTAGAATCCTGGTGATAGACAACGGAATGGGGATTGCGCCGGAGAATCTGACCCACATTTACAATTTCGGATTTACCACCCGGAAAAATGGGCATGGTTTTGGCCTGCACAGCGGAGCCATTGCCGCAACGGAAATGGGCGGTTCCCTGAGCGCCCAGAGCGCGGGTCTTGGAATGGGGGCGACTTTCATCCTCGAGTTGCCTTGCCTGCCACCGGAGAGTGTCAATGATTAGTATAATGGAAGCCAAAAACCGCCGGGTGCTGATTATTGATGACAATGAGGCCATTCACGGGGATTTCCGCAAGATTTTGATGCCTTGCACCGCCACGAAAGCCCTCCTCGAGGCATCGGAATCGGCTCTATTCGGGCCCCCGGTTGATTCGGGGGGAAACACGGCCGAATTTGAAATTGAGTCCGCCTATCAAGGGCAGGAAGGGCTGATGATGGTGCAACGGGCTTCCCGAGCGGGAAAGCCCTACGCTGTAGTTTTTGTGGATGTCCGGATGCCCCCGGGCTGGGATGGCCTTGAAACCACCCGCAGGATCTGGGAATTTGACCCGGATATCCAAATTGTGCTTTGCACGGCCTACTCAGATTATTCATGGAGTGAAATGGTCGGGCGGCTGAGCCACCGGGATGGGCTGCTGATTCTTAAAAAACCCTTCGATGCTGTTGAGGCTTTGCAGTTGGCACACGCGCTAACGGAAAAGTGGTGGCTCCACCGGATCTCCCGGAAGAAAATTGAGGAACTGGAGGCAATGGTGACACGGCGCACCACGGAATTAAGGATTACCAACCAGGCCTTGGAACTTGAAATCCTCGAACACCAGCAGACAGAAAAAACCCTCCGGGACAGCGAAGAGCGTTTTTCCGGGGCCTTCGAGCATGCGCCCATTGGGGTGGCGTTGCTTTCGCCTGACGGCCGCTGGCTTAAAGTTAACCGCACGCTCTGCGATCTCGTGGGATATGCGGAAATCGAACTGCTTGCCCGTACCTTCCAGGCTATTACGTTCCCGGCTGATTTGGCGGCCAATCTGGAGGTCATGCAGCAGCTGATTTCGGGTGAAATCCTCACCTGCCAATTTGAAAAAAGATACATTCACCGGAAAGGGCACCTCATCACGGTTTTATTGAATGCCTCCCTCGTAAGGGATAGACATGGCGATCCGCTTTATTTCATCGTCCAAATCCAGGATATCACCCTTCGCAGACAGGAAGAGGAATCCTTGCGCCTGCTCAGTTCGGCAGTGGCGCAATCCAAAGAGGCCATTCTCATCACGAACGCGGACCTGGATTTTCCGGGACCAGGAATTGTATTTGTCAATCCAGCGTTCTCACGGATGACTGGTTACACTGCTGCGGAAGTCATCGGAAAAACACCACGGATCCTGCAGGGCTCCCTCACCGACATGACCGTGATCCGCCGGTTGCGGCAGAACCTCGAACGGGGGGAAGTTTTTGAAGGGGAAACCATCAATTATCGGAAAAATGGTACGGAATTCAATCTGGAATGGCAAATTGCGCCGCTGCGGGATGAAGGCGGAATTATTACACACTTTGTGGCGATTCAGCGCGACATCACGCACCGCAAGCGACTGGAAGCCCAGTTATATCAATCTCAAAAAATGGAGACGGTGGGGAAACTGGCAGGCGGGATAGCGCATGAATTCAACAGCATCCTGACAGCCATCATCGGTCAAAGTGAACTGCTTCTAAGGGAACTGTCCGCCGGAAGTCCCCTCGCCACCAATGCAACCGAAATCACCTCTGCTGCAAGTCGTGCGGCAACGCTGACCCGGCATCTTCTGGCCTACGGAGGGAGGCAGATGCTGCGTCCAGAAATCCTCGATCTAAACGCAGTCGTGGACAATGCCGAAAGCAGTCTGCGGCATGTGATGCGCAGGGAGACTGAGATCCAGGTGGCTTCCGCCGGAGACCTGAAAGCCGTAAAGGCTGACGCGGGACAGATGCAACAGGTGCTCCTGAACATGGCGATGAATGCAGCTGACGCCATGCCTGACGGGGGCAAACTCACCTTCAAAACCATGAACGTCAGCCTGAATCAGGACGATGTCCGTGATCTACCGGAAGCGAAGTCAGGCGATTATGTAATGCTTGCCATCAGTGACACCGGCAGCGGCATGAGCGGGGAAGTAAAGGATCGTATTTTCGAGCCGTTTTTTACGACGAGGAGCACTGGCATGGGGAGCGGGTTGGGTTTGTCCATCTGCTACGGCATCATCAAACAAAGTGGCGGACACATTGTCGTGGACAGTGAACCGGCCCGGGGTACCACTTTCAAAATCTATTTACCTCAGGTCGATCGTCCTGCCATACTTCCCGACGGGATTCTTTGTAAGCCCAGCCTGCCGCGGGGGACGGAAACGATCCTGCTGCTCGAAGCAGATGGCCTTATGCGGGAAATGATGGCGGGCTTGCTTCGCCGACTGGGCTACGAGGTCCTGTTGGCAGCCAATGCTGTGGAAGCAGCGAGACTGCAACCAGCTGCCGGCACCACGAACATTGATTTGCTGCTCACCGATGTTTCGATGGCGTCCGGGAGTGGCGTTGAATTGTGCGACATGCTGAAGACCGCATTTCCGGATATCCGTATTCTCCTCACCACAGAAAACCTCATCGCACCGGGAGATGCTGCAATGGGCAGCGCGCCCCCGCTGCAGCGGCCATTTACTCCCTCCGGCTTGGCATGGCGGCTGCGGGAGGCGCTGAATCCTGCGGAATGTCCCCCGAAATGATTGCTCCCCCCCACCCTGACCCCCGCCGCCTACGCCACCATCACCGCTCCCGCCCAGCAGACTGCTCAAGCCGCCTGAGCCAACCTGACAAGCATGCCTCCAACCCAGACCAATGACGCGGGGTTCCACATTTGCCCCAAAAACGAGCCTCCCGCATGCTCCCGGCTCAGACAGCGCACCGGGGTAAGGTCGAACTGCACGCAGGGCGCACGCCAAAGGTCATCGGCCATGGCATGGACCACGGGTTCTACTTCCTTGGCGGTCCGGGCCAACGTCTGGCAAAGCGTGGCAGGGGATATTTTGACACCGCTTTCCCATTCGAGGGCTTTGACCTGACGGTAGAGCGGCAGGTGAGACAGGTCTTTGCCCAGCACCAGATCCACCATCAGCTGGAGCCCCAGGAAGCTGCCCGGAAGGAACTGCGGCAGGGCGGGCGCGGTGACCGGGGCGGCGACCTCCGCACCAAGGTGGACCGACGCTTTGCTAGTTTTCCCGGTGCCCCGCATCCAGGATCCTTTCATCGGCGGGCCTTGGGCCGCGCGATATGGTAATCGACGGTGGTATCATTTTGCTGCGCCGCTCCCGGGGTGCTCCGTCCACGGGTGATGATCGCTTCGAGGGCGGCGGTTAGGCGCACGGCCACTTCCGGATGGGCGGCGATTACATTCTTTTCCTCCACGGGATCGGACGCCAGATCGTATAGCTGTGAGGCAGGCAGCCCTTGGGTCCGGGCTTCGGCATCCCCCGGCTTGCCCCAGCCGCCACTGCCCGGACAGAAGGCCAGCTTCCACGAGGCCTCGCGGATCGCGAACTGGCCGTGGATGCTGTGATGGACCACGCTGGCGCGCGCGCTCCTGCCGCTGCCCAGCAGCTCGGGCAATAGGCTGAAGCTGTCCTCGGCCGCGGTATCAGGCAGCTTCGTCCCGGTGATAGCGGCCGCCGTGGCCATGAAATCGGTGTGGCAGACCGGCGTGCTGGATTTTGTGCCGGCCTTCACCTTGCCAGGCCAGCGCACCAGAAACGGCACCCGGTGCCCGCCTTCCCAGATGTCAGCCTTCGCCCCGCGGAAACCGGCACTGGCAAAGTGGCCCTTTTTCTCCAGCCCCTCCATATCCGCCGCCGGAGAACAGCCGTTGTCGCTGGTGAAGATCACCAGGGTGTTGTCCGCCACCCCGTTTTTCTCCAGCGCCGCCAATACTTCGCCCACGCAGGCATCTGTCTGCATCACAAAGTCCCCATAGGCGCCGATCCCGCTTTTCCCCTGCCATTCCGGGCTGGGCACGATCGGGGTGTGCGGCGAGGCATAGGGCAGGTAGATAAAGAAGGGCTGGCCGTTTTTGGCGTCCGGGGCGCGGGCCGCGATGGTTTCAATTGTCCGGCGGGTCAATGCCGGCAGCACCTGCACGGCCTCGAATTCCGGAGCCGCCGGGCCCTCGCGCACCCAGGTTTTCAGCGCAGTCGGCAGCGCGGTGAGGCGGTCCTGCTCAATGAAGGCAAAGGGCGGCATATCCAGCGAGGCACTGATGCCGAAGAAGGTATCAAATCCTAGCGTCACCGGCCCCCGCCGGAATGGCTTGGAGAAATCGAACTGCCAGTGGGGATGGCTGGCTTTTTCCGCCGGGTTCTCCCACTTCTCCCACTCCAGACCCAGGTGCCACTTCCCGATGCAGGCCGTGTGGTAGCCCTGCTGCTGCAGCATCCCCGCGACGGTCAGCCGGTCCGCGGCGATCAGTGGCGGGCTCACTCCTCCCAGCACCCCGCTCCCCAGGGAGGTGCGCCACGCATATCGCCCAGTCATGACCCCATAGCGGGTTGGGGTGCAGACCGCCGAGCCGCTGTGGGCATCGGTGAATGTCATCCCTTCCGCCGCCAGCCGGTCCAGCACCGGCGTGGCGATTTTCCCGCGTTTGGGATTGAGCACCTGCACATCCCCGTAGCCGAGATCATCAGTCAGGATGTAGACAATATTCGGCCGGTGGGCCGCGGCGGGCAGCCGGGCCGCAGCTAAACAGGAGAGGGTGAGGAAAAGCAGGGAGACGCGCAACATGGCAGGAAAAAAGGAAAGGATTGGGGCGGGGAGGGAATGGGGCGGGGAGGGAATGGGGCGGGTTTGGCCAGGACAGGGCAGGGGGCCGGTCTCTCCCTGACGACCGGAGTCAGGGGAAGCGGATGGCCGGTACCCGGCTGTCGGGCATCACTCCGCGGTGGGTTTGGGGGCCATCGCGGGTTCCTCCGCGGTGAGAGTGGGGGGACCCTTCAGCCACCCGAGCGCGGTGAGGAAAACATCTGCCGCCTCCAGCGTTTGGTTCAGATAGGGCGCCATGTTGAAAAACCCGTGACCGGCTCCGGGATAGATCCGGGTCTCGCAGCGCGATCCAGCCTTTTGCATTTCCTGGCGGAAGTTCTCCACCACCCGGACCGGGATCAATTTGTCTTGAGCCCCCAGAAACACGATCGCCGGGGGAGCCCCTTTGGTAATGTGATGGGCCGGGGAAAACTCCCGCCACCGGCTGCCGGTGCGTCCGTGGCCCCAGGCTCCCGGGCTGTTGTCGAACACCGGATTGAAGAGCACCAGGGCATCCGGCCGGCAGCTGATCTTTAGATCATCCTGCGGGTCGTCCAATCCCGGCACCAGCGCAGTAAAGGCCGCCAGATGTCCCCCGGCGGAACCCCCGGCTCCAGCGATGCGTCGCGGATCCACCCCCAGCTCCGCGGCATGGGAGCGCACATAACGCATCGCCGATTTGGCGTCGGCGCAGCAGATCACGGGCGGCCCGCTGTCGCCTTTGGGGATGGTGCGGTATTCCACCCGGAGGCCGACCATCCCCCGCGAGGCGAGGTAGGTGCTCTGGGGGCGGAATTGCTCCGGCGTGCCCCCGACCCAGCCGCCGCCAAAGAAAAACACGATCGCCGGCCGTTGATCCGCTGCCTTCCAGCCCGGGGGCTTTTCCACCAGCAATTTCAGATCCCGGCCCTCCACTTGTTTGTAGATGATCGTTTCCGCGGCCGGCAGGCCGGCCGGCCACAGCAGCGCCACGCAGGCAATCAGGATCCATGGGGAGAGTTTCATGAGGAGCATCGTTGGTTTCTATCGACCCCACTAAAACTTGGGACGGGCTGGTTTTGGAAGCAGTAAATCTTCCTCCTGAAACGCCCGCTCCGGCCCGATTCTGCCGGAATATTACACCCAGGGCGGTTCCCTCCGCTGCCAACCCCACCGTCCCGCAGTCATTCCGTCCCCATTCCCGGCCAGCATTTTTCTGAGAATGACCATCCTTGACCAATCACCCATCCTGAGCATCAGGCTCAGCCCTGATTCCGCTGAAATTCTTGCAAATCATGTTGGGGTCGGATATGGTCGGATATATTCAGCCGGATCCATTGAGGGCCAATCTTTGGCAAACCACGGCCCCTCCCGGTACGCCGCATCTTGAAATAGATATCCAGGCACTCCTGTTGGCATAGTTCAGTGTTAGTCGGCTTCAGCATCCACCTTGGCAAAGAAGCAAAAACCACAACACACATATGAAAACAACCACCAACGAAAATACGGAAAGCCGCATGAGTCGCGCTCCCGCGCTCTTCACCATCACCTCGGCCATCGGTCTGGCCGCCTTGCCCGCGGCAGCCATCGCGGCCGATCCCATCAAGGATTGCAAGCCGATCATGATGCAAGCCTCGGAAATGAAATGGACCGACAGTCCGGCTTTGGCCAAAGGATTGCAGGTCTGCCTTCTTTATGGGGACATGACAAAAGCCGAACCCCTCGGCTTCCGGATCAAGATTCCCGCCGGGCGGATGCTGGCGCCCCACACGCACCCGGTAATCGAGCGGGTGACGGTGATTTCCGGCGGGTTTGCGATGGCCCATGGCGAGAAGTTTGACAAGGCGCTGCTCAAGGACCTTCCGGTCGGCAGCATCTCCATCTTCCCCAAAGGCTGTCCGATGTTCGGCTTCGCCAAGGAGGAGACGGTCATCCAAGTGAACGCCGAAGGCCCGTGGGGGATCAACTACATCGACCCTGCCGACGATCCCCGGAAGAAGTGATGGCGGGAAAGGTCGCTTGATGACTATGGTTATCATGGGGCCCCGATAGACTCCGATTGCTGTCGGTTCTTGCAACGACAAGCAAGCTCCTCGAGCGCTCGACCGAAGCCGGATGGGACCTCAGGGATCCCAAGGAATTGAAGGCAGAAGTGGATCAGATCATTGATTCCATTTTCTACGGAGAAAGTGCTGGGCTTCCGGAAAATTGGAACATCCTCTTTGCTCCGACCGGCCTCCTCCAAGAAGCTTCGATGGCGAATGGTTGGGCCGAGATTTTCCTGAAACTAGCAGAAGGTTTCGATTCGTTGGAGCCAGTTGTGAAACAATTCGAGGCAGAACACAGCGCTCGTGGGCACCGCGGCCACGACTGATTGTCCGCATTCGCGGGTTGACTACTTAGGCGCGGTCCCACAGCTTATTCTTTCGGCGAATCAGCGGCCATCGCGCTTTCCAGCATATGAACCTCAGTGACCCTGCAAAGGCAGTGAAGCGAGTCTGGGTCTGGATTCTAGTCCTGACGGTGATCCTGTGCCTTTATCCCGTCGAATACAGGATCACGCGGCTTGCCGTTGTCGCCGGAGTTGCGACGGCATGGACGGGCGCGTTGGTCTTGTGGTGGAAGTCGAAGGCCATACGAATTGTTTTGCTGCTCATGGGAGTTCTCCCGGCGATAGCAGCGTGTTTGCCTGGTCGCTCTGTTGATCCTGATCGTTTGGCATCAGATTATTCGCGGGGACTGCGCTTGTTCCGCGGGGTCCGCTATGTGTGGGGCGGCGAGGGTTGGCTCGGGATTGACTGCTCTGGTCTTGTCCGGAAGGGACTTGTTTGGAGCGGGCTTTATCACGGACTTCGAACGTTCAACGGGAGGCCAATCCGGGACGCCATGACCCTCTGGTGGCATGACAGTTCTGCCTTGGCATTAGGGGAAGGTTACCGGGGATGGACAGCCGAGTTGTTTCGGGAGGAAAGTGTTGCCACGGCTGATCATTCGAAGCTGAAGGCGGGGGACCTTGCGGTTACCGCTGATGGGATTCACGTCATGGCTTACCTTGGGGGCACTACGTGGATCGAGGCCGACCCCGATGCGCAAAAGGTTATCGAAGTATCTCTTCCGACCGACAACCCGTGGTTCCACAGGCCAGTAATATTCGTCCGGTGGAAGTGGTTCGTGGCACCGGAGTCCCCGGACCAAACCGTGCAGCGAACGGGATCCAGTTGGTTCCCCCTGCGGGGAATATCAACCTCAGTGCCTGCTGGCTCCCATCGCTGACCTTCTCGTTCGCCAAGAAATACAATGCTTGCCAATGTCGCGTTACCATCCTTTCTGCCGCACAGCTACGCGACGCTGATTGGCATCTTTGTCATCGCAGGAATCGAAGGATGGTTCGTGATGCGAATTCTTGAGCTTGGTTACGCCGAGTCATACCGGCACGCACTAATCGCGAACTGGAAGTCCACGATTGTTGGCATTCCGTTCGCCTGGCTCCTTTGGAGTGGGGGGCTGATTCCGGTTTCGATGGGTTTGTCAGCGCT
Source organism: Verrucomicrobiota bacterium (assembly GCA_040387795.1). Lineage (GTDB taxonomy): Bacteria > Verrucomicrobiota > Verrucomicrobiia > Verrucomicrobiales > V1-33 > CAIZWU01. Next base: position 168,879 of record JAZKDC010000004.1, read on the forward strand.
TGGGCTCGAAGCACATCCAGCAGTCGTTTCGACGTTCATGCAGACCGCGGTTTTTGGTGGGATGCAACCAACAGTGTGGCTGAAAGTGGGCAGCGCAGCGGCTTCGATTGTGGTGTTGATCCCGTTCTGGATGGGCTCGGTATGGATTGAGCGCCGGACGATTATGAAGCGGCTCCCGGATCATGAGTGGTCGAAGATCTCCAGAGCGGTTGTGTGCGGAAACCTGGCGAGCTACTTGATCTTTCTGATACCCGGAGTAGTGGCTCTTTCCAGCGCGCTGGTTGAACTTCCAAACCGGAAGGCTCATTACGAGGAATTACACAAAGAACGCCGGGCGCGCCTGAAACAACTATCAGGCGAACAAGACGGCGCTGATCAACCCGCTACCCGCTCTGAATCGAAGTCGGAGGGTAACCTGAAACCTCAACCTGAATTGGAGGGGCGCTCCCGGTAGTGGGCGGCCTCGACGTTCGCCAAGAAATCTTATGACCATCGCGCCGGACATTCAGCAGAGAATTCAAGCTGACTCGGGTAATCTCGCCGAGGAGATGCTGGCACGTTTGAACGAGTTCGCGTTCAAGCATCCCGATCTCGGAGACCGCATTTTGAGGTGTTTAGTGTTCCTCGCACAAGGGAAGATCGATCGATTGGGTTACGCGATTCAGACAGCCGAATCCGATTGGCGGGACACGATAATGCAAGCTGAGTATGAGCCGCGCCCAGGCACAAAACGCTTTCAAGGCGATTACGTTCAAGTCCGAGATCTTAGCAAGCCTTTCGAATGAGGGCTGCCGCCTACTTTGCCAACAATCTAACGCCGGCGAACAAGTCGTGGGTGGCAAAGCAGCGGCGTGCTTTCGCCTTGAATCAACGCTGAATCCGCCGAACCCGTGGGTGGACTTTTGACGTTCGGCAGAAAACATGACGCAGTTAGCTAATTCCCCGGAGGATTCCGTATTTTCCTTCATCAACGCAACAGCGGAAGCCGTGGATTCTGGATTCCGCTGGAGGACATACGACTATGAGAATCGTCCACAATACCACTTCAGCATCTTCAACGGTGTGGGTGGAATTCCGATCTTTCTCTCCGCCTATTATGAGGCGACCCGGAATCCACGCGCGTTGGAACTTGCCCGGGGTGCCGTCACTTGGTCAGCTCAGAATGAACCAGAACAGGATAACTTCCAACGCGGCGTGCAAATGGGCAAATTTGGGATCGCCTATGCCGCTCTCTGCCTATCCAGAGCCAGTGGCCGTGATGAGTTTCCCGGACTGATCGAAAGTTTGGCGGACCACGTCCTCGGCGAAGCTTCCGGTCCCATCACGGATTTCATCAGTGGAGAGGCCTCCAACGGGTGGCTGTTTTTACAACTGTGGCAGAAGAAGCCCGAGGCCAAATATCTGGAAGGGGCTATCCGGTGCGGCCGCTGGCTGGAGGATCAACTCGTCACGGACGAACTGGGAACGCACTGCCTGGTGGACCCTGTCCAGAAAAGTTTTGGGGCCAAACCCTACTCGGGCCTCGCACATGGCATTTCCGGAGTGGCGCATTTTTTCTCCTGTCTATACCAGGTGACTTCAGACGCTCATTGGAAAGGGCTGGCGGTGGCGCTTCTGGAAACCTTGATCCATCACGCCCAACCTGCCCGGGGTGGCATCAACTGGAGTCCCATGCTCGGAGCGGATGAACTTTCCCGATGCCAATACAGTCATGGTGCGCCTGGCATAGGGCTTGTCTTCGCGAAGGCGGCAGGACTGCTCGGGAAACCCGATTACCTGTCGATGGCGCTGCAGGCTGGTGAAGCCACGTATCAATGCGGGGACTATCGGAAGAATCCGACTTTCTGCACGGGCCTTGCGGGGGGCGGAGAGCTTTTGGTGGAGCTCTATCGGATCACCATGAAGGAGATTTGGCTGGAACGGGCCCGGGAGTTTGCCGGGATGGCATGGGCCTACCACTCCATCATCGACGGCCAGGATTTTTGGCCTACGGATGCTGCCGATTGCTTTTCAGCCGACTTCACTTACGGAGCCTCTGGAATTGGCTACTTTTTCCTTCGAGTGGCGAATCCACTTCAATTCGAGCCCCCACTGATCTGAGCAGAAAAAGGGAATCATCGAGAAGCGAGAAGCGGCGCTGGACCATTTCATTTCCACCGATTCTCCGGACAATCGAGTGGCAAAGGCCGCCAGGAAGGTGAGATCGGCACATTTGGGCGTATAACGTCCCCAGTTGAATCCAGAGCTTGATCCCCCCGGTGCCGCCACTGATATTCAGGCCGATCTGCCACGCCATGCCCGTTTCGCAAAATCTCAAGTTCAACGCTGCGGTCCAGAAGGACGCGGAGTATGATTATCCGCCCGGCGCAGCATTGATGCGCCGCTTGGCTGCAGAGTTGGCCAAAGCAGGCTGGCATACCGATGAAATGGACAACTGGCGCGATTGTGGTTGGTCGGTCGGCTGTGGCCGGGGTTCGTCGAAGCTTGAGGTTGTCGTGAGTCAGGTTCAGGACGGGCAGTGGATGTTGCAGGTCAGCCCGAAGCGCAGCCCCGGAGTCATGGGCCGTTTGTTCGGTGGCAAACCCTCGGCGAGTACGGGCGATGTTCACGAGTTGGCAGTTGTCGTTCATCACGGGCTTTCTGCATTGCACTATCTCGGCAGTCCGCAGTGGCGCTGGGACGCAATTCCTGATGAGAAGCACTCGACCTCAGAACCACGGAAGGCCGGATGACCATAGTTGTCATTGGGCGCAGCCCCGATGCTAACGGTGGTTGAATGATTCGATGACGGCCTTCCCGGGGTGCCGGGTAAGTCTGCCATCATTGGGCAAATCTTCCGGGCTTTTGGTTGCCGAATCCAACTTGTCAGATTTAATATTATGGTTTATACTGAAAAATGACAGAAATTACAAAGTGGGTGCCGTTATTAGGTTATATCCTGTTTTTTGTCGGAGTGGTGATCCTGGTGTTGAAGCGGTGCGCCGCGGGGGCGGGCAAGTTTCCCTTGCAGGACGATGTGATTTTGATGCGCCGTGCCGGCGAGACCCTGGACCAGAGACACCGGAAATTAATGGATGGGTTGTTGGGAACGGTCGCGGTGGCTCTGGCGGTGCCGCTCCTGGTGCCCATCCTGCCACTTGTGGCCATCAGGTGGAGTCAGGGATGGTGGGTGATAGGGCTCCTGGTGGCGGCGGGCTGTTTGTTCGTTGCTGCCCTTATCTGGGGAATGGGCCGGATAAATTCGCTGGCGGTGGAAACCCGGAATGTGCGGTTGGGACTGTTTGGGGAGCGGGCCGTGGCTGATCAGCTGGAGGAACTGCGGAGTGCAGGCTACCGGATTTTCCACGATGTGCCTTGTCTGGGAGGCGGAGGCCCCTTCAACCTGGATCACGTGGTGGTAGGAAAGGGAGGGGTGGCGGTGGTCGAAACGAAGACTCGCCGTAAAGCGAAAAGAGGAGACGCGAAAGCCAACTGCCGGGTGGAGTATGACGGCCGGCAACTGCTGTGGCCATGGGGCCGGAGCACGGACGAACTGGAGCAAGTGACGCGGAATGCGGAGTGGCTGCAGAAGTATTTGAAGAAGGAGCTGATGGTGGAGGTGGTCCCCATGCAGGTGCTGGCCATCCCCGGGTGGTTTGTGGCAAACACCACGCCCGGTCCAGTGAGAGTGATGAACCAGAAACAACTCGGGAAAAATATCAATGACCTCAAGGGCTCCATGACGGGACCGCAGGAACAACTGGTGGCGAAGTTGCTGACGCGGATGTGCTCGGACGTGAAATATGAGATGGTCGCATAGCCCTGCCTTGAATTCGACGACCCTGACCCCGGCTCCTTCCCGATGATTCTGGATTTTTAAAACTGGTCTCCAGGCTCTGGTGCAGCCGGATGCCGCCCGGTTCGATGGTGCGTCGTTGGAATGGCACTTTGGAACGCTGATTCTGCACGTTTCGGCGGAAGATACGGGGGCATCCGCCCGTAACCGGGGGGCTATTCATTCTTTTCCCTCACATGACCCGATCCCTCCTCCCCGCCGTCTTCCGCTGCCTCGTCCCAGCCGTGTTATGCTGCGGCGTCTTCCATTCCGGCCGGGCCGCCGCGGAGGAAGTGCGATGGCAGGGCGTCTCCGCGTTCGGGATCGAGGGCCAGGGATGGACCGCGGCCGGACACTATTTTGACCGGCTGCCGGAATCCGCCAAGGCGAAGGTCTCGGACGTGGCCTGGAAGCAGAGCAAGGAAAGCGCCGGACTTTGTGTGCGCTTTGTCACGGATGCTGCGGCGGTGCATGCTCGGTGGTCCCTCACTGCGGGTTCGCTCGACATGCCCCACATGCCCGCGACCGGATGCAGCGGGCTGGATCTTTACACCCGCGGGGTCAATAACACGTGGCGCTTCGTTGGGAATGGCCGGCCGGGGAAACAGGAGGGCAATGTCTCCCAATTCGAATTCCCCGGCGGTGCCCGCCCGCAGCGGGAATGCCTGCTCTATCTCCCGCTCTACAATGGCACCTTGTCGCTCGAGCTGGGAGTGAAGCCGGGGGCTCAACTGGAAAAGGCCCCGCCGCGCCCGGAAGCGCGGCGCCAGCCGGTCGTCATCTACGGCACCTCCATCACCCAGGGCGGGTGCGCCTCGCGTCCGGGTATGGCTTGGACTTCCATTCTGGGACGCCTGCTGGACCGGCCTGTCATCAATCTGGGGTTTTCCTCGGCCGGCACCATGACCCCGCCGGTGGGAGAAGTGCTGGCGGAACTGGATCCCGCCGCCTATGTGATCGACTGCACCTGGAATATGGGCGACACCCAGGAGGTGTATTTTGACCACACCACCAAGCTGGTGCACACCCTCCGGAAAGCCCATCCCCTCACCCCCATTCTCTTTGTGGGGCAATCGCACCACCGGCCGGAGGCCCATCCCACCGATCTCACCAACCGCCAGGAGGCGGCGGTGCTGCGTCTCCAGAAAGAGGGCATCCCCGGACTTCAGATGATCCCCGGCACCAACCTCATCGGCGATGACGGCGAAGGCACTGTGGATGGGGTCCACCTCAATGACCTCGGCATGGAACGTCAGGCCCGGGTGTTGTTTCCCATCATTAGCCAGGCCCTCGGCGGGCCGGCGAAGCCCCCTGCCAAAACCGAATAATCCCTACTCCACTTCGGTTTTCAGGTGGATACGTCAAATCCCCAGCAAGCCGGGCCTGCTGGGGATTTGATAGCCCCGCCGGTGGCGGGGAAGGACGGCACCGGGTTTTACCGGGTCCGGGCGACTTTGTAGAAGCGGCGGGTTGTGTTGGCAGGGACGGCACTGTCGGTGTAAGTCGTCGTGCCGGCCGTGCCTGCGATATCCGGGGCGATGGTCGCCCACCCGCTCTCCAGGGCGGACGAGGCCTTGAGGTCATACCTGGCTCCGTCCTCCGACTCCCACGTCAGGGTGACGGCTCCGGCCCCACTTCTGGTCAGCTCGGTGATGGAGAAGGCCGGCAGCGGCGCGGTGGTGGTGGACCTTGTGATGAGCTCGACCTGATCGAACTGAATCCATGCCGTGTCGGTATTGAGTCCTCCGGTGCGGACCTGGGAGATCACATTCCCTCCTGCTTCCACGGAGCCAGCGGGCAGCAGCGCTGTCACATAGGTTTCCTTGTTGACTGCGGCCTGGGTGTAGAAGGGAATGCCATTGATGTAGAATTCCAAGTCATGGGAGCTGTCCGGCCCGAGGCCAAACAACTTTGTGGTGAAGAGATACGGGCCGTCCAGAGCACCGGCATCCGCCTGGAAGAACACATCAATGATGGGGCGTCCCCAGTCCTGCTTGATCAGGGCGCGGGGGAAGCCATCATTGCTGTCCGCCCAGGTGCCGGAGGGGCCGTCCTGCCAAATCTCCGGCTCGGGTCCCGCCCAGTTCACCCCGAATCCCGCTTTGCCTTCCCGCAGGGAGTAGTCGCCCGCATCCGCATAAAAGGACGGATTGTTGAAAGCCCCGCTCTCCTGCTCGAACTCCCCCGCGGCGGAATCATAATTCCCCACCGAAAAGACGGTCTGATAGGCTTCCACCCGTTGCCCGGTCTGTGGAGCCGCCGCCGTCGCCAGGGAGAGGAAATCGAACTGGATCCACGGATTGTCCACCCCCAGCGGATCCACCGGGCCCCCGCCGGTCCTGACAAGGGACAACACATTTTTGCCGGTGAGGAATTCCGGCCCCATGCCCGCTGCCAGCACCCCGCGGCGCGGGATCAGGGTCTCCACCTGCAGCGGCCCGGTAATGCCCAGGCCCACCGCGATCGGCGTGCCGTTCAGATAGGCCCGCACATCGTGGCTGCCGTTGGCTCCCAGCGCGAAGAGGATGGTCCGGAACGACAGGTGATTCTGCTGGGCCTGCTGGGCCGTCAGTTGAAAATAAATGTCCACCGCCGGACGGCCGGGCACCAGAGCGCGGGGAAAACCTTCCAGAGAGGCTGCACTGTCCCCACCGGCATCCTGCCAGATCTCCGCATCCGGTCCGGCATGGCTTCCGCCCAGGCCCGCCTGACCGCGCACCGTGGAGTAGTCCCCCGCTGCCAGGTAATACTGGGGGTTATTGAAGGCGCCACTCTCCTGCTCGAATTCCGCGGTGCCATTGTCCGGGGAGCCGATCTGCCAGATCAGCTCCTGGGGAGCGGCAACTTCCGCCGTCAAGCGCAGGGCATCGAACTGGATCCACGGATTGTTGGGGCCAGCCGCATCCACCAACCCTCCGCCACTCCGGCGCACCGACAGCACATTGGCCCCCGTGTTGAAGAGGACGCCCGGCTGGTTCCGGGGGATAGTCAACTTCAGCGGCGTCGTGCCCCGCACATTGAGCTGCCGGTGGAAGGGTACGTTATTGATATAGAAAATCAGATCGTGGAAGCTGTTCGCGCCCAGGCCGAACAAGTCCGTCTCCAGCAACAGCGCCCCGGAGGCGGCCTCCGTCGCGCTCAATTGGAAAAAGACATCCAGCACCGGCCGGCCGGGTGCCAGGGCCCGGGGAAATCCATTCGGAGACAAGGACCAGTTGTGGGCCGATCCCGGATCTCCCGGGTCTACCGTGCCGTTGGGGCCATCCTGCAGGATTTCCGCGCCGGGCCCGGGGTAGTCCTCACCGAACCCGTAATTCCCCTGCGTCGCGGAGTAGTCCCCCGGTTCGGTGTAGTAGCCAGGCGTGTTATAAGCATCGCTCTCCTGTTCAAAATCACCATTCTGGCCATCGAAGAGGCCGATCTGAAAGACTTGGGAGTCGGCCTGCAGCCGTGCGGCGGCAAGGCCCATGGTTAAGGAAATCAAGGCAAGCGTCAGTTGGGGGTGTTTCATGCAAATGGGGGAGGGGGTGTTGAAAGTAAGAGAGGAGAGGCTCAGCGTATAACCGGAGCCGTTCCTCCAACGTCAACAATTACTTGATCAGCGGCACCAAATACTTGACCAGCCGTTCCGTTATTTCAGGAAAGATTCCCGCAGGCAGGGAATGCCCCGGGCGACTTCCGGAGTTCCGTCAGGATCATTCATCCCGGGCCCTGCATTTCCGGGGCTTGCCGTCCGGTGAAATAACCAGTTCCGCAGGTGAAATGGGGAGGACGGGGCCCCTGCCGGGATTCGGCTGGAGGGTTTTCCATCGTCTCGGAAAACTAATGCTCTGCAACTCGGCAGGAGCCTCGTCCACCCTGGGTATTGCACCGCGGAAATCTCAAACCGGCACCCGAAGCCAACAACGGTCCAAAGAAGACCGGCGTGGGATTATCTGTGCTGGTTATGGTAAAAGTGGTTGCTGCTGTAAAAAGGAAACGAGATCCTGAGCGGTGGCGAATTGTCCCGCATAGGGAGGGCTGTCCCCGTCAGCGGTGGAACGACCAGCCAACCCGGCGACCTCCTCTTACATCCCCATCAAGCCCCCCCGCGAACCGATCCGTGTCACGGATCGGCACGGGTGGTATACCAATCTGCATCTGGACGGTTTCATATACCGCCCGCACCAACACGAAATCGGCAGACGACCTGGGGACCGACCTCGCGAAATCACAAATGGATTCACTGGCACCCCTGGAAGCCGGTTCTGCAGGGCGCCGGGTATCCACCTCGTTCCGGTGGATGCGCTCTCGATTCAAATCTTTTGTATGACTGATCGCGTCCGGCAAAACGGTATGAGCGGGGCGCGTCGTCCAGGCTGGAAATGAGCCTGGGAGACAATCGTCTCTGACCTGAAACCTCCTGCTCCACCGTCAAATACGTGGACAAATCGATGAAACGCAGGGGAACCTGAATCGCCCAATCGTCGAGACGAAAGAAATAGGCAGGTTCTCCATAGTGTGATCGGTGCATGCTTTTGGAAAGCGATCCCTGCAGTCGGATTTCAGGAGCCTCATCGGTGTCAGGCGAACTCAACTCCCGCAGATCCAAGGATTGGAGAGCCGTCACCGCCTCCGCATTGGAGTCTGGAGAGAACTCAATCTCAAAATGATTGCCACTGGCCGATTCAAGGTAGTCCGGGTTCCCCGTCGTCTCCGCATGTGAATACGCGTAATGTTCCTTGGGTTCCAAATGGGGGTGCCATGAACAACTGCCGATGCCCATGACTCCCAGAAGGAGAATAGCTGGAACTGATAGAATTAAGATAATTCTGCTGAATCGTGGCTTCATGGCGGCAGTTAACAATTAACGTAATGGCGCAGGCCCAGCCGGGGTTGTGCTGGTGGTGACTCTCAAATCCGCGCCAAGCGCTGCGACCAGGGCCACCATCTGGCGCGGCAAACAGAACTCCCCGGGTCCCGGATGCCCTACGGCAATCTGAAGCCGGAAAGCAGCCTCATGGAACTCCTGCAAATTCAGCAAGGCCGGGAAATAGGGGGCTAAATCATCAATGAAGTCTCCAGCGGTAAGTTCAGGAGCCACCGGGCACGAAACTATAAAATCGCCCTGCCAGCATCCCGGCGATACCTGCCCGAAGCTTTCTCTCGAATAGTGGGGCAACCCGCTGAGAACATCCGCGGGCGACTGGCCCTCCTCAATACGCAGCCAGATGTCCAATTTGGTGACCGCATGCATGGGCTTGCTTGACTTGGGGGTGATGTGTTGAGGCTTTGGGGAGCGATTCCGATCAGGCGACGGCGGGCGCGAATCGTCCACGACACGGCAGGAGTTTCCTCATGGTTATTCTTTGGTGCCAGGTATCATATGGAAAGTTGGTAGCTGAGCAACAATCGCATGAACAGCCTTCTCAGTATCCCCGATGACAATTAAATGCCAAGTGTGGCTCGGCCGATCCTCTTGCTCGGCCTCGGTCACGTATGCGGTGGCTCGAAAATCCGAGGTCCTCCGAACAAGGCTCCAATTTGCCGAGGTGGCACCGAATGCCGATCTGAACCGTCCGTTCGGCCGATCAGTTTCGCTTTGAGGGTGTCCTCCGTAGTAAATGGCCAACGATCCTGACTGAGGGAATGTGAAATAGTGAACCGTGAAGTCGGGGCCCAGATGACACGATGTTTCTGTAACTCCAGACAATCGTATCTCATATGATTCTGGTGCGGTCCGCCATGTCTTGAAAGTGTAGATATCACCGGATCGCTTGGCTGCAATTGCGGCTGTATTCCGCTTGTGAAGGCGTTCAGTGGAAGAACATCCCGCTAACATTGTTAGCAGCATGAAAATTGGAATGGATCTCATCATTGCTTGGGCGGGCTCTGCATTATGCCATCAAGCCTGTTGGGAAATCCACCTCGAAGGGCGGCATATTTGGAGGGGGCGGGTAACAAAATGGAGCGTCGATGGATCTGCCTTGAAATTCGAGACCCTATCCGGCCCCAACAGAATTGGCAAGGAGTATCGGGGATTCTGCGGTGGGTCTGGGGGGCAGGGCAGGGTATCCGTCAGGAAGTGCCGGGCGGGGGAAGAAGTTGGGGCGCGGGTGTTGAAGAAGCAGGCAGGGAACTTGAAGGAGTCCATCACGACACCTTCCCAAAACCGAAGAAGTGGCGCCAAGTGAAGGAAAGCACCTGATCCCAGGACTCTCTTGCCATACGAGGGAAAAGGCTGGCGGCTAGTCATCCCCGGACATACCCCAGTTGTCAGGGAGGGCGGTTGCCGACGTCGGTGAATTCCCTCTGGGCTTCGAGGCGGCGGGCGGCGCGGTGGATGACCTGGAGGATGGCCTTATCGCGGGATTGGCCGGGGAGAGCGGGACGGACCCGATGAACGATGCCCGGAACCTCCGATGGATTGCTGTGATTGCGGGCCACGGCCGCCGGTGAGCCCGTTGACGGGGGTATCGGCAGCTCTTGGGGAAACCCTATCTTTAGCATGGTTCAGGATTGCCAAGCGCGGGCCAGTCGCTATCCTGGGTCGGAATGTGTTTTATCCGATCCATCACCCGCGCTGCCTTTTCCGCGGCGGCTGTTCTGGGGCTCAGCGCTCCCGTGCCGGCAGAATCCATGGCACAGACGATCGCTGAAGTGCTGGGCACTCCCGGGGTGATCTGGACCGCCGGTGACGTCACCGCCATCACACAACCGGATCAAGCGCATGACGGGAAGGACTGCCTCCGGATCAATCCCCGGGGCAACAACCCGCCCGCCGGCATCCAGACGGAGCTGATGGCCCTATCCGTCGTCGATGGTTATTACCGATCGGAAGGCCTGTCCAATTCCACGACCTTCTCGGTAGCACAGCAGAAGTTCACCGCCAGTTCATGGAAAGCGCTGCATATCCTTGCCAGTCCCGGCCCTCTCGTGATGCATAATCTGGGCACTCCAGACCGGGGGGCTCTCTACCTCGACGAGGTCCAGATCCGACCCGCAGTGGTGGTCCCCGTCGCCGAGGCGCTGGATTTTCCAACCGGTCTCGTCAGTTTTCCTCCCACGCCCAATCTGCGCCCCTTCGCTGAACCCGATTTCGCTCCATATGGAGCGGATGCCGCGTTGCTGAGTGGACCAGTGGAATTCAGTGCCAATCTGGCTGGCCCCCGCGTTTTGAAGTAACGGGTTTCCCATCTTCAGGGAGGGGCCGCTTCAGTGGTCAAAAACTACTACCAAAAGGCCGACGGGAATCACGTTTAGGTCCCCTTGCCCGCAGGTCCTGTGTCGGGGATAATTGATCTCACGGAATCTGCGCGTCCGTACTTGGTGCTGGATCAGATGAAATTGCTGCCCGTCCTTGAGATGGCAGAGGCGCTGGGGGTTCCATCCCTGAGTTTCACTTCCAAGGGGCCGGCGGTCGCCACCATGGGTCCGGAGGAAGCACCTGCGGTCATGCTGATGCCAGGTTCCGTGACCGATCGCGGGTCCATCACCACCACCATTCCCGGGCCGTGCCTGCTTAAGTTTTCCTATACTGGCAATATCACCGTGGCCCCGCGTGTCAGTGGACGCAGTGACGGCCCGGGTTCCGTCGGGGCTGAAGGCCGCGCTACACACTGAAAACGAGTCGCGTGCCACCGCCAGAGGTGATAGCTTGTCTGTCCGGAATTCCGTCAAGGGCACCCTGTTCAGGGCAATGGAAAACGCTGCACGCTGCCGTCACCAAAAAGAGCGATCAGCGCTTTTCCCTCCTTGGAAAAGGCCAGTCTCGTGAGGGGAGCTCCGCTGGTTGTCAGCGATCCCTGGAGCGTTCCCTTGGGCAATTGCCAGAAGTTGATGTGGATCCCATCGCCGGAGCTGGCCAGCAGGATGCTGTCGGACGAAAAACCCAGCACGGGGTCCCGGCCTACACCGGTTTCCACTTGGCAGAGCAGCCGGCCATCCGCCACCTGCCACACTTTGAGCCGGGCCGGGCTACCGTCGGATCCGCCTGCGACGGCGAGTAGGCGGCTGTCGGGCGAAAACACCATCGCCCGGGGATGACAGAGGTAGCGGGTGCAGATCGCCGCGCCTTCCTGGGTTTTTCCACACCGGATGCGTCCATCGGGGGTGGCGAGGGCATAGAATTCGCCGTCGGGAGAACACGCGGTCAGCGGTCGCGTCTGCGGGGCCGGGTGGAGCGCGTCCGAAGCCAAGGCCTTTTGCTCCTGGGCGCGGCTGATGGCCGTCAAATGCAGCAACGACAGCATCACCACTACAAAACTCCCCCAAATACGAATAGAATTGCGTGTTTTCATTGGTGTTTGGTCAGGCTCCTGCAGGCGGAATTGCCTGCATTTATCTCTTACTACATCCAATCACGGAGCCGGTTACGGCGTCGCATGGGATTCTTCAGGTTCCGCGGAATCGGATTTCCGCTTTCACTGCAGAGTTACTGGGGATCTTCCTGGAGGGCTGGTTTTCCGGTGGGCAACGGAGCTGTCCATAGGAATAGCCGGTGGGGTTCGTTGTCTTCCTTGGACTCTACCGTGATGGACTGGTTGGCTGGCACCCCCGGGAATACGAACTGGTGGGAAACAATCCTCGTCCCAGGCTTGAGTTTTTGGAGTTGCGGCTTCAGACGCTCCATCAGGCCGGGATACAGAAAAACGGTAATGACGTCAGCTTTGCTCAAATCCACCGTGAACACATCCTCATGCTCGATGGTAACGAGGCCCTCCAATTGCTGCTCTGCGACCTTTTTGCGGGAAAGTTCAACCAGGCGGGGATCGATTTCATAACCCACCGCACGCGCCCCGTGCTTTTTGCCCGCGGCGATGACAATGCGTCCATCACCGCTGCCCAGATCGTAAACGACGTCCTGCGGTTTGACATCGGCCATGCCGAGCATGCGCTCCACGACGTCGTCGGGAGTGGGAATGAAGATGGCGTCAGGGGCGCGATCCCGGCCCTGACGGATCGAGCCGGCGGCGGAACCCTCCACGTCCAGTTCCTTGGCGGTCAGAGTCAGGAGGACGTTTTGCGGTAACGCGGGCTCCCCGCCCGGCACCCCGGCCCGGATGTCATAACAGAAGAGCCGGTCGTTGTCCCGCAGCCACAAACGGCCAGCTGCCACAACGGGAAAAGTGACCCCCATCGAGGTCTCATGATGGGGAATCCTGAAGGTTCCCTTCTCCGTGCAGCCGGCGGGGGAAACCTCCGCGAGCGCGACGATGCCGTTCAGGTGGCGCAGATAAAGCCGGTCACCGGCATAGGTGAGGGCGCCACGATTGGTTCCGTAGGCGGTCTCTTTTTCCCAGACCACCTTTCCGGTCCTGAGCTCGATGCAGGCCGGTTTCCCGCCCGCGGCAAAGGCATAAACATGGTCGCCGACCAGCGCCGTGCTGTCATGGAAGGCGTCGAACTTGAAAGGCTTATGGTATTCCTCCTCAACCATGAGTTCGTCACCACACGGTGTCAGGTTGAACAAGGCCATGCCTCCCCCATACCCATTGGGGGAAAAGATCCGCGACCCGTGCACCACGGGCGTATAGCTGCCACCGAAGCGCAGATCGGCGCGCGGGTGCTCCCACAGGACCCGGCCATCTTCCGCGGCGACCCCCATCAGACCGTTCCTGAAAAGATACACGTAATGACGGATGCCCCCCGCCATGCTGACGACCGTTGCCCCATAACCTGCCGGGCCTTCACTCCCGCCCGGAGTAGTCCACAAGGCCTTGCCGTCGCATTTGTTGAAAGCGACAATTACGCCCTTGGTGCTGAATGGCGTGCAGATCAGTTGGTCCCCGTCCACGAGGGGATAATCACAATATCCCCAGGGACGCTTGGTCGGGTAGTCTGTGGCGTAACTTTTTTGCCAGAGTTTTTGTCCATCGGCGGCCCGCAGGCAGAACAACTCGCCCTTGGCGGTGAGGGTGTAGATCCGCTCCCCGTCCACCGTGGGGGAGCGCTGGGTGAGCCATCGCATCAGGGGGTTTTCCGCCACGGCGGCACCGAGCCGCGTGGCCCAGATTTTGGTGCCGGTGGCGGCGTCCAGGGCATAGGCAAATTCAGCTCCATCGCGGTTCCCCACGGTGTAGACCCGGCCCTCGGCCACAGATACCGGAGAGATGCCCAGTCCCAGACCACTGGCCTGCCACCTCAAGGGCGGACCGTCCGCCGGCCACTCCTGAAGCAATCCGGTTTCCTGGGAAGCATTGGAACGGTCCGGGCCGCGCCATTGCGGCCAATCGGTCGCCGCGAGGCAGGGCACCCACCCCAGATAAAGGCCCATCATACAAGTCAGGAGCTGGAAGCAAGGCAGCGGTTTCATGGTTTTTTGGCGTTTGGTGTTTGGTTCAAAATCACCGGTCCACCCGCGGGCCATCCCTTTTTGTTGTTTTTTCTGCTGCCGCGGAACCCTGGCAGCACGTTCCACCTTCTCCTTATACTACAGCTTGGCCCCTGCCGGTTACAGGAAGTTTTCACTCCACGGTGAGAGCGATCAAAAAAGGGGCACAATCGGAGCCGCTGGAGATGAAATCGATCGTCGTGATCGCTGTATCCGGGAGCGGATTCTCCCAGGTGCTTTTGAACAGCCGATAGGTGCTGGCCGTATCTCCCGGAGCAGTCCAGACTTCGGTGCCCCGCGTGAGGGTGCGCTCTGTGTCCTCGCGGGCGTGCCATTCCCTGACATCCTTTCCGTAATCCATGGGGATTTCCTCCTGACGCCCGTCCGCGTAATGGATCACATAGCTGCCAATCCGGTAACCTTCTGTCACATTCCAGCGCGTGGCATGGAGGAAATGCAGTCTGCGGCCCGCTTGATCCACCGGGATTCCTTTCACCGCTAGCGGAAACAGCGGATTGTCACCGCGGATCTTCAAACTGCCCAGCTGCACGATCGCCCTAACATCGAACGCGACTCCGCCCAGCGTCTGGCGTCCCTGAGGCAATGCGGCAAAGTTGCGAGGCGGCAAACCGACTGAATCCCAAACCTCATCCAGCGCGGCATTGTAGAAGGGAGATAAATCAACCAGTTTGGTGCTGGTCTCCGCGGGACGCGGCCGGATCCCTTTGGCCAGCATCATATCCGCCTGGGCCTCCCCGATTCGGTTCAATTGCCGAAGCACCCCGGCACGGCGGACCAGCGCCTTCGTCCGCTCGGTCGGATCCGTTCCGGCCTGCCCGATGGCTTGGGTGAAGGTTTGATAGGCGGCTTCAAGCAGGTGGTGCTTTGCCTGCCGGGCCCGCTCCATCGCTTCCTTGCCCACCACGGCCGCCCGGCGGGCGGTCTGATTCTCGGGAGTGACTTCCTCGGCATCCCAGACCCGGACCCCGTCTGCTCCGGTTGAGGCCATCCGGGAGCCATCATGGCTGAATGTCACGTCGTAAATGGTGCCGGTATGGCCTTTAAGAGTCATTACCTCCTTGCCCGTGGAAACGTCCCAAAGGTAAATGAGCAGAGGTTTTTTCTCGCGGGTGTTGTTGCCGGCAGCGGTGGCGAGGCGCTTGCCGTCGGGGCTGAAGCTGATGCTAAAATGGCAGGTCTCCTGATTGGAAAGAGTAATCAGTTTCTGGCCTGTTGCCACATCCCAGAGAATGACTTCGGCCGGATCGGTGGAGCTTAGGTCATCAGTGGAGCCCATGTAATAACCTTCCGCCGATGCCAGGATTTTTCCGTCGGGGCTGAAGGCAACATCGAAGAAGCAACTTTTGTGCGCGGATAAACGACGAACGACTCCGCCAGTTCCTACATCGATAATGATCACTGCGCTGACCATTGATGTTCCCGCGTCTCCAATGGCCACGGCGAGCAGGTCGCCTTCAGGACTAAAGGCCACTTTGTGAGCAGAATCCGGAATTCCCTCCAGATTGTGGAGTTCTTTGCCGGAGGCGACATCCCAGACGATTGCTCTCCCAGAGCGACCCGAACCTCCACATGCAGCTAGGTGATTGCCATCCGGACTAAAGGCCAATCCATACATCGCACGGAAGTTTGGGAAGGTGTGAATTGCTTTCCAAGTGGCCGTGTTCCAGATTATTATGCCCACGCCTCCTTGACTGCTGGCAAAGTGCTGTCCATCCACGCTGAAAGCGACTCCCCGGGTGAGCACACTGATACGCGGGGTCCATCTTTCCCGCAAAACTTTTTCGCCACTGATCACGTTCCAAACATCCACTGAATTAAGTCCAGTTGCGACGAGGTGCGTTCCATCCGGACTGAGCGCCAGTCCATGCGCTCCACTGGAATGGAACACTTTGGACTCCGGAGCGGACGAGGCATCCCAGAGCTTCAGCGTGGCGTCGTCGCTGACAGAAGCGATGAGTTTTCCATCAGGACTGACCGCAGCAGCATTGACTGGTTTGTTATGACTGCGGTAGGTGGACAACCCGGCGCGGCTGCCAGGATCCCAGACCTTGCTAGTTTGATCCGCGCTCGCTGTAATCAGGCGGCTGCTGTCCGCGGTGAAGGCGAGACTGGAGATGCTGCCGTTGTGCCCCTTCAAGTCGGCGAGCGGTGTGAGGCTGGTACCTCCCCAAAAATTGACGGCACCATTGGCATCTCCCGCGGCCAGATAGCGGCCGTCTGAACTCCATGCGACACAAGTCATGACCTTCCTATAACTGTCCAAAGTGGAGAGCAACCGCCCGGATTGGAGATCCCAAATCTTCACTTCTCCCTGCACTCCAACCTGGGCGTCGTTCTGCTCCCGGAATTCGCCGCTCCCTGACAAAAGTCGCGTCCCATCCGGACTGAAAGCCAAACTGGAAACTGCTTCGGTGTGGCCTGTCAGGGTGCGGATCATCTCCCACGTGGAGGTATCCCAAATCCTTATCGTCATGTCCCGGCTACCAGAGGCGAGCCATTTACCATCGGCGCTGAATGCCACGGTGCGGACGGCTTGGGAATGTCCGTCGAGAATCTGTAAGGGTTCGGCCGCGTGGAAAGCCCAGACCTGGAGGGAGTTCCCGCTGGCGGTGACCCATTGGTCGGAGGCGGGATGGAAAGTCATAGCCGTCACTGCCGGCGCGAGGTTGCCCTTTGATTGTTTCGGATTCTGAAGTGACGTCGAATGGCCCCGGAACAGTTCCTCCCCGGTCATCGGACTCCACACAAGGATGGATCCATCCGCCCCACCCGCACCGAGATACTGGCCGTCCCGGCTGAAGGCAACGCACTTCAGAGGGTCCGAATGGCGCAGAGTGAGGAGATCGGAATTACAGAGCCGTTTCAGGTAACGCCACTCCCAGCCGCGGAGCGCTGTGGGGCATTCATCAAGCAGTTGCTCAGCCCGGGAAACATGGTTGGCTTCCCAGTCGCGTTGCGCCCCTGTGATATTGCGGAAATAATTGGCGCGACCGGCCTCCGCTAGGGCGGCTTCGGCGATTTGCCGCTGTTTTGCTTCGTTGTTCCGGGCCGTCTGCCCGGCCTCCTTGGCCTGCCGCTCCGCCTTCAAGGCAGTCTGGACCAGCAGATGTTGTTTCTGCTCCGCTATGTAGTCGCTCCTGTAGAGGACCAAGCCGATGAGCGCTATCAGCATCGCCCCACTGGTGGCGGCCAACGCCGCCGCGGCCGGCCGCCGTACCGCCCATTTGATGATCCGTTCCGCCACCCCGATGGAACGAGCCACGATCGGTTCATGGGCCAGCCACCGATCGAGATCCTCCGCCAGAGCCTCTGCCGATCCGTAGCGGCGCACTGGATCCTTTTCGAGGCACTTCAGACAGAGGGTTTCCAAGTCCTTGTCGAGTGCTGGATTCAACAGACGGGGGCGCGCTGGTTCGAGATCCATTACCCGCCGCATGGTTTCCGCGAGGGTCGCGGCAACAAAAGGAGGGCGCCCGGTGAGGAGTTCATACAAAATCGCCCCCAGGCTGTAGACGTCCGCCGCCGTGGTCAGTTGTTTGGCATTCCCTGCCGCCTGTTCGGGCGCCATGTAGCTTGGCGTGCCCATCACGGCGGCGGTTTGGGTCAGAGCCCCGTCATCCTCCAGCACCTTCGCCAGCCCGAAGTCGGCCACATGCGGCCCGCCTCCCGGATCCAGCAGAATATTTCCTGGCTTGAGATCCCGGTGGATGATGCCCCGCTGATGCGCGTGATGCACCGCCCGGGCCACCTTCCCCATCAGGATCGCCGCGGAGCGGGGACTGCCCCCCCGCGTGCCATCGCCTGCGTGAGGGAGCCTCCCTCCACAAAACGCATGCTGAAGTATTGCTGGCCCTGATGGGACCCGATTTCGTAGATGGGAACGATATTCGGATGTTCCAGCCGGGCGGCGGCTTCTGCTTCCGTCTGGAATCGCGCGACCATCGCCGGCGAGGAAAAATCGCCTGCCAGAATCATTTTGACGGCGACGATGCGGTTCAGGCTGACCTGACGCGCCTTGTAGACCACTCCCATTCCCCCGCGGGCAATTTCCTCCAGCAGTTCATAATCTCCAAAATAACGCAACCTGACCGGTTCAGCCATGGATGACGCGCCTCCGTCCACCTCCAAGGTTGCCTCAGCAGGGGGTTCCAGCGCCAACTTAAGCAGGCAGGTGGCGCACAATCCGTTGACCGCTTGACCTGTCAGAGGAGCGCTACACTGATCGCAGCGGGGATTTGCATCCATATCACAGAAAGCACATATCAGTTTCTCCAGAACCTTACTACAGAAATGCGGGCGGGTGGTTACAGGTCGGACGACAGCACATGTTCAACAGAAGTGACCGGAGGCGGTGCATCTTCCCCATGTGCCGGGAATTCCGCTTCCCGCCCGCGGCGGCGGAGGAGAATATTGCCGTCGGCTGCGCTCAACTGAGAGATGGGCAGCTCTCCAAGCCGCGGGGTTGACTCAATAATGAGTGGCCTCCAGTCTTCAAGCTGGACCTGCCCGGCGAAACGGACTATGGTCTGGAAAGATGTGGCCGATGCCGGAGCGGTCTCACTGAGTTGTTTCCAAACCGCGATTAGATATGGCGGGACCGCTGCGCACAGCAGGATTTGGTAAGGCTTGGGTTTGTGCCCTTGCTGCGACGCTCCGCGCGGAGCGGCGTCTCCTGTCATTTCCCAGACTCGCCGGGGAATCGGACCTCGTTCTCACCGGGCTAATTCCCGCCCATACAATCAGCACGGAACGGTCTCACATCGAATCCGGATTCGGCAACTGCGATTGGCCATTGATCTCACGCTCAGGGTCGGAAGCGTCGGGAATGGGGAATCTGATTAATAGGCGGCCCTCCGCAGCCGACGGTGTCCCGGGCTACGGCGTCACGAAGGAAATTCCGGCCGTGACTCAAGGCGGTATGATCCAAACAAATGGCCTTTGCAGCGCAGGGCTGCAAAGGCCGTCGGCGGTTGCACGCGGATCGTGACAGGGTGAGCCGCCCTGCCAGTTCAACGCAACTGCGTGCCCAGTCGGATCTGCCAGATTTTGGAAGAGCGGCCAGGGACGTCCCCGATGCCAAAGTCGTTGTCGTTGCTGATGGACACCGTGTTGGCGTTCAGAATGGAGAGCCCTTCCAGTTTGAAGTCGGTGATGGCTGGCAGCTCCGCGTTCACATCCAAGATCACCTCCGATGTCGCCGGAGTAATGCCCAGAGTCACAAAATCGGTGGCCACGTTCTCGTACACGAGCGGCACCCCCGCGTCCGGGCGCCCGGTGACGTCCGTAGCGTTAGACAAATCAACAAGGATCAGTTTGGCACCGCCCGAACCCGGCTTGTCGGACCGCTCAAGGAACAGAAGCCGGTCCTCCGACACCCATGAGGTTGCACTGATCTTCATATCCCGCGCGAAATTGCCCGCGGGATAAGTGCTCACGGGACTCATATAAACGACGAATTGGCCCGTCACCTGCATGTTGAGTGGATCGCTGATGTTCATGCGGATGGCGCGCACCACCCGGGAATTGCGATAGGGGCTGGCAGCGCCGGTCCCGCCCATGGGGCTTTGCATCACGGTGTAGGCGGTCCGTCCATCGGCGGACACGGCGATGCCTTCGAATCCGCGGTTCGCCCGGCGCTGTTTGAGGACACCCGGGAGGCTGTCACTGACGCTGTACCTGGCTGCGGGAGTGACCACTCCGGGAGTGTACTCCACTGCCGCCAGGGGCTTGCCTTCAGGGGTGTAACGTTTGAGCACATGCCCTGTGTCGCTCACGATCACCACCGAGGAACTGTATTCCTCCACAAGGATGAATCCGCCACCTGGCAGCGTGTGGATGTCCTCAGGGTCCAGTCCGTCGTGGTTGTAAGGGAGCTGAGTCGGGGTGGTGGTGTCCTCAAACCCCGGGCCGTCATCAGCCGGTCCGTTGGGAAGGCCGGTCACGTTTTCGCCGTCATCGTTCAGAATCGGAAGATAGTCGGTCGGGACGATTTGATCGTTGATGACTTTAAAAATCACGATCGTCGGGCTGAACTGGGGAAACGGAAATGCTTTGAAGCCGTCCGGGCGATCGATATTGGCGCCGCGATCCGTAACCGACAGGTAACGATTGCCATTCAGTTGCTGCAAACCGGAGGCGATGCCGGGGCTGTCCGTAACCGCGCCGTTGGCCTCGGCTGCCGCCAGGTCCGCGGGGTCGAATCCAAGATAGGCCATGCTGAACGGCGGCAGGGTGAATTCATGGAGAATCTTCGCCGCACGCCCCCCGCCCGGCAGTGCTGCCGTCGTTGTCTGGATGGCGGCGAGGATGCCGGTGGCCAGGATGCCGGCCAGAGGTAGGTGTAGGTTGTTTTTCATAGCGTTTAGTGAATTCGTTGAATTGATGGTTGGCGGCTGGCTTCTGTTGGTCCGGACGTCAGCGCCTTCACCTGCATCCAGGCGTTACTACAGGAAAAGTCTGAGTCCGTTACAGGACGGGTGAAAAAAACGGGAGGACGGGGGGGGGAATCTCTCAACTCCGAGCAGCGGCCATGTCGCACCTTCCTGATTACCTGCTCGAATGGCAGAGCTGAAAGCGCGTGCCATTCTTAGCGACGCGGATGGTGGGCCGCGACGCAGTTGCGGGGGGGGGAGACCCCGTGCCATCAGAGTTTTTTGAGAATTTCCCCAGCCGCGGGCAAACCAGGGACTAATTCCAAGGCCTTCCGCGCCGCCTTTCCGGACTCCTCCCGGGCCGTGGTGGGCTTAGGGCCGACACCGATTTTTGTGTCAGCCGGCAGGTCAGTGAGATGATTCGCCGCCCTCACCCACAGCGCGGCCAACTCTTCGTGCTTCATTCGCCCTGTTTCCTTGGCCAAGGCATCAAGGTCGTAGCGGCGGAGAAAGGCGGCGCGCTGCGGAAGCAGGGGGTCCCGGGCTTTGGCGGGCTTGCGGGCGTCCGCTTTCTCCAACGCCGCAGCCAGGAAAAGCCGGGCAAGGGGCACCGTGGGGTCATAGCGCAAGGCCGATTCGAGGCTGTCCACGGTGCCATTGCCATCGAAGTCGCGCTCGCGCTCGGCAATCTGGCGGAGCGTCAAAGCAGACTTGGGATCGATCGTCCGGTGCGGTACCGGCGTGTTGATCCACCTTGCAAGTTCGGCCCACGAACCGGATGGCAGGTCCGGATTGGTCAAGGAGACAAAACGATCGCTTTCCGCAATGCGGCCAAGCTCACCATCCTCATTGAATCGCAGTCCGGCCATGGCCCGGGCCCAGGCGATGGTGCGCGGCGTGGTGGAGGGGAGGGCTTTTGATTCGTCCGGGGTGAGCATCCACCAGACCCGTGCGGTGTTATCCCCGCCCGCAGTGACGATCCGTGTTCCGTCAGGGCTGAAGGCCGCGCTCGCCACCCCGCCTTGATGACGCATGGGCTGCCCGATGACCCGCCCGCTCGCCGCGTCCCAGACGCGTGCCGTATGGTCCTCGCCCGCGGTGACGATCCGTGTTCCGTCAGGACTGAAATTGACGTCCGTTACCCTGCCTTCATGACGCATCGGCGGTCCCAAGACGCGGCCGGTTGTGGAGTCAAGGACCCTTGCGGTCGTTTCAAAGGTCCTGATAACGATCCTGGTTCCATCCGGGCTAAAGGCCGCGCTGCGGGCTCCCCCACCTATAGTCCTTTTCCAGTCCCCAATGAATTGGCCAGTTGATGCATCCCAGACCCGGACAGTCCCGTCCCGGCTCACGGTGACAATCCTGGTTCCGCCAGGGTCAAAGCAGGGGATTGCCTCCAATCCCGGATGATTCATCGCCTTTCCGATGACCCGGCCGGTTGCTGCCTCCCAGATCCGGGCGTTATTGTCCCCTCCCGCGGTGACAATCCGGGTTCCGTCCAAACTGAATGTTGCGCTGATCACCCGGCTCCCGTGGTGCATCGCCTCACCCACGGCATGGCCGGTTGCCGCATCCCGTATGATTACTGTTTGATTGTCGACTGCGGTCAGGAACCGGGTTCCGTCGGGGCTGTAGGTGGCCCCGGCCAGCCGGCCCGGGTGGCGAATGGGCTCGCCGAGGACCAAGCCGGTCACTGCATCCCAGACCCGCAGGCTGTTGTCGTCGCTTTCCGTGAGGATACGGGTTCCGTCGGCACTGAACCTGGCGCTGGACACTTTGCCTTCATGGCGCATCGGCTGGCCTACGACGTGGCGGGACTCTCCGTTCCAAAACGTGGTGCCCGCCGAGCCGGTGGTGAGGATTTTTGTCCCGTCGGGGTTGAAGCCCGCCCGGAAAACATGACCCGGATATCGCATTGGCTCACCGATGCGCAGGCCGGATTCCGCATCCCAGACAAATACCGTATGGTCATCGCCCACAATGATGTCATCGGCCACCGCCAGGATGCGGGTTCCGTCAGGGCTGAAGATCGCATCCTTCACCCCCCCCCCTCATGGAGGATCGGCGCACGGATACCCAGGCCGGTTTCCGCATCCCAGATCCGCACGGTTTTGTCGTCGCTTGCCGTGAGAATCAGTGTTCCGTCAGGACTGAAGACCGCACTGCGCACGTCTCCCTCATGGCGCATCGGCGGCCCGATGGGCATGCCTGTCGGCATCTCCCAGACCTGGGCGGTCCCGTTGCCACATGCGGTTACGGCCCTGGTCCCGTCGGGGCTGAAGTTCGCGCCATACACCCCTCCTTGATGAAGGATCGGTTCACCAATACCCAGGCCGGTTGCCGCATCCCAGACTCTCGCTGTACTGTCGAAGCTCGTGGTGAGAATAAGGGTTCCGTCAGGGCTGAAATTCGCACCTGACACCCAGCGCTCATGGCGCATCGGCTTCCCCACAGTTTGACCAGTCTTCGAATCACGGACTTGGACGATCTTTCTGTCGCCGGAAAGGACGTCCGCCACGATGAGGATCCGTGTTCCGTCCGGGCTGAAGTTCGCGCTGGCCACCGGGGTTTCAAGATGCATCGGCTGCCCGATGGGTTGTCCGCCCGCGGCGTCCCAGACCCGCACGGTTTCGTCATACCCGGCGGTGAGAATCCGAGTACCGTCGGGACTGAAGTTCCCGATGCGCACCCCGCCCCAAAAGGGCACTGAAAGTAAGATGGCGTGGCCGGTCGCCATTTCCCAGACCTGACAGAGGCCGTTGCCACAAGTGAGAATCCGGGTGCCATCGGGGCTGAATGTGGCATGCCTAACGTTGTTGATTTTGATTTTCTGTATTTCCCAGTCCCGCTTCCCGGGCTGGCGGCGACGAAGCGTTTCGTACAAACTCAGCGCAGCAGCTGAATTCCCAGGCTCACGCTCCAGAGCGCGGGTGAGGAGGACAACGCCGTCATGCCAACGGGACATGCCAGCAAATCCGACGGCATGCTTACGGTTGGCATGGGCGGCAGAGTCTTCCTCCAACGCACGGGCTGCACTGGCATAGTCAGCCATGCTGGCGAGGTGGAGGTTTTCCTGGTTCGCTGTATTGGCTGCGACGGCTTTGGCGGTTTCAGATTCCGCTGTTCTGCGCGCCGCCGCCTCCCTCACCAGCCCCCATGAGGTAGTCGCGATGCCGCCCAACAGTGCCAATGAGACTGCGGCAGCGGCGGCGAATCCACCTTTGTGCCGCCGGACGAATCGCGAGAGCAAATAAGCGGTACCCGGCGGCCGGGCCGAGACCGGTAGATTTTCCAAATGACGGCGGAGATCAGTCGCCAATCCATTGGCTGTTTCGTAGCGGCGGCTGCGGTCTTTTTCGAGTGCCTTCATCACGATCCAGTCGAGGTCGCCGCTCAGCTGGCGGCCGAGCTTCAGGGGTTCGGTGCCGTGCCGGCGAGCGATGTCAGGAAGGGCGGCGCCAAGAGTGCTGATGCGGGTGCTGGGTTTTGGGGGCTCCACTTCGCGGATGAGGCGCTGGATCTCCGCGTAGGCGGCCGCGCGCAGTATCTTGGCATCTAGCGGGGTGCGACCGGTGAGGAGTTCGTAGAGGATGACGCCCAGCGAGTAGAGATCGCTGCGGGTGTCCACGTCCAGCGCGTTGATCCCGGCCTGCTCCGGACTCATGTACTGCGGGGTCCCGATCATGCGCCCGTGGGCGGTGAAGAGTGTCCTGTCGGTGAGTTCGAGGCTGATGGCTTTGGCGATGCCAAAGTCGATGACCTTGATGACGGGGCGGCCGTCGTGCGGGGAGACGAGAATGTTAGTGGGCTTGAGATCGCGGTGGATGATGCCCTTTTGATGCGCGTGCTGCACCGCCGCAACGACGTCGAGGAAGAGATCGAGCCGCTGGCGGGTATTGAGTTGCCGGTCATCGCAATATTGTGTCAGGGGAATTCCGTTGACCAATTCCATGACGAAGTAGGGCCGACCGCTCTCCGTCGCGCCGCCATCGAAAACGCGGGCGATATTCGGATGATCCATCATGGCCAGGGCCTGACGTTCGGCTTCAAAGCGCGCGATCACTTCCCGGGTGTCCATGCCGGGCTTGAGCACTTTGAGCGCGACTCGGCGTTTCACCGGCTCCCTTTGATCTGCCAGATAAACGACCCCGAACCCGCCCTCACCAATTTCCTGGAGCAGCTGGTAGCGCCCGATGCGCGACCCGGCCGCCTCCCGAGGAGCCGCGGGCTCCTCGGGAATGGCTTCGGCCATGCTGTCCCCGACGAAAGAGCGGACAGTGATGGCCCCGGCCGACGCAGCCCGGGTGTCGTCCCCCAATGCCGTGGGTGCGGCAGGCTCCTCCAGTGCCAACCCGAGCAGGCAATTGGCGCAGAGCCCCCCAACCGCCTGGCCGGTCAGGGGGGTGTTGCAGTGCTGGCAGCGGAGTATACTATTCATATTCATTCAAAGGTGTCTCATGAGCGGGCATCCAGCGGTTACTACAGGATTCCACCCCCTCGGTTACAAGGCGGTGACGGCGGGGAGGACGGGACTCCAAGCAGCTGGGGAGCCGCCCCTGGCCCACCGCTAAAGGGTTTCAGGAATGGAGTGCTGACATAAGATACCGCAGTTCGGCCTCCACCTCTGCCGGAGAGTCCACCGTTTTGGCCACTTCCGCCCTGACGACTTCTCCGAGGCGCTTGCGCAGGCGATGGACCGCCACTTTGACGGCTCCTTCCGTCAACCCCAAGGGTGGTGCCAGCTCACGATAGCAGGCACCCGACCCTTCAGCCAGGAGGAGAGGCTGGAGGCAGTCGAACAATTCCCGTTTCCCGGCCGCGGCATAATCCGCCCCCAGCCGTTCCATGGCGCCTGTGAGCAGTGCCAGCGCCCAGCGCTTGTCGTAGAGGCTCTCCGGCACCAATTGGTCGCCTGTTGCCTGCAGGTAATTTCGCTCGGTTTCCTCCTCGTCAAGGGACAGCACATTTTGCCCGCCTCCCCGTTTCTGGGCCCGGCCGCGCACCCAATCGTTCACCAGAAAATGCTGGAGCGATTTCAGGAGAAAGGACCGGAACCGTCCCCGTTCCCGTGAAGCCAGTTTGTAGGACTTTTTCTCCAGCAGGCGGGCAAAGAATTCCTGAGTGAGGTCCTGGGCATCGTGAGGGCGGTGCCCTTGGCGCCGCACATATGCGTAAATGGGGCTCCAGTAGGTGCGGCAGAGGTTTTCCAACGCCGACCCTGCCTGACGCTCCTGCGATTGTCCGGCCATCAAAACCACACTCCAATGGGTGGTGTTGAATTGTCCGGCTGCGGGGACCGCTTCACTATCATTGGGTTTCGAAAATGCCATGCCAGTAGGAGATTGACTTCATTGCCCGATGGCAGGCTAGACGGCGGGGACGGAGACGTCAAGGTATGCGATGTTCCGGACTTGAGTCCTCCCGCCCTGCGGCCCGGACCCGTCCGAGGCGACCGGGTCACTCGTCGCCGAACATGTCCCAGTTGTCCGGAAGGCGGATGGCGACGTCGGTGAATTCCTTCTGGGCTTCGAGGCGGCGGGCGTTGCGGTGGTCCTCGTATTGTTGGCGCTGGTCGGGGCGGAGGACCTGGAGGATGGCCTCGTCGCGGGATTGGCCGGGGTCGAGTTTGCCGGTGTCGCCGGTGAGGCCTTCGAATTGCATGGAGGGATCGAACTCCGGAGAGCTGCGGGCCATGAGGGCGAAGACCTGGTCCTGCTGGGCGTCATCGAGGGCGACCACGCTGTTCAGGCGGGAGACGCGGCGGTCGGCTTCGGACTGGACCTGTTCGACGCGTTGGTTGAGGCGGTCGGTTTTGTAGGCGGTGAGGTCCTGACCGGTGAGGGTTTTTTCCATGAAGCTATCGAGCCCGGCTTGGGGCGGGGTTTTGCGGCCGGCCTTGACCATGTCTTCGAGGGTGGTGTTGTCCTGCTGGTGGAAGGCGCGCATGACGGCGAGGTCCTCCTCGATTTTCTTTTTCTGCCACTCACGCAAGGATTCCTGCTGGGCGGGGGTGAGGTGATATTTCCGGGTGAGATCGGCGAGGATGAATTCGTGGTGGCGGCGCATGTCCTTGCGCTGGAGCCGCTCGAAGATGGGGGAGAGATCGCGCAGGGCGGGTTTGGCGGCCTGGTAGATGTCGTTCATGTCGACCTCGCGGCCGTCCTTGATGTCCTCCATGATGGTGCGGGCGCCGCGGGAGAGTTTTTGCTGGGTGCTGGCTTCCGGTTTGGGGGCGCGGGCCTCGGCGGCGGCGAGGGAGACCCTGGTGCGTTCGAGTTCGCGTTCGAGGTTGGCGAGCCGTTCCTCCGGGCTTCCTTCGTCAGGCATGAAGCTGTCCTGGAACAACAGCGCTCCGGTGATTCCAACCGCCAGACCAATCGCCAGAAAAAGAGGGGCACGCATGAGGGCATGGATAACCTGAGCGGGGCCGGGCTGGCAAGCCCGGTCTTGGGGCCGGGCGACTGCTTAAATCCTTGCGGAAGTATTTGTCATGGGCGGGGAATCATGGTCTGATCCGCCCAAGCCCGCCTTGGGTTTTATCCTGATCATGTCTGCCGAGCCTGCCATCCAAATCAAAGACCTGCGGGTGGACTATGGGAACTTCATCGCGGTGGATGATGTGACGATGGATGTGCCGCCGGGGGAGATTTTTGGATTGGTGGGGCCGAATGGGGCAGGGAAGACCAGCACCTTCCGCGTGCTGGCGACGCTGATGGAGCCGACCTATGGCTCGGTGAAGCTGGCGGGGATCGATATCTTCGAGCAGCCGGAGGCGGCGCGGCGGGTGATGGGCTACATGCCGGATCTGGCGCCGGTGCCCTCGGATCTGAAGGTGTGGGAGTTTCTGGATCTCTTCGCGGAGTCCCATGGGCTGGGCAGCGCGGAGGAGCGGCGGGAGCGGGTGGAGGAATGCCTCGGGCTGGTGAGTTTGTTGGAAAAACGAGGGGTCTTCTGCAAGTCCCTGTCGCGGGGGCAGACTCAGCGGCTGGTGCTGGCCAAGACGCTGCTGCACCGGCCCCGGGTGTTGATCCTGGATGAACCGGCCAGCGGGATGGACCCGCTGTCGCGCCGGCAACTGAGGATGGCGCTGCGGACCCTCGCGGCGGATGGGGCGACGATTATTGTGAGTTCGCATATTCTCAGCGAACTGGCGGAAATGTGCACTTCCCTGTGTGTGATGAACCGGGGGAAACTGTTGGCGTCCGGGTCGGTGGAGGAAGTGCGGCGGGTGCTGGGCCGGGCGGAGCGGACCCTGACCCTGGGAGTGTTGGAACGGGTGGCGGAAGCGGCAGGGTGGCTGGGGGATCAGCCGCACGTGACGGAGGTGCTCCTGGCAGGAGAACGCATCACCTTCCGGTTTGCCGGCAGTCCACATGAGCAGGCGGCGCTGGTGTCCAGTCTGGTGCGTGAGGAGTTTTTGATCCATGTGCTGGAGGAGCAGAAGTCCACCTTTGAGGAAATCCTCGTGGACGTGGCCGAGTCCGGCTCCGCTCCGGCGCTTCCCCCTTTATTGCCTGTCCCATGAGCGATTTCCCCATCCCCGGTCCGGTGCCGGTGCCCCGCCGCTGGTGGCCCAATCCGATTTTCCGCCGTTATGTCCGCTCCCGGCTGCGGCCCCAGGCGCTGATGGTGTCGCTGCTGATTACCGTGATCCTCGCAGGCTTTCTTTATTTCGGCTTCCGCACCGGTTTCCGTTATCAGGGGAAGATGGAAATCGCCGATGCCGAGCGGGCGACCCTGATCCCCCTGCTGGTGCTGCAGGCCCTCGTACTCTTTTTCCTGGGCACCGGCAACGTGGCCGGAGGAATCACGGCGGAGGCGGATGAGGGCACCCTGGACTATCAACGGCTCTCGCCCCTGACTCCGCTGACGAAGGTGCTGGGCTACCTGCTGGGGTTGCCCATCCGGGAGTGGTGCATGTTTGCGGCCACGCTGCCCTTCACGGCCTGGGCCTTGTGGCAGGGGGAGGTGGCGGCTTCCGCGTGGGTGCCGATCTACCTGGGGCTGCTGTCCTCGGCCTTGCTCTATCATCTGACGGGACTGGTGATGGGCACGGTGGTGAAGAACCGGCGCTGGGCGTTTTTGTTCTCCATCATCGTGATTTTCCTGCTCTACACGGTGATCCCGCAGGCGGCCAAGTTTGGATTGGTGTATTTCAAATACCTGACGATTTGGCCGGTGGTGGATGAAAACATCGCCAACCTGATGCCGCGGGAAATGGGCGGGATGATGCGGTTTGCGCAATCATTCGAGCCGGATGTGCGCTTCTTTGGCCTGCGCTTTTCGGAGGCCACCTTCACCTTGTTTTCCCAGAGTGTGCTAATCCTGACTTTTGTGGTGATGTTGTGGCGGCGCTGGCGGCAATCCGAGTCCCATTTGCTGGGCAAGGCCTGGGCCTTCGGGCTGTTCATCTGGATGCAGTTGATGCTGCTGGGAAATGCCCTGCCTTTGATTGAACCGGGCCTGTTGTTTCCCTCCCGCCAATTCAACCGCCGCTTTCTCCGTGACGCCAATTGGGAGCCGGGGGTGATCGAAGCCGTCTCCATGATCGCCCTCTATGGCATGGTCACGCTGCTGCTGCTGGTGGTGCTGACTTTCATCGTTACTCCCACGGTGGAACGTCAGGTCCGCGGACTGCGGCGTGGGCGCAAGCTGGGGTGGAAACGGATTCCGCGGCTGTCCGACCCGGCTTCGTCCACGGTGATAGTCGCCCTGATGGCGGTAGCGGGAGCGGTTGGCTGGACGATTTTCGCGCAGCAGTTGATGGGCTCCCACTGGTTTGTGGGCCACCATCTGGCAGGTTATGCCGGTGCGACTTTTGCCCTGATTCTGCTCGGGGTGGGTCTGGCCTCCCAGGCGATCCTGGAAGCGTGGGGCGGACACAAGTTTTTCCTTGTGGTGATCTTCGCCGCAGTCCTGCCGGTGATGGCGGGCGGCATTATTGGAAGTGTGAACAGCCGCTCCCTGACGCCTGGGACGTGGCTGGCCGGCATTTCCCCGGTCTCGGCTCCAGCCTATGCGGCCGCCAGCCTGGTCTCGACCGATTATGTTTTCCCCAAAGCAGTGGCCCGGGCCATTCCACGGGCGTTCTGGTTTTGGCAGGGAGTGACCGGGCTCACTACCCTCTGGCTGCTGCTGCGGCTGCGTCAGATCCGGCAGGCGCGCCATGCCTCGGTGTATGGCGAAGGGCAGGAGGCGGTGGATTCCCGTAAGGCGCTTACCGTTTGATTTTCATGAAAAAAGCCCTGCTCATTCTCCTCTGCCTGGCCGGCCCGGTTCGGGCGGCCCTCCCCGACTATCTGGTGCGGGATGGCGATACCGTGGCCTTCCTCGGTGACAGCATCACGGCGGCCCGGGGCTACACCAGGATCGTGGAGCACTATACCCTGATGCGTTATCCGCAGCGGGCGGTGCGCTTTTTCAATGCGGGGCAGGGCGGGGATACCGCCTCCGGTGCGGTGGACCGGCTGGAGCGCGATGTCTTCAGCAAAGGCGCCACGGTGGTCACGGTGACCTTCGGGGTGAATGACATCGGCTGGGGCACCAAAGCCAATGCGGAGAGCAAACAGAAGTATCTCGACGGCATCCGCACCATCATCACGAGATGTCAGGAAAAAAAGGTGCGCCCGGTGATTTGTTCTCCCGCGATCACTGCCGAGGCCCCGGAAACGGCGGAAACGGGTTTCCTCCAGACCATGGCGGATGAAGGGCTCGCCCTCGCCAGATCCCTGGGCGCGGAAACCATCGATCTCCAACGCGGCATGCGGGAAATCCAGCGCCGGGTCCTCACAGCCAATGCCGGTGAGCCTGACAAAACCAAGCACAGCAGCCTGCACGTCAGTGATGGGGTGCATCTTTCGGACCTCGGACAGCTGGCGATGGGCTATGCCATGCTGAAGGGGTTGGGCGCTCCTGCGGAAGTGTCGGCCGCCTCGATTGATGCTGCCACCCTGACGCTTTCCGGGGCGGCGGGTTGTACCATCAGCCAGCTGGAGCGCAGCAACGGGGGCGTGAGCTTTGTCCGGTTGGATCAGGGATTGCCGCTGAATCTCGGCGTGCTCAGTGGATTGAACTATCGTTTTGTCCCCATCCCCGAAGGCCTCAATCAATACCAGCTTACTATCGCCAACCTGCCGGCCGGCAAATATGAGATCCTCGCCGCAGGCCGGAAGATCAGTGAGGAAACCTCGGCAGCCCTCGCCGGGGGAGTGAATATGGCTTCCATGACCAGCAATGGATGGGAACCGGGCGGGCTGTGGAATGCCCAGTCCGATGCCGTCAAGGAAGGGGTCGATGCGCGCGACAAGCTGTGGGCCGGGGGCGTGATCCGCGAGCGGTTCATGGCCCTGCATCCTGGGGCGGCCGCGCTCGCAGCCGAAGCCCGTGCCTTGGATGATCAACTGGTGGCCCATCTACGGCACCTCGCGCAGCCGGTGCCCTATCCAATCGAGATCCGCGCTCTGGCCGCCGCCCTGGCTCCGGCGGAAGGGATCCCCCCTGAACCAGTCACGCCACCAAAGTAGGCGCGATGGGAATAGGGGACGGCAGGGGAGGCAGGGCCGGCAGGCGGATCGCTATCATCCCGCTGGCCAAGCTCGTCAGAGACAATGGGTCAGAGGAAATCCGCGAACGGATTTCCTCTGCCTGTCTTGGCTTTCCGGGCGGGGGGGAATCCGGATAGCAAATGTTTTGCGGAGTGCCGCTTTATTCGGCCGTGATGGTACGTGTCTCCGTGCTGCTGGTTGTGGTAGGCATCGGTGAGCCGTAGGAAGAAGTGGTGGTGGAACTCCGGCGTATATTGGTTTCACTCATCACTGTCGGTTCCGGTTTTACCACGGTGGTGGTGCTGCAACTGCAAACCGTGATCACAGGGATGGCGGCAGTCATGAGGAGGAGGAGTTTCATAGAGGTGTAAGTGGGAGTTTGGGATGACCGGGAAGAAGAACCCAAGGGGCACCTTCCTGCATGCAAACCCTTTATGCACGACTCATGCCTGAGGGATTGAAAGGATTCTAAGTCATTGATGATTAGTGTGTTGTGGTAAATGATGCGACGGGACTGGCTCCGCTGAATGAGGCAAAATGCCAGATGATTCCCGGGCCGGCAGGCAGAGTGCAGGTCGGAGGCGGCTAAAGAGCTTTCCTCCTGCTTCAACATCAGGCAGACTGGTGCTGTCATAAAGGATGGAAACCTTCCGGGCCGCTGTCTGCGGTTTGGGATCACCTGCCGTGTGTCATGTTCCGCCTGAATTTTGCGCCCCGCCTGATGCTGGCGATGTTATTCATCGTCACCCTGGTGGCGGTGTCCCTCTTTGCGGTGACCCGGCGCAGTCTGGAATCGGCATGGCGGCAGATCTTTGAAGCGCGGTTTCTTTCCCAGATGGAAAGCCTGGCCAGCCTTCAGAAAGCCCGCCTCGACAGCATCGGGGAACGTTGTCAGGAACTGGCGGGCTCGGCTACGGTCATCGAAGCGGTGCAGTCGGAGAATGGCGTCCTGCCGGAGGAGATCCACCGGGAACTCCTCGAACGCGCCCGGGTGGTGCGCGATTCGGTTTCTTCTTTTGAGAGTCAGAACACCGGGAGGGGAACAAGCCGTCCGGGAGGAGGCGGTCCGGGAGGAGCTTTCCCGGATTTCCAAGGCCCGCCGTCGCCGCAGCAAATGGCCGCGCTGGCGGAAATGCGCGGATCGGGCCTGATCCCGAAGGAGGGGGCTCCGGAAGGGCCGCGGCGGGGCCCCCGCTGGGTGCGTCCGGACACCTTGGATCTGGCGCTGATGGATGCCTCCGGGCGCATCCATACTCTGAAGGCCCCCGGCGAACCCGATGCCCAGACCGCCTGGCTGGAGAAAAACAAAGTGAGCCGGGTCCCCGCCTCCCAGGAGGTGGCCTACCTTGCCGTCAAACCGGCCGCGGGTTCCCGGTCCCGCAGGCCCATGCTGAGCGAGGTCATCATCACGCCGATTCAAAAAGCAGGCACGGAGGCAGCGCTGGGGGCGCTGGTGGTTGGGCTGCCGGTTTCCAGTTATGGCGAGACCGCGTTGTATGATCTCAACCGCCGCGGCAAACCGGGGGAACTGTTCACCGGCCTGTGGATTGACGACCAACTCTTCAGCCGGTCAATCCCGCGTGAGGCCATCGAATCGGTGAGCACGATGGTCCGGAACAATCTGAAAAATCCTGGAACTTCCAAAGAGGCGCTTACCGTCGCGATTGAGGGAAAACCCCACCAATTGTTGTTCCGCAGTCTGAATCCGGAATCGTCCACTCCCCAGGCCTATCAAATCACTCTGTATTCCCTTGCGGGTCTTTCCGAGGAGCAGAGTGCGCTGCGGGGGCAGATCATTGGCTTTTCCGGCCTGGCTTATGGGGCGGCGGCTTTGCTGTGCGGGCTGATTTCCCGCCGCATGGTGCATCCCGTGCGCAACCTCGTGGACGGCACCCGACAAATCATGCAGGGGCATTACGACACCCGGGTCCCGATCACCACGCATGATGAATTGGCCACCCTGGCCACTTCCTTCAATGAAATGGCGGCAGGACTGAAACAGCGCCAGCAGTACCGCGATATCCTATTCCAGGTCTCGGACGACGACATTGCGCGGCAACTGATCGAAACCGCCTGTCTCGGCGGCGAACGGCGGGAAATCACGGTGCTCTTCTGCGACATCCGGGACTTCACCGCCACCACCAGCGGGATGCCGCCGGAAGGTGTGATTGATCTGTTGAACGAACACATGACGGCCCTGACAGAAATCGTGCACCGCCATCATGGGGTGGTCGATAAATTTGTGGGAGACCTGATCATGGCGATTTTCGGGGCACCCAAGTCCTACGGGGATGATTCCGGCAATGCGGCGGCGTGTGCCTTGGAAATGGTGACACGGCGCGATGCGCTGAATCAAACCACGGCCCATCCGCCGCTGCTCATGGGCATCGGAATCGCCAGCGGCACCGCCATTGCAGGGTGCATGGGATCGGAGAACCGGCTCAACTATACGGTGCTGGGAGAACCGGTGAACCTGGCTTCCCGGCTGTGTTCCTCGGCGGGGCCCCGGGAGGTTATTATTGATCCTCACACCGCACAGCTCCTTGGTTCCCGCGCCATCGGCCGGCAGTTGAGTCCGATGACCCTGAAAGGCTTCCCGCAGCCGGTGCTGCCGGTGCTGCTGCTGCAATTGCAGGGGGCTCCGGACGATTCCTCCCGCCCTTCCGGAACCAGCAGCCAGCCTCCGGAAGGAAAAGTGGTGGCTTCCTCCAGCAACGCCTGACATTATACGCGCCAATGCGGCTGGGGTGGACTTCGGCATCCATCGAAAGCAATCAGGACGGGACCGGCAGCGCGACCGGTGCACCGGCTTTCCGCGGACTGAGCCACGTCTGGAGCCGCTCCATGTAAAGATAGAAAACGGGAGTGATATAGAGCGTGAGGAGCTGGGAGAGCAGCAGGCCACCCACGACGGCCAGCCCGAGGGGACGGCGGGATTCCGCTCCGGCGCCGATGCCGAGCGCGAGGGGAAGCGCTCCCATGAGGGCCGCGAAGGTCGTCATCATGATGGGCCGGAAGCGGACGAGGCAGGCTTCGAAGATGGCTTCGGCGGGCGCTTTGTTTTCTTTGCGTTGGGCTTCGAGGGCGAAGTCGATCATCATGATGGCGTTCTTTTTGACGATGCCGATCAGCATCAGAATGCCGACAAATCCATAGACGTTCAGGTCTTCGCCAAAGAGCAGCAGGGTGGCGAGAGCCCCTACGCCGGCGGCGGGGAGGCCTGACAGGATGGTCAGGGGATGGATGAAACTTTCGTAGAGGATGCCGAGGACCAGGTAGATGACGACCACGGCCATAATGAGGAGCATGCCGAGGCCTTTCAGGCTGTCCTGGAAGGCGGCAGCTTCGCCTTGGAAGGTGGTGGTGACCCCTTCCGGCAGGAGTCCACCCACCGCTTGATTGATCTGTTTCACGGCATCGCCCAGTGAGACTCCGGGGGCGGTATTGAAGGAGAGGGTGACGCTGGGGAGCTGCCGCAGGTGGGTCACGGTCAGGGGGCCGGTGGTGCGCTGGATTTCGGCGACTGACTCCAAGGGGACGAGCTCGCCGCCGGCGGAACGGAGGTAAAGCTGGGCGAGGGCTTCCGGGGAGTTTTGATAGGCGGGTTCCACCTCGAGGATGACGTAGTACTGATCCGCGGAGGTGTAGATGCTGGAGACCTGACGGGAGCCGTAGGCGTTGTAGAGCGCGCTTTCGATGTCGCTGATCGCAATGCCAAGGGAGGAGGCCTTGTCGCGCTTCACTTTCACAAATGCCTGCGGGCTGGTGATCTGGAGATCGCTGGTGACATCTGCCAAGGACGGCAGGGCCCGCAGGGCGCCTTCGATTTTCGGCGCGGCTTCGTAGAGCAGGGCCAGGTCGGCGGCCGCGAGGGTGAATTGATAGGGGGCCTTGGAGGAGAAACCGCCGATGCGGATAACCGGGGGCACCTGCGGGAAGGACCGGAGGCCGGGAATGCGGGCCAGTTGCGGGCGCAGGGTGTTGACAATCTCGGTCGCGGAGGGACGGCCGCTGCGGGGCTTGAGGCGGACGTTCATGCGTCCAGCATTGGCGGTGGAATTGGGGCCGCCGGCCCCGACGCTGGAGGTGAACCCTTCAATGTGGGGATTGGCCAGCAGCACTTCGGCGGCCTTCTGCTGGAGGATGACCATGGAGGCGAAGGAGGCATCCTGCGGGCCCTCGGTGATGATGGAGATCTGACCGATATCCTCGGTGGGGATGAATCCCTTGGGCAATTTGATGAAGAGCAGGGCAGTGATGGCGACGGTGCCCGCGGTGATGAGCATGGTGATCACCGGATGGCGCAGGACGACGCGCAGGCTGCGCTCATAGGCGCGGTTCATGCCGTTCACAAAAGCCTCGAACAGGCGGAACAGGCCCCGCGGTTTTTTGTCCGGCTTTTCAGCGGTGAGGAACCGGCTGCACAGCATCGGCGTCAGGGTCAGGGAGACTACGCCCGAGACCAGAATGGCCACCCCGATGGTGATGGCAAACTCCTTGAAGAGACGGCCCAGAATCCCGCCCATGAACAGCACCGGCAGGAACACCGCAGCGAGGGAGATGGTCATGGAGACGACGGTGAAGGCGATCTCCCGCGAGCCTTTCAGGGCGGCCTCCATGGCGGTGGCGCCTTTTTCCATGTGGCGCACGATGTTCTCGAGCACCACGATGGCATCATCCACCACAAAACCGACGCACAGGGTCAGGGCCATCAGCGACAGGTTGTTCAGGCTGAAATCCAGCAGATACATCACGCAAAAGGTGCTGATGATGGACAGCGGGATGGCGATGCTGGGAATAATGGTCGCAGAGGCGCGGCGGAGGAACAGGAAGATGACCATGACCACGAGCGCGATGCTCAGCAGCAGGGTGAGCTGCACATCATGCACGGACTCGCGGATGGGCTGGGAACGGTCGATATGGAGGTCGAGGCTCACCCCGGCGGGGAGTTGCCGCTGGATGTCAGGAAGAAGCTTTTTGATGGCGTCCACCACGGCCACGGTGTTGGTGCCTGGTTGACGGTCGATGGCCATGGCGAGGGAACGGGAATTCCCATACCAATTGGCGCCCTTGTCGTTTTCAATGCTGTCGGACACGAGGGCGACGTCTTCAAGGCGCACCGGTGAGCCATCTCGGTAGGCGACGATGAGGGCGCGGAAGGCGGCCGCGTTGAGGAGTTGGCCACTGGATTCGATGGTGAAGGTCTGCTCCTTGCCATCCAGGGTGCCGGTGGGCAGATTGCTGTTGCCGGTATCAAGCGCGGTGCGCAGGTCGTCCATGGTGAGGGAGCGGGCGGCCAGCGAGACTGGATTCACCTGCACGCGGACCGCGTATTTTTGGGAGCCGTAAACATTGACCTGGGCGACGCCCTGAATGGTGGAGAGGCGGGGAGCGACGATGTTCTGGGCATACTCGTCCACCTTGGAAAGCGGAATGGTGTCGGAAGTCAGGACCAGGAAGAGAATGGGGGCATCAGCGGGATTGCTTTTGCGGAAGGAGGGCGGGCTGGGGAGGTCCGGCGGCAGACGGCGCTGGGCGGAAGAGATGGCCGATTGGACATCAAGGGCGGCATCATCGATGTGCCGCGAGAGATCGAACTGGATCGTGATACTGGTCCGTCCGAGGGCGCTGGACGAAGTCATGGAATCGATGCCCGGGATACTGCTGAACGCTTTTTCCAACGGCGTGGCCACCGAGGAAGCCATCGTTTCCGGGCTGGCTCCCGGCAGGCTGGCAGAAACGGAGATGGTGGGAAAATCGACGTTGGGGAGATCACTCACCGGCAGCCGGAAATAAGCGAGCAGGCCGAAGGCGAGCAGGGCCAGCATGACCAGCGTGGTCGTGACCGGACGGCGGATGCTGAGTTCCGGAATGCTCATGGCCGGGTGGAGGTGACGGGGGTGGCCGCGGCGGACGGCAGCGGGGCTGGATTGTTTTTCACGTCCACCAGCGCCCCGGCACGGAGCAGATGCTGCCCCTCGGTGACGACTTCATCGCCTTCCTTCAGGCCTTCGAGGACGAGGGCGGTGCTTTCGAAGATGCGGTCGATCTTCAGTTGGCGCAATTCGGCGGTGCGGTTGGATCCTATCACGTAGACGTAGGGGCCAGCCTGGCCGGTCTGGACACTTTTGGCCGGGACGGTGAGGGCGTCCTTCGTTTCAGTCAGGCGGAGGCGGACATCGGTAAACTGCCCGGGCCAGAGGATTTGTTTTTCATTGGGGAACAGGGCGCGGACTTCAATGGTGCCGGAAGCGGCGCGTACCGTGTTGTCGAAAAAGGCGACGGTACCGGTTTCAACAAGGGAGGGGCTGCCTTCAGGGGTGACCGCGACCTCGAGTGGGGTGCCGCCGCTGGTGCTGAATTGCCGGAGGGCTGGCAGGTGACGTCCCGCCAGGGTAAAGGAAACCTCGATGGGCTGGATCTCGTTGATGATGGCAAGGTCGGTCAGATTGGCCTGGAGGATATTGCCAGGATCAAGCAGGAGGCGCCCGGCGCGGCCGGTGAGGGGCGCGGAGATGCGGCAGTAGTCCAGCTCCAGCCGGGACTGTTCCACTGCAGCCCCGGCGACGGTGACCTTGCTGAGGGCGGTGAAGGAGGCGGTGCGGATTTGCTCCACCAACTCGGCGGAGATGCCCCCGCCTTCATCGAGTTTGCTGTAACGCTGCTCCCGGACGGTGGCATTGGCGGCCTCGGCTTTGGCTTGTTCGAGGGCGGCCTTGGCCTGGGCCAGCGCGATCTCGAAAGGGCGGGGATCGACCGTGAAGAGGAGGTCGCCTTGTTTCACAAAATCACCTTCGCGGAAGTGGACTTCGGCGAGCTTGCCGCTGACCTGGGGTCGGACGGTCACGGTGGCACGGGGTTGTACGCTGCCGATGGCCGGAAGGAGGAGCGGCACGGTTTTCCGCACGGCGGGCGCGGTCACCACCGCCACTGGCGCGGAGCGTCCGGCAGACTGCGCCGGAGGGGCCTGGGGAGAACAACTGGCGGACAGCAGCAGAGCAGGGGTAATCCGCCAGGGAAGGAGGCGGCGGAGACAGGACGGAACAATCATGGATCGTGGGGGGACGACGGACGGAAAGGGGAATGAGGGACCAACGTCCCCCGCTTGGGTTCCGTTTCAACGTGAAAGCCTTGCTGATTCAGGCCGCGGCGGGATCAATCCACAGGCGGACCGCCCCCACCCTGACCAATACCCCGGAACCAGCCCCGGGGGAGTCCGTTGAAATAATGACGCGATTGTAATGGATTATTAAGATTGCCTGCCCCGGAAGTGTGCTAAGTCCGGGATGATGTTGAACGTTTTCAGGTGGGATCCCCGCCGTTGGTGGCAGTTTCCCTTGTTTCATGCCGTGGCCCTGGTCCTTTTTGCGACGGGGCTGCGGATCTATCTGTTGTCGGCTTACGGCCCGCCGGAGGGGGGGGCGGCCATGGTGGCGGGGATTCTGGCGCGGGGGTTCTGGATGGATGGGGCGGTGGCGGCGATGACGGTGCTTCCGTTGGCCTGGTGGTGTGCGCTGCGGAAGAAACCATGGGCCGGCGCCGGACAGAAGGTGTTGGTAGGCGGAGTGGTCCTGGCGTGGATGGTGCAGTCGTTTCTGTTCGTCAGTGAAGGTTTCTTTTTTGATGAGTTCCTCTCGCGGTTCAATACGGTGGCGATCGATTACCTGATCTACCCCACTGAAGTAGTCACGAATCTGTGGGAGAGCTATCCCTTGATCCGGATCGTGCTGGCCTGCGTGGCTATAGCGGCGCTGATGACCTGGCTTTCCCTGCGGGTGGCTCCGCCGGTGGTGCGGGAAGCGACCACGCGGGCACGGCGGTGGCGTGGAGCTCTGGTCTGGCCCGGAGTGGCGGCCCTCTGGGCGGGTTCCGTGATGGGATTGAATCCGAATTTCAGCCGCGAGCGGGTGGTGAATGAACTGGCCTCCAATGGCGCGGTGTCAGGGCTGGTGGCGGCGTGGTCGCGGAATCTTTCCTATGAGACTTTTTATGCCACCCTGCCGCGGGAGGAAGCGTATGCGGTGGCCCGGGAGGTGCTGGGGAAAAATGGCGGCAGCTTCACCTCGCCACCGCCGCCACCGGTGCCGGCAGCGGGACCGGATGAGGCGTGGTTCGATGCTGCCCGGGCTTCGCTCCAGCGCCGCATGCCGGGTGACCCCGCCAAGCCGAAGCGCAATGTCTGTGTCCTGTTGGAAGAGAGTCTGGGCAGTGAGTTCTTCGGTTCCCTGGGGAGGGTCAGCAAAAGCGGGAAAGCGAATACCCTGACGCCCCGGATGGACAAGCTGATGACCGAAAAGGGACTGCTGTTCGATAACATTTATGCCGATGGCAACCGGACCATCCGCGGTTTTGAGGCCGTATTTTCCAGTTTCCCTCCACTGCCGGGGGATTCCATCCTTGCCCGTGACCGCACGGAGAATGTGGAGACGCTGGCGCGGGTGCTGAAACGCGATGGCTATCAATCCCTCTTCCTCTACGGCGGGCATGGCACCTTTGATTTTATCCGCTCCTACGTGGTGCCCAATGGCTGGGACCGCCTGATTGATCAGGCCGACTTTGAAGACCCGGTCTTCACCACCGCCTGGGGAGTGTGCGATGAAGATCTGTATAACCGGAGCATCGTGGAGATGCGGAAACTGCACGCCACCGGGCAGCCGTTCCTCGTGTCGATGATGACGGTATCCAACCACTTGCCTTACACGTTTCCCAAGGGGCGCATCCAGGAGGACCCGGACGCCCACAGCCGCAAGTTTGTGGTGAAATACAGCGATTGGGCGCTCGGTGACTTTTTTGAGAAGGTGCAGCAGGAGCCCTTCTGGCAGGATACCATTTTTGTGGTGGTCGCCGACCACGGGGCGCGGGTTTACGGGAGCCAGACCATTCCGCTGAAGAGCTACGAAATCCCCTTGGTGGTGCTGGGGCCCTGTGTGGTGCCGCAGCCGCGCCGGATGTCAGGGCTGGGCTGTCAGCTGGATGTCACCCCGACCATCCTCGGGTTGATCGGGCGCCCTTACGATTCCTTGTTTTTCGGCCGCGATCTGCTGGCGGATGAGACCGCGGAAGGCCGGGTGCTGATGCATCACAACCGGTCCATCGGCATCTACCGGAATGAGCGGCTGGCCGTCTTCGGGCTGAATCAGCAGCAGAGCTTCTGGCAGGGCCGGCTCAAAGGCGGGGAACTGAACCCCCTGGCCGAAGCAGACCCCATGGCCCAAGCGACCGCCCGGGAAGGCATGGCGCTGTTCCGCGTGGCCGATGATCTTTACCTGCAACGCCGCTACCGCGTCTCCCCGCCGGCGACTTCCGT
Source organism: Verrucomicrobiota bacterium (assembly GCA_040387795.1). Taxonomy (GTDB): domain Bacteria; phylum Verrucomicrobiota; class Verrucomicrobiia; order Verrucomicrobiales; family V1-33; genus CAIZWU01. Next base: position 209,248 of record JAZKDC010000004.1, read on the forward strand.
CCCCGTGGCCCTTTCCCCATGACTCCTCCCGCAATTGGTGATTTAGTCGATGCCATGAAAATTCTGGTGGTCGAAGATGAAGCAAAAGCCGCGGAGTTTATCCGCAAATCCCTCACCGGTGAAGGCTTCGTGGTGGAGGTCTGCCACCGGGGGGATGAGGCCCTCGAGCAGGCCCTGGAAAACAGCTATGATGCCATCGTACTCGATATCATGCTGCCCGGCCGGGACGGGCTCAGCGTGTTGCGGGTCCTGCGGGAGCGTGGGAATCAGACGGCCGTGCTGCTGCTTTCCGCCCGCAGCCATCTGAATGAACGGGTGGATGGACTGAATGCCGGCGCCGATGATTATTTGCCTAAGCCCTTTGCCCTCGAGGAATTGACCGCCCGGGTGAAAGCCCTGTGCCGGCGCGGCGGCGAAAGCCGCAGTGTCCAGCTCAGGGTAGGGAATCTGGTGCTGGATACCATCACCCGGATCGCCCAGCGGGGAGACCAGCGCATTGAGCTGGCAGGCCGGGAATACCGGCTTCTCGAATTTTTCATGAGGCATCCCGGGCGGATCTGCACCCGCACCTTGTTGCTGGAAAAAGTGTGGGATTATGATTTTGATCCCGGCACCAATCTGGTGGATGTCACGGTGCGGCGCCTGCGCGAACGGATCGACGCCCCGGGGGAGGAGCCCCTGATCCACACCGTCCGGGGGCAGGGGTATCAAATGAGTGCCCGCCCATGAAATTCCGCACCCGGCTCTATCTCTGGTATGCGGGAGCCCTGCTGGCGGCCCTGCTGGTGCTGGTGGCCCATGCCATTTACGAAATCATCGAACACTCCCACGGCAAGGGACCGGGAGCCGATACCGAACTGTGGGAAGTCATCACCGTTGAATTGCTGGTCGGGGTGCCCCTGATGGCGCTGGGACTTTTCCTGACCTGGTGGATGAGCCGCGACACCCTGCGGAAACTGCAGCAGCTCACCGATGCCGCCGCAGGTCTGCATGCCGGGCACCTTGAGGTGAACCTGCCCCCCTGCCATCCGGTGCGCGATGAGCTGGACCGGTTGATCGAGGTCTTCCGCGATATGACAGGACGCCTGCGCGACAGCTTCGCCCAGACCCGGGACTTCACCCTGAATGCCTCCCACGAGCTCAAGACCCCTCTGACCATCATGCGCGGGGAAGTGGAGCTGGAGCTCAAAGCCGCACCGCCCGATCCCGCGCGCCAGGCTTGGATGGAGAGTCTACTGGAGGAGATCGACCGGCTGGCCCGGGTGGTGGACGGCTTGTCCTTTCTGGCAAAAGCGGATGCCGGGCAGATCGTGATCCGCTCCGAACCGCTGGACTTTGCCGAACTGGTGCGGGACACCGCCGAGGACGCGCAATTGCTGGCCAATCCCCATGGCTTGAAGGTCGAACTGTCCGCCGTGGAAGCCCCCTGCCTGCTCCGGGGGGACCGGCACCGCCTGCGCCAGCTGCTGCTGAATCTGGCCGACAATGCCGTGAAATACAATCAGCCCGGAGGATTTGTCAGAATCAGGTTATGGCAGGAACCGGGCGCCGCCGTGCTGGAGATCGCCAATCCAGGACCAGGCATTCCCGGAGGACTCAATGGCCGGATCTTCGAACGATTCTTCCGCCTTGATGCCAGCCACAGCCAGACCATCGAAGGCAGTGGCCTCGGGCTGCACATTGCCCAGTGGATCGTGCAACGCCACGCCGGTGATATCGCGGTGGCCACCGGCCCGGATGGCCTGACCAGAGCCACCGTGCGCCTGCCCCGGGGGGAGTAGCGCGTTAGCTTCCAACCCGGCATCAGGAGACGCCATTGCCCGGGAGCGGCAAGCCGCAGCCGCGGCGAAACCAGAATGGCGGCACCCGTGCGTCGGCACGGATGCCGCCCGGGGCATCGGAGGATGGCGGATCCTGATTCCGTTATTCGTTGACGGGAATCGTGATTTCGATGGTGCGGTCGTTGCCGCTGGCAGGATGCTGGATGTTCACCCAGGCGCGGCGCTTGTTTTTGGGATCAAAATAGAGCCCGCTGAATTCCGACCCGGGCGTGCCATTGCTGGCCCAGCGCGCCAGGCCTTCGTTGGCGTCGTTCAGATCCCCATCCAGGTTCAGGTCATTGGCGAACCAGATGTCATCATCCGACCCGCCGTTGCGGTCCTCGATGATGTAGATGTCGCCTTCATGGTCGATCGCCAGGTTGTCAGGGCTGCTCAGTCCGCTGCCGACGGGGAGACCTGCGGTCGCCAGGTCGAGGCTATTGCGGTTGGCAAAGACCGAGATGGTTTGTTTCCTCAGATCCAAACGGTAGACCTCGTTGGTGGTGGTGGTCGCCACGTAGAGATATTCCCGGTCACCCAGGCGCTGGATCTGGAGATCTTCGGGGCGCTGATAGTCGGTGCCTTTGAAGAGAGCCAGATCGGTGGTGTTGCGGCCATCGACGGAGGTGACACCGCGGACATCGGTGATGGTCACCGCGCCGGGCAGGGCGGCTCCATTCCCATCGGTGAAGGGAACCCAGGAGTAGGCCCCCGTGGCGTTGGGCGTGTTGCCATTGCCCACCCGCAGCACAAAGGTCTGACCCGCCGCGAAGTAGCCGGCCTTGCCGCCTTTGATATGGGCCATGGTGGCGGCCGGCGTGTATTTGTAGAGGCAGCCACCGTTCAGTTCGTCGATGAAATACATGTTGCCGTCGCTATCAAACTGAATGCCTTCATGGGAAACCCGCGGAATCACGTTGGTGTGGCCGAAGATCGCCCCATCGTTGCTCGAAGCCGTCACCGGCCCGGTGATTCCCGGAGCTGTGATCGGATTGATGAACTCAAACACGCGGCCATACGGGCTGGTGGAGCCACCGGCCTTGGTTTCCCAGGATTCCTCGGCAGTGATCAGGGTGCCCCAGGGCGTCCAGAAGCAGGCGTCGAATGCGATGTGGCCAGCGAAGGCAGGGCTGATCCAGATGGTGTCGGTTTCCCCGGTGGCGGTGTCATGGCGTTGCACGCCAGCCTGCCCGGTTTCGTATACGGTGAACAGGAAGCGGCCTTTGCCCCCGGACGCTTCACCGTCTGCGGTCTCATTCACCGTGATCATGTCCCAGTTGCCGGTATCGGGCTGGCCGGCGTTTAGTGCGGTCAGACGGTCGGCGATGGAGCGCTGCTGAAAGAGCGGATTGCCGAAAGTGATGGGAGCCGCCTCGTTGGCCGTCGGCCCTGCGGAGCCAGGCAGCGCCCAGAAGTCGGAGAACTGGGTGCCGTCTGCGAGGGCGGCGGAGCCGGAAAGGAGGACGCCGCACGAAAACGCGAGGGTCGGGTGGACCTGCCGATGTCTTTTGGTGATAGATTTCATAGTGATGGATGGAGGTTGATTGCGGAGTGTTATAGTTGTCACTCCGCGCCCTTCTTAACCCCGCTTCCACACATGTCATTTTTCCTCGCGTGACGATATGGACAGTGACGGTTTGGACAGCCACCGCTGCCTGTCGTGTGGCAATTTGAATGCCGGGGGGAGCTGGCCTGGCGGTCTTCAGGGGTGGGTCATGCTTCCTGGGAAGAAGTCCACCAGGGGGAGTCCGGAGGGAAAAGTGCACGGATGCATGCCAAGGCTTTCTCCAACCTCTCTTCGATCGGGCCGCTTAACAGAACCCACGGCACAGGTTGCCTGGTGAGGGCATCGCCAAACCATTGATGCATTTCGTGACGGAGGTGCTCACCGTCACGCAGGCCATCCTGAACAAAGGGGATTTCATCGCCTGTCAGCAGATAGAGATCACATTGGCCAGTGGCAGCGAGGGCCTCGACCTCCGGGCTGCGGGTCCCCATGTAGCGCCGGTGCCAGAGGGTGGTGGCAAAGGCATTGGTGTCACAGATCAGGACCCGGTTGCAGGCGCGTGCGGCAGCATCTTCGCGGCGGGCCTGCTCACGGGCAATAGTGATGAATTCCCCTGTGTGCCAGATGATCCCGCCGCGCTCCGCTTTGGCTTCGGAATATTCCCTGCCGTATTCCGGGACCCAGGCCGTGCGCAACCGTCCCGCCAGTGCCTTGGCCAGAGTGGTGGTGCCCGTGGATTCCGCACCCAGCAGGCAGACCCGGCGGGCGTACCACTGGCGTACCGGCGGGCTGATGAAATCCCAGTTTGCCCAAGGGTCGGTGCGCACTGCGGTGCCGGAAATGGGAATGGTCAGGCGGGGCTTGTCCACGAGGATATGTCTGGATCCCATGAGGCTGGCATAGCGGTCGCCATAGTCCTCCGAAGTGAAAACCGCGTCCGGCGCGCGGCCCAACCAACGCAACGTATTTTCTGCCCACACCGCAGAATCGTTTTCATCATAGCGGTCATCGATCAGCCTGATCTCGGCGGATGTATGCATCTCCTGGAGCCAGTCACGGCGTGTCTCGCCGGGGATGCTGTCTGAGGGCTTTCCGCAGACGATAACGATCGTATGATCGCAGGCAGCAAGGGCAGTATCGATCAGCAGGTGATGTCCCCGGTGCGGCGGGTAAAACTTCCCAATGACCAGCCCCAGTGGATAGGGGGCGGCGTTCACCCGGCTCCTCCTCCGCTCCTTGATTTGCGCCGCCATTCACGCAGCCCGATGAGGCACATGATGAGAAATACGCCATACAATACCGCCGTCAGGGGCAGGGACCGGCTGAAATAAAGCGGCACATAGATGAGGTCTGCAAGGATCCAGATGATCCAGTTTTCCAGCCGCTTCCGGCACAGCAGATACTGTGCGGCCAGGCTGAGCACGGTGGTCAGGGAATCCCAGAAGGGAGCCGCCCCGCCATGAGCGGTGAGGAGGTAGCGGAAGCCCCAGGTCCCCACTGGGACAAAACAGAGCAGCAACGCCCATTCCCAGGGTTGAGTACGGCTGATGCGGAGGGCTGACCGGTCATCTCCGCCCCGGTGCCAGTTCCACCAGCCAAATATCCCGAGGGCAAAATACACCGCTTGGAGCCACATGTCGGCAAAGAGGCGGCTTTGATGGAAGAGGGCAAAAAACACCACGTTGTTGGCAAGGCCGGCCGGCCAGTTGGCCATGTGCTCGCGGACGACCAGCCAGACGCACACGCCACCGGTGGAGAATCCCCAGGCTTCTGTCAGGGAAACCGGCCACCAGCCACGCCAGGACAGGGTCACCATCACCACGGTGACCGCCGCCATGATGAACCACTCGGTGCGGTGCACTTGGCTGTCTGGTGGCGCCAGCATCGTGGGTGGGTTGGCCTCTGTGCTCATTTTGACCACAACGCACCGGGTGCCGGTCACGCTGTCAAGCGGCCGGTGCCTGTTTCCCAGCGGCATGGCAATCCTATGCCGGAGATCGGGACCGGGATGGTTGCCGCCTGGGTTTGGTCTTTCGCTGATGAGCCAGCGGTGGGGCAGGGGGCGCGATGGACTTGAGAGAAAAGCGCTCTACGTTGCCGCACCGCACGATAGGCCTGCTGCATCGCCCCTTGGCTTCTTGTTCTGAAGCCCAGAACCCGTGGCAGGACAATATGCAGGGAATCCAACGGACCATTGAAACTCAGGCGGGATCTTTTTTCCAGGCCACCAGGATCATGCCGGCCACGATGAGCCCTGCTCCGGCCCACTGCACCAGGGTGAAGCGCTCCCGGAGAAACAGGATCGAGAGCATAATCGCAAAGACCACGCTCAGTTTATCGACCGGGGCGACCCGGGAGACCTCACCGAGTTGGAGCGCCCGGAAATAACACATCCTCGACACGCCCGTGGCGATTCCGGAAAGCGAAAGAAATAGTGGGCTTCGGACTATTCCATCACGCCGTCGAAAGGTTTTAAAAGCTTGACGGTTCCTGACGAATCCATGATCCTGAACTCAACGGTGTGAATAGATTGCTAAGGAAAAGCCAATTAAAGCCAAACCTCACTCGCGCGGGGGCGGTTCGCCAAAACTTCCATCACCGCGCCAGGCGTTCCCCATGAAAAACCATCCGGATTCTGACTCGCGGGCGCTCTGGGCCATTGCCTGGCGCATGGTGGTCTATTTGCCCTGCATGTTCGTGATTTTTCTTCTGTTGCTCAGCCTTGTGCTCAGCCTCGTAATCCTCCCGCTTTTTGGGGCGATCTACTTTTATTTCAGCCTGTGGTGGCAGGGGGCCGGGGCATTTGCTGCCTGGTTGGTGATCATGGGGTGCTATCGACATTTTCGCATGGGCAGATTCTTGGTGTCTCCGCCGTCCTATTTATGAGCCACGCTTCGTTAATCCCCGCGCCGCACCGGGACCAAGTGCCGGTCTTAGTCCGTTCTGTGCCACGCTTCGTGCCCGGTCTCGGGGTCGGTTTGTGACATGCTCTGCCCGGCGCGTTTCAGATCACGGTCCTGCTCAACCCGCCAAACAACAGCTCAGCCGCTGCCCCGATTGGAATGAAAGGCACGCGGATGATATTGAGGAAGAGGCGGTAACCCTCCGGCCCTTCCTTTTTGGAGCCCTGTTCCGTCGAAAGCGCAGGGGTAGGGACGGGGACGGCCCGCTCCCGAGGAGGGCAGGAGTCAGCGGGTTGATGTAGTCCTGCTTTGCCGCGCTCTGGAAATCCAGCAAGGAACAGGAAGAAAGCCCTATTCGAACCGCAAGGAGAACGCCGTGCCCAACCGGAGAATAAGCGGTTTTCATGCCTCCATTCTTTAAGAGACTGCCGCCAAAAGCTCAAAGACAAGTGGTTCTCCTCCCGGACACGGCCTTGATCTTGGATCAGATTTCCGGACCTGCCGTACCGGCACTCCTGGGCTCGGCGCTATGGATCGGAAGGCGGCGGGGCCGGACCAAAAAAGCGTCCGTTACTGGAACGTTGCGGGGAGTTACCTGGATGCCCATGCGCCTGAGTCATTGAATTCCAGCCAAGGCAGTTCGCATTGGGGCATTCCACGATCAGGCAGGTAAATATTTTTCCAGTGTGATCGTAGGCGGCGTCATTAACTTTGGCGCCTCACTCCACCCTCAAGGCTGGGTAATGGTGACCCGGAGCCGGAGGTAGCGCCGGGGGAGGGTGCCGATGGGCTGTATGTCGGTGATGGTAACGGGGATCTGACCGGCGATGGGGGCTCCCTGGATCGAAGCGGCGCCGCACCAGGCGGATGATGGATTTCCATGCGATGCGTTGCCACGGGCCGGCCAATCCCGGACTGGCCTCAATGGTCAGGCCCAAATCCGCGGGCTGGGGATTCACCCTGCGGAAGCTGACTTCCAGCGTCGCGGGCGCGGTGGCGGTGGTCGTCAGGACGAGGGCCGAGAGCCCGTTCTGGTTCTGCACCTGCATGGGGTGGAGACCGAGCGCGTATTCGATGGCATTGGCGAGGCCATCGTGGTCGGGGTCATCCGTGGCCCCGGCCTAGGCAGGCGGCAGCCCCATGGCGGTGACCCAGGCGGCGAACTGGCCCAGCACCAGACCACTGGCCGCGGAAGTGTAGTCACTGAGGACGATGGATTTTGGACCGAAGGTGCTGCCAGGTCCGTAGTGGACTTTGAACGACCCCAGGCCATCGCTGGTGGTCAGCCGGCTGCCGGAGGGGACATTGGCAAAGGTGCCCGCGAGATTTTGATTGGAGGCAAACAGGACAAAAGTATCTGCCCCGTGCATGCACTCCTCGTAGTCATTGGCGAACTGCACCTTCAAGGAACCTGCGAGGGTGACCGGGGTAGTGCTGGTGTGTTTGATGAAATCGTAAAGCACGCCCTGGGTGGTGCCGCCGACATCAAAACTCATCACTGCCGTGCCGGTGAGACTCAGGTTGCCATTGATGGCAAGGCCGGCGGCATCCAACAGATCAGGGGCGAGGGTGCCTCCTACCGTGACGTTGGAGTTGATGATGCCACGCCCTTCCAGGCTGCCTCCATCGATGCGGATCAACTCCCTCGTGCCGGTATTGCCGGTGTTGATCGTGCCCCCGGCCACACGGGTGATCCCGGCGGTCTGCACATACCCTGAAGTCACCATGAAGCTGCCGCCGCTTTCCGCGCTGACCACTCCGGCATTGGAGAAGGTGTTGCTCAAAATGCTGAGGGTCTGTCCGGTGAGATCGGAGCGGATGGTCCCCTGATTGACCAGGCTGTTGGTGCCTCCCACAAACCCCGCCTGGCCGACGGTCCCACGGCCCCGCACCACGGTGCCGCTGCCGAGAGTGAGGGTGTTGTTGCCGTCAATCGCCACTTTGGCGCCACTGCCTTCGAGGTTGATGGTCTTTCCGGTGATGGTGCGGGTTTCCTGATAGGTCAACGCGGTGCTGGAACCTGTCAGGTTGGCCACGCCTGTGAAGTCGGCGCCGGTGAACAGGCGCACCGAGGAATTGTTGGTCGAAAGATTCAGATCGCTGTTCAGGACCGTGCCATTGTTCAGGATGCCGGCAGAGGGGGTGAAAGCGAGATTTCCGCCGCTCACTCATGGAAGCCCCTTGGATTTTCTGATCAGGGCTGTTCCGCTTTCCGGCACTCTTCAATCAGCCCGGCATAGACTTTTCCGGCGTGATCGTAGGCGGCGTGGAAGTCGGCTTTTTCGTCGGCGTCCATGAACCGTTCTTTTTGGCTGCGGCATTGTTTGACACCGGCGGCGCACCACTCGGCACTTTTCACGGAGGCCCGGATCGGCTGGCCGCCGACTTCGATGAAGATGGGATTGGTGTGCGAGGACTGGAGGATGCGCAGCGCCACCCAACTGCTCTTCTTGATGGGCACGTCGAAGGTCACGTCCTGCAGATGGCCGTCGGCTTCGATCTCCTGCCGGGCGACCGGGTATCCATTGACGATGACCTCGACCGGCACCTTGCGCGTCTCCCCGAGGCGCGCCCATTCCACGCTCCAGAAGGGGCGGCTGCCCGGTCCACCCCACGGCGGCGCGGCATTTGGTTTTTTGGAGAAGTAAGGATTGATCACTTCCGGCAGCATCGCGGCGACCTTGGCGGTGAGCTTCACGGCCCCGGCTTTCTCCAACCGCAGGGTGCTGTCACCCTCACCCATGGCCAGTTTATCTGCCTTGAAGCCGATCAGGTGGCTCTTGCCATCACCGACGTAGTTCCGGCCGGCACGGATGCCCTCGCACCAGGCTTCATAATCCAGCTTGCCCCGGAGATGCACGTAGCTGCGGCCCAAGCCGACCTTCTCGCCATAGATGCACGGGAAATCGGTTTCGCCGCTGATCCGGGTGCGGAAACCCACGTTCAGGGTGTGATACCAGATATTCAGCTCCCAGAGGTAAGGGGTATCCACCGTGGAGAGGAAATCGACCGCTGGCACCAGCTGACCATCAGGGCCGGGCACGGTATGGGTGACGTCCACAATGTATTCATTGGCGCCGATGCCGTCGAAGGGAGGCACTTCGTAGTTGGGCAGCTCCGTGGACTGGGTGGCCAGCCCCCAGCCCGAGTGCGCCGGCCCGACCAGCGCGCCCTGGGCCTTGGCCCACTTGAGGGTGTTGAGCCCCAGTTTGGGCCAGTGCTGCATGGAGGTGCCGCCGGGATACATCTGGTCCCGCAGCCGCAGCAGGCAGAGGTGTCCGCTCTCATGCGATCCGAATCCTGACACCTCAATATCGTAGCGCAGCAGATAGGGATACTGGGAGACGGCGCTGTCTTTGCCGGTGAAGAACTGTTTTTGATAGTCGAAGCAGGGTCCCCAGGTGAGGTTGGCCCCGATTTTCAAATCCTCGCCCATGATGTGGCGCTGCATGTCCGGGGCGTGCACGCCCTCGGTGGGCTTGGTGTAGTGCGCACAGCCGGCGGCGTGGATGTGATGGTCGCCCGACCACCAGCCCATCAGCGAGGGATCGATCCAGCGTTTCACCTGGAAGCTCAGTTCCCGGGTCGCCGCATCCACCGTCACTTGGCGTTTTTCAGGAATGGATTCGGGGCCACGGCCGAAGTTGATGGTGTATTGGCCCGCGGGCAGACGCACCTCCTCGCCATCGGCGCGGTAGACCTGCGGGTGGAACGAGAAGTCCGGGGCGCTGCGTTTGGCTTGTGAGGGGTATACCCGGCCACCCTGATCGCGGATCTCGAACCCCGCCGTGGCAGGCTCCCCATTTTCGTCCTTCACCCGGAACACCGTCCGGACCGCGGGCTGGCAGTCGAATAACACGTCCACCTCATTGCGGTAACCGATGTCCTGGGTGCCCTGGCCGACGTTGAAGGACATGGTCGCGGCCCGCCGGCCGGGGTCACGGCTGTAGAGTTGGACAATGCGGTATTCGAGTTCCAGCCCGCTCAATGTTTTTGCCAGCGGCTGATCATTGAACATCTGCACGTCGAGCCAGCGGTCGGGGAACTCACTGGCAGCGGAATTGTGCAGACTGGCCGCCTGCGGGCTGATGGTTTTGAGTTCGGCGGTGGTGCCGGATTCATTATGCACCTTCACGAGAAACTGCACCCAGCCCTGCTCATGCAGCACCGCCTTCGCCGGACCCTGGCTCACCTTCACCCGCATCTCCGGATTGATCTGCACCCCGTAGAGCGCGTAGCGGTCGAGCACCTTCTGGATGCCCTCCCGGGAGGTGCTTTCATCCCCCTCCGCGACCGCAACCTCCAGTTCCTTGCGGTCGGCTCCAGTCAGCGGAAAGCCCAGGTAATCCATCGCCTCGACCACGCGCTTCACCTGCGACTTCAGGGGCTGCAGCCCGACCTCGATGGTCTGCGGGAAATCGGCCGCTATCGAATGACCGGTCGGCAGCAGAAGAACTCCGGCGATGACCGGAAGAAGCAGGCGGTGGAATTTCATTAGCAATCAGGGGCTGGGAATAAAGGCGAGTATGCCCATTCGGGCCCGCCGGATCAATCCTTTTACTGGTGTTAGAAAAGGGGGCGCGCCAGTGACAAGGGAGCCCCGTGAGGATCCCGCCGGTGGAATGGGCGATGGCGCGGATTGCGCTTTCTGCGTTACTGCACGGCAAATTGATCCTGCCTCGTATGAACTTTTTCGTCATGGACTCTGCTGAGCACCTTTACAGCCCTTGCACTGAGGGGGCTTTCTTCGACAAACGAGGAGAGCGATTTGGAATTTCAGCGAATACTGCGCTCAAACATCCGGAGCCGATCGACGTATATCTCATGACCATTGGCCGCAAGTGGATGGATTTCCTGACGCCCCGTCTGAGTCAGTCGCCTCTACTTTGCTCCGAGAGAGTTCTGAACGGGATGTTGTCGGCGAACTTAACTGGCTTCAGGGCGCTGTTGACCAAGCTGCACCCTCCCGGGAAGAAACCTATTTCTACTCCTTGGAATTATTACTGGATCATTCCGACGGGTTTGCCATATCAAGTCAGTACAAAGCTTTACAGCGGCTCTCAAAAAGAACATCAATATAAATTCGTTTTCGAGTCAGCAAATCTTGATGAGTGCAGACGCCAATCCCGTGCCTGCAAAGAATTTCTTTATAACAAAAGAGTCCCGATCGAAGACACCTGGGATGGCAAAGACTTCAATCGGCTCACAAAAGAAGATCCAATTGGTTCCGCAGGATACACCTTGTGCAGCCGCAGGGTGCTCGATCTGGCGGCGCGGGATAAATGGACGAACATTCAATTTGCTCCCTTGGACCAGTTGGATCCCTTCAGGATAGACCACCTCAACGGGCCTTGGCCGCCGAAAAGTTGAGCCCCAATAATGCCTTTGTCAGGGCTCAATGCCCGCTTGGCACCATTAGGCTGAACTAGCTTTTCCCCGGCAGCGCCGCGGCGATGCCCCCGGTGGACGAGGGTCCCCCCGAGTTGCGGAGCATTGGTTTCCAAGGACCGTGGCTCTTTGCATTTGCTCTGCAACTCGGGAGGACCCTCGTCCACCCCCGGGCTGGCGGGTGTACCGGAGTCCGTTGGGAAAGCCAATGAACACCCCAGAGAACCCGATGCTGCTTTACTGCGAAGCGAGGGCTGCCTCGGCTTTGGCGGCGGCAGCCGTGGCACGCCGTTGGATTTCGTCAGGACCGGGAAGGCTGGCGAGGACATCGGCCGGGATCATGCCTTCGGCCATGAGCTTGGTGAGGCATTTCTTGCGCTCTGCGAGCGCCTTGCTGGCATCACGTTCCTTGGAGAAGCGGCTCTTGGCCTCATCGCTGCGCTCACGGAGCCGGGCGTAAAGGTCGCCGCCGAGCAGGGCGGAGATATCCACCTTCATCTTTTCGCGCTTCACGTCATTTTCGCTGACCGGCTCCCCATTGATGGGGCCGCTGCTGTATTTGGGAAACATGATGGCAACTTCCGGACAAACGCGGGAGCAGGCGGGGCAATTGGTCTTGCAGTTGTCATTGTTCTGCACCTGAAGCTTGCCTTCCTTGCTGACGCCATAGACGTCAAAGAGGCAGAAGCTGAGGCATTGCATGCAATTGGTGCAGCGGCTGTAGTCGATTACGGGAAACCAGGGTTTCCAGAGGCCCGGCTGGTTCATGGGGCGGTCGCCCCGGGTGCGCTCAATGAGGGCAGTTACGGAGTCAGGGTCGAGACCGGTGATGTCACAGGCGGTAAGATTTATTTTGCCGCCGGCATCTTCCAATCCGGGCGCCACCCCATCGTTGAACTCACCCAGCACGATGAGAGCTGTTTGTCCCGGGGACAGCCGTGCTCCGGGACCGGCCCGGCTGACGGAGTAGCCGCAATCGAGCAGGGCGGCACAGACCGCAAAGCGGCGTTCTGGATCGAGCGCCCGGCTGCCTTGGCCTTCATAGAGCAGGAGGGAAAAGTCGGGGGCAATGGACATGGGGAAGGTTGAAAATAGTTGGATGAGTATGGAAACAGGAGAATGCCCTGTCAGGGGACTTTGCCCAATTCCCCGCAGGCTTCCTCAGTGGTCAGGGTCCGGAGGTTGATGATCTCCGTGTCCCCGGGAAGAGGGGCGCCGGCTGCGTGGAAGAGCCACTTCACGGCACGGGGATGGCAGGCGATGATTTTGAGTGGATCAGGGCCCGCCAGTTCCGCGAGACGGGGGTCGCGGCGGGCCGACATCTCACAAAGGTCGGCCACGCTTTCGAAAGCCTGTCCGCTGGCGCACAGGTGGCGCAGCACCCCGTCCTTCACATCCGCCGGCACCACCTGGGCATAGGCGCAGCGGCAATAAAGGAGGCGGGCAGGGGATTCGGACATGGCGGACACTTCAGCATGACGGTTGGCCGCGCGCAACCTTTCACGGCTTCGAAAGAGCAGCGGGAAAACCCCGTAATCAAACACACCTGAACTGCCCCGTCCGCATGAAAACTCCGATCCTGCTTTTGTTCACCCTCCTGGCCATGATGGCCGGAGCAGAATCCCCGGTTCCCCGTCCCGATGGTTGGATCACCCTGTTTGACGGCAAAGATTTGTCCGCTTTTACCGATGCCGGGGGGAAACCAACCAAATGGACCGTCGATCAGGCAGCCCTGCGTGGCGATGACAAACACGGCGATATCTGGACCAAAGCAGTGTTTGGGAATTTTGTGCTCGAAATTGAATTCAAGACCACCGGCAACAGCGGTGTTTTCTTCCGCACCGCCAATCCCAAAGATCCGGTCGAGACCGGGATTGAAATCCAGGTGGATAATCCCGGCGGTCCCAATGTCCACAGCGTGGGGGCCATTTATGATTTGGTCGCCCCAAGGCAAAATGCCGCCAAAGCCGGTGAATGGAATACCTATCGTATTACGGCCAAAGGTCCGGAGATTTCAGTGGAACTGAACGGCATCATCGTCGCGGAAATGAACTTGGACCGGTGGACTGAAGCAGGAAAAAATCCGGATGGAACGCCCAACAAGTATCGGAACGCGCTGAAGGATTTTGCCCGCTCCGGGCATATCGGGTTTCAGGATCACGGCCACGCCGTCTGGTACCGCAATATCCGGGTGAAGCCGCTGCCCTGAACCGCGCCGCCCGGGACCGGGCTGGAGACCGATTCAAAGACGGGCCGGAACGATAGGTGCAATTTCATTGCCCTCGTCGTCCACCACCGTGGCCCGGCGCACTTTGTCGCCAGGTGCCGCAGTATTGATGACCTCGGCGGCGGGAACAGAGGGGGGGCTGGCAACGGCTCGTTCCACCAGCGGTTTGGAGTTCACGATGGCCAAGGCCGGCGAAGCTTCCGAAGGTGGCGGGACCGGCGCTTTCATGGTGGCCGGCACCACCTGGCTGGTTGAATCCGGCGGGGTGGCACGGTTCGGATCAGGCAGGGCAGGGGCTGGCTTGGACCTCATGAAGAGCCATCCTCCAAGGACCACCACGGCAGCCATGACGGCCAAGGCGGCCAGGTTGGAGCGTCCGCCGGGGGATTGATCCGGCGCCAGGGCAGGGGCGCTCAGGATGCGGACAGCGCTCGCAGTTTGAATATATTCGTGGCCGGTGACAGCAGCGATGGCACTGGTATCGAATTCATCCAGGTAGTCGCTCAGATCGAGGTCCAGGTATTTGCTGTATAATTTAAGAAAACCTTTCGCGTAGGTCAGATTGGCGAAGTTGGAGAGGTCATCATTTTCCATCTCGCTCAGCCGTTGGTGGGGGATGCGGGTTTCGAAGGCCACGTCCTCAATGGCAAGGTTCCGCGCCTGGCGTGCCTTCATGAGCTGGTGGCCAACGGAATACATGGGGTTGAAAACGGGGCGGGGGGGAGCAGGGCGGAGCGGGGTGGCCGCGGGGATTTCAGGGGAAGCAACCAGAATTCCTTCCGCTTTTTCCGGGATGGAAAAAAACGGAAGATCCTCTTTGGGGCGGCGCTTGGCCATAGGTAATCTAGTCGCCATCTTCGTCAAGGTCGATCAGGATTTCGCGGGGTTTGGTGGGCCCATCGCTGGGCCCGATGATGCCGCGCTGCTCCATCAGATCCATCATGCGGGCGGCCCGGCCGTAGCCGAGGCGGAGGCGCCGCTGGAGCAGTGAAGTGCTGGCTTTGCGCTCCTGCATCACCACATCGATGCAGGTTTGCAGGGTTTCCTCCTCCTCCTCCGTGAGTTTTTCCACGGCGCGGGCGGGACCGTTGATCGCTTCGTCCACCGATTTCTCGATCTTCAATCCGCCGCTCTGTTCCTTGCAGTGCTGCACCAGGGCCACGATCTCGTCATCCGTGACAAAGGCCCCCTGGGCGCGGACCATCTTGGCGGTGCCGGGTGGGACATATAACATATCGCCCTTGCCCACCAGTTTGTCCGCTCCCTTGGCATCCAGGATGACCCGCGAATCGAGCGCGCTGGATACCTGGAAGGCGATGCGGCAGGGGACGTTGGCCTTGATGGTGCCGGTAATGACTTCGGCGCGTGGCGTCTGGGTGGCGAGGATCATGTGGATCCCGGCGGCCCGGGCCTTCTGGGCAATCCGGGCAATCAGCCCTTCCATGTCGGCCGGAGCGGTCTGCATCAGGTCCGCCAATTCGTCAATGATCACCACGATGTAAGGGATGCTGTCGGGAATGGCGTTGGCATTGAATTCCTCGAGTTCCTCTTCAGCCACCAGTTCACTGTCCTCCACCCAGATATCCTTGGGCGAGTTCCTCACGTTTTGTTCCTCATCAAAGGCTTCGCGGAGGCGGACTTCGTGTTTGGACAGGACGGCATCGGATTCGAGCGAGGGATCGGACTCATCCTCCGCTTCATCGGCGCTGAAACCCGCGCCGAACTCATCCAAGGCTTCGCCGGAGGTAAACTCCTCGGGCAGTTCGAATTCAGCGATGGGAGCGGCTGCAGCCTTGGCGGATTTGGCGGCCGCGGTGGAATCGAAAAGGGGCAGGAGGGGTTCTTCGGCGGCGGCCTTGGCGGCCGATTTGGCCTTGGCATCAGCGGCCTTGGCCTTGCGTCCATTGAAAGTCTCAAAGTTGCGCACCCCTTCATCGGCAAACATGCGGTAGCGGTTCTCCATCTCATTGACCACCCAGCGCAGCGCCATGATGACTTTCTTTGGGTCCGTCACCACGGGAACCACGAGGTGGGGCAGGTCGTTGTAGGTCTGCATTTCCACGACCTTGGGATCAATCAGAATGAAGCGCAGTTGCTCCGGGGTGAATTGGAAGAGCAGGCTGCCGATGATGCTGTTGATACAGACGGACTTGCCGGAACCGGTGGCCCCGGCCACCAGCAGGTGGGGCATTCCGGCGAGGTCGGCGACGATGGTTTCGCCATAGACGTCCTTGCCCAGGGCCAGGGGCAGGCGGCATTTGCCGGAGTGGAAGGCGGGGTCTTCCAGCAGTTCGCGCAACGGCACCGCGACCTTGTCCTTGTTGGCGATTTCAATGCCGACGGTGTCCTTGCCCGGAATCGGCGCGAGGATATTGATGCGTTCGGCGCGGGTGGCGCGGGCGAGGTCGGCCTCCAGCGCCGAGATGCGGCTGACGCGCAGGCCTTCGCTGGGATAGATCTCGTAGCGGGTGATGGTGGGCCCGCGGGTGATGTCGCCAGCCGCCACGGAAATGCCGAAGGTGGACAGGGTCTTGATGATGTTGTTCTGGGTGGCGCGGAGGTAGGAGACGTCGGCGGGGGCGGCGGCAGCGGTCTCATCCCAATGCAGGAGCGCCAGAGGGGGGAGTTGATAATTGGAGAAGTCTCCGGCCGCCAGGCCATTGGGCGACCCATCTCCGTTGGCCTTGGCTTTGTCCTGTTGCTGCTTTTTCCATTCGGAGAGGGAGAGCTTCTTTTCGCCACTGGCGGCGCGGCGGGCAGAACCATCAATGATGCGCGGTTCGGGCACGGCAGGATCAGCGGGAGGAGCCTCGAGGGGCAGGTCTTCCTGGGTAAATTCTGTCGCCACGTCCGGGTCGTCGGTCAGAAGACCGGCCGGGACCGTGGTTTTGGTGCGGAGTTCCCGCTCAAGACGGCGGCGCTCGCGCTCGGTGCGCTGGTGCTCGGAGAGCAGGCGCTCTGCTTCCTGGGAGGCGGCTTGATTGGCAGCCTGCTCCTGGCGGCCGGTGGCGAGGGCGCGCAGTTCACTCCACACCCGCTGGCCCGCCGCCACGATGGTATGCAGTTCCAGCCCGATCATGAGGATCAGGCCGCTGAAATAACCCGCAATCCCGCAAATCAAGGCTCCAATGGCCCCAATGGTCTTTTGCGCCAGCAATTGGGCAAGGAAACCGGTGCCACCGCCCGGTCCGAGGATATTGAAGTCTTTCCACCAGTTTTGGAAAAAGCTGGTTTGAATGCCCAGCACGACGGACGCACTGAGCACGGTCAGGACAAATCCGAGGGTGGGGCGGCCCATGCGGCGGGTTGGCATCAAAATGCGTGACATGCCCAGCCAGATCAGGCAGGCGGGCAGCAAAAACGCCGCGGCCCCAAACAGGAAAATGGTGTAGCCACCGATCACCGCTCCAAAAGGACCGATGGCATTCAGCACCGGATCATTCGGCACGGACAGGCTGGCGATGCTGAAACGGGGGGGCACATCATCCGGGGTGTAGGTGTAAAGCGCCAGAAAAAGCAGGGCTCCCACGGTGATCAGCCCCAGCGCACGGATGTCGGACAAGGGGTGGCGCACCGGAGCGGGAGCTTCATCCTGACGGCGGCGGGGACGGCGGGCGGACATAGAGGGCGTGAGTATTTAGAAAAGCTGTGCCCTGGGGCAACAACCAGAGATGGAGGGAACGAGCGTAGACTACTCTTTCCGAAAATATAGGCAACGTGGAAATTTCGGGAAACTTAATCAACTTGCAGCTTTCGGAGGTGGTGCTGTGGGATTGGCGCTGGGGAAAGTGCCATGGTCTGCGGACCGCGCGGAGCCGTGGGGGACTGCTGCCAGCCAGACCGGTCCATGGCCGTTTTGAGGGGAATGAACGATTTATCCTGTCCTCACGATGGGCGCCCAGCGGTGGAAGGCCCCGGATTGACAGCGCCGCCGATCGGGATTATTGGCTAGGGATGATTTCCGACTCTCCTTCTGCCTCCGGTCTGATCCGCCTGCGCCCCCTTTATATGGACCGCGTCTGGGGCGGGCGGCAGCTGGAAACCCGCTACGGCCGGTCGTTGCCGGACCCCGGCCTCCCTTATGGCGAGAGTTGGGAAGTGGTGGACCGGCCCGGGGAGCAAAGTGTGGTGGAGGGGGGCCGTTTTGATGGTCTCAGCCTGCATGAACTATGGACGCAGCACCGGGCGGAGATCTTTGGTCCCAGCGCGCCGGACTCGGAACGGTTTCCCCTGCTGATCAAAATCCTCGATGCCAGCGATACTCTCTCTTTGCAGGTGCATCCGCCTGTTTCCGAGGCGGCGGCGCTGCACGGGGAGCCGAAAACGGAGATGTGGGTCATCGCGGGAGCCGACCCGGATGCCTGTCTCCATGCCGGCGTGAAGCCGGGCGTCACCCGCGACAGCTTCGCGGCGGCGCTCGCGGATGGCACTGTGTCCAGCCTGGTTCCCAAACTTCCCGTGCAGGAAGGCGACTTTATCTTCATCCCCAGCGGCCGGCTCCATGCCATTGGTGCCGGGCTGCTGATTTTTGAGATTCAGCAGAACAGTGACACGACCTATCGTGTCTTCGATTGGAACCGAATGGGACTGGATGGACGGCCCCGCGCCCTGCATGTGGCGGAGAGTTTGCGCTGCATCGATTTTACTGACACTGCCCCCGGCATCGGCCAGCAGGCTGCTGATGGCCTGCTTGCCGCCTGTCCCTACTTCACCGTCCATCGCCGCGGGGCCGGGGCCGGGGAAACTGTGACGCTGGGTCAGACCGGGCAATTCCTCATGCCCGGCATCCTGTCCGGCACGCTGCTGTCGGAAGGGAGTCATCTGAGGCCGGGTGATTGGGCCTTGTTGCCCTCGTCAACTGATCCGGCCGGACGCACGCTGAATGCCGGACCACAGGGGGCATCATGGTTGGAAGTCCGCTTCGGCAGCTGACCCGATGCCTCTGTCCCCCTTCCTTGGTGCAAGGGAATGGGATCCCTCCGGTTATTTCCCGGCTTCACTTTCGCGCGGCCCCGCGTGACGTCCATGTTTGCGGCTTTGATTGGTGCGCTCGACTGGCCGTTGCGATTCGCGGCTGCCCATGACGCGATGGCTGGTGGTACGGATTTCCGCCCGCATGTCGTTCCGCAGATGTGGCGTTTCCGGGATTATTTTGGAAGGAGTTGGAGGAATGGGGGCACTGGAGGGATCTTCTTCAGGTTTCATGGTGGCATGGGGTCGTTGGGTCAGGGGGAATTCACGTGATCACATCATGATCGGGTGGCACAACCCATGCATCCCAGTCCTGTGGGCAGTGTCCGGGCAATGGGGGGAGGGGGATTCCTTAGTTTATCGTAAAATGATCCAATCCACGTCTTTGCCGGATTGAACCTCAGGCAACGGCCCGGGGGCGCAAACGGTCACGGACCGATTCCAGTCCGCATGCACCGTTGCCCAGACGGAAACAGAAACCTTTGGCCTGGGTGGAGATGCAGTTCAGATCCACAAGGCTGTCAACTCCGGTGGCAATTTGTCCGGCGAAGAGCCGGACATAAAAGTCAGCCCGGATGGCGGGATCGTAATCGCGCCAATCCACGCCCCAGTGGTAGGCCGGGTCTTCAAACTTGGAGCGGATGAACCCGGCGATATGGCGGGCATGCCACCCCTCCGCCAGCAGGCAGCGGGTCACCAGCTGGATGCCCGCAGGTTTCAGCAGCCAATCATTGGGGAACAGCGCCATGTGCCTGACACAGTTGGGCAGGGCTTCCAACGGGGTCCGGCCGTAGGTGCGGGGCCAGCTTTCCCGTGGATCGTGCTGGCAGGAGTAGAATTCACGATGAAACGATCTCAGGGGGGAATTCAGATAATCCTGGAGCAGCCGGGCCGTGCCCGCTTCCTGGTAGGGAATGGTGGTGGATGCCTCCCGGGCCAGCGACATTACCGCCTTGTCCGAGTGTCTAAGGACGAGGGCGTCCGCGAGTTCCAGCCCTGCCAGAGGGATAGTGGACAGCGGCTTCAGGACTTCGCCCACTCCGGGAAGCCCGGTCATACCCGTGGCCCAGGGTTTGAGATACCGGGTGAATGGCATACGCACCATCCGGGTATGCAGGGGATCGCCGTATTCCGAGATATCGATCGAAACCAACTCCCGCTGCGGGGTGAGCATTGGACCGACATGCACCGCGGTGATCTCCACGGGCAGGGCCGCCAGCACCGATGCCATGTTACGCGCGCGGTGGGCGATATATTCCATCAGCAGGGACAAGGCTGAGAAAGAGGCCTGGTGGTCCCGGCTGAAGACAGGATCCTCCGCCGGAGCCCGGGCCACACAATCGTCCAATAATTCAGGGGCCGGTGAGAGTGCCGTGATATCAGCCGCAATGGTGGATTGCCGGGAAATGCGCCAGACAAAATGATGTCCCTGTCCTGTTAGAATGTGAAGAGGCGCAATGCCCCAGGAATCCAGCAGGGATTGGATCGCCCTCACCACGGGGTCCTGCAACTCAAAGGCGCGCCGGGGATTCATCAGGGCCTCGGCCGGGGAGTCGAAATTCACGTATTCGACATCCAGATGCAGCAGCAGGGACTCCGAATCGGCGAGGGATCGGGCGATGTCGAGATCGCGGTCCAGAAACCACCTCAGATGCCGGGCCGGCTTGAGATTGTGCCGCTGGTAGGCACACCCATCCGCCTGGCTGACAAAGGCCGCAGTGGGCTGCCAATTCGACTCTTCCCCGACATATTCCGCAAGCCGGCGCCGGACGAATGCATCCGAATACAATTCGCTCATGGAAGAAGTCATTTCCCCGGGCCCGGCGGGTGGGAATGGCCAGGTTGAGGTTTGGCAGGCGGATGGGAGTTTTCACCTTTGAGGGCCGCTCCGGGTGGGCTGGCGGCAGGTTTGCTCCTGGGCTTCTTCACAGGAAGCGCAGTTACTGGCGGGAGTTCTTCCAGATCGCGCAGCAGGAAATCAGGATCATCTGGAAAGATGCGGTCAACCGGGGGGTCTTCTTGAGGAGGCATGTTCGGGGATGGGTGGAGGTGCCTCCATCCTTGGCAGATCCGCCGAAGGATGCATCCCGGCCCAAAGCGCAGGCCCCGCCTGATGGAGGGTGGGGATTCCTTTAAAATAAACCCGGCCATGCCGGAGTGAGTCTTCGATTCCAAGGGGAAACGCCCCTCATGGCCCCGGGTTCTTCCTTATAAAATCAACGCTTTTAAAGGATCTGCTTAAAGCACTAAGGGATTTGTGCAGTTGGACCTGAAAATCAATCCTATCGCAGCTTGGCGCCGGTCCCCTGAGACTGCGGGATGGCATTTTCCAGCCAGTTACCCCGCTCCGTGCCGATCTCCTTTCCCCGTGTTAGTCTACGCGTTCTCTTACCCCTGCTGACGCTGGGGTGGATGGGTATTCACTGGCTGGCGGATTTCTGGCTTTTTCATTCGGATCATGCGGTGTGGCCGGCCATCCGGTTGCATTTGATGGTGGAGTTTTTTCTCCTGAGCGGGTTCATGGCGGCATTGGCATTCCTGATGTATCGTGGCGTGATCCACCGTGTGCAGTGGTTGGATGAGGAAGCCCGGCGCCTGGCGCACGGAGAGGCCCCCCAGGCGGCCCTGAAGGGAGAGGATTCGATCGCCAAGCTATCGGTGGCGATGCGCCGGATGGCGATCCGGATTGGTGATTTTTGGCGGGTGATCAACGAACATGCCATTGTGGCTATAACCGACGCGCAGGGGCGGATTATCTTCGCCAACGATAAATTCTGCGCCATATCGGGCTACCAGCGCGACGAGTTGCTGGGAAACACTCATCGGATGGTGAATTCCGGCAAACATCCGGCATCCTTTTTCGAGGACCTGTGGAGGACAATTTTGTCCGGCAAGGTCTGGAGTGGCGAAATAGAGAACCGGGCTAAAAATGGGACTTCCTACTTCGTAGCCACCACCATCGTCCCTTGCCAGGGAACCGATGAAAAATCTCACGAGTATATAGCCATCCACACTGACGTCACCGCGTCCAAAGCGGCAGAGGGGCGTATGAGGCAGCTGTCCCTGGAATTGGAAAGGAAAAATAGAGATCTGAAAACATTCCTTCACGCTGTTACCCATGACTTGCGTGCGCCGTTGGTGAACGTGCAGGGATTTACCGAGGAAGCCGGCCGCCTGACGGAAGAAGCCGTCGGCCTCCTCAACGAAGCTATCGACGGGACCCTTCCATCAAAAAAGAGGGTGGAGGCCCTCGCCGGCGGAATGGCAGATGCCGTTCGTTTTATCTGTGCAGGGGCCGGAAAGATGGATGCCTTGCTTGAAGGACTCGTTGCGATTTCGCGGCTGGAACGATCTGAATCCCGCCTTGGCCCCGTCGATGCCTCCACGATCCTGGAGGAAAGCCTCGCGGCCATTCAGTATCAGCTGGATCAATCAGACACCGCCGTCACCGCGGGACCGCTTCCTCCCTGTCTCGCGGATAGCGGACTGCTGGGACAGGTTTTTTCCAATCTTATCGAGAATGCCATCAAATACCGCGATCCCGGCCGGCAGTTGCAGTTGGGGATCACCGGAGCCCTGAGGGGTGATCAGTGCATCTATCGGTTTGCTGATAATGGAATTGGTATCGAACCCGAATACCGGGATAAGGTCTTCGAACTGTTCCAGCGTCTGGCACCCCGCAGCAGTAATGGGTTGGGGCTGGGTTTGGCCATCGTCCGGAGGGCGTTGGATCACATGGGTGGCACCATTCAGGTGTCCCCCCGTCCCGGTGGCGGGACGGTGTTTACGGTAGTGCTCCGGCAAGCGGTTTTGGGAGCCGGCAACCTTGATAATTAATAAATCGTGAAATTTCCTTGCTATCTTTCCGATTCGACGGCTTTATGTGATATCCAGGCAAGGTTCCGGTTGCCGGAAATCCCCATTCCAGTTGTAAATCATGACTGTCCAGCCTGCCGTCCTGCTCGCAGAGGACGACGACGGACACGCGCTGCTGACGAAGCAGGGACTCAAGCAGGCAGGTTTCCACAATCCGGTGCTGCGATTCCGCGATGGGCAGGAAGTCCTGGATTTCCTGACTGGAGCCGACCGGCCCGCCTTCCCCATGGTATTGCTCCTCGATATCAGCATGCCGAAACTCGACGGTGTCGAGGTATTGCGCCTGCTCCGCAGGCAGACCGTATTCCAGACCATGCCGATCATCATGGTCACCACCACCGACGATCCGGAAGTGATGGCGCAGTGTACGGAGTTGGGATGCAATGCCTTTTTGCTCAAGCTGCTGAATCAGCAGGAGTTTACCATGAGGCTCAAGAAACTGGCGGAATACTTCACTCCCGTGGATTTATATACCCTTCACTGAATCTCTCAAGCCACTCTTCCACTCCAAAGCCCAGGCGGATTTGGGGTGGGACAACTCTCCTATCCCATGTCCATTGACGCTCCCATCCTGATTGTGGAGGATGACGATGGGATCTGCCATCTGCTCGCCACGGCCCTGAAAAAGGACGGCATCGTTTCTGAATGCCGGACTTCCGGAACCTCCGCGCTGACCTGGCTGAGACAGAATCATACTCCTCTCATCCTGTTGGATCTGCGGCTTCCTGACATGAGGGGGCAGGATGTGATTGCTACTCTCGCGGAGGAGGGGCGCAAGGTGCCGTTCGTCGTAATCAGCGGGGTGGGGGATGTCAGGGTAGCGGTGAAACTGATGCAGGAAGGCGCTCTTGATTTCCTGCCCAAGGATATGCAGCTGCTTCAACTGGTGGCTCCGGTCGTACGCCGGAGCCTGGAGCACCTGGAGCAAAAACGCCGGTTGGCTGACACTGAACTCGAACGCAAGGATGTGGACCGCCGCCTCTTTGCCGCCGCGGAACTGGAACGCCGCCGCCTCGGGCAGGATTTGCACGATGATCTCTGCCAACGGCTTGCCGCCATCAAACTCCACTGCAGCATGCTGCAACGCGAACTGGTGCGCGAAGGCTCTGCACAGGCGGACCGCGCCGCCCGTAACGTGGATGCCATTGGCGAGGCCACAACTCTCTCCCGGAGTTTTGCCCGCAGTCTCGCTCCGGTGACCCTCGACTCCAATGGCCTCTGCTCCGCGCTCCAGCTCCTCGCCAAATCAGCCGGAACCATTTTCGGGATCGGCATCGGATTTGAATGTCCCCACCTCGTCCTGGTACCCGATCCAGACACGGCCATGCACCTTTACCGCATCGCCCAGGAGTTGATTGCCAATGCGGCCAAACACGCCCGGCCCACCCGCATCGAAATGAGGCTGATCACCCACCCGTCCTCCCTGCTGCTGGAAGTTGCCAATGACGGGCTCCCCTTCAGCAACCCCGCCGAGCTCATCGAAGGTATGGGGCTGCACATTCTGCGTGCGCGGGCGGATGCCATTGGCGCCAGCCTCGAGTTCATTTCCGGCTCATTTCCCGATGGCGGCACCTGTGTCCGTTGCAACCTTCCCTATAACCCAGCCCATGAAAGCGCTCCATAACCAGCCTCCCCGCCCATCCAAAGCCAACCCCGCCAAAGTCCGCATCGCCATCGTGGAGGATCATACCATGATGCGGGAAGGGTTGAAGCAATTCATCAATGACGAGCCGGACATGGAGGTCTGTTGGACCGCGTCCAGCGTCCCGGAAGCCTTGGCAGAACTGCAGCAGTGCCGTCCGGACATGCTGACGGCCGACATTACACTGCCCGGGCGTAATGGATTGGAGCTCATTAAAGATGTGCTGGCAATTGCCCCCGGCATGCCCATTCTCGTCATTTCGATGCATGACGAATCCCTTTACACGCAGAGAGTGCTCAAGTGCGGTGCCAAAGGCTATATCATGAAGGATGCCCCCCATTCTGATCTGATGGCGGCCATCCGCCGGGTGACCCAGGGCAAGGTCTGGCTGAGCGAGAAAATGTCAGAGGAAATTCTCGACGCTTTTTCCGGCGGGGCACCCAAGCGGCGGGTGGACAGCGTTCACAAACTAAGTGACCGCGAATTCGAGGTTTTCCAACTGCTGGGGGATGGCAAAAGTACCAATCAGATCGCCGAGTCCCTGCACATCAGCACCAAAACCGTGGATGTCCATAAATCCCACATTCGCGAAAAGCTGGGTTTGGAAGACAGTTCCGCAGTGCTGCGGCATGCGATCCGCTGGGCGGAAACCAAACGACTTGCCGGGGAGTAAGGAAACCGGGGAGGGCCCCATCCAGCCTGATACCGGAGGAGGCGTCACGGGGGCTCTCCGGCTGGAAAGCGGAGGGATCATCCCTCCGATGGCTGCTCAAGCCGGAAAGCCAAAACGATGATGGACCTCGACTGAATCAAGGTGCAGGGCTGTCCCGATCAATCTGGACGCGACCCGTTCCGCTGCTTGTTTGATCATTTTATCAAAGGCATGCGGTCCCAGTTCGACACCCTCATGTTTGATGGAGGGAATGCGGGCTCCCAGGACGAGCAGGTTCATCAAAAAATTTCCTGCCTCCACAGGATCATCGGTCCGGTGGGTGTCGACCCGTTTGTTATGCTGTGGAAAGGTAATATAGTCTATGCTGAATTTGGCGATCATATTTTTTGGTGGATTGGTGGGTGATGATAGAATGGAAACCGGCGGGGGATTAAGATGCGCCAAAACGAAGGGCCGGCTGCTGGACCATACAAACGGGAGCGCCGGGACAGAGACTACGAAGTTCATCGGAAGTGGGCTGATGGCTTTATCTTGTGGTGGATTCCCAAAGCAGGGTTCAACGCAAAGTCAGGGGGGCGGCAGGGTTCGCCGATGCTTCCGGGCGTTTGGGTGGATTTTCATCCTCGAGGGGAAGGCTCGGGGGAGGGGGAAGAATTGCTTCCGGTACGGGGACGCACCACGAGGACTGGACATGGGGCATGCTGCACCACCCGTTCGGCAACGCTGCCCATCCAGAGGTGCTTGAGGCCAGATCGTCCGTGGGTGGACATGACTACGAGGTCGATCGGAAAATCCGTGGCCTGCTGAACGACAGCATGCCAAGGCACCCCGACTTTGATGGCAGTGTCGAAGGGCACGCCGGCAGGAATGGTGTCCGCGAGGGCCTGCATTTGCTGCTGGGCGGCCTGGATGAGGCTTTGCGTGTAAACACCCGCCATCCCAGCCGTATCACCGGCCAGATAAAAATCTCCCGCCGGCATCAGCACCAGTTCGACAACGTGGAATAAAGTCAGGTGGGCGGAAAACTTCCTGGCCAATTCCAGAGCGAAGTCCAGCGTGGCCGGGGTTCCACCGGAAAAGTCCACCGGAACAAGAAGGTGTTGTAAAGTCATAGTATTGTGGAGGGGCAGTAATGGTGGAGCGATGCTCAATATCCCTGGCGGCGGCGGGGGCAGCTGACCAGTTCCAGGTGATTCAACCACATTTACAGGGCGGTCGGGGGGAGGTAGGATCTGAGCTTATGCGGCATAGGCCCTGATGCTTCCGTTCTGAGGGGCAGGGAAATGCTATAAACCGTCAGGTTTCTGTTTTTGCCACCAGCACTTTCCCTGAAACCGGTCCCCCGGTTGCCCATAAGGGGAATGCTTAGCCGGGATAGCACTGGGACTAGTGCGCCTGCGGCAAGGACTCATGGCCGCAGCCCTTCATTCGCAGTATTACTCGGACAAATGAATACCTCACCCTGTCTTGCGCTTTCCCGCTCCTCCGAACTCCAGACCCTTCAGCCTGCCTCCGGCGGCCGTGAGGTCAGGCTCCGCACCAGTTGTGTTGTCGAATATGCCGTAAGGCTGGCCCCGGAACGGGATGGGGACAGTTCCCCGGCAGGCGGAAACGACCAAGGGGAAGGAAAGGTTCTGCTGAGCGTTTATGTCCCGCATTGCATGCTGAATCCGGATCAGGTAAGGATTGTCGAGGTCTGAGCGCGGTATCTCCCGGGTGCTTGCAGGCCCGGCCACACCGATCCATGAAATCCCCCCCGCTTCCTCCTGAAAATCCTGAGGAACCGGTGGATCATTGGGCGACACGCACCCACGTTCAGACGCTGGTGCTGATGGCGGCTACAGCCTGCGGTCTCTACCTGTGTTATCGGCTGGCGGAACCCTTTCTGCCCGCCTTGGCCTGGGCGCTGGCATTGGCCGTGCTCTTCATTCCGCTGCAGCGCGGTTTGGAATCGCGGTTGGGCAGACCAACCCTGGCTGCCTTGGTGGCCGTGACCGTGATTGGTTCAATGGTGGTGATTCCGGCTGTTTTTGTGGGGCAGCGTTTGGCCGCTCAAGCCGCCAAAGGATCGGAGGTCATCAAAGCCAGAGCCGAATCCGGAGAATGGCGGCAGGCCCTCGCGGGGCAGCCGCGGATTGTTTCCCTGATGGAAACGATCGGGCAGCAGGTGGAACTGGGTGAAACGGTCCAAACGTTGACCGCCTGGCTCAGTACGCTGGCGGGATCGATTGTGAAACGATCGGCCTATCAGGTGGTGGGGTTCGCATTGACTTTGTATCTGCTGTTTTTCTTCCTGCGCGACCGGCGGATCGCCTTGCAGGCACTACGCTGGTTGTCGCCCCTCTCCCGCACGGAGATGGACTATCTATTTCACAGGGTGAGCGATACGATCTGTGCGACCATTCACGGCACACTGTCCGTGGCTGCCATCCAGGGAATCCTGGGCGGGTTGATGTTCTGGTGGCTGGGAATGGAGGCACCTTTACTGTGGGGACTGGTGATGGGGCTGCTGGCGGTGGTGCCGGTGCTGGGGGCCTTTGTGGTGTGGATTCCGGCAGCGATCTTTTTGGCGGCGGAGGGAAGCTGGGGCAAGGCCTTGATCCTTTCCTTGTGGGGAATGCTGATCGTGGGCACTGTCGATAACCTGTTGCGTCCCATCTGGGTGGGAAACCGGCTTCAGCTTCATACCGTGCTGGTTTTTATTTCTGTGGTGGGCGGGCTGCTCTGTTTTGGTCCCGGCGGCCTGATTCTGGGGCCTCTCGTGCTTACCGTGACCATCGCGCTTTTGGAAATCTGGTCTACCAGGACGGGAGCCTCCCTGCCCAAGCGCCGCTCCGGCAGGTTGGCCGGAAGCAAGTGATGGTCCATTCCTGCCGGGGCGAAGGACACTCGCCATGGCGGCCCCATCGGAGCTTCTTCGGGCGGCGCAAAAGGAAAACCCCGGACCAGATTCAATCCTGTGGATCGTTTTTCCACCAGTCTGGCGGGCGTTCCCAAGGGGCGGTCTGGCTTGAGGGGGCCGCCAAAGGCAGGATCGGGGTAATCTTCCGGGCTGCCTGTTTGATTTCCTCCAACAATTCGGTCTCCGGGGTGACACGACGGAACTGGCGGTAGATGCCGAGTCCACAGGCGGTGACCAGCCCAAAGGCAAGCCCGAGAACCGCCAGCAAAGCCCACGCGAAAGCGTCACCAGGGGAGATTTGCGCATGATTCTCCGGCACCGGCAGATCTGGTTGGAGCACGGCCGAGAAGCAGGGCGTTACTGGCAGGAGGACTGCCGCGCAGAGCAGGCAGGTTCGAAGTTGGCGCTTCATGGGCACGGAGGTGAAGGGAAGAAACCCGGGGTTCACTCCGCGAGCAGTTTTTCCACCTTGGTTTCCAGGTCGGTGCGGCCATCGGTATCGACGACCATCCCCTGTTTGTTAATCAGCCACATGCGGGGGATGGAAGTGATAGCGAACTGGGTGCCGAATTTGTTCTTCCAGCCCTGACCATCAAAATACTGCGGCCACGGCATGGATTTTTCCTTGGTCATGGCCGCCAGTTTCTTTTCATCCTGGTCAAAGGAGATGCCCACAATTTCGAACCCCTTGCCGTGGAGCTTTTCATAGGTTTTGACCACATTGGGGATTTCCGCCACACAAGGGCCACACCAGGTGGCCCAGAAGTCCACCAGCACGACCTTGCCCCGCATTTTTGCCAGATCGATCACTTTGCCTTCGGTCGAAGTAAAGGTGAGTCCGAGGGGTTTTTCCTTGATGCGTTTTTCAGTTTCGGCGGTTTTTAGCTGGCTGTCGATCTGACGGTTTTCCTTCAGGTCGGGATAGGTTTTTTTGTGTGCCTCTGCCAGTTTTTGAAAGGCGTCGGCATCGCCGCGCGCGGCCATAACCTGCAGGAAACTGGCGAATCCCTTGGTGGCAGCATCAGCATCGGGTGCCTCCAGAATCTCGTTCAGGGCTTGAGTCACTCCGGCTTCGCTGAGCGGTTCCATGCCCACCATGGACCGCATGCCTCTGATTTTTAGGGCAAAGAGCTTCAACTGCCAGCGGCGCGGATCAGCAGGGAACTCCTTCACAAAAGCCGCCGATTTTTCATCGAGTTCGCCCAGATAACTTTTATAAATGGGGATTGCCTCTTCTTTGGTTTTCGGGGAGCCCTTGGGGCCTTTCAAAAGCATTTCGAGATCCTGCCACGCCGCATCTGCCTCCTTGTTTTTGGGGGTGGCTGGGAGGCTGCTTTTCTCAGCCGCCGCCGGTGCCGTCGTTTCCTGCGCTGCGGGAAGGAGTGGGGAGCTGTATACCATCAGGGCCAGGACCGGGATCAATTCACGGGTGTGAAGCTTCATGGGAAATACCGTCCGCGATCAGTGCGGATTGCACAAGAAAAACATTCCGCTCGCCCGGGCTGCTCAGGTGCGCTTGGAGGGGGCACAGTTCCATTGAAACACGCTGCACCCGGACCCCTTACCAGCGATAAGTCACACTGGCCCGCACCGTGCGAGGTTCCGCGGGGTGCAGGTGAACGTCGGCCACAGGAGCCGATTGCCCGCGCAGCTGGCTTTCATAAAAATATTCAATGTCGTTGTTATCACGGTCGAGCAGGTTCAGAACATCGACGGAAACTTCCCAATTTTTTTTCCGGTAACCGGCGCGGGCGTTGAGGCTGAAGGAGGATTTGGACTCGATTCTGCCGCTCTCCACCAGCGGACGTGGTGCAAAGTACCGCCCGCGCAAACTGCCGAAAAAGCCCTCCGCCCCGCCCACGGTGATGCCGCCGGACCACATCGTATCAATGCTGCCCGGAATGTGGTCATCATCGCCCGCGTCCTTGAAACGGGCGTGGCTGAGGGCCAGTTCGGAGTCCACCGTGAACCAAGGTGCGGGACGGTAATAGCTGGCGAGTTCCAGTCCATATCGGCGGCTGCCCGGACCTGCCTCCGAAGTGCCGGCGTCGCCCACATAAACCAATTCGCTATCGCTTTCAAGGAACCACAACCCAAGGGTGGTGGTCAGGTCCGGAACGGCTTGGGTGCGGATGCCGATTTCCGCTCCCTTGGTGCGGACGAGCGGATCCACCGGGGCGGCTTTTTCGCCCGTGTTGGGATCAATCGCGATGGTGACGCCGCGGGCGTCATTGCTATGGAAACCGAGGCCGCCATTCAGGTAGATCTCCGTTTCCGCCCACGGGCCGAGCACGAACCCCAACTTGGGACTGGTGATGCCGTCCCAATCATCGTTGGAGTTTTCCGGTTGATCACTTTTGACATCGAAACGGAAAAGATCCGCACGGAGGCCCGCTGTGAAGCGGAGTTTGTCAAGAATCTGCACATTGTGCTGGGCGAAGAGTGCCGCCGAGGCTTCATGGACATCATCCTGACGCACCGTGTGGAAACGGTTGCGGGCCTCGGTCTTGTAGAGGCCGATGCCGTCCATCCAGTCGTGCCGGGTGTCGAAGCCCAGGGTGGAGGAAGCGTCGCGGCCACCGGTTTTATAGTCCCAAGTCCGTGAAGCTTTTAGGCCGGAAAACCAACGCTGGTCCTGCTGCTCGAATTGGTCGCCGCGTTCCGGATTGCCGAGGAAGTAAGTGAAGTTGGAGAAAAGATCGAGGTCGTAATAGCCGGCATAGGCGCTGATCCGGGTCGTGGCCGTGCCGTCCGTCCACTGGCGGTTGAATTGCAGACTGCCGCGTGCGGTATCGCCTCCTTCGTCATCGCTCAGCCGTCCGAACCGCCCAATCGTGCCATCGCGGATGGCACGTCGCGCCACCTGGTCGGAAGCGTTCCAACGCCCGTCATAGTACATCCCGGTGATGCTGAAAAAATCACGGTCGGTGCCTTGGAAATATTTGGCGACTCCATTGATGCGGCGATAGTTGTCGCCCGTCTCCCATGGGCCATCCTCATGGGAATACTCCGCGCCAAGCGTCAGGGTTCCCGCATCCAGATCAAAGCTGTCGCCCACGAACGCCCGGTAATAGTCATTTTCGCCGAGGGTGATGCTGGCGGTGCCCTGTTCGAGGCGGTTGACCAGCTGATAGTTGGCTTCGCCCGCAGAGGAAAGGTCGCCCAGATCGGCGAAGTAGGGGCCTTTGCGGTAGTCCATTCCGCCAATCAGTTCAGGGATGATGAAATTGAGATCGGCATAACCCTGGCCGTGGGCATGAGTGCGGAAGTTCACCTGCATGTCGTCGAGAAAGACCCCAAAATCAGTGCCATGATCCAAGTTGAACCCCCGCAGGAAGTATTGGTTGGCTTTGCCACCGCCGGAGTGCTGGGTGATGACCACTCCCGGGACTGCTTCGAGGAGTTCCCCGCGCCGCAACAACGGACGGTCCATCAGTTCCTCCTGACTCGCCTGTCCTTGGGTGGCTGAAGGGGCGATCCCCAGCAAATCTTCCGCCTTCCCCTGAATGACCATTTCCTCCAGCGCGGTGGTCACGGTGGCCGGGGGGGCGGGGTTTGCAGGACCGGCAGCAGGGGAAATCAGAGTGGTGGCGGCGAGCAGGAGGGCAGGGCGGTTCATGTCGTCTTTGAAACGACATAAGAATCACAAACCCATGCTGGTAAGCGCAGCATTTCTGCGGGGCACCGTTAGCCAGATTCCCGCCGGAATGGGAGTTCAGGGCTGTTGGTTCCACCACTCGATGAGAAGTTGGCGGGCCCGGTAGAGCCGGCCTTCGAGGGCGCGCCGGGAGCAGGAGAGCACGGTGGCGGCTTCCTGATAGGAAAGTCCCTCGATGGCACAGAGAATGAGGGGGATGCGGGAGGCCTCCGGCAGAAGAGCGAGGCCCGATTGCAGTTTTTCCATGTCACCCGTGCGGGCGGCGGCCACGTCAGGAGGCGGCTGCGGGCAGGCGGGAAGGGAGGTCAGGCTGGAGAAGGGAACGGTGGTGCGGCGTTGCCGGAAGGATTTTGATTTGGCGCGGTCGCGGCATTGGTTGATGGCGATTTGATACAGCCAGGTGCTGAGTTTTCCCCGGGGCTGCCACGCGGGCAGGGCCTGCCATGCCTTGAGAAAAGTATCCTGGCAAGCCTCCCGGGCATCGTCCTCACACTGCAGCCATTGCACGCAGAGCCGGTGGATCATTTCCTGGTGGGCTTCGACAAGGGAACGGAAGGCGCCGGGGTCCCCTGCCTGGGCACGGCGGATCAACCGGCACTCTTGGGTGTCAGGAAAGGCGGCCGGATGGCTGGACGTCAGCCCACCCGGCGTAACCAGGAGGGATTCAATTCCCGGGTTGGCGGAGAATGCTGTCATGGGTCCAGGCGGCCAGCTTTTCAGCCTGCGCGGGGTTCAGGTGCTGTTTCATTTCAATGAAGTGTTTCAGGGTGGCCTGCTGCAGCCGCCCCTGGGCGGCATTCAGCTTCTCCTGGCGGGCGAGGATGGCGGCATCCGGAGCGGCGTCGCGGATGGCGACGGCGAGTTCTTCTCCCAACTGCCGGATCTGCTGGCGGAGTTGCACCCGTTCGGATTCGAACGCGGACTCCAGGGGATCAAGGAGGGCGTGCTGCGCGGTGGATATTTCGAGGTGCTGATGCATCCATTCATGAAGAGACAACCCGCGGGGATCCAAAATGGATGCATCGGTCGCGGATTTTGCTGGCAGGGATGGTAATCGTTGGGTCACTGCCCAGGCCGTGAGCGCGGCTACGAGGATCGTGGCCCCGAGCCAGAGATAGATATTGCTGCGGGGGCTCATGGCGTCGGCGGGGTGGGCCACGATTCCACAGCGGCCGGCTGAAAAAGCGTCAGGGGGGGCGGCGCGGCATCAGTTGGCGTGTCCTTGGAACGGCTCAGGCTGATCCCCAAGGCGGTCAATAATCCCAAACCACCTGCCAGCACCAGTATCCTGGTTCCTGGATGGCTGCCCGGGATCACAAAACGCATTCCCGGCAAGCGTGCCAGCACCGCATCCGCAAAATCCACTGCCCCTGTCTGGGAGGGTTCCGGTGAAGCACCTTGGCTCAGCAGCCGGTTGAGATCGCGTTCGTTCATGGGCTGGGAGGAAGGCTTGGCTGTTGGGTCCGAAGGGATCAGAACGCGATTCAGGAGTGCGCGCCAAGCGTAAAAGAGACACCGGCTACCTCAACGGCCCGGACTGGGTATGACTTTCTTCCCGGAATGGGAACAGGGCAGTATTCACCTCGGCATCAACTCCGGGGAATTGCTGTTCCCTCAACGATTGTCGCCAGCCCCTTCCTGTCGTCAGCCGGCTTGATCAAGCCTCTGGCAAAGTGATCCCGGCGAAGTATGTTATCACATCAAGGCAAAGGAAACCAGCAACAGCACGCCCAAGCCGAAGAGGAAGGCGTAACCCTGGATATTTCCTACTTGGAGGCGGCGGAGCAGGGAACCGGTGCCGGACGCGAGGCCGGAGAGACCGCGCACGCCGAGGCCGTCGATGAGGAGGCCATCGATGAGTTGGAGAATCTGGGCGAAACCATCCTGGACGATTTTGATCCCTTTGGCGTAGAGTTCGTCGAAGTAGAATTTGTTGGCGAAGAGTTTGGCGGCCCGGCTGGCGGCGAGCGGATCACTGTCTTTGCCGGCGTAGGTTTTCCAGCCGAAGAAGACGCCCAGGACCAGGGTGGCCAGTGAGACGAAGAAGGTGAGGCCAATTATATTGCCTTCGTGATGTGGCATGTTCTCGCCGAGGACAGTGCCACCGAAGAAGTGGAAGCCGGCGATCAGGGAAGGAACGGCCAGCACGACCAAGGGGATAAGCATGAGGAGCGGGACTTCGTGGGCGTGATCGGCTCCATGGGCACGGGGCTTGCCGAAGAAGGTGACGATGACCAGACGCGTCATGTAGAAGGCCGTGAGGAAGGCGGTAAAAGCCCCGACAGCGAAGAGGAGCTTATTCTGATGGCGGGCGGCTTCGAGAATAGCTTCCTTCGAGTAGAAGCCGGAGGTGACGAAAGGAACGGCCATCAGGGCCGCGGTGCCGATGATAAAGGTCAGGAAAGTGATGGGCATCTTGGATTTCAGGCCCCCCATTTTCCAGATGTCCTGCTCGTGGTGGCAGGCATAGATCACCGCGCCGGAGCCGAGGAAGAGCAGGGCTTTGAAGAAGGCGTGGGTGAAGAGGTGGAACATGGAGGCCTCCGGGGCGCTGAGGCCGACGGCCATGACCATGTAGCCTAACTGGGACAGGGTGGAGTAGGCGAGGACGCGCTTGATGTCGTTCTGCTGCGTGGCCATCAAAGCGGCCATGAGGGCGGTGATGCCGCCGATCCAGGCGACAACCATGCCGGCGGTGGCGGAGGCCACGATGAGGAAGGAAACCTTGACCATCAAATAAACCCCGGCGGCGACCATGGTGGCAGCGTGGATCAGGGCGGAGACAGGGGTGGGGCCTTCCATGGCATCCGGGAGCCAGACGTGGAGGGGGAATTGGGCGCTTTTTCCAATAGTGCCGCAGAAGATACAGAGGGTGGCGGCGGTAAGGAGGCTGCCGGTCAGGGCGCCGGATTCGATGCCGGCTTTGACGCCATCAAAACTGAGTGACTTGGTGGCGGCCCAGAGGAGCAGGATGCCGATCATGAATCCGAAGTCCCCGATGCGGTTGGTGAGGAAGGCTTTTTTGGCAGCTTCGGCCGCACTGTTTTTGGTGTACCAGTGGCCGATCAGGATGTAGGAGCTGACGCCGACCAGTTCCCAGAAGATGAACATCATCGGGAAGTTGTCCGCATAGACAATCCCCGTCATGGAGAACAGGAAGAGCGACAGGCCGGCGAAGTAACGGGCCTTGCCTTCGTCGTCCTTCATGTAGGCGAGCGAGAAAATATGAACCAGCAGACCGATGGTGGTGACCACGATCATCATGCCCTTGCTGAGGGCATCGAGCTTCAGGGTAATGTCGAGGCTGAAGGTGTCGCTGATTTTGATCCAGGAACCGATGACTTCGGTGCCGTT
The DNA here is from genome assembly GCA_040387795.1 of Verrucomicrobiota bacterium. GTDB lineage: Bacteria > Verrucomicrobiota > Verrucomicrobiia > Verrucomicrobiales > V1-33 > CAIZWU01. Next base: position 244,169 of record JAZKDC010000004.1, read on the forward strand.
GCTGGCTTCACCCTTGAAGAGCAAACCAAGGCTGAGGACAAAAGTGATGGCGACGGCCGCAGTGGAGAGCAGGGCGCTGACCGTGGCGCTGCGCTTCAGGCCCAGCAGGATGGCCGCAGCGGTGAGCAGCGGGAGAAAAAGTATAATCGAGGCGGAACTCATGGAGGAGAAGGAAAAAGGGTTCAGGGTTCAGGTTTCAGGCAGGATTCTCAGAACCCTCAAATCTGAACCTTTCGCCTATCATCAGTGTTTCATGGCGTCGATGTCTTCCACGTGGACAGTGCGGCGGGCGCGGAAGAGGGCGATGATGATGGCGAGACCGACCGCGACTTCGGCGGCGGCCACGGTGATGATCAGGAAGACCATCATCTGGCCATTGTAATCGGGAAGCCCGCTCACGGTGTTGAAGCGGCTGAAGGCGACGAGACTCAGGTTGGCGGCGCTGAGCATCATTTCCAGGCACATGAAGATGACGATGATGTTGCGGCGCAGAACCACCCCGGCGAGGCCGATGGCGAAAAGCAGTCCGCTGACGAGGAGGTAATCGTTGAGCGTGATCATGGCTGGACGGGAGTGGCGGGTTCCACGGCGGCGGCGGTCTTGTCCTCGCGGCGGCTGATGACGATGACTCCGACGGTGCTCACAAGCAGGAGCACCCCGATGATCTGGAGGTGGAAGTTGTATTTGGTGAAGAGGGTCTCGCCGATCAGCTTCACGTCAGGAAGTTTCCCGGCGGCGAGGTCTTTGTCGATGGTCGGAGTGCTGACGCCGGCAGCCTCGCGGGCGGCGGCGGCGGCCGGAAGATCAAGCGGGACAGCATTCATCAGGCGCTTGCCAGGCTGATAATCGCCGAGGACCGAAGCAAGTTGGAGCGTGAAGATCAGCACCAAAAAACAGCCCCCAATCACGGCGGGCAGGTTGAGCTTCCGGCGCTGCTCTTCCTTGATGTCGAGCAACATGATGATGAAGAGAAAGAGCACCATCACCGCGCCCGCATAGACCAGCACTTGAATGATGCCGATGAAAAAGGCTCCCAAGGAAACAAACAGAGCAGCCAATCCGAGGAAGGCCATGGCCAGGGAAAGTGCGCTGGAAACCGGGTTGCGCAGGACCACCACCAGGATGCCGAAGCCCAGCATGATGGCGGAGAAAAGATAGAAGAGGACGCTTGGCATGGTGGAAACTTCCTATTTGAGCGGATTCCATTTGTTGACGAGGCCTTCGCGGACGCCGCCGAGTTCGTAGAGCCGCTTTTTGTCGTGGACCATTTCGGCGCGGGTGGTGCCGGTGATGGCGTAATCCTTGCGGAGGAAGATGGCCTGCTCCGGGCAGACTTCCTCACACATGCCGCAATAGATGCAGCGGATCATGTCGATCTCGAAGGCTTTGGGACGCTTCTCGACTTTGGCGAATTTGTTGTCGGAAGGGATTTCCTCCGGGATGATGGTGATGGCGCGGGGCGGGCAGATGAATTCGCAGAGCTGGCAGGCGACGCAGCGTTCGCGTTCCTGCTCGTCGGTGACAAGGGTGGGGGCGCCGCGGTAGTGGGCGGGCAGGGAGTCGTCCCACTTTTCCTCCGGATAGGACATGGTCACCTTCCCCTTGCCGGTGACGAAGCGGAACAAGTGGCCGAAAGTGATGCTGAGTCCCTTCAGGATGGATGGGAAATACAGGCGCTCGCTCAGGGTGAGCTTGGGGCGTTCGACAACGTAGGACATTGGGGTGGGGAAGGTTTTATAAAATGGGACAGGCCGGAACGGCCTGCCGCCGTCATTTTACGAACATCAGGATCAGCGCGGTGAGGAAGACGTTGAAGAGGGCGATTTCGAAGAAGAAGACCCAGCCGAGGCGCATCAACTGGTCGAAGCGGAAGCGGGGCAGGGTCCACCGCACCCACATGAAGAAAAAGATGAAGGCGACCACTTTGGTGAGGAAACAGCCAAGGTGCAGGAGGCCGACCCACCAGGTGTTCTGGGCGGCCTCGTAACCGAGCCCGATTTTATCTCCGAAGGGAATGGACCAGCCGCCGAGGAAAAGGGTGACGATGAGGCCGCTGCCGACGATCATCGCAGCATATTCGCCGAGGAAGAAGAGGGCGAACTTCATCGAGCTGTATTCGGTGTGATAACCGGCCACTAGTTCGGTTTCGCACTCCGGCAAGTCGAAGGGCATGCGGTTGGTTTCCGCGAAGATGGAGATGGTAAAAACGATGAAGCTGATCACCAAGGGCACCAGCAGGAGCCAGCGCTGGAGGCTGAGGCCATCGCCCCAGAGCGGGAGGAGGAGCCAGCCGTTTTTATCTTGGAACTGGACGATGGAACCGAGGTTCAATTCGCCGAAGATCATGAGCACCGGGATGACACTCAGGCCGAGCGCGATTTCGTAGGAAATCATCTGGCTGCTGGAACGCACGCCGCCGAGAAAGGGATACTTGGAATTGGAGGCCCAGCCAGCGAGCACGATACCATAAACGCCGAGGCTGGAGATGGCGAAAACGAAGAGCGGTCCGATGTTGAGGTCGGCGATGACCAGCGGAATCTGTTCGCCAAACAGTTGCATGGTGGAGCCAAAGGGAATGACTCCGACCGTCAGCAGGGCAGGCACGAGCACCAAGGCCGGGGCGAGCCAGAAGTAGAATTTCCGGACGTGTTTCGGTGTGAAGTCCTCCTTGAGGATGAACTTCAGGCCATCCGCCAAAGGCTGCACGAGTCCGAAGAACGCGATGTCCTTCTTCGCGCCCAGCAGGGTCATGGGAATGCCGACGCGGTTGGGACCGATGCGGTCCTGGATGAAGGCACTGACTTTGCGTTCCGCCAAGGAAGACAAAGCCACCAACGGCAGGATAATGCCGAAAGTGATAACGGCGATTTTGACGCCGGAGGAGATGATGAAAAACCAGTCCATGGAAAAGAAGTCAGGGGAAGATCAACCAACGATAATTCCCTTGGCTTTGCGTTCCTTTTCGCGTTCGAGCACGGGGATGGTTTCGGTGGTTTCGAGAAGAGGGAGACCGAGGTCGCCGATTTTGCCGAGGTTGAGGCCGGCGAAGGCGGGGATGGCGGCGGCCATGGATTTGAAAACGTCCTCAATGGAGTAGAGGCCATTTTGGCCGCTGACGGCAAGAGTGAGGTCGCGGAGGACTTCCCAGTCGGAGCGGGCTTCGCCGGCGGGTTCGGTGGCCTTGTTGAGGCGTTGGAGGCGGCCCGTGGCGTTGATCAGGCTGCCGCGTTTTTCCGCGTAGGCAGCAAGGGGCAGGACAACATGGGCGTGTTCCGCGCTGGGATTCGCGAGGATGTGGCCGGCGATGAAGGATTGCAGTTTGCCGAGTTGAGCCCCAGTGAAACCGGCTTCGCCAAGGAGATTTTCCTGGAGGGCGATGACGGTGGTGATTTCGCCGCGGTCCACTTTATCGCGGATGGCCTCGAGTTGGCTGCCGGGTTCGGTGCCGAGGATGAGGCGGGCTCCGGCGGTGTTGGGGTTTTTATCGGCGTGGACGAGATAGTTATCGGCTTCAAAGGTGCGGGGGACGACGTCCAGGTGGGTGACGCCGAGGGCGGTGGCGAGGCGCTTGGTGAGGAAAAGTTCCTCGTTGGTCATGCGGCCGGATGCGATGATGGCGATCTGGCTGGATTGGGCGCCTTGGAGGGCGGTGGCGGCTTTTTTCAAGGCGTCCTGCCAGGTCGCAGCACGGTGGGTGCCGTTTTCCTTGATCGTCGGTTGGGTGAGGCGGGCCTCGCTGTTGACGTAATGGAAATCGAGGCGGCCGACGTCGCACATCCAGGCGGAATTGACGTCGTTGTTCTCGCGCGGGGTTTGGCGGTGAATCACTTCGTTCCGGCTGCCAATGTCCATGTTGCAGCCACGGGCGCAGCCGGTGCAGATGCTCTTGGTGTCCTTGAGGAACCAGACGCGCATGGAGAAACGGAAGTCGGTGCTCGTCAAGGCGCCCACCGGACAAATGTCCACGGTGTTGAGACTGTAATTGTTGGCCAGTTCCTTGTCCGGATGGGTGGTCAGGACGGTGTAGCTGCCACGTTCCGTGAAGCCCAGGACGGGGTCGTCAGCAATTTCAGCGGTGAAGCGGATACAGCGGCTGCACATGATGCAGCGTTCGTCATCCAGGGTGATGCGGGGGCCGATTTGTTTGTGCTTCGGCTTCTTGACCTTGTTTTCCTGGAAGCGGGATTCGCCCCGGCCGTGCTCGACGGAGAATTCCTGCAGGCTGCATTCGCCGGCCTGGTCGCAGATCGGGCAGTCGAGCGGGTGGTTGATGAGGAGGAATTCCATCACGCCCTTGCGGCATTCCTCCACCAGTTTGCTCTCGGTGCGGATGCCGAGGCCTTCGGAAATGGTATTGGCGCAGGCGATGGCCGCGCGGGGACTCCACATGATTTTAGCGAAGCCATGTTCGTCCTTCTCCACTTCGGTGGTCCCAGGGGCCGGGCGGGCAGGCATGCCGGTTTCCACGAGGCACATTCGGCAATTGCCGGGACTGCTCAGCTTGGGATGATAACAATAGTGGGGGACATCCACCGAGGCCTGCCGGAGGGCCTCGATCATGCGGGTTCCTTTGGGAAATGTGAGCCATTGGCCGTTCACCTGCACGTTCACAAGATCCACGGGTGGGGCCGCAGGGCCGGAAGGTTGCGTCGCAGTGCTCACAGGGTAGGGCTGGATGGGTCGAAAATTTGGGAAAATTCCCCGATTCCCGACTATGAACGCCCCCTAAAGAGCGGCAAGGCGATTTTGTGAAAAATTTCACAAGCGGTCCCCGGGCAATTCCTTTCGACTCCGGCGATCGGGCTGTGCTACAGATCCAGCATGACCCGCCGCCGCCTGCTGCAACATGCTCTGGTTTTGTTTCCTGCCTGCGTCCCACCGCCGCTGCTGGCGGGGAAACCGGCGGCGCTGGCCCCGACCGGGGCAAATCTGGTGGCTGCGGCCCGGCAGCAGGTCGGCAGGACGCTGACTTATGATCCGGCCTACGTGGTGCTCAAATTTCCCATGGGCGACGTGCCGGAGGAGCGTGGGGTGTGTGCCGATGTGGTGATCCGGGCACTGCGGGCGTGCGGGGTGGATCTGCAGGAAGCCGTGCATGAGGACATGAAGTCAAACTTTTCCGCTTATCCCAAAATCTGGGGGCTCAAGCGCACCGACCGCAACATCGACCACCGCCGGGTGCTCAATCTCGCCGTCTTCCTAAAGCGGCGCGGGGCTTCCCTGCCGGTCACGCAGGAAGCGCCGGACTACCGGCCGGGCGACCTCGTCACCTGCACCGTGGCCGGAAAACTTCCTCACATCATGATCGTGAGTGATCGCCGCAATGGGGAAGGGGTGCCGCTCATCGTGCATAACATTGGCCAGGGAGCCCGCGAGGAGGACCGCCTGTTCGAGTTTCCTCTCAAGGGCCATTTCCGGTGGCGGTGATCCGGCAATGCCCTAAACAATCCTTCGCACACCTGCCGCTCAGGACGTGGCCTCCGTGCAAGGTCATATAACTCATCCCCTCCTGAATTGCTGCTTATGCCCTGCTCATTGACCATTCCCTTCATGACGCCATGCGGGAGGCCCCAGGGGGAGGCCCGAGGGATCGCACTTCATCCGCCCGGATTGATCCGGACTGGCAACCCTCCATCGGAGCCAAGCGCATGAGTGGTCTGGCAAAAATGACTCCGATGGATGCGGTGTCGGCCCTGTATTCGGGGCAGGATCGGGCTTTGTCGGAAGCTATCGTCAGCAGCCTGAGCCGCACAGTTTTTGGTGAAGGCGGGATCAAACCCGCGGGACTGGTCCAGCGGGCCATGGCCCGGGCGAGTTACCGGCATCTCAAACGGACGACCACCAGGTTGGATCATCCCGAGTCCACTGGATTCAGCAACCGGCTGCTGGAGCGGTCGGGCCATCCCTACGCCCGCTCGCTCCTGTCCGCTTCCCGGAAGGAAATCGAAGCGCTGGTGGAAGGGGGCGATCCGATGAATGGCCCTTACATGATGCTGGCGCCGGAAATCCGCAGGGCAGGCTCTGGATGGGACCGGATTTTTTTCAACTCCGTGCAGGGCAGGGACGTGCAGTTGCGGTTCATTTGGGAAACGCGGGCCACCTATGAGGAAGCGAAGCGTCGGCTGGAGCAAGGGGCTTCCGTCCGGTTGAAGGCGCTCGCCGCCGGCACTGGTTTGAGCATGATTCTGGCGTGGGACCGGTTGGTGCGCGATGGATTTGATCCCGGGAGGATCACGGCGCGGATCACGGACCGGGAGGTGACGAACACAGAAAAGACCAGACACCTGCTTGCCAAGCTGGAAACCACCCGGCAGGAAGGAATAGGAGCGGGAGAGGACTCCGGGATTTCTGCGGCGACGGAGGATATATTTATAGGCGAACCGATGTCCGGAAAGGACCCTGGGGAGGGTTATGATGTGGTGACCTCCGTGGGGATTCTCGAGTATTTGCAAGGATTTACCTGTGACACCACTGAACAGCGCCACGGCCTTCCCATCATGGAAGAGCCTGCCAACGCGCACCATCTGGCTGCCAAGCTTCATGAAATCACTACAGGATCGGCGTCCTTGATCGTCAACACCTACCGGCCTCATGCCAGCACCCGGATTCTGGAGGTGTTTGGCAAAAAGTTTGACTACCGTCACCGGAAGGATCTGGCCAGCCTGCTGGCCACGGCAGGGATGAGGGGCGTCCGCCTGATGGGTTCGGGCAATATCTATGACGTCGAAATTTACGAAAAGCATTCGCACCCAGCGGCCGGTTCTGCCAAACTGACCGGCGACGACCTGGTTCAGCCCTGATGAAGGCTCCAGGGAAACGATTGCTCCGATTGAATTATGTCCCTGTCCAACCTGCTGCGCGCTTCGCTCCTCGCCCTGACCTGCGTCACCCTGGTTCCGGCCTGCAAAAATTATGCGACGGCCACCACCAAGCGGCTCAGCTACGAGGCGGTCACTCCTGCCGGGCAAATCATTGCCACCACCCTCAATCAGCGCCCAGCCGCTGAGCCCTTGGTCCAGCTAGGCCGATATCTGGATGCCGCCGCCTCGGCCGCGGGCGTGCTGAAGGGAAATCCCGGCAATACGCAGGCTCTGAAGGATTACAATTTTGCGGTCAGCCGGGCCGCCGAAGTGGTGGAGACGGCAGGCATGGAGCCTTGGAAAACTCCCGTGATTTGCCCCGGGGCCAACGGCCCGTGGCGGTTTTCCTACAAACCGTCCCCCCGGCCGGACTTGAATCCCAGCCTTTACCGGGTTCAGCCTGCCGACCAGTTTGATTTCAAAGGTGAATTGGTCACGGAACGGAAGCTGAAAAAGGGGCTGGGGGCTCCGCTGATTATCAACAGCAAGGGATTCGACCCGACCAAGTTTGACCGCTTTGCTCAGGGCAAACAGTTTTATTACGGCATGACGGCCGTTTTTGATTTCAATGGGCGCCGTTGCGAGGCTTCCCTCCTGGATCCCCTGGCCACGGAAACCGTCACTTTCGATGGGCATACCTATCCCCTGGCGGCAGACTTCACGGCACCCTTGGCGCTGGCCTTGGCAGATCTGAAGCCGCGGAAGACCGAGGTGAAACGAATGTTCAAGCCTGAGGAATATAAGAACAGTGCCCGCTTGGCCCGGTTGGAACCCTACAATCAAAAGAAAATCCCCCTGCTTTGCATTCACGGCCTCGGCGACTCGCAGGCCACCTGGGCCCCGATGATCGAAACCCTCCGGGCCGACGCCACTTTCAGGGCGCATTACCAGATCTGGTTCTTCAGTTATCCCACGGGATATCCTTATCCGATGATGGCGGCGGAACTGCGGGAACAGTTGGATGCCATGGACAGTCATTACCCGGACCATAAACCGCTGGTGGTGGTGGGTCACAGCATGGGGGGAATGATCGCCCGGACCCTGATCACTGACAGTGGGCTCCAGATCTGGAAGGCATTTTTTGAAACCCCTCCGGCACGGACCCCGTTTTCCCCAGAGGCCCGGGAGATTGTCACCAAAGCATTGATTTTCAAACATCGGCCGGAAATTGCCCGGGTCATCTTTGCGTCTGCCTCCCTGGCCGGGAGCGACGTGGCCACCAGCTTCATGGGCCGTCTTGGGGCCGTCTTGATCGGCAATCCCGACGACGAACTCTCCGAAGTCGGGAAGGAGTTGGCGGTGCTTTCAAAACCCCGGGCGGACGGACAGCAACTCAAAAAAGCGCCGAACAGCTTGGATACGCTCGACCCGGATAATCGATTTATCACCACCATCAACGCGATCCCGCCGATCAAAGGAATCCCTTTTCATTCGATCATGGGTGATCGTGGCAAAGGGGGAAATCTGAATCGCACCAAACCGCAGAGCACCGACGGCCTCGTGCCTTACTGGAGCAGTCACATCGATGGAGCCCGGAGCGAACTGATTGTTCCGAGCAACCACTGGTCAAATCAGCATCCCCAGGCGATCGCCGAGGTGAAACGCATTCTCATGCTGCATCTGAAAACGGCCAACCGGTAGCCGGGGTGCGCTTGTCCGGGACGCTTTGGCTTTTTCCCAAACAGGCCCGCCCCACCATGCCGCTCAACCAGCGCTCCCCAATTGGCCGAATCTCCCCCCGCTTATGAAATGCCTCCGCCCCTTCAAGTCTTTTTGTCTCGCCCTTTGTCTCCTGTTGCCCGGCATGGCTTCTGCTGAGGAATCAGTCGCGGACCTGATCAAAAAGGGTGATGTTTCCGACCAGAAATTTCGTCCGGCGGAAGCCTTGGCTTCTTATTTGCCCGCAGAGAAACAGGAGCCGGACAATGTCGGGCTGCTGCTTTGCATTGCCCGGCAGTATCGCCATCTGATGGCCGATGCACCGGAATTGGCCGATAAAATCAAATTTGCCAACGTGGGGAAGACCTATGCTGCACGGGCGGTGACTCTTTCCCCCAAAGAGGCAGAGGCCCATTTGTCGGTGGCCCTCTCCCATGCAAAATTGGTCCCGTTCCTTGATACCAAGGAAAAAATGGAGGCTTCCCGTCAGGTCAAAATCTCCGTGGATCAGGCCATTGCGCTGGATCCGGGCAAGGATTTGGCCTGGCATGTCCTCGGAACATGGCACCAGCGTCTCGCCGACATCGGCATGGTCAAGCGGGCCATGGCCAAACTCGTTTATGGGGAATTGCCCGCCGCCACCAATGAGGAAGCCGTCCAATGTTTTCAAAAGGCCATCCAGCTGAACCCCGGCCGTCTGATTCATCACATTGAGCTGGGCCGGACCTACGCGCAAATGGGGAAGGCGACGGAAGCCCGCCAATGCATCAACAAAGGATTGGCCATGCCCAATACCGGCAAGGATGATCCGGAGGTCAAGGCCCGGGGACGTGCTACTTTGGCCGATCTTTAGGGGGACGCAGGAGCCCGTTTTCCCCGTCAAGGCGAACGAAGTGCGGAATTTGTCCTTGTTCCAGCAAGCTAATTGCTACAGAAGTGCGCCCCCACCCAGGCGGTGTCATTTTTTATGCAAAAAGAAGCAGTAGCAATCATTGGAATCGGTTGTCGGTTCCCCGGCGGAGTCACCGATATCGAATCATTCTGGCAGCTGCTGGCTGAGGGGCGGGACGTAGTCACCGAGGTGCCGGCCGACCGATGGAACGTGGAGCGGTTTTACGATGCCGAACCCGGCCTGGCCGGCAAGTCCATCGCCAAACGTGGCGGGTTTCTGGACCAAATCGATCAATTCGATCCGCAGTTTTTTGGCATTTCTCCCCGCGAGGCGCCCTATATTGATCCCCAGCAGCGTCTGATGCTGGAAACCGCCTGGGAAGCCTTGGAAGATGCCGGGGTCGTCCTGGACTTGGAACGTGGCACCGACATCGGGGTCTTTGTCGGAGTCTCGCACAACGACTATCAAAACATCCAGGGCGGAGGAACCGACCGCGCCGGGATCAGTGCCCACTCCCCTACCGGGAGCGCCCACAGTATTGCGGCCAACCGCATTTCCTACAGCCTTAATTTGAAGGGCCCCAGCATGTCGATGGATACGGCCTGCTCCTCGGCTCTGACGGCGGTGCATGTCGCCTGCGAGCAACTCCGGACGGGACGCTGCCGCATGGCCCTGGCGGGGGGGGTGACCGTGATCATCACGCCGGATGGGTTTATCGGATTTTCCCAGGCAGGAATGCTGTCACCCGATGGGAAGTGCAAGGCGTTCGACGCCGCCGCCAACGGATTTGTGCGGGCGGAAGGCGCAGGCGTGGTCCTGCTGAAACTGCTTTCCCAGGCCATCGCTGATGGAGATCCGATCCAAGGGGTGATCCTAGGGACCGCCTTGAATCAGGATGGTCATACCAACGGCATTTCGCTGCCCAGTCCGGAAGCCCAGGCGCAACTGGTGCGGGATGCCTGTGCCGATGCCGGTATCGCCCCTTCGCAGGTCGGTTTTGTGGAAGCTCATGGAACCGGAACCGCGGTGGGTGACCCCATCGAAGCCACCGCCCTCGCCGAGGCCCTGTGCGTGGACCGCAGTCCCGATGCTCCTCTCGCTATCGGTTCGGTGAAAACCAATATGGGCCACCTCGAGACCGCCGCCGGGGTGGTCGGACTGGTCAAAGGATTGCTGGTTCTGAAACACCGCCAGATTCCCGCCAGTCTGCATTTCACGACACCCAGCGAACACATCGATTTCGCCGCTTTGAAACTCCGGGTGCCCACCACCCTGGAGGCGTTTCCTGAAACTGATGGTCCCCGCCTCGTGGGGGTCAATTCGTTTGGATTCGGTGGAGCCAATGCCCACGTCATTCTCGCGGAAGCACCGGTGCGCGCTCCTTCGGTCCATGAACCCCTCCTGACAGACCGTGCCTGGCCGCTGGTGCTCTCCGCCCGGTCGGAAACCGCCCTGCAGGGCGTGGCCGGACGCTTGGCCGAATGGATCGAAATTCATCAAAAAGGCAATGGCACCAGTCCCCTGCTGCCCTCGCTGGTTTACACCCTCGGCGCCCGCCGCAATCATCATCCCCACCGGATCACCCTCGCGGCCCAATCCTGTTACGAACTGGTGCAGGAATTGCAGGCTTTTGCCGCCGGAGAAAGTGGCGGTCAGGCCCTGACTTCTTTCACGCCCCGGCGCGAGGAGGCGCCCCGCATTGGTTTTGTGATGAGCGGACAAGGTCCGCAATGGTGGGGCATGGGGCGCGAACTCATGGAAAACGAGCCCGTGTTCCGCCAGGCGATGGAAGCCTGTGCCGCTGCCATGAAGCCGCACGCGCGCTTCTCGCTGCTCGAAGAATTGGCGAGGGACCAGGAAACGTCCCGGCTGCAACAGACCGAGGTGGCCCAGCCCGCGATCTTTGCCTTCCAATTTGCCCTCAGTGCCCTCTGGAAATCCATCGGAGTCACACCTGCCGCGATCGTCGGCCACAGTGTGGGCGAGATCGCGGCGGCCTGTGTGGCCGGGATTCTCAGCATGGAGGAAGCGGCGCGGGTGATCGTGCTGCGGGCCCGTCTGATGCACGAGTGTGCCCGCGGTGAGGGCACCATGCTGGCCGTGGGGCTTTCCGAAGAGGAAGCCCAGCTCCTGCTGGCCGGTCATGGCCGCGAGGTCAGCATTGCTGCGTTCAATGGTCCGAAATCCCTGACGCTTTCCGGGCCGCAGCCCGTGCTGGAAGTGATCCGGGCCGAACTGGAGGCCAGGTCCGTGTTTGCCCGTTTTGTCAGGGTGGAACATCCCTTCCACCATGCCCTGATGCAGCCGGCGGCCGACGCTCTGACCGCCGCGCTGGCCGATCTGGCGCCGCAGCCTGAATCGGTGCCGTTCTTCAGCACCGTGACCGGCCAGCAGCAGGCCGGGCAGGACTGCACCGCCGCCCATTGGGGACGGGGCATCCGGCAAGCCGTGCAATTTGTGCCGGCGGTGAATGCCTTGGCCGATTTCGGGGTCGATGTGTGGTTGGAGATCAGTTCCCATCCGGCGCTATCCATCTCGATCCAGGAGTGCCTCGCCGCCCGCGGCCAGAAGGCCACGGTCACTTCGTCCACCCGCCGCGAACGCGAACATACCTGCTTGGTGGAAGCTGCCCTCGCGCTCCATCGGGCCGGGGTCACCCTTGATTTTGCCGCCATGACGCCGTCCCGGGAGTTGCTCTCCCTGCCGGCCTATCCATGGGATCGCAGCCGCTGGTGGCATGAATGCAGCGAATTGCGCGACAGCCGCCTCTCCCCCGGTGGCAAAGGCTTGTTGGACCAGCGCCTGCCCCGGGCCACTCCCACTTGGATTGCCCGGCTCGATGGCCGGCACATGGCCTTCCTTAAGGATCACAAAGTCGATACCCACGTGATTTTCCCCGGGGCCGGTTTTGTGGAAATGGTGCTGGAAGCCGGCGTGCAGTTATTTGAAGGACGGCCGTTTGCGATTGAAGACTTTGAGATCCGCAAGCCGCTCATCCTGCCTGATCCGCCGTCGGGTCTGGTGATGGAACTCACCTACGAACCCGGCGAGCGCACCTTTACCATCCAGAGCAAGTTTGACCAGGCGGCTTCGTGGTCGGTCCATGTGGTCGGGTCCATGCGCAGCGAGCGCACCGAATCGTCCTTCGGCGCTTCGGAGTGGCAGACCCCAGGTCCGGAATTGGAGCCGGAAGGCGTTGGCCAGTTCTACGGCCACATGAGCGACCTTGGCCTGCGTTATGGCGATGAATTCCGTCCGATCCGGGAACTGGCCGCGGGCGGCGGCAAATCGGCCGGCCGGGTTTCCTTGTCTGAAGGAATCAGCAAGCGGGCCGCCGAATATGCCCTGCATCCCGTGCTGCTGGATGGGGCCCTGCAAATCTTCTCCGCCGGAGCCAAGACCGTCGAGGACCGCCGTGCCAAGATGAAACTTCCGGTGCGTTTTGCCCGGATTCTTTTCCTGCGCTCCCCGGGTGCCTCCAGTAAAGTCAGCGCCCGCGTGCTGCACTTCAATGATGAACTGATCGAAGGACGCATCTCTCTCTACGACGAGGCGGGCCGGCCTTGTGTGCTGGTGGATGGGTTCAGGGCAATCAGCATGACTGCCGCACGCCGTCCCGGGGCCTCTGGCGGCGGCCGGGATCTGCTCTATCATGTGGACTGGGAGCGCTCCGCTTCCACCATGGCTGCGGCGAAGACCCTGCCGGTTCCCCTGACACAACTCCACGCCACCGCCACCGCGACCCTGAACGAAGTCATCGGTGTCCGGGGCCGGGCCGAACTTGAAGCGGTCATGGCCGCCGAGGATGATTTGGCTGCTGTGCAACTGGCCCATGGTCTGCGGGAAATGGGTGTCAGCCCGGCGGCGGTCTTCACTGCCGGCTCCCTTGCCGTCACACCGTTGCTGCGGACCGTGTTCGGGCGGCTCATGAACAAGCTGGTCAGCCGTGGTCTCTTGATAGTGGAAGGGGAGGGTTACCGTCCATCGGCTGCGTTTTCGGCCGCGGCTGATTCGGCTCAGGAAGGCTTGCGCGACTTCATTGCCAAACATCCCGGGCATTTGCCGGAAGGCATGCTCTGCGCCTCCACCTGTGCGGAGTTTGGTTCCATCATCCGGGGTGAAAAGGATGCCGTGCAGATCCTCTTCAGCGGCCCGGGCGCCGAATTGTTGGATCAGTTTTATGGGGATGGCTTGTTTGCCAGCCATTGGATGGCCAGCATCACCAGTGCTGTCCAGGAAGCGGCCCGGCACCTGCCGGAAGGGCGCGGCCTGCGCATTCTTGAAGTCGGGGCCGGCACCGCCGGTCTCGCGGCGCAGATGCTGCCACTCCTTGAACGTGGGGTGCATGCCTACACCTTCACCGACGTCTCCGCTGGTTTCTTTCCAAGTGCCAACCAGAAGCTGGCCGCCTTCCCGGAAGTGGAATACCGCATTCTGGATTTGGAGAAATCAGGCGCTGAGCAGGGCTTTGAAGCGGATACCTATGATTTTATTGTGGGAACCAACGTGCTCCACGCGGTGGCCGATGTCCGGGCCACTCTCCGCACGTTGCATGAGCTGCTGACGCCTGGCGGAACGCTCATGTTCATGGATGTGGCGACGCCTCAATTGTGGACCGAGGCCGTCTTTGGCCTCACCAGCGGCTGGTGGCACCTGACCGACCGCGATCTGCGCCCGGATCAGCCGTTGCTCCAGCGTTCTCAATGGGAAGCCGCCTTGAAGGAAGCCGGCTTTGCCGAAACCCTGTCATTCCCTGGTCTGCAGGGTCCGGATGGGGAAGGACAGGTGGCATTGCTGGCCCGCAAGGCTGGCGCGGCCACCGTTGGAATAGCTGATTCCATTCCGGTCGAAAGCGGGATCGCATCCTCCTGGGTCGTCTTTGCGGATGAGTCAGGATTGGGCACCGAAATGGCGGCTGAAATCACGGCCGCCGGTTCACGCTGCCGTGTCGTGCGCCGTGGTGAAAGCTACGCTGCTCCGGCGGCGGATGCCTTCACGATCCGGGCCGATTCGCCAGCCGATTGGCAGCAGTTGTTTGCCAATTTGTTGCAGGAAGCGCCACCGGAGCACCTCGTTTACCTGTGGACGCTGGATGAGCAGACCGGCGACCGCCCCCAGGATGCCTTGATGGGAATTGATGCCTTGCTGCATCTGACCCACGCCTTGGAGGAAACCCTGCCCGTGGCCAAAATCCGGCTGGATCTCATCACCCGCGGGGCCCAACCCGCCGGCCGCGACATGGTGGCCACTGCGGTGGCGCAGGCGCCTGCCATCGGGATCTTCCGGGTCATCCTCGGCGAGCATCCTAACTTGGTATGCCGCAGCATCGATCTGGCTCCGGTGGCGGCTGCGTCGGACCGGGATTTCCTCTGGCATGAACTGACAGGCGCCGGCAGCGAGCGGGAAATCGCCCTGCGCGGGGAAGCCCGTTATGCCCAGCGTCTCACCCGTGGGTTGCCTGTGCGGGAACAAAGTTTGGAGGCCGCCGTGCCCCTGCGTCTCGAGTCCCGGGAACGCGGGCTGCTGGATAGTCTGAAGTTCACACCGTTCATGATGCCGGCCTGTGCCCCTGATGAAGTGCTGATCAAGGTCAAGGCCGCCGGGATGAATTTCCGGGATGTGCTCAAGGCCCTGGCCCTCTATCCGGCGGAAACCGCCGACGCCCGGATCTTCGGGGACGAAGTGGCCGGCGAAGTGGTCGCCGTGGGCTCAGAGGTAACGCATCTGGCTCCGGGTGACCGTGCCTTCGGCCTGGCCGTCTTCGGTCTCGCCACCCACTCCCTCGCCAGAGCGGCCGATGTCCGGCCGATGCCTGCCGGGTTGACCTACGAGGAAGCGGCCACGCTGCCCGTCGTCTTCATGACCGCCTGGCATGCCCTCAAGACCGTGGCCCGCATGAAAGCCGGGGAGATGATCCTCGTGCATGCCGGAGCCGGAGGGGTGGGCATGGCGGCGATTCAAATCGCCCATCATCTGGGAGCCGACGTGATTGCGTCCGCCGGCAGTCCTGCCAAGCGGGCGCTCCTGCAGACGCTCGGGGTGAAACACGTGATAGACTCCCGCCGGGGTGACTTCACCGAAACCGTGATGGAACTGACCGGGGGACGGGGCGTGGATGTGGTGCTCAATGCCCTCGCCGCCGAAGCCATTCCGATGGGACTTTCCTGTCTGGCCGAGTTTGGCCGGTTCATCGAGATCGGCAAACGGGACATCTATCAAAATTCCCGCCTCCCACTCTGGTCATTGCGCCGCAACGCATCCTTCCACGTGGTGGCCATGGATGCGGTCTTCGCCGGTGATGCCGAACAGACCCGTGAACTGATGGCGGAGATCGCCGGACTGGTCGAACAGAAGGCCCTGACACCGCTTCCCTATCGTTCTTTCCCCGCCAGCCGGATCGACGCCGCCTTCCGCCTGATGGCTGGAGGCAAGCACACCGGCAAGGTTGTCGTCGCCTTCGCGGATGCCTTTGTCCTGCGGAAGGGCGAGGCCCCGCTGTCCGCCTTTGAAGTCAAATCCGACGGAGCCTATCTGATTACCGGTGGGCTTGGAGGATTTGGCAGGGTGCTGGCGGAATGGCTGGTGGAGTGCGGTGCACGCCACCTGATCCTGTCCAGCCGGAGTGGCGCTTCCACGCCTGAGGCCGTGGAATTTGTCGGAAAACTGCGGAGCAACGGGGTCGAAATCACTGTCATCAAAGCTGATAGCGGTTCCCCGGAAGATGTCGTGCGTCTGATCGGGGAAGCCCGGGCCGGCGCGGTCCCGCTGAAGGGGATCTTCCATCTGGCGATGGTGATCGACGACGCCCCGCTTTCGGCTCTGACCAGTGAACGCCTGCGCACCGTGATGGCTCCCAAGGCCCACGGCGCATGGCTGCTGCATGAAAATACCAAGGATCTTCCCTTGGATTGTTTTGTGATGTTCTCCTCGGTCTCCAGCATCTTTGGCAATCCCGCCCAAGGGAATTATGCGGCCGCCAATGCCTTCCTTGATTCGCTGGCTCATCATCGCCGGGCCTTGGGCCTGCCGGCGCTCGCGATCAACTGGGGAGTACTCGGCGGGGAAGGTTATGTCGCCCGCAACGAACGGGTCGCTGAATTCCTTGCCCGGCAAGGCACTGCCGCCCTGACACCACGGGAAGTGACGACCCTGATGGAATCCTTCCTCACGGCACACTCCACCCAGGTGGCCGCGATCAGGGTCGATTGGGCCAAGTGGCGCCAATCCTTCCGGGGCATGCAGGACAATCCTCTGGTGGAGCGGATCTTTGCTTCCGGCGTCGAACTCCAGGAGACGAGCAGTGGCAGCAACGATTGGCGGCAGAAGATTCAATCGGCCGGACCGGACGACCGGATTGAGGTGATCGGACAAGCCGTGCGGGATGTGGTCGGCTCGGTGCTCCGCGTCAAACCTGACAGTCTGCGCGATGACCAGCCCCTGACGGATCTGGGGCTGGATTCCCTGATGGGCGTGGAGATCGAAAACCTGATCGAAAGCTCCATCGGAGTCGCCCTGCCGCCGACCAGCCTGATGCGGGCCCGCACCGTGGGGCAAATCGCTTCTCTGATTTCCGAACACATTGGAGGCGGCAGCGTCAGCCCGGCGGCGGAGAAGGAGATCATTCCCGAAACGCCGATGGCGGCGGCGGAGGTGGATCTGGATGCGCTCTCCGATGAGGATATCGACCGCTTGATGGGCATGGGCGCGGACGCCGAACCTGCCACTAATTCCACTGCCGGTTCTTGAAACCATGGAGGAGCCTGACAATCGTTCCCGTCTCCGGCAATGGCTGGAGAGCGGGGAGGTGCGCCTGCAGCCCCTCACCTTTCCCCAGCGGGAGTTGTGGGAGGCGTCACCGGTCGCGGTGGCGGATTGTGCCAATCACATTTGTGGTTTTATCGAGATCAAAGGAGCGATCACGCCGGAAGAGTGCGGGGCAGCGGTCCAGCGTGTGATGGAACGCCAGGAAGCGATGCGGCTGTCCTTTCTGCCAGGCAGGGACCGCACCTTGCAGATGATCCGGACGACCGGCACGCCGCTGTTGGGATTCCGCGAATTGTCAGCGGCCGAAGCCCGGCCCGAAGCCTTGGAGGAAGTGATGCAGGAAACCTACCGCAAGCCGTTTGACCTGCTGCAGGGACCGCTGCACCGGGTGGAGATGCTGCGGCGGGGCGCGGGGGACCATGTGCTGGCCTTCTCCATTCATCATGCCATCGCCGATGGCTGGTCGCTGGGCGTTTTTGTGCAGGACCTCTCCACCGCCTACGTGATGGGATTGAAAGGCCTGCGCAAGGTGGTGGCGACCGGGGTGTTGGGATTGTCCGATAAACTCCCGCCCGTGCCGCAGACTTACAGTGAATGGGCCGCGTCGGAACGGGCTTTTTGGCAACCGGCGGAATTGGAGCGCCGCGCGGATTTCTGGAAGTCCCAGTTGGCCGGTTCCCGGCAAATCTGGTCAGGAAAACACGATGTTGCCCGCACCAGTGGTGCCTTGCAGCGCCAGGTGGCCGCCATCCCGCCGCCGCTGACACGCGCCGTCAAGGACCTGGCCCAGCGGAATGGGGCCACTTTGTTCAGCACTCTGCTGGCGGCTTTCCAACTTGCGTTGTGGAAATGGACCGGCGTGGATGACCTCATGGTGGGCACTCCCGTGGCCAACCGGAACAAGGAAGCGGTGCGGCAGACTATGGGGTATTTTGCCGGAGTGGTCCCGCTGCGGGGGCGGGTGGATGGTTCCCAGAGCTTCTCCCGCCACCTGCGCACGGTCCACGACACCGCCGTCGATTGTTTTGCCAATGCCATCCCCTTTGCGGAAGTGGGCCGTCTCGCGGGCGGTCCGGTGGCGCCTGGCCAGCATACCGTATTTGATGTCCGGTTCGCTCTGCAGAACCACCCGGTGCCGGATGTCCAGTTGCCCCGGATTTCGACCAGATTGCGGATGCGTTCGACCGGCACGGCGCGTTTTGACCTTGGCTGCGAGATTACCGAATGCGGACAGGAGTTGGAGGTTGTCTGGCTCTACCGGCACGGTATGATAAGCCAGGCAGAAATCCTTGAATTAAACGCTCTGTTTCAAACAGTGGCCGCCAATGTTTGCCGGAGCCCGGAAAACCAGAACGCCTCGCTTGCCGTATTCCAGTAGTCAGGTCCCCCACCCATACATGATCACTGATTCCGCTCCCCTTTCCATGAATGCCGATGCCGGCCCGCCCTGCGGCGACGGTGATGAACAGCATATCCACTGGGTCAGCCGCGCCGCGTTTCCCCTGATCAGTGCTGCCATGATCCTCTCCCAGGTGGCACTTGGCTTTGCGGTCTTCCATGGCTGGTACTGGCTGGCGGTGCCGCTGGTCCTGGTGACCAGCCATTTCATGCATGGTCTGCTGATTGGATTCCACGAAGCCTCCCACGGCTTGCTGCGGAAAAACAAACTGCTGAATGAAATCGATGGCGTGCTGGCCGGAGTGCTCAGTTTCATGAGCTTCACCCTCTACCGGGCCGCCCATCAAAAGCACCACATGTATCTGGCCACGGAGCGGGATGAGGAACTCTGGCCGTTTGTCAATGTGGAGAGCCCCCGCTGGGTCCGCCGGTTGGTGGCCTTCATCGAACTCAATGCCGGACTTGCCTTCACCCCGTTTCTTTTCTGGCGTATGTTCTTCCGGAAGAACTCTTTTGTGCGTGCCCGTAAAGTGAGGCGGCGGATCTGGGGGGAGTTTTTCCTGATCATCTCGACCTGGACGGCGATTCTTTCTGCAGTCGCCTACTTCCAGATCTGGTCTTATTTCCTCTGGATCTTTTTTGCTCCAGGCTACATCGCGGGGAACCTTCAGAGTTGGCGTAAATACATTGAACACGTTGGCCTGAGTGGTCACACCGCCAAAAGTGCCACCCGCAGCATTATTGCCGACACATGGTCCGGCCGCCTGCTTTCCCTGACGCTGCTCCACGAACCTTTCCACGGGGTGCACCACATCAAAGCGGGCCTGCCGCATGCCGAACTCCCGCTGCATGCAGATCTCCTCCAACCTTCCGTAGCTGGGGAAGTTGCTCCTTTTCCGAACTACCGGAGTGCTTTCAAACACCTGTGGACCCAACTCTCGGACCCCCGTGCCGGCAGCCACTGGCCTGACAAGGCTGCCCTGCCGGACCGTCCCACGGCAGCAACCCCATAGACCACCTTCATAATGAGTGATCCTGTACCCCTTTTGCCCCCCCCCGTCTTCCAAGCCGTGGGCCTGACCAGATCGTTTGATGGGGGACAGGTGGCGGCGCTGCGCGGGGTCGACTTCGAGATCAAGGAAGGTGAGTTCGTGGCGATCGTCGGACCCAGTGGCTGCGGAAAGAGTACTTTGCTTTCCATGCTGGGCTCTCTCGACCATCCGACCACCGGAACCCTGACCTATCGTGGGAAGTCCATTTCCGGCTTGCTGGACCCTGCGGAATACCGGTCCCGCGACATTGGATTCATCTTCCAGGCCTTCCACCTCCTCCCCACTTTTACCGTGGAGGAAAATGTGCAGATTCCAATGTTTGAAGGAAATCTGTCGCGGAGCCAACGGAAGGAACGGGCCGTTGAGCTGTTGAATTCGGTAGGGCTCGGACACCGGCTGGGGCATTTTCCCTCCCAGCTTTCCGGGGGGGAGAGGCAGCGTGTCGCCATTGCCCGCAGTCTGGCCAACCGGCCTTCGGTGCTCCTTGCCGATGAACCGACCGGCAATCTGGATAGCGAAAACGCTGAATCCGTTCTCGAACTTCTGCTCCAACTGCATCAGAAGCTGGGCATGACCCTTGTGCTTGTCACTCATGACTCCAGTATTGCCGCACAGGCGTCCCGTACCATCCGCATGAAGGATGGTCGTATTGTCCCGCCTGCCACCCCCGACCCTGCCGCTGTCATATGACCTTTTTCACTGTCATCGTGCGCGGCCTGATCCGCCGCCCCGTCCGCACCGGCTTGACCCTGGTGGGCATTTCCATCGGCATTGCTGCCGTCGTGGCCTTGGTCGGCATGGCCTGGGGATACGAGAAAAGTATCGGCAAGCAGCTGGACGTCATCGGTATCGACGTGGTCGTCAGCAACATGAGCGGCGGTCTGATGCCCAAGGTTTTTGACGACTCGCTCCAGGCCAAAATCAAGCCGCTGCCGCAGGTCGCAGACACCACTTCGGTGCTGATGCAGATGCTGAGTATCGAGGATGCGCCGATGATGATGGTATCCGGCCGGGAATGGGGCGGCTTCACCTGGGACAAACTCAAAGTGCTGGAAGGCCGGATGCCGAAGGACGGCACCGAAGAGGTCGTGGTCCTCGGCCGTCTGGCGGCTGAAGTGCTGAAAAAGAAGGTTGGGGATACCGTGCAGATCGAAGCCACGGAACTGCCGGTGGTGGGAATCGTCGATGGCCAGGCGGTCGTGGAAAATGGGGCTGTGCTCCTGTCCTTGCCGGTGCTCCAAGCCGTGACGGGCAATGAAGGCAAAGTGAATTTCATCGACATCCGGATCACTCCCGGGACCACCAAGGATCAGGTGGCCGAGCTCTGCGCCCGGATTAAGGGGATTTTTCCGGAAGGCCGTGCCATGGTCGCCAGCGAAGTGGTAGGCACCAGTCAGGGTTTCCGGGTGGCCCGGGCGATGAGTTGGAGCACCTCCCTGCTGGCCATCGTGGTGGGTGTGCTGGGGGTCATGAACACCATGCTCATGACCGTCTTCGAACGCACCCACGAGATCGGGATTCTGCTCGCGGTCGGCTGGAAACGCCGCCGCATTGTGGCCATGGTGCTTTGGGAATCGGCAATGCTGGGCCTGCTCGGTGGCCTGCTGGGAGTTTCACTGGGAGCCCTTGGCTTGAAACTTCTTCAAACCACGCCCGCTGTGCAGGGTCTGCTGGAGCCCGATCTCAGCCCCAAACTTCTCCTGACGTCCATCGCCATCGCCGTCCTCGTGGGGGTGGTTAGCGGCCTGTATCCAGGGTGGCGCAGTTCACGACTCTCCCCCAGCCTCGCCCTCCACGGTTAACCGGAGTCCTATAAAATCCCAAGCCTATGAAAACGATTCTTTCCGCAAATCCCCTCACCGTCTGCCAAGGTGCCCTGCTGAGTCTGGCTTTGTTGATTCTGCCAGGCAAAGCGCAGGATGCAGCTCCCACCGCCGGGGCACTGGCCCAGAAGCTCAGCACGGCCCTCCAGGACGGATCTTCAGGCGTGCGCCTGAAGCTGGAAATGAAAGCTGCTCCCGGGGCTCCTAAATCCGTGCTGCAGCTGCAGATCAAGTCGCGGCGCACCCCGGCCTCCACCGAAGTGTTGTATCAGGTGCTCTGGCCCAAGGAACGAAAAGGGGAATCCTTCCTCCTGCGGAAGTCAGGCAATCAGGCTGCCAGTGGCACCGTCTTTGTGCCCCCCTCCACCACGCAGAGCCTGTCCGCTGCGCAAATGCAGCAGGGAATCTTCGGCAGTGATCTGGCCTATGAAGACCTCGTGGACAACTTTTACGCGTGGGAAAGTCAGACCCTGACGGGAACCGAGACCGTGGACCGGGTGGTTTGCCAGGTCCTGGAATCCAAACCCGGCAAGGGAGAACGCTCCAGTTATGCCAAAGTGCGCAGTTGGATCGATCCGAAAAAAATGGTGCCGCTGCGGATCGAAAAGTACACGGCCTCGGGCCAGGTGGCCCGGCGGATCGACACCACCCGGGTCTCCAAGGACGATACCGGTCGTCCCGTCCCATCCACCTTCAGTGTCGTCCGCGCCGGACAAACTTCCGTGACCGAGTTGGAAGGATCCAACAGTCGCCATGACGTCTCCTTTACCGACGCCGATTTCTCACCGGAAGCCCTTAGGACAATCACGCCCGCGAAATAAACCCGTCCGTCGTTCTGCCACCCCGAGGGGGAGGCTGTACGTTTTTGTTATTAATCGTCCGCCATCTCCCCGGGAAAGGAACCCTCAGCCTTTTTTCCTGCCGCTGCTGCTGGAACTCGATTTATTTGAACTGGACTTATCTGAGCTGGATTTATTCGAACTCGATTTGTTGGAGCTGGACGAACTCTTGGAAGTGCTGCCGGAATACCCGCGACGGTCACCTTCCCGGGTCTCGTAAACGTTTTTGCTGAGGCTGATGCCGCGCTTCTGATACCACTCCTTGCTATGGTATCCCTCCGGCACATCTCCCCTCGTGCCATCCCGGACTTTCACCAGACGGATGTCGTCGTCGCTGGAACTCCTGTGGCTGGAATTGCTGCTCTTGTTCCTGTCGTTGTTGGATGAGCGATGGTCGTCGTGGTCGTGGTCGTGGTCATTTCTGTTATAATAGCGTCCGTTATAATAACGTGACCCGCCATAGTAGGGTGATCCGTAATAAGGACGGGAGTAGCCTCCTCCATAATACCCGGTGCCGCTGCCGTAATAGGTGGGGCTGCTCTGATACGAACTGTAGCCCGGGCCATCGTCATATCCTCCGTAGTTCGGTCCATATTCTCCCGGAACTCCTTCACAGGAGGGCAGGGCAGCCAAGGCGCTGGCAGCGAGAATGACACGAAGTAGAGCGTAGGGGGAAATATTCATGGATGCGTGGACGGGTAAAAGTTGGGAAATATTCAACGGTCTGCAGATGAAAGCGTCGTCCGGCGGCATCACAGGGTGCCAAAATACCGGTCGCCAGCATCCCCCAGACCGGGGGTGATGAAGGCGTTGGCAGTCAGGCCATCATCGATCGATGCCGTAAAAACAGGAATGTCAGGGTGGGCCGCCTGGAACACCGCAATCCCTTCCGGGGTGGCGAGGATGCTGACAAAAGCGATGCGCGTGGCTCCGGCTTCCTTGAGTTTGGTGGCCGCGGCAGCGCCACTGTGGCCGGTGGCCAGCATGGGGTCCACCAGCAGCACATCTGCATCGGCGATGCCCGGGGGCAACTTCAGAAAGTAGCTCTCCGGACGTTTGGTCTCCTCGTTGCGGGCCATCCCGATGTGGCCAATCAAGGCCTCCGGCAGCAGGGAGAGAATGCCCTGCAACATACCAAGTCCCGCCCTGAGAATGGGCACCACCACCACCGGCCTTGCCAGCACCTGCGAGGTGGCCAAGGCAACCGGAGTGGGAACCATTTCGGTGCGGACTTCGAGGGAACGGGTCGCCTCAAAAGCCATCAACATGCCCAACTCATGAACCGCCCGGCGGAAGCTGTCCAGCGGAGTGTCCCGATGCCGAAGCCGCGCGAGACGGTCCTGCACCACGGGGTGATCGACAACGGTGACTTCCATGAACGGTAGACTAGGCAGTCTCCACTCCACTGCCAGTGAATTTCTTTGAAAGGTGACGGGCCTGCCAGCTTCGCCGTTGAGCGCCTGCTTCATCACTCATAGGAAAGAACCAATGCCCGTCCTCTCTGTTTCCCAACTCACCGTCACCCGTCGTGGCACCCGGATTCTGCGTAGTGTGGACTGGACGGTGAATGAGGGCGAGATGTGGACCATCCTGGGCGCCAATGGTTCCGGCAAGACATCCCTGCTGAGCTGTCTCACCGGATTCCTCACACCCGCTGGTGGCACCGTCACCGTGCTGGGCGAGACCTACGGCGCGAGCGATTGGACTCAATTGAAGAAGCGCATCGGTCTGGTCAGCAGCAGCGTGCGCCAGATGGTGGAGGACACCGAACGTCCCCGCGAAATCATCGGCGGAGGACGTTATGGGCAAATCAATTTCTGGGGCCGTCTCACGGCGGACGATCAGCGGCAGATCGCCACCATTGCCCGCCAGGTCCGTTGCACGCCGCTGTTGGAGCGCGATTGGGCGGTGCTTTCCCAGGGCGAACGCCAACGCGTCCTCACCGGCCGCGCCCTCATGGCCAAACCGGAACTCCTGATTCTCGATGAACCCTGCGCCGGCCTCGACCCCGTGGCCCGCGACCGCTTTGTCCACTTCATGCAACGCCTCGCCACGCAAAAGCGGGGCCCCGCCGTGGTGCTGGTGACCCACCACCTGGAGGAAATCCCCCCGGCCTGCACCCACGTGCTGGCCCTGCATCGCGGCGCCGTGGCCGCGGCGGGGCCGATCCGGGAAGTGCTTACGGATGCACTGCTGGCAAAGGTGTTTGGGGCGCCGGTGCGGGTGTGCTGCCGCGCCGGGAAGTGGGACCTCAAAACGACACCGTCGGGTGGGGCCGGTGCGTTTTGATCGTTTTGAAAAAATCAGCCCCTCATGATTGAAAAAAAGCGCCTCGTTTTGTGGTATGGCATTATCTTGGGGCTGCTGGTGGCTTTGATATTTCTGGGACTGCGTGTTCCTCGCTATAATCCAGCAGGAGTGCATCCTGATCTGCTGGCACTCAAGGAGCCTTTCAGCTCGGTCAAAGCTTTTTACTACTTTGATGGCGGAAGCATCGGAGTGGAAATACTGGATGCAGCCGGTAAGGATTTGCGTCTCGCGTTGCCGGTCAACCATCGTTATTCACGGCTCTTTTTCGGAAAAACCCATTTGTCCGAACGTGGCGCGGTTGCTGCCGAGGTGCCCTTTTCGGAAGATTCGAAGCGATTCATTGCTGAAATCATCGACACCTATGCGGAGAGAGGTGCTGACCGCAATTGGGCGCTCCTTTACCTCCGAAAAGCGCCTGTAGATCGATTGAGGGTTTGGTGGGAAGAAATATCATTCAACCTGAATTGATTCAGGCTGCGTGGATTCTGCGAAACTCGGGACCGGAGATGGATTGGATCGGTATCTTCCAGGATCAATTTTGGGAAAAGCGTTAGTCTTTACCGTATTCCAACCGGTGCCGCAGGCCGCCCCAGCGCTTGGCTGCGCCGACGGTTCTCACGGCCATCCCCAAGGACTTCGGATCGCCCACCAGGATGACCAAGCGCCGGCCGCGGGTGACGCCAGTGTAGAGGAGATTGCGTTGCAGCATTACGAAATGCTGGGTGCTCACCGGGATGATGACGGCGGGGAATTCGCTGCCCTGACTCTTATGGATGGTGATGGCGTAGGCAGGGCGCAGTTCGTCCACGTCACCACTTTCGTAAACGGCCTGGCGGCCATCCTCGAATTCCACCAGCACTTCCAGGGGATCGGCCTGGATGCCGGTGATGCGGCCGATATCGCCGTTGAAGACGTCCTTATCGTAATTGTTGCGGGTCTGGATCACCTTGTCTCCCTGACGGAAAGTCAGGCCGTAGCGTTCGCATTCAGGTTTGGTCCAGTCGCCCGGAGGATTGAGTGCTTCCTGCAGCAGTTGGTTGATGTTGCCGGTGCCCAGCAGGCCACGGTTCATCGGGCAGAGCACCTGGATGTCCTGAATGGGATCCATCCGGAAGGCCTGGGGAATACGCTCCTTCGCCAGATGCACGATCGTTTCCGCGATGGCCTCCGGAGTGTCGCGTTCGATGAAATGAAAGTCGCAGCCGGGAGGAGCCGGTTTGGCCACCCACGGGATTTTCCCTTCATTGATGGAGTGGGCGGCTTTGATGATCGCGCTCTCCGCCGCCTGACGGAAGACTTCGGTAAGACGGGCCACCGGCAGGGTTCCGCTATCAATCAGGTCCTTCAACACGGTGCCCGGTCCCACGCTGGGAAGCTGGTCGACATCGCCCACCAGCAGCAAGTGCCCGGTGTCAGGGACGGCTCGCAAAAACGATGCCATCAGGGCCACGTCCACCATGCTGGTTTCATCCAGAACAAAAAGATCGCCTGTCAGGGGGGTGGAGGCATTCTTTTTGAATCCCTCGCCGCCGGGAGCGAATTCCAACAGGCGGTGGATGGTCTTGGCCTCCAATCCGGTGCTGTCCGACATGCGCCGGGCGGCCCGGCCGGTGGGGGCCGCGAGCACCGGCTGCACCCCCTTCGCCGACAGGATGCGCAGGATGCTTTGCAGAATGGTGGTCTTCCCCACACCCGGGCCGCCCGTGATGATGAGCACGCGCCGGGTCAGGGCCTGACGTACCGCTTCGGCCTGGCCCGGGGCGAGTTCCTTGCCGGTGTTCCGTTGCACCCAGGTGAGAGCTTTTTCCGCATCCATGGCTGGATAGGCGGCGGGCAGGGCGGCCAGTTTCTGCAGGCGGCGGGCGATTTCCTCCTCCGCGCGCGCAAGGTGCGGCGGAAAGATCAGGACTGTGTCCTCAATGGTTTCCTGACGCAGTTCCGTGCTGCCCACCGCGGCTGCCAGCACCGTGGTGATCAGTTCCACCGGAACGCCCAGCAACTCGGTGGCTTTGGTCAGGAGAATATCATGGGGCAGGGCGGTATGGCCTTCGCTGCCGGCAGCAAGGAGCAGATGGAACAAGCCCGCCCGCAGCCGGGCCTCGCTGTCGGGAGCGATGCCGGTGCGCTGGGCAATCCCATCGGCGGTCTTGAACCCGATCCCGTAAATGTCCCGGGCCAGTTGATAAGGATTTTGTGCCACCGTTTCCATGGAGTTCGCCCCATACTGCTGGAAAATCTTGACCGCTTTGCCGGTGCTGATGCCGTGACGGTGCAGGAAGACCATGATTTCCC
Source organism: Verrucomicrobiota bacterium (assembly GCA_040387795.1). Taxonomy (GTDB): domain Bacteria; phylum Verrucomicrobiota; class Verrucomicrobiia; order Verrucomicrobiales; family V1-33; genus CAIZWU01. The sequence continues at coordinate 271,058 of JAZKDC010000004.1, forward strand.
TGACGGATTTCTGCTTCTCCCAGCTCGACTTGATTTCGATCCGCCGCTTCTTGCCCACCCCGGGCACTTCCTTGAGGCGGGCGCTGTTCTGCTCAATCACTTCGAAGACTTCCTCCCCGAATTTCTCCACCAGCTTTTTGGCATAGACCGGGCCAATGCCCTCGATCAACCCGCTGGCGAGATACTTTTCGATGCCTTCGCGGGAGTTGGGGGCGGTGGTCTCGATCTGCTCCGCTTTGAATTGCCGGCCATACTCCGCCACGTTGACCCATTCCCCCTCGGCCTTGATGACTTCGCCTTCATGGATCAGCGGAACCTTGCCGGTTACCGTCACCGGTTCGTGCCGGCCCTTCACCTTCACTTTGAGCACGGAGTAGCCAGTGTCCTCCGTGTGGAAGGTCACCCGTTCCACCGTGCCGCTAAGTTGATCCATCACGTAAGTTATAAAGAAACTGTGGGGCTGTCACGCGGTTCGTGCAGAAGAAAATCCTGCCTCGCAATCGCGCCCGTGGCGCATAGAATCAACGAATGTCCGGAGACGCATCCCCTCAAAACCAACCGCCGCAGGTGCTGGCGGGAGGGCCGGTGTTGATTTTTGACTGGCGTCCGGTGCGGTGGCGGAAGACCCGCCTGATGGTGGCCCTCGTGGTGGCCGCGGCGGGGCATTTGCTGGTTTTTTACCTGTTCCAGGTGGTCACGGAATCCAGTTCGCGGCAGGCTCCTCCAGTGCGCGAGGTGACAATTTTATCCGGTGTGGAGGATTCATCCCGCCGTCTGCTGGAAGCGGTGGAGGATCGGCTTCCGGCCTTGAGTGCGCCTGCTCCGCTGGAGGATTCCGGCGCCGCGGCCCTCGCGCTGCTGGTAAAAGGTTACGTCCCGACTTGGCAGGATCACCGCCCCACCCTCAAACCGCTGCCGGGACAGCACGGGACCGGGGCGCTCCCCTCCCTGATGTCCGGGGCCACGGGAATGCTGCCGCCCTTGCCGGTGTCCCCTGATGGCCCTCCGGTAAAAACTCCCCGGGCCACCGGACCGGTGCTGCGTCCGGAGCCGGTGCTCGCTTTTCAATCCGGCCTGATGGACCGGGCCTTGTTATCCACTCCGGTCTGGCCGGCGGTGGTGACCTCCAAGGATTGGCCGGAAGAGGGTCCGGCCTCCTTCATGCTGAGTGTCGAACCGTCCGGGATGGTCACGTCCTGTTTGTCACTGGGAACCTCCACCGGACTCGATGAGGAAGAAGTGGAGGAATTGCGCCGCGTCCTGCTGAAATTGCGTTTCGCCCCGGCGGCCGCCTCCGATCAGGCAGTGTGGGGCTGGGTCGATGTGTTGTGGTGAAGGCCACCTGAGTCGCGCTAGGCACTGGCTTCCGCCTGTGCCAGCACGGTGTCGAAGGGTACTTCAGACAGCAGGCCGAAACAGGCGTGTTTGGTCAGGCGGTCGCGCTGGGTGGCGGGACTGCTGATGCCGCAGAGAAAGCGGGCGAGTTGCCTCGGGTGCCGCAGGGCGGGGAGCCGCTCCCTGACGAGGTGGCGGATCTGTCCGGCTTCCTCCAACTGGATGGGCCGCGGCGGGGCCGCCGGCAGGGGGGCGGGGGATTCGTCAGGCGCCCGGCAGCGGGTGCAGTGGCCGCAATCCGGGGCGCCGTCCTCGCCGAAATACGCCAACAGGCGGCGGTTGAGGCAACCCGGTGCGGTCAGGAAATCCAGCACCTCCTGCAGGCGCCGGCGGGCCGCGGTTTCCTGACTGGTAATGGTTGCGGCAAACTCCGCGATCCAGGCGGACGGCGGGCGGGCGGAATCATGTTTGGTGAGGTGCCAGGTTTCCTGCCGCTCCTGGGGCCGGACCTGAAGATCGCCACAGGCTTCCAGTTCGCGGAGAAATTCAGCGAGGATTTCCGGTTCCGTTTCAAGGGCCTCCGCGGCGGTGCGCAAGTCTACCGGAATGCGGCCCCAGACCCGTTCCTTCTTTTCCAGCAGGTGCCTGATCCACCCCTGTTCCCGCCGGGGATGCCCGGCGGCCAGTTGTTCCTCGCGCCGGATCAATTTGACGCGGCAGGTCAGCCACGTGCTGGGGCCGGCGGTCATGACGCCGGCCATTTCCAAGCGGGCGAGGACGGTGTCCAGCACGGCGGGCCTGACATCAGCACGGCGGCTCAGTTGCCAGCGGGAGAAGGAAGGATTCTGGCCTTGGCGCAGGAAGGAATCCAGGCACAGGCGGAGGCCTTCAAGGGTGGGAGTGTCCCCGAGGATGTAATTTTCCAGCACGGTCAGGTCCTCCGCCGACGCGAGGACTTCGCCATGGGCGGTCTTGCCGTCGCGGCCGGCGCGGCCGGTCTCCTGGAGATAGTTTTCGAGGGAGCGGGGCAAGTCGTAGTGAAACACGGCCCGGACCCCCGGGAGATCGATGCCCATGCCAAAGGCGGTGGTGGCGACCATGACGGCGCAGTCCCCTGACAAAAAAGCATCCTGCGCTTCGCTGCGCTGGTCATCGGGCAGTCCGGCATGGTAGGCCCGGGCCGCGAAGCCGCTGCGTTGCAGGGTGGTAGCCACGGATTCGGCGGTTTCCTGACGGGTCACATAAACGATCGCCGGCAGCCGTCCCGCGGCGGCGAGGCGTTTGGCGAGGACCGCGGGGCGGCGGGCCGCCGGGGTGGGATTGACGTGGAGCCGGAGATTGGGCCGGGCCATGGGCGTGCGCACCACTGCGTAGTCAGCCAGCTGGAAGGCCCGGCAGATCGAGGCCACGGCGGGAGGGGTGGCGGTGGCGGTCAGGGCGAGGAGCGGAACGCCGGGGAAAAGCTCCGGCAGACGGGCCAGCCGCAGGTAGTCGGGCCGGAAGTTGTGGCCCCATTCCACGAGACAATGGGCTTCATCGACCGCAATGAGCGGGCAGGACAAGGAACGCAGGACGTCCAGGCAGGCGGGCCGGAGGAAGCGTTCGGGGGAAAGATAGAGCAGCTTCAGGCGCCCTGCCGCCAACTCCGCGAGGACGGCATCCTGCTCGGTGAGGGAAAGGGTGGAGTCGAGCCGGGCCGCCGCGATGCCCCGTTGCAGCAGGGCTTCCACCTGATCGCGCATCAGGGCGAGCAGCGGCGAGATCACCAGAGTGGTGCCGGGCAGGATGAGGGCAGGGATTTGATAGCAAAGCGATTTGCCTCCACCGGTGGGGAGCAGGGCCAGGGTGGATTGGCGGGCAAGGAGGCGTGCGATGACCGCTTCCTGGCCGGGGCGGAAGTTTTTGTGGCCAAAGTGTTTTTTGAGGGCGGCCTTGGCTTTGGTGAGGCCTTTGGTTTTGAGTAACCCGGCTGGAGCTTCGTCCACCCCGGGCCTGCGGTCCGGATAAGTGGGGTGGACGAAGCTCCTGCCGGGTTCGTCGGAAGGCAGGGGGTTACTGCCCACAGGCAGGACGCCTGGGCTCCTATCTTTGTCCGTCATACCAGATGTCGCAGGATTCGCGCCGCTTCAGGGTCCGGCCGCCGGTGAGGATAGTCTTCAGCAGCCAGGCCAGATGATGCCAGGGGTGGTGCATCTGGAGTTTCCGCGGGGAGGTGGGCATGGGGTGTTCCGTCAGGATCACGAATTCCTGGCGGTCGCGCCGGGCCAGCTTTTTGAGCTTCTTGGACAGAAAGATTTCCTCCCCGGCAAAAAAGGCCGTGTCAAATCCACCCGCCTCCCGGAAGGCGGCGGTCCTGACAAACAGAAATGATCCCGCTGCATAGCGGCAGCGCGTGGAGATCCAATGCCAGATGGCCAGGGCGTTGCGGGCGCCGCGGTCTTCCAGCGGCATATCGAGGAGGCTGCCGCCGCCAAGGATTTGGGGATTCCCCAGCGTCCGGGCCAAATCCGCGAAGAGCTCCCTGGAAGGCGTGGAATCGGCGTCCACGAAGAGCAGCCATTCCCCGGTGGCTGCGGCGGCTCCGGTATTCCGGGCCCGGCCAATTTGGTTCACCAATTCAAAAACCACCTGGGCTCCATGGGCGGCTGCCACCCTGCCGGTGCTGTCGGTGGAGTTGTTGTCACAGACGATCAATTCCCATGTGATCCCGGCCGGTTCCAAGGAGGCCATGGCGGCCGCCCGAATTGCCGCCAAGGTATCCGGCAGCAATTTCTCCTCATTCCAGGCGGGGATGACGATGGAAAGGAACATGGGCGTGGAAAATCAAGGGGGAGGATCCTGAGTGGGAGCGTTATAGGGGCGTCGGTGGTTTGGCGAAATAACGCACCATGGGCAGGCATTTAAAATGCTCGTCCTGGGTCCAGAGGGTCGCTTCATGGCGCATCGCGGTGGCATAAATGAGGCTGTCCGCCAGCGGCAGTGGATAGCGCGCCGCTTCCAGCGCCAGCGGGCCATCCAAGTCGATCAGGCGGCCGCTTTGCATCAGGCAGGCGGCTTGGAGCGCGTCATCTTCACCGCGCTCCCGGAGAACCTTTTTGAAGACCTCGTAAAGCGTGATGACCGGAATGACCAGGTTTTCCGCATCCTCAATGGCTGCCGCGAACAAGGGAGCGCGGTCGCTATCCGTAAAATATTCCAGCCAGCCGGAGGAGTCCACGACATTGGCGGTGCTCACAGGCGGTCCTCCTCCCGGGGGATGGTGGTGTCCATGCCCCGGAGGAACCCTCTCATCTGTTGAATGGGTCGGACCGGAATGAATTCCACCCGGTCGCCGTATCGCAACACCCGGAGCTTCTCACCCGCCGTCAAATGCAGCGCTTCCCGGATGGCCAGAGGAATGACAACTTGGAATTTAGGGGAAAGAGTGACGGTATCCATATCGATACCGCCACAGTATGACGCGGGCTTGATCGATGCAAGTGTGCGAATCGGTCCCGCATTGGTTGGCATCAAATGACCATCATGTTTTCTCAAAATAGAGCGCTCCAGACCGTTTTGGTTTTGAAGGAGAATAGTGAGCGGACAGATTGCCCGCCCTTCTCAGGTTTCGGCCGGAGCCTGTTCCATGGCGGCGAGGTCTTCGAGGGCCTTTTCCCATCTGGAGGTGGTTTTGGTCAGGAGGTCCTGGACGTCCATGAGGGAGCGGTTGAGGCGCATCGCTTCATGGGGTTTGTCGTAAGTGGCGGGCAGTTCCAGTTCGAGGGCGAGGTCGGCTTGTTTTTTCTCGAGGTCGGTGATGAGTTTTTCCATCTCGCTGATGGATTTTTTGAGATTGCGTTTGGTGGCGAGGGCCGCCTCGCGCCGCTGGTTCTCCGCCTTCTTCTCCTCGCGGGTTTTGAAGAGTTTGACCGGTTCGGCGGTGGCGGCCGGGATGACTTCACCAGCACGGGAATCGGTCAGGACATCGCCGGAAACAAGCGCGGAGCGTTCCGAGGTCTGGTTGGACTTGTCCAGATAATATTGATAGTCACCGGCGTAGGGGGTCAGCTTGCCGGCGCTGATATGGAGCACAGTGGTGGCCAGTTTGCGGATGAAGTGGACATCGTGACTGATGAAGATCAGGGTGCCGGTGAAGGCTTCCATGGCACCGATCAGGGCGTCGATGCTGGCCATGTCGAGGTGCGTGGTCGGCTCATCCATCAGGAGCAGATTCGGCGGGTCGAGCAGCAGTTTGCAGAGGGAAAGGCGGCTTTTTTCCCCACCGCTGAGGACTCCGACGGGTTTGAACACGTCTTCGCCGCTGAAGAGGAAGCTGCCGAGGAGATTGCGCACCATCTGCTCCGGCACGTGGTTTTCCAGGTCCATGGCTTCGGCCAGGACAGTGCGGTTCATCTGGAGGGTTTCCTGACGGTTCTGCGCGAAGTAACCGACGCGGACATTGTGGCCGGGGGTCCGTTCGCCCGCCTGGGGGACGAGCACGCCGGCGAGGATTTTCAGGAGCGTGGATTTTCCAGCGCCGTTCGGACCGACGAGGACGGTGCGCTGGCCGCGTTCGGCCTCAAAGTTCAGGCCCTCGTAGATTTTCAGTTCCGGATAGGAAAACTCCACATCCTTCAGGGTGATGGCGCGGATGCCGCTGCGGGGCGGTTGGGGGAAGCGGAAGGAAACGGTTTTGGCCGCGTTGAGGGGCGCGGCGATTTTCTCCATGGCATCGATCTGCTTCAGCTTGGATTGGGCCTGCGCGGCTTTGCTGGCTTTGGCGCGGAAGCGGTCGGCGAAGTCCTGGAGCTTCTTGATTTCACGCTGCTGGTTTTCGTAAGCGGCGAGGTGCTGCTCTTCCCGGGCAATTTTCTCGCGGCAATAGGATTCGTAATTCCCCGTGTAGAAGTTGAGCCGCTCGTGCGCGATCTCGACGACTTTTTTGATGAGCTGATTGAGAAATTCCCGGTCGTGGGAAATCATCAGAATGCCGCCCGGATAGGTTTTCAGATACTCCTGGAACCAGCCGAGGGATTCGAGGTCGAGGTGGTTGGTGGGCTCGTCGAGGAGGAGGAGATCGGGTTCCTGGACGAGGAGACGGGCGAGGTGGGCGCGCATCACCCAGCCGCCACTGAGGGCTTTGGCGGGGCGGTTGAAGTCGGATTCCCGGAAGGCCAGGCCGCGCAGGATGCGTTTGGCTTTGGGTTCTGCTTCCCATCCGAGGGCATCGGCCATATGGGCGGTGGCCATTTCCAGCACCGTTTCATCGCCCACGGGAGCGCTTTCCTGCGGGAGATAACCGAAAGTGACGCCCCGTTCGAGCAGGACCTTGCCGGAGTCGGGCGCTTCCTCCCCGAGGATGATGCTGAAGAGGGTGGACTTGCCGGCGCCGTTGGGACCGACGAGGCCGAGGCGGTCGCCCCGCATGAGTTGGAGGGAGGCCTGATCGAAGAGGACGCGGCCGGCGTAGGCTTTGCTGATGTTATTGAGTTGAAGCATGGAGGGGGAAAGAAGCGCGCAATGTCTCCGTTCCGCCCTCCAATGCAAGGCACCAATGCCGTTTATGGGCCGGGACGTCCCGCGCCTACTTGAGCGTCATCAGGAAGGCCCTCACGTCTTCCAATTCCTGCGGTTTCAGGATCAGGCCCATCGGAGGCATGGGGGAAACCGGGGTGGCGGTGTAGGTTTCGGACAGTTTGGCGTTGGGCTCGATCAGGCTTTCAGTGATGTAGGCGGCGTCCTTGCGGGTGGCCAGACCATCAAGCGGTGGTCCGACGGCACTGCCTTTGCCGCCAAGCATGTGGCAGTTCACACAACCGGCTACGGGGTGTTTCCAGAAAATGTCCGAGCCACGCTTGGCATCTCCCGCCACCGCAGTGTCGCTCTCAGCCTCGGGGATGAGTTCGCAGAATTTGACGTCATCAAAGTGGCTGTCGCCCCTGGCCACGTGGAGCAGATTGATGCTGGCTTTGGTGGCGCTGCCGCTGTTGTAGGTGACCTCCACTTGGGTCCAATCAGCATTGCGGGTGACTTTTTCGGTTTCATGACGGTTCACATGGTCATTCAGACTCACCTTGCCGCGCAGGTTGTTGGTTTTGATCCAGGCGCTGAGGCGGTATTCAGTGTTGGGCTTCAGTTCAACGTCGGCATACAGGCTGGTGTCAGCCGGGCCGTTGGTGATGCAGCGCACGGATTTGCTGCCGCTGTGGGTCCAACCAGCCAGGCTCACGGTTGACCATTTGGCGGATTGGTTGGCTGGTGTATTCTGATAGTCGCGGCGTTTCCAGCCTTCGGGCAAGCCATCGCTGCCGGTGGTTTCGAAGCTGGGATTCGGCAGCAGATTGGGCCCCTCGGTGGAGGCTTCGGCCTGGTGTTTTTTCAACAGCAGACGGGAGGCATCCTTCAGCCACTCATCCGATTTCACCTCCGCATTCAGGGCGAGCTGTTTGACGAGGGTTTTGATCTCGGGGGTGGTGGGGAATTCCGCCAGCTTGACAAAGGCGGCGAGGCGCGTGGTGAGGTCAGGATCATTCACCACCCCGGAGCCGAAGTAGCGGGCAATGGAAGCCGGATCGTTGCCCAGGGCACGGACCGCATTGCGGCGCAGGCGGGCATCCTTGGCATACAGCGCCGCAGTGAAGGTGGCGTCATCAAGCAGTCCAAAGCCCTGCAGCGACCACAAGGCATGCAAAGCCGCGACGGAGCCATCATTGGCCATAACCAGTTTCTTCAAGGCTTCAGCGGTGGAGGTGGGTTTGCCTTCCACCAGCAGGCGCTGGGCGGTGAGGCGGCGTTCCTGCACAGAAGAGGAGAGACCCGCCACGAGGGAAGCCGGGTCTTTGGCATTGAGTTGGACGGGCTGGTTGGGCTGGGCGGCTTTGTTCCAGGTCACGCGGTAGATGCGGCCCCGGGAGTGATCGCGCAGGTCGTTTTTGTGCGCTCCGCCGACGCCGGTTTCCGCTTTGTAGCCGCCCCGGTCCTCGGTGGGGGTGGGGTTATGCTGGATGATGAAGTTTTGCCAGTCAGCAACCCAGACGGCGCCGTCCGGCCCCACCTCGGCAAAGACCGGCGACATCCACTCGTCGCTGCTGGCCAGCAGGTTGAAGCCATCGCCCGCAACCGCCCCGGCCCCGGCGGCTTTCACGTCCATCAGGGAAACCGTCTTCATGGTCGGCTCGCAGACCATCGCCATGCCCTGCAGGCGCGGAGGGAGTTTGTCGGATTCGATGAAGCTCGAACCGGCAGCAGCAGTGTAGCCGCCCATCACATCCACCTGACGGAAGTTCGGGGTGATGGTGTGGACTTTTTCCTCCAGGTTGATTTTCTTCGCCGTCATCACACGCTGGCCGGGCGGGACCACCGTGGCCGGGATGCCGCCGTAGAAGAGGGGCGCGCCATTGGCGGTGCCGCCGTATTGGTCGCCTGCGGTGTTGGCACTGTGTCCCCAGGAGTTGTTGGTGAACTGGTGGAGAAACTCGAGGGCGGAGCCGTCTCCTTTGAAACGATAGGTGCCCTGGGTGAACCGTTTGCGTTGCCCGCCGACTTCGCCATCAAAGGCGGAATAACCGACGCAGCCGTAGAACCAGTTGTCGATCCCATAATGCAGGTTGTTGGCCTGGGCGTGGGTGTCGCCGATACCCCAGCCCGTGATCAGATCCTCCCTCACGTCGGCTTTGTCGTCCCCGTTGGTGTCCTTGAGGAAAAGAAAGCGGGGAGGCTGCGACACGATCAGTCCCCCATTGGCGAAGACCAGACTGGTGGGAATGTTCAGATGCTCTGCGAAGACGGTGAACTTGTCGGCCTTGCCGTCGCCGTTGGTGTCCTCACAGATTTTGATGCGGTCGTTTCCTTTGCCCTCCGGGGCCACGCCATGGGGGTAGTCGCTGGTTTCCGCGACCCAGCAGCGGCCCCGGTCATCCCACGCGAGGGCAATGGGTTTGGTGATATCCGGCTCGCTGGCGAAGAGTTCCAGCTTCAGGTCGGGAGCCACCTGGGTGCGCTCCATGCTGCCTTTGACGCTGAGCGCATGCTGGAAGGTGAGGGGCTGCGGGCGCTTTTCGTAGTTGGCCACGTTGGGATTGGCCTCGCGTTTCTCGGGTTCGCGCTGGGCGAGGAAGGCCTGCCACTCCGCACGGCGGGTGGCCCCGGCCGCACTGAGGAGTTTTTCCTGCAGCGGCTTAAGAAATTCCGTCGTGCCCAGGGTGGCCCCGTCTCCGTCAAAGGACTCACTGACCAGCTTCGTTTTGTCGGCGCCAGCGAGGGCCGGGAAGCGGTCCGCGGCGCCCTCCACCAGCACGGCATCAAATTGCCCCACACTTTCCGCCGTCACTTGTGCCGGGTCGGAGGCGTAATCGAACCAAACGGCGTCCCGTCCCAGTTCCCGCATCAGAATGTGGCAGTGATCCCGGCTGGTCGGGGAACTGTCCCCGAGGAATAACACGCGGAGGGGCGACGGTGCCGCGGCCGCAAAAGCAGGAAGGGCCAAAGTGAAGGCGAGGGAGAGGGAACGTTTCATGTGGTGGCTGAAAAATATCGGGAATGAGCAATGAGAAACGCTTTATACACGAACGCCCAGCCGAAAATCCCGCCTCTTTTATATAAAATTGCGCAGCCCCGCCGCCTGCTGCCCCGGAAGGAGGTTTGACACCGCCAGCGCGGGGACTCAGACTCCTCCTTCATGAATCTTCCCGTACAATTCTGCGGCGCGCTGCGCCTGCACGTTGGCATCGTCTGGCGGGCAGCGGCGGCCGCGTGCTGGATCGGCACTGCCGGTCTGGCCCTCGCAGGGGGCGACCCTCAGGGCCTGAACAATCTGGCCGGAAAACGCCTCCTGCCGGAGGGTAAAGGGCTCGCGGCCCTGTTTCCCCAAGATGCCGGGCTGAAGGGCCATGCCGATGTTGTTTTTGCGGATGATTTTGAGTCGGGCGCACTGGGGGAAGGCTGGGATGAGACCGGCAACAAGGGCGGCAAGGTGCTTTCCTATGCTTCCCCCGGCAAGGACACCGGTTTGGGCGGACGCTGCCTGCGGGTCGAAGCCCATCTGGGGCAGGACATGGGTGGCGGCCTGACCAAATGGTTTGAGCCGGCTGATCCGGTCTTTATCCGGTTTTACACCCGGTTTGATGCGGGCTGCGACTACGTGCATCATTTCGTCACCCTGAGGGCTAACAAGGGATTGCGCGGCGGGGACAAGTGGAGCGGCTTCGGCGGAGCGGGTTTGAAGCCGGAAGGCCAGGGACGCTTTTCCACCGCTATCGAACCGTGGGGGAATTGGGGCGCCTGGACCCCGCCGGGCCGGTGGAATTTCTACAGTTATTGGCATGAAATGGAATCTGCCAAGGATGGTAAGTTCTGGGGGAATTCCTTTGCCGTGCCCACGGCGCCCCTGATCCCGCGGGGGCAGTGGATCAGCGTCGAGTTCATGCTGAAGCATAACACCCCGGGCCAGCCGGATGGGGAACAGGCCTTCTGGATCGACGGCCAGCTCCAAGGCCACTGGAAAGGTATCAGCTGGCGCACCACCGAAGGCCTCAAAGCCAACGCCCTGACCTTGGAATCCTACATCAGCGACCGCTGGACGAAGCAGGCCGTGAATGTGGTGTCCTTCGACAGCGTCGTCATTGCGAAACGTTATATCGGCCCGGTGGCGCGGAAATAGCATTACCGGTGCAGCAAGGTGCCCGGTCCATCCCGGGATTGCGCGGGACGCTCCGTGGCCCATGCTGCCGTCCATCCATGAAACTCCTGCTCCTTCTGCTCCTGCCCCTGATCCCCCAAGCCTCCCGCGCGGCGGATTCCTATTTTCCCCCTCCGGATAGTGCCGGGGGCTGGCGCGAGGCAAAAACGGCGGCGGAGGTGCGGGATCTGGCCGGGATGGACCTCGCCAAACTGGAGCCGGCCTATGAAGTGACGCAGCGCTCCACCGCCCATGGAGGTCTGGTGGTGGTGCATGGGGGGTATCTCTGCTTCGAACGTTATTTCGGCAGGGCAGGCCGCAACGTCAATCCTGACATGGCTTCCACCGGCAAGGCCTTCTGCAGCATCGCCTGCGGGATCATGCTCCAGGAACACAAGGACAAAATCCCGGAGGGGCTCGATACCAAAGTATTCACGGAGACCTACCTGCCCGAAGCCTTCCCGCTGAATGATCCGCGCAAGGCGGAGATCAAGCTGGGGCAACTGCTCTGCATGACCGCCGGTTATTGGGGCGAGGGCGGCGCTCCCAGCGGTTATGTTAAGGGCCAGCCGCCGCAGTCCTTCAAGCCCGTGCCTGGCCAGAACATCCGGGACCTCGATCAATCCTCCCTGAATGTGCCGCTCTGGTGCGCCCCCGGCGCCGGGTATTCCTACTCCTCCCCGGCCCCTCACATTGCCAGTATGGTGCTGCGCCGGGTGACCGGGATGGACCTGAAGGATTACATCCACGAGCGGCTCGCCAAACCCCAGGGCTGGGGCGCGTGGGATTATTGCCTGCACCGCGGGGACTTTGTCATGCCCCACGCCAATGGCGCGGGCAGCACCGCCATCCACGCCACAGATGTCATGAGGTTCGGTTATTGCCTCGCGCGCGGCGGCAAATGGCAGGACCAGCAGCTGGTGCCGGCAGACTACATCAGACTCTGCCACACCTGGAGTCCTTACAACAATCACACCCCCTACAGTCTGCAGTGGGAGCACAATGCCGACGGCCATGTCGCCGGTGCCCCGGCTGATGCCATGTGGAAGAGCGGGGCCGGTGGATTCTGCCTCTACGTGGTGCCTTCTCTTGATCTGGTGATCTACAAGATGGGTGGCAACACCGGGCAGTATGATCCCACCTTTACCCGCATCCCGCAGCCCCAGCCCCGCACCGACCGCGATGATTGGAAACCCATCCCCGGCACCGCCTTCCACGAAGGGTCCCTTGGCGGGTCCTCGCTGTGGCGCGTCCTGGAAATGGTCTGCGCCGCCGTTAGACAGGACTGAGGGAGCACTCCTTTGACTCCGGCATCAAGGTCGGTCGTCCGGGTGCCAGCGTCGCGCCTGTGATCTGATCCGGTCATGGGCGGAGTGGGGTGGGGGCAGGTTGCCATCCATCCCGAACAGGGCCATACATCGTCTCCGAATTGGCCCGAATGAGAACTGACACATCAGCCCGTGGTGGGGGGCTGCCACGCCCGGGACTTGTTTTCAAGAGATGAGCCCTTCCCGGGCAGGCCTTTACACAAGTGATGGTCACACCTCATCATCCATGGAGTCGAAGAACAACTGGGCGGCGTCGTTCAGCGGCGCGCATTTTTTCAGGGCTTCGTAGATGGGATCGGTCTCCTGGCGGTGGCGGGCGAGCAGGTGGCAGGCGCTGAGGGTCTCGAAAGCTGCATTGAGCGAGCCGAGCATGGGCAGGTGCCCGCCCGTCTTGATATCGATATTTTCCGCGAGGCCTACGGGCGGAAAGTAGCCCGCGTCCTCCAGCTTCTGCAGGAGCGCATAGACGTCCCGGGGGTCACCCGCCATGCGTCCTGACATCAATATGTAATGGGGGTGGATGATTTCCTGGCGAGCCAGGTCCACACCTGAAACCAGGTAGCCCCGTCCGCAACAGGTCTCGCCGGCAGACAGCCCGTAAAAGGCGGAGTCGAGCTTGAAGTCCTTCACTGCCGAGAAATATTCCTTCTGCCGCTGCAACAGGCTGGTCCGCACCGCGGGCCAGCTGATTCCGCTGACTTTGTCGGGCTGGGGGAGGTCGAACTGCGGGTAGAACAGGCTTTGCAGTTCCGCGATGAATCCGGTGCCTTGCCAGACCCTGCCGTCCTGGTTCATCATCGCGGGCAGATCCGCTCCGGCCACGGCGCGCTGCACGAGGAGGACCAACGCGGTTTCGCCGCCCCAATCCCGCCAGGTGGCTGTCAGAGCGGTCCCATCCTCTTTCAGGCCGTGCAGCACGTAGCCCTCGGCATCGCGCAGCCGGGTGAAGTCCAGCCGCTGCATGTCCTGCAGAAGGGCCTGGCCCGTTTCGTCGTCCCCCAACATCTGCGCGGCGAGGAGCATGGCATGGTAATAGATGGCCGTATCCACCGTGCTGTATTCGGTACCGGGATGGATGTGGTATCCGCCACCGGTCTGCCGGATAAAATGAGGCAGCACCCCCAGGGGCGCCTCCAGATGGGTGACGACTTCATGCACCCTCCGCAGGGCGGAACCCGCGAATTCCGGGGTGGTGATGCCATGGTGCGCTGCAGCCGCGCTGGCCAGGCAAAACATCGCGGAGGCGGGCACGCTGTCGAAGGCACCGGTTTCAATGTGCGCCCGGTCCGCCACCATCCCGCTTTTCATGGAATAGCAAATCCCAAGCTTGGCATAGGATTTGAGGAGGACCTCCATGTCATAAGGCACGGGCGGCATTTCCACTTCCAGACCGATCATGTCCACGCTCAACTGGCTGTCGGTGGAGGCGGTCCAGTTCAGATACTTGGCTTTCCCCAGTTTGGGCAATGCCCGGTAGACCTCAATGTCCTCTGTCTGATGCTCGAGCATCCCCCCATCCGACCAGATCACCTCCTGATCGCAGGTCTTGATCTCCACCTTGATGTGGCCGTGACCGTGGCCCCGCAATTGGATGCCGGTGATCCGCGTTTGGAAGGGGTCGGTGATCCAGGGGGGATAACACCGTTGAAAATCCAGCATCCATTCCGCGTCCATGCCGCGTTTCGTCAGGCTGTGCCAGATGCCGGCCCATTGACCGCCGGTGAGCCGCACGTGGATGTGTTGGGGGGACCAGTCCAGCATGGAGGCGTCCGGCCCGAGAAACCCGAAGTCCGTTCCGATGGCGGTATAGCTGAGGAAGGGATTGATGCGCTGCCCTTTCGCCATCCCCTGACGGGCGGCATCCCCGGGTTCGATGGTGGTGATGTATTCCTGAATGGGCTGCCACTCCCGTTTCTTCCCCGGCTCCGCAGCGGCCGGCCGTGATAACAGGAAACTCCCGCTGCCTGTGAAATGGGCAGGGTTCCCGGGGGATTCCTGTCCGGAAGCACTTCCTTTCGTCTTTGGATCGGGGATCATAGGGATGAGTTGCCGGGATGGCCTTTCCTGAAGCCACCAGCGGAAACGGGGTGGGGACCGGTCCGTTCCGGTAGCCGGGGGGCGGGGACTCTGGCAAATTTGATCCTGGCCGCAGCGGTTCCGGGAGAGAGTGACGCCACTCCCATAAAGGCATGGCCCGCCTCATGGGAAAAGGCGGGAAAACATACTGCGGGCAGGCACTTCAAGATCATCCACCTCCCATACGGCCAAAGCAAAAAATATCCAACAGGGATCGGATCACGGGTGATTTGACCTGCGGGCCGTTTTTTCCTGACAGCGTAAAAACGTGGCGCCTGCGGGACCGGGTCGATCCGGGCTTGTGCGGCGGGGGAGCGGGGGTGAAATGAGGGAATGAGCGGGACATCGAAATTCAAAGAACAGGGCAAGACATCGAATGCGGATTACACAGTGGTGGACCGGTCGCCGGTTTGCCTGAAGGTGGGGGAGATCGTGGATCTGGGGATGGAGGACAAGGTGTGGGCGGGCTGGGTGTGGGCCAGCAACCAGGAAGGGCGGGGGACGTATGTGCCGGTGACTTCCCTGGAGCGGGTGGGAGAAGAGCAGGCGAAGGTGGTGGAGGAATTCCAGGCGGTGGATCTCTCGCTGAAGAAAGGCGAGGTGGTGACGGCGCTGCGGGAGGTCTGCGGGTGGTTCTGGTGCCGGAATGCGGCAGGCGCGGAGGGATGGGTGCCGGATTATGTGTTGAGCCAGGCCCTGACTTAATGCCTGAAAATCCGTGGTTTCCCTCTGCCCGAATCTGGATTGATCTGAACGATGATGCCGGAGGATGAATTGCCCTTGGGACCGGAAGCGGTGGCGCTGCTGCCGATGGCGGCGCGGGTGTTGCTGGATGGGGCGGTGGCGGACCTGGAGTTTGACTATGCGATCCCGCCGGCTCTGGATGGGGTGGGGCCGGGGAGCCGCGTGAGTGTGCCGCTGCGGAACCGGACGATGACGGGCACGGTGCTGATCGTGTATCCGGCGGCGGAGGCGGAGGTGACGAAGTTGAAACCCCTGCTGGGACTGCTCTCGGAACGGGTGATGATTCCCCCGGCCCTGATGGAGTTCGGGAAATGGGTCTCGGCGTATTATTGCGCTCCGCTGGAAAGTGTGATGCGGGCGATGCTGCCGGAGGCGGTGCGGGAGGAGAAACACAGCGAGAAACGGCGGTTGTTTGCCCGGCTGCTGCGCGAGCCGTCGGCGGAGGAATCTGCGGTCCTGACGAAAAAGGCGCCGAAGCAGATGGACGTCTTGGTGGCCCTGAAGGCGGCGGGGGAACCGGTGGCGGCGGTGGCGTTTTCCGGGGCGGCGCTGAAGGCACTGCACCACAAGGGGTGGATCGAGATCACGGATGAGCCGGTGGCGCGGGATCCGCATGAGGGGGAGTCGTTTGTGAGCACGAAATCGCTGGCGCTGAATCAGGCTCAGCATGAGGCGCTGGTGACGGTGCTGGAGGCGGTGCGGAATCCCCGGGAGGCGAAGCCGATGCTGCTCTTCGGGGTGACGGGAAGCGGGAAGACGGAAGTTTACCTGCAGGCGGCGCAGCGGGTGCTGGAGCAGGGCCGGGCGGTGCTGGTGCTGGTGCCGGAGATTTCCCTGACACCTCAGACGGTGGAACGTTTCAAGAGCCGGTTCGCGGAGATGCAGGAGCAGGTGGCGGTGCTGCACAGCCATTTGAGCAAGGGCGAGCGGTTTGATGAATGGCACAAGATCCAGCGGGGGAAGGCGCGGATCGTAATCGGGGCGCGCAGTGCGATCTTTGCGCCGCTGGAGGACATCGGGCTGATCATCGTGGATGAGGAGCACGAGGGCAGCTACAAGCAGGAGCAGCCGCCCCGCTATCAGGCGCGGGATGCGGCGGTGGTGCGGGCGAGGCTGGAAGGGTGCGCCATTCTGCTGGGCAGCGCGACTCCTTCGCTGGAAAGCTGGCACAATGCGCAGCGCGGAAAATATGCGTTATTGAAGCTGCCGGAGCGGGCGGATGACGCGCAGTTGCCCCTGGTCCGGGTGATCGATATGCGCACCGAGAAAAAGCGGGCCGGGAAGGGGAGTCCGGCGATCCTGAGCGAGCGGCTGCGGATTGCGATCGATCAGCGGCTGACCAAGGGAGAACAGTCGATCCTGTTTTTGAACCGGCGGGGGTTTGCCAGCAGCGTGGTGTGTCAGGCCTGCGGACATGTGGTAAAATGCCCGCACTGCGAGGTGGCGATGACGGTGCATCAGGAACTGGGGCGGTTGGTGTGCCACGTGTGCGGCTTTCAAAAACTCGCGCCCAAAAAATGCCCGGAGTGCAAAGACCCGGCCATCCTGCTGGCAGGATACGGGACCGAGCGGGTGGAGGAAACGCTGCGCAAAGTCTTCCCCACCGCCCGCATTGCGCGGGTGGATGCGGACTCCATGGCGCAGAAACACAAGCTGCGGGATACGCTGCATGCCTTCAAAACCGGGAGGCTGGATCTGTTGATCGGCACCCAGATGATCGCCAAGGGCCTGCACTTCCCGAACGTGACCCTGGTAGGGATTCTGAATGCCGACATGGGCCTGCATATCCCGGATTTCCGGGCTGGGGAGCGGACCTTTTCGCTTCTGACGCAGGTGGCGGGGCGGGCCGGGCGCGGGGAGTTGATGGGCGAGGTGGTGGTGCAGAGTTTTACCCCGCATCATCCGGCGATCCAGTTTGCGCGCCAGCACGACTTCGAGGGATTCAGTGAGCAGGAACTGGAGTTCAGAAGGCAATGCGGGTATCCGCCGTATGGTCATGCGGTGCTGGTGACGGTGCGCAGCGAGCGGGAGAACCTGGCGGACTTTGCGTTGAAAACGCTGCATGCCAAATTGGTCAAGGCCTTCCCTCAGGAGATCCTGCTGGGTGAACCGGCGCCGAGTCCGCTGGTGAAATCGCACGATCAATACCGGTTTCAAATCCTGGCACGGGCGCGGCAGGCCAAACAAATCACCGAGCCGCTGATGCAGTGCCTCGCCGATCTGAAAATGCCGAAGGAGGTGATCGTGACGGTGGATGTGGATCCGGTAAATCTGGGCTAGGATCGCGGGCTGGGTAAGGCCCCCGGACGGCGGAGGGTAGGGATGGGGAGCGATGCGCAAAAAAGGGATGAATATTTAAAAAACGGAGCCGTCGAAAGGCGGGCGTGTTTGCCTGCTTCACTCCATCCGCTTTGTTGTCATGAAACGACTCCTGCTTCCGTCGCTGCTGGTCTCATCCTTGGTGCTGTTCACCCTGGGGTGCGGGGAGAAACCAGTAGTGACCGACGCTCCTCCGCTTCCGGTCCCGTTGAAACCGAAACCGAAGGTTTACCGGGGGGAGGATGGAAAGGCAGCGGAGGCGGCCCGCGAGGCGGAGATGGCCAGAGAGATTGCAGAACTGGAGGCGGAAGCGGAGAACCTGCGTCAGGAGATTGCGCAGGAACAATTGGCGGTGGACCGTGCAGCCCTGGAGGAGGAACAGCAGCGGCTGGATCAGGAACGGGCGGAGTGGTTGAATGAACAGTTGGCCGCTGCGGTCCCGGCCCAGCCCCAAACACCAGTCAGCACGCCGGTGGTGCTGCCTCCGGCGCGCGATTACAGCTTGTTTTACACGGAACTCGCGGTGCACGGCAGCTGGTTCCAGTCCGTGGATTATGGGTATGTCTGGCAACCGGCGGTGGCCCTGCAAACCTCGTGGCGGCCCTACACCGTCGGGCGCTGGGCGGCTTGTGACCGCGGGTGGACGTGGCTTTCGGATGAACCCTTCGGCTGGGCCACCTATCACTACGGCCGTTGGGCGAAATTGAAGGGATGCGGCTGGATCTGGGTGCCGGGCGAAGTCTGGGCTCCGGCCTGGGTGGCGTGGCGCCGGAGCGATCAGTATGTGGGCTGGTGCCCCCTGCCGCCGGAGACCCTCTACCGGGACGAGGTGACTTACGATTCCTCCATCGACAAACTCTGCGGCATCCAGCCTTCGAGTTACATCTTCATCGCGGTGAAGCATTTCTGCCTGCCGGTGCACCGGCACTGTGAACCGCCGGAGCGCAGCGGCGTGGTCTGCCGGGACACTGCCAACATCACCCGGCTCAGTGTTTCGCGGCACCGGGTGAATGGCAGCGGGCCGAAGTATGAATGGATCCGGGACCGGCACCCGCGTCCCCCTGACCGTTATATTCTGGCCAGTGATCCGTTGACCAAAGGGGACCGGAAATTCCGGATCGACCGCGATAAATTGTGCGTTTTTTCCCCGGTGATGCGTGCGCCATGGAATGCCGCGCTGCGTCCGCGGGATGTGGCCGGTCCGTTGCCGGAGGGGGCCGTGGTGCCGCAGGGGACGGTGCCGACTGACAAAGTCCTGCGCCGCTTCCGGGAGGACAAAAAACACTGGATGGAGGCCGGGACAAAAGCCCTCCAGGGCGAATCGGCCCGCCGCCTGACCGAACGCCAGGAAAGGGTGGAGGCCTTGACGGCCGCAGTGCAAAATCCCCCCGCGCCCCGCCGGACAACGCGCCCGCAAGGCCAACCCACGGAACAGAACCAGACAGCTCCGCGCCCCGGGGCAACCCCATCCGGAGTGCTGACGGAATCATCTTTGGCGGAACGGCGGGCTCAGCGGGAGCAAGTCAGAAAGGAAGTGGACGCCCGTCAGGCTGAATTGGCCCAGTTGCGGGGCCTTCCGGTCGCCGGGGAGACGGCTCCGTCCCGGATTATTTCCGGTGGCAGGCCGGCCATTCCGCCGGTCGTGACTCCGGGAGCCCGTCCGCAGCCGGGTGCTGGTGACCAGACCTTGAATCGGGCTCCTGGGCGCTTGCCGGAAGTCGCCTCGCCCCGGACCAAGGTGGAACCCGGGGAGGTTCCGCGCGTGGTGGAAAGCCGCCCAGTGACGTCTCCCGGGACTGTGGAGACGCCAGTCGCCAGCACTCCGGGGCAGCAAACTGCCGGGCTTGGACCCGCCGGAACCATCGCGGAGGTGCCTCCGGTCCATTCCGAAGTAACCGCACCGGAAGTTCCGGTAAGCCGCGAGACCCAAGCCGACCTGGAAGCGCGCCGTGCGGAAGTCGCGCGCCTCAAGGAAACCCTGACGGTGCGCCAGCAGCAAAAGATGGGGCCACAACCCCAGGGGGATGCTTCGCTTAACGGATCCGGCCAGTCAGAAACTTCCGGTCAACTGCTGCGCCGGGTCAAGGAAACCGGCCCGGTCCCTGCAGCTGAACCAGCCAGGCAAACCCCTCCGGTGCGGGTGGCAGGGCCGCAGGCCCCGGCCGGGGTGACCGGACCGCTTCCGGAAGAATCGGCTGCCCGCCAGGAGACCGCGGCGGCCTTGGCGGAACGCCGGGAGAGAGCGGCCCGGATCAATGGGGAACTGGCCGCCCGGCAGCAGGAGCTGCAACAACAGCGGGAAGCCCGGGAGCAGGCCCGGGCGGAGCGCGAACAAGCCTTGGCCCAATCAGCGGCCGAAGCGGCCCGCCAGAGGGAAACCGCGCAGGCGGCGCAGATGGCATTGGCGGCCGAACAGCAGCAGCAAGAACAGCAACGACAGTTGGCGGCGGAAACCGCAGCCCGGCAGTTGGCCGGGGAAGCGGCGCAACAACAGCAGGCGCAGTTGGCCGAGCAGGCCGAAGCGGCCCGCGAACAACGGGAAACCGAAGCCAAACGTCAACGTCAAGCCGCCGAACAGGCTCAACAGGAGCAGGCCGCCCGGGAACAGGCGCAGCGTCAGGCCGAGGAGCGCGCCCGGCAGGAGGAAATGGCCCGGCAACAACGCGAAGCCGCCGAGCGTGCCCAACAGGAGCAGGCCGCCCGTGAACAAGCGCAGCGTCAGGCCGAAGAACGCGCCCGTCAGGAGGAAATGGTCCGGCAACAACGTGAAGCCGCCGAACGGGCTCAACAGGAGCAGGCCGTGCGCGAACAAGCGCAGCGTCAGGCCGAGGAACGCGCCCGTCAGGAGGAAATGGCCCGCCAGCAGCGCGAAGCCGCGGAACGGGCTCAACAGGAGCAGGCCGCGCGCGAACAAGCTCAGCGTCAGGCTGAGGAGCGCGCCAGGCAGGAGCAGGCGGCCCGGGACCAAGCAGCCCGGGAACAGGCCCAGCGTCAGGCGGAGGAAGCAGCCCGGGCCGCCGCCGAGGCGGCGAAAAATGGCAATAAATAACTGTCAGCTACCGGCCGGCCGGTCATTCCATTGAGCCGCATGGACCGTCAGTTCCGCGCGGGACGCCTCCTACTTTTTCCCGGCAAGCGCGGCTTCCGGAGTGGGCGGGCGATTGGGGGCGAGCAAAGCAGTGCCGGAGGCATCGCAGACGCGCAGCTGGAAATCCCATTGGACCGTCCAGGTTTCGGTTTGCTCGTTCTGGCAGAGCTTGACGAGGATGACATTGGGACCGGCCTGGAGCTGCACCGGGAAGCGGTACTGATCGATTTTCATGCCCCGGTGGTATTCATCGCGGCCGAAAACAGGTTTGCCATTGAGCCACAGTTTCCAGGCGTTTTTGCAGCCGATGCGCAGTTCGGCGGGGCGGGCTGCCGCACTGTGATAGGTAGTGGTGGCGTAGCCGGTGACTTCCTTCAGCATGCCGAGTGGTTTGTTGAGGTCGACGACGCCGAACTCGCTTTGGCTGGTCCATGGCTGCCAGCGCACCACCGGATCCTGGCCGGGTTTGATTTCCTTGCCGGGATAGCTGGCGGCCAGGTCGATGGATTGCTCCGGGGGGAAGATGTTTTCGAAACCCGCGCGGCCTTTGTTGTCGAAGGGCCCGATCACCTGCCAGTCCATGAGGAATCCGAAGTGCCGGGGAAGATCCACGGTTTCACCGAGGGCGCGGAGTTCATCGGCGGCGGCCCGGACCTGGTCTTCATCGCGTGCGGCTTCCAACGCTTGGCGGAGTTTGGTTTTGTCTTTGGCTGCAGTGGCCGCCGCAGTGAGGCGGGCGACGGGTTCGCGGCGCAGGGCGGGGACGGGATCAAGGAGCAGGCCGGGAACCAGAACGTCCCACGCTGCCCGGTCGGTTTGCTGGAGGAGGTCAGCGGCGAGCAGCCGGCCGGCGGGCCCGTGGGCGGGATTTTTGAGGAAATCGGCCAGGAGGCCCGGCGGGAGGGCTTGGCCAGCGGCGGCGGTGCGGTCGGCCACGGCAAAGACGGCCCCGCGGAGCCAATTGGCGGCGAGGGGATTGGCCTCATCCATGGCGGTGAAAAGAGCCGGGAGGTCAGCCGCAGTAGAGGAGGCGGTAAGGGCCTTCCATGCGGCGGCGGCTTCGGCATTGCCTTGGCCTTCGGGGCCGACGGCAAGGAGCCGGGCGAGGTCGGCCGGAGCCGCCGGAGAGAGCTGGGGCAGGGTAAGACCGAGGAGCAGGAGAAAAAGAGGGCCGCGCATGATGCGGGTGGATACGGCGCCGGGAAGTGGGAGCTTGCGGAAAGTTGTGACGAGCAGGTGGGAAAGGGCGTGATCCCCGTGTTGGGGGTTTGCTTTTATGGTGGATTGATTTTAGGTGAGGCGATGACCTTCAGGACGACAAAAGCAGGGGCGCAGACGTTGAAGCTGGCAGGGCTGGCGTTGGGGGGGGCGTGGATTGGCGTGGCGGGCGCGCAGGCCCCGGGACTGGAGGGGTTGAAAAAAAGTTATGAAGCGGAAGTGGCGAAAACGGTGCTGCCGTTGCGGGAAGGATACCACAAGGCGCTGCTGGCCCTGGAACAGCAATTGGCGTCAAAGGGCGATTACGCGGGAGCCCGGCGGGTGCAGGCAGAGCGTCAGGAATTGGATCGCCTGATGGGACGGCCCCCCGGAACAGCGGCGTCTTCCAGCAGAATGGTGGATAAAAACGGGGTGGTGAAGCTGGGACTTCCCGCGGAAAGCGGGGGCGGGATTCAGGCCACGGCTGGGGCGTGGACCGGATGGCAGGCGGCGGGGGGATTCGTCAAATGGGGGCTGCCGGCCGGCCTGCCCAGCGGAGGCTATGCGGTGGAACTGGTTTATGACAGCGCCGGGGAAGGTAGTTTGAGGCTGGGGGTCAGAGAGGATTTCCATTTCCTGAACCGCGAAGTGAAGCTGCCAGCCACTTCCCCAGCCGGAACTCCGCAAGGGAGGCTCCGGCTGGGCACCTTGCGCCTGCGGTCCGGGGCCACTCTTTTGGAACTGAAATTGACGGCACCCACCACGGTGGCCGGTTTCCGCTTGTTTGAACTGCAGCTGATCCCGGAGGAAACCCAGCCATGAAAGCCACACGGTTGGTCATTCATGCGGTATTGATGCTGACAGCCGGGGCGGGAGCCCAGGAAAGTGCGGACCCGGCGGGGCTGATCGCGCTGCGGCAGCGCTATCAGGCTTTGCTGTTGGAGGTGGAAGCTCCGGCGCGGACGCGTTGGCTGGCTTCGCTGGAAGCCTTGGAACGGCAAAAGGTGACGGAAGGCGACTTCGGGGCGGCGGCAGCGCTGCGGGAACGGCGACTGGCCCTGCTGGGATCCTCCGGAGCGGCGGGGCAGACGCGCAATGCCATCCTGATGCCGGCGGCATCGGCCCGGACGGGGACCGGGATCGACTTTCCGGATGCGAAAAAGGAAGTTTGCCGGTTCCGCCGGACGGGAGCCCTGATGGAGTGGGAACTGCCCGGACAGACGCCCGGCCTTTATCAGGTGAATCTGGTGTGCGGGGTGATGGGCGAAACCGACGAAAACAACCGGCCGGATCCACTGACGGATCCCAAGACTCCCCTCCCGGTCCGGGCAACGGAATCCATTCCGGCAACGGCGGCGGGGGGCGTGGTGGAATTCCGCAAGTTGACCAATCTGAAGGAAGGGGGGGCGCTGTTACGGCGGACCGTGCGTTCGACCGGCGGCTGGGCCATGACGCGGGTGCTGACACTCGGGACCGTGGAATTGGACAGCAAGATTGTAAAATTCAGTCTGAGGGCGGCGGAGGCGCTGCCCGCCGGATTGATGGATTTCCATCGGCTGGAGCTGGTGCCGGCGGTTCCGGTGGCCCCCCCGGGCGGAGCCTCGGAGGCCGGCGGGATAAAGGATCTGGCCAAACTGAGGGAACTCTATCAAACCCAATTTGCCGGGCTGACCAAAGGTGTCAGCGCACGCTATCTCAAGAGCCTCGGTGAACTGGAGGCAAGTGCCGCCCGCAGCCGCGACAACGATACCCTGGCCATGGTGCGGCAGGAGAAAAAGCGGCTCGAACGGGGGAGCCTGGAAAATGGCCCGGTGGCGGAAACCTCCCACCTGCTGCCGGTGACAGAGAAGTTATACATGCTGCTCAGCGGTGAGGCCAGACTGACCAGTCAGGGCGACTACCTCACCCGGCTGCGGCCGGCCAAGACCTGTGAAGTGACGTGGAAACTGGCGGGCCTGGGCGTGACCTCCGGCACCTACACGGTGGAACTGGACTGCCGCCTGACGCCGGAGCACGGCGGCACCGCCATCCTGGCGGCCGCGACTCCCGGGGGAACTCCGGGGCCAGCCCTGACCATAACGATCGAGGCTCCGGACTTTGGGGGGGCTGCGGTGGCCACCAAACGCAAGCCGGATGGAACCCCCGGCACCAGCATGACCCGCAGCTTCAAAGCGGGCACCGTCACCATCCCCAAAGGCTCCGAATATCTGACGCTGCGGGTGGACTCCCTGAAGGTGCCGGATGGCGGCCTCTTCGACCTGAAATCCCTGCGCCTGACGCCGGTTTCTCCTCCCGCTCCATGAAAAATCCGGTTTTTGCTTTCACTGTTTTGAGGTGCCTTGCGGATACCGGGAGACTGGCCGCCCAGGAACCGGCTCCCGCTTCCCTCGCGGCGCTGGAAGCCAACTATGCCGAAGACCGCGCCGCTTCGCTCCGACGGGTTCTGGCCCGGTATGCGGACGAATTGCAAGCCCTCGAACAGTCCCTCGCGGCAACCGGCGATGCCTCCGGGGCAGCCCGGGTGGGGCTGGAACGCGACCGGGTGCTGCCAGCCCTGGGCCTGCCGGCGGTAGCGGCCGCCGATGCCGATGAATTTGCGGCCTTTGATGAGGGAGCGGATCCTCCCATGCCAGCGGTCCCGGCCACCGCACCGGCGGATCTCGATGCGATTCTGAAAAGTCTGCTTCCCGGCGGAACCGCGGCTGCCTCCCCCGGGGTGGGCCCGGCCCCGGCCACCCCCGGGAATGCGGTTCCGGGCCGGGGCTCGAAACGGATCCTCCGGATGACCAATGCCCAATTGGAAGGCACCTACGATCCGGCGTTTGGTTATTATTACTGGTCCGGAGGTCGGTCCGCCTCCTGGACTCTCAGCGACCTCGTCCCTGGATCCTATCGCCTGGTCCTGCGCTATTCCTGCGATGCAAAAACAGGGGGCGGCAAACTCTCCGCCCGGTTCGGGGGTGGAAAGATCGAACTGGAAGTGCCCTCCACCGGCGGCTGGAACCGCCGGCGCGAATTGGTGATCGGGCCCTTCGAAATCACCGGCTCCCGGGCCGATTTGATCCTTGAGCCGGCCAAGCTGAGCTCCTCTGCGTCCTACCTGATGGACCTCAATGCCTTGCTGGTGCAGCCGGTCGCTCCGCCCGCCGGAACCGGAAAGCCATGACGACCGACCAGCCCGTGGCCCTGATTACCGGAGGACGGGGAGCCCTTGCCCGGGCTCTGACCGCCGAACTCATTGGCGCTGGTTGGCAGGTCATCGCTCCGCCCCGGACCGTGCTGGACGTGAGGGAACCTGACTCCATCCAGCGGGTGGTGGACCGGCTGCCGCGGCTCGATCTGTTGGTGAACAATGCAGGGATCCGCCGCGATGCGCCGCTTTTTAAAATGCCTGCGGCGGACTGGGACGCCGTGCTGGATACCAATTTGCGGGGGGCGTGGCTTTGCGCCCGGGCCGTCCTGCCGCTGATGCAACAGCAGGGCAGGGGGCATATCGTCAATATAGGCTCCCACACCGCGCGGCACGGGGTGGCCGGGCAGACCGCTTACGGGGCCGCCAAGGCTGGACTCCTGGCCCTGACCCAATCGCTCGCGGCCGAAGCCGGCCCGGACCAGATCCGGGTGAATGCGGTGCTGCCCGGATGGATGCCGACGCCATTCAATCAGGACCTGCCCCCTGCGGTCCATGCGGTGGCCCGCCGGAGCCATCATCTGGGCCATTTCAATACGCCGGAGCACACCGCCCGCTTTATCGTTTTTCTCCACAGCATGCCTTGGACTTCCGGTCAGATTTTCCAACTCGACAGCCGGCCGGGGTCGTGGCTGTGACCGCTGAAGGCGCATGGAATCCTGCACCCATTTTCGTTTGTCAGGTCCGTGTTTTGATTCCAAACTGTCCTCTGCCGGAATGACCGGCCCGTTTATTTCTGCATGCTGGACTCCACTCCCACCGCCATTTTGTGCTTCGACTTCGACGGCACCCTCGTGGACAATCCCAGCGATCCGTATGAAATCGCGCAACTCGAGCAAATCCTCACCCACATGGGGAAACGCGGCGCGGTCTGGGGCATCAATACCGGCCGGACCCTCTTCCACACGCTGGATGGTCTGAAGCAGCATGGCTTCCGTCTGACTCCGGATTTTATCATCGCGAGGGAATGCGAAGTCTACCACCCGAACGAATACCGCCGGTGGGTGGATCTGGGGGATTGGAACTCCCGCTGTGCACACGATCACAAAAAATTCTACAAGGCCCACAACGCTTTCTTCAAGCAATTGCAGAAACACCTCGCCAGCCATTGGCCTGGAGCCAAGTTCATCTCCGATCAGACGGAGCCGGCCGGTCTGGTGGTGCCGGATGATGACATCATGGCCGGGATCTGCCACTGGATTGATTCCCAATTGCCGGGCTGGCCCGGTCTTGGTTACCAACGGAACAGCATCTGGCTGCGCTTCACCCATCAGGGATACCACAAGGGCAGTGCCCTCCAGGAAGTGCGCCGACTGCTTGGAATCGGCCCGGAATTCACCTTCGCGGCGGGGGATAATTTCAACGATCTCTCGATGCTGCGGCATGAGGTGGCCCATGGTCTCGCCTGTCCCGCCAATGCGGTGCCGGAGGTCTCGCAGCATGTGGATTCCCTCGGCGGCTACCTGTCCCAGGAGGATGCCACCCTGGGCATGGTCGCGGCGATGCACCATTTTTTTTACAACGAATAGCCTGTCCCGCCCGGCTTGACACTGCCCGCAATCCGCGTCCTTTATCCCTTCCGCGGACGCCTGGCGCCAAGGCTGTCCGGACCAACCCGACCGCGGCTGACCCTCCCTTGAAAAACATACTTTTTGTCTGCACCGGCAACGTCTGCCGCAGCCCCATGGCGGAAGGTCTCTTCCGTGCCCTGGTGCGGCAGGCTGATGACTATCACATTCAAAGTGCCGGAGTCAGTGCCTCGCCCGGACAAAAGGCCAGCCAGCACACCGTCGAAGTGCTCAAGCAGGAAAAGGTGGACCTCAGCCGTTTCCGCAGCCAGCCCCTCACCAGTGAACTGGTCCGCAAAGCCACCCACATCTTTACCATGACCAGCGGTCACCGTGAATATGTAGAAATGCTTTTCCCCGAGGCGGCTGCCAAGACGTATCTGGTCTGCGAATTCTGCCCGGATGATGACCTGATGGGCGAAGACGTTCCCGATCCCATCGGTTATGGGCGCGGGGCCTATGAGGAAACGCTCGACACGCTCAAGCGCGCCCTCCCCTCAGTCCACGCCTTTATCGAAAAAACCTGGAAACGCGCAGCCACTCCCGCCCCCGTGGCCCCTGCTGTTACCGCCCCGTCGCCCAATTCTCCCAACACTAAAACAACCATGACGCCTACTGCCATCGCTGATGATCCTGCTGCTGCCACCTCCAACCCGGTGGCTTCAGGTCCCAAAACGATCATCGCAGGCTCGGACCATGGTGGACTTCAGTTGAAGAATGCCCTCGTCAGCGCCCTCCGCGCCCAGGGCCATACCGTCGAAGACATCGGCACCTACACC
Source organism: Verrucomicrobiota bacterium (assembly GCA_040387795.1). GTDB lineage: Bacteria > Verrucomicrobiota > Verrucomicrobiia > Verrucomicrobiales > V1-33 > CAIZWU01. The sequence goes on from JAZKDC010000004.1 coordinate 298,337, forward strand.
ACCGACCGGGTGGACTATCCGGACTATGCCAAAATCGTCGCCCAGCGTGTCCTCGCCGGCGATTTCCACACCGGACTGCTCGTGTGCACTACCGGCATCGGCATGAGCCAGGCGGCCAACCGCTACAAGGGCATCATGGCCGCTCTGCTTTGTGATAAAAACTCCGCGGTGATGACCCGGAAGCATAACAATGCCAACGTCATGGTGTTCTCCGGCAACACCGATCCCGCCGCCGCCACCGAAATGGCTGAAGCATTCCTCTCCACCGGTTTCGAAGCTGGCCGCCATGAAACCCGCGTCACCAAGATGAACTCCGGGCTCGCCAGCGTGGATCCGGAGATCGCCTCCTGCATCAACAAGGAAGCGGTCCGCCAGCAGAACTTCATCGAGTTGATCGCCAGCGAAAACTTCGCCAGCCGCGCCGTGATGGAAGCCCAGGGCAGTTGCCTCACCAACAAATATGCCGAAGGTTATCCCGGCAAACGGTGGTATGGCGGCTGCGAGAACGTCGACGTGGTGGAACAACTCGCGATCGACCGCGTGAAGCAGATCTTCGGAGCCGAACACGCCAACGTCCAGCCGCACTCCGGCAGTCAGGCCAATGCTGCGGTGTATTTCGCCTTCCTCGAACCCGGCGACAAAATCCTGACCATGAACCTGGCCCACGGCGGCCACCTCACGCACGGCCACCCGGCCAACTTCTCCGGAAAATTCTACGATGTCACCCACTACGGCGTCAGCGAAAAAGACGGCCGCATCGACTATGATGAGCTGGCCAAAACCGCCTTGGAAGTGAAGCCCAAAATGATCACGGCCGGAGCCAGCGCCTACCCGCGCACCATCGATTTCCCCCGCATGGCCGAAATCGCAAAAAGCGTCGGCGCCTTGCTCTTTGTGGACATGGCGCACATCGCCGGTCTGGTCGCAGCCGGGGTGCATCCGAGCCCGGTGCCTTACGCCGACTTCGTCACCAGCACCACCCACAAGAGTCTGCGCGGCCCCCGCGGTGGCATCATCCTCTGCAAGGCAGAGCACGCCAAAAAGATCGACGCCCAGGTCTTCCCGGGCGTTCAGGGCGGTCCGCTCATGCACGTCATCGCCGCCAAGGCCGTGTGCTTCCACGAAGCCCTCCAGCCCGGCTTCAAGGAATACCAGCAGCAGATCGTCAAAAACGCCCAGGCCCTCGCCGCCCGCATGGTGAAAAACGGCTATACCGTCGCTTCCGGGGGCACGGATAACCACGTCATGCTGATCGACCTCCGTCCGCAGGGTCTCGACGGCAAGATCGCCCAGGAAACCCTCGACGAAGCCGGCATCACCGTGAACAAGAACAGCATTCCGTTCGATACTGCGAGCCCCTTCCGCCCTAGCGGCATCCGCATCGGCACCCCGGCTGTCACCACCCGCGGCATGAAGGAAGCCGAGATGGAACAAATCGCCGACGCCATCCACAAGGTGCTTTCCAATATCGGGAACCACACCATCCTGGCCGAAACCCAGGCCTGGGCCGCCCAGCTCAATCAAGGTTTCCCGCTGCCTTGACCAGCAGAAGGTTCCCATCTCAAGGCAGGGCCGGGGTGATTCCCGCCCTGCCTTTTTTGTTCGATTCAAGTAAGCTGCCCGTGGCCTTCCACCGCCCACAGCACCTTCACTGCCTCGGCGGCCTGCCTCACGGCATGCACCCGGAACATCTGCGCTCCGCCGCCCATGCCCCGGGCCACACAGGCCAGGGTTCCGGCATCGCGGTCCAGCGGGTCCGGCAGCCTCAGCACATCGCCGATCACCGTCTTTCTTGAAACAGGCAGCAACACCGGCCTCCCAAACCGCTGCAGCCGCTCCACTTCCCGGTAAATGGTCAGGTTATCGTCCTGCTGTTTGGCGAAATCGATCCCCGGGTCCAACACCACCGACTCCCGCGGCAGTCCTGCCGCCTGACACAGGGCCAGCTTCTCCGTGAAGAACCGGTCCAGTTCCGCCATGATGTCAGGATAACCGACGTGGGTGTGTTTTTCCTTGGGCAATCCCACGCTGTGCATGATCAGCAGCGCGGCCCCATGTTCCGCACACAGCCGGGCATTCCGGTCATCCGGCAGGGCTCCGATATCATTCAATAAATCTCCGCCCAGCGGCAGTACGGCCGCCACCACTTCCGGCCGCCAGGTATTCAGCGACAACAACGGCGGCCACACCTGCGCCGCATCAAACGCCGGGGCGTGGTCCGCCACTTCCTCACTCCAGGCCTGGTAGGCTCCGATGAAGGACGTGAACCGCTGCACCTCCTCCTCCACCGAAATCGCCGCCCGGTTGGTCCGCGCGCTCTCCGCCCCGGCATCGATCACATCCGCTCCGTCCGCAGCCATCTGCTGCGCCATCCGCAACGCGGCCCCCGGATCCAAGGTACCATCCCCGCAGAACGAGTCGTCGTTGATGTTCACGATCCCCATGATCAAAGGCCGGCGGGGGAATGTCAGGACGCGGCCGCGGACTTGCAGGAGCATGGGGGTGAAGAAATGGGAGGTGAAATCCGGCAGGGCAGGAGAAACGGTGCTCCCACTTTTGACGGGTAAACCGGAAGCCGTCCAAAGCAACGCGCCATCAAGGCGTCACTGGCCGGACGATGGCACGGAACCATCGTTTGGCTCCCTCCACCGGCACCGCTTTCCGCCACGTCAGATAATTGCCTTCCCCCGGTGATGCTTCTGCCGCCCCTGGCACCCAGCGGTCAGTCCACGTCTTCAAATCCGCCGATTCCTGAATCGCCCACGCCGCATCGATCCGGCCTGCATTCCATTTCAACACCAGCGTGGCCGGCGATTGGTCCGTAGCCGGCTCGATGGTCAGGACATCGTCCCGGCTGTCCCTCATGTAAGGCGAAGTATCGAAGGCATATTCGGAAAAATTGGTGCGTTTGTCTCCATCGTTGTCGAGATTCCGGTCACTGTAACTCAGGCTGCCCCCCGCCATTAAGCGAAGCGACATTGCCCATTCAATCCATGTAATGCCGGATGCTGGCAAAACGGCGACGCCATCCAGTTGAACGGCCCCGATTTTATTTTGCAGATCAAACGTAAAGCGGAACTCACCCGCCGGCAGTTCCTTCTCATAAACCCGGCCGGAAGAGTAAGGGAGATTTACCTCTTCCGTTCTTGTAATGAGGAGGCCAAACGGCAGGCCATCTTTCACGGTGGAGACAATGTCCGAGCTGGTACCCACGCCCAGTCGATATCTGACACGGCCGGGGCCACGGACCGACAGCGAAATCCGGCTGGCCGAACCACGGCCCGCAGGGCTGGCAAGCAGCGTTCCGCCAGTTGCTGTATTTGAGACCTGCACCTGCGGAAGAATCGGCCCATCCAGTTCCCATGGCAAAGTGCTGTCCAAAGCAGATGCAATTTCGGCGATTGGCAGTGGCTGAACTCTGACGGTATCCAGTAGGAACAGCTGAGGAAAAGGTTTGGTGGCTGTGTGGTTCGCTTTCCATGAGATCTTGTGATCTCCGCGGGGGATCGCAATCCGGCTTTCCAACCAATCCGGAGCAGTGATATCATAACTGGCATCAGTGGCGGCGGCAGCGATGACCGCATAGTCCAGATCGTCCACCTGAAGCCGGAATCCCGTAATGCCGAGCTGATGGGTATGGAAGGACAGGGAGGATGGCCCGCTGATGGTGGTGCTCAAGACAGCAAACCGATGCAATGCCGCCGCTGCCGCAGAAGTCCCACTATGCTTCATGGCATTTTGAGCGTGCCAGGGTTCCGCCCCGCTCACACTCCATGGGCCGGGATGGCCCAGAGCTTCGGCCAGTCCAGTTCCGGCTGGTTCCACCGCCAGGGCATCGATGAGCACCCAGCCTTTGGTTATTGTGACCCCCATAGGCCGGGAAAACAGCAGGGTCTGGATTCCCTCGGGCACGAAAAAGGCGGTGGGCAGCCATCTGTAATTACGCAGTCCCCAGTCTTCGCTCAGCACGGTGGTGCCGGACGTGATGGTGAGACCTGTGTTGGTTCCACCTTGCTGCATATTCATACAATAACGAACTACGGCCGGACCTGTCACGGGGAACGACATGGAGGCGTCTGGGCTGATGGGCTGCCGGAGGGACGATGTCCCAATCACGGAATTCTCATCATCCACAGACCATTCACCATATCCCGGAAATGAGATTGGACCCGGGTAATCAACGGCAGCTTGGGCCGCTGCTCCATCCAGGGGAGCAACCGTGACGCTATCAAGAAGCGCCTCCCCCAGCCATGGTGCCGCCTGCCCAACCCAAGTCACGCTTTGAACACCGGCCGGCAGGTTGATTTTGTATTCGCCCCAGGTCGGATTATTGGGAAGAGCAGTCTCCGCAGTATATCCGTAAACAGCATCCAATGGTTTCGCACTATATCTGAATGACCCTTTGGCCCGGAAACGCAGGCTTGCCGGGCCGGTCACCCGGGTCTCCAGTGAAAATGAGGTCGAGTTCGACGGAGTGCCGAGCAGGCACGTTCCACCTGAGGCACCGGGATCAGCGACCACCGTCCACTCGCTCAGGTCAGGCGAGGTAAACCCCAGTTTGGAATCGAGCGCATGACTGAGCGCCAGCAAGGCTGCCGGGTCCTGCTGGGCGGGCAGCGGGGAACCGGAGGCCAGCAGGAGCGCGAGGCACCAGGGTCGGGAATTCATCGAGGGGGAGACGCTTTTCCTATCACCCCGGAAGCGATAAGTCACGCGCCAATCCTTCAAGGGGAACGGTTTTGCTAACCCAGCGGCACGAGACGGCGCTGGCGGTGCTCAAACCGGGCCAGTTCCGTGAACCCGCAGGCGGCGGCAAGGGCGAGGGCTTCCGGAAAAGCGCGGCCGACCTCCTCCGGGGCGTGGGCGTCCGAATTGATGGTGAGGGGCACTCCGGCGGCCGCGGCCAGGCGGAGGAATTCCGGGGCAGGATACATTTCGGCCACGGGTTTGAAGAGACCGGCGGTGTTGATCTCGATGGCCACATTGGCCTCGACGCAAGCCTGCACGGCGGGTTCGTAATAGCGGTGCAGATCGCCCGGGGGAAGGTGTTTGAATTTCTTCACCAGGTCCGGGTGGGCCATGATGTCGAAAAAGCCGGAACGGGCCGCCTGAGCGAATAACAGCCAGTAGCGGTCCCAGGCTTCCTCCACGCCATAGTGACTGAAGCGGGCCACTTCCGCCGGGTTGTCGAAGTTCCAATCGCCCAGGTAATGGACGCTGCCGATCAGATAGTCCCACGGAGCGCGTTGGGTGAGGGACTCGATCCAGGCTTGTCCGCCTTCCAGCCAGTCCACCTCCAGCCCCAGCCGGATGGGCAGGGCAGGGCAGGCGGCGCGGGCTTCCTCCACGGCTTCGAGGTAGCGCGGAAATTCACGGTCCAGCATGCGCCAGTCATCGAAAAGCTGCGGCATGGGACTGTGGTCGGAAAAACCAATCTCCGGCAAACCCAGTTCCAGAGCGCGCCGTGCATAGTCCACCGGCCAGCCAGTGGCATGGCGGCACAGGGGGGTGTGAAGATGATAGTCAGCAGGCATGTGGGGTAAGCCCGGCAGCCATGACGGCAGCGCAGGCCAGCATCATGCCGCCAGCCGCGCCGGAAGCCAAGCGGAAGCCTGCCCAACCCGGAAAGGCTGACCCATTCTTGAAAAGCGTCCCCGATTTTGGTGCAGGCAGGACAACTCAGCCCATAAAACCGAGGTTGCGGTTGGCGAAGCGGTTCAAGTTGGGGAAGACCACGTCCAGTTCCGATTCGCCCAGCCCGAACCACCGCGAAAGCGTGGCCGCATATTCATCGGTGCTGGTCGTGGGGAGAAAGCGTCCGGTGGCGCCGGTGCCGGAGTCGGTGTCGTCCGGTCCGCCCAGTTGCTGCACAGGGAACGTGCCATAAACCTTGCCGCCGGAGACGGCCCCGCCCATCACCATGTGGTGGCTGGACCAGGCGTGGTCGGTGCCAAGGCCGTTGGATTTGAAGGTGCGGCCGAAGTCACTGATGGAGAAAGTGGTGACTTTCTCAGGAATAGTAAGAGCCTCGGTGGCGGCGTAGAATTTGGCCATGGCCCGGCTGACCGATGCCATGAGGTTGTTGTGGGCCAGCGGCTGGTCGCCGTGGGTATCGAAACCACCGATGGAGCAGAAAAAGATCTGCCGCCGCATGCCCAGATAGGAGCGTTCCGCGATGATGCGGGCGATGGTATGGAGCTGCTGTTCCAGACCAGATAGATTGTTATAAGAGGCCACGGTGGCCGGAATCCCAAAGGCGGCATTGATGGCGGTGCCGATGGCGGCATCCGGGTTTCCCGTGGTCAGGCGGGTCAGTGCGGTGGAGAGCGAGGCTCCATTGAGCAAGGCCCGCTCATTGATATTGCGGAAATCGCGCAGGGTCAGGTTGGTGCGTTCGGCATCCAGCAGGGGATCGCCGCCGACCCCGGGGTCGCGCAGGATCTTGTCCATCAGGGTTTTCCGCGCCCCGCTGTAATTGGTGAAGGTGACCGCTCCGCCGGTGCCGACCTGGAATTGATTCACGATGTCGCCGACTTCCCAGGTATTGCTGCCCGCCATGGAGACACTCATGGAAATGGAGCCATAAGGAATGCCTTGATGGATCAATTCCTCCTTCATTTTATCAATGGTGCGGCCACCCCAGCCGGTGCGGCTGATCTGGTCGGGCACCGAGGTCATCCACTCTGTGACCTGGTCATTGTGGGAAAAAAGCTGAGGGGGTTTGCGGCGGGTGCCCGCGCGGTACTGGGCCCGGGTGATGGGCTCCACGAGCGTGCCTACGCCGGGGAGGAAGGCGAGTCTGTTTTGGTTGTAGAGCGATTGCACGCCCGACATGGCATTATGGACCGCATAGCCGGAATCAGCCACCCCGGTCAGGGGGACGCCGTAATAGGCATTGGGATTGGTGGCTCCGTTGAGGGTAGGACGGGCCGCCGCTTCCGCCGCATCCCGCCACAAAGCGAGCCGCTGGCCGCGGATGTTGCGGTAATTGTCGTAGCGCTCCTGATCCCAGGGAATCAGCATGTTGCTGGCGTCATTGCCGCCATTCATGAACAGACAGACCAGGGCTTTGTAATCCGTGACGTTGGTGGCCGCGACGGCGTTGTTGAGCAGCCGCAGGTCGAACAGGGCATTGGTGGCACTGATGCCCAGACCAAGTCCGGCAGCATTCCGCAAAAAGGAGCGGCGGGAAAGGATTTCGCGGGAGGTCATGGCGATAATGGAATGGGAAGTTTTGGGAAACGGAATGGGAGGGCGGGGCGCGGATGGAGGATCATTTCTGGACCGCGAATTCGGGACACATGGAGAAGAGGTAGAGCGCCTCGCCGAGCCGGTTCATTTTATCAGCATCGGTGGTGGCGGTGAGGGTGCCGAGGTAATTGGCCAGGAGCGTGCGCAGATTTGGTGTCATCTGGCCCGGCATCAGCATGGTGGCGATGTGATCGGTCAGGTTGCCGGCGCTGGCCGCGAGGACGCGTTCGTTGGTGAGATCAAGTTTGATTTCTTTCAGGGTGGAGCCGCCGTAGCTGAAACCCTGGCCGTAGGAGAACGGGCTGCCGGTGTTGCCGGCGGATGAGTTCCGGCGGGTGAGATCATAGAACCAGTTCACCGTGGTGATGGCGCTGGTCTCGCTGGTGATCTGGAACTCCGGGCCGTAAAGACCGGCGTTTCCGGTATTGCCCAGGAAAACATAATCCGGCTCGTAGAAGTTGAAGACGGTGGGGGACTGCAACGGATTCTGCTGGAAGGGAGTCCGGGTGCTGCCCATTTCCCACACATGGCGGAAATTGTTGCCGGTGCTGGAGAGGGTCCACTTCACGGCATCCGTGCCGAGCGCAGCGATCACTGCGGTCTGCTGGTAATAACGATTACCGGTCAGGGCTCCCCCATTGGTATTGGGGAGGGCACTGCCTCCGGGGGTGCCCGGAGCATCGCGGCGGGCGCTGGTGATGGTGATCCAGGCACCGTTCAATTCCGCAGCCGTATCGGCCAGCGGGGCGCGGGCCAGCGGCACTCCATTGGCGGTGAAGAGGTAGATTCCATTCTCCGGCGAGTTGGTATCGCCATTGGCATCCACCACCAGGCCACCGGCAGGAGGGGCGGTCTGGCGGCGCAGCAGGATCAGATTCCCCGGGGCCACCACAAAACTGAAGGTGGTGTCGGTGGACGCCGTGCCGGTGCCATCCGGATCAATCACATCATCAATGTAGGAGGAGGTTACCGTCTCCAAGGTGCCGCTGGTGTAGACCACATCGGCGGTGCGGAGCGGTTGGGTGAGATCGAGGTTCTTGTTGGGGGAGAAGATGGCCACGCCGAGGTCGGTGGAATTGCTCCAGGTTGATTGCGCGTGGCTATAGCCCCGGAAGGCCCGGATCATCTGGGTGGCGCGCAGCACCGGCTCCTTGAGTTTGCCGAAGCCTGGTTGATAGCGCGGGGATTGGTTGCGGGCTTCCGGATCCAGCAGGATGGCGCGCATCACGGCTTTCATGTCGCCGCGGACGCCGCTGCCATTGTCGGCAAAGGCACTGGCGGCACGGTAAACATATCCCGGGCTGGGGTTGGCCGTCACCATCCGCTGGATCAGCTGACGGCACACAAACGGGCCGACATTCGGGTGATGGAAGATGACATCATGGCTGGACTTCAGCTCCTCATCGCAGGTCAGGGCGGTCGGTGTGGCATTGGCCGGAAGAATGGCGTTTTCCAGCAGGAGTTTTTCCCCGGTGTCGTGGTCGGTGGTGCGGACCGTCATCGGACTGATGTAATTGGCGCTGCCCCCGGTGCCGTAGCTCCAGCCGGTAAAGGTGTGGGCATACCCGACGACGTTATCCTGCCCATAAGTTGGCAGGGGCAGACCATTGCCATCCAGCACCAGACTGCCGTCAGGATGCAGCCGCTTCAGGCCGATGGAAAAAAGCTGCAGGATTTCGCGGGCGTAGTTTTCGTTGGGAATGTAGCCGGTGCTGAGATTGGGTTTTTTGTTGCCCAGCATATCGAGATACCGTCCCATGGTGGGATTCAGGGTCAGCCGCTCCAGCAGGGTGCGGAAGTTCCCCAGCCCGTGGTAGTAGAGCAAGTCGTAGTATTGGGCCACGGCACGGGCTTTTTCGTCAAGGGGGCCGTCTTCGGAAGCGACCAGAATCTGGCTCAGGGCGAAGGCCATGCGGTGGCGCACCTGTTCCGGGGCGGTGCAGGCCACCTTCCACCAGGCACGCCAGATTTCGCCGGAACTCTCGGTCACGGCACCATCTGGATCCACTCCGGTGCGGGGATACCGCTGGTAGTAGTCCTTGATGAAACTGGAGAGAGGCCCCGAACCGTTATAAAACGTGGTCTCAGCATTGGGACGCCGGCGGGCACTGGTGACTCCGGTGTAAACGGTCCCGGGGAGGAGCGGTTGGAGCACGAGGGTCTCCGGATCGGCGCCGGGGTCCATGGCCAGTTGATCGTCCAGCCATTGACCATAACCACGGGACTGGACCGCTTCGATGCTATCCGGGTCATAGCCTCCAAAAGGAACGCTGTCGGTGCCTCCGGCGGTGCGGGCTCCGTCGGCATCGGGCCGGGCGCCGAAGGTGGCCTGTTGCAGGAAGCGGACGATCTCCTGTTTGCGTTGAGTGGCGTCAGCAGGCAGAGCCAGCTCGGCGGCCGGTGGAGCCGCTGGCGGGGTGAAGAACTGGGTCCCCACGGCCGGCTGGAAGAAGCCTCTGATTTCACCGTTGGGATAATTGTTGGTGTGCAGATTGATGTAACAACTGCCAGCCTCGATCGAGGCAATGACATCCAACACGGTGTGGTTGCCCGTGGCAGTAAAAGTCCAGTGGCGGATCCCGGAGGAGTCCGGCATTTCGTCATCAATGTCAAAGATGATGGCCCCGTTCGGTCCCGGCACGGGCCGGTTGTCGTGCAAATGCTGGGAAATGATCGGCCCAGTCAGATTGCTGTAAGTGAAGGTGAGTTCCGCCGCGGTCTTCTCGTCGTTGACAAAGAGGATGGCAGAGCCGGTGCCCAGAGTGGCGGCACCCGCCTGGGGAGTCATGTTGGCGATGTAGAGGGTGCCATCCGGGGTGGCCGCGGCCGGTGGAGTGTAGGGACTGAGCGCCCAACCGGGCACGATTTCCGAGGGACTGGTGCCGCTCTGACCGGGTTGGAGCCAGCCGACCGAGAGGTGATCGGGTCCGGTGCTTTCCCGGCGCAGGACTTCAAAATAATAACGCTGACCGGCCTTGAGGCGGGCTTGCAGGGAACGCTGGCCGGGCAGGGTGGACCAGGTGCCGGGAGCCAGCCCGCTGTTGACCACCCATGAGCGCTTGAGACGCTGGCCGGGCTCTTCCGACGAGCTGAGCCAGAATTCAGCGGTCTCGTCGCCGGTCAGGAAAAAGGTGTAGTTGCCGGAAGCCGGGGCGGTCAGGTAACCGCGCATGCGATCTCCAAACTGCTCTCCCGAATCCGATGGGGCCGCGAGTGAGGTCAGGGGTTGCGTGGAAGACGGCGCGGTGGAGAGGGGCACGGAAGCGAGGCCGGAACCGGTCAGGCCATTCCAGACTTCCCGGGTCAGTCCACCGCCTCCATCCAGCACGAGGATGGCGACCTGGAGAGAACCACTGCCTTGGATATTGGTTCCGGTGATGTTGGCGATGGCCAGACCTGCGGGAGCGGTGGTGATGCCGGAAATCAGACCACTGACCGGATCAAGGCTCAGGCCGGCCGGCAGCCCATCCGCGGCATACGAGGTGGCCACTGGATTGCTGCTCACCTGGTAGGAAAAGGGAGCATTGCGCAGGGCGAACGCATACGGCGGGCCGGTAAGCACCGGCGTGGCCACCGCGGCGGGAACGGATGGGTCACAGGTGAAGGCGTTGAAGGGGATCAGCGATTTGGTGCCGTTGGGCAAGGTCCAGGAGAACCGGATGCTGGAGGCCGTCGGGGTGGTGCCGCTTTCCCGGTAGTCCAGCCGGAGATCCACCGGCACCCCGGCCGTGAAGGTCAGCGGGGAGTTGAGAAGCGTCGTGGAACTGGAAAATTCGGTGAGGGGAGTGGTGGTGCCGCTCCATTGGGAAATGCGGGTGGTCCCATTGACTGCAAGCACCGTGCCCCGGTCAGCCTGCACGTGAAGAATATAGGCGCCACTGGCGGGTGGGATCAGTTTCCCTTCCCAGCGGATCGACCAGGAATCAGGCGCCGTCAGGCCGGTGCCGGCGGGAGGACCGGCGCCCCAGTCAAAATCAATCGGACCATCCACGCGGGTCAACTTGAGCTGGGGCGGGGCGAAGTTTAAATTGGTCGCCGGGTAGACGGGGTAAGTGGATTCCTCGGTATTATAATAGCGTCCGATCAGTCCCGAACGGGCATCGTCGAGGTAAGCCGTCGCTGAAGCCAGGGAACCGACGGTGTAGCCCGCTCCTGGCGCGATGGTCAAAGTCAGCGACTCCGTGGCTTCGGCCACGCCGTCAGCGAGCGGAGTCACCGTCACCGTGGCCACATTGACGCCCATGGGGAAGGATGCGATGCCGGACAGGGGGAGGAAATCGCTGCCCGGGGAAGCGGTGCCACTGGTGGTATAGGTCACCGTGAGCGGATTCAAATTTCCCGACCGGGTGAACTGGAAGACCACCGGATTGGGGCCGGCTTCCGTGCCCAGGGTGGTGCGGCTGGAAATATTGACCCGGTTATCGAGCGCCAGTTGTGCCACGATGCGCTCCATGTCGGTGCGGCCGTCACCATCGGTGTCGGAAAGCAGGCGGTCGGTCCCGGCCTTGATTTCTTCCCAATCCGTCGCGCCATCGGCGTCCGAATCGATATCCTGCACCACCATGCGCATGAATTGAAGAGCACCGGAACGGGGGCAGACGCAGTTCAAGGGGCTACCATCACCCACCACGGCCGCGCCTTCGTCCACCCAGGGACCACTCAGGGTGCTGGCAATCTGGAGCTGATATTGTTTCCCTGCCTGGGTCGCCCATTCGGTGCGGATCCCGGCAATTTCATTGGTCACGCCACTGAAATCCAACCGGTCCGACGGGTTCTTCGGATTCGTTCCGGCCGCATTTTCCTCGCGATTGGTCTGACCATCCCCGTCCGTGTCGGCCTCGGCACTGGTCAGACCGGGGTAGAGGCTTTCGTAAACATCACTGAGTTCATTGTGATTCTGGTCCACTCCCAGCATTTTCGCCTGGGAGCTCTCGCCGTGGGCATACAGCCCGGCAACGGGCATCAGGCACAACAGGGTGGCCAAGGACTGGACGCGTAAACGCAAGGGAGGAAGAGTTGCCTTCATATCAAGCAGGGGCATGCACGCGACCGTCAAAAATGCTCAATCTTTACGGATCAACGTTATAATTACTATAAAGTATATCCGGCTTTCTTCTCCCGTGGCAAGGTTTTTTTCCAAACATTGCGAAAAAGTCACTTCCCCCCCGGCCGCACTTCCCTGGTGGATCAATCGGCGCCATTCGACGCATAGCAGGGTCGGCTGCCCGGGTCGCCGTTTCTGGAAAACAGAACAGGCATGGTTCCCCGAGGGAAACCATGCCTGTCTGAGCGGGTTTAAACTTCCGTTGGAAACCTTTTCTACTCCACTGAATTTGCCCGGAGGATCTGAGCCAGGACGTAAGGCAGGATGCCACCAGCGCGGTAATAATCGATCTCGATCGGAGTATCGATGCGCACAATCACCGGGATGTCGAATTCAGGACCTTCCACCGGGGTCACCCGGAGCGTGGCTTCAGACATGGGTTTGAGGTCGTTGGAGACCCCCAGCAGGCTGAAGGTGGCACCGGACTGGTCCTTCACCTTGTCGTAGTCGTCCTTATGCTTGAAGTTGCAGGGCAGGACCCCCATGCCGACGAGGTTGGAGCGGTGGATACGCTCGAAGGACTTGGTAATGACGGCCTTGACCCCGAGCAGGTTGGTACCCTTGGCGGCCCAGTCGCGGCTGCTGCCCATGCCGTAATCTTCGGCTCCGATGATGATGCTCGGGATTCCTGCCTCCATGTATTGGATGGCGGCGCCGTAGATCGACATTTCCTCGCCGGAAGGCTGGAGCAGGGTGTGCCCTCCTTCCTTGCCGCCCAACATCAGGTTTTTGATCCGGACGTTGGCAAAGGTGCCGCGGGTCATGACCCGGTCATTCCCACGGCGGCTGCCGTAGCTGTTGAAGTCGGCTTGGGTGACCCCGTGGTCCCCGAGGAATTTGCCCGCCGGGCTGTCCTTTTTGATGGCTCCGGCCGGGCTGATGTGATCGGTGGTCACGCTGTCGCCGAAAATGCCCAGCGCGCGGGCGCCGTGGATTTCCTCGATATCCCGCGGGTTCATGGAGAAGGCGTCAAAAAACGGTGGTTCCTGAATGTAGGTGGAATCGCGGTCCCATTCGTAGATCAAACCGACCGATCCCGGGATCTCATTCCACTTCGGATTCTGTTCCGCAAAATCCGTGTAAAGTTTCTTAAAGACCTGAGGACTAAGAGCTGACTTCATTGCCAGCGCAATCTCCTCATTGGTCGGCCAGAGGTCTTTCAGCAGCACCGGCTGCCCTTCCGCATCGGTGCCGAGCGGGGTGGTGGCAAGGTTGATATCGACGGTACCGGCCAGCGCGTAAGCAACCACCAGCGGGGGGGACATCAGGAAATTGGCCTTGATGCTCTGATGGACCCGGGCCTCGAAGTTCCGGTTTCCGGAGAGCACACTGGCCGCGATCACGTCCTGCGCTTTGACCACGTCCTCGATGCCTTTATCGAGGGGACCGGAGTTCCCAATGCAGGTGGTGCAGCCGTAACCGACGGTCTGGAATCCGAGTTTGTCCAGCTCAGCCTGCAGTCCGGTCTTCGTCAGATAATCAGTCACCACCCGGCTGCCTGGCCCGAGGCTGGTTTTCACACTGGGTTTGATGGTCAGTCCGCGTTCATTGGCTTTTTTCGCGAGCAGACCGGCAGCCAGCATCACACTTGGGTTGCTGGTGTTGGTGCAGCTGGTGATGGCCGCGATCAGGACCGAGCCGTGGGTGATCTGGTCTTTTACGCCGTCCTTGCTGTCCACCGTGACCGTGTAGGAAACGATCGGGGTATTCTGGTCCATCACGTCCGCAGTGACGTCCTTGGCCTTGCCGTAGCCATCGGGGGCAGGGGCGATCAGGAGGGATTCGAACTGCTGTTTGAGGCCGGCGACGTTGATGCGGTCCTGAGGGCGTTTTGGCCCGGCCACGCTGGGCTGGATGCTGGCCAGATCCAAGTCCACAATTTGCGTAAAATCCAACGCATCCCGTTCAGCAGGAATGCCCCACAGTCCCTGTGCCTTGTAGTAGGCTTCCACCACTTCGCAATTTTCGGCGGAGCGGCCGGTGCCGGCGAGGTATTCCAAAGTGATTTCATCGATCCCGAAGAATCCCATCGTCGCGCCATATTCAGGTGCCATGTTGGCGATGGTAGCGCGGTCCGGCAGGCTGAGCGCCTTGGCGCCGGGGCCGAAGAATTCCACAAATTTACCCACGACCTTCGTTTTGCGGAGGAGTTCGGTGACCCGCAGCACCAGGTCGGTCGCGGTCACGCCGGGCAGCAACGCTCCGTCCAGGTAGACACCGACCACTTCCGGGACCAGGAAGGTGACCGGTTGGCCCAGCATGCCGGCTTCGGCTTCAATGCCACCCACGCCCCATCCCACGACGCCCAATCCGTTGATCATAGTGGTGTGCGAGTCGGTGCCAACCAGAGTATCAGGATAGTAAATACCATCCTTATCCAGCACACACTTAGCGAGATACTCCAAATTCACCTGGTGGACGATCCCGATCCCTGGAGGGACCACCTTGAAGGTATCGAAGGCCTGTTCGCCCCACTTCAAAAATTGATACCGCTCGCGGTTGCGGTGGAATTCCAAGTCCAGATTCCGCTGCAGCGAATCGCTGGTCCCGGCAAAATCAACCTGCACACTGTGGTCCACCACCAGATCCACCGGGACGAGCGGTTCGATCATTTTGGGGTTTTTGCCCATCCGGGCCACCGCGCTGCGCATCGCGGCCAAATCCACGAGGAGCGGCACTCCGGTAAAGTCCTGCAAAACGATGCGGGCCACCACGAAAGGGATTTCATACTCGCCGGGGGATTTGGCATTATAGCCCGCGAGATTCTTCACATCGTCCTCCGTCACCTTTTTGCCGTCACAATTCCGCACCAGCGACTCCAGCACGATGCGGATGGAAACGGGCAACCGGCTCAGATGCGGCGCCACTCCCGACTCCGCCAGGGCGGGCAGGGAATAAAATTTTCCTTCAAGACCAGACGTCGTTTTGAATGTGCGGAGGGTATTCACTGGGGATGGATGCAATGGATGAAAAAGCGGCTGATTTCAGCGTGAAACATAGTCAAAACCAGCCCAGACCGTCCGGCAAGCGCATCACGTGCCAGAATGCAGAAAATCCGGCCCCCTCAAAGCGCTGCCAGATCCGTCCGCGGCACAGGAACGGCCCTGGATCAACCCGGGGCAAAGGCCGGCTGGAGGGAACAAAGTGGCTGGCACGGAGCAACGCCGCCGTTTTTCCACTCGACACCGGGCAGGGCGGGGTCCTTTTACGGAGGAGCGGCGTTGTTGTGATGCTGCCTGCCCGATTGTTCCTTATGATGAAACGCCTTGCCTACACGTCCCCTTCGTTTGCTGCCCAACTCCGCCGGCTGGACCGGCGGCACGTGCCATCCGCAGAGCTGTCGTCCTACGTGGCGGGAATTATCGCGGAGATCGTCAAGGACGGCGACAAGGCTCTGTTGGGTTTTGCGGAGAAATTCGATGGCGCGCAACTCTCGGCCAAAACCCTGGCGGTGAGCGCGGCGGAGTGGGAAGCGGCCTCGGCATCGGTGCCGCCGAAGGTGAAGCGGGCGCTGGCCCTGGCCCACAAAAATGTCCTGGCCTTCGCGAAAAAGGGACTGCGGAAAAACTGGACGATGAAAAATGCCCAGGGCGCGGAGGTGGGGGAGGTGTATCAGCCGTTCCAACGCGTCGGGATTTATGTGCCCGGCGGCACGGCCCCGCTGATTTCCACGGTGATCATGACCGTGACCCTGGCCCAGGCGGCCGGGGTGCCGGAGATCGTGGTCTGCACGCCTTGCGACAAGGCCGGGCAGGTGAATGCGGCCATGCTGCACGCACTCAAGCTGGCGGGAGCCACGGAGATTTACAAGGTGGGGGGCGCGCACGCCATTGCCGCCCTGGCTTTCGGGACCAGGACGATCCGGCCAGTGGATAAGATCATGGGTCCCGGCAATAAGTTTGTGGTGGAAGCCAAACGGCAGCTTTTCGGAGCGGTCGCGATCGATCTGCTGCCCGGACCCAGCGAGATCATGGTGCTGGCCGATGAGACCGCCAATCCTGCCTTCATTGCGTCGGATCTGCTGGCCCAGGCGGAACACGGCAAGGACAGTCAGGTGCTCCTCGCCACCACTTCAGCCGAACTGCTGGATGCAGTGGAGCGGGAAGTGGCCAATCAGCTTTCGATGCTGCCGCGCGCCGATATTGCTACGGAATCCCTGAAAACCGGAGGCACCCTGGTGCTGGTGAAGGATCTGGAGCAGGGCATTGCCCTGGCCAATGCCTGGGCACCGGAGCACTTGAGCCTGGTGGTGAAAAATGAAAAACCGGTGTTGCCGCAGTTGCGGTCGTCCGGCGCCATTTTTGTCGGCCACTACAGTCCCGTGGCAGTGGGGGATTTCCTCGCCGGCCCCAGCCACACCCTTCCGACCGGAGGCGCCGGAAAGTCCTTCCCGGGCCTGACCGTTGATTTGTTCCAACGGCGCACCAGCATCGTGAAGCTCAGCGCCAAGGCCTTGGAAAAGTCGGCTCCGGTGGTGGAATTGTTTGCGGAAATCGAGGGCCTGGCCGCGCACGGCCGGTCGGCCACCCTCCGCGTGGGCGGCCACATTTAGAGACGGTGGCGTCGGCGGGGCGAAAAAAGACGTCGTATCCGGCGCCGGACGGGACGGCCCCCGCCCGGGAAGGCCGCGCGAAAAATCCGTGTCATCTGCCTCATCCGTGCTATCCGTGACCGCCTTATCCCCGCCTTCCCGATGAAGAAATTACCGACGGCCGCGCTTTTTCTGACCAGCCTTTGCTGGGCGGGCCGGGTGGAGGCGCAGCCGGTGGCCCCAGCCAACCCGGTGGCGAGGCTGGCCGATTATCAGCAGGCCACTGCGGCCCTGCGGGACAAGTTGCCCGAAGTGGCGATCCTCAAGCTGCGGCGGATGATTGACGGGGGGAAACTGAAGCCGGACCAGCGGGGTCCGGTGCTCCTGCTGCTGGCAGAAGCACTGGTGCGGGCAGGCCGGGCGGCCGAGGCCCTGACAGTGTGTGAGGAGGCGGCCTTGAAGGAGTCGCCCGAAGCGCGGTTCTGGCAGGCCCAGGCCCAGGCCCGGTCGGGCCGGTGGCGCGAGGCGGAAGCCGGATTCTCCGCGCTGGGCAATGTCCGCGATTTCCGTTATGCCACCGAGACCGCCTTTTCCCGGGCCGCGATGCTGGGAGCCCTGGGCGATCTGGACCGGGCTGGCCGGGTCCTTGCGGCGCTGCGTCAACCCGCCGGCACCGGGACTGCCGAACGGGCCGTTTTGTGGTCGGCGGAGCTGAGGCTGGCGGCAGAACGTCCGGCGGAAGCCGCCGCGCTGCTGGAGGAAACCGCGCCCGGGGGGCGCAACACCGCCGAACGGCAATACCTGCAGGCCAGGATTGCGCTATTGTCAGGCGATGGGGCCAAAGCCGAAGGATTGTTCACCGTATTGTCTGCCGATGGCTCAACCGCTCCGGCCCGTCTCCAGCAGGCCGCAAGGCTGGGCCGGGCGTGGGCTCTGCGGGTCCAGGGGAAAAAAGAAGAGGCGCTGCCGGTGTTGCGCCAGGTGGTAACCGCGGTGCCTACCCCATCCGCCGAGGTGCTCGACCGCGCCTTCCAGGAACTGGAGGTCCTGAACGATCCGCCCACCGAGGAGATCCAGACTTTTTTGAATGCGTTGGCGGCGGGTTCCGATCCTGGGCTTAAAATCCGGGCGCGTCTTGCCTTGGCGGCCGCTTTGGAATCGCTGGCCGAACCCGCCCCGGCCGATGCCGCATGGGCCGCGATTTCCCGTGATTTTGCGGATCATCCGCTCAGGTCGCTCGCCTTGTTGCGGCAGGCCCAGTATCTTATCGGACAAAAACGCCGGGCCGAAGCCCAGCCTTTGCTGGTGCAATTGCGCACCTTGTCGCCTTCACCGGCGGTGGCCGCGTGGACCGCCTGGGCATCTGGTCAGGCGGAATACGATGCCAAGGCCTACCGGGCCGCGTCCGGATTTTTCAAGGAAGCCTCCGCCAAATCGCCCGACCTCCCGGTGCGGGCCGCCGCCGCCTACAATGCCGCCCTCGCCGAACTCCAGTCCGGCAATGCCAACCCTGCGAAGAGCCTGGCGCTGATTGACGGATCGCCCTTGGCCGAATATCAGATGGCCGGCGCGGAGTTTCATTTGGAACGGGCTCTGCGCATGGCTTCGCTGGGGCAGGAGGAAGCCGCCGCAGGGCTGGCCGCCTTTGCGGAAAACCTGCCTGACCATCCCCGGCGGTTCGATGCCCTGATCGCTCTCGCCGAAGTCGCCCTGCGCAGCGATCCCCCCCGGGCGGATGAAGCGGTCAGGCAACTGGCGGCCGCCCGGGAAGCGGCCCGCGAACCATGGCAGCAGGAACGGGTGGCCCTGCTCGCCTGTTATGTCGCGGAGGCCGCCCAGGGTCCCGAAGCCCTCGCCACCAAGGGACAGCAATTCCTCACGGATTACCCGAAGTCCGCCGCTGCCGCCGATCTTCGCATGAAGCTGGCGCAGACCGCCTATCAACGCGAAAATTTCAGCGGTGCCCGCCAGTTGTTTGAAGCCATCGCGGAGGGCGATCCGCTGCATCCCCTCGCGGAAGCCGCTCTTTTCTGGGCCGGCCGTGCCGCCCTCCTGACCATGGAGCCGACCGCCGACCAGCAGGCCGTGGTTTTGTGGGAAAAAGTTGTGGCGAAGGGAGGCCCTCTCAAATGGCAGGCCCGCCTTCAGGAAGCGCTGCTCAATCAGCACCAGCGCAAACCCGCCGCCGCCCTCCAGTTGCTCGAAGAAGTCATCGCCCCCGCCGCCACCCCGGCGCCGGATGCCACCACCCGCTGGCAGGCCCTCAGCGTTCGCGGGGAAATTCTCGCCGCCCCGGCCATGAAACCGGAAGAACAGGCTCTGGGTCTGGCCTCCTTTGATCAAGTGATCAGCGCCCCCGGGGTTCCTCCCGGGTGGCTGCGCCAAACCCTCGTGCGGAAGGGCGTCTGCCTCGAGGCCCTGAAACGCCCGGACGAAGCCCTCGAAGCCTACTATGATGTCCTGGCCAATCCTCCGGAGTCCGCTCCCGGTGGCGGGGTGGCGGACGATTATTGGTTCCACCGCGCCGGCGACAAAGCGCGCCGCCTGCTCGAAGGCGCACGAAAATACGAGGAAGCGATTGAGATTGCCAAAAAGTTGGCCAAAGCTCCCGGCCCGCGAGGCCGTGCCGCTGCGGAATTGGTGGACGAGCTTGCCTTGAAATACGGCATCTGGACCAGCAGTCCGTAGGCCGCCACACTTTGTTGGTACAACATCTTTCCCATGTCACACGTCAAGCTCTTCATCCCCGGTCCCGTCGAAGTCAGTGCCAAAACCCAGCAGGCCATGATCCAGCCGCTGATGGGCCATCGCAGCAAGGATTTCCAAGCCCTCTACGAGCGGATCATGCCCGGCCTGAAGACGATCTTCGGCACCGCCCAGCCGGTCTTCCTCTCCACTTCTTCCGCCTGGGGCGTGATGGAAGGTTCCATCCGGAATCTCGTCACCAAAAAGGTTCTCAACTGCTGTTGCGGGGCCTTTTCTGACAAGTGGTATGATGTCTCCCTCGCCTGCGGCAAACAGGCCGAAGCCCTCAAGGTCGCCTGGGGCCAGCCGATCACTCCGGAAGCGGTCGATGAACGCCTCGCCACCGGCGAATTCGACGCCATCACCCTCGTCCATAACGAAACCTCCACCGGCGTGCTCAGCCCGCTGAAGGAGATCGCCGCCGTGGTGAAAAAATATCCCGGCGTCAGCCTGATCACCGATACCGTCAGCAGCTTCAGCACCGTGCCGATCGAATTCGATGAACTCGGTCTCGACGTGATGCTGCTTGGCACCCAGAAGGCGCTCGCCCTGCCGCCCGGCATGGCCCTCTTTGCGATCAGTGAGGCCGCCCTCGCCAAGGCCGCCACCGTCAAGGACCGCGGGTATTACTTCGACTTCGTGGAGTTCCGCAAGAATGCGGACAACTTCATGACTCCCAGCACCCCGGTGATCCCGCTGATCTTCGCCCTCGAAAGCAAACTCGAGGATATTTTCGCCGAAGGCCTGGAAAACCGTTACGCCCGCCACGCCCAGCTCAATGACATGGTCCACGCCTGGGTGCGCAAACACGGCTTCGACTTTTTCGCCCCCGAAGGCTACCGCTCCAAGTCGCTTACCTGCGTGAAAAACAGCAAGGAAATCGATACCGCCAAACTGGTCTCCCTGATGAAAAAAAACCATCTCATGGCCATCGATGGCGGTTACGGCAAAATCAAAGGCACCACCTTCCGCCTCAGCAACATGGGCGACGAGACGGAAGCCACCATCAACGAACTGATCGCGGCGCTCGACGACTCCATGGCCAAGCTGTGGTGAAAGTCCGGCCAAGGCTGCTGACGGGTCCACGGATGGCACGGATAAAACAGATGGCACGGATGGATTCAGGAGGCCGGTCAACGCCCTCCGCACCCGCTCCAATATTTGTGTTATCCGCCCTATCAGTGTTATCCGTGGCCCGCCCAGCCTTCCGGCCCCAGTAACCAATACCAGTCATCTTTCCCATGCTCTCCTTTTCCACCTGCTGGAACAGCAGCCGTCACACCGACGGGGAGGTCATGGTGGACGAGATCCTCAGCCTCGGGGTCGACACCATCGAGATCAGCCACGGATTGAAGGTTTCGTTGTTGCCCGGCATCCGGAAGGCTTTCCAGGCGGGGCGGATCAAGGTCTCCGGCGTGCATAACTTCTGCCCCTCGCCGGTGGAACTGATGATCGATGCCCCGGACGCCTACGAGTTCACCAGCCATCGTCCGCATGACCGCGAGCGGGCCATGGCCCTGACCCTGAAGACCATCGAAACCGCCGCCGAATACCACGCCAAATACGTCGTGCTCCACCTCGGCACGGTGCCCATGGGCAAGCCTTCCTCCAAGCTCACCGACATGGTGGTGGAAGGGAAATTGAACAGCCGGAAATATGTCAGGGAAAAGTTGAAGATGATCCGGACCCGCGAGGCCCTGAGCCGCCTGTATTTCGGCCGCGCCCGCGAAGCCCTCGCCAAAATCGCGGAACACGCCGAGAAATTCGGCGTCCCCGTCGCCATCGAAAGCCGCAGCCACTACGAACAGGTGCCCAATGAACGCGAGATGGTTCCCTTGATGGAGGAATTTGCCAGCCCCTGGGTTGGTTATTGGCACGACTTCGGCCACGTCCAGCTCAAGGCCAATCTCAGTCTGCTCGACCACTATCAATGGCTTTCCCGGATGACGCCCTGGCTGATCGGCTGCCACCTGCATGACGTCATCTGGCCGGAGCGCGATCACCGCGTCCCCTTCCAGGGCAGCGTGGATTTCGACCGGTTGCTGCCGCTCGTGCCCACCGGCAAACCCATCGTCTGGGAGCTCAGCCACCGGCGGAAAAAAGAGGACATCCTGATGGCCCTGCCACTCTGGCGCGCGAAATTTCCCGACTGGTGCTGATCCTCCGGCAGGGCCACCACGGCTTGCTCCATTCTTTACTGCTGATTCCCGTCCCTCTTCCATGCTCAAGTCTTTCAAGGATCTCTTCACCCTGGTGCGCGACAATGACACCGCCACCCTGCTGCGCCTCTTCCACAGCTTGGAGGCTCCCCCCGCTATCCAGTTCCTGAAATATGGCATTTGCGGCGTTGGCGCCCTCATCATCCACACCGGAGTTTACCTCGGGCTGATCTATTTCGTGTGGCCGGAACTGAACGATCCGAAGATGGATGATTGGCTGCGCGCCAAGTCCACTTTTGCGCCCACCGCCGTCGCTTTTCTCTTCTCCAATGCCTTCGTTTATTGGCTGAACATGAAGTGGGTTTTCACACCCGGCCGCCACCAACCGGTCAAGGAATTCCTCCTCTTCACCGCGGTCAATCTGCCCGGAGCCCTGATGGGAACACTCGCCCAGGGCGCGCTGGTTTATTTCCTCCACTGGCCGAAATGGACCGCCCTCGCCGGATTTATCCTGCCCAATGTCCTGATCAATTTCATCTGCCGGAAGTTTTTTATCTTCCAGAAATAGGCCGGGGCTGTCTTGGATGGATTGCGGCCTTTCCTGGCGTCCCCTGCAAGGCACTGACTATCTGTGCTGGGAAGTTCAGGTTCCCCACTTCGGTTTTTGTGGTCAGATCTCCCAGTCCAGCCCTGACTCCGTGGCCGCTTTCTCCACCGCCAGCACCACCGGCGGCGCATTCCTCGCATTCAGGGTGCGGTATTCCGTCACCTGCCACTGGCGGGGGGGCAATCCTGACGCAAAATCCCGCAGGGCTTGCGCCTCCTCCGCCCCTCCGGCATGGCCCGGATACAGCACCAGCAGCAACAGACCGCCGGGCCGCAGCAGCTCCATGGCGGTCCTTACCGCCGGCAGGGTGGTCTCCGCCCGCGTAATCACCGATTTATCCCCGCCCGGCAGATACCCCAGGTTGAAAATCACGGCCGCGATCCGGCCTTCCGCATCTCCCGGCAGATGGGCCACCATCTCCGCATGGCTCGCGCCGATCAATTGATAGCAGGCTTCCGGCACTCCCCAGCGCTGCAGCAGCCGCTGTGTCGCGGCGATCGCCTCCGCCTGCACATCGAAGGCAAAAACCTTCCCCTCCGGCCCGATCAACTGGGCCAGAAAGTGGGTGTCGTGGCCATTGCCCGCCGTGGCATCCACCGCCAGATCCCCCGGCAGCAGCCGTTCCCTCAACATCGTGTGACAATATTCGACCGCGGATAACATAAAAACAGGGCAGGGGAGGGAAGGGGAATAGGGAAGGAAAAGGGGCGTGAGGATAACGGCACGAAATCACTCCGCACCAGCAAATCCCGCCAATTCCACCCCCGTCCCGACTCTGCCCCACTGCCCCACTGCCTCCTGCCTCCGGCCTTCTGACCGCTGCCTTCTGACCGCTGCGCCTCCCGTCTTCCCTCAATTTCCCGCCACATCCAACTCCGCCGGCAGCTCCGTTCCATGGACCAGATGCTCCGCCAGCAGCCGCGCATAACGCGGTCCATGCAGCACGCCCTTCGACCCCAATCCGTTGAAAAACGCCAGGGTCCGGTGCACCGGATGCCGCCCCAGCCGGGCCAGACTTTGATGGATGATCGGCCGCACCGCCGCCTCGTGGCCCGTCACCGTCCACGGCACCTGCAGCAGCCGGCCCAGCCGTTCCTCCAGTTCCGCCCGCGCTGCCGCCGTGGGCACCTGATCCAGTTCATCCCAGGTGTAGGTCGATCCGGTGCGGAAGTTCCCCGCGCCATCCACCGGAAGCAGCCAGCCGCCGTGATTCACGATCCGGCGTTCCCCAGCGAGGTCAGGAATCGAAAGCGATAGAATCTCCCCTTTGGCGCATTTCCACGTCACCCAGGGAAACCATGGATTCTGCCGCGCCTCCGCTCCTTCACAAAACACCACCGCCGCCATCCGTCCGCCGTCCGGCAGCGTCACCCCCAGCGCATCCGGCCGCAGCGCCGCGGGCTCCAATCGGCCCCAGCGGAGCAATCCGCGCGATTCCAGCCATGCCGCACTGTCTGCCAGCCAGTTCCTTGTATCCAGCCAGCCGCTCGTCTCCATTTCAAATCCCTCGCCCGCCCCTTTGAATTTCGTCAAATCCACCAAAGGCGCCCCGCGTGCCGGCGCGACATGCGCCTCAAAGTCCGGCTGGCCACGTTTGGCCGCGAACCGCTGCGGCTCCTCCGTATTGCGCCACAACCGCACCTGCCGCCGTTCGTGGAAATGCGCCCGGCCCAGCACCCGCGCCGATTCCGCGTAACACGCCAAAGCCTCCGGCAAAAACGTGCCCACCTCATGGCTCAGCGCCACCCGTTTGCCCGTGATCGGGGTCACGATCCCCGCCGCCACCTTCGACGAGGTCACCGCCTCACCCGGATCCACCACCACCACCCGCTGTCCCAGCCGCACCAGCTCCCACGCCAGCAAGGTCCCCGCCAGCCCCTGGCCGCAAATCATGATAGGATCGGGAAGGGGAATCATCGGGGAAGTGCGGAGGAAAAAGCCGAAATTAGTGCGTTTTACTCGATCCGAACCCGTCCCGCCAAAAGCGCGGAATTCGGCTCCATCCAGAATTTGGCATCCTCCAGAGTTGCTGCGCGGCCGTTTTTGATCCTTCCGTCATTCGGTTCCACTCGGCCGGTGCCGTGATCACGGTAACTCTGTAAACAATCCGGCGCCGATCAGGGGAATTCAGTGAACTTGGTTCCGGGACGCTGAGGGGACATCCGGGTTTCCGAATCGGGAAATGACCGCTCCCGATCGGGCAATTCAAATAAGATCCCCCGTTCAAAGGATAATTAACTTCCGACAATGTATGTCATGTAAAATGGAACCGTGCAAAGTTTACTTGCCTCTCTTTTGGCTGGGTCCTGTTGCTCGTATCCTTCCATCGGATCGAAGCACGGGAGCTTGAAGGCCTACTTTTTGGGGCTTTAAACTGTCGGGCCGGGACTTGTTCGCCGATTTCACTTGCCTGCTGATGAGTGCCCCCGATCATAGGGCTTTCCCGCTCATGGCGATTTGCGGATCGCCTCCTCTAAATTCAAAAATTCACATTTTGAGAAACCGGAAAATCCCACTAGAAGCCGAAGAGTGGTATCGAGACAGAATAAAACGATTCAAGGAAAAAGTGTGCCTTGCATCTGATATTGGAATTTGCGAGGGGCCAATCATTTCAGCGCACACACTTTCAGTAGGTGCAATGCTCAGACCTATATCGAGAAATGGTCACGTTTATACGCTATCCGCTGATCGATATGCAGAATCTTACGATGACGTTATTCAGCTGAAGCTAACAGGGATTAGAGCAACGTCCGTTTTTAATGGATTTTGCGCTAAGCATGATAAAATCTTATTTAGTGAAATTGAGGACAAACCTTTCGTTTGTTCCGCTGAACAAAATTTCTTGCACTGCTATAGAGCCGTGGCCAAGGAGAGCTACTTGAAAATGCGGCAAGCCGATATTGTTCCCAGCACCAAGGAATATCACCAAATGCACAGGGGGCAAAATATAAGTGGGCACGATGAGTTCAAGGCCGGGGCCTTCAAATCCGCATATGACCTTGAATATTTTAAGTCCAAACTTGATCGTATTTACGAATCACGGGATTTTGGTCGAATCATAACCCGTGTAGTTGAGTTTGAGGAACAGCCAAAAATTATCTGCAACAGTAATTACCTTCCCGATTTCGACTATGAGGGAAACGTTATCCAAGATTTAGGGGATTATTCAGCGACCCTGCAAAATGTTTCGCTGACAATTATTCCAAGTAAAAATGGTGGATTCGCACTATTCAGCTATCTTGACACAGCCTCTAAAGCCGGTGATGCGATATTCACTTCGCTCATCAGGCAACCGAACATAACTACTTCCATTATTTGGATGATTTTTTGCCAATTCGAGAATATGGCCATTTCCCCTTTTTGGCTTGACTCTTTAGAAAACGAAACCATCAGCATGCTAATCAAAGCTTCGCGAGACGCGGCCAACCCAATTCTGGATGATCTGAACCGGCTCGCACGATGCCCTTCCTACATCGATGATTGGGGAGTAAAGAGAATTTTCAGCCTTTAGGGGCATGGTTCCAAACTGAAACGGATCTGTTCATCAAGCAGCGCGCGAAGATGGGTCACGCGTGCACAAGTATGCCGAGGGTAAGATGCCGTTCCGTCCCCTCTTCGGAAAAATGCAGCAAGCGAAAATTTCGGTTCGGCTCCAGAATGGCACACTCGCGGAGTTCAATCCTGACACCTTTGCAGCCAAGCAATCACGTGGATCCTGGATGACCGGCCACGTCTTTTTGCGTTTGGGCAGGACTTGGGGTAGTTTTCCACACGCGACTAATTTCCGGTCGCGGCGGTATCAAGGGTCTGTCGCGGGCGGCGTTATCAATCGCCCTGTAGACAGCAAAAATGGAACCACTGACACCAGGACAACTCGACATTGTCGCGCAATAATCCCTACCGCCATGATATTTGTCGGACAATTCCGGGGCTACGGCGAACGAACTAGCACGTTTGACCTGAAGGACAAAAAGACCGGGAACCCTCGGCCAAAAGCAACCCGAGTCTTCCGGCTGGTTGGCGGTTATGGGCTGCGAGTCGAAAGTGTTAAAATTTAATATTTTGACGTGAGTGGAAAGTGTGGAAGCGTTGATCCAGTGAATTCTCCATCATTATTAAATATTTCCATACCTCCTTTGCCCGCGCGACAAAGGCCCATATCTTCGGCTTTGAAGGCGGGAGTGATTTGTTTGGTCATCGGCCTCTGCACCTTCTGGATATTCGGCCTGGGCTTTTGGTTTTTTGGCGTGGCAGATATTTTGGCAATCGTGGCCATGTGCACCCACCAGGTGAAACAGGGTCTTCTGCTTTTGGCGGCGTCCTTCGCTTCGGCCATCATTTGTGCGCTCCTCTTCTTCGTTCTGGCATTGGGAACGGTTGGGGTTGTCGCGGTTTCAGCGGCTCAAAATTTTGAACACCAGCAGGCGGCCACCTCCACCGCCGCCAAAAAGTGGGATCCTAGCGTTGTTGCGCCTCAATTCCTGTCGCCCGTGAATGTGCTGCGGGACCAGGCAATGCTGCCCATGCTGGAGGACATGCAAAAAAATGCCAGGAAGCATGTCCCTGCCCCAGCAGAAGACTACAACACCCAACGACGCCGGAAGGAGCTGCAGGAACTTAGGGCCAGGCAGGGTTCGCTGTAACGCCTCCGCTGCTTCTTTCAAGGCTACGGCCCGCCGCTCAGGGCTTGGAGGGGAATTGGTGGGTTTGATTGACGTTTCCGAACAATTTTTTGCACAATCCTCTTGCACCAGGGGCCACCCTTTGCTTGGTAGCGGTCCGCTCGCGTTGACCTCCTCAATTAGTCCTCGCAATGAGCGGAAAGCCCTGTTCCACACAGGGGACACCCTGCTCGGGTGGCGGAATGGTAGACGCGTACGTTTGAGGGGCGTATGGGGTAACCTGTGGGGGTTCGAGTCCCCCCCCGAGCACCACTTTTTTCCTGCGGGTTCAACCCGCGCCAAGGGAATCATGTGCCCTTCAGGACGACAGGAGGATTCACTCCTTTGGGGCTTTGGAGAACCCGGCAACCCTTTTGCTTGCCTTGGCTCCGGGAATCGGGCCGGGAGTTCCCTTCCCCCGCCCCTTTTTGCGCGGCTCCTGAGGCGCTCCCCGGCATGATGAATCGAATTCACGGTCTCGTTTGGCTCAAAAAAGGGCGGTGGCACCGGCTGTGCTGATTAAACTACGACCTTCCTTTGACTGGGGCTTTCTTACCGACTGCGGGGTCCCGCGCCGGAGAATCCCCCTGCACCGCTGTCCCCCCCTTCCCGGCGCCCTTCCTTCATGCAACTGCCAGCCCCATTCCTTTGTGGATTTGTTCCTTCGCTGGAAGTGCTGCCGGTGTTGTCCGCCGCCCGGGATCACGGCCGCCGCCTGCAATTCAAGGGCTGTCCGGGTTACGGCCGGATCATCCGGCATCTCCTCACCGGGGATCTGCAGGCGGGCATTCTGCCGTGGGAGTTGTTTGTCAGTGAAGTCCTGACCCGCCCCGGGCAGGACGGCCGATGGGCGATCCCGCTGGTGATCCACGCCTGTCCGATGGAATTGGTGCTGAGCCGGGCGGCGCACCGCCTGTGTTTTTCCTCCCGCGGACCGGTGGCCGGCCGGGAGATGCGCCGGCTGACCTTTGCCATCGAGGCCAAGCGCTCCCTGTCCCGCCTCCAGATCGCCTTGTGGCTCCGCGCCATCCCGGGGGCCGCCCGGCCGCTTTTCAAGGTGCTGCCCATGGAGTTGATGCTCAAAGGCCTCGAAGCGGGCATGATGGATGGCATTGTGGCGCCCGCGCCGTGGGGCCAGTTGGCGGAAGCCGCCGGCTGCGGGAAACTGGAGGTGCCGTTCGAAACCGGGGCCTATGCCCAGCAGGTGGTGCTGGTGTGCCAGCAGAACGTCTGCGACGCGGCGCCGCAGATGTGTCAGGATCTTCCCGCGGCCTGCGCAGCGGCGCGGCGGCAGTTGACCGATCCCGCCGCCTTCCTGGAAACCGCCTCGTGGGCGACCGCCGCCGGATGGCCGCAACTCACCCCGGAACTGCTCCGGCAATCCGCCGCCCGGTATCCCGGGCCCTCCGGTGCGGGCGTCCTGGACTTTGCGCCGGATCTGGCCTGGCTCACCCGCGAACTCCAGACCCTGATCCAATGGCAGGTGCTGGCCGCGAAGGAGGCGGCTCCCCTCGCCGAAGGACTGCTCCCCCGGTTCCCTGGGACCTACGCGCAGGAGGCAGCTGCCCGACCCGCAGCGTCACCCACCTAACCGGGGCCGCGGCGCTCCACCGCGGCCATTTCAATCAGGCTGAGCAGGACCTCGGCGGCCCATGGCAAGGGGCGTTCCCGGGGCCAGCAGGCCACGCAGGCCCGCTCCAGCGGGAAGTCCTCCACGGGCAGCCTGACCAATCCTTCCTGGGCCGGCCCCTGGGTCCACTCGGGCAGCACCGCCACCCCCTGCCCTACCCGGGCCAGCTCCCTGACACTGTGCAGCCCGGGCAATAACCAGATCCGTGCGGGGGGATCCCCGGCGGTGCCGGCCCATCCGCCCCTGACCCGCCGGCGCGAATCCTCATCGGTTACCAGCAGCAGATGTTTAGCGAGGGCGGCCCGCCCGATCTGCCCGGGCTGGCGCAGCAGATGGAAGGGTGCCACGTAGAATCCAAGAGATTCGCGGTAAAGCTCCCGCTGCACCATTTCCGGCGGCACCTCGGCCGGCTGGGTGAGGATCAGATCCAGTTCGCCCGCGGCAAGGGCAGTGGCCGCTTCAATGCCGGTCAGGACCTGGAGTTGCACGGAAGGAAAACAATCCTGGAAATCAGGCAGCACCACCGGCAGCAGCCCGCTGCAGACCATGGCCGGCACCGCCACCCGGAGCTGACGCGTGGCAGCTTCCAGCGCCACCACTTCCTGACGCAGCCGCTGCATCTGCTGCAGCAGGCCCTCGGCCAGTGGCAACAACCGTTGCCCGGCCGCGGTCAGTTCCACCCGCGGCCCGATGCGGCGGAACAAGGTGCAGCCCAGATCCTGCTCGAGGGCCTTCATGGAATGACTGATCGCGGAAGGTGATAGATTCAACTCCTGGGCCGCCACCGCAAAGCTCTGCTCCCGGGCCGATACCACAAATAAATGGAGACGGCGCGAATCCAAGGCGGCCTCAGATCCGGAGGAAACGGGCTCGGAAGCAGAATGGTGGGGCATGGAGGAATGAAATTCAACTTGCCGTGGCTGAGCACCTCTCATGCCAGCCCTGCCCTGACCGGGGACACGAGCCGGATTTCTCCGCTGCCGTCAGCCTCCTGACGGATTCTGCAACCCCTTCCGGCAGCTCCACAACACGAAATCGTTTCATCATGACCTGCCCCCTCATGGCAGCCGGAGTGCTGATGAGTCAAATGCCTCACGGTCCAATTATCGTCAGGTCCACCTCAACCAAGGAAACTCAATCACACCGTCACCATGATAAGAACCACACCATCCTCCCTGTCCCGCCTCGGGCATGCGGCGCTTGCCGTTGCCCTGCTGGCGGCCGGCTCCCTCCAGGCCGCTCCCCCTCCCACCAGCGAAGTCAACACCACCGGGCTCGCCGTCACTGACACCACCGTCACGGTGGGGCAACTCCACTCCGCCACCGGCACCATGGCCATCAGCGAGACGGGGTCTATCCAAGCCGAGCAGCTGGCGATTGACCAGATCAATGCCGCGGGCGGCGTGCTGGGGCGCCAGATCAAGGTCATCAAGGAAGATGGAGCCAGCGACTGGCCCACCTTCGCGGAGAAGGCCAAAAAGCTGCTGGTCAGCGACAAGGTCGGAACCGTCTTCGGCTGCTGGACCTCCGCTTCCCGCAAGGCCGTGCTGCCGGTGTTCGAAAAGGAAAACGGCATGCTCTACTATCCCACTTTCTACGAAGGTCTGGAGCAATCCAAAAACGTGATCTACACCGGGCAGGAAGCCACCCAGCAGATTCTGGCGGGGATTGACTGGATCGCCAAGGAAAAGAAGGCCAAGACCTTCTACCTGGTGGGTTCCGACTACATCTGGCCCCGCACGTCGATGAAGATTGCGCGCAAGCACATTGAAAACGTGCTCAAGGGCACGGTGGTCGGCGAGGAGTTCTACGCCCTCGGCAGCACCTCCTTCGGTTCCCTGATCAACAAGATCAAACTCAAGAAGCCGGATGTCATCTACGCTGCGGTCGTGGGCGGTTCCAATGTCTCCTTCTACAAACAGCTCGCCGCGGCCGGCATCAACGGCACCAAACAAACCCTCCTCACTATTTCCGTGACTGAGGACGAAGTGCTCGGCATCGGCGGGGAAAACCTCGCCGGATTCTACTCCGCGATGAAATACTTCCAGAGCCTCGACAATCCGAACAACAAGGAGTTCGTCGCCGCCTTCAAAGCGAAGTATGGCGCCGCCAGCGTCATCGGGGACGTCACCCAGGCCGGTTATCTGGGCCCATGGCTATGGAAAGCCGCCGTGGAAAAGGCTGGGAGCTTCGACATCGACAAGATCGTGGCCGCCTCTCCGGATCTCGAGCTGAAGACCGCGCCGGAAGGGTATGTCAAACTGCACCCGAACCACCACCTCTGGAGCAAACTCCGCATCGGTCAGTGGCAGAAGAATGGCCAGGCCAAAGTGCTCTACGAATCCGAACTGATTGAGCCCAATCCGTTCCCCAAAGGTTATCAATAACCGGTTTCAGAAACTCTGCGGGGCGGTCCCCGGACCGCCCCGCCCCTCCTTGACTCCCTCTCTCCGGCTCCTTCCTCCCTTCCTACCCCATCCCGCGCATGTTTAGCGAATACACCACTGAAGAACTGCAGAACATCTTCATGATGCAGGGCTTTTCCGGCCTCAGCCTGTTCAGCGTGCTGCTGCTGATGGGGCTTGGCCTGGCCCTGATTTTCGGCCAGATGGGCGTCATTAACATGGCGCATGGCGAGTTCATGGCCCTCGGCGCCTACACGGTCTATTTCTGCTCCACCCTGACCGAACAATACGCCCCGGCGTTCGGTCCCTACTATTTCATCTGCGCCATCGGCATCGCGTTTCTGGTCTGTGCCCTGGTCGGCGCGCTGGTCGAATTCCTCATGATCCGGCATCTCTACCACCGGCCGCTGGATACCCTGCTGGCCACCTGGGGCCTCAGCCTGATCATGCAGCAGACCTACCGATCCCTGTTCGGCGCACGCGAGGTCACCCCCACCCTGCCGGAATGGCTGATGGGCTCCTTCAATCTCAAGGAGGGTCTGGATATCCCTATCAACGGGGTCTTTGTCCTCTGCCTCGCCCTGCTGGTCACCTTGGTGATGATCCTCTTCATGTATAAATCGAAGTTCGGCCTGCGCCTGCGGGCCACCGTGCAGAACCGGAAAATGAGCAGTGCAGTGGGCATCAACACCGGCAAGGTGGACCGACTGGCTTTTTCCCTCGGTTGCGGCATCGCCGGCATCGCCGGAGCCGCCTTCACCACCATCGGCTCCACCGGCCCTGACAGCGGCAGCCGCTACATCGTGGATGCCTTCCTTGTGGTGGTCTTCGGGGGAGCCGCCAACATGCTGGGCTGTGTGGCGTCCGCCTTCGGCATCGCCCAGGCCCAGTCCATCCTCGAGTTCTTCCTCGAAGGCACCAAGGGCAAGGTCGCCACCCTCCTCGTGATTGTGATCGCCCTCATGTTCCGCCCGCAGGGACTCTTCCCCAGTAAGGTGCGCGGCCACTGAAACAGCCCTTCAACCCTTTTTCCAACACAAACCATGGCCTTCTTCCGGACGCTCTTCAAAACCCGCGGCGAAGCGGTATCCTTCGCCTGTTTCGCCCTCCTGGTGCTGGTCATCCTCCCGCTGGCCCTGCCGGTCTTCCGGCTGAATCTTGTGGGGAAATACCTCAGTTACGGCTTTGTGGTCATCGGCCTCGTCCTCCTCTGGGGCCGCTGCGGCATCCTCAGCCTGGGCCAGGGCGTCTTCTTCGGCCTCGGCGGGTATTGCATGGCGATGTTTCTCAAGCTGGAAGCCTCCGACCCGGTGACGACGGCCATCCAATCCACCCCGGGCATCCCGGATTTCATGGACTGGAACCAGCTCACCGCCCTGCCAAAATTCTGGGAGCCTTTCCACAGTTTCCCCTTCACGGTCCTGGCCATTTTTGTGGTGCCCGGTCTGGTGGCTTTCCTGATTGGCTGGGCCATGTTCCGCCGGCGGGTGGGCGGCGTTTATTTCGCCATCATTACTCAGGCGATCGCCCTGATCCTGTCTCTTGGAATCGATGGCAACCAAGGCTACACCGGCGGCCGCAACGGCATCACCGACCTGCGCACCCTGATGGGCTGGGACATCCGCTCCGAGCATGCCCAGCAGGTGCTGTATTTCATCTGTGTGCTGCTGCTGCTGGGCTCCGCCCTCTTTGCCAAATACATCATCAACACCCGCTTCGGCCGCGTCCTGATGGCGGTGCGCGACCAGGAGGAGCGGGTGCGGTTTTCTGGTTATGACGTGGCCATGATCCGCACCTTCACCTTCACGGTCGCGGCCATGCTGGCGGGACTGGGAGGAGCCCTCTTCGTGCTCCAGGTCGGCTTCATGTCGCCCTCGTTGATCGGTATCGTGCCTTCCATCGAACTGGTGATCTTCGCCGCCGTGGGAGGCCGGCTTTCCGTGGTCGGAGCCATGGTGGGCTGTCTGCTCGTCAACTTCAGCAAATCAGCCTTCTCCGAAGCCTATCCGGATCTCTGGCTCTACCTGATGGGCGGCACCTTCATCGCGGTGGTGATGTTCTTCCCTGACGGATTGGCCGGACTCTTCACCAAGTCGGGCACCATCAAAACCCGGGCCACCGCGCTGCTGTCCCGCTTCCGTCCGGCTTCCCCCTCCACCCCCAACGCCAGCCAACCCGCCAAATGAGCACTCCTAAAGATTACGTTCTGGAAGTCGAGGACCTCGGCGTTTCCTTCGATGGCTTCAAGGCCGTGGATGGATTCAACTTCTACCTTGATGCCAACACCGTCCACGTGATCATCGGGCCCAATGGCGCCGGCAAGACCACCGTGCTGGACCTGATCTGTGGCAAGACCAAGGCCACCAGCGGCTCCGTGAAGTTCAAGGGCAAGGAGATGCGGGGCATGCGGGAATACCGCATCGTCCGCGCCGGGATCGGCCGGAAATTCCAAAACCCCTCCATTTACGAAAACCTGACGGTCCTCGAAAACCTTGAAATCTCCCACCCTGCGGGGCGCGGCATCTTTGGCTGTCTGCTCTTCCGGCGCACCCCGGCGATCCAGCAGCAGATCGAATCCACCGCGGCCCAGATCGGCCTGCAGGATAAACTGGACACGGAGGCCGGCATCCTCAGCCACGGCCAGAAACAGTGGCTGGAAATCGGGATGCTGCTGATGCAGGAGCCGGAAATCATCATGCTGGATGAACCCGTGGCCGGCATGAGCGTGCGCGAACGCACCGAAACCGCCGCCCTGATCCGCCGCATCAGCGCCAACCGCTCGGTCATCGTGATTGAGCACGACATGGAGTTTGTGCGCGAAATTGCCGACCGCGTGACGGTGATGCACCTCGGCCAGATCCTCTCCGAAGGCTCCATGGAGAAGGTCTCCACCGACCCCAAGGTCATTGAAGTCTATATCGGGCACTAACTTTATCAATTCCCTATGATCTCCGTCAAAAATCTCGCCGTCAGTTATGGGCAAAGTCTGGTGATTCCCGATCTCAGCTTCACCGCCGCCCAGGGGGAAATCCTCGGCATCGTGGGCCGGAACGGCATGGGGAAAAGCACCCTCTTCCGCGCCCTGATCGGCATGATCCCCACCCGCAGCGGCAGCATCCACCTGAAGGACCGGGAACTGACCGGGCAGCCGCCCCACCGCCGGGTGGGTTCCGGGGTGGCCTTCGTGCCCCAGGGCCGCATGATTTTCCCCTACCTGACCGTTTACGAAAACCTCATCTCCGGCGTGCAGGGAAAAGTGAGCGAGGAGGCGGTGAACGAAATCTACGCCCTTTTCCCGGTGCTGCGGGACATGAAAAAACGCAAAGGCGGGAATTTGTCAGGCGGCCAGCAGCAGCAGCTCGCCATCGGCCGGGCCCTGATGACCAATCCGTCGGTGCTGCTGCTGGATGAGCCCACCGAAGGCATCCAGCCCTCCATCATCAAGGACATCTCGCGCAGCCTGCGCGAGATCCGTGACCTGAAGAACCTGACCATCGTGGTCAGCGAGCAGGTGCTCAGCTTTGTGCTCGATACCTGCGACAACATCAAGGTGATCGACCGCGGCCGCTTCATCCGGGAAGACCGGCGCGCCGATGTCGATGCCGGGCAGATCAAGGCCATGCTTTCGGTCTGAGCCTGACTCTTTTTTCCACCACCAACCCAAAGTCCGCAATCATACCATGAAGACACTGATCAAAGTTGACCTCAACGCCACCCCCGAGTCCCAGGACTATCTGCACAACCGCTGGCATCCGGATCTCCCCATGGTCGCCTACGTCAAACCCGGCGACGAATTCCGCGTGGAGTGCATCGACTGGACCGGCGGGCAGATCAAAAACGACGACGACGCCAAGGACATCGAAGTGGTGGATCTTTCCAAAGTGCACTACCTGAGCGGCCCCATCGGCGTGGAAGGCGCCGAACCCGGCGATCTGCTGGTGGTCGACATCCTCGACATCGGGACCCTCGCGGAATCCGACTGGGGGTTCACCGGGATCTTCGCCAAGACCAACGGCGGCGGTTTCCTGACGGAACACTATCCGGACGCCCGCAAGGCCTGCTGGGATTTCCACGGCATCTACACCACCTCCCGCCACATCCCGCATGTGGAATTTGCCGGCATCATGCACCCCGGCCTGATCGGCTGCCTGCCTTCCAAGGAAATGCTGTCCATGTGGAACAGCCGTGAGAAGGAACTGTTCGACACCAACCCCGAACGGGTTCCGGCGCTTTGTGCCCTGCCCTATGCGCCGACCGCCCACATGGGCCGGATGAGTGGCTCCGCCCGCGATACCGCGGCGGCGGAAGGAGCCCGCACGGTGCCGCCCCGCGAGCATGGCGGAAACTGCGATATCAAAAACCTGACGAGAGGTTCCAAGGTGTTTTTCCCGGTTTACGTGAAGGACGGCGGCCTCTCCATGGGGGATATCCACTTCAGTCAGGGCGATGGCGAAATCACCTTCTGCGGCGCCATCGAAATGGCGGGGTTCCTTGATCTCCGGCTCAGTATCATCAAGGGCGGCATGGAGAAATACGCCATCCGCAATCCGCTCTTCATGCCGAGTCCCCTCTCACCGAACTACACCAAACACCTGATTTTTGAAGGCATCTCCGTCGATGAACAGGGCAAGCAGTATTACCTCGATCCCCACGTGGCCTACCGGATGGCGTGCCTCAATGCGATCGAATACATGAAGAAGTTCGGGTTCACCGGCGAACAGGCCTATGCCATCCTCGGTACCGCGCCGGTCGAAGGCCGCATCAGCGGGATTGTGGATATCCCCAATGCCTGCGCCACCCTCTGGCTGCCCACGGAAATCTTCGATTTCGATATTTCCCCCAACGGCAACGGACCCATCATCAAGATCCCGTCCACCAGCGATCTCGCGGTCGTCAAGTAAGGCCGATCCGCCCGGGAGCCTCCGTTCACCCCACTGGGGCTCCCGGGCCCATTCATCCTAACACCACTCGCCAACCATGCCGCTTTACGATTACACCTGCTCCGCCTGTGGGGATTTCCGCCTGCTCCGCCCCATGGCGAAGAGGAATGCCCCGGCGCGCTGTCCGGATTGCCAGGAAACCGGCTCCCGCCTGATCCTGGCCCCGGCGCTGGCCCTGATGAGCCCACAGCGGCGCAAGGCCTTTGCCACCAATGAGCGCAGCCGCCACGAACCCAGAGTCAGTTCGGCCCACACCTGCGGCAGTGGCTGCGGATGTGCTCGGTCGTCCTCCATCAAACCCAAACGGATGCGGAAGACCGGATTGGGAGCCCTCCAAGCCGGCAAGGCGACTTCCCGTCCCTGGATGCTGGGACACTGACCAAAAACCGGGTTCACCGGATCAATAAAAAAGCCGCAACCCGATCAAGGGTTGCGGCTTTTATGATGGTGTCAGGCGTCCTGACGGGGATTATTTCCCGTAAACTTCGACTTCGATGTATTGGTTCGTGTCATCAAGGTCGCGGCCGTTGCTGGAGAAGCGGACGTAGCGGCCTTTGACCCCACTGACGGGAATCGGGCGGCCGTTGTTCGTTTCGATGTAGGACTTGTCTGGTCCCACGCCCAGTCCGGCGGAATTGTCGAAATCGTTATTGAAGACCGTGGTCGAGGTCTTGAACTCCGGATCATCGGAAATCTGGGCAATCACGTCCTTGAACATGACATTCTGTTTGTGGAAGTGCCAGACCCACAGGAGCCAGATTTCCTTGGGCTCGCCGAGATCGATCTGGATCCAGGCCTTGCCGGGCATGAGGTCAACGAAGTAGCCGTCATCGCCTTGTTTGTCGCCATCCGTGGCGAGGGTGAGGTCGCCGATCGGGGCGGAGTCGTTGGAAGTGACAGGCTTGCCTTTGGAGAGGAGGGTGACGCCTTCCGGAACCTTGACTTCCAGCGTGGGCACCGTTGACGTATCCAGATTGGGCGGCGGATTCTCCTTGGGCAGCGGGGTGCCGACAAAGAGGGGTTTCGGCATTTCCGGTTTGATGGTGATCGCCGGGCCCGTGATGGCAGCGGGAGCCGCCGCAGGGGCTGGCGTGGCGGCGGGAGCCGGGGCTGCCACCACTGGAGCCGGAGCCGGGGCTGGGGCTGCCGGGGGAGCAGGCACCGGCGCCGGAGGTGGCGTGCTGACGACCGCCGGAGTGGGCATCGCGGGCTTCGGTGCTTCCGGAGCCGGGGTGGGTTTGGTCACGGCCACGGGGGCTGCCGCCGGAGCGGGAGCTGCAGGAGCCGGCGCCGCCGTGTCGGTGTAGACCGATGGCGCGGAGGACGAGCTGATCTTGGACAGGCCTGGAGCAGGCTTTTCACAACTGGAGAGGAGGAGGGCGGTGAGACACGCTGTGGAGACAGCGGTGGTGGCGCGGCGGTGGTGACGTTTTTTCATCTTTGGGTAGGGAATAGGCTGGGCGCGTCAGGCGACGACAAAATCAGACGGCTGGAAATCGATGCGTTTGCCGGTGGCCACCGCTTCGTTGATCTTGAGCACCGAGACGGCGCACTTGTAGGCTTCCGTGACCGGGCAGTTGAGGTCGGTTTGCTTGCCGCGGGCACGGACGGTGTTGTAGAAGTTTTCGAGGTGGAACTGGTGGGGCGGTTTTTCGTCCATCTCCTTGGGCATGGCCGGCAGTTCATAGGGGTCGGCCGGAATGGAGACCCGGACGTCCTGGGTGCCTTCCCGGGCGAGCCATTTGTCAGGGATATTCCATGCCTTGGGGCGTTCCCAGAATTTATTATAAACCGTCGCCGGTGGCTTGCGGAGGAATCCGGTGCGGGCAAGCTGCTCCCAAGTGCCGACCTTCTCCCCGGTGGTGTCCTTTTCCCGGTAAACTTGGTTGTACACGGGCTGTTCGGAGATCACGATGGTGCCTTCCACGCCCATCACCTTTTCGTAGTAGTTTTGCGAACCGTTGGTGGTCAGCACCTGATACATGGCACGGACCAGCTGGGTTTTGGGTTTGTCTCCTTCCATGACCTGCACCCCGCCGGAATAGACAGGCACGTCGTATTCATAAACGACCGCCGCGTTGTCGAGCTGTTCGTAGCTGAAAGTGCCGCCGCCCTGGAGCGGAAGATTTTTGAAATAATCCACGCCACCGCTGGCGATCATGGAACGCGGGGTGGTTCCGAGCAGCCAGTTGAAGATATCAATCTGGTGGGCGCCGAGATCGGAGATGACACCGCCGCCGAATTTTTTATAGGACCGCCAATTGGTGTATTGGAACATGTCCGGGTAGCCATTCGCGATCAGCTTTTCCTGGGGAATACCGGTGCCTGGTTTGGGCTCAAACGGCATTTTGACGGACCGGTTCCATTGACCGTAGAGGTGGGTGATCTGGCCGAGCAGGTTTTTCTCACGCAGCAGACGGTTGCGCATGAATTGATAGCGCGGATTGCTGCGGCGCTGATGGCCGATCTGGAGGAGGTGACCGGTGTCCCGCTGGGCCCGCACCATGTCGGCGGCGGCTTCCAGGGAATTGGACATCATTTTTTCGCAGTAGACGGCCTTGCCGGCTTCCAGCGCCTTGCGGGTGAAGGGCGCATGCAGCCAGTCCGGCGCGGCGATCAGGACACAATGAATTTCCGGATGCGCCTTGAGCATTTCATCCATGGTCTCGTAGGCCTTCACATCCGCCCCGATGGCGCGCGACATGGTCCGGGCCTTTACGTCCCAAAGGTCACACACCGCGACAAATTTGATGCCGGGGATGCGGAGGGAAGCGCCCTTGAGAATGCCTCCCTGACTGCCGCAGCCGACCAAGGCGACGTTCAGGGTATCGGAGGCTCCGGGCGGGGCGGTGGCGGCATGGGCGGCCAGTTTGGTGTAGCTCAGCGCAGTGCCCGTGATGGCGGTATTGCGGAGGAATTTCCGGCGGGTCAAGTCAGGCTTGCCGGTGGAAGAAGCAGTGGATTTCATGGCGACAGAGAGTGGGTTCTGGCGGGGCGCGGGTCCCGTATGAAGGCAGATACGGCGCAGAGAGCCACCGTAGTACCAGGTTTTAGAAACGGGTAATGGCGAAACGATTGTATTTCACCAGGGAGAGGGCAAACGCCACCATGAGGGTGTATTGCGAAAGCATGAACACGGTAGGATTATCCGGCAGCAGCATCTGGCCCGAAGCGAGTGACATCCAGAGGCCGCCTCCCAGAAAGAGACCGATGCGGTTCAGGAAACCAAACAGAATCATGGCCCCCGAAAGCAGCATCAGATAGGGCAGATACTGGGCGTAGTAATAGAAAGTCCAGGTCACCATGTTGGAGATGCGTTCGCCCCCTTTCATCACGTTGCCGTCCTTTGTTTTGGTGTCGAGAAAAGTGCCGAATTGGAAGACTTCGGGATTGTTCAGGCCGCCGAATTCAAAAATCGGCTTGGCGACTGTCAGCCAGCGTCCTGGTTTGATGACTTCGCCGGACTTCGGATCCACGTCATCGTGCCAGTTTTTAAAGGAGTAGAAATAGGGGCTGTCAGAGCTTTTGAATTTTTCCATTCCGGCAATGAGCAGCATCAGTCCGAGCAGCACCCGCATGATCAGGTAAGCCATCGTTTTTTCCGAACAGCAAGGGCGTGCCTCACGCAGGCAGGGTTCAGGAGAAGGGGAAGGAGTGGTTGCGTCCGTGGCCATGGTATTGATTGGGGGATGGAGAAAGGGGAACGCCGAGTGTGTCCTCCGTTTTTCAGAAATCCAGTGAAAAACGCCGCCCGGTCATAATTGAACGCAATCAATCTGGTGGTCCGCACCGCCTTTACACCGGGGCCCTGCCCCCCGCTGGGGCAAAGACCAGACTGGGGGCGCCGGGCCTGGCACGCCCCGGAACATTAAACAATTTCCACAAGTTTAGTATTCTTCCTTGCAAGCCGCCCCAGGCCCGCTAAGACTCGCCACTCGCCTGAGAAACGGCGGTAACGGACAGGTGGCAGAGTGGTCGAACGCGCACGCCTGGAAAGCGTGTTTACAGCAATGTAACGAGGGTTCGAATCCCTCCCTGTCCGCCATCTCCCCTCGGGAGGACGTTGGTCTGGGCGGGGTCGACGCAGATGCCTTACCTTCAGCTTGGTCTCAGGGATTGCCAGCAGCTATTTCCGCTGCTATCCGCTGACCATGGCTAAGAATTCACTGCTCCGTCTGGTTCCCTGCGCTGCTGCCTTGGTATGTTTCCTGGCACCTTTTCCGGCCTTGGCCCAGGCAGAGCCGCCTTCGAATTTCGCCGCCGTGGCCCGGCACCTGGATCCTGGGGGCGTCTTTTACACCATCCTGGATTTGGACGGGGACCTGGCCAGATTTGCCGGCGTGAGTGATGCCTTGATGGGGCTCGCCCGCACCGAACTGGGCGCCGCCATCCCGCCGGGGCTCAGTGCCAAAGGGATTCTTGAAGGGCTGGGCCTCGACCGGGTGAAGGCCGTTGGCATGAGTTCGAAAAAAGCCCAGGACCATCTGTTTCAAAATCGGGCCATGATTTACATGCCGGAAGGCCGGTCGGGTTTGGCCAAGTTGTTTGGGGGTGCCGCGGCGCCCCTGCAATCGCCGCGACTGGCTCCCGCCGGTTCGGACCTCGTGCTGGAAACGGAGTTGACCTTGAGCGCCTTGCTGGAGATCACGGAATCGGTGCTGCGCAGCACCGGTGATCCCCAAATCCTGAACCAGTACAAAGGACTGCTGGGTTTCCCGGTGCCGGGACTGGAGATGACCGCGGGCGATTTTATCGGAAAACTGAACACCCGGCTCATGGTGGCCGGTCGGTTGGAGGCCGGGAAGACTTTCACCCTGCCCGGCAGCACGACGGTGGTCCCCGCCTT
The DNA here is from genome assembly GCA_040387795.1 of Verrucomicrobiota bacterium. Classification (GTDB taxonomy): domain Bacteria; phylum Verrucomicrobiota; class Verrucomicrobiia; order Verrucomicrobiales; family V1-33; genus CAIZWU01. Next base: position 339,216 of record JAZKDC010000004.1, read on the forward strand.
CCGTCTGGTGGTGAGCTTTGATCAATTGGATTTCCTCTTCCCTCCGTTGATGGAATATGCCGGGCAATCCGGCCGGGCCGCTGTGGAAAAAGGCGAAGGTTTTGAACGCATTGTCCCCAGCCCCAATCCGCCCGGAGGAGCATCGGATTTTCAATTCCTGATCCACCATGACTTGAACTCCAAACGCATCCTGATCGCGACCCACCCGGACGCGCTCAAGGAATTCCTCGAATCCCAAACACCGTTGGCCGATAGTGAGGCATTCCGGAAGGCCACTGCAGGATTGCCGATGGAAGGGAATGAGTTTTCCTACGTCACGCCTGCAGTATTCAAAGCCTTCGACCACCTGCTGCGGAGCGCCCTCTCCGAGGCCCCAACCCCCTACACCGGCTCCATCCGCACCGTGATGGAGGAACTTGGCAAGCTCTCTCCATGGCCGGCCCAGCCCATCGCCAGCGTACGGGCCAATCTCCCCGAAGGCATGGTGTTTCAATCCACCTCCCCGCATAGCTTCAAATCTCTCATTCCCGCCGCCGCCACCCTTCCCGTGGCGATCCTGTCCGCCGCCAGCTTTGGGGCCTACAGCAAAACCCTCGAAAAAACCCGTACCGGCCCCGCCAAACCACCCACCCCAGCGGCAGAAGACGAAGCCTCCCCGGATGAAGCAGTCGAAAGCATCCGGAACAATCTGCAGCAGATCGCCTTCGCAGCGCAGAGTTATTTTGTGGACCGACCCGAAGCCACCGAAGTGAGCTATGATCAGCTCATCGAAGCCGAACTGCTCTTCCGGCTGGAGGCCGTCGATGGTGAAAGCTACAAGGGACTCAAGCTGAAAAAAACCGGCGGCACCCTGTCGGCAAAACGATCCGGCGGTGATGCCGTGAGCCACAAGTATGGCCCGGTGACCGATTGAAGACGGCCCGGCGGGCCCTTAGACTTAGCTTGCCCATCCTATTCAGAACAAGACATCGGTCTTCTCATTCACTTCATTGACTGGGGGCTCTGCGGCTACAATATTCCCCAAGAAACATTAATTCATTTTTATCGTGGATCCATCTTCTGAAATCTCCCTCGCGCGTAACCTACCCGAAGTCTGGTTGGCTGGTTTCCTGAATTCCGGCCTCGGACTTGGTGAAACTGGCCGTTTAGTTTCCAGCAGCCTAAAGCAAGTCGGAGTGCCGGTCGTCACCCACGCATGGGCGAAAACAGACATCGGCACTGTTCCCTTCACAACGGGTTGCATCTCCGAATCCCCTTCCTCCGGGCCTTCTGCCACCGCAGGACTAAGCCTGCTCAGTCTAAATGGTGATCACCTTGCCAGTTTTATAAATAGTGGGGGAAAAGTATTTTTTGAGGGCCGCTACGTCATTTCGATCTGGTTTTGGGAACTGGAGGAGCTTCCTCCTGAGATGGTGGAAGGATTTAAGTTGGTGGATGAAGTCTGGGCCGCCACTCCCTTCATTCAAAATGCGCTGCTTCGGCACAGCGGCACAGTCCCTGTCCGGCGCTTCAATCATCCAATCCAGATACCCAAGGGGACGGAAGAAGCAGCCCATGAACGTTTTCCATTCGAGGGGCGCTTCGTTTTCCTTTTTACTTTCGATTATCAAAGCTGTGCCAAACGAAAAAATCCCCAAGGCGTATGCGAAGCCTTTGTCCATGCCTTTCCAGAGCCGGTGCTCAGTGGGCCGCTTTGCGTGATCAAGTCGATTAACGCGGCGCTTCACCCCATCGACCGTGCGCTGCTACAATACCGTTGGTCTCATCGCCCTGACATTATCTTTATGGATGAGTTTCTCAGTGCCGAAGACCGGGATCTCTTGACTTGGCGCGCGGATGCCTGCGTGTCACTGCACCGCGCCGAAGGGCTGGGACTTACATTAATGGAAGGTATGGCATTGGGGAAACCGTGCATTGCGACCGGATACTCAGGAAACCTCGCGTTCATGTTCAGCGAGAATTCTTGGCTGATACCTTTCACGATGATCCCAGTCGGACAAGGTTCCCTCCATTACCCTGCTGATCAGTTCTGGGCGGAACCCGACGTAAAGGCTGCAGCAAGCGCGATGCGCGAAATCCAAACTCTTTCCCCAGAAGTAAAGGCCAAAGCCCGAGCAGGCCAAGTTTACGTCAACGAACACCACAATCCGCTGGCCTGCGGCCGCGAAATGGCCACGCTTATATCTGAAGCCGCAGGAAAAGCACCCCGGCCCCGAAAACCTCTCAGCAGCGGCCGTTCAGCAGCTTACTCCGCACTAGCGGATTTGCGTGAAAAATCCAAGCAAAAGATGGACATTAATGTCATGCCATGGAATTTTCCCTCAGCCATAAAATCCCTCCGGAAAGAGGCCGCCCAAGTCTCCAGAGCGGAGCGCAAGGCCATTTCTGAAACCCTAATAGCCCTAAAGCATTCAGAGAAGCATTGCCGAACAAATGCGGCAGTCCTGAGGCGACGGCTCGAGCGACTTACGGAACAGGTTGACGAATTGATTTCCATACTTATTCCTCCCAACACGGTCCCCCTCCCCTCGGGGCGTTCCCAGGATAAGCCGCCTGATTGACCCGGGACTTCTGCATCACCCGGCATGGTTGCTCGTTCCTTTTGTATAAATTCAGACTAAGCGTTGGGCACCCGTGCCGGAAAATTCCTTTGGCATGCGAGGATAAGAGCTACACAATGAAATCTTACTATTTTCCGACAAGGGCCAGGTTGGCGCCTCTCCGTCCACTGCTTTAAATTCCATCAATCCACCCCAATCCGTTTCCCGCCTGTTCCTCAACGGAATGTCTCCCGATAGGCAGCGGAAAAATCTTTATCAGAAATTCTTCATCATGGAACTTTTAATAAACGGAAAGAAGAATTGAATATCAAATGACTGGGCACCTTGTCTCGATTCTGATTCCGACCTACAAGCGGCCGGAGTTGCTGGCGCTGGCGCTCGCATCAGCGCTCCAGCAGACTTACAAAAATCTTCAGATAATCGTAAGGGACAACGCATCGGGAGATCTTACACCGGAAGTGGTCCGCTCGTTCGTCGATCCCCGCATTGAATTTCATCAGGCGTCCGAAACCATAGTGGCGTGGCAGAACTTCTGTGAATGCGCGCTGCTGGCTCGGGGAAAATACGTGCTCCCACTCTGTGATGATGACATGCTGGGAGAAAATTATGTGGCGACGCTTGTTGGATTCATGGAGAAAGATCCCCAAATCCTTGCAGCTTATGGGGCTACCCATACAATTGATGAAGAAGGAACCACGACGGCCACGAAGGCGCCCCAAGGCACTCTGCGATTGGGGGCAAGAGAAGTCATGCGGGCATGGTGCGATGGGAGACTGCCGATAGTGAGTGCGATCCATTTTCTTTGCCTGCGCTCATTTTTCCTCGCGTTGGCCGACAGAATCAACTTTCCTATGGGTCACAATTCCGACAACGCCATTTGCATGGCGGCCGCGATCAGGGGTAAGGTTTTATTCACCGAACAATGCGTGTTCTATTACCGGATATATAGATATAATTCTTGGCGCAGTTTTTCTTTGGAGCTTCGTGCTCAAGGGGACAGTGCTTTGCTAAGCTTTCTGGATGACGAGGTAAATTCGGTTTATAATGAGCATCTGACAGCTCAAGAATGGATAACTCTTCGAAGAGAACTAACCTTGTCTCTGGCCTCGGCACGTTACAGCATGGAAATTATGAGATTAACAAAGGAGTCGGTTCGGCGAGGTGAGGAAAGGGATCGCGTCAAGGCCAAACTTGCCAGAGTAAGGGAAAGGGAGTTGATATTGCGTGATAGACTTGCCATTGCCGAGAAAAAGTCCAACTGGCGAAAATGGTTGCCAAAGTGGTAGCTGCGCTGATTGGAGAGAGGGTTTGTTATCGCTGGAGGAAGCCGCTCAGTCCGAGACGGCTGGATGGCTGATCGGGATTCTCGACGGAGCCGATCTTGTTGATGAAAGCGGGGATAGCCCGAACGAGGCCATGGTGCGGGGGGCGGAACTGAGTTCAGGGCAGGGGACCGGTCTATCCCTTGAAGAGTTCCGCAACGGTTTGCGGAACGTATGAAGCTGATCTCCACCCCCCGGTCCGGCGTGATGTGCTCGGCATTCTGGACTGGTATGATGCGCGTTCCGGCACGGCGGGCGACCGCTTCCATGCGGAGCTGATGGGAATCTCTCTGCCAGCCCGATCCCGCTCGCTGTGCGGATGTTTTGGAACTCACCACCGTAACCGCTTTGCACCTCGCACCGTCCTCCGCACTGGAGCAGCGTGCCAACGCTTTGGAGTCGTTCCATATCACTGGACACGATGCCCTACACGTCATCGCGGCAGAGGCCACCGGCTGCGATTTTCTGCTCACCACTGACGGTCGACTCATTCAACGCTGCCGCAAAGCCGTCATTTCCTCCGCCATAAAAATCCAAGTCTAGAATCCTACCGAATTTCTGCCGCATTTCTCACCATGAGCACGCTCCTGCAAATTAACCAAAGACCTCAGCGTCTCCTCCGTAGCGAACTCGTCCCAGTGGATTACGTCCGCTACCAGAAGCAATTCACCGCAGGCACTGGCGACTATACCGCCGAACGCCAAGTCGCCACTCCCATGGATATCGGGAGCATCGCGGAGCGGGTCGCTGCACTAAAAGAGGCCGGCTTCCTTCCTACACCGCCAAATGCGAAAACCATCCGGAAGTAGTCGGGTCCGATACCATTCCCCACGCATCGTTCATCCCACCATCCTCCTCACAGATAACGACCACTTCCTCCGTGCTGCAGCCTCTGGGGTAACGATCCCCTGAAATACCCTTGTTGCTCCGGCACCATGCGCCGCGTCGAAATCATCGTCCGCCTTGAGGATGTAGAATTTTTCCTTCGCTTCCATGGCCTCTGGGAGGGCTTGGTCAGCTTCCCTCCACCGCCGGACCCGCCGTTCGACATCGAAACCTTGGAGCCTATCGACCCACTTTGGCAGGCCATCCGCGCTTGGATTTCCGCTGACGATGACGAACCTCACGGTAAACGCCCGGACTCTGGGACCAAAGCACCGGCACTGCCTGGCCGGTGCGGGAAATAGACCTCGGAGACGGCCGCACGCTCGTCCTCGACGACTCCTGCACCCGGGATCCCATCAGGCTTGAGCTTGAAGCAGCCCTCCTCGACCTTCAAAATCCGTTGCCAAAAAGTCTTGGTAATGTGGGCAGGGATGATATGCTCCGGTGTCCTCCAAATTTACCATGAACCCTGCTTACACCCCATGCCATTGGTCGAAATCAGCCGTCCGGAGCCGAATGCTTGGGGACCGTCATCCTTCTGCCACCCCTCTCTCCCCCCAGACCCTCTCTCCCGTTTCCGGTCTCTCCGGTGCCGCCACCCGCGAAAAGGAATTCCTTTCAGTCTCGCTCAGTGAATTCATGAAGGCGGTTCAGTTGCGGTAATGCCTCCTGCGTCAACTCTGCGGAAATGGCTTTGCATGGTTTCAACCACTGTCGCGGCGGGGAGTCCCGATGTTATAACCGGCGGGCGGGTCAGCAAGGGACGCTCTGGGAAAGTCGCTACACCTCGTTCATTGTACAGAGTTCTGAATATTCGAGCTTAACTGTCTCGGCTCAGGCCTCGGCTGTGGAGGAAGAGGAACGGGCGTTGCGGACCATGTCGGCCTACATTGACTTGAATCCGGTGCGGGAGGCGATGGTGGCTGACCACGCGGACTACCGTTGGAACGGGTATGCGGAGGCGATGGCGGGCAAGGCCCGGTCGCGGTGCCGGCTGGTACAGATTGTCCGCCCCCCTCTCTCCCCGTTCACGGCCTCTCCGGTGCCGCCACCCGCGAAAAGCAAATTCTTTTCAGTTCAGGCATCGCCGCATGGCAGGCAACGACCGACTGGGACCTCAAAGGGAAATTCGCCAAATGGAAATTCGAGGAGCCCCAAAAGCCTGAATGAGGCATCTTAACAGCCGTAGAATCAACATGCCAAATTCATCGCGCCGCCACCTGTTCCTCTCGATCTTCAAGTTCGGGCTCATCGGTTGCATGATGGTGTGGTTGTCCCAAATCTATTTTGGCCTCCCATTCCGCAAGAGTCACGAATTTGCACCTAACTCTCTATCCCAGAGGAGCGATGGTTTGTATGTGGCGAAACATAAAAATTTCAAATCCTACCTCGCAGGCGCGGTCCATCAACGCATGGATTTTACTGAAAACAAATCGCCGCTAGGATCAAAATTATCATCGGCAGGTCAGGTGCGCCGAGCCTCAGGTGCCGCGTGGTTTGTGGCCGCCAGTGCCATTTATTTTCGCCTCAGCGATGGAACGGACCCGAGAAATAACGGGCGGGTTTACGCCGCGAGTTTGCCATGGGTTCCGCCCGCATGGCTCTGCTGGATGCTCCTTCCGGCAACTTTCGCTGTCGTCAGTTTATCGCTACAAATTCAGCGAGGAAGCGGCCTCTGGAGATGGCTTCAAGAGTTAAAGCAGCGTGGCGCTTTCACTCCGCCGAAGCTGGCAGAAACGTTCGTCCTAGCTGCAATTGCATTGGCTTTCCTGATGCCGCTGGGTCTGACGGCTTGGCGTTCTTACGTCGGTCCAGAGCGCGCAGCAGCGTGGCCATGGATTAGTAATTTAACGCTACCCGACCGCGTCGATGATCGCCCCAAAACCGCATTTTCACTGCAAAATCTGTGGACGGGAAAATGGCAGCATTCCACCTCCACCGCATTCAATGAAGATTTCGCAGGGCGCGAAGCTTGCGTCCGTGCGACCTCCGAGGTCTGGGCTAGCGTCTTCCGTGCCCCCACGGCGGCGGCGAGCAAAGTGCGCTTTCTTGAGGATGGGCATCTTATTGAAACGTCTTATTTAGAGGAATATTATCTCAGTCGCACGACAGCAGATAAACTGCGGCCGCTGGTGCTGAAGTTGAAGCAATTTCAAGATTTGTGCGACCAACGAAAGCTCCCCGTCATTTTAGTGCTCACCCCAAGCAAGGTTCCTCACCACCTTGATCACATCCCGGCAGCATGGAAGGAGAGGAATCGGCCGGGTTTGCGGGGCGTCGATTTGTTTCAGCTTCTGCTCACAGAGATGCAAGTCCGGTATGTGGATGGCATTGCCCTGACTCGAGATCATGGTAAGCGGACATCGTGGCCGTTGTTTCCTCGCGGCGGCATACATTGGGCGCCAGAAACTGCTTGGCAAACGACCAGCGCGGTCATTCATCAACTGAGTCTGTCTTGGACCGAACTGCCGTTGCCACCGCCGCCAACCATCAGCACATCCCCCTATCCAACGGGCGAAGAGTGGGATTTGGAATATTTACTGACTCTAAGCAGACGTTGGGAATCACCTGTCGATGCCATTCAGATTACTCCAGTGCCGAGCGCCAACGCATTGCCCTCCCGGCGGTTAGTGGCGATTGGGGGAAGTTTCACGGGTAAGCTGATGCAACAGTTGGTGGAAACCCGCTTGGTAACGGCCACGGACTGGTTTTTTTATTATGAAATGCGAAAAATCACTGACCAACCATCAAGCAGGTTTCTTGTCCGGAGTCCCGCGGGCCCAGTCGATTTAAGGAACGAAATTTTCTCTGCATCCGCCATTCTTTTGGAGGCAAACGAATCCCTACTCATTGATTCAGGCCCGGTGCATTTAAACGAATTCCTCGACGACGGCTTGGCCTTTCTAAGGGCCAGGCAGTGACCCGCCATGCTGTTCTCCACGCCATTTTTCCTCTTCGTTTTTCTGCCCATTTTCTTGGTGCTGTATGCGCTCTTGCCGCTGCGTTCGTTCGTCCTCTTGCTTGCGAGTTTGATCTTCTACGGATGGGGCGAACCGGTCTTCGTGCTCGTTATCATCGCGTCCTCGGCTCTTGACTGGTGGCTGGGCCGCTCTCTTCCACCCGGATCTTCAAAGCATGGGAAGAAACTATTGATCTTCGGAGTTTTGGCGAACTTGGCCATGCTGCTTTACACTAAATACACCGCCTTCGCGCTCGAAAACCTGAACCTCGGTTTGAGCGCTATCGGTTGGTCCACCATCAGCATTCCTCACATCGCACTGCCGTTGGGAATCTCGTTCATCGTGTTTGAGAAGATCACTTACCTTGTGGATCTGCATCGCGGCAAAGCGCAGCCCGCCACCTCGTTTCTCGATTATTTGAATTATGTTTTTTTGTTCCCGAAACTGCTGGCGGGACCGATCATTAAATACCACGACATCGCTTCGCAGCTCTCCAAGCCCGTGCACCGCTGGGACGATATTCACGCGGGCCTTTGTCGATTCACCATCGGCCTTTCGAAAAAAGTGCTCCTCTCCGATATGCTTGCACCGACGGCCGATGCCGTATTCAAGCTGAATCCGGAGCAGATTAATTCACCCATAGCCTGGCTCGGGTTGCTTTGTTTTACGCTGCAAATTTACTTCGATTTTTCCGGCTACTCCGACATGGCCATTGGTCTGGCAAGGATGCTGGGATTCCGATTGTTGGAGAATTTCCGCCAACCGTACCTTGCCACCAGCATTACCGATTTCTGGCGCCGCTGGCACATTTCCCTGAGCACGTGGATCAAGGAATATCTCTACATTCCCTTGGGCGGAAGCCGGGTATCGCCAGTCAGAGCGTATTTCAATCTGTGCCTTTGCTTCTTCCTGAGTGGCTTGTGGCATGGAGCTTCGTGGAATTTTATCATCTGGGGCATCTCCCACGGCCTGCTCTTGGTCATCGATCGTCTCTTCTGGTTGCGTTGGCAGCAATCATTGCCACGCGGGCTCAATGTTGGCCTAACATTGTTTCTCGTCGCTCTCACGTGGGTCTTCTTCCGCTGCGAAACCTTCCCTGCCGCCCAACAATTCATCGCCGCCTTGTTGGGCGGTACCGGCGAAGGGCACCATTCCGTCATTCCCACTTCCGACGTCTGGTGGGCCCTGATCATTGGCATCCTCGGCGTCTTGCTCCCAGTATTCAAGCAGGCCCCACAATGGATCGCCGCCCTCCGCCAACGCCGCATCCTCTGCCTCTTCGGAGTGCTCGTGCTGCTGTTGCTCTGCACAGGGCGCATGAGCGTCAGCTCCCTCCAGCCGTTCCTGTATTTCCGGTTTTAGCTTAGAGTCTGTCCCAACGGGCTGGAAATGCCGCAGGCATCTGCGTTGGCAGCGAGAAAGCAAGAAAATTTCCTGGTAAAGTTAGTAAGCAAATCACTAGGTGATTTGCGATAGAATCTGTTGGACTTTTTAAAATCTGCTGCATCCTCCTGCCCTCTCCCGTCCCAATTACTTTCACTGCCTGCCAGTCCTTTCCTGTTTGATGCTTCCCAAGTGTGGTTTTTTCAGGTCGTGAACCGGATTTATGACCGGAAGTATCTGCTCGACCGGGAGGGTAAAGACTTGCTGCTGAACCTGGTGCGGGCTTATGAGGACGTCTGTGGAGTAGAGATGCTAACTTAATAATGATGGAATAGCCTCCTCCCGGCCATTCCATCCTGCGGGCAGCCAATGGCTGTCTGTCTCGTGGGTAGCCACCGCCGCTCGGCTGCATCATGTGCAAAGAACGAGGTCATTTGCCGCAAGTTTCATCACCACCCACACTTTTTTCGGCAAAGATCTGGCAAGGGGGGCTAAAGGGATGCCAGACCCCCTCAATTCTCACCTTGGCGACCGACTGCACTGACTCCACACCCGCCTCATCGAGTCCATCACACTGTATGTCCAAAATGGGGGCCAGAATTTGCACAGGAACAGAACAAGTCTTTGATGCATCAGAGGTAAATGGGTGCCAACGGGGGGGGCTGATGGCCGACGCCACAGCTTCTTCAAAAAGGCATTCCTTTTCTCCATGCTTTCCTCATTTTTCAATTCCGCTCTGCTTCATCCGTGCTACGGCTGCCCTTTCCATGGATACTGCTGCTCCCCACGTCCCGTTTTCCGAACAGATTGCGAAGGCCTCCGTCCTGATTGAGGCGATGCCTTATCTGCAGCGGTTCCGCGGCCAGACCTTCCTTATCAAGTTTGGCGGCAGTGCCATGGATGACCCGGCCCTGGTGGAAATGCTGCTGCGCGATGTGGTCTTTCTGGAACTGGCCGGCATCAATCCGGTGGTCGTCCACGGCGGAGGCAAGGCCATTTCCAAAGCCATGACCGAGGCCGGCCTCACCGCCCGGTTCGTCGGGGGCCTGCGCGTGACCGATGCCCAGACCATCTCCATCGTGGAGCATACCCTGCACCATGAGATCAACCGCGACCTCGTGGATGCCATCAACCGCTTCGGCGGCCGCGCCATCGGGCTGCCCGGCAAGAGTGTTTTCCTCGGCCACAAAAATGCGCCCGTAAAAGGGGAGGATGGCACTCCGGTGGATCTCGGTTTTGTCGGGACCGTCCATGGATTCAATGCCGGGGAAGTCCTCGCCGCCATCCACCGCGAGCAGGTTCCGGTGATCTCCCCCCTCGCTTCCGAGGAAGGCACCGGCGCCGCCCTCAACGTCAATGCCGACATCGCCGCCGCCTCGCTCGCCGGCAAACTCCGCGCTGCCAAGTTTGTTTATATCAGCGATGTCCGTGGCGTGATGCGCGACCCCGCCGATGCCTCCTCCCTGATCCCTTCCCTCACCGCGGCGGCTGCCGAATCCCTCATCAATCAACGCGTCATCACCGGGGGCATGATCCCCAAGGTGAAATCTGCCCTGCAGGCCCTCGCCGACGGGGTCGAAAAAGTCCACATGATCGACGGGCGCATCCCCCATTCCCTGCTGCTCGAAATCTTCACCGACAAAGGCATCGGCACCGAAATCGCCGCCGGCTAACCATGTATCCCCCTTGCATCGGTCCCTTTGCCGGTCCGCTGAGTCCTGAATTTTCCACTCTCCCCATGAATCTTCCTATCGTCCAGCCCTCCCCCGCCGCTTCCGCCCAGGAACTGCTGGCCCGCTACACTGTGCCCAATTATGGAAGGTTGTCGCTGGTGCCGGAGCGTGGCCAGGGAGTGTGGTTATGGGATGAGACAGGCCGGCAATATCTGGACTTCGGCGGCGGCGTTGCCGTGACTTCCCTGGGACACTGCCCTCCCGCCATCACCAAGGCTCTCGCCACACAAGGCAGCAAGCTGATTCATTGCTCCAACTGGTATCAAATCAGGGAGCAGGGCGAGCTCGGGAAGTTCATCACCGAAACCGTCATGGAATCGCCGGGAAAATCCGTTTTCTGCAACAGCGGAGCCGAAGCCAACGAGGCGCTCATCAAGCTGGCCCGGAAATTCGGGCATGCCACGCCCCTGCCGGACGGAACCCCGCGCACCCACCTCCTGACCTTCCATAACTCATTCCATGGCCGCACCTACGCGGGAATCTCCGCGACCGGTCAGGAAAAGGTGAAAACCGGCTTTGCTCCCTTGCTCCCCGGCTTCACCCACCTGCCCTACAACGATCTTGCTGCGGTCCACACAGCCCTCGGAGAGCACCCGGATACCGTCGCCATCCTGCTGGAACCGGTGCAGGGCGAAGGCGGGGTGAATGTGGCCACCGCGGAGTTTTTGCGCGGGCTGGCAAAGATTTGTCAGGAGAAAAATATACTCCTCCTCTTCGATGAAGTGCAGTCCGGGCTCGGCCGGCTGGGCCACTGGTGCGGCTGGAAACCCATCGCGCCTGAAATCATTCCGGATGGGGTAAGCTGGGCCAAAGGCCTCGGCGGCGGTTTCCCCATCGGGGCCGCCTGGATCCGGAAACGTCCGATCACCGCCGGTCCTGACGCTATCGATCTCTGCGACGTGCTGGGGCCCGGCAGCCATGGCACCACCTATGGCGGCTCGCCGCTCGCCTGCGCGGTTTCCCTCGCGGTGCTCCAGGAAATCAAGGACTCCCGCCTCTGCGAAAACTCGGCTGCGACGGGGGCCGGCATCATGGCCACGGTTGCTTCCTGGCAACATCCCCTCATCCACACCATCCGCGGCCTTGGCCTGCTGATCGGCTTTGAGCTGGATCAGGCCGCCATGCTGAACCGCACCGCCTATCAGGAAGCGGATGGCTTCGCCTCGATTTACCTGGTGAAGGCGATGATGGCCGAAGGCCTGCTTACGGTAGCTGCCGGCCCGCTGGTGGTGCGCTGGCTTCCGCCCCTCAATGTCACCCCGGAAGAAGTCCACACCGCCCTCGGCATCTTCCATCGCGTGCTCGATGCGCAACTGACCGGGCCCGCGGCCTGATCCCTTTCTGCACGATTTTTATCAACAACAGCTTTTACCAGGCATGAATCATCTCCTCTCCCTCGAAACCATGTCCGCCACGGACATGCGCCGCGTGCTGGACCTCGCGGTGCACCTCAAGGCCACCCGCGACGATCAATCCTTCCAGCCGCTGGCCGGGCAATCCTGGGCGATGATCTTCATGAAGGCCTCCACCCGCACCCGCGTCAGCTTCGAGGTCGGGGTGCAGGAACTGGGCGGCCGGGTGCTTTATCTCAACTCCGCCGACACCCAACTCGGCCGCAAGGAACCCCTCAAGGACACCGCGCGCGTCCTCGGCCGCATGGTCCACGGCGCCATCATCCGCACCTACGCCCAGCAGGATCTGGTGGAATTTGCGGACTACTCCAAACTCCCCACCATCAACGCCCTGACCGACGATGAGCATCCCTGTCAGGTCCTGGCCGACCTCCTCACCATGATTGAGCTGTGCGGCGGTTATGAAGGCAAAAAAGTGGTCTTCATGGGGGACGGGGATAACAACATGTCCAAGTCATGGATGTGGGCCGCTGAAAAGCTCGGTTTTGATTTCACCATCTGCGCCCCCCCCGCCTACCAACCCAGTGCGTCCTGCCTCGCCCAGTTCAAATCCGGCCGCATCCGGATCGAACCCGACCCCGTCAAAGCCGTCGCCGGAGCAGACGTGCTCTACACCGATGTGTGGGTCAGCATGGGGATGGAGGAGGAAACCAAAAAGCGCCTCGCCGACCTTGCTGCCTGGCAGATCAATTCAGCCCTCGTCGCCCAGGCCGCTCCCGGAGCCATCGTGATGCATTGCCTGCCCGCCTACCGCGGACAGGAGATCAGTGAGGAATGCCTCGAAGCCCATGCCAACACGATTTTCCAGGAAGCGGAAAACCGTCTCCATGCCCAGAAAGCGGTGCTGACCCTGATCGCCCAATCCAGGTCATAGGCAGGCCCATTCTGCGGTCACGGCGCCGGCCGGCGCGCCAGACAGAATGGCTGCTGGGAGGCGCTTTCCTTGAACAATCCAAGGCGTTCCCCGCGTAGATTGGCACCAGTGCGCCCCTACACACTACCCCTTTTCCTTACTTTCCTGCTGCAAAGCTGGTCCCTCGCAGGACCCTCCGAAACGCATTGGCGTGAGCAGATTTGGCCCATGCTGGAATCCTACTGCATCGATTGCCACGATGCGGAGAGCCAAAAAGGCGGGGTCGATCTGGCGGCCCTGAAAAATCTTCCTGACGCCCGTGCCGCGATGCGGTTGTGGTGGCGCGCCAAGGACCAGGTGGAGTCCGGCCAGATGCCTCCTCCCAAAAAAGACCAACCCGCCGCGGAGCAAAAACAACAACTTCTGGCTTGGATCGCCGACAACGAAACTTTCCTGCGAAGCGGCAGGGTGGAGGACCCCGGCGAGCGCCGCCTGCGCCGCCTCAACCGCACTGAATACGCCACGGCCCTGCAGGATCTGCTCGGGGTGCCCAAGGCCGTCACCAAGGATTTTTTTGCGGAGGAAGGAGCCGGGGGAGAAGGCTTTGACAATGTGGGGGATACCCTCTTCATCCCACCGGTCATGGCCGAGCAATACCTCGCCGCTGCCGAGGCTGCCTTGACGGATGTTTTCAGCAAACCTGAACTCAAAGCCCGACTCCTCGCCGCCCCTCCGGCCGACAGCCGCCCTCCCGCCGAGGCCTTCCGGCTAACGCTGCGCCCGCTGCTCCGCCTCGCCTTCCGCCGCACGCCATCCGACGAAACGCTCGCCCGCTATCAAAAAGTCGCTGAATCCCGGCTCGCGAGGGGCGGGTCCTGGGAGGATGCCGCCCGGGTGGCCGTCAAGGCGATCCTGTGCGCTCCGGATTTTCTCCTGCTCAGTGAGGAGAATCAGGAGGCTCCCTTCTGGCGCGTCACCGGCCCGGAGCTTGCCACCCGCCTCAGCCTGTTCCTCTGGAGTTCCCTCCCTGACGCCCCGCTGCTGGACGAAGCCGAAGCTGGCCGCCTTTCCGACCCTGCCGGCCTCGACGCCTCGGTCCGCCGCATGCTGGCCGATCCGCGGGCGATTGCCCTCGCCGAAAACTTCGCGGGGCAATGGCTCCAGTTTGAGAAAGTCCTTACCACCGCCGACCCGGACCGCAGCCGCTACAAGATCAAGCGTGACCTCCTGCCCGAGTTTTACAAAGAAGCCGTGCGCTTCTCCGATCACATTCTCCGCGGCGACGGCACGCTGCTCGACTTCCTGCACAGCGACTACGCATTCCTCAATGAGACCCTCGCCAACCACTACGGCATCCCCAACATCACCGGTCCCGAACTGCGTCAGGTCAAACTGGAAAACGGCATCCGCGGCGGCTCGCTGGGCCTGGGGGCGGTCCTGACGGCCACTGCCCTGCCCCGCCGCAGCAGTCCTGTTCTGCGCGGCAAGTGGATCCTGGAACAACTGCTGGGTTCGCCCCCACCCGCTCCGCCGCCCAATGTCGGCACCATCTCCGAGGACGACCAGAAAACCACCCATCCCACCATCCGCAAGGAACTCGAAGCCCATCTCCGCCGCGACGATTGCCGCGCCTGCCATGCCCGGATGGATCCGCTGGGTTTTTCGTTGGAAAACTTCGACCCGGTCGGCCGCTGGCGGGATACCCTGAACGACCAGCCCCTCGACGTCAGCGCCCGGCTGCCGGATGGCCGCACTTTTTCCGGCCCGGCCGAGCTCAAAAAAATCCTCCTGACAGAGCAGGACCGTTACGGGCGTAATCTGGCGGTCAAACTGCTCTCCTACGCCCTCGGCCGCAGCATCGAGGCGTTCGATATGCCCACCATTGCCAAGCTCGAGTCCAGTCTGAAACAAAACCAATTCAAAGCGGAACCCCTGCTCCTCGAAATCACCCGCAGCCTGCCTTTCACCCACCGCCGCCTCAAACCCCTGCCCATCCCCGCGGAATGAACCCCACCCCCACTCCTTCCCGTTTCACCCTGAACCGCCGCAGTGTCCTGCGCGGGATCGGCGCCAGCATCACCCTGCCCTTCCTGGAATCACTGGCCCCGCGCCCCGCCCGGGCGGCCGCCGCCGGAGCCACGCCCCCCACCCGGATGGCCTTCCTCTTCATGCCCAACGGAGTGCACCCGAAGCGCTGGACCCCGGAAGGCGAGGGCATGGACTGGAAGCCCAGCCCGCTCCTCGAACCACTCGCCGCGCACCGTCAGGATCTTACCATCCTCACCAATCTCCAGAATGCCCTCGCCGATGGCGGTGACGGCCACTACGCCAAAAGCGCCTCATGGCTCACCGGCTACCGCGTCAGGAAAACCACGGGCCGCGATGTCGACGTCGGCGGCCCGTCCATCGATCAGGCTTACGCCGCCACCTGCGGCCATCACACCCGCCTGACTTCCCTCGAACTCGGAACCGAACCTGTCCGCAAGGGAGTCGATCTCCAAGTCAACTTCACCCAACTCTACGGCGGCCACATTGCCTGGCGCGACCGCCACGTGCCGCTCCCGGCGGAGATCAATCCCCGCACCGCTTTCGACCGGCTTTTCCGCGAACGCGGCGAAAACGACCGCCAGACGGCCGAGGACACCCGCAGCGTCCTTGATCTCACCTTGGAGCAAGCCAAAACCCTCCGGGGCAAAGTCAGCCTGGAAGACCAGCGCCGTCTGGATGAATATCTGGAAACCATCCGCGCCCTCGAAACCCGCATCGCCGCCGACATCGCCCGGGTTGCCAGCGGGGAGAATCTCGATCCGTCCCTCAAACCGGAACTCGACAAACTCCGCGACCGCATTTCAGCCTTTGAATCCGCCAAGGACCCCGGTGGCCAAATGCGCCATGATCACACCGAGCACGCCCGTCTCATGCTCGATCTCATCGCCATGGCTTTCTGGAGCGACAACACCCGTGCGGCCACTTTTATGTTCGGGATTGATGTCAGCAGCAAAAACTTCAGCTTCCTCGAAGGCGTCCACGAAAGTCACCACGAAAGCTCCCACCACTCCGACAAGGAGGAAAAGCTGGAGCAATATGCCCGCATCAACGTTTGGCATATGCAGCAGTATGCTTACCTGCTCGACCGCCTCAAATCCATGAAGGAAGGCGAAGGCAGCGTGCTGGATCACAGCATGATCCTCTTTGGTTCCAGCCTTCGGAACGGCAACGCGCACGAGTGGAAAAACCTTCCGCTGGTCCTCGCCGGCCGCGGCGGCAATCTCCGTCCAGCCGGGCATGTGGTCAGCGCCAAGGACACTCCCCTCTGCAATCTCTATCTGAATCTGCTCCAGCGCGGCGGCCTGAAACTGGACCGTTTCGGGGACAGTACGGGCAGCCTCGCGGGGCTGGGATGACGCCCCGTTTCCAAAGATTGCCCGGTTCCCAACGATCTCACCTGCCCACTCTGGCGCGCCGCCTGCCTTCCTGGGTTTTTAGGCTGGAGGGCGTCCGAAAGGCGTGAATCAAACGCGGATTTCGGTCCCGCACCGGAAGCCTGCACCGGATTCGTCGGCTGGCCTGATCTCCAGGAAATCTTCGTGGCCCCACCTCAGGCCGCAAATTGAGAATCCCGGGCCGGGCCGTTGCGGAAATGTGCGGTGGCGCCACGATGGGAACCGGCGATTTCCACGAATCCTCCGGAATTATGAGCATTTTTCATATTAGCCAAATTCCGCGCGACTTTTATCCCATTCCGGCAGACGTTCTGCTAATTCCCCTCCTGCAATGCCCATCCACGTCGCCCTTACCCACCGCACCACTTACAAATACGACCGGCCCACCGTGCATGGTCCCCATATTGTCCGCCTGCGGCCGGCCCCCCATTGCCGCACCCCGATCATTTCCTACTCGCTCAAGGTCGAGGGAGGCCAGCATTTCCTGAACTGGCAGCAGGATCCCTTTTCCAATTACCTCGCCCGCCTCAATTTTGAAAAACCTCTCACGGAACTTACCATTGAGGTGGATCTCGTGGCAGAACTGGCGGTGTTCAATCCCTTCGACTTTTTCCTCGAGGAATACGCCGAGGAATTTCCCTTCTCCTACGAACCTGCCACCGCCAAGGAACTCGGTCCCTTCCTGGAAAAAAATACCAGCGGCCTCGCCTTTGCCAAATTCAACGACTCCATCAACCGCACCAAACGCCGCACCATCGAGTATCTGGTCGATCTCAACGCAAGCCTTGCCAACGACATCCAATATGGCATCCGGCTGGAACCCGGCGTGCAGACTCCCGAGCAGACCCTGACACTCCAGTCCGGTTCCTGCCGTGACACCGCCCTGCTCATGGTGCAGTTGCTGCGGCACCAGGGATTGGCCGCCCGGTTTGTCAGTGGTTATCTGATCCAGCTCACCCCTGACATCAAATCCCTCGATGGTCCGTCGGGCACGGAAGTGGATTTCACGGATCTCCACGCGTGGGTGGAAGTTTATCTGCCCGGGGCGGGCTGGGTCGGTCTCGACCCCACGTCCGGCCTTTTCGCAGGCGAAGGCCACATTCCGCTGGCATGCACACCGGACCCCAGCGCGGCCGCCCCGATCAGCGGGGCCATCGGGATCTGCGAGACGGAGTTTTCCCATCACATGGAAATCAGCCGCGTGGTGGAATCGCCCCGCGTCACCAAACCCTACACCGAAGCGCAATGGGCGGATATTGAAGCCCTCGGCCACCAGATCGACCGCGAACTTGTGGCCGGCGATGTCCGTCTGACCATGGGCGGAGAGCCTACTTTCATCAGCATTGACGACATGGAAGGCGAGGAGTGGAACTTCACCGCGGTGGGCCCTCACAAACGCGAACTCTGCGGAACGCTGCTGCGCCGGCTCAAGGCGCGGTTTGCCCCGGATGGCCTGCTCCACCATGGCCAGGGAAAATGGTATCCCGGAGAATCCCTGCCCCGCTGGTCCTACGGCTGCTGGTGGCGCCGCGATGGTCAGCCGCTCTGGCACGACGATTCCCTGCTCGCCGATATCAACAAAGACTACGGCCACACCGCGGATGACGCGCAGCGCTTTATCACCGCCCTGACCGGAACCCTCGGCATCACCGCCGAGCACATCCTGCCTGGCTACGAGGATGTCTGGTATTACCTTTGGCGCGAGCGCCGCCTGCCTGGCAATGTCGATGTCCTCGACTCGAAACTCGACGACAAGGAGGAACGCGACCGTCTCGCCAAAATCTACACCAACGGCCTCGACAACATTGTGGGTTACGTCATGCCCCTGCGGCGGGAAAAAAACGGGACCTGGGTTACGGGCTCGTGGTTCCTCCGCCGCGAGCACCTCTTCCTGATTCCAGGTGACTCTGCCATGGGCCTGCGGCTTCCCCTGGACTCCATCCCTTGGGTCTCCGATGAGGAGCATCCGCGCCTCCATGACGTGGACCCTACCATCCCCCAGGATCCATTCGCGCCGTTTGTGCCGCCGCTGGAACGCCTCGCTGCCGGGCGGAATTTCCATCCCGGAATTCTGACTGTGTCCGGCGAACCA
This sequence comes from Verrucomicrobiota bacterium, assembly GCA_040387795.1. Taxonomy (GTDB): domain Bacteria; phylum Verrucomicrobiota; class Verrucomicrobiia; order Verrucomicrobiales; family V1-33; genus CAIZWU01. The sequence continues at coordinate 357,860 of JAZKDC010000004.1, forward strand.
GACCCCTCAGACGTCCGGGACGCCAATGCGGCGACTCCCGCGGAACTTCCCAAACTTTCCCCGCGCCAGCAGGTGCTTCAGGAAGCGGCGGCCGCGGTGGCAAGGCCCGAACCCTATCCAGTCAAAGAACTCGCCGCCCAGCCCGATCATGAAGCCGCGGAACCCGACCCCAACCGCGAACCAGGTCCCGGGGAAAGCGCTCCGTGGATCTCCCGCACCGCCCTCTGTGTTGAGTGCCGCGAAGGCAAACTCTTTGTTTTCATCCCGCCAGTCCGCACCACTTCAGATTATCTGGACCTCATCTCGGCCCTGGAAGCCACCGCCGCGCAGCTCAAGCTTCCGATTGTTCTCGAAGGCACTCCGCCGCCCTATGACCAGCGCCTGCAGAACCTAAAAGTCACCCCCGATCCGGGCGTGATCGAGGTCAACATGCAGCCTGCCTTTTCCTGGGACGAACTGGTGCATAACACCACCATTGTTTATGAGGAAGCCCGGCTCACCCGGCTGGGCACGGAGAAGTTCATGATCGATGGCCGCCACGTCGGCACCGGTGGAGGCAATCACCTCGTCATCGGCGGCAATACCCCCGCCGACAGTCCGCTCCTGCGCCGTCCGGATCTGTTGCGCAGTCTGATCAACTTCTGGCAGAATCACCCTTCCCTCTCGTTCCTCTTCAGCGGCTTGTTCATCGGCCCCACCAGCCAGCATCCCCGGATTGACGAGGCCCGCAACGACTCCCTTTACGAACTCGAACTCGCCTTCCGCCAGATCCCGGAGAGCGGCCCCGTGCCGCCCTGGCTGGTCGACCGGATCTTCCGGAACCTGCTGATCGATGTCGCCGGCAACACCCACCGCGCCGAGTTCTGCATCGACAAACTCTACTCACCGGACAGCGTCACCGGACGATTGGGCTTGTTGGAATTGCGCGCCTTTGAAATGCCGCCGCATGCCCGCATGAGTCTCGCCCAGCAGCTGGTGCTGCGCGCCCTGATCGCCCGGTTCTGGAAGACGCCTTACAACGAGGAATTGGTCCGCTGGGGCACCTCCCTGCACGACCGGTTCATGCTGCCCCACTTCGTGGAACAGGACTTCCATGATGTCCTGCGCGATCTGCGCGATCACGGTTATCAAATCCATGACGAGTGGTTCGCCCCCCATGTGGAATTCCGCTTCCCCATCTGCGGCAGTATCACGCATCGCGGGGTTCATGTGGAAATCAGGCAGGCCCTCGAACCATGGCATGTCCTTGGTGAACAGAATTCGGCGGGCAGCACCACCCGTTATGTCGATTCCAGTGTGGAACGCCTCCAGGTCAAAGTCACCGGCCTGACCGATCCAAGGCACCGCATCACCTGCAATGGCCACACCGTCCCGCTCCACCCCACCGGCACCGCGGGCGAATACGTGGCCGCCGTGCGTTTCCGCGCCTGGGCTCCCCCGGAAGCCCTGCACCCCACCATTCCGGTGCAGGCTCCGTTGACGTTTGATCTGGTGGACTCCTGGAATGAGCGCTCCCTCGGTGGCTGCCAATATCACGTTTCCCACCCCGGCGGTCTCAGCTATGCCACCCTGCCCGTGAATAGTTATGAAGCCGAGGCCCGCCGCCTCTCCCGCTTCCTCCCGCTTGGCCACACTCCCGGAAAACTCAAACCGCTTCCGCCAGCAGTCTCCCGTGAGCACCCCCTCACCCTCGACCTCCGCCTCACTGCCGTTCCCCCGCGTGGGTAAGGGGGGATTTCCCTGCTTTCGGTGTTGCCCCCTCGGGGCTTGATCCGTAGTGGGGTTTTCCACCTTTTCAGCAGCACCCGACGCTTCCTCAACCCGTGCCCATCACTGCCTCCTCTCTCCTCACCGGCTATCCCAAACCGCGCGGCGTCTGGGACGAGATGATGGCGGCCGATGGCCAGCTGCGGCCCCATTACCAACGGCTGGCGGCCACCCTGAACCGCCTCGGCCCTGGCGGGCTCGCTGCGTGTGCCGATCAGGCCCGGCGCTCCATCGCTGAAAACGGAGTCACCTACAATGTCTATGGCGACCCCCGCGGCATGGACCGCCCGTGGGAGTTCGACCCTGTCCCCTTTGTGATTCCGCCCCATGAATGGGTCACGTTGGAAAAGGGCCTGATGCAACGGGCCCGGCTGCTCAATGCCGTCCTCGCGGACCTTTACGGCCCCCAGCGGTTGCTCAAGGAGGGCGCTTTGCCCCCCGGGATCGTGCTGGGAAATCCCGGTTATCAATTCGCCTGTCAGGGAATCCGTCCCGCCGAGGACACCTGGCTCCACCTCTACGCGGTCGATCTGGCCCGCGGTCCCGATGGCCGCTGGTGGTGTTTCGCGGACCGCACCCAGGCGCCCTCCGGCTCCGGGTATGTGCTGGAAAACCGCATCGTTCTCTCGCGCAGCCTGCCGGACGATATCCGGGATCTCCAGGTCCAGCGCCTCGCCAACTTCTACCGGATTTTCCGCGACAATCTTTACCGTGTGGCCCCCCATCGCCACCGCCGGGAGGTTCCCCGCATCGTCCTTCTCACGCCCGGGCCGCTGAACGAAACCTACTTCGAGCACGCCTATCTCAGCCGCTATCTCGGGTTCCCTTTGGTGGAGGGAGGCGATCTCACGGTCCGCGACCGCAAGGTTTATATCAAAACCCTCGAAGGCCTCCAACCGGTCGATGTCATTCTCCGGCGCGTTGATGACGGGTTCTGTGATCCCCTCGAACTCCGTCAGGATTCCTTCCTCGGCGTCCCCGGCCTGTTGGAAGCGATGCGGGCCGGCAATGTCTGTGTGGCCAATCCCATCGGCTCGGGCCTCGCTGAATCTCCGGCTTTGCTGGCCTTTCTCCCGGCGCTGTGCCGTCGTTTGCTCGGTGAGGAAATCCTCCTCCCCAACACCGCCACCTGGTGGTGTGGCCAGCGCAAGGAACGCGAACACGTCCTGGCGAATCTGGACTCCTTCCTGATCAAGGGCGCCCTTTCCGACAAATCGAGCAATCCCATTTTTCCCGCGACGCTCAGTGCCAAGGACCGGGCCGCTCTCGTGCAACGCATCCGCAAGGACCCGCAGCATTACGTCGGCCAGGAAAAAATAACTCTTTCCGAAGCGCCCATCTGGACGGGCGAAAAACTGGAGCCCCGTCCCATCGCGCTCCGGGTTTACCTCGCCGCCGCGGGCGACCGCTTCATTGTCATGCCCGGCGGCCTCACCCGGGTCTCCGTCTCCCCTAATATTCCTATCGTCTCCATGCAAAGTGGCGGCGGCAGCAAGGACACCTGGGTCCTCTCCGATGGTCCCGTTCTCCACCAAAGCCTCCTTACCCCCGGCATCCACGCGCCGGTCAGCGAGCGCCTCAGCAACGAACTTCCCAGCCGCGTCGCGGACAATCTCTTCTGGCTCGGGCGTTATGCCGAGCGTGCTGAAATTGTGGTCCGCATGATGCGTGTGCTCGTCACGCAGCTGACGGATGACACCACCGTGGAAAACCCCGTCACCGCCGGCCTGCTGATGCGGCTGCTGGTGCCGCTGGAAATCCTCGAAAAACCTCCCACCGCCCCGCTGCTGCTGGAAAAATACGACCGCGACGCCCTCAACATCCTCTTCAAAAAGGAACAGCCCGGCGGCCTCGTCACCTGTATCAGCAATCTGCGCGGCGCGGCCTGGCGGGTCCGCGACCGGCTCTCCCTCGATACCTGGCGCATCCTGACGGAACTGCAGGCCGAACTCCCTCCGGAAGGCACGGTGTCGGAACTCGACGATGCCCTCATTCTCCTGAACCGTCTCATCCGCAGCCTCTCGGCCTTTGCCGGCATGGTCATGGAAAACATGACCCGTGGCCATGGCTGGCGGTTCCTTGACCTTGGGCGCCGCCTCGAGCGGTCCTCCGCCCTCCTCCTGCTGGTCCAAGGGACTTTGAAGGAAGACCCCGAAGGCCGCCACCTGCTGATGCCGCTGCTGGATATCGCCGACAGTGCCATGACCTACCGGCGCCGTTATTTCGCGCATGCCCAGACCGATGCCGTACTGGATCTGTTGTTGCGTGAAAAGGAGAATCCCCGCTCCGCCCTTTTCCAGATCCTCTCCATCGAAGAGCACCTCGCGCACCTTCCGGCCATGCCTGGCCGGACCGATCCGGGCCTCAAACAACGCCTCACCGCCGACCTCGCCTCAAAACTCCGCGCCCTCAACTCCGACGTCCCCGCTCCGGCTCTCGCGGACGAAATCGGTGACATCACCCAAGCGGTGTACCGCCTCTCCGACCGGATCGCACACGTCTATTTCAGCCACGCCGGAGCCAGCATCAGCTGAACTTGGCTGATGGGCCCCGGCAAGGCGGTGGCAAATGGCCTATACGTTATCCCTGAAGCCAGAGAGCCAAGGGCTCAGGCACTGAGTCCGCCGCGGTCGATCTTCACTACCGCATCCCCATAACCAACACGCGGCGTGGGAGTGTAGTTGAGCGGCGTCCATGCCGCATTGTTGGCGGAGGACTCCACCACCGCTTCGATGAAAGCCATGCCCGCCAGACCCTCTTCGATGGTGGGATAATCGAGGTCCAAGGGATTCGGGGTGGCTCCAGTGGCCACGGCACGGATATGATTCGTGAAGTTTTTGTAGATATTGGCGAAGGCCTCCAGGTAACCTTCCACGTGACCAGCCGGGGTGCGGGTGGCCGCTGCGGCCGCGCTGCCGAGATAACCCATTCCGGTCCGGAAAATCTGTTTGGGATGGTCCAGCGAGGTGACGATCATGGTATTGGGGTCCAGTTGACTCCACTCGATGCCGCCGGTTTCGCCATAAACGCGGAGACTGAGGTTGTTTTCACAGCCCACGCTGACCTGGCTGGAGTGCAGCACGCCTTTGGCTCCGTTGTTGAAACGCAGCAGCACGTTGCCGTCATCCTCCAACTGCCGGCCTTCCACGAAGATCGTGAGATCGGCGGCCAGCTCCTTGATGTGCAGGCCAGTGACGTATTCCGCGAGGTTGATCGCATGGGTGCCGATGTCGCCCATGCAACCAGCGACGCCGCAGATCTTGGGATCGGTGCGCCAGGCGGCCTGTTTTTGACCGGTCTTTTCCAGCAAAGTGGCCAGCCACCCTTGGGGATATTCGACCACCACCTTGCGGATCTTGCCGAGTTTGCCCTGCTCGATCATCTGCCGGGCTTCGCGCATCAGGGGATAGCCGGTGTAGTTGTAGGTGATGCCGTAAAGGAGGCCGGTGGTTTTGACGATTTGGGCCAATTCCTTGGCCTGGGCCAGATTGAAGGTCGCCGGTTTGTCGGACAGGACGTGGAATCCGTTTTCCAGCGCCATTTTGGCGGGCGGGAAGTGCATGTGATTCGGGGTCACGATCACCATGAAATCCATGCGCTCACCCAGTGGCAGGGCCTTTTCGGCCAGAATCATTTCTTCGTAGGTGCCGTAGCAGCGTTCTGCCGGCAGGAAAAGATCCGCCCCGGAGGCCTTGGACCGGGCGGGATCGGAAGAAAAGGCCCCGCAGACCAGTTCGATTTGGCCATCCAGAGCCGCGGCCATCCGATGCACGCCTCCGATAAAAGCGCCGCGTCCGCCGCCGACCATGCCCATGCGAATTTTCCGGTTCATAAGTTTTGAGTGTGTTTGGAGTGGAGAAAAGAAGTGAAGCCGCTTGCCATAGCGAACAGCCCGCCCCGCCGCAAGTCCAATGCGCAATGGACCCGGGATCGCCTAAACACTCTTGCCACTCCTCACCCCGCGTGCCAGTAACCGGTCGCTTTTCCCATTTTTCCCCATTCCATGCCCAAGGACACCTCCATCCGCAAAATCCTCGTGATCGGCTCCGGCCCCATTGTCATCGGCCAAGGCTGCGAATTCGACTACTCCGGCGTCCAGGCCTGCAAAGCCCTGAAGGAGGAAGGCTACACGGTCGTCCTCATCAATTCCAATCCGGCCACCATCATGACGGACCCGGAATTCGCCGCCCGGACCTACATCGAACCCCTTACGCCCGAGGTGGTGGAAAAAATCATCGAGCGCGAGAAACCGGACGCGCTTTTGCCTACCCTCGGCGGCCAGACCGCGCTGAATCTTTCCATGACCCTGCACCACACCGGCGTGCTGGCGAAACACAACGTGCGGATGATCGGGGCCAAACCCGACGCCATCGAGAAGGGCGAAAACCGCATGAAGTTCAAGGAGGCCATGATCAAGATCGGCCTCGACATGCCCAAGAGCGGCATCGCCCACACCATGGAGGAAGCCCGCCGCGTGGCCGATGACATCGGGACCTTCCCGCTCATCATCCGCCCGGGATTCACCCTTGGCGGCACCGGTGGCGGGATTGCTTATAACCGTGAGGAATTCGAAACCATCTGCGCCCGCGGGATCGATCTGTCCCCGGTGAGCGAAGTCCTCATCGATGAAAGCCTGCTCGGCTGGAAGGAATACGAAATGGAGGTGATGCGCGATCACGCCGACAACTGCGTGGTCATCTGTTCCATCGAAAACCTCGACCCCATGGGCGTCCACACCGGCGACTCCATCACGGTGGCTCCGATCCAGACCCTGACCGACCGCGAATACCAGATCATGCGCGACGCCAGCTTCGCCGTGATCCGCGAGATCGGCGTGGAAACCGGCGGTTCCAATATCCAATTTGCCACCCATCCCGACACTGGCCGCATGATCGTGATCGAGATGAATCCGCGCGTCAGCCGCTCCTCCGCGCTCGCCTCCAAGGCCACCGGATTCCCCATCGCCAAGATCGCCGCCAAACTCGCCGTGGGCTACACCCTGGATGAAGTCAAAAACGACATCACCCGCGAGACCCCCGCCAGCTTCGAGCCGACCATCGACTACGTCGTCACCAAGATTCCGCGCTTCACCTTCGAAAAATTCCCCACCGCCGACGCCACCCTGACCACCCAGATGAAGTCCGTGGGCGAAGCCATGGCCATCGGGCGCACGTTCAAGGAATCGCTGCAAAAAGCGCTGCGCAGCTTGGAGACGGGCCGAGCTGGATTGGGCGCGGACGGCAAAGATCCCGTCAATCCCGCCAAGGAGGAAATCGTCAGGAAACTGAGCATCCCCAACGCGGAACGCATCTTCTGGCTCGGCGTCGCCTTCCGCGAAGGCTACAGCGTGGAGGAAGTGTTTGAGCTGACGAAGATCGACCGCTGGTTTCTGCGGCAGATTGAGGAGATTGTGTTTGCGGAGAAAGAAATTGCCTTGGCCGGAGCCGATTTGGAGAAAATTGATCCTAGTAGCACTTGTGATGTTTCCGAGGCCACTCCTACGCCTGAAGCGACAGCCGCCGAGATGTCCAATCGTCTACGCCGCTGGAAGCGGCTGGGCTTCTCTGACACTCAAATCGCCTATCTCGCTTATCGTCCCCTTCGAAGTGGTGTTGCAGTTCCAAATATGGCGGGGCGCATTCGGGAATTGCGTAAAGTAGCTGGCATCATCCCCACTTACCGCCTCGTGGACACCTGTGCGGCGGAGTTTGAGGCCTACACGCCTTACTATTATTCCACCTACGGCGAGGAAAACGAAACCCGCCCATCCACGAAGCGCAAAGTCATGATCCTCGGCGGCGGTCCCAACCGGATTGGTCAGGGCATCGAGTTCGACTACTGCTGCGTCCATGCCGCTTTCGCGCTCAAGGAAATGGGCTTCGAGACCATCATGGTGAACTCGAATCCCGAGACCGTTTCCACCGATTACGACACCAGCGACCGCCTCTACTTCGAACCACTCACGTTCGAGGACGTGATGAACATTTATGAAAACGAGCAGTGCTGGGGCGTCATCGTGCAGCTCGGCGGGCAGACGCCGCTGAACCTTGCGGCCAAGCTGGAGGAAGCCGGCTGCCACATCATCGGCACCTCGCCGAAAAACATCGAGTTGGCCGAAGACCGGAAATTCTTCGCCAAACTGCTTGATGACCTGAAGCTGAACCAGGCCCCCAGCGGCACCGCCGTGAATGAGGACGAAGCCGTCACCATTGCGCAGCGCATCAACTATCCGGTCCTCGTGCGTCCCAGCTTCGTGCTGGGAGGCCGCGCCATGCAGATCGTTTACAGCGATGACGAACTCCGTCACTACATGCGCAATGCCGTGCAGGCCTCGCCCGAGCGCCCGGTGCTGGTGGATCGCTTCCTCGAAGACGCCGCCGAGGTGGACGTCGATGTCATTTCCGACGGCGAGACCACCGTGGTCGGCGCCATCATGGAGCACATCGAGCAAGCCGGCGTGCACAGCGGCGACAGCGCCTGCGTCATCCCCGCCTTCGGCCTCAGCGAACCGATCAAAGCCGAGATCATGCGCGCCGCCAAGGAACTGGCGAAAGCGCTCAACGTGATCGGCCTGATGAATATCCAGTTCGCGGTGAAGGACGAGATTCTTTACGTGATCGAAGTGAACCCGCGCGCCAGCCGAACCGTGCCGTTTGTCAGCAAATCCATCGGCCGCCCGCTCGCGAAATACGCCGCCAAGATCATGGCCAGCGACGGCCTGAAACGCCAGGGCCTGACCGACATCGAAGCCGTCTCCCTGAAGTCCCTCGGTTTCACCACCGAGATCATCCCGACGCATTTCAACGTCAAGGAAGCCGTCTTCCCGTTCTCGAAATTCCCCGGCACCGACATCGCGCTGGGCCCGGAAATGAAGAGCACCGGCGAAGTCATGGGCATCGACGCCGACCACGCCATGGCCTTCGCCAAGAGTCAGATGGCCGCCGGCAACAGCCTGCCGCTGAAGGGCAAACTCTTCATCAGCGTCTCCGACCGCCTCAAGCCGCGCATCGGCACCATCGCCAAGGAATACCACGACCTCGGCTTCATCATCGTCGCCACCGACGGCACCCGCAAAGCCATCAAGGAAGCGGGAGTTCCCTGCGACATCGTCCACAAGATCGCCGAGGGCCGCCGCCCCAACATCCTCGACATGATGAAAAACGGCGAGATCGCCATGATCATCAACACCCCGAGCGAGAAGGAGACCCGCAAGGATGAGGTCCTGATCCGCAGCACCAGCGTCAGCACGAGAACGCCGATCCAGACCACCCTCCGCGGTGCCCGTGCCGCGGCCCATGCGATTGGCTCCCTGCAGAAGAACAAGCTGGAAGTGAAGACCCTGCAGGAATTCCACGGGCTGTAAGGAGCGGAAAGTGGCGCCGCCACCGCCTTGGACTGCGGCAGCCTGCTGCCGCTTTGGGATATTGGCAGCCCTGCTGCCGGGACAGGATAAACCTGCCATGCCACGCAGGCGAATGTGGAAGGGACCCTCTGGATGGAAGACTCCTCATCGGATGGCCCTGCCCCTTGAGAAAATACCGCCGGGTCTGTGCTGATGCTCTGCTCCCCCGCAGCAGGCTGCTTGGGTAAAGCGGCAGCAGGCTGCCGCAGTCCAAGGCTTCCGGCACTGCCTTGAGGATGCTTGCCGGAATGGGTTATTTGGCAGGAGGCTTGCCGTAAATCCCGCCGGTTTCAGACACGGAAAGCCGCGGATTGGAAGCCTCCGGTTTGTCCTCGGCATACCACGTGTTGTTGACGAACTTGAACGTCTCCGGCGCGGTGTCAGAGCCGATGTTGAGCGGCGTCTGCACCTCGCTGCGGCGGTAGATGAAGGTGTTGCCGGTGAGGGTCACGTTGCGGGCGGGTGGAAAACCTTCGACCCTGGTTTCGGTGAGGATGCGGAAGAACCATTTGCGCGGCCGGATGACTGTATTGTCATTGAACTCCGCGCCATCCACTCCGGTAAAGGCACAGGCGCAGTCACCACCTTCGATCCGGTTGTTCCGGATGATGACGCGGCGGGCTTCGTATTTCACGCCCAGGGGACGGAAGTAGTCCATTCCGGTGGAACCGCCCGCCTGGATCGGCCGGCCGCCCGCGTCGAGGAAGGTGCATTTTTCCAAAATAACGTCCTCGCAGCCGCCTTTGAATTGCGGTCCAGTGTGCTGGGAAAAGCCGGGTTTCCCGAGAAAACGACACCCCGAAATCACCACCCGGTGGCAGCCCACCAGATCAATCGCTTGGCCGCCCCACCCGTGGATGGTGCAGTCCCGGATGGTCAGATCCGAGAGTCCCGAGCATTTGATGCCATCGAAATTCCCGTCCGGCCCGATGTCGCTGACGGTCAGGTTTTCGAGGGTGATGCCCGCCACATCGCCTTTGGCAGGGCCACCGTCATCGAAGTTGAACCCATTGGAGGTCTGCCCCCGGCAGGCGAGGTGGCGCAGGGTCAGGCCGGGGCAGCGGGAAAATTGCCATGCGAGACTGCCCCCTTGGAACAAGGGCGGGTTTTTGGGGTCCGCGGCTTCAATGGTGAGTTTCTCCACGCCGGCCACATGGTTGTGGCCCGGATATTCTCCCGGGTGGATCTTCCAGACATCACCCGCCACGGGTTTGGCTTGGACCGCTTTCAATTCTGCCGGAGTGCGGATTTCGATCACGGCGCCATGGGTGACGGAGGTGCGGGTGATGAGCAGGAGAGCAAAAAGGGGAAGGCGCATCTCCCAAGGACGGGCGAGGGGGGGCGTGTCTTACGCCGATCACCGCAAACGGTGCGCATCCTTTGGCCGTAAATGCGGAGCCAGCCGGAGCCACTTTGTTTAAGGTGGCAACATATGAAACAGAATGAACCTATCTCCCGCATCATGAGCACCGAATTGGTCACGGTCCACCACGGCGATCCGATTTCCAAAGTCCGCAAGCTCATGCATGAATCCGGCGTGCACCACCTGCCCGTCGTCAGCGGAGATCAACTGGTGGGCATCATCAGCTGGTCGGACATCCTGAGCCTGAGCTTCGGTCAGGCTTTTGGGACGGACGAGCGGGCCGTGGATGCCGTCCTCGACCATTCCGTGACCTTGGAGCAGGTCATGAAAAAGAACCCGGTCACGATGCCCCATGATGGGTATGTCCGCCAGGCGGCCGACATCCTCGCCAACAGCGAATTCCACTCCCTGCCCGTCGTTTCCGGCGGCAAACTGGTGGGCATGGTGACTTCCACCGATTTGATCAAATACCTCGTCGATCAGTTTTGACCGGATCTCCCGGCTCCGGCATGGAGTCAAACCCCATGAAACGCTTCCGCGGCCTCTTGCCACCGGCTGGTCTCCTGCTGGCAGGGTTTTTCGTGGCGGCGGCCGGTTGCGCCTCCAAACCACCGGCTGCGGAGCAGGAAAGGCGGGCCGCTTCCTTTGAGCGGGTAAGGCCGGTTTTGGAGGGGAGTTGTGTGCATTGCCATGGCGGGCAGCGCCTGCCCTCCATGCCGCCCCTGACGAATACTGGAGCCTTGGCTTCCCTGATTGGTCCCGGCGGATTGATCAATCCCGGCCAACCGGAAAACAGCCGGTTTTTCAATGTGGTGACCTTGTCGGACGATCAGGTCGGGGCCATGCCACCTACCGGGCATGCCCTCTCCCGTGGGGAAGTGCAGATGTTGCGCGAATGGATCCGGGAAGGGGCCTTGCTGCCTGCAAAGAAGACCTCCCTGACTCCCCGTGGCCTCGTGCCCCGCTCCCGTTAAGGGAATCAGGACCGTGGGCTGAGGCGTTTTTTATTACCCTGATCCCGGGAATGTAGAGCCGGAGGAAAAAGTGGCGGAAGGGGTGGGATTCGAACCCACGGTGAGTTGCCCCACGTTCGATTTCGAGTCGAGTGCCTTAAACCGAGCTCAGCCACCCTTCCGGACTAGACCAGAGTAGACAGGGTGGAGCGCACGACAAGGAGGGAATTTGCCGGAAAGTGATTTTTCTGCGTGGGTGGGAGGCCGCAGGGTCGTTTCAGTTGCGGGCGGTCATTCACCACGCCACTTTAAATAACATGGACTGGAACAGCTTGGGAACATTCTTCACTTTTGGCGTCAAACATGTGTTGGAGGGCTGGGATCACCTGCTCTTTGCTTCAGCCCTGGTGCTGGCCCTGCGGGGGTTCTGGGAAGTCTTCAAGGTGATCGGCGTCTTCACGCTGGCCCATTCGATCACCGTTTCCCTCACCGTGGTGCGGGGGGCTCCCCTCTTGCCGGAATGGTTTGTGGAGCCGTGCATTGCGGCCAGCATTATTTTCGTGGCTCTGGAAAACATTTTCCTGCCGGGATCGGCTGGAAGCGTGCGGCGTCTGGCGGTGGCCTTTATTTTTGGCCTCGTGCACGGGATGGGACTGGCGGGAGCGCTCCTGGAAACCTTGTCAGACATGTCCGGGGCCGTTGTCGTCTGGGCGGTGGTGCTGTTCTGCATCGGGGTGGAATTGGGGCACCTCTGCGTGGTGGCGCCCTTGTCGGGCGCGCTCAAGATGGGCCGCGATCAGGGCGGTGAAAAATTCCACGCGGCGGCCCTGCGTTATGGATCTATCGCGATCGCGGCCGGCGGTGTGTATTATCTGCTCGCGTCCCTCGGCCTGCTTGGGGGAGCTTCGGCGCAAGGTTAGTCCACACTGGAGGCCGGCTCTGGTCGGATGACCCAATGAAACGGAGCATCAGCCTGGGCAGGCTGATGCTCCGGAGTTATTTCATAAAAGGGACCATGGCCACGTGGTATGCGGTCCGCTGGAGCCTCCCGTCAGATGGAGACCGGTTTGCCCGTGGTGGCGGAAGCGTAGATCGCATCGATCACCTGCATCAGGCGCAGGGCCTGCTCAGGGGTATTCAGGGCGGCGGCACGGCCTTCGATGGCTTCGATGAAGTTCGCGGCGGAGCCAATCCGGCCCATGTCCTCACAAGCCGGAGTGGTGATGCTGCGGTTCACGCTGTGGCCGTTTTCCTGGACATAAAGTTCGCAGGTGTCGATGGCGGTATTGTCGAAGCCATCAATGCCGAACAAACGCTCCACCTTGCCGCCAGCCTTGGTGCCCTGGAAGACCACGGAAACTTCCTCCCTTTTGACCATTTCCGCCCAGGAGACCTGGAGGGACAGGACCTGACCCGTCTTGAAGGTCACAAAGCCATGGGCTGCGTTTTCCACATCAGTGGTGCCGCCGACGCGGTCAGGGATGCCCCAGGGTCCTTTGAATTGTTTGTCCTGGATGAAATCGGTGAAGGTCTGGCCGAGCACGTGGGCCGGTTCGGGATAACCCATGAAATACATCGCGAGATCCACCATGTGGAGCAGGTCGATCAGCGGGCCACCGCCGGACAATTCCTTGGTGGTGAACCAGCCGCCGAAACCGGGAATGCCGGTGCGGCGGATCCATTTGGCCTGGGCGGAATTGATTTTGCCGGTCACCCCCTGATTGATGTAGGTCATCATTGCCTGCGACTCGGGCCGGGCCCGGTTGTTGAAGTTGAAGAGCACCTGTTTGCCGGCCTTCTTCGCGGCGGCAATGATCTCCTGCACTTCCCCGGCATGAAGCGCGGGGGGTTTTTCGGAAAAGACATGTTTGCCGGCTTCGAGGCACTGGATGGTGAGGGGCTTGTGGAATTTGTTGGGAACGATAATACTCACCGCCTCGATCTCCGGGCTGCCCGCCAGCATGGCTTCCACGGAATCATAGGCCGTGGCAATCCCCCACTTCTCTGCGGCCTTGGCCGCGGCGCCGGGAGCGGCATCAGCCACCGCCACGATCTCCGCGCCTGCCTGACGGAATCCCGCGGCGTGATATTGCAACATGCCGCCGGCTCCGATGACTCCTACTTTGGTTGACATAAATGTGATTCTTTAAGGTGGTTGATGGATGAAAATCCGGTCGCGAAACTGTGCTCCGGGGGGCGGGGTGTCAAGACTTGAAAGCAGGCCCGGCGGCAAGCCCTCGCCAGTTTGCACCGCGGCATCCGCATGGGGGGATTGCTTATTGCATGCCTCCTTCTCCCGGGCTTTAATAAGATAGATCACGCGTCCGGTTTTTGGCCGGGCACGTGGCGGTCGGGAATGGCTGCTTCAAGTTGCCGCTCCTGGCCGTGAACCCCTCACCATAATCCCCTATGTTCCGTTGGCTGCCATGGAAGTTCTTTGTGAAACATGCGGCGAGACGCTACGGGGTGCTCGATCCCGCGACGTTCCTCGCCCGGATGCGCCGTTTTTCGCAACCGTCGGAAGTCGCCGAGCCACTGGAACTGCTGCGGGCCGGCATCGTTTTTCACGCCCGCGGCCTGGTGAATGCCAAGGCAATCCAGCACAACCTCGACTGGGTCTGGCCCTACTGGGTGGAGCGCCAGTTCAACCCCGACGACAGTTCGTTCGTGCCGCGGGCCTTCTCGTTCAGCCACATCAATCTCACCCACCGCAACTGGACGGCGGTCGGGATGCCGGAAGTCCCCGCCTATCCCATCGTCGATCCGCGCGGCCTCGTCACGCCGCTGCACGACGGCTGGTCCCTCGATTTCTGGATCGTCACCGAAAGCCGCCGCCGCCTGCTGCCGAGCAAGTTGGAGGACCCGGCGGTGACGCAATCCCTGCAACTCGGGCCGACGCTCCAGGTAACCACGACCTGCGTCAAAGAGAGAATCACCTTGGAACTGGCGACGCGGATGCTGCCCGGCGAGCCTCCCGGGGTTGAAACCTCGGTCCGGGCCACGGCGGACGAGGACGGCTGGCTGGTGGTGGCGGTGCGTCCTTACAACCCCGAGGGCGTCCAATTCATCAACCGCATCCAACTCGAATCATCGGGGACTGCCTTCCGGGTGAATGACGAGGCCACGGTGCAATGGGGCGAACGCCCGGATTCCCTGCGCATGGCCCACTACGCCGAGGGGGATGTGTATCTCGACCTCCCCGGCAGCACCGAGCAACGCGGAGTGGACTGTGAAGTGGGCATGGCAACGGCCGCCGCCTTGTTCCGCATCAAAGCAGGGGTGCCGCGGGAGTTGAAGGTGTCGGTGGGCCTGGAGCGCGATCTCAAGGACCGCCCGAAGGCCGGGAACTCCGGCAATTCATGGCAGGATTCCTTGAGCGGCACCGCGGAACTGAGCATTCCGGATGCCCGGATGCAGTTCCTCTATGACGCCGCCGTGAGGACCCTGCTGCTGCTTTCGGCGGATGATCTCGTGCCCGGTCCTTACACCTATCGGCGCTTCTGGTTCCGCGATGCCTGCCTGATGCTCCATCCCATGCTGGCGATCGGCCAGGTGACCCGCGCGGAACGGGTGATGGCGACCTTTCCCGGCCGCCAGACTTTTGCAGGCTACTTCCTCTCGCAGGAGGGGGAATGGGATTCCAACGGACAAGTGTTATGGATCGTGGCCCGCCACGCGGAATTGACCGGAAAACCGCCCACTCCCGAAATGCAGAAAGCGCTCCGCAAGGGCGTGCACTGGTTGCAGAAAAAGCGCCTTCCCGGCAGCGGCCTGCTGCCCGCCGGTTTCAGCGCGGAGCATCTGGGGCCGAATGATTTCTACTATTGGGACGACTACTGGGCCTGGGGCGGGTTGAGAGCGGTGGCGAAGCTCTGGGGGCAGACCGGCCACCCCGCTGAAGCCGCGGAGGCAGAAGCCCTCGCCGGCGAGTTCGCCCGCAGCATTGAAACGAGTCTATCAGCCATCCCGGCCGCCCGCGCCAAGGGGGCCATCCCCGCTGCGCCCGGCCGGCGGATGGATGCGGGTGCCATTGGTTCGATGGTCGCCGACTACCCGCTGCAACTCTATCCTCCAGGCGATCCGCAGATGGCCAGGACCGCGGACTTTCTGATCGGCCAGTGTTTTCATCGTGGAGGCTTCTTCCAGGAAATGATCCATTCCGGCATCAATGCCTATCTTACTTTGGATCTCGCCCAGACCCTGCTGCGGGCCGGCAATCCCCAGTTTGCCGATCTGATCCGGAGCGTGGCGGAACTGGCCTCGCCGACCGGCCAATGGCCTGAAGCCATCCACCCCCGCACCCTCGGCGGCTGCATGGGCGACGGTCAACACGGCTGGGCCGCGGCCGAATGGATCATGATGATGCGGAACTGTTTTGTGAGGGAAGAGGAAGACCTGTTGGTGATCGGCTCCGGCATCCTCCCCGAATGGATGACCGGGGCTCCCATCGGTTATGGTCCCACCCTGACGGCATGGGGGGCTGTGAAGGTGAGCCTCGAGGACTCACGGCTGACCTTGGAAGCCTCCTGGCGAGGGACGGCTCCCAAGGTGCGGATCGCAGTGCCCGGATTTGCTCCCATTGATGCCGACCCGGCGGATCGGAACTTTCAACTCCAAGCCCTATGAAGATCGCGATGTTCACCAACACCTACCTCCCCCACGTCGGCGGTGTGGCGAGGTCGGTGAAAACGTTGGAAGACGCCTGCCGCCGCCAAGGGCACGAGGTCCGGGTCATCGCGCCGGAGTTTGAGGGCTCAGAGGACTCACCCGATGTGCTGCGGGTACCTGCGATCCAGCATTTCAACGGCAGCGACTTCTCGGTGCAGTTGCCGGTCCCCAACATCATCCGTGAATACATGGACAACTTCCGGCCGGATCTGATCCATAGCCATCATCCCTTTCTGTTGGGGGATGCCGCACTGCGGGAGGCTTGGAAAATGCGGCTGCCGATCGTCTTCACGCACCACACCCTTTACGAACGCTACACCCACTACGTGCCGCTGGATTCCCCGGCTCTGAAGCGTGTGGCCGTCCAGTTGGCGACGGAATACTGCAATCTCTGCGACCGGATCATCGCACCGAGTGAAAGCATCGAACGCCTGCTGCTGGAACGTGGCGTGACCACGCGAATCCTGGCCATCCCGACCGGCGTTGATACCGGGTTTTTCGCGGCGGGGAACGGAGCCCGCTTCCGCCAGCAGGCTGCCATTCCGGCGGACGCCAAGGTGATAGGACATGTCGGCCGGCTGGCGAAGGAGAAGAACCTGCTGTTCATTGCGGAGGCCGTGGCCGTCTGCCTCAAAGAGGATCCCGCAGCGGTTTTACTGTTGGTGGGAGACGGCGATGTCCGTGAGGAAATGGTGGCCTATCTTGATAACAAAGTGGGTCAGGCGCGGGTTTTTTACGCGGGCAAACAATCGGGGCAGAATCTGGCCGACGCTTATGCCGCCATGGACTGGTTTGTCTTCGCCTCCCAGACCGAAACCCAGGGCCTGGTGCTGGCGGAGGCGATGGCCGCCGGGAAGCCCGTGGTGGCCCTTGATGGCCCCGGAGTCAGGGAAATCATGCGCGATGGGGAAAACGGCCTGATGCTTGCTGGCGATGCCACGCCGGACGAATTCGCCGCCGCACTGGCCCGTCTGATGAACGAGCCCGGACTCTCACAACGGTGCGCAGAACAAGCCCGGCAGACGGCGGAAGACTACAGCACGGAACGGTGCACCGGGCGCATGTTGGAATGCTACGAGGAGCTGACAGGCAACCACCGGCGCCGTGCGGCAGCAGATCCCCAGCCATGGGACCGGTTGTTGGCCGGCATCGACATCGAGTGGAATCTCCTGGTCGGAAAATTGTCCGCGGCCGCCGCCGCGGTGAGTGAAACCCCAGCTACGGAGGCCCGCCTTGATTAGCCGCATCTCTGTCCGCCTGAGATGGTTGCGGAGGAAGCTCGGCCGCACCCATTGGACCGCCCGTCTGCTGGGGATCCGCCCGCCGGCCGGGGAAGCGGAACTGCCAGGCCTGATCATCCTCCAGCTCGATGGTTTGTCACGGACCGAGATGGAGCGGGCCTTGGAGCAGGGCAACCTGCCCTTCCTGGCCAGCCTGATCCGACGCCAGCATTTCACCCTGGAAAGCTTCTATTCCGGAGTCCCGTCCACCACGCCGGCGGTGCAGGGTGAGATCTTTTTCGGCGTCCGTGGCGCGGTGCCCAGCTTCCAGTTTCTGCGGCGGAAATCCGGGAAAGTCCTGCGGATGTATGAGGCGGACGCGGCCAGGGAGATTGAGGAGGAACTGGAAAAAGACTGCCCGGAACCCCTGTTGAAAGGAGGCCATGCCTATTCGGATATCTACCGCGCCGGGGCTGTGCATTCGCGTTATTGCTCACAGGATCTTGCTCCTGACGAACTGCTGGGCAAGCTCCATCCCTTCAAGAGCCTGCTGCTGGCCATCGCCTACGCGCCGACCATTCTCAGGATGGCCTCACTGGCGGTGCTGGAATTTGGATTGGCCGTGACCGATGCCTTCCTGGGACTTTACCAACGGGAGGATTTCATGAAGGAGATCGCCTTCGTCCCCTCAAGAGTAATGGTTTGTATCGTGCTGCGCGAGTTGATCCGTTTGCGGGTGCTGCTCGACATCGAGCGTGGCGTGCCGTTGATTCATGCCAATTTCCTCGGCTACGATGAACAGGCTCACCGCCGCGGGCCGGACTCGGCTTTCTCGCACTGGACGCTGAAAGGGATCGACCGCACCCTCCGCGACATCTACCGGGCGGCCGGACAGTGCGGGTATCGCGACTACGAATTGATGGTGCACTCCGACCATGGCCAGGAGCGGACCGTTCCGTTCCAGAAGCGGCACGGGCGCGGGCTCGACGAGGCCTTGGCCCAGGTGTTCGCTCAGGGTCCGCTGGCCGGCCGGAAAATCTGGACTGGCAAATTCCCCGAACCGATCGGCCAGGCACTGGAGCACGCCCGTCATTTGTTCGGAATGAAACCCGCTGCGGGGATCCACGTCGGGCCTCCCGAGCCTGCCAACCAGATCATCGTCACCGCCATGGGGCCGATAGGGCATCTTTATTTTCCGGAACAACCCAACGCCCGGGACATGGCCGCCTACGCGGCGGATCTCGTCGCTCAGGCGGGCATTCCGCTGGTGCTGTGGCGCACGGAAGACGGCACGGTGCAGGCGTTCAATCGTCTCGGGGTCTGGCGCCTGCCGGAAGACCGCGCCGTGGTGTTGGGAGAGGCCCATCCTTTTCTGGACGAAGCGGCGGCCGATCTGGTGCAACTCTGCGGGCATCCCGACGCCGGCGATTTTGTGATCAGCGGGTGGGATCCCGGCCAGCCGCCCCTCAGTTTTCCGATGGAAAACGGCGCGCATGGCGGGCCCGGTTTCGAGGAAACCCGGGGATTCCTGCTGGTGCCTGACCGCATCCGCCGCTGGCACGTGGCGCATTTGGCGAAAACCGGCCAGCGGGTGCGCGGCGGGGACCTGCGGAACATCGCCCTGCACTTTTTGGGCCGCGACGGCGAGCGCGAGGAGCGGGTGCCCCATCATCCGCCCTACCAACACGATGTCCCGATCCGCGTGATGACCTACAACGTCCACAGTTGTGCCGGCATGGATGGCAAGGTCCGCCCTGAACGCGTGGCCCGGGTGATCAACTACTTTGATCCTGACGTTGTGGCGGTGCAGGAAATCGATGCCCATCGCCCGCGCAGCGGCCGGCACGATCAATCGCAACTGATTGCCGATCACCTCCGCATGGAACACGTCTTCCAAGCCATGTTCGAGGAGGAAAAAGAGCGTTATGGCATCGCGGTTTTTTCAAAGCACCCCTTCACCATCCTGAAGGCCGCCTACCTCACCGAAGCCGCCCCGCACCGGTTCCGTGAAGCACGCGGGGCCATTTGGATCCGGATCGAACCTGCCGGCCGGAGTCCTTTCCATTTCGTCAACACCCACTTCGGCCTCGGCCGGGAGGAGCGATGCCAGCAGGCCGACACTTTGCTGGGCGAGGAATGGCTGGGCAGCATTCCTGACAGCGAACCCCTGATTGTCTGCGGGGATTTCAATTCAAGTCCCCGTTCCCCCGCTTATCATAAGCTGAAATACCGCCTGCGCGACGCCCAGCTCAGCGTGCCCGGTCACAAGCCCTGCCCCACTTTTTCATCGGTGAAACCGCTGCTGCGGATTGATCATGTCTTCGTCAGCCGCCACTTCAAAGTGGAGGAGGTGGAGGTGCCGGATACCCCGACGGCGGAACTCGCCTCGGATCACCTCCCGCTTTTTGTTGAACTCACCCTGCCCTCCAGCCATGTCGCTTCGTGACCAGGCGCGGCGGCACCGCGGAAAAATCGCCCTGTTCCTAGTCGCGGCGGCCGTGGCAGGCTGGTTCGCCTATATCCATCGCGGGGACCTGAATCGCGAAACCCTGATGGCATTCGGCAAGTCGCTGCCGGCCGGCTGGTTCATCGTGGCTTTATTCATCCTTCCCCTCGTTGGGTTTCCCATCAGTCTTTTCCTGCTACTGACCGGAATCCGCTTCGGACTGGGTCCCGGCATGGCCCTGTCGTCTGCTGCCGTGATCTTCCATCACCTCGCCGCGTTCCTCCTCGCCCACGGGTGGTTCCGCAATCCGGTGAGACATCGCCTGGAGCGGGCCGGTTATGCGATCCCGCCGATCCGGGCCGGACACCGCGCGTGGTTCATGCTGGTATTTGCCGCGGTCCGCGGGCCACCCTATATCGCCAAGCTTTATCTGATCGCTCTCACCGACGTGCCTTTCCGGATCTATTTCTGGATCGGGGTTCCGGTCGCCATTCTCTTCTGCCTCGTCCCGGTCGGGGCCGGCACTGCCTTGATGTCGTTTGATCCGACCTTGGTCTCTGCCCTCATCGCCCTCGCCACCACCTTGCTCCTCGCCGGATATTGGCTGAGCCGGCGCTGGCGGGGCAAAAATCTGCCTCGCTTTGGGAAATAACCCAGCCTGGAGGGGAGCGGTCTATCCGCGCATCGCCGCCAACATTTCCGCCACCGCACCGCGCAGTCCCAGTTGGATCGCCCGGCTGATGATGTGGTGCCCGATGTTCAGTTCATGCAGATGAGGGATGGCCAGCAGCGGCGGCAGGTTTCCTGTGGTGATGCCATGCCCCGCATTGACCTGCAAACCAAGGGCTCCTGCCTGCGCTCCGGCCGCTATCAGGCGCTGGAGTTCCGCCTCCCTCTCCGCCCGCGTCGCGTTCGCATAGGCGCCGGTATGCAATTCAATCATCTCCGCCTTGACCCGCGCGGAGGCTTCCACCTGCGCAGGATCGGGATCGATGAACAGGCTGACCCGGATGCCTTGCTCATGCAGCAGGTTGATGCTGGCGGCGATGGCAGCTTCGTGCGCCACCACATCCAGTCCGCCCTCGGTGGTGATTTCCTGACGGTTTTCCGGCACCATGCAGACACTGTCAGGCCGGGCCTGGCAGGCGATCCCGATGATCTCCGGCGTATTGCCGACTTCCAGGTTCAGGCGCACTCCCGGTATCGCCCTGATGGCAAAAAGGTCCGCATCCTGAATATGCCTCCGGTCTTCCCGCAGGTGGATCGTTATCCCATGCGCCCCGGCCGCCAGACAGTCCGCCACGGCTTCCAGCAGGCTGGGTTCCACGTTGTGGGCCTGCGGCGTCTGCGCGTAACGCGCCTGCCGCAGCGTCGCCACGTGATCGATATTTACTCCCAGTTCCAACATGATGATAAGTTTTTTGGTTCAGCCTTGAAACGTTTGATCTCCACCCCGATCCGGAAATTCTGCTCCATGTCAAACCGGCCGGAGACCTTGCCCGCGCATCCGGCCAGCAACATTCCCGGAATGATCAGGCTGAGACTCAGAACCCGGGTGATGCTCATGGCTGAAGCGGCTCAAGGGATGTGGCGGTCCCCCCGGCTCAATGCAGGAAGTGACGGAAACCGGTGAAGACCATGCTCATGCCGCGTTCATCGGCGGCCGCTATCACCTCAGGGTCTTTGACGGAACCCCCGGGTTGGATGGCCGCGGTGGCTCCGGCATTGGCGGCGGCGATGAGGCCGTCCGGGAAGGGGAACATGGCGTCGCTGGCGACCACGCTGCCTTCGAGGGACAAGCCGGCTTCCTGGGCCTTCCAGACCGCGATCCGGCAGGAATCCACCCGGCTCATCTGGCCGGCACCGATCCCGAGGGTGCGGTCATGCGCGCCGAAGACGATCGCATTGCTCTTCACGTGTTTGCAGACCTTCCAGGTGAAACGCATCGCTTCCAATTCCTCCTTGCTGGGCGGACGTTTGGTGACGGATTTCTCTTCCAG
The DNA here is from genome assembly GCA_040387795.1 of Verrucomicrobiota bacterium. Classification (GTDB taxonomy): domain Bacteria; phylum Verrucomicrobiota; class Verrucomicrobiia; order Verrucomicrobiales; family V1-33; genus CAIZWU01. The sequence goes on from JAZKDC010000004.1 coordinate 379,679, forward strand.
ATCCTGCAACCCGAGAGCCCGGACATCGCGGTCCATCACCATCAGTCCGCCCGGGGCGCTGCGGATGATCGGATTGCTGTCCTGCCACTTGCTGAAGGCTTCCATGTTCACCTGCATCAGGCGCAGATTTTTCTTTTTCTGGAGAATGGCCCGGGCATCCGCCTCGAAATCCGGGGCAATGATCACGTCTGTGAAAATCTCGCTGATCACCCGGGCGAGGCGTTCGGTGAGGGGACGGTTGGTGACGATCACGCCGCCAAATGGAGCCTGCCGGTCTGTCTCGAAGGCCTTGTCCCACGCAGCCCGGAGGTCGTCATCATCACACCCTACCCCGCAGGGATTGGTGTGTTTGAGAATCGCCACCGTGGGGCGTTTGAACTCAAGGGCCAGAGCGACCGCGCCTTCGATATCCAGGACGTTGGTATAGCTGAGTTCCTTGCCCTGGAGCTTTTCAAAGTAGTCACCGAAGTTCCCGTAAAGGCTGGCTTTCTGGTGCGGGTTGTCCCCGTTGCGCAGGGTTTGGTAGAACGGCACGTTGACGCTGTAGCAGCCTTCGGTGGACTGTTCCTTGGCGAGGTAGTTGGCGATGGCAGTGTCGTAGGCCGCAGTGCGCTGGAAGACTTTGATGGCGAGCCGTTCGCGGGTTTTGAGATGGGTCGAACCACTGTTGTTCTGCATTTCCTCCAGCACCGGTGCATAGTCAGCAGGATCGGTGATGACGGTGACACTGGAGTGATTTTTACACGCGCCACGCAACATGGCCGGACCGCCGATGTCAATGTTCTCCACCGCGTCCTCGAAAGTGACTCCCGGCTTGGCGATAGTTTGTTCGAAGGGATAAAGATTCACCACCAGCAGATCGATCGGCGGCACTCCCAATTCGGTGGCGCGGGCGACGTGTTCGGGATTTTCGCGTTGATACAGGAACCCCCCGTGAACTTTCGGGTGCAGGGTTTTGACGCGGCCATCGAAACACTCCGGATAACCCGTGTAATCGGACACTTCCACCACCGGGAGCCCGATGCCGCGCAGGTAAGCCGCGCTGCCTCCGGTGGAGAGCAGTTCCACGCCGAGGTCGTGCAGACCACGGGCAAAGGCATCTAGGCCGGACTTGTCGGAAACGGAGATCAGGGCACGGGTGATTTTCATGAGTGAGGGGAATCAGCATGAGACTCCCCCTCCGGAGCCGCAACTGGAAATGCGGTATGACGGGGCAGCGCATTGAGACGGTCAACATTCTGGGGACTGGGAGTTTGTCGGCCTTGTCCGGTCCTGACCCACTGCCACGGTGCTTGGTATGCTCTCGGGCTTCCTTCGGCCGACACAGACTCCGCCGCCCGCCGCTACCATTTGGGTTGCCGACCCCAGTTGGCGAAGTTGGGCAGGCGGCACACGCTTACCTCGTAAAGAGTGTTGCGGCTTTGAACTGGCGACTTTTATGCGTGGCGTCGGAGTTTGCACCAGGGAATTTGAACGGTTCGTAGAGCCACCCAACGCCCTCACAGCTCACAGCCTCCGTCCCACTCCGGATACACTTTGGAAATGCCCTCAGCGTTCCGGCGGTGCCACCTGTCACGGAGTAGGTCAGGAAGGACATCCGGCAACACCAGCACGGAAGGGGCTGGCTTTGGCAGCAACTTTTCAAGGGGGCCGTAGCGCCGCACTGCCTCTTCATCAGACAGCCTCGAATCGAAGTCCTTGAATAGACCCATGGTGCCAAGGCCCTTCAGAGGCGGCCAGCCGCTGCAACCAACGAGGTATTCCAGCCATTCGGAGAACGACGCATGCAGGGACGGTGCAGTTTCCGCAGTCTCCTGATCCCTCTCTTCTTCGTTCGCATAGACCACGTCCCATTCCCGCCCATTATTCTGTGTTCTTAGCGCATACCACATGCCGAGATGAGGAAACGCGCAGAACCGAAGCAGATGAAACGGCGCGGTGATCTGCGCCCAGTCGGGACCACCACTACCGATGTCCAACAGACCGGGCAGCAGAATTTCCAGATTTTCGTGCGCTGTGTAATCGCATCTCGCCGCAAGGCGGAAAAAGTGCTTCACATCATCAGGGAGAGACAGCGGGAAGCTGTCCGTGAATTCTCCGGTAATTGGTGCATCCTTTTGCGCCCATTGATACACTTCATTGCGGACGGCAAACACTTTGCAGCCATCCGGCCGTGTTTCTATGAGGCAAGAATGTATCGCTGAAATATCGTCAAGCTCCATCCGGCCGGAGTGATCACAAAACACAGCCACTCCATCCAAGACCGTGTCGACGACTTTAAGGTATTCTTTTGTCATAAATTAGTCAGGAACAAATCATCTACTTCCAGTCCGGAGAAATCAAATTACCAGATAATCTGCGACTTATTTCAAGGTCCATCCAGCCCATCGGTCCATCGGTGCTATCTGCAACGTCGGCATAGCTGCGGGGTAGATTTGAAAAAGCGCCTCTTGCCAACAAATCCTCCTGCAGCAAAATTCACCGTTCCGGACGGTTTTCCGGAGCATCGGGATGCTGCGCGGCCTGCTCGAGTTCCAGCAGCATTTTTTCCAGACGCGAGGCGAAGTTTTCCGTGGTCAGGCTAGAGGACAGCATGTCTGCCCAGAGCGGGAAGGCCATGGGGGTCAGGTGTTTGGTGAAGATCTGGACCAACGTGCGTCCGCGCAGGGACGCGAGGGTGGCCTGGAGACGGGTGAGTTCGAGTTGTTGTTCGAGGATTTCGCGCTGGGCTTGGTCAAGGAGGAGATTGCCGGGATCGTATTTGTTGAAGACATCAAACAGCAGGCCGGAGGAGACCTGGAGAGACTTGGTGGTTTTTGGATTGCCGGGGAATCCCTGCATTACCAGACCGGCCACGCGGGCAATGCCGCGGAACTGGCGTTTGGCCAGCTCTGCGGTGTTCATGCAGGCCATCAGGTCTTCTGTAAGATGATCGGTGGAGAGCAATTCCCGCCACATCTTTTCATCCGCGGAGAGATCATCCCGGCTGCTCAACTCGAAGCCGTAATCATTGAAGGAAACGGTGATGCTGACACTGCGGTGCCTCGCCATGCGCCATGCCACGAGGGTGCCCAGCCCTTCATGGACCAGACGCCCGGCGAAGGGATAGACATACACATGATTTCCCTCCCGGCTGGTGGTTTCCTCAATCAGCAACTGGTCACTGCGGGGGACGATGCTCCAGGCCTTTTGCAGGGCGAGGATGGGGGAGAACATCTGCAGTTCGGGGTCGCGGAGATCGCCGGCCCCGGCGGACTCCAGCTTCCGGCTCACGGCGGAGGCGAGTTCGGTGGAGAGCGGACTTTTACCTCCCTGCCACGATGGAATCTGGCCGGATTGTTTCTTTTTGGCGGCGTCCTTTACCACGGCCTTGAGGTCATGATAGCGGACCAGTTCCAGCCGCCGTCCGCCGAAGATGAACAGTCCGCCCGGTTTGATCCGGGATATGAACCATTCCTCTACTGTGCCGAGGCGGCGTCCACTGGCAAAAGCCACGGAGATGGCGGTGTCGTTGCTGATAGTGCCGATGGCCAGCCGGTGGAGCCGGGCGGTGCGTTCCTCTGTCATGATATGCCGGCCTTCCACAATACTCACTTTGGAGAATTCCGGGTAGGCGCGGAGCACCTTGCCGCCGCTGGTGATGAAGGCAAGCAACCAGTCCCACGACACATCATCGAGCGTGGCAAAGGCGTGACTGGACATGACCTCCCGGCGCATCGCCCCGGCTTCGAATCCACCGCCCGCGGCCACGGTGAGGAGGTGCTGCGAAAGCACATCCAGGGTCATCCGGAGAGGACGACGGGATTCGATGCGGCGCTCGCTCAAGGCCTCCCGGGCGGCCGCGAATTCCACCAACTCAAACGCGTTTGTGGGCACGCCAAACACGCGGCTCACCGCTCCCGGCCGGTGAGCGCTGCGGCCGGCGCGCTGCATGAGCCGGGCCATGCCTTTGGGGCTGCCGATCTGGATGACCTGATCGACCGGCGAGAAGTCCACCCCGAGGTCCAAACTGCTGGTGCAGACCACACACTTTACCGTGCCGGCGCGGAGACGGTCCTCGGCGGCGGTGCGGTCGGCTTTTTCCACCGATCCGTGGTGGATCGCCAAATCGGGAGCCCACTCCGGCCGGAAATCCAGCAGCGCCTGATACCATTGCTCGGTCTGGGACCGGGTGTTGGTGAATAACAAGGTGGTGCCGGCCTGTTCAATCTGCCGGACTACGGCGGGGATCATGCGCAGGCCAAGATGGCCGCTCCACGGAAAACGTTCGATTTCGTCAGGAAGGAGGGTTTCAATCGCCACCTCCTTGCGCGCCTCGCCCGTCACGATCACGCCTTCCCCGGCCTTGTCGCCCAGGAGCACCTGCATGGCCTCCGGGAGATTCCCGATGGTGGCCGACAACCCCCAGATGCGCAGCGCCGGATTCCAAGCCCGGAGCCGGGCGAGACAGAGTTCGGTCTGCACCCCGCGTTTGCTGGAGAGCAACTCATGCCACTCATCGACAATCACGGCCTCCAGCCCCGCCATCCGGACTGCGGCGTCTGGATAACTCATCATGACGGACAGACTTTCCGGCGTGGTGACGAGGGCTTCCGGCAGGCGTTTTTTCAATTGGGCGCGGATCTTCTGCGAGGTGTCGCCCGTGCGCATTTCGACGTCCCATTTCAAGCCGAGTCCTTCCAACGGTTCGCGGAGCGACTGGGTGGTATCGACCGCGAGGGCCCGCAGGGGAGTGATCCACAGCACCCGCAGGCCCGGTTGGCCCGGAGGTTTCGTCAGGGCGGAAGCTACCGGTCCGAGCCATGCCGCCAACGTTTTCCCCAATCCCGTCGGGGCATGGATCAGGCCGCTTTTGCCAGCCGCATAGGCCGCCCAGACCTCCTGCTGGAAGCGGAACGGCTTCCAGTGGCGGTCGGCGAACCAGGCTTCGATAGGAGACATCGGAAAACTTACGTGCGCGCGCGGTTCACGGCCATAGCAAAGGATGCTGCTGCCAGTAGTGGAACCGGCGCCGGACTTCCGCCAGGAGGGATCCGCCGGACGGGAGCGGGGAGCCAGCCGGGGCTTGGAAGAAACGGTCGGCCCAGTGGTCCTCGCGACTTTCTGCAGGCAAGAACGGAACTTGAGGCTCTGGCAACGAACCGGGAAGTCGTGCGCTGGATTGGAGGACTTCCATTTGGGCTTCCAAAGAAAGGCATCCGAAGTCAGTGCCCTCCACTGTTTGGATGGGTTCCAGGTCCATCCTAAGTATCTCCGGGAGACTGGATCGGAGCAGGGCCCAACGTCCGGCCAGCCGGATGGATTCCCTGGCGGCATTGAATGATCCAGGCGCAACGGGGAGCTTGTTGTAGGTGCCGGGGAGAGCACAGCCAAGGGCATTGAGATTGGCCGAAACATCCGGCAGGGCCCGCGCGAGAAGCGGTTTCTCCAGCGCGGCGGCTTCCAGATAGGGGAGGCCGAATCCTTCCTGAAGCGAGGGCATGGCGATGGCGTCGGAAGCAGACAGGATGGCGGTGAGGGAAGGGATGCTGGAGAGGCCGGGCCATCGGGGCGGATTACAAATCCGCGCTCCTTGGGCGAGCACTGCGGGAACCAGCGGCCAATGATGGCGGGCGGCCGCGGCGCAGAGGGCTTCCCAGGGCGGGACCTCGGCAGGGGAACTGGGCCCGCCGGTGGTGACGAGGCAGGTGGGCTCGTCCTGTTGTTGGGCAAGGAGCAGGGCTTCCGCGAGGTTTTTGCGGCGCAGCGCACGCACCGGAGCCAGCCAGAGGCGGCGGCCTTGGGTCAAGGACTGCAGCCAGGCGCGCGCGGCATGGACTTCTGATTTGTCAGGATAAGCCAGTTCCGGCAGCGGATTGCCAACCCATCGAGCGGAGGCTCCGGCCCGGGTTTGCAGCCAGGCGAGATCGGCCTGGTTCACGCACCAATGGCGAAGGTGGGGGCCTGTCGGAATGGAAAGCTCCAGGGCTTCCTCAAGGTCCGCGATGCCTGACGCCTGCCAATCCGCCCACCGTGCCCAGCGCCCGTCCCACCACCAGTCGTGATGGTGCAACCACAGCCTCGCGCCCGCCGAGGCACACCAGTCCGGCAGGTGGCGGAGCAACGGCACATTCCGGCCGACGCTGAGGTTATGCGCCCAGACCAGCACGTCCTGCCCGGACAACAATTCCTGCACCCGCTCCACTGCCTCCCCGCCCAGCGCCTGGTCCCGGCCGCTCAAATAACCAAGTTCCCGGTGCGTCACCACCCGCAGCGGCACTCCGGCCAAGGATACCTCCAAGCCCTTTACCCAATCGGGATCGGTCATTTCCCCCATCAGCAGAATCACTTCAGCTACCCGGCCGAGGCGTTCCACCAACCGGGGCAATCCCCGCGAGATCACCTGCCGCACCCCACCGGGCCGGTCGTGATAGTGAAAGACCACCAAGCGCACCCTGCTTTCCTCCGGCAGTCCCGGTCTGTCGTCAAGGCAACGCCCCGGACCCGGTGCCGTGGGTTTTGCGGCCGGGCATTTGCCTTTGTCATTTCCCCAACCCCTGCCCTGTTGCGCTTCCCTTTTCCCTGATGAGTTCCCTGTCCCATCCCGCTGGCATCACCACCCTGCACCGGCTCAGCCCGGAGGCCTGGCCAGCCCTTGAGAAATCGCTCGAAACCATGACCCAGGATTGTCCGGTGACCCTGATCCTGCCCTGTCATGTGCGGGAACTGGGCACCGAAGCCCTCGCCGGGATCGTGCAGGAATTGGCGGGCGCGGCCTGGGTGAAACGTATCGTGATCGGACTCGACGGTGCGGAAAGTCACGAACTGGTCACCGCACGGGAATTTTTTGCCGCCCTTCCCCAGGAAACTGCCCTGCTCTGGACCGGAGCCCCGGCGGTGCAGGATCTGGAAGCCCGGATGCAGTCCGCCGGCCTGACCATGGCGCAGTCCGGGAAGGGGCGGAATGTCTGGCTCTGCGCAGGACTCGCGCTGGCCCTGAATGCCGGTCCTGGGGTGGTCGCGATCCATGATTGCGACATCAAAAACTACTCCCGCGAACTGCCCGGCCGGCTCTGCCATCCGCTGCTGGACCGGCAGTGGGGGTTCCGCTTCAATAAAGGATTTTATTCGCGTCACAGCGACCGTCTGCATGGCCGCCTGCAGCGCCTCCTCGTGCGTCCCTTGCTGCGCGCCATGGAATTGCGGGCTGGGCCGCTGCCGATGCTGCAATTTCTCTCGGCCTTCCGTTACCCCCTCGCCGGGGAATCGGCCATGGATACCGCCTTGTTGCGGAAGGTGAATCTGCCTTCCACCTGGGGGCTGGAAATCGGCCTGCTGGAAGAAGTCAGGCGGCAGCTTTCCCCACGGTCAGTCTGCCAGACGGAACTCTGCGCCGCCTACGATCACAAACACCACGACCTCTCGCCGGAAGACCCCGGCAGCGGATTGCACCGGATGGCCCGCGAAGTGTCCGCCACCCTGCTGTCCACCGTTTCCGGCGGCACCTATCCGTGGCGTGAACAAATCGTGGAAACCTGGCAGGATCTCACCGCGGATGCCCTGCGGCACGCCGCCGCGGAGTCCTCGCTGAATGGACTGGCCCATTTTACCGAACAGGAATCGCTGGCCGTGCTCACCTTCGGCAAAGCCCTGCAGGCCGCCGTGGAGGAACCTGCGGCCCCTTCCCTGCTGCCTTCGTGGGACGCCGCGGAACGGGCGCTTCCGGACGTCTTCCAGCAGTTGGCACAAGCCTCTCTCTCGGGAGCGTAAAAGTATCAGAACCGGCAGGCCACCGATCTTGCCGGAGGAAGCAACGCTTCGTAAGCTTGTGACTCGGTCCACCGTATTTCCGACACACTATGTTACGCAATCTTGCCTCCACCGGGGCCGCACTCACCGTGCTGGCCGCTTCCGCCTTCGCCCAACCGGCCCCTCCTCCGATGCCCGCCGCGGCCCCGACCCTGCAAATGCTGGCCGGAATTACCGACTGGACTTCCCTGTTCGACGGCAAATCGCTCGCCGGCTGGGTGGGCGGTGGCTATGAAGTGAAGGACGGAGCCATCACCTGCACCCCCAAGGGCAGCTTTCTCCGCACAGAAAAGGAGTATGCCGACTTTGTGCTCGAACTCGAATTCCAACTGCAACCCGGCTCCAACAACGGGATCGGGGTGCGTTATCCCGGCAGCGGCGATGCCGCTTACGAAGGCATGGAAATCCAGGTGCTGGATGACCGCCACGAGAAGTATCACAACGATAAATTCAAACTGGCTCCCTATCAACATCATGGTTCCGTCTACGGGATCGCCGCATCGATCCAGGCGGAAAAGAACCTGTTGAAGCCGGTGGGCGAGTGGAACAAACAGACCCTGCTGGTGATCGGGGATCACATCAAGGTCATCCTGAATGGCGAAACCATCACCGACGCCTACATTGGTGGACTGGAGCCCATCGATAAAAAGGAACACCCCGGCCAGAAGCGCACGAAAGGTTATATCGCCTTCTGCGGACATGGCGATTTTGTGGCCTACAAGAATATCCGGGTGAAGGATTTCTCCCCACCCGCTCCGTTGCCCGGCACGGCTCCCAACACGCCTCCCGCCGGATTCACGGCGCTCTTCAATGGCAAGGACCTGGCTGGTTGGCAGGGTCTGCCCGCCGGCCCCAATGACAATCCCTTCAAGCGCGCCGCCCTGTCCCCGGAGGAACGCACCAAGGTCCAGACGGCCGCCAATGAAGTGATGAAGGCGCACTGGAAGGTGGAGGACGGAGCCCTCGTCTTTGATGGCAAAGGCTCCAGTCTCGCCACCGCCAAACCTTACGGAGATTTCGATTTCTACGTCGATTGGAAAATACCCGCCACCGCCGACAGCGGCATTTATCTCCGGGGCACCCCGCAGATTCAAATCTGGGACCCGGCCAACCCGGCCCAATTCCCCCATGGCAACCAGAAGGGTTCCGGCGGGATGTGGAATAACAAAGGTCCCGGCAAAGATCCCCTCGTGCTGGCCGACAAACCGCTGGGCGAGTGGAATACTTTCCACATCCGCATGATCGGCGAAAAGGTCACCATCCACCTCAATGGCAAGCTGGTGGTGGATGGATCGCCCCTGGAAAATTATTGGGCACCCGGCAAACCCCTGCCCCGTTCCGAACAAATCGAGCTGCAGAACCACGGCAACAACCTCTGGTTCCGAAGCCTTTACGTCCGCGAGCTGCCTTATTGATGAATGATGGGCAGGCCCCCTCAAGGGGGCGCCCCACAGTTTCCACCACCTGAAAAAGGGCTGCCTCCGTGATGGGAGGCAGCCCTTTGTGTTGAGTAATACCGGACCCGGAAGGCTCCGGAGCGCAGTGATCAGTGCAGTTCCCTGGGTACGATATCCACGATCTTCTTGATGGCGTCGGCCGAGTGTTTGTTGGCTACCAGCAGGGCGTCGGCAGTCTGGACAATGATGAGGTCCGTCACGCCAAGGAGGGAGATGTTTTGCCCGGCGGTGCTGAAGACAATGTTGCCGTGGGAGTCGATCTGGGTCACCGGCTGGTTCGTGGCATTTTCGCAATCATCGGTCGGCAGATACTTGCCCACGCTGATCCACGAGCCCACGTCGTCCCAGTCGAAGGTGGCTTCGAGGTTCAGCACGCGGCCCGCTTTTTCCATGAGGGCATAGTCGATGGAAATCTGGGGAAGGTTGCCGAACTGGGCATCGATGGTGGCCTTCAGATCCTTGGTCTGGCGGATTTCCGCGACAAATTTGGCCAGTTCCGGACAGTGGCGGCTGAGGCCGGCCATGACCGCGGAAACGCTCCAGATGAACATCCCGGCATTCCAGGAAAAATTCCCCTGACGCAGGAAGTCCTCGGCGAGGTCCGGATTCGGTTTTTCCCGGAAGCGGGATACTTCATAAACCACGGTATCCTCGGCCCCGGAAATCTGGGCCCGGCGGCCGCGCTCGATGTAGCCATAGCTGGGGCAGGCCCAGGTGGGTTTGATACCGATGGTCACCAGCGCCTGGGATTGATGAGCGACGTTGACGGCCCCGGCCATGCAGGTGCGGAAGGATTCCTCGTCCTGGATGAGCTGGTCGGCGGGCAGCACCAGCATGACCGCATTGACATCGCGCGCGGCGACCCAGCCGATGCCGAGGGCGATGGCGGGGGCGGTGTCGCGTTTGGCGGGTTCGGAGAGGATGTTTTCAGCCGGAAGGGCACCACCCAGAATAGCGCGGACTTCGACTTCCTGTTCCCGGTTGGTGAGAATGAGAATGTTTTCCCGGGGGACCAGGCCGTCGAGCCGGTGCATGGCCTGTTCGAGCAGGGTCTTGCCGCCAAAGAGCTGCAGCAGCTGCTTGGGCCGGGTGTCACGACTGAGGGGCCAGAAGCGGCGTCCGCTGCCTCCAGCAAGAATGACAGCGTAGGTGGATGGAGTAGTCATGGAAAATAAAGGGAAGTCGCGCCATTCTGGTGCATGGCGCGAAGCGGGATTGCAATGCTGAAAAAGCAGCCGCGCAGGATTGCTTGCGCCCCGGGCTGACTAAGATATGACTGCCCGCTCCGGATGCAACCTCCCTTCCCGGGCGGGGCCAGCCCTCAACCGCCTGCTGCGGTTTGAAGCCCCGGCCCATCCTTTCCCAGCCCGACAATCCTGTGCGCACCATTGATATCATCGGACTCCCCGTCGCCGCGACCTCCTACCAGAAAGCCGTGGAGTGGATTCTGGAGCACGCCCTCCTCCGGGACGGGGCCTATGCCGTGGAAGCCGCCAACACCCACGTCGCGGCCCTCGCCCGGCACGATGCCTCGTTTGGGGCCGCGATGCGCCGGTTCGACCTGATTTGCCCGGATGGGATGCCGCTGGTGTGGGCCGTCAATTCCCAGCTGGAGCCCGCGGAGAAATTACAGGACCGCGTCTACGGGCCAACCCTGATGCTGGAGACGCTCAAAGCCACCAATGGCAGAGCCGGTGAATTCAAACACTTTTTGTTGGGAGGCAAACAGAGCACTCTGGATCAGCTGACCAAAACCTTTGGGGAACAATTTCCCGACTGTGCCATCGCGGCCACGCACTCCCCTCCGTTTGGGAAATGGCCCGATGACGAATTCGAGCGCATCTGTGGGAAAATCCGGGAGTCGGGAGCCAATCTGATCTGGGTCGGGCTGGGCTGTCCCAAACAGGAAAATTGGATCGCGCAGCATAAGGACCGTCTGCCGCCGGGCGTTTATTTCGGCATTGGCGCCGCCTTCGCCTTTCATGCGGGCGAAGTGCCCCAGGCTCCGGCCCTGCTCCAGCGCCTCGGCTGCGAATGGGCCTACCGCCTCGCCATGGAACCCCGCCGGCTCTTCAAACGTTATTTCACCTACAACCCCCTTTTCCTCTACTATCTGCTGCGGGACCGGTTGTTCCAATGAGGGGCCGATCCGGTTGTTCGCCCACCCCCTGCCTTACCTCAGTCTGGTGTTGGAAAACTGAACGGGCACCACCGCCGGAACCACCAAAGGAACCGGGGCAGAAGTTTTCAATTCAGCCAAAGCCCTGGACGCGAAGGGAGCCTGGATCAGCGAAAAATTCGGATTCCGGCCCAACGCCTGCTGGAAATGCTTTTCCGCAGAAACCCGATCCCCGGCGGCGGCGGCGATTCTTCCGGCGTGGTAATGAAGCTCAGCGTCAGGCCTTGCTTTTTTCAGAGCGGTCTTGATGCACTCGATCGCCTTGATCTGATCGCCGTTTTTGAAGTAGACCCAGGCGGAGGTATCTGCCTCCATGGGATTTCCGCTCTGCCCGTGTTCCTGGATGAGCTTCAATGCCTCCGGCAGTTGGCGGTCGTGATCGGCATAGAAACGGGCCATCTCCATATGGTCGTGAATGCCCGTCTCCCGGTGGCTGCGATGCAGGGCCTCGACTTCAGCGTAATATTTTTCGGCGCTGAAGGTGTCTCCCCGGACCGCAAAAATGTCCCCCAGCGCGATCAGAGCCTCGAGATTTCCTGCGGATTCCAGCACCTTCTGATAGTGCATCGCAGCCGTCTCAAAATCGGCCCCGGCGGCAGCGATGCGGCCAGCGGCGAGCCGCACGTGAGGATTGGCCGAACCGGCGGCCAGCGCCGGGGCCAGCGCCTGGGCGGCAGGCAACAAGGCGCCGTCGTGAAACAGCATCATCGCCAGACGGGCCCGGCACCACGCGGTGTTTTCAGCATAGGGTCCACCACTCTGGACAGCTTGCTCCATCAGCAGGACAGCCCGGCTTTGTTTTCCTGTGAGCCACAGCAGATGCGCTCCCCGGCTCCATGAAGACAAGTCCGGACGCAGGTCCATCATTTTTTGATAGTGCAGGAACGCTTCATCATAGTCACCCAGTTCGACCGCGGCATCACCGATGATGCCGTGGGAAGCGGCATTCCCCGGATCCAGCGCGAGAGCCTTTCCTGCCCATAGTTTGCTGAGGTCGAATTCATGGCGGCCGCCATGGACCCAGGCCATGCCCGCCATGGCTCCGGTGTGGGAGGCCTGCAGTTTCAGGGCACGTTGATAGGCGATCCCGGCATGGCCGAAGCAGGCAGGGTCTGAAGTATCTCGCTGGCCCTGGGCAATCACATCCCCCAGGGCAACCCATGCTTGTGCAGAATCAGGAAGGCGGCGCACTTTCTCCACCGCCGAGGCCATCGTCTTGCCATACAAGGCGCGGGAGGCAGGCGTGGACAGGGCTTCCAGCATTGAGGAAACCTGCAATTCCACCCCTCCCGCAGAAGTCGCAGCGGCGGATGGTGGGAGGGCCCCGGTCGGGCGGTTGCTGAGGAAAACCAGACTGATGGACAGTCCCGCAATCATCAGGACAGCATTCAACCCGCTGCGCCAACCGGGAGTGGCGGGGAAATCGGAGGAGGGAGGTTTCATGGCGATTCAGTCAGAACAGCATGTCGCCGGCGCGTTGCAGGGGGGAGACAACGTCGCCGGCGCCATGGAGGGCCGGAGGCAGGGGGCTTTTAGAAGCCGACCGAGCCGGCCTGATCTTTCGAGTTCCGGGTGCCGGAATGCGGGGTGCCGGCGTAGGGGAAGGTGCGGTTATAAACCTGGTCATTGGCCGCAGCATTGTCTCCCACCACGGTGATCGTGGCGAAAGTCGGGCCGCTGGCGATGGCGGTCAGGGCAATATCAATGGCATCGTCGCCGAAGCGGCGGCCATTCGGCCAACCGGCGGGGATTTGCTGGCCGGCGCCGTTGGCGATGGTATCCCCCCCGATAAAGCTGAGCCGGTTGAATCCGGCCTCGCCAGGCACTTTGGTGGCTCCGGTGGTGGTGTTCACGCGGATCACGTCGGGAATGAAGATGGCATTGAGATCGGCCCGGCCGGTCGTGGTGAAGGTGGTGCCATAAACCGCATTGATCAGTCCGGCCAGTTCGGAATTGTTGGCGTATTGGGCAAACAGGGCCGCATCCTGGGTGGGGGAACTTCTGTTATACAGGTCCTTCCCGGCCGCAGCGACGAGGGCTTCGTTGAAGAGCGGATTGCCGAGGCGGCTGACTTGGACCCACGGGCCGTTGGAAGCATCCGCCGAGGTGGCGGAACGCAGCGTGATGCGGGGGCGGCTCACCGTGGCGTAGACGCCAACTCCGGTGCCGGCTGGCTGGAGGGCGCCGGTATAAGTGAAGGTCTGCGAGAGATTCGTCAGGGGAATTACAATCCCGTAGTGCAGGACGTTGAATCCCTTGAATCCATCGGTCCCGCTCCCGTCCTGCCCCAGTCCATCCGCCAGACTGCCATTGTTATCGAGGATGCGGCTGTTGAGCAGGTCGAAGATGGCGGCGGTGTCCGCATAAAATCCATCTTCCCGGGGTCCGGCGAAGGTGGTGTAGAATCCGGTGGAACCAGCCGCGGGCGGCGTGCCCGCAGGGAGATCGTAGGTGGTCTGCCGGGTATAGTTGTCCAGGGCGGCCCGGCCGGTGGCGCCTGACACCGCGCGGCCGGTGGCGTCATTGTAGGCCGGGGTGGTGTTCAATCCCACGTTGGGCGGGGGGACGAGGAGGGAGGCCCCGCCTTGATTCAGATTGGTGCCCGGACCATTCCCCACAAACCGGGTGATGGTATAACTTTGGGTGAAATTCTGACGGTTGTCGCCCACGGTGACGATCGGCCCCACTTCCGTGCCCAGACCATAGCGGAGGATGGTGTTGGAGTTTTTGTAGCTGGAAGGTCCGTTCACCGGATCAACCGGGGAGAAACGGAAATCGTAACGTTCCGACTCGGCACCGGTCACAGGATTGGCAATATGGATGCTGTAACGGGCATCCGGGGAAAAGGCTTCGTATTGCGCGCCATCGCCGGGTTCGGAGAACGGACGCACGCTGACTTCCACCACGAGAGCCCGCTCGCCGGTGGCCGGGCGGGTGCGGATGAAGGCGTAGACATCGGTCAGGTTGGCCTGGGGATCGAGTTTGATCAGCGGCGCATCACTGTGACTGGAGGCCATCACGGAGGTCACGGGAAGCACCGTTGAGGCGGCGATGGCCACAAGGGCCACACGGGAAATCATCGTCAGGAGGCAGGAGGGAGTCGTGGTTTTCATTGGGTTGCCAGGTTGGGTGGGTTGGTTTGGTTGGAGAGAGCGTGGGTATTGAAAAATCAGGCCCGGCGGCGGCGGAGCAGTGCCAGGGGAGCCAGCAGGCCCAGCATCAGGACCGAGGGTTCAGGCACCGGTGCGGCGGTGAATCCGGTGTAGTCCTGACTGATATCCGAGGCGATGAAGGGAGTCAGTCCGGGACCGACGGGGCTCGTGAAACTGAAGCCGGAGACCGTGCTGTCCGGGGCGAAGGTCTGCATGGTGAAATCGTCATCATCCCAGACGAAATTGACCCGGGCCCCGATGGTATCGTAGGTGAGCTTGAAACCCGCCGGCGCCGTGAGGCCGAGGAGGGCGGCGGAAGCACTGACCGGGAAGGTGACCTGGATGAGTTCTTCGGCACTATCCGCATTGGTGACGGAATAGTTATAGGTATAGCGGCCGGAGCCGGAATCAAAGGAACTCAGCCCGGTGACGGTCACCGCCGCGGGCGCCGCCGCAGGAAGTGCGGCCAGGGCCAGCCAGAGGGAAGCGCGGAGGGAAAGCGGGAAGGATCGTTTCATAACATTAGCATAAAGGTGGATTGAAGGAGTAAACTCCGGCGTCCAACGGAGACCTCCGGCAGTTGGATGCACGGGTTGCCCTTTTTTTGGAAACAAGCGGCCGGCAAGGGGCAGAGCCGGGTTCAGGGCAGCCGGAGTCCGGTCCTGTTCCGGGATGAACTGCGGCTTATCCCGGCGGGCCTCCCTGCTTCCCGGCAGCGGCGTCGCGCCAGTCCCGGGGCGTGGAATCAGGGCATTCCCGCCGGCCCGGGAACCGGGTCCGCGATCACCCGCCGATCACCACCATCTGATCCAGCGTCGGCACCTTGGCGCCCCCGGCCTTTTCCACCGTGACCGCGAACTTGTAGGCGCTTTGCACCACCCGGTCCGGTTTGAATTCGATCCGGACCTTGCCTGCCGCATCCACCTTGAATATACCGGCGCTGACGGGGGTCTTAAGATTCGGATCAATCACCCACAATTGATAGTCACGTCCCGCCGGCAGCGCGGGGAGGTTCTCCACCACCAACAAACCTTCCTGACGTTCCTGACGCCAGACGGAAACCGCGACCGCGCCGGGCTGATTCTTGAGCAGTGACCCCAGCACTGCGATGCGGGTTTTGTCGAACTGGCTGTCTTCGCGGAGTTGCGCCAGTTCGGCGGCAATGGCCTCATGCTTTCCGCCGAGCTCCGTCAGGGAGGCCTCGGCTTTGGCCAGCGAGGCCCGGGCCGTTTCCAGATCGGTCTCGTTTTGGGATTTCGCCAGTTCGCTGCTGCTCACCGCGGCCATCAGGTGTTTCTCCCGTTCCTTCAACGCGGCTGATTCCGTCATAGCGGCGTGGGCATCCTGTTGCGACTTGGTGATCAAACCGCGGTTCTGGTAAAACAGGACGGCCATGGCGGCCGCCGCCGCCCAGGGAATGAAATGGAGCAGATGAATCCGGGAAGCTGGAGGGGCAGGCAAAGCAGCCCCGGCCGGTTTGGCGGCAGCAGCAGAGGTTTCCTCCGGCGTGGCCGCCGGAGCTTTCATGAACTCTGTCAGGAGCCAGTCCCTCAGTTCCGCGGGCGGGGCGGCCTGCGGAGCGCTGCCAGCCAGCGCCAAGGTGGCTTCCTGCAGGGCGTGCACCTCTTTTTGCAGTTCCGGCTGCTGGACGAGGGCCTGCTCAAACGCCACCAGATCGTCCCCGGTCAGCAGACCGAGCACGTACAGGTTGGCAGATTCAAGCAGCGATTCGTTCATGGGGTCAAAAGTCCATCAAGGGATTCCCTGAGCTTGAGCAGACCGCGCCGGATGCGGGCCTTCACGGTGCCGAGGGGTTGAGAAAGGGTATCGGAAATTTCCTGCTGGGTCAGGCCGCCAAAATACGCCATTTCCAAAGCTTGCCTCTGGTCGGAAGGCAGTTGGGCGACGGCGCCACGCAGGATCTCGACTTCATCCGAATAAGCTGCCGGAGTATTGGCGGCGTCGGGGGACAAGTCCACCGGATCGGTTTCGAGCCTGACGTTTTCCGCATAGGTGCGGTCCCGTTTGAGGGCGCGGAGGCGGTCGATGGAACGATTCCGCGCCATGGTGGCGAGCCAGGCAGCGGGCCGGCCGAGGGCGGCATTGAAGTGGACCGCTTTTTGGTGAAGAGTAAGAAAAACATGCTGCAGCACATCGCGCGCTTCCTCGGGATCTGCGAGGATTTTCAAGGCCACGGAATAGAGCAGCGTAGAGTGACGGTCATACATCAGGGTGAACGCCACGGGATCACGATGAGCCACCCGACGCACCAATTCGGCGTCGTCTGGTTCAGCGGCGGACGGGATCAAGGTAAGCAGGTGAAAAGTGGAAACGATTCAGGGAAGCGGACCCTTTACAGGAACATTCCTGCCCTTCCAACGAAGAAGTGGGCCCCTTGGATGCAGGGAAGCTGAAATTAATGGAAATCCTCTGAAGCATCAGCCGGCCATGGTCCCGTGGGCAGCCCTCCGCAAGGCCCCGGTTCCCGCTTTCCCTCTGGAAAAACCGGTCCCTTCATAGGGCATGCGGAATTTCTGGCGCTCCCTCCCGGCTATCGGCCTGCAGCTGAGGGACCAACTTGTCCGTGTCCCGGTGATGCGGCTGCTTTGGCGGTTTATCGATGCCTTCAGCGACTCATGGTCGGATGACCGCCTGCCCCGCCAGAGCGCCGCGATTGCCTACTTTGCCCTGTTCTCCATGGCTCCCCTGCTCTGGCTCGCTACTTGGATCATCAGTCAAATCCTGGGTCAACAGGCGGTGACCGGTGAATTGCATAACCAGCTTTCCGGCTTCATGGGAACTCAGGCGGCCGCCTCGCTTGAATCGCTCGTCAGGGATGTCAGACCCTCCCGGGGGGCCAACACCACCACAGCGGCGATCATCGGGGGCGCCACCCTGATCTATGGAGCCACCGGGGTGTTTGTAGAACTCAAGGACTCACTGAATCTCATCTGGGGCCTCCGGCGCCGGGAAGGCCGAAGTGTCGTGCTCTTCCTCAAGGACAGGCTCCTCTCGTTCGCCATGGTGCTCATCAGTGGAACCCTGCTGATGGCTTCGGTGCTGGTCTCCGGCGTCTTCGCCTTTATCAAAGGCTGGGTCTCCGCGGAAATTGCGGTGCCGGTCGAAGCCTGGTCCCTCATTACTTTTGTGGTGGCCTTCGCCATTGAGACCATCCTTTTCGCGATCATTTTCAAAGTCCTGCCCGATCTGAAGTTCCCGTGGAGGGACGTCTGGATGGGGGCACTCGTCACCGCCATGCTGTTCGAAGCCGGGAAATTCGGCCTCGGCTGGTATCTGGGCCGCACCACCACGCTCAGCGGGTTCGGGGCCGCCGGCTCGGTCGTCCTGCTCCTGATCTGGGTGTATTATTCCTCCCTGATTGTCCTGACCGGGGCTGAATTCATCGAAATCACCCAACGCCTGCGCGGCACCCCCCATGGCCGCAAGCCCTCCCTCGCCGAGGACGGCAAGGAGGAGGAAACCAACATCGAACGCATCGACGGGCTTTCCAGCTAGGGCCACCCAGCCGCAAGCGACCTCTGATCCAGGATGGGTGTGGCAGGTGGACGCGGGGTGAATTCACTCAATCCATTTTTTGAATCTCCCCACAAATTCTCTGTATTGGTCACGCGACTTCATTCCTTTCGGCGGAAAGAAAGGCAGATAGCGTTCATCCATCAGAGAGTTCAATTCGAAGGTCCCGTCAAGTTTCGTAATAAGCTCCTGCAAACCTGCAGGATAAAGCCATTCATCTTCCGTAAAATTAAATTCCTTGATCGTGTTTTTCAGGTGCCTGTGCGTAGCCATGATCGCCTTGTTCTCAGTTTTTGAGACCCCAGTTTTATCAATATAGACCCAATAGCTGAAAACCCTCGTCATTATAAGCTTTTTCAGCGAATCCTTGGAGTGGCCAACTGGTGACTTTTTGTATGCCGAGTGAGCGAAAATGACCTCATGCAGCACATGATCTGACAAAACAAACTCAGCGCTCCACACCTCCTCTTTTGTTGGTTCCGAGGACAGAGCCCTTCCTGAACAAATCAGCATTATGAGGCAAATCAGCAGATGGCAGATTTTCATAAACTGCATATATGCAAGGGATCGTGCTTTCCGACAACCGCCTACCGATAAAGCGCCGTGACCGGCTCCCGGGTCAGGATGTTGTATTGGCGGATGGCGGTGTCCCACCAGGCGGAGAGGCCATCGCCGGAGCCGGACCACAGATCGTAGTGGAGGCGGAGCATGACATCGGGGTCATACATCACCGCACTGAGTTCGCGTTTATTGAGGGCGTCGGGGCCGTCTTTGACGAGGCGGCGGCGGAGCGCATCAAGATAGTCGCGGCTCTCCGGGGTGACCCGTTGGCGCTGACGGAGCAGGCTGACGTGCAGGGCGTTGACGTAGGGATCGAGCAGGGACTGGAGCAGTCCATAGTTTTTAGCCAATTGCGGGATCGGGGCTTCCCGGACGTGGGCCCGCTGGAGGTTGTCCTGAAGCTGGCTGAGCACCCGCGGGGGATGCAGTTCCTCCTTGGTGGCGAACAGGCCCCGGCTTTTGCCGCTGCGGGTGCCGGCGGTGAAAATACTGAAGGGGATGGCGAGGGCGATGCCGAAGAGGACGGGGCTGATCCACAGAAAGAAAGTGGGGTTGATCCAGAGGGCGAAGGCGGCCCAGATCAGGGCGAAGGCGCTGACTCCGGCAAAGGTCAGGATACTTTCCTCCCAGTCCACTGCATCGTCGCCGGAGCGGCGCTGGCTGGCCCATTTCACCCCGCGCCCGAGCACCGTGAAGATGACGAATTTGCTGTGAAACAACATCAGAATGGGAGCGAGGATGGAGAAGAAGACGGTATCGCTGACACAGGACCAGAAGACCGCCTTTTTACTGTGGAAGTCTTTTGCGATATCCTTCCGGGTGAGTTGGCGGAAGAGGATCAGGCCCTTCGGCACAAAAAGAAGACCAATGGTGATGACCAGCAATAACAAGCCAGCCTTCTGCCCGGCGGCCACGGTGGATCCCGGGTGGTGGCGGTCCAGGGCAGCCAGCGCGGTGGCGCAGAGCAGGAAAATAAACCAGAGCGGCGAGGCCACGTAACTCAGGATGCCGTGGAAGAAATTCAGCCGGGCGAGCGGCGCCCAACCCTTGGCGAAGAGAAGCCAGAAATGCTGCATGTTGCCCTGACACCAGCGGCGGTCGCGCTTCAGGGTATCGATGATGGTGGGCGGGCCTTCCTCGTAACTGCCTTCGTGCACCGGCAGGAGCCAGACCTGGTAACCCGCCTTCGTCATGAGGGCGCTTTCCACGAAGTCGTGGCTGAGAATATGTCCTCCGAACGGTTCGCGGCCGGGCAATTCCGGCAGGCCGCAGGACTCGATGAAGGGGGCGAGCCGGATGATCGCATTGTGGCCCCAGAAGGTGGCATCCCCGAGCGCGAGGTAGTTCAGTCCGGCCATGAAGGGCTCGCCATAAGCGGCGTGGGCGAACTGCATGACCCGGCCGAACAGGGTGCCCGCGCCGAAGACCCGCGGAGCGGTCTGGAGGATCCCGATATTCGGATGTTTCTCCATGATGCGCACCATGTTGGCCAGCAGGTCGCCGGACATGACGGAGTCGGCATCGAGGGCGTGGAGGTAGCGGTAACGTTTGCCCCAGCGGCGGCAGAAATCGGAGACGTTTCCGGACTTCCGGTTGATGGGCTTGCGGCGTTTCCGGTAGAAGATGCGGCCGAATCCATCGAGCTGGCGGCAGAGTTCCAGCCAGGCTAGTTCCTCCTCGACCCACTTGTTGGGGTTGTCAGAATCGGAGAGGATGAAAAAATCGAAGTGTTCCAGCTGGCCGGTTTTTTCCAGCGAGAGATACATCACCCGCAGGCCTTCAAAGACGCGGGAGACGTCCTCGTTGTAGACCGGCATGATGATGGCAGTGGAGGCCCCGATTTCGGAACGCTGCTCGCTTTCCGTCAGGGACCGGGAAAGGTCGAAGGGGTCCTTTTTGCCCCGCATCAGCAGATATAGACCGATCATGGCCGTCCAGAATCCGACGGACAGTTGGTAGAAAAGGGGGGTGAACACCCCCAGCATGATGAAGTCGATGACATTGAAGCCATTCCGCCCGAGGGAGACGGCCAGCAGCCAGACGCCCGCCATGAGGGTGATCCCGACCACGGCAAAGAAGGTGGAGCGGCGCTTCCGGATCGCCGCAGCCGTGTAGCCGGGAATATTCGACGGCGGAGGCAGGGTGGGCACGGAGGCGGTGGCGCGGGAAGCGGGATCGGTATTCATCCTTCTACAAAAATAACAGCACTAGCGGGTGACGGTCCAGAGCCCCCACGCCACCAGGGCGGCGGCGACGGCAAGGATCGTATATCGGGCCCAGGGGTGGCGACCGAAGAAGCCGCTGGTTTCCTCGGCGATGTCCGGCAGGGCGCCGAGGTCAATGGGACGAGGCACCATGCTGGAAACCGCGAGATCCGGTCCGCTTTGCTGGATGGGCGCACGCATGGCGGTGAGCATTTCCAAGGGCGCGTCGGAGCTGTTCAGAAAAAAATCGGGGTATTCATTCGGGCCATCACAAAGCAGGAAAGCGAGCCGGCCATTGGCGTCGAGCCGGCCTTCCGGGACCTTGAGGTCGCCGATGATACCCCGCAGCCAGTCGCGGTGCATCCGGCGGGCTTCGTGGATGGCCACGGCGGTGGGGGATTGCTCGGGATGTTTCCCATGGGTGACCGCCGCCCGTTTCAGGGTTTCCAGAATCAGCCAGGTGCGGTGCAGGCGGCTGTGGATGCGGTGGGCCCGGAAATAGTCCGCGAGACGGGCATAAGCGTCATTCCATTCGGCATCGTTGCCAGTGGGCGGGGAAAAGTCGATCTGCAGTTGATCCATCGGAGCGCGGGCGTGGTTGGCAGGTAGTGCGGATTCCGCAGGGTGCAAGGGGAGGGCGGAGGGGAATTGACAAATCTCCGGAGGACAGCCAGGCGGGCGGCGGCGGGGTGGGGCCAAACCGCCGATTGACCCCGCCGGACAGCGCGGCTACCGCCCGCAGACGGATGATAAATGAATTGCTGATCATAACAGGAACGGCTGCCTGCGGGTATGCCTTGCGCACGTTTGAACATCCTGCGCTGCGGAAGGGGGGCGCCCTCCTTTATCTGGTGGCCACTTATTTCGCCGGCTGGCTGCTGACCGGGTCGCACGCGGCAGGGGCGGCGGCGGTGGGCGGATGGTTTCTGCTGCCCTGGGTGGAAATCGTCCTGCGCGTCCGGAAAATGAGGCTGCCCCTGACCCGCAGCCTGCGCCACCGTCATCCCCCGAACCGCCAGGATTTCCCTCATCTTGGCGAGCTCACAGAAGAATTGGAGTCCGAGGGTTTTGAGCAGACCGATGACACCGGACTCGATTGGGAGGAAATGCGGCAATTCCTCCGCGTCTGCTACCATGCCCCTTCGCTTACCCAGGCGGTGATCCACTTGAACCAGCAGTCGAATCTCAGCGTGGTCTTTGTCAGCATCACCTGCCGCACCGGGGATGGGCGGGTGGTCACGACCTCGAACTATCCCTTTTCCCAGACCATGCAGTCGGCCCCCAATGTGATCCTGCACCGCGTACCCACGGCGGACTCGTTTGTGGAACTTCTCGCCGAGCACCGGTCCCTGCTGGCGCTGCTGGGCATCAGCGAAACCGACCTCACCAGCCCCGGCGCGGACGGCCTCGCCAAACAACTGGAAGCTGACCTGGACTCCCAGGTGCAGCACAACCTGGGCCGGGGTCTGATTGTGGAATCCGGGGACGGCACCTTCCGTTATTCCTGGCGGGGGTGTTTCTACCTTTGGGGGCAATTCCTGAAGGACATGGTGCGTTTTGCCTGACAAATTCCATGCCTGATCTGCCCTTCTCTGCCCCGCCGCATCGTGCCTGGCGCCGCTGGATTCCCAGCCCCGGCACGGCAGCGCTGCTCGCCGTCCTGACGGTGCTGGTCTGGACGCTCCGCAATGCGGTGGTGACCTCCAGGGCCTTGGTCAAAGCGAGTGAGCGCTGGGCCGCGGCCCGCGAAGGCACGGCGGGCGCTTCGTTCAAATGGGAGGATGCGGCGGTGCTCGGCACGCACTGGTCCACCCTCGCGGCACTGGGCTTGTTGATCGCGGCCCTGCTCACCCTGCGGTGGTGGCATCCGCCGGCGACACCCGTCGCTCCGCCGTCCGCACCCGTGCCGCGGTCGCCCCGGTGGTTTCTCCCGGCCCTCGCCGGCATCGTCCTGCTGGGAGGAGTCCTGCGGGTGCCTCTCGCCACCGGCAGCCTGTGGTGGGACGAACTCTGGAATGTCAAATACGCCACAGTGGGCGAATGGCGGCAGGACCCCGGCAATGCCGATCAAGTCCGCTTCCAGCCAACCTCCTGGACCCGGGCCGCCTGGTATTATAACAAACCCACCAACCATCCGGTCTTCACCCTTCCCTCCAAGGCCGCCCATGAAGTCTGGCGCACCCTGACCCGGCCGGAAAACCCCGGGGCCTTCAACGAACTGGTGCTGCGCCTGCCGGTGCTGCTGGGGGGGCTGTCCGCGATGGTCCTCACCGCTTTACTGACACGCCGGCTGGCCGGGGAGCGCGCGGGAATCCTCGCCGCCCTCCTGATGGCCCTGCATCCGTGGCTGATCCGTTATGGAGTGGATGCCCGCAGTTACGGCCTCGCGGTGGCCTTCATGGCCGCCGCCATCTTTTCCCTGGAGAGGGCCACTTCGGATGATGCCCGCAACCCAGGGGCGTGGTGGTGGGCCTTCGGCGCGTGCCAGTTCCTGCTGATGTGGTCGCATGTCCTCGCCCACCTCGCGGTCTGTGCGGGACTCTTCGGGGCCGCGGTGTGGCTGATCCTCCGGCGCGGCGGGGAGGGCAAAACCCGTCTACTAGCCCGCCTCGTGATCATCAATGCGGTCGCCGCCGCTCTCCTGCTGGTGGCATTTCTGCCCAATCTGCTGCAGGCGGCCACCTGGGGGGAACGCAATGATGACGGCAATCTCCTAACGGCGGACTATCTCCTGCGCACCCTGACACAGGTTGCCACCGGCATGGAACCGCCCCCCGCAGCAGAGGGAATCTCCCCGGAGTGGGCCGGACTGCTTTTCTGCCTCATGGCCGGGGCGGCGCTGGCGGTGATCGGGGGAATGGTCCTCCTGAAGCAGAGGCCCCGGGCTGCAGTGATCTTGTTGGCGACCCTTGGGGCCACCTTCCTTTTCCTCGTGGTGGTGCACCTGACCGGTTTCTACTTTTACCACCGCTTCATCCTCACGGTCATTATTCCCCTGGTGGTGCTGGTGGCGGCCGGCTTGAGCCGGCTCCCCGGCCCGGTCCTGCCGGCGGCGGCCCTGCTGGGTTTTGCCAGCCTGACTTTTCCGCAGACCCGGCTGCTGCTGACCCGCAGCTATGCGCCTTTCCGCGAAACCGCCGACGATTTGCGGGCGGAAGCGGCCACCCATCCCGGCAAGGTCATCCCGGTGGGTTATGGTCTCGGCTCCCATGTCCTGCAGTGTTATTATCCGGAACTGCGCGATATCCGCAGCCATGCCGCGCCGGCTTTGCAGGAACTGATCGATCAGGCCCGGCGGGAAAACCGCCCGCTCCTGGTGGCTCTGGGTTATGAAGGCATCAACCGCCTGAATCTTCCTGACGGATTCAAGCTGCTGGATGATCCCGCGCTGTTTGAAAAAATCATTACCCGGCACGGGCTCGAACCGGAGTTCACCTTCCACCTGCTCCGCCTGAAATCTCCGGTGCCGTGAGGCCGCGGAACGCCCCGTTCCAGCCTTGCTGGGGCGTCACTAAAATCCGGAACGGAATTCGCTTCCTGTCCGTCGTATAAGGATCGTAGATTCCCTTTGGAATATTCCTTTCTCCCCGCATGGCCCTCTGTCGATCCGCCCTTCTCTGCCTCCTCGTGCTGCCGCCCGCAGCTCCGGCCGCTCCGGTCTCGTTCAACCGCGACATCCGGCCGCTCATGTCGAACACCTGCTTCCACTGCCACGGGCCGGATGCCAGTCACCGCAAAGCCAAACTGCGGCTCGACGTCCGGGAAGAAGCCCTGAAGCCCGGCAAGTCAGGCGCCCTGCCCATCGTCCCCGGCAAACCCGATGAAAGCGAAATCCTGAAGCGCATTTTTTCCACCGATGAAGACGAATTGATGCCTCCGCCCGAGGAGCACAAACCCTTCACTCCGGAACAGAAGGAAACCTTCCGCCGCTGGGTGGCGGAAGGCGCGGTCTATGAACCCCACTGGGCCTACACCCCATTGATCCGCCCGGCCCCGCCCGCGGTGCAGGATGCCGCGTGGCCCAAAAATGACATCGACCGTTTCATCCGCGCCCAGCAGGAAAAACAGGGCCTGACGCCTTCCCCGGAAGCCGGCCGGCCCACCCTGCTGCGCCGCCTCAGCCTCGACCTGACCGGTCTCCCGCCCGCTCCGGAAGAAGTGGAGTCCTTTGTGAATGACCAGCGCCCCGATGCCTGGGAACGTCAGGTGGACCGGCTCCTCGCTTCGCCCCATCATGGCGAACGCATGGCGGTGGCCTGGCTGGATGTGGTCCGCTTCAGCGATACCGTGGGGTATCATGGCGACCAGAACCAACGCATATTCCCCTACCGGGATTACGTGATCGACTCCTACAATAACAACAAGCCGTTCGATCAATTCACCCGGGAGCAACTCGCCGGCGATCTCCTGCCCCATCCCACCGGGGAGCAGCTCATTGCCACTGGTTTCAACCGCTTGAACATGGTCACCCGTGAAGGTGGCGCGCAGCCCGGCGAATACCTCGCCAAGTACGGGGCGGACCGGACCCGGGTGGTCGGCACCGCGTGGCTGGGCTCCACTTTTGGCTGCGCCGAATGCCATGATCATAAATTCGATCCGATTTCTGCCAAGGATTTTTACTCGCTGCAGGCCTTCTTCGCCGACGTCAAACAATGGGGGGTTTATTCCGAATATCAATACACGCCAAACCCCGAACTGCGCGGTTACACCAACGACCACCCTTTCCCTCCCGAGATCGAAGTGGAGAACCGCTGGCTGCTCGACAAAGCGGCCCGGACCGCCGCGGAGCAACGCATCCGCATTGCCGAAGCCGCCGCGCAACGTGCCACCGATCCCGCGGCCACGGCGGCATTCCAGGCCTGGCTGGCCGCCAGCCAAACCTTCAGCCGCCAGCATCCTGCCGGCTGGGTTTCCACAGGCCCGCAAATCACCCTCACTACTTCACGGACGCCGCGCGCCAAAGCCGCCGCCAAGCCTGCCGCGGCCGCCTCTGACGCCCCACCACCCACTGTGCAGAATGATGGCACCATCGTGCTCCCGCCGGGCCAACCGGACGACCTCACGCTGAACCTCCAGCCCGGAGCGGGCACCGTGGCCGCCCTCCAGCTCGAAATCCTCCCCGCGCCGGATCAGGACCGATTTTCGGGCACCGTGACCCTGACGGCAAATCTCCAGCGGCAGGGCGCCGCGGCACCGGAGCCCATCCGCTTCCGCTTCGCGGATTCCGCCACCAAAGCCGAGCGTTTTGACAACGGATTCCCCATCCCCGGCATTATGTCAGGATGGAAGCTGGCCGGCGTCCCTGCCTCCGCCCGTCCCACCGGCGTCTGGCTGCCGGAACACCCGCTGAACCTGACCGCGGGGGACACGCTGACCGTTTCCCTGAAAGCCTGGCCCTTCCGCAGTCTGCGGGTTTCGTGGTCGCCTTTCGCCGCGCCCGTGCCCGCCGAATCCAGGACCTGGCTCACCGCCCTCACCAATGCTCTGTCCGATCCGCAGGGCGCCCATCTCGCCCACGTCAATGAAGCCTGGCTGACCAGCACCGCAGCGGATGCCGCCGCCTATACGGACTACCAAGTCCTCGCCGGCCAGCGCCGCGGGTATGCCGAAGGCCGCACCAAAACCCTCGTCACCGAAGCCATGGCGCCGCTTACCGTGCGGATCCGCCCGCGGGGCAATTGGCAGGATGAGACCGGGGAAATCACCCCGCCCGCCACGCCCCACTTCCTACCCGGCCCCAAACCCGCCGACGGGCAGCGCCTCACACGGCTGGATCTCGCCAACTGGATTGCCTCACCCGAAAATCCCCTGACCGCCCGCACGGTGATGAACCGCTTGTGGAAACAACTCTTCGGCACCGGCCTGTCGGCGGTGGTGGATGACCTCGGAGCCCAAGGCGAACCGCCCTCCCACCCCGAACTGTTGGATTGGCTCGCCGCCGAATTCCGCGACAGTGGCTGGAACACCAAACACCTGATCCGCCTGCTGGTCACCTCGAAGACCTACCGTCAGCACTCCAGTCAGCGGGTGGAATACAAAGACCTCGACCCGGCCAACCGCCTGCTTGCCTCCCAAAACCCGCGCCGCCTTGAGGCCGAGTTCGTGCGTGACAATGCCCTCGCCATCGCGGGTTTGCTGAACCCGGAAATCGGGGGCCCCAGCATCAAGCCCTGGCAACCGCCCGGCTACTACGCGAATCTCCAGTTCCCGGACCGTGACTACCGGGCCAACGACGACGGAGGCCAATGGCGGCGCGGGGTTTACATGCACTGGCAGCGCACCTTCCTGCATCCCATGCTGGCGAATTTCGATGCCCCCATGCGGGATGAATGTGCCGCCGCCCGCATGGTGTCGAACACTCCCCAGCAGGCCCTCACATTGCTGAACGATCCCACCTTTGCCGAGGCCGCCCGCGTTTTTGCCCAGCGCCTCCTGACCCACCCTGCCCCGGATGATACCGCCCGCCTCCGGCATGCCTGGCAACTGGCCCTCGCCCGTCCGCCCGAACCGGCCGAACTGGACTCCATCCTGACTTATCTCAAAACGCAGCGCGATATCTTCACCAAAACCCCGGCAGACGCCGCGAAGGTCATCAAGGCCGGCTCCGCGCCCGGGGCCGCCGGTGTCGCCCCTGTCGAACTGGCCGCGTGGACCGCCACCTGCCGCGTCATCCTGAACCTCCACGAAACCATCACGCGCTTCTAATGCATTCATCCTCTCCCATGAAGACGCTTCCTGACTTCGACACCTTTGCCCGCAGCGTCAACCGCCGCGCCTTCCTCACGCAATCCGCCTACGGTCTCGGCGGGCTGGCCTTGGCTTCGCTGATAGGTCAGGCTCCGGCGGCCACCGATGCGCCGCGCGGGGCGTTGCAGACGCTTCACTATGCGCCGAAGGCCAAACGCGTGATCCATCTCTGCATGGCGGGCGGCCCTTCCCACCTGGAGACCTTTGACTGGAAACCCGAGCTGCGCCGCCTGCACGACCAGCCATTCCCGGAGTCGTTCACCAAAGGCCAGCAACTTGCCCAGCTCCAGGGCGCGACGCTGAAGGCCCGCGGACCCTTTGTGGATTTCCAAAAGCACGGCAAAACCGGCATCGAGATATCCAACCTCTTCCCGCACCTTGCCGGACTCGCAGATGAGCTGTGTGTGATCCGCTCCATGCAGACCGAGCAGATCAATCATGACACCGCCCACGCCTTCATGAATACCGGGTCCATCATCAAGGGCCGCCCCAGCATGGGCTCGTGGCTGCTTTACGGACTCGGCGCAGAAACGGAGGATCTCCCCGGGTTTGTGGTGCTGGTTTCCCAAGGGAAAAGCGGAGCCCAGCCCGTCTCCGCCCGCCAATGGTCGAGCGGGGTGCTGCCCAGTAAATTCCAGGGCATCCAATTCCAATCCAAGGGCGACCCGGTGCACTACCTCGGCAGTCCTGACGGCTTTTGCCAGAGCACCCAGCGGCAGGTGGTGGAGGAAGTGAACCGCCTCAACGGCTTGCTCGCGGAGCGGCAGATCGACCCGGAAATCCAGACGCGCATCTCACAATACGAGATGGCCTTCCGCATGCAATCCTCCGTGCCGGAACTCACCGACATGGGTCAGGAACCCGCCAGCATTCTGGAACAATACGGCATCAAACAACCCGGCGATGGCAGCTTCGCCTCCAATTGCCTCCAAGCCCGCCGCATGGCCGAACGCGGGGTCCGCATGATCCAGCTCTATCACCGCGCCTGGGACCACCACGGCGGGATCGAGGACGGCATGCGGGACGCCGCCGCCGCCACGGACAAAGCGAGCGCCGCCCTCCTCAGCGACCTTAAACAACGCGGCATGCTCGACGATACCCTCGTCCTCTGGGGCGGCGAATTCGGCCGCACTCCCATGGGCCAAGGCACCGGGCGCGACCACCACATCCTCGCCTTCAGTGTCGCCATGGCCGGCGGCGGCGTGAAACCCGGCACTTATGGCAGCACGGACGAACTGGGCTACCGCGCCATCGACAACATCGTGAACGTGCACGACCTCCACGCCACCATGCTCAAGCTCCTTGGCATCGACCACAAACGGCTCAATGTGAAGTTCCAAGGCCTCGACGTCCGCCTCACTGGCGTCGCGGGCAACCCCGTGGATGCCATCATCGCTTGAGAAACCCCACCACGCCCTCCTCCGCCCAGCCATGAAATCCATCCTGCTTCTTTTGTCTTCCCTGGTGCTCATGCCCCCTGTTAAAGCTCAGGTCCCCTCCCCCGGATTGCTGAAATCCGAATTCATTTACGAGACCGCCCCCTTCCCTTCCTGCCACGCCTCGACCTTGGCCGAACCCGCCGCCGGGGGCCTCGTCGCCGCCTGGTTCGGAGGCACCGCCGAGAAGAATCCTGACGTGGGCATCTGGGTGGCGCGTTTCGATCATGGGAAATGGACCCCACCGGTTGAAGTCGCCAATGGCGTCCAAACCAATGGCAAACGACTGCCCTGCTGGAACCCCGTCCTGTTCCAGCCGAAGACCGGACCCCTGATGTTGTTTTACAAGGTCGGACCCAGCCCGGACACCTGGTGGGGAATGTTGCGCCAGTCGGACGACGCCGGACAAAACTGGAGCGATGCCCGAAAGCTGCCCGACGGCATCCTTGGCCCGATCAAAAACAAACCGGTGCAGTTGGCCAATGGCGATATCCTTTCCCCCACCAGTTCGGAGCATAACGGGTGGCGGGTGCATTTCGAGCGGAGCCGCGACGGCGGGAAAACCTGGCGGGCGACCGCTCCCGTCAATGACGGAAAAACATTCGGCGCCATCCAGCCCAGCGTGCTTTTTCCAGGAGGCGATCAACTCCTCGCCATGGGCCGCACCGAACAGGGGAAAATATTCCAAATCACTTCGCCCGACGCCGGCCAGTCCTGGGGACCGATGACATTGTCGGAACTGCCGAACCCCAATTCCGGCACCGATGCCGTGACCCTGCGGGACGGGCGCCACCTGATCATTTACAACCACACCGCCAAGGGCCGCAGCCCGCTGAATCTGGCCGTCAGTCAGGATGGCCGGACCTGGCAAGCCGCCCTCGTGCTCGAAGACGAGCCCCGGGCCGAGTTCAGTTACCCCGCCATCATCCAGACCAACGATGGCCTCGTGCACATTTCCTACACCTGGAAACGGCAGAAAGTGAAACATGCCGTGATCGATCCCGCCAAGCTCACCCTGCAGCCGATCGTGGACGGGCGATGGCCCCGGTAAGTCGTACCCAAACACTCCGGCGCCGCTGGACCCCGGGATACTTTCTGGACGTCCCGTGGCAATCCCGCGGTGATTTGACGCGGTCAAATCCGGTCGACCGGCCCCAAATCCTCCGTGAAAAGCCTTACGGAAGTCTTCAATTGAATATAAACTTGCATAATTCCCATAAAAGTTGTAATTTACAGGGATGTTCAACCGGATCTCCTCTGCTGTTCCCGATGCTCTATCCCGCTTGGCTGGCGGGTTGGCGGCGGCCTTGATCCTGTTCGGATCCACCGGGTCCGGACTGGCCGTCGACGCCACGAGCTATCCCGTCACTTTGGCCTGGGATGCGAATCCTGAAACTGACGTCATCGGGTATCGGCTCTATTATGGAGACGCCCAGGGAAATTATTCCAGTGCCTTTGATGCCGGGAACAGCACTTCCGCCACCATTCCTTTCACCGGACCCGGTCCCCACTACATCACCGCCGTGGCCTATAACACGGCGGGCCTGGAAAGTCTGCCCTCCACTGAGCTGCAAATCGCGGCCCCAGCCCCTCCGGGAGGCGGCTCCACTACGGAAACAGATGTCTCCGTGACTATGGCGTGGGATGCCAATCCCGAGCCCGATGTGATCGGTTACCGCCTGTATTATGGCACGGTGTCCGGCACCTATCCGAATATCCTTGATGCCGGAGGCTCCACCACCCTGACCATTGCCCCGATCGCGCCCGGAACGTATTACATGATCGTCACCGCCTATAACACCGCGGGTCTCGAAAGTTTGCCTTCGGCCGAACTGCAGGTCGTGGTCGACAGCGCCGCGGACACCCAAAGCCCCGTGATTACCGATCTCCCCGGTGAAATCGTCACCGTGCCGGATTCCCCGGGCGGCACCTCGGCCGTGGTTTCCTGGGGGCCGCCCCAGGCGACCGACAATGTGGGGATCGCTTCCCTGACCAGCACCCATCAATCCGGAGACCGTTTCCCGGCCGGCACCACCACCGTCGTTTACACCGCCCGGGATGCCGCCGGAAACCAGTCCACCGCCAGCTTCACCGTCACCATCGGCGGAGTGACGCTCTGGCAGCAGCAGGCCTTCGGGGCCAGCGCCAGCGATCCCCTCGTGGCCGGTGACCAGGTCAACGCCGATGGCGACCGCTGGGGGAATCTGGGGGAATACGCCCTCGGGCTGCAGACTTCGGTCAACGATGGGGCGAATGCGTTTGCGCAAAGTCTGGAAGGGGACCAGGCGGTCCTCCATCTGTTCCACAACCCCTATCTGCCTGACGTAGTCCTGCAGGTGGAATGCTCCGAGAACCTGGCGGCAGGCTGGTATCCGGTGGCCACCCGTCAGCCTGGCAGGGAATGGGCCGCGGCCTTGCCCGGGTTGGAAATTGCCACGGGGCGTACGGGGAATCTCCAAGAAGTCACCCTCCGGGATGCGGTGGGGAACAAACCCACCGCCTTCTACCGCCTCATCATCCAGCGGCCGGAAATACAGTAAACCGGTTGATCCCGGAGGGATCATAGCTATCACCCGGGGATTCAGCGAAGCGACACCACCAGCATTGATGGCGTTTAATACTCTCACCCTGAAGGAGTGACAGAATGCGGACGGAAAAAACGCGCTGCGCCCTCTGCCATCTCTGGCGGGATGAGTGGATTTTGTGGGCGGATGTTCCGGGGATAACGCTTCGCCCGATCCCCGCCAAATGGCTGATATCCCTCCGGGATCGTGCTGGCAAAGTGCATTTTCCCATCCAGCGTCAGCACCGGAGGCAACCTGCGCTTGGGTGGGTGCGACATCTTCCGGAAGGGAAAGTTCCTGCGGCGCAGTAGCCAAATCAACCGTAGGCCACCCTCGCATCCATTTTCCAGAATCTACTTCGCGTTGCCCGGATTCTTTTTGACCGGCTGCACCCGGAATCCGAGGCGGATCAATTCGTCTTCGATCGACCCGGCCGGCTCTGTCGGATTCCCTGGAGTTTCCTCCGGCCTGGCGGCATCCGGACTGGTCGCTGGACCCGGCCCCGCCGGCATCGGCAGCGGCGGAGGCTGGGCGCTCAGGCGGCGATGCTCCGCGGCCTGGGATTCCAACTCC
The DNA here is from genome assembly GCA_040387795.1 of Verrucomicrobiota bacterium. GTDB lineage: Bacteria > Verrucomicrobiota > Verrucomicrobiia > Verrucomicrobiales > V1-33 > CAIZWU01. Next base: position 411,874 of record JAZKDC010000004.1, read on the forward strand.
TGCAACCGGCTTTCCCCCTCCACCAATTTCCGGTCGAGTTCCTGTTGGTGCAGGGTGGCGGCGGCTTCCGCTTCAGCGATGGCCTGATTCAGCTGGGACAACCGTGCCCCGGCGTCCGCCACCTGCTGCTGCGTTCCGGCCAGATCCTGACAGGCGGTCTCCAGGCGGGCATGGTCGGTTTGCAGGGCTTGGTGGCGGGCCTCCAACTGGCTGAGTTCCTCCAGCAGGGCGTCCTTCCGGACCCTCACCGCCTGGAGTTCCTCCTGTTCCTTCCTCTTGTTGGCAAGTTCCTCATGCGCGGCGGCCAGTTGTTGTCCGGTCTGCGAAATTTTACGGTCCAGGTTGAGCAGATCCGCGTTCCCGGCCTGCAGCCGCGCGGTGAGCGACTGCCATTTTTCCTGGGCGGCCTCCAGTTCCATCCGCTGTGTCAGGGCCGCTTGGCGCAGGGTTTCCAAATCCGCCTGTTTGCCCTGCACTTCCCGGCTCAGTTCCCCGTGGGCGAGGCGTGTTTTTTCGAAGGCCGCGAGGACGGCCGCGGGATCTTGGCTCACCGCTCCCAGCGTTTCCCCCCACTTCTTCCATTCGCTCCGCCGGGTCTCCAGTTCCCGGGTCAGGCGGACCATTTCGGCACGGGCCGTTTCCAGTTGTTCGCTGATCCCATCACGCTCGTCCCGCTGGGTCTGGAGCGCCGCCACCGTCTGGTCCTTTTGCGCCTGGTCCGCGGTCAGGCCCCGGCGAACGGCCTCCGCCTGAACTTGCAGATCCGCCAACGCCGACTTGGCCGAAACCACCGCCTGCTGCCTCGATTCCAATAATTCCGCGGCCACCCTGGCTTCCCTCTGCAGGCTTTCCAGCTTTTGCGCGGCCTCCTTCACGAGGGCTTCCTGTTGCCCGCGTTCTGTTTCCGCGATCAACAAGGCCTGGCGGGTGGATTCCAGTTCCGCCGCAGTTTTCCCCTGACCGGCCTGCGCCTGCCTGGCCCCGGCCTCGCTGGCCTCGACCTTTTTCTGGAGTCCGGCCATCGCCGATTCCAAGGTTTTTTCGGTCTCCCGATGCGCGGAGATTGTTTCCTGCAAGGCCGCCAAATCGGCTCGGCCCTGTTCCAGTTCCCCTTTAATCTTCTTTTCCTCCAACCGCGCCTTGGCCAGACTGGATTCCTGCCTGCGGAGTTCCTCCTGGGCGGCCTTGGCCGCGGCCCCGGCCTGCTCCCGTCCGGCCTGCGCCGCCTGCCGTAAATCCTGTTCTTCCGAAAGCGCCTTCGCCTCCTTGTCCAAAGACATCACTTCCTCCCGCCGGGCGGCCACCTGCCGGGCCATCGTATCCTGCGCTTTGCGCTGTTGTTCGGCCTGTCCGGCGATGGTCAGACACTCCCGCCGGGCCGCTTCCAGATTGGTTTGGATTTCCCGGTGTTTCGCCGCGTATTCGGCCCACTCCGCCCGCAATTTCTGCAAGGCCTCCCGTTCGCGCTCCTGGGTCTCCTTGAGCTGGCGGATTCCGGATTCCAATTCCGCCTGGGTCTCCCGGCTGGAGCGCAGCACCCCATCCTGGGCAAACGCAGCGTCCCTCACCTTGGCTTGCTCCCGGTGCGCCTCCGCGATGGCTTCCAGCAGGGCATCCCGTTCCGTCCGCACCTCTTTCAACTGCGCCTCTCCCACCCGGAGTTCGGTGCGCCGTTTCTTGGCCTCCACTTTGAGCTGCTCCAATTCATCGCGCTGCTCCGCCAGCAGGGAGGCCTCCGCCACCGGGGTCCCGGTCCGTCCGCCATGGCCGCTGCCATTGTAGGTCACCGAGGCTTTGACCTCCGGGGTGGCATGGGCCGCCCGCGATTCCGCCATTTCTGCCACCGCCGGCCGCTCCTGTTCGAAGCGGGCCAGCAGGGCGGGCCCCAGTTGGATCATATCCCCATGGTGCAGCAGCTGTTTTTCGATGCGGATGCCATTGATCCGGGTTCCGTTGTGCGACTGCAGGTCCGTGACTTCGTAGGTATCCGTGCCTTTGACCCGGTTGAAACGGGCATGATATCCCGAAATATAGCTGCTGGAGATAACGATCCGGTTGTCAGGATTGCGGCCCAGGGTGACCACATCGTGCAGCAGTTCCACGATGACGGAAGCTCCGTCAGGAGGGTGAAGGGTCAAAGTTGCCATGGGGTCCTTGGGGGAAGCCGGTGTATCCTGATTGGATTTTCGGCCATGTTATGATGATGGGTCCGGGCGCGGGAAAAAGTCGTGGGATTGACGGCAGGAACGCTGGGAAGACCGGCGCCCTGGCGCAGTGATCCTCTCTCAATTTTATTAATATAACCCCTCCACGCCCGTTTTCACGGAAAATTTGACTCAAAATTGCCCTCCTCCCCTCCATTTTCGCCCCGGCAGCCGGGGAACCGGGAGCCACCAAGCGGAAAATCCGTTGCGGCTGCTATCAAGGGCGCGTAGTGTAGTGAGAGGTCGCCCCCCCAGCTTCGATTTCCCCCATGCATCAATTATGAGCAAGAAAAAAACACTGTTAATCGTTCTGACAGGGGCGGTCGTTGCGATTGGAGCCCTTTTTGCGGTCCGGGCCGCTGGTTCCAATCCGGATCGCATCCTTGCCCGGGCGGAAAAGTATTTTCAAGAGCAGTCCTTTGACGAAGCCCGTCTGGAATATTTCAAGGTGTTGGGGGTGGATCAGAAAAATTCCCGTGCCATCCGCCAACTGGGCTTCACCTGGGCTGAGATGGGGGTTCCGGTCCAGTCCGGAAGGTTTTTAACCCATGCTTTGGCGACCGACCCCGGAGACTTGGCCGTGAAGCGTGGCTTGGCCAAGGCACTGTTGGAAACCAATCAATTCGCTTTGGCCAGAGTCAAGGCTATGGAAATATTGGATCAGGAGCCCACGGACGGGGAGGCTCTGATCATGATGGCCAATACCAGCTTGGACGGACCGCAGGTCGCCGAATTATCATCTAGGCTGAGTGCCTTCAATTCCGAAAAAAGCGCTCCTTTTCACCTTGTTTCGGCCATCATCGCCAGCCGCACGGGGGATCTCGCGGGCGCAAAAAACGCGCTCGATCTCGCGCTGGCCATCAACCCGGTATCCGAGCAAGTCCACCTCGCCCTCGCGGCCTATCATGAGGCAGTGAAGGACCCGGGGGCGGTGCTTGCCTCGTTGAAAAAGGCCTCGGAGCTTTCACCTCCACGCTCCCTGACCCGGCTCCGCTATGCCAAAGCACTCGCTTCATCCGGCAAGGTCGATGAAGCCGTGGCCATGGTCCGGGAATTGACGCAAAAGCACCGGTATTACCTGCCTGCATGGACCCAATTGGCCGAATTCACCCTGCAAGCCAAGGATCCTAAAGCAGCTTTGGAACTACTCAATCAAGTACTGACCCGGGATGCCACCAATGCCGACGCCCGGATGCTCCGCGCCTCCGTTTTGAATGCGGACGGAAAAACAGGCGAGGCGGCCAAGGAAATGGAGGAATTGAGCGGCATCTACCCGGGCAATCTCGGAGTCAAAATGAACTTGGCGCGCAGCTTTTTGGCGAACAACGACTCCATCCGCGCCGCCGGAACCTTGGAAGAAGTGCTGATATTGGCTCCCGATTATGTGGAAGCCAAGCTACTGCTCGCTCAAACCAAAATCTCCAGCGGGGAAGCCATCGCCGCTTCCGATGCCATGGAGAAACTGTTGCAGAAGCGTCCCGGCCAGCCTCAGGCAGAACAGTTGCTCGCCGCCGCCTATCAGGCCCAGGGCCGCCTTGATGAAGCTGCGGATGTCTACCGCGGCCAGATCGCCCGGGACGACAAACAACCCGGACCACATTTCATGCTCGGCATGATCCTCCGCCAGCAGGGCAAGGGAACCGGGGCCCTCGCCAGTCTCCAGAAAGCCCAGTCCCTCGCGCCAAAAGACCAGACCGTCACCTTCCAGCTGATCGAACTGGATATCGAACGCAAGGACTTCGAAACCGCCCACCGCCGGGCCGCTGAACAGGAAACCCACCACCCCGGCAGCTGGACAGTCCCCTTCCTCCAAGGCAAGGTCTTTTCAGCCGAAGGAAAATGGGACGAAGCGGAAAAATCCCTGCTCGCGTCCCTCGCTCTCCAGCCCGATTCCCTGACCATCCACAACCTCCTGCTGGATGGCTACATGAAACAGGGACGCATCCCCGAGGTCATCAGCCGCCTCGAAAATTACCTCGAACAGAAACCTAAAAGCATCCCCCAGCGGATGATCCTTGCTCTCCTTTATTCCCAGCAGGGCCAGACTGTCAAACAGGTGTCCGCCTACGAACGGATCCTCGTCGATGATCCCAATTCCATCACCGCCCTCAACAACCTCGCCTACCTCAACGCCGGCCCGCTCAACAACATGGCCAAGGCCCAGGAACTGGCCACCCGGGCCCGCACCATCAAGCCGGATTCCGCCGAAATTGCGGATACCCTGGGCTGGATTCTTTTCCAGCAGAAGGACTATCCCCAAGCCTTGTCCCTGATTGAGGAAGCCGCCACCAAACTCCCCGCCAATGCGGAGGTTCAATACCATCTGGGTATGGCGCGCTACATGCAGGGACAAAAGGACACCGCCCGCACCGCCTTGGAAAAAGCCGTCGCCGCCAAAGAACCCTATGCCGGGATTGAACAGGCCAAGGAATACCTCGGGCAGTTGACGGGCGGAGGTACCGCGGAAAAGGCCGCCACCATCGAATCACTCACCCAACGCCTCAAGGAAGCCCCAGGCGATGTCACCGCCCGGACCCGGCTAGCCCAACTCCAGGAAGCCGCCGGACAGTTTCCGGAAGCTGCCGCAAGCTATCAGGAAGCCCTCAAGGGAAATGCCGGCCTCATCGATGCCCTCCTCGCGCTCTCCCGTCTCTACGCCGGCCCCTTGGCGAATCCCGCCCAGGCCACCGACTTCGCCAAACGGGCCCGCGCCCTTGATGGACGGAGTCCAGCCGCCGCCCGGGCCCTCGGGGAGGCCGTGCTCCACCAAGGAGATTTCCGCTATGCCAACACCCTGCTGCAGGAGGCCGCTCTGGCTGGCAAACCCGATCCTGCGCTCAAAGTAAAACTCGCCCGCGCCGCCTACGGCACTGGCAAAACGGAGCAGGCCCGCAGCCTCATGCAGGAAATCACCGCCCAGCCCGGCGAGGCCCCGGAAAAAGCCGTGGCGCAGCGTTTCCTCGCCCTCACCAGTGCCCCGGCCGATGCCGCCGCCGCGGCGGAAGCCCTGAAGGAGAATCCGGATGATCTTCCCGCCCTGATGGCCCAGGCTGGACTGCTGCTGCAGGAAGGGAAAACCAGTGAATCCCTCGCCGCCCTCGAACAGCTCCTGAAAAAACAGCCGGAGTTTGTTCCCGTCTGGAAGGAGTTCGCCGCCCTGCTCGCCACCCAGGAGGGACGGATTGATGAAGCTCAAACCCTCGCCGAAAAAGCCCGCCAAGCCTTGCCCGGAGACCCTGCCGTAGCGCGTACTCTGGGGATCATCCGCAGCCGGAAGGGAAGTTTCGAACCCGCCATCAGTTTACTCAGGGAAAGCGATGCCAAAGTCCCGCTCGACGCCGAAGCTCTGTTCTATCTCGGCACCTCCCAGCTGGCCGCCGGCCAGAAGGACAATGGCGTGGCAACCCTGAAGCGGGCCGTGGGAATGACCGGCCTCCCGGAAGCCCTGAAGCAGAAAGCCCAGGAATCCCTCGACAAAATCGAAGCCGCCGACAAACCCGCCCCGTAGTCTGGAAGCCTTGGCATCAGTACCGCAGCACTGGGACGTAGCATGAGTGTGCGCAGACCACTCGTGCAGCAGCGTGATGGTTTCCCAATGCCCTTAAGCCTAAAAACTGAGTTGGGGAATCACCGCCGTAGTGCAGCGGAGACAGCCGCAGGCAAATTTCCCAGAGAGCACAGATAATGACTTCGGCCGGCCTCTCCTGCAGGGTGAAGCGGCCCATGGACATTAAGCACTGACTATGTGTGCTCTCTGTGTGGTTTATATTTTCATGATTAGGTTATGATTCAGGCGCACTTCGTGACGCGGTCTCATACCATTCGAGATTGAAGATAGGTAATTTCATCCCGAAGTACCAAACCCCTCCAGCATCCGCATGGAGCACCGGGCAGCAGGATCAGGAAGGGAAAACCGATCAGATCCCGGAGGGATCAAAGCCATTAGCCGGGGATTGAGCGCAGCGACAGCCCCGGAACATCCCGGCACAAAATCCACGCATCCCCGCAGGGATGCCAGAGGGCACGGCTCGCTTTTTCCGTCCGCATTCTGTCACCCCTTCAGAGTGAGAGGTTTGCATTCCGTCGGCTCCGGTGGTGTCACTTCGCTCAACCACCGGCTAATGGCTATAAACCCCTCCGGGATTCAAGCTACCTGATTTTAGGCGGAGATGGTCTCAAACCAAGGCTTACTGAAAACGGGACGAGGAGTGACCCAATCTGGGCTGGAGGCTGAAACGGTGGTCCACCGCCCCGTTGGGGGCGGAATCTTTATAGCATCCGTGGCCCCCAAGAGGCACCCCAGCCCCGTCGGGGCGGCCTCTTCCCGGAAGATCACGCTCCCACGAAGCTCAACATCACCGCGCGGCGCCATGCTATAAAGATCACGCCCCTACGGCGCGGGCCTCACCCATGCTACGATTCCCCTGCGACGGCCCTTTTTCCCGTAGATCCGTGAACATCTGTGAAATCCGTGGTAGCCCCTCAAAACACCGGGTCTCAGATCCAAGGCGCTGTTCACGAATGGTCTGCGACACACTCATGCTACGGTTTTGTTGCCACGCCCGCGCCTACAAAATTCCGGAAAAGCCAACCATTCTCTCTGTAGTTGTCGGAAAATTTGACACATTTGATAAAATCCGCAAAACCGAGTCGTGCTCTTAAAGATTTTCAAATCAACGTAACCGACTGTTACTAAGGCTGTTACGACTGTCTTAGAGCCGCCGTAAAAACAATATGGCATCATCCGTGCTGCCATAATTCCTGCGAACTTCAGGGTCATTCGTATTCGATCCATCTAATCCAATTTACCTGCATCACCATGAAATCTGTGTATTCCAAAAAATCAATCCCGGCCACGATCCTTGCCAGCCTGACGTTCTGCCACGCTCTTGCCTCCATGGCCGTGGCCAACCCCATGAATCAATCAGGAACCGCCAACAACTGGTACACTGAGGACGGTTTCCAATCCGGTCTCGGGGGCGAATTCTATTTCCAAACCACCAGCGGTCCGGTCAGCAATGCCGCCTATCACAGTCTCGCCAAAAACCAGGCCGGCGTCACCGGCAGCTTCCAGAGTTTTTGCCTCGAATGGAACGAATGGCTCGGGGGAGCAGGGGTCTCCTACACCGTCAATGACCAGGCGATGCTGGGCGGGGTATCCAATCAGCATGGAGCCGGAAGTCAGGGCGGCGACCCGCTCTCGCTCGGGACCACTTGGCTGTATTCCCAGTTTGCCCAAGGTGTCCTCGCGAATTATTTCACGGCCGCCGACCGCAAGACGATGGCTGGTTTCCTGCAGAATGCGATCTGGGCCCTGGAGGACGAGATCAGCGATCCCGCGGCCGGCAGCAATCCCTTCTTCGATGCCGCCGCTGCCGAATTCGGGGGCTATGCCGCCGCCCAGGCCAACGCGGTGTCCGGTCAATATGGCGTCTGGGTGCTGAACAACACCAAAGTGCAGAATGATTCCGTGGTGAAGAAACAGGACATGATTTATTATGCCGGCGCCACCCCTTCCCTCTCGGGATTTGCGGTGCCGGACGGCGGCTCCACCGCGATCCTGCTTGGGCTTGGCCTCAGTAGCCTGATCCTGGGCAACGCCGCCCGGAAACCACGTCACCCCGCCCCTCCAAGCAAAGACCAAGGCGCCACAGGTTTCGCGGATTCAGGGGAAAGGCGTGGCGCGGTCTGATGGGAAAGGTTGAGAGTTGATGGAGGTGGTGAATGCGAAACCCCGCAGATTCTGTCGAAAACCACCTGTGTTGGAAACCGGATCCCGGGGTATCAAAGCCGTTAGCCGGGGATTGAGCACCGCGACATCCCCGGAAAATCCCCTAAAAAAATCCCCCGCATCCCGGCAGGGATGCCAGCACCTCCCCCACCTCCCCCCTATAATCACCATGCCGGAGATCCCTCCGGGATCGTCACGGAATGCCAGAGGGGCACGGTGCGTTTTTCCCCGCCGCCTCTGTCACCCCTTCAGGGTCAAAGGTTTTATCTTCGTCGGATCCGGTGGTGTCGCTTCGCTCAACCTCCGGCTAATGGCTGTAATCCCTCCGGGATTCAATCGGCCAATGGCCAGGATCCCTCCGGGATCCAATCTACCTGCTTTCAGGCGGAAATGGTATTAAACCAAGGAGGCCGGAAAACGGGACGGGGGGGGGGGGGACCCAAATCGGCTGGAGGCTGGAACGGTGGCCGCCGCCCCGTTGGGGGCGGAACCTTTATAGCATCCGTGGCCCAAGGAGGCACCCCAGCCCCGTCGGGGCGGCATCTTCCCGGAAGATCACGCTCCCAGGGAGCTCAAAGTCACCACGCGGTTGCCTTCCTATAACGTCACGTCCCTACGGCGCGGGCCCGACTCAGGCTACGGATTCCCCTTCGACGCCCCTCTTTCCCGCAGATCTTTGAAGATCCGCATCATTCGTGCGATTTGGCAGCGCACTGCCTTTCTCCGGCGGTGCCTCCGGTTGTGGGCTCCCCATTTTCCTCCATCAAATATCAACTCCCAACCAGTGTCATCGCACACGAGTGGTCTGCGACAGACTCATGCTACGTTTTCATGCTACGCTGTCGACTCGCCCCGGGTGGCATTTGTCTGCAATGACTCCGTCGCTCACCGCAGTTGATTCGCTCGCCCCACTTGGCTCCCTCACCCCTCCGGGGCTAAGGTCCAAAACCGGTCCGATCCCTCCCGGATTTTGCGGGGCTGCGCCCCAAACCGTCGCCGGTTTGCCTCAAACGCCTCGCCCCCGGCGGCGTTTGCCTGCCCCCCCCCTGCCCTCTCTTCAGAAGTCCAATCCCAACCGCAAGCCCACCACACTCTGGTCAAACTCGTCCAGCGGGTTGTCACTCTCGCTGAGGTTATATTGATAGAACAGGCTGGCACTGAGGGACATGGTCCCGCGCAGCTTTTTTTGGCGGCCGATGATGGCCCCGAACCGATGGTAGAATTCCGGAGTGCCGCTGATCGTGCCCCCGGCTCCGGGATCGCTTTCTTCTCCCTCGATATCAGTATAACTGGAGTTCTCGAGGCTGTAATCTATCGAGGTGAAAAAGCCCCGGGGGAAAGCTTTGCTGGCGGTGAAGGTGATTCCGGTGCTATCCGAGGAACTCTGTCCCTGCAGGGCCGAAGCCAAGGTACGTCGGTAAATGCTGACGCCAAGGGAGGTCTTTTTGTCTGCCTGCCAGGAGACCCCCAGTTCGAAAGTCGGGGCGGTTTCGGTAAACTCTTCCTCCTCACCCTCGTCCGTGGTGCTGGTGGTGCGGCGGATATCGGCTCCGATGCTTCCAAAAAAGGAAAGTTTGGAATCGTAGGTGTAAGCCACCCCAAGGGTGGGGTTGAGATAAGTCTGCTCCACTCCAGCATCCTGCTCGGAGGCACCAAAGCCCAAAGTCGGCTGGAAATTGACCTTCTGCATGCCCAGCGGACTGACACTCCAGCCGAGGTTCCCGTCCCATGAAGTCAGGTCGGTCAAACGTTCCGCTTGACCTTCAGGGGCTGGATTCCCATCCCCCGGCTGGTCGTCGAATTTCTGCAGCCGGTAACCCAAACCTGCCTGGAGGGAAGTCCGCCGGAGGGTGCGGCTGGCGGCCAAATTGAAACTGTAGTCCGTGCTCTCGCTTTGCAGGGTTTCCGCGGTTTGCCGGGCCTGATTGAGCCCGTTGCCATTGTCCTGCACCAGAGACCCGCTGAGGGTGATGGTTGTTTGGGCTCCCTTGACCCCGATAAACCCGCTCACGTTGTGCGAAAAAGGCTCGCGGCCTTCATTCAACTCCTCATCGAAATACCTGAAATAGGCGAGATCGTAGTCTATGCCAAAAAACACCCCCATCCGCCGGTTTTCCCCATAATGGTAATGCAGGGAAAAATCGCTGGTGCTGAGCATCCCCGATTCCTGATCGACGGCCTCCTGGAACAGATTGGTGCTGTACGTGATGGAACTCCCCAGCTCTGCGGAGAACCCCTGTTTGACCGCGCCCATCGCCAACCGCCCGGGCACAAGGCCCGGCCCGGCATCCGGGTTGGCATCGTAGCCTCCGAGCAAATACCCAAAAGGAAGGCCTTCCCGGGCAAATCCCGGACTGGCGAATTCGCTCCGTCCTGCACTGGCCGGAGTGCCTCCTCCGCCCCCCGCGCCGGCCGCCGCGGCTCCGGCCCCTTCCTGCGCTGTCGAGCTCCCTGTCGCACTGGCCCACAACCATGCCAGACCCAAGACCAGCGGGCGAGCCTGGGTCCAATTCGAAGAGGTGGACACCGCGGAACGATGCCAGAGGCTGGGAAAACGATTCATCAATCCAGAAAATATAGCGTTTGAATACCGGGGGTCAAGTTTTTCGGCAAATCGAACGGGGAATTCCCCGTCCGAGCCAGCTTCGAACGTCTTCACTAGGCAGGCAATAGAGGTAAATGACTATAGCCACCAAAAAAGGCAGGAGCCTAGTAGCCCCTGCCTTTAAAAGGAGATAAAAGATCTGTGCCTCATCGGCTCAAACCGTAACTCAGGCCTTGTTTTGACCCATGGCTTTGCGGACGGCGGTCAAGCCCAGCAGGGAAAGGCCCAACATGGCCATGGTGGCTCCGCCATCAGGGACAGGGTTGCCGTTGGTGCTACGACCCACACCGGTGCTATACAGTTTAAGATTGGAAAGCCCACCTCCACGGACACCGGTTCCATCATAACTCCAAGTTCCGGACAGCAGGTTTGGGGTAAGTTTCCAGATGAAATGATCCGGTTCCCCATTGCCATTGCCAACATGCAACGAGATGGCGCCCTCTGCATAAGCAGTCCAGAAAGTGGGGTCATTTATGGTCCAGTTGCCTGAAAGCGGACCATTGCTGCCCCAGTTTCCGCTGAGCACCTGCACCGTTAGCATCCTGTCACTGATGGTTCCCGGCCCCGCGTTTCCACCCTCTACGCTACCTCGCTCCGTCCAAGCGCCATCGCCAACATAGGCTGCATCCACATTCGTGACGCTGGCATTGCCTGAGCCGGTCACACCAGACCCCAGGACGGCATCAGAAAGAGTAGCCGTCCGGGCCGTGGGAAGGGGGCCCCCGAGGGTGATCGAGATAGCTTGCGCCGACCCCGGAAGAAAACAACTGGCCGTCAAAAAGGTTAACAAGGGGAACTTAAGGGGCTTCAAACTTTTCATGTGGATGGGGGAGCTCGGGATTGTCTGTTAAAAAAAGATCCGTCATGATAACTATTCATTCCAAGGTTTTTGGAGCAAATACCCTCATCACCAGGATCCATAAAATTAATAAGCAGACCTCATGCCACGACATAGCCGTAGGCGTCATCACTCGGTATAAATCGCTGATAATCAACACCATATTTTCACCAGAAAATCCACCTAATTCCATATTTCTTGACGGATCAAGTCACACTCTCCTTGAGTTGTAAGGAAACCCGACAATCGGAGCAGGGTGCTGGGCTCACTCCTGATCCACGTCAACCGGGAGGAACTGCCTGCTCAAGACAAAAAGAGGCGCAGGATTTTTCCTGCGCCTCTTGATTTAGCCTTCGAGTGAGACAATTATTTTTTAATGAAGAAACGGCGGCCCGCACTGAGACCACCCAACGCAAGACCCATCAGCGCCACTGTGGCACCACCGTCAGGAACTCTTGTGCCCGGCGCGAAGCCTCCGAGACGGAACTGGCTGGTGTCCGCAAAAGTGGTATTTGTGGAATTATAGTTAATCGAAGTAATCCGGGCGTCCGGGAGGGCGTCAATCCGGAAGAAGTTCTGCCCGTTCGCATTCACCGAGAACGACTCGGCAAAAGGGCCCAAACCGTCGCCTAGGACGTAATTCACGGTGAAGTTGATCGTGCCATTTCCGGCCGCATTCGTAACATCTGGATTAAGCACCGCGGCCGTGAAGGTCGCATTGTTTTCCAATCCGAAGGTCAGACTGGTAAAGGGATCATTTCCCGCCAGTCCGGTGATGGTGGCTTGGCCACCGCTACCTACAATCTGGCCGTTGCCCGATGGGGAAGTAAACCGAACCGTATAACCCGTACCGGTTCCGCTGAAGTTGCCTTGGACGAACAATCCTTGGTGCTGAAGGGAGCCGTCATTGAACAGAACGTTGTCCGTGTTTGAGTTGTCGACTTGGGTTGTAATCACAATCGATACGGCCAGCGCACTTTGCGCCATCGCCAGTGCAACCCCCACGGTGAGAAACCGGAGGGAATTTTTAACAGGATTTGAGGTCATCATGAGTTCTAAGTTGAGTTTGATTTTGTTTCAGACGTGAAACTCAAAGTCTACACGCAATCCATATGCCAGTTCGCCGAATCCGATGAAAAACCCACCAAGTGATTAGTAAAACGTTGATGATCAAAGAAAAAATCCCGCATTTTTTGCAATTGCTTTTCTGCGAAACGGATACTACCGAAAACCATGCGTTGAAAGTGTCAAGGAAACCGACACTTTCTTGAGAAATCCATCAATTTCCTGCCCCTCGCCGAAAAATCTCGCACTGGCCCCGCTGAACCAGCAGTTCAGGGCGCTTTCGTAGCAATAACCGGGAGAGCCATGATGGGGCTTCCTGTTGAATTAGGGGAAACCCGTGCCGGGCTTGGGCGGAGAAAAATCGTGTGGACCCAAGTTTCCCCCGTCGGCCTTCGGGAGCCAGGGGGGCGGTGCTGACGCGCCGCCCCACTCTGACTCCCTGGCGCTCCTGCCACAACGTTTAACGGTCAGACCGACTTCAGGAAACGCCGCCCAAGGCTGAGTCCACCCAGAGCAAGCCCCATCAGGGCCACCGTGGCACCACCGTCGGGAACTCTTGTGCCCGGCGCGAAGCCTCCGAGCCGGAACTGGCTGGTGTCCGCAAAGGTGGTATTTGTGGAATTATAGTTAATCGAAGTAATCCGTGCGTCCGGGAGGGCGTCAATCCGGAAGAAGTTCTGCCCATTCGCATTTACCGAGAACGACTCGGCATAAGGGCCCAAACCGTCACCAAGAAGGTAATTCACAGTGAAGTTGATCGTGCCATTTCCGGCCGCATTCGTAACATCTGGATTAAGCACCGCGGCCGTGAAGGTCGCATTGTTTTCCAGTCCGAAGGTCAGACTGGTAAAGGGATTGTTCCCCGCCAGCCCGGTGATGGTGGCTTGACCACCGCTCCCCTCAATCTGGCCGTTGCCCGATGGGGAGGTGAACCGGACCGTATAACCTGTGCCGGTTCCACTGAAGTTGCCTTGGACGAATAAACCCTGGTGCTGAAGGGTGCCGTCATTGAACAGAACGTTGTCCGTGTTTGAGTTGTCGACCTGGGTTGTGATCACAATCGAGACGGCCATGGCACCTTGCGCGACGGCCAGCGCCGCGCCCACAGTGAGGCACCGGAGTGAATTTTTAATAACAGTTGTGTTCATGATAATTGATTTTGTTTTTCAATTCGGACTTCTGGATTGAAGCCCAGACTGCTCACATGCAATCCATGTGCCAAGAATCATCAAACCACCCGGAATTGAATTCTCAAACTAGTATATAGCACTGACAACCAACGACTATTGTATCACAAAATATTAGTCTAATCTTACGATCATTTAAGCATAATTCTTATATCCTATCATTTAAATTTGTAAAAAATTCCGACTATATGTGAATGGTAAGTAAGGAATCCGGACACTTCCGTCTTTCCGGGAACCCCGCTCCATCCTGGCTTCAGCCTTGGCGAAGGCCAACTTCACCCCGCAGTGTCACCCCCCGGGGGTATTTTGATGGGCCGGGGGAGTGATTTCGCCGTGGAGGCTTATACAGCAGATCCCGCGGTCCCGTGCTTTCATCCACTTCGCGAGTTTCATGTTTCTCAGCCAACGTCCAGCGCTCTGGTTGAGGTGAACCGGGGGACGCGGACCGACCCTCCTTCCAAAATCGCGCCGCCGCTATCTCCGCGACTCTCCGCACCCGGAGGATAATCTGCCGCTTGGAGAATCCAAACACCCATGCATTTTCGGACATCGTCTTCTACCCACAGCCGATTCAGGCACATCCGGCAAAAATTTCTTCCCCGCGACGATCCAACACCAGTTACCATTGCCCATTTAGTGTCGAAATCCTTTACACTTCATGCGCAGTCGCTGGAGCCGCCGGACGATCAAAATCAAAATAATGCGTTCAGTATCAACGGTTACACTATGGAAAATTAGACTTGGCACGCGGATTGCATACTGAATCTTAGGCGAAAATGGGTCCTTCACCGGAAATCCACCAAGCCCAAACTAAATCCACTCGTTACTCCCATGAAAAAAACACTCCAAATCATTACTGCGGTAGGGGCAATGTCCCTCAGCTCGTCAGCGTTCGCCGTTCTTGTCGGTGAAGTAAATGTCGGTGCCTTTGCAGGCACAGCTGCGATCGATTTTAACGCCAACACAGTGGCGTTCACTCCTGTCGCCCCTGCTAACAATTCGATCGTCAATTTTGCGACTGGATCGTTTGTGGGACTTCTGGGCAACATGGCAACTTACTCGAATTTTACTTACGATCCCTTCGCAGTGACCACCGGCGGACCTGCAATTTGGCGGGTAGATGCTGACACCTATTTCGTTCTGAATGTTATTACTGCAGTAGTTGAGGCTCCCCTGATTCCTTCTCTGAATCTCGACGGTAATGGAACATTGTTTCACAATGGGGATTCCGCCTTTGGCCTGTGGTCATTTTCAGCTGACCGAAGCGGATCCGCGTTCAGCTTCTCTTCTACGAACGCCACCCCCGTCCCTGAAGGGGGCAGCGCTGTTGCCATGCTCGGCATGGGCCTGATCGGTCTCGGCATGGTCCGCAAAAAGCTGGTCAAGACCGCTTAATTGCAGGATTCATTCAGAGAGGCAGGACTTCGGTCCTGCCTCTTTTTTTTTACATCGAGTGGTCAGCTCATCCGTCCTTGCCGGAGTGAACCCTTTCTGCGGCCATGCCTTGGCCTCCGGGAAACCTTTGATCCGCTTTGCGATGGGTTTTCGCCTCAAAGTTGGAACAAAAATCTCAGCCTTCCTTGCCGATGCCCAACTTCTCCATCAGCTCATAAAACGTCGGGCGGCTGATGCCGAGGTCCTTGGCCGCGCCGGTGACTTTGCCACCGTGGGTTTTCAGAGCCCGTTCCACCATATCCCGCTCGAGGGCTTCCCGGGCTTCCTTAAGGGTCAGGGTGAGAGGGAGGGCGGAGGCCTCACTCAGCTCCATGTCCCCCACTTGGATTTTTTTGCCGTCAGCCATGATCACGGCGCGTTGCACCCGGTTCTGCAGCTCCCGGACGTTGCCGGGCCACGGATGCTGGATGATGGCATTCAGGGTGGTGGGGGCAAAGACGAGATCCTTGCGGCCATTTTCGGCGGAAAACCGGATCAGGAATTCCTGGGCGAGGGTGGTGACATCGATCCCCCGCTTCCGCAGCGGCGGCAGATTCAGCACCACCACCGCCAGCCGGAAGAACAAATCTTCCCGGAAGCGCCCTTCGGTGATGCTTTGTTTCAAGTCGGCATTGGTGGCGGCCACGATCCGGGTATCGATCTGAAAATCCTCCCGGCCCCCCACCCGCTGCAGGCGTTTGTCCTGGAGGAAACGCAGCAGTTTTACTTGGACCGAAGCCGGCAGGTCGCCGATTTCATCGAGGAACAGGGTGCCGTCCGCCGCACCCTCTATCAGGCCTTTACGCTGTTTATCCGCTCCGGTGAAGGCCCCCTTTTCGTGACCAAACAGTTCGCTTTCGATCAGGTTCTCAGGGATTGCGCTGCAGTTGATCGCGACAAAGGGTTTATCTTTGCGGCTGCTCTGGCGGTGGATCGCGTGGGCCACCATCTCCTTGCCGGTGCCGCTTTCTCCGAGCACCAGCACCGGGGCACTGGAAGCGGCCACCTTGCGGATCATGTCGAATACGGCATGCATTTCCGGACTGCTGGCCAGCATGTTTTCAAAGACTTTCGGGCGCAGTTGCTGCTGCAGGGCGCGGTATTCGTTTTCCAGTCCGGCGAGGTAAACACAGCGCCGCAGCACCATCCGGAGTTCGTCGGGATTGACTGGTTTGCACAGGAAATCGTAGGCCCCGGCCCCCACCGCCCGCAGCGCCGTCTCTTTTTCGCCCTGCCCGGAGACAATGATGATTTTGGCGGCGGGATCCAGCGCGAGGAGTTCGGAAAGCGCCGCCAGCCCTTCTTCTGGATCGTTCGGCCGCGGCGGCAAACCCAAGTCCAGCAGGGTCACATCGGGATCGCCGGCCTTGAATTGCGCGACGGCGCCCGCCCGGTCTTCCGCCACCAGCACGGCATACTCCTCCATCAGCGCCCACTTCATCTGGGTGCGGATTTCCTCGTCATCGTCGACTATCAGCAAAGTTGGTTTCATGAAAAAAGTAGACGGTCAGCGGAGGTCAGCGGTCAGCGGTCAGACCAAGGCTGCGGACCCGGCGTCCGGATCCTGAAAACCTACCACTGCCCTTCCGGAAACGCTATCGTGAATCCGTTATTCCACGGCTTTCAGCCGGAAAAAGGCCGCTCCGGCGGGAGGGGAGGCCAGGCGGGCTTCCACCATGGCCGAGGTCGCATCGCTGCTGATGACCATTTCCTCCAAGCCTGACAGCGTCCACAGCCTCAGATCAGCGGACCACTCGACGCCGCCTTCGGCATCGCGGGCGAGGGTGCTGCGGCGGTAATGCAACACGAGGCCGCCGGCATCCAGTTGGGGGGCCGGCAGGGGATCACCCGAGTCCGGCGCGAGGGGATCGCTGCCGAGAAAGTATTCGATCAGATTCGAACGGCGGTCCTGATCCGGATCGGCCAGATTTCCCCAGACGGCCAGTTCCTGGCCCGGTTCGCTGGCGGCGGCTCCAAAATTCCACGCCCGCCAATCCGGAAGGCTTTCCGGAGTTCCGGAGAGCGCCACCGCGGAGGTTTGCATTTCGATCCCATCCTGATTGATCCGGCCCAGGATGGCACGGCTGGCATTGCTCACCGCATAACTCACCGCCGGATTGATCCCCTGCCCGTCCGGACACACCCAGGAGGGAGCGGTCATCAAAATCCATTCGCCTTTGCCTGACAAGGTCCGCCGGTCAAATCCCCACAGGTAAACCGGGACTCCGGTGGTGAAAGGCGCCGGATTTTCCCGGACCCGGACACTTCCCGAAAAGCTGTTGAGCTGCCGGTCGGCGGGAAAGGGGGCGCCCAGCGCGGCGGTTTGGTAAGCCGCGCCCCCGTCCGGGAAAGCGTGCCACTGCGTGATCCATTCCGTGGTATTGGACGCGGTCGGGACAAACCCGGCGGAGAAACAACCGATCTCGAAAACGAACCGGTTGTCGAGTTCGACTCCGGCGCTGGTGAGATTAAGGGCTCCGATGCTGCTGCCAAAGGCAATGGTGGCCCCGGCGCGGACAGGTACCGCCGGCAGCATCAGGAATAAGAGGACCAGGAAGGGAGAGGAGCGTTTCATGACAGGGTCAGGCAGGAAGGGCGGCGGCGGCCGAGCAGCAGCGCCACCGGCAGGACCAGAAGGAGCCCCCGGGGTTCCGGGATGGCCACGAGGGAGGAGACAAGGTGCGCCGGTTGCTCCGTCACGGGCGCTTCGGGATCAAAATACGGGTTCACGCTCCCGGTCACCGAATAGGTGCCGAGGTCGCTGGTCAGCCAGTTCAGATCGGAAATCTCGATTTCCCCCGGCATGACGGTCGGGATGACCCAGCTGGTGTTCGACAACAGCACCCATTCCGCGGCCGGGACACTTTCCCGTTCATCGAACCCCCAGAAAAAACCCTGCAGGCCCGGGGCAAAGGCATCGTCGTTGCTGTTGAGAACGACAAATCCCTGAAAAGCGTTGGAAGGTCCGCCAAAGGGCACCGGGTCGGTGGAGTAGTTGCTGGTAGCCCCGGAGTAGGGACTGGTGCTGGAATTGGGAGCCGGCGCCCAATGGGTCAGCCATTCGGCGGTATTGGAGAGCGTGGGCAGAAACCCTCCGGTGAAGGTCCCCAGTTCAAAGGTGAAAGTGTCATCAAGGGGCGCGCCGTCGCTGGTGACATTGACGGCTTCTAGGGTGCTCGCGTAATTGATGGTGCGGTCCGCGAAGGCCGGAGTGGTCAGGATTCCCATCAAAAGGAGCGCGCCGGGGAGCGGGCGGAACAAGGCAGGAGTTTTCATAACAGTGAGGGAGAAGGAGGAAACCGGATCAGGGCTGGAAAGGGGGCGCGTAACGATAGCCCGCCGCGGCCGTTTTCAGTTGGAGGAAGGCCGCGCTGCGGTGGCCGAACAATGGACGGTCATTCATGGAGGTGTAGCTGGAGTCCCCCAGGGTGGCCCACAGATTGGCGGACGGGGAGGTGCCCTGGCTGTAGAGCCGGTAGGTCACAAACCCGCCGGACTGGTAGATCTTGACCCGGTCCCCATTCTGAAAGGTGAGCGGCCAGGCCTGCCGGTCCGCAAAGGAACCATCCACCGGAAAACCGCTGGACACATAATTGTACCCCGACACGAGGGGCTGCACAAAGGTGGTGGTGCGCGCCACGCCACTGATGCGCAGGGTGACCGGGCCGGGGCTCTTGTTGCTGCGTTTGAAGATCAGTCCTTCCCCGGGCAAAATCACCCGTCCGTCCTGGCTGGCGAACCCCTTGAGGGCGGTCCACTGCGCCTGGCCATCCCGGCCATAGACATAACAAATCTCAAACCCATTCCCGTCGAAGAACTGCACCTGATCGGCGTCAGAAAAGCTGGTGCTGCCATAGAGTTTGTCCTTGGGGAAAACCTGATTCAGCGTGAGATGTTCGCGCAGTTCCAACTGGTAGCCGGTCAGTCCCGCCAAACTGGCGGTGGTGGATCGTTTGGAGGTTGGGGTCACCACGATCTCCCCGTTGGGGGTGGTTGCCGCCTGGGTAGCGGTCACATCCACTTCCAGGCGCTGTCCCACCAAGGCA
Source organism: Verrucomicrobiota bacterium (assembly GCA_040387795.1). Classification (GTDB taxonomy): domain Bacteria; phylum Verrucomicrobiota; class Verrucomicrobiia; order Verrucomicrobiales; family V1-33; genus CAIZWU01. The sequence goes on from JAZKDC010000004.1 coordinate 430,984, forward strand.
TCCGCCGGACCGGCGACGATTTCAATATAATAAGCTTTCCCGGTGGTCAGCAGCCCTCCGGCGTCGAGGGCCAGCGCCGCCGTGGCCAGACGGTTCCCGGAAGCCGTGGTGATGGTGCCGCTGAAAAGGGCGGGATTGACCAGCGAAACCCCGACCGCCTGATCCCCCTTTTTCATTTCCACCGAGTAAAAACCCATCGGAGCCGACTGCAGGGCCGCCGGAGCGTTCACCGCCCCAAAAAGGAACGGCAGCGCCATTTTCAACGCCAGCCTGATTGATGGTAATTTCATTTCGTATGGAAATTACAACAATTAGTAATAAATGTCAACTATATCCGCCCCAAAGTGCTTCGGAGGTCCTGATCAATCGGCACGAAGGACGAGGAGTGGGGATCATTTGGAGTGCGGGCGGCTTGCCCCCGCTTTTGCCAGCTGGGCTTGCCCAGCGCCGGATCCAACCCCGGGAAGATGTCGCCCCCGACGGGGCTGGGTGCCTCTTTGGGACACGAATGCTATAAAGATGGCGCACCTGCGGCGCGGGCAGCGGATTGCTGCGTTTGCCCGTACCACAGAGTTCCCATTCGAGGACATTGGCGAAAATTCGTGATTCCCTTTCCTCTAGCTATGGCCTCTCTCCCGGAAATGCGTGATCATCTGTCAAATGACTCTGGCCCCCACCGTGCTGCCGGGGCTGCGCCCCAAACCGTGTCCGGTTTGCCTCAAACGCCTCGCCGCCGTGGGCTGGTCCGTGCTTTTTGGCAGCGCACTGCCTATCTCCTGCGGTGGCTCCGGTTGTGGCCACCCCAAGAGCAACGGCATAAAACCCAGTGGTCTCTGATCCCTCCCAATCCTGCCAAGGTGGGTTGAAAACAGGATGAGGAGTGTTCCAAGCGGGCCGGAGGCGGGAACGGCGCTAGTGTAGTGCGCGTTAAATAGAGTAACAAATGGTTGACATTGATGTGGTAGG